>CAVORV010000050.1:0-45765 GCA_963698685.1 uncultured Alphaproteobacteria bacterium
CGGAGTTCTTGCCGGCCATCACATCCGCGACCTTCATCCGATAGCCGAACCCTCTGACGGTCTCGACCGTTCACGGTTCGCGTCGCGTCACCCAGCTTTCGCCGCAGATAGGAGATGTAGACTTCGACGACGTTCATGTGTCGGGTCGAAATCGTAGCCCCAGACGCCTTTGAGAAGTTCGGTGCGGGAGACGGGACGGCCCGGGTTCTCCATCAGGAAGCGCACAGGGCGAATTCCGTGCGGTCAGCTGGACCGCCGTGCCGTCCACTTCGGCCGCCTTCGCCGCCGGTCGAGGGAAACCAGGCCGACATCCAGCACGTCCTCCATTGGTGCGCCGCGACCACCGCGCGGCGCAGAGCGTCTCGACCCGCATGGTCAGCTCGGCGATGGCGAACGGCTTGGTGATGTAGTGTCCACGCCGCCTGCCAGTCCTTCGATCTTGTCCTCGAGCGCGTCGCGCGCGGTGAGCATCGAGGATTCCAGCACGCCGTTGCCGGCCTCGCGGCGGGCGCCGGCAGAGCGCGGCCCCTTCGGCGTCGCGGCAGCATGCGGTCGAGGATCACCGGGCTGTTCCGCCGCGGCCAGCCGCTCGACAGGCCAGCCCTGAGTGGTCGCGTCGACGGAGTATCCCTCCATTCCGAGCGCGTCGGGAATCGAGCTCGCTGATCTCCGGATCATCCTCGACCAGAAGGACGCGGGCGGCCGTAGCCTACCGTCCCCGTCTTCGCCGCCAGTTCCCGGATCGAGAGGCACTTCGAGACGGACCGTCGCGCCGCCGCCCTCGTGGTTCTCCAGCCGGATCGCGCCGTCGTGGCGTTCGAGAATCGAGCGCGCGATCGACAGGCCGAGCCCGCTGCCGCGCCCCTTGCCCTTGGTGCCGGGGCGTCCCTGCCAGAACCGGCTGAACGCGCGCTCGACCTCTTCGGCGGCGAAACCCGGGCCATCGTCGGAGACGGTGACGACCGCGTGACCTTCCGTCGCCTGGGCGTGACGCGGACCACGCTGCCGGGCGGCGCGATGCGCACCGCGTTGTCGATCGGGATAAGCACCGCCTGTCGCAGCCGCCCGGCGTCGCCCTGGACACCGACTGGCGCCGTCGGATGCTTGGGAAGGATCGAGATGTCCTTGCGACGCACGAGCTCGCGGCTGTCGAGGACGATGTCGGCCGGCGCACGTCCGCGCATGTCGACGGGGACGCGTCGATCGGGACAGGCGCCGGCTTCGCTGCGCGCGACGAACGGCCGCTGCCTCGTCCACGAGGCGGCTCGTCTGCTCGGCCTTGGCGACGCGATCCTTCCGATGCAGCAGGACCCGCGTCTCTGTCGGGCCGGCGTCGGGGTCGCGCAGTGTACTCGGCCTTGCCGCGCACGACGGTGAGCGGGAGTGTGCGAAGCTCATGGGTGAGGGGGATCGGCCAAGACCCGGGCCCGGCTTTTGGCCAGGTCCTTCTGCTTCGGGGCGTCCTCGGCCGCTCCGCCGGCGGGCGGCCGCCTGATGCTACGCGACGACCCGACTTTGAGGAGGCGATGAGCGCCTCTCGCTCGCCGCCGATCTCGGCCATCATGTCGTTCAACCGATCGGCGAGGCGGCCGAGCTGGTGGCCGTTACGCTGAGGGATGTGCACGCGGTAGTCGAGATACTCCCCGCGCGACCGCTCCGGTACCTTGGTGAGGCCGCGACGGGCCGAGGACACTGCGGTACGGGAAAGGCGGTGAGCATCGTGGCGGCGAGGAGCGTCAACGCGACGGCGCCGAAGACGACACGTCAACCACCCGCCCAGAACGTCAATCGCCTCGAGGGAATCGATGACCTCGCCGCGCTGCGCGGACGGCGTCGTCCATCAGCCGGCCCGAGCGTTTCGTCGAAGCGGTTCTCGACATCGACGCGGTGATCGTCCGGGCCTCGTCACGCGACCGGCGGCGAGAGCGGCTTCGATCGGCACGCGCGCCGTCTCGATCGGCGGCGACGGCGCGGCGCGGCTTCGACGAGGCGGTCCAGCTCCACCCGTTCCTCCGCGATCTCCTCGTCGTTCGTCGTCGCCGAGGGTACGCGGCACGGCGATCGCCTCGGCGATCTCGCGGCGAGCAGGTCTGGACACCGGACGAGCAGCCCGTCCGCGCGGATCACGGTCTGCCGGACATTCGTGCACCGAGGACGAACAGCTCCATGTGTTCACGGCGTAGTCGTTGGCCGACGCGTCTGGTGGGTGGTGAGCCAGGGTCTGCTCGTCGGAATCGCGCACTTCGCGCAGGGCTCCGTGTGGGCAGCGTCGCGGCATGACGGCGGACACCGCCGCCAGCCATGAGGACGACGAGGGCCTGGCTGGAGACGATCTGGTTCCGAAGGACAGGGAGGCCTCCCGTTCGGTTTTGGCGGAGCGTCCGGAAGACCGCACCCCACTGTGTTTCACTAGGATTTGACCAGTCCATGTTTACGGCGAGACACGCACGAAACCAGCCCGCCCGGGGCAGTTCTAAGGGAATTTTAACGGGTAATAGCGGTCACGATCCTTAGTTTCCATCTCACCGACGCTGCATCGTGAATGCGAAGTGATGAGAAAGCCGTGCCATTGGGCGCGGACTGCGGCGACCGCCATCATGACGTGCATGTGACGTCTTACGAGCTAAAAGGATTGGAGAGCAGACCTGCCCAGCGCTGCCAAGCCCCTGACGGATCGAGCGCGCGATCGTCTCTGTCGCATGACACGCTGGGATACGGACACCTGCGTCGCAACCTGCTGATCGCCACCGCGCTTTCGGAAATGGACCCCCGTCCCGAGATCCTGCTGATCGGCGGGATACGTCAGGCCGGCGCGTTCGCGATGCCGCGCGGTGTCGATTGCGTGACGCTGCCGGCCTACGCCAAGCAGAGCGACGGCAGTTATCGGCCGCGCGAGCTGGGCGGCGATCTGGCGCGGCTGGCGCGGCTGCGCGCGCAGGCCATCCGGGCACGGTCGACGGGTTCGACCCGGACCTGATGATCGTCGACAACGTGCCGCGCGGCGCGCAATACGAACTGGACGACACGCTCGAGATGCTTTTGCGGCGCGGCCGGTGCCGGATCGTTCTGGGGCTGCGCGACGTGATCGACGAGAGCCCCGTGGTCCGCCGCCAATGGCTGCGTCAGCGCAGTTTCGAGACGATCCGCCGGTTTTTCCACGGCGTCTGGGTCTATGGGGACCCGCTGATTCTACGACCTGCTGGGCGATTGCGGATCGGAGGAACGATCGGCAAGCGCTTCGCACATGTGGGATATCTCGATCCTGCCGGTCGGCGCGACGAGGCGCAGGGCGCCGCCGACCTCGCCGCGACGCTGGGCTCCGATGCCAGGCCGTACGTCTACTGCGCGGTGGGCGGCGGTCGCGACGGCGCGGCGCTTTGCGACGCCTTCGCGCGCGCGCCGATGCCGGAGGGACATCGCGGCATTCTGGTGACTGGCACCCAGATGCCGGACGAGCTGCGCGCGCGCGTGGCGGACGTCGCCGCGTCTCGGGATGACATGACCGTCATTCCCTTCCTCAAGGAGCCGTTCAAGGTGAAGGCGGGGGCCGCGCGGATCCTTGGCATGGGGGGGTACAACACCACGATGGAGATGCTGACGCTCGACCCTCCGGCGCTGATCGTACCCCGGTGCAAGCCGCGCCGCGAGCAGGTGATGCGGACCGAGCGGCTCGCGGCACGCGGCCTCGTCTCGATGCTTCTGCCGGAGGATCTGAGCCCGTCGGCCGTCGGGACCTGGCTGAGAAGCGCTCCGGCGCGGCCAGGCGAGCGGCTCGACATGGGCGGGCTTGACCGAGTGAAGGCGCTCTCCGCCGGGCTGTTGGCCGACGCGATGGGGGCCAGGCGGCCTGCGGCGTCGCCCGCATGGTCCGTTTCGAGGAGGACGGCGGCATGAAGGCCGCGCACCCGCCAGTCGCCGGCGCGGTGGGGTACGTGCTCAAGCGCTATCCCCGTTTCTCGGAGACGTTCATCGTCAACGAAATCGCTGGCCCATGAGGCCGCCGGTCAAGCGATCGAGATCTTCGCGCTGCGCCCCGTCGAGGAGACGCATTTCCAGGATCAGCTCGGTCAGGTCCGCGCGCCGGTGACGCGCATCCGCGACCGGTTCAACGGGGCGGAGCCGTTCTGGGAGCGTCTGGTCGCGGCCGGGCCGAACTGCCCGGCTCGTGGGACGCGTTGGGCACGCTCGACGCGGTGGCGTCCGGTCAGGACGCCGCGCAGGCACTGGAACTGGCGTTGGAGGCGCGCCGGCGCGGCGTGGTCCATCTCCATGCGCATTTCGGGACCGTTTCGACATCCGTGGCGCGGATCGCCGCTTCGCTCGCGGGGATCGGCTACAGTTTCACCGCCCATGCCAAGGACATCTATTGCGAGTATGATGAGCCTCAGCACATCGCCGAAAAGCTGCGTGACGCCGATTTCACGGTCACCGTTTCGGACTTCAACGTCGCGCATCTGCGCGAGACCTTCGACGCGCAGCGCGTCCATCGGATCTACAACGGGCTCGATCTGGACCGTTTCGCCTATACGCCTCCCGGGGACGACGCGACCGAGATCCTGGCGGTCGGTCGGCTGGTCGAGAAGAAGGGGTTCCATATCCTGATCGAAGCCCTGCGCCTGATGCGCGCGTCCGGACACGACGCCCGGTGCCGGATCATCGGCGACGGCGAGGAGCGTCACGATCTGATGGCGCAGATCGTCGATTGCGGGCTGGAGGACATGGTCCGCCTCGAAGGGCCGAAGCCGCAATCCTCGGTGATCGGATCGATGCGCGAGGCCGCCGTGCTCGCCTGTCCTTGCGTGGTCGGGTCGGACGGCAACTGCGACGGGCTGCCGACGGTTCTGGTCGAGGCGATGGCCGTCGGGCTGCCGGTGATCTCGACCGACGTGGTCGGCATACCGGAGCTGGTCCGGGACGGCGAGACGGGGCTGATCACGCCCGAAGGCGACCCAGAGGCGCTGGCCGTCGCGCTTAAGAGGATGACGGGCGACCCGAGTCTGCGCGGCGACCTCGCGACCCGGGCCCGCGCGCTCGTCGAGGCGGAGTTCGACGTGGCCGCGAGCGCCGCCGCCCTGCGGGGCCACTTCGCGACCGCGTTGCGCCGACGTCAGGCGGAGAGGGCGGCCTGATGCAAATCGTCCATGTCTGCGCCGATCCGGGCATTCCCGTCTGGGGGGCCAAGGGAGCGTCGATCCACGTGCAGGAGATGCTGCGCGCCCTGACGCGTCGGGGGGCCCGGGTCACGCTCCTGACCTCCCGCGCGGAAGGCGACCGCCCGGCCGATCTGGCGGGGGTCGAGGTCGTCGCGCTGCCTCCCGCAACGAAAGGCGACCCGGAGATCCGCGCCCGCGCCCTGCTGTCGGCGAATGCAGAGGTGACCGCGCTGCTCGATCGGCTTCAGCCGGACCTCGTCTACGAGCGGCATGCGCTTTATGCCCATGCGGCGATGGAATGGGCCGCGACGAACGGGAAGCCGTCCATCCTCGAGGTGAACGCGCCGCTTCTGGAGGAACAGGCCGCGCACCGCCACCTGGCCCTGCCCGAGGAGGCCGAGGCCAGCGTCCGCCGGGCGATGCGAAGCGCCTCGTTGGTGTCTGCCGTCTCGCCCCCGGTTGTTGATCACTCCCTGGCCATAGGCGCGCGCCGGGCGGTCTGCGTGCCCAACGGCATCGATCCGGCCCGTTTTCCCGCCCCGGGACCGCGTCCGGACCGGCCTTTCACCGTGGGTTTTCTGGGCTCTCTCAAGCCGTGGCACGGTCTGCCGACGCTGATCGACGCCTTCGCGCTTCTGCGGGCCGAACATCCGACGGCGCGGCTTCTGATCGTCGGCGACGGACCCGAGCGGGCGGCGACCGAGGCGCGGTTGCGCGCGGCGGACGCGCACGAGGCCGCGCGGTTCACGGGCCTCCTGTCCGCCGCCGACGTGCCGGGCGCGTTGTCGGACATGGATGTCGGCACGGCGCCCTATGGCGCATCGGAGGCGTTCTATTTCTCGCCGCTCAAGATCTACGAGTACATGGCCGCGGGTCTCCCCGTGGTGGCAAGTCGGACGGGCCATCTGGCGGAGCTGGTCGAAGATGGCCGCACGGGACTGATCGTGCCGCCGGATGCTCCCCGCGCCCTTGCGGACGCGCTGTCGGAGTTGGCGGCGGGCGGGGACGCCGCGCGCGCCATGGGCGCCGCCGGTCGCGCGCGGGTCCTCGCCGATCACACCTGGGCCGGGGTCGCCGAGCGGGTGCTGACCCTCGCCCTCTCCTCCGATCGCGATGCCGCATGAGCGAGGGACCCGGCCCGGCTCCGCTTAGGGTGTTGCGGCGCTTTGCGCCGTATCTGCGCGGCCATCGGCTGATGCTCGCCGGCGCGGTTCTGGCGCTGATCTTCTCCACGGTCATGCGTCTCGCTGAGCCCTGGCCGCTGAAATTCATCATCGACGCGGTCGTGCCCGTTCCCGCAGGGCAGGAGACGGCGGCGGCGGCGATGGATCCGATGCTGCTGCTGGCTTTGTGCGTCGGGGGTCTGCTGCTGGCCGTGCTGCTCAGGGCCGGTTTCCACTATATGGCGACCCTTGGCTTCGCGCTGGTCGGAAACCGGGTCCTGACGAAGGTGCGCGGCGATCTCTTTCGCCATCTTCAGGCGCTGTCGGTCGGATACCATGCCCGGTCGCGGTCCGGCGATCTGACGATCCGGCTCGTCAGCGACGTGGGGATGCTCAAGGACACGCTCGTCACGGCGGCGATGCCGCTGGTCGCTAACGTGCTGATCTTCGTGGGCATGGTCGGCGTGATGCTCTGGCTCGACTGGCAACTCGCCCTCGTCGCGCTCGCTCCGCTGCCGGTCCTCTGGCTGCTGTCGCGGGCGATGACGACCCGCATCCGCGCGGTCAGCCGGACGGCGCGCAAGCGGCAGGGGGCGCTCGCCTCGACCGCCTCCGAGACGCTGGCCGGCATCGGTTCGGTCCAGGCCCTCGGCCTCGAGGAAGAGACCGCCCGCGATTTCGCCGGCGACAACGACAAGGACATGGCGGCGGGCATCCAAAGCGCGCGCCTGACGGCGGGCCTTGAACGGGCGGTTGACGTCCTGGCAGGGCTCGGCCTCGGAGCGGTGCTGTGGCTCGGGACGCTGCAGGTGATGGCGGGCCGGATCACGCCGGGGGACCTGCTGATCTTCGTCAGCTATCTCAAACACACGTTCCGCCCGGTGCGCGGCTACGCGAAATACGTGGCGCGCCTCGCCAAGGCCCTCGCCGCCTCGGAGCGCGTCACCGACCTGATGGATCAGACAGACATGGTCCGCGAACGGTCCGACGCTCGGGCAGCACCCGAAGACGGCGAGGGCGCGCTGACGTTCGAGGGTCTGCGCTTCGCCCATCACGGCGGAGAGGTCGTGTTCGACGGGTTGGACCTGTCCGTGGCGCCGGGGGAGCGCGTGGCCATCGTCGGCCCCTCCGGCGCGGGCAAATCGACCCTCGCCGCCCTCGCGCTGCGCCTGTTCGATCCGCAGGACGGTCGCGTGACGCTGGACGATGCGGATCTGCGCGATCTGAAACTGTCCTCGCTGCGCGGGCGGATCGCCTTGGTCCCGCAGGAGCCGCTGATCGTCTCGGGAACGCTGGCCCATAACCTGACGCTCGGTCTGGACCGCGACGCCACTCCCGAAGAGCTGACCGACGCCCTGCGGCGCGCGGCTTTGAGCGACACCGTCGCGGCGTTGCCCGACGGCCTCGACACCGTGATCGCGGAGCGTGGTGCCACGCTTTCGGGGGGCCAGCGGCAGCGGCTGAGCCTGGCGCGGGCGTTCCTGCGCCAGACGCCTGTCCTGATCCTCGACGAGCCCACCAACGGTCTCGACGGTCAGAGCGCCGCCGCCGTCATCGCGGCGATAGACGCGGTTTCCGAAGGGCGCACGACCCTTCTGGTGACCCATGATCTGTCGCTCGCCACGCGGTTCGACCGGATCGTGACGCTCGAGGGCGGTCGGGTGTCCGAGACGGGAACGCCCGATGCCCTGCGCCGTGCCGGGGGCTGGTTCGCCGCCACCTCCGCGCGTCAGGTCGGAGCTTCGCCCCATGCCGTCGCGTTCTGAGCGCCTCTCGGCCGCGGATGCCGCCCTGTGCCGGCGGGAACGGGCGCTGCCCGGGCTGGCGGGTCTGCTGCAGGCGCCGGCCCTCGCCGAAGAGGTCGGGATCGGGGCGATGCGGCAAAGCTATCTGCAATTCAAGCCGGGGACCAGCTGCGTCGCCGGGCTGATCCCGAAGGATGGCCGGCTGGATGCCTGGACCGCCATGACCTATCCCGCCGAGAGGTGGGAGGAGGTCCGGGCGCGGACGAAATGGCGACAACGGGGCGCGATCTTCATGGATCGGCACCAGATCGCGCTCGTGCCCCTGTCGCTCGAGCGGCGGCTGAAATCCGCCCGCGCGATCGCGGACATTCGAAGCAGGTTGGCGCTTCTGGAGGCGCTTGGCCTGGGGGGAGCCGAGCTACGCATCCTGCGCTACAAGCCGGGCCGGCGTCTCGTTCTGCGCGCCGATGTCGCCGGGGCGCCGGTCGCGGTGGTCAAGCTCCACGCCTCATCCGAGGCATTCGCCCGCGCCGAGGCGGGGGCGCGTCACGCCGTTGCGACTGGTGGACCGGCGGTGTCGGGCGTCGATCCCGACCTTCGCGCCATCGCCGTCGCATGGACGCCCGGGCGCGCCCTGTCCCATGATGCGGACCCGTCGGATTTCGCTCTGGCGGGCGCCGCGTTGGCGATGGCGCACGCGAGCGCGGGCGGGACGGGGCTCGCGGAATGGCGTCCGGCCGATCCGACAGATCATGTGGCCGCGCTCTCGGCGCTGTCCGCCGACCTCGGAGATCTCGCGGCCCGGGAGATCGGAGCGCTGCCCCCGTTGGAGGGGGCGTCCGCCGTGCCGCTTCACGGCGATTTCTCCGCCGATCAGGTGATCGTCGGGCCGCTCGGGGCGACCTTGGTCGACCGGGACCGCGCCGCTTCCGGCCCCGCCGCGCGGGATTTGGGAAGCGCGCTGGCTCGGCTCGACCTCGATGCCGTCCGGGGCGCGGAGACTGGGCGCGCGGTCGCGGGCCTGCTGGAAGGCTACGCTTCCGTCGGCCGCCCGCCGGATCTGGTACAGGTCGCCGCGCACCGGGCGCATGCGCTTCTCGCGTTGGCGGTCGACGGGTTCCGCGCGCGCCGTCCCGATTGGGACAGGGAGGCCGAGGCGGTGATTGAACGGGTGATGGCGACTGTCGCACATGCCGCGAGCACCGCGCCGATGCCCGGCCTCGCGCGGGCTCTCGATGGCCCGGCGATGGCGCCGCTGATGCCGGATCGCGAGGGAATACCAAGCGTCGCGCTGACGCGGCTGAAACCTGGCCGACGCGCCATGCTGCGCTACGCGTTTCCGGATGGCCGGGCGTTGCGCGGGAAGCTGAGAGCGAAGGGCACGGACGGGCATGCGCCACGGGTGCAGGCGGGGCTGCGCGCTGCGGGCCTGGACGGTCGCGCGGGGGTTGGCGTGCCCGCCGTCGCGGGCACCCTCGCGGACCCGCCGCTCTGGTTGCAGGAGGACGTCGCGGGCCGGTCTCTGGCCGATCTGATCGGCGCGGCCGAAGCGCCGGCCGCCATGCGCCGCACCGGCGCGGCTCTCGCGGAACTGCATGAAACCCCGCCGCAGACCGAAGTACGCTGGACGCCGCGGGACGAGGTGGCGGTTCTGGCCCGCGCCGTGGCCGGCGGGCTGCACGCCGATCTGGCGGATCTCGCGGCGGCGGCGATCGCGGGGCTGCCGCCCGCGCCAGAGGTCGGGCTGCACCGGGATTTCTATTTCGATCAGGTCATCGTCGCGCCGGAGACGATCTGGCTCGTCGATCTCGATCTGCATGCGCGGGGGGATGCGGCGGTTGATCTGGGTAATTTCATCGCCCACCTAACCGAACTCGGCCTTCGGCACGGGAAGGGGAGCGATCATCACGCCCGTCTCGGAAGAGCGTTTCTCGACGGGTATGCGACCCGGCGCATGCTTCCGCCGCGCGCGCGGATCGACGTGCTGCATTGGGTGTCGCTCGCCCGGCACGTCTCGATCGCCGCCCGGTTTCCACGTCGTGCCGCGGCGGTTCCGGCCTTGGCGGTCCTTTGCCGCGATCGGCTCGGGGCTCAGACGGCGGTCGCGCGCGCCGCGATGTGATCTGCGACGGCGTCGGCGGCTCCGTCGACGCCGCGATAGCCCGGAAAAGGATTCAGATCGACGATCGAGAAGGTGCCCTGCCGGCCCACAAGATCGATTCCGAACAGCTCCAGCCTCATCTCTTCGGCGACGCCAAGTGCGAGGTCGGTCATTTCGGCCGGCGGCTCGAATGGGCGGGCAGACCCGTCCTGCCGGGGCCAGCGCTTCAGAAGCCCGAAGACGCGGTTTCCCGCGACATATAGCTTGCGATCCCACTCATCCCGCGGAACGGCGTCCTCCACGTGCCAAGGTCCTTCGAACGGTGGTCTTGCCGGGGTCCCGTCGGACATGGCGCGCACGCCGGTGCCGCGCCCCAAGTCGCCCGAAGTCGCTTTGACGAAAACCGGTCCGCCATCGGCCCTCTGCCGGACGGCCGACCAGTCCAATTCGACGGCGCTTCGCGGCACCGGAAGTCCGGCACCTCTCAGGCGCCGCATCGCCCCATCGCGGTCGAGCGCGACGAGGCAGGCCGAGGGCGGGTTGACCACCCGGGTCCGCGAACCTCGCGTGGTCCCGCCTTCCGAAAGGCGCTTCAACATGGCGGTTCCGAGGCCGCGGTGCACGATGAGGCAGTCACGTGCGGCGTCAGACGCGCCGAGCGGATCGCGCCATTCGACATCCACTCCGAACCCCCGCAGCCGCAGCCGCATGGCGGTCTCGTCAAGGATCGTGCCCGGTCGCGGCCGCTTACCGGCGAGGATCAAAACATGCATTCATGGATGATCGCCGGAACCAGTGCACGTGGCAATCTCTTGACTGCGCCCATGCGGAGCAGTCGGACCTGGCATCGGCAACTCCCTGAAAGTCCGGCCCGTCCCGATGACGCTCCGTCAAGCCGACCGCCGAGATCCGATGCGCAGCCTGCTCGGGCGAGGCGCGCCTCGCATTCTTGCTCATGCTCAGCAGATGGTTCCGGAAGCCCGGCGCGGAAATCGCTTCGATCGACCCTTCGAGACGTGGTTCGAACGTCGGTGCGTCTAGGAATCTCTCTCTCCGACGGCCTGCGTCCGCGATCGCAAAGTCGAGGCCCCCCGATCCGGGGCGACCACTGGCGCTCCGACGCTCCCGCATCCTGAGCATCCATGCGAAAGGCGTGGAAGGTGAGTTAACTTGTGAAGGAAAGGAAGTGTTTGTGCGTTTGAAGCGCCGACGCGGAACCGCGTCGCCGGGCACCGATATTGTGACTCCGTATCCAGCGGAAGCGCTGTCGAAAGTCGGGCCCGTCGGACCGACAGGCTCATAACCTGAAGGTCACAGGTTCAAATCCTGTCCCCGCAACCACTTTCACCGAACAGAGCGCCTCGGACCCCGAAAGGGGCCGGGGCGTTTTGTCTTTGGACATCCCCAAGGCGACGAGGGCGGCGATTCCCCCCTGCAGGTCGACTTGCCAACCGTCGTCTCCGTGCGTGACGACGACGCTCTCGATCAGCCCGCGCAGGACTTCGATCGCCTCGTCCCGGATGTCCGGATCCGCCAGTGCCGCTCCCAGTTCGGCGACCCTGTCGCGGTAGAGATCGGCGAGATTGGGGTGCAGGCGGACCGGCGACGGCGCGGGCGCCGCGAGCGCCGCTTCGGCGAAACGCTTCTCGTTCTCGAGGCTCTCGATCTTCGCGAGGATGCCCGGCGTCCGCAGCCCGTCCGCGATCGCGTCGTAGAGGCCTTCGAGCCTGCGGTCGGCCTTCTCCAGTGCCTTGCGGCTCCGGTCCCTGTGGATGGCCGCCTCGTCGCGGCCGGAATTGATCTCCCGATGATACTCCGCGATGAATGTCCTCACCGCCTCCGGCCGCATCATCCGGTCCCGGATCAGGTCCAGCACGAACTCCTCCAGAACCGCCCGCCGGACGCTCTTCCTCTGGTCGCAGGTTCCGAGCTTGCGGGCGTCGGAGCACGCGAGATAGTCGCGTCCGACCGCCGCGAACGCGCCGCCGCAGCATCCGCAGGTCACGAGGCCCGTCAGCATGTGACGGGCGCGGCGGCGCTCCCAGAAGCGGCTCGCCCTGATCGCCTTGACGGCCGGCGTCGCGTCGAGATCCCGCTGGCGCGTCTTGACCCGCTCCCACAGTCCGTCGTCCACGATCCGCAGCTCGGGAACGTCGGTCACGATCCATTCCGCTTCGGGGTTCGGCCGGGACACGCGCCTGCCACTCGCCGGATCCTTGACGTAGCGCAGCCGGTTCCAGATCAGACGCCCGACATACAGCTCGTTGTTGAGGATGCCGGTCCCCCGCGCGCGGTGTCCGCGGATCGCCGTGTCGCGCCAGAGCAGGCCGCGCGGTCCGGGGATCTTCCCGTCGTTGAGACGACGCGCGATCGCTTTGGGCGAGAGGCCGCCGGCGAACTCCTCGAAGATCCGCCGGACGACCGCGGCCTGCGCCGGAGCGATCGCCCGCTCGCCGGTCACGAGGTTTCCGTCATCGCCGAGGCGCCGAACGACGTCGTAGCCGTAGGAATTGCCGCCGCCGGACCGGCCGGCCTCGACCCGGCCGCGCAGGCCGCGCCGGGTCTTGTCGGCGAGGTCCTTGAGGAAGAGCTGGTTCATCGTGCCCTTGAGGCCGACATGCAGCTCGGTGATCCCGCCCTCGGCGAGCGTGACGATGCGCACGCCGGCGAAGCTCAGCCGCTTGAACAATGCCGCGATGTCGGCCTGGTCGCGGCTCAGCCGGTCGAGCGCCTCGGCGAGCACCACGTCGACCGATCCGTCGGAGGCCGCCTCCAGCAGCGCCTGCAGGCCCGGGCGCAGCATCGAGGCGCCCGACAGCGCCCGGTCGGCGAAGAGCGCCGCGACCTCCCAGCCCTCCCGCTCCGCCCGCTCGCGGCAGAGCCGCTCCTGGTCCTCGATCGAAGCCTCCCGCTGCATGTGCGACGAGAACCGCGTGTAGATCGCCGCGCGCGTCATCCCTCACCCTCCGAAAGTCCGGCGACGATCGCGGCGTAGTCCCGCCCCGCCTCGATCGCCGTGGCGTGATTGTAATGCCTTTCCGCGATTCCGTAACTCGAATGCGCCAGCAGCGGCCGGATCAGCAGCGCGTCTTTCGGAGAAAGCCGGGCCAGAGTCGTGGCGGCGGCATCCCGGAACAGATGCGGCGATATCGGCACGCCAAGAAGCCGCTCCGTCACGATCGGGATCTGGCCGGCGATCGCCCTGTAGGCCAAAGGTTCTCCCATCCGGCCGACCCAGAGGGCGTCATGGCTCTTGCCGGATCGGGCCATCAGCCATGGACGGACCTCGTCGATGTACCGGCGCAGCAGCGGCTCGATGGCGGGCGGCACGGCCGTCTCCCAGGGGAGGTGGTTCTTGGTCATGTCCCCTGAGAGGGCGAGCGTGATCCTGGTCGGGGTAACCAGCAGGGACGTCCCGAGCGCGAGTTCCGAGAAGGAGCGCAGCCGGATCGGGAGCAGGGCGAGAAACGCCACCATCGTCCCGTCGCGCCGCATCAGCGCCGCGTTCAGCGCCGTGTTCGCCGCGTCGGCCTTGGGGCCGGCGAGATCGAACGCGGCGTCGAGCAGCACCGCGCTTGAGAGGACGCGTCCGGTCTTGCGGTTTGAGCGGAAATGGCCGACCTCCCGGGCGAGCGACTTGAGCAGCAGACGCTGGAGCCGCCAGTCGGCGTCCGGCGCCGCCGCCTGAAGCACGTTCAAGGCGCCGCTGACCAGCGTGCGGCGGGTGGGCGGCGCGACATCGGCGAGCGACGCGCTCCACTCCATGACGCGATCGGGCGTCGCCCGCCGCTCGGGCGCTTCGGCCAGCGCGTCGGGCCGATGCCGGATCAGCCATTCCAGCCAGCGGCCGTAGAATTTGACCAGACCGGCTTTGGACGCGGGACGCAGATGCGACAGCGCGCCCGCGTCTCCGAGCGGATCGTCCGCGGCGATCAGCGCGGCCCACATCGCCTGATCGGCGGCCGGCCATCGCGCGAAAGGGAGCGAGAGGAGCCCGCTCATCAGCGTCGCGCCGCTTCGACCGCTTCGGCGAAGAGCCGCGTCGCGGTCCCCGCCTCGAAGCCGGCATATGCGTTCAGGGTCGTGCTGAGGGCCGCGTGGCCGAGCAGTCGCCGGGGCACCTCGTACTGGCCCGGCTTGGCATCGAGCCAGATCCGGCAGGCCAGATGACGGAAGAGATGCACGTTCACGACCAGCCCGGTCTCCCGGAGGATCCGGGCCTTGACGCGCGTGGAGAGACGGGACCTCGCCATCGGCGCGCAGCCGTCGCGCCGCGGGAAGAGCCACGGGGTCCCGGGCGGACAGAGCCCGGGCGAGCGCGTCGCCAGATGCAGGTCGATCATCTCCGCCACGGCGCGGGGCAGTTCGAACTCGATGTCGCGCCCGTTCTTGACCTCGTCCGGGCCGAACACGAGGAAGACCCGTCCGTCGCGCGGACGGGTCAGATTCCGCTCGAGGTGGATTCCGGTCAGGTTCGCGCAGCGGATCGGGCAATGCACGAGAATGGCCATGGCGACCGCCTCCTCCCGCGCCAGCGCCGCTCCAAGAAGCTCCCGTTCCCCGATCGAACGGTCGAACAGTTGCGGGGGCAGCTGGAGCAGGCGACGCAGCGTCGCGGGGTCCTCCAGCGGGCGCAGCCGCTCGCGGTTCTTCGCGGTCATGCCCGGGTTGGACTTCACCGCGAGGCGGGCGTCCATGCGCTCCAACCGCTTCAGCGTGCCCTCGTCGACGCGCACGTGCCGCTTCGCGACGACCTTCAGCACGTTGATCATGTCGGAAACGCCCGCGGTCGGGCGCTCGTCCGTCCTCTTCAGCATCCAGCGCAGGCCGGTCTCCACGCGCTCGACCGTCACGATGGCGGCGAGGCCGTCGATCTCGCAGGCGGGAACGCCCGCATGCACGAGCACTGAAGCGAAGCGCAGCAGCTGGGAGCGGTATTGCCTGACGGTGGCGGGACGCAGAGGGACCGCGACGGCCTCGGGATCGAACGGATCGGGCGAGAGGAGACTGTCGAGGTAGCGCTCGAGGTCCCGCCCGAATGTGACCGGAAAAGCTCTGATGTCGAGCCTGAAGGTCTTTGAGCGCGACGGCAGGGAGAACTCATGGCGCGGCCAGTCCGGGACGCGCCGGACCGCGAGGTTCCAGGCGTTGACGGCGGCGCGCCAGGCTTGCTCGGGCGGGCGGCTGAGCTCGTTCATTCCGAGCGCGTCGCGGTAGGCGTCGGTATGCGCGGATGAAACCTCGTCCGGCTCGACTCCGAGTTTGTTCAGAAAGTGGATGAACCGGCTCAGCGTGCGGGTCAGGGTCGGGTCGCCGGAGTCGAGGACGATGCCCCAGAGCCGCGACCATTCCGGCGAGAGATCCGCCTTGCGGCTGATGCGGCGTTCCACCACCCCGTGGAGCACGAGGCCGGCGCGGGCGTCGCTGAGCAGATTGCTCCACGACTTCGGCGAGATCCCGAGGGAGGCGGGGGCGATCTTCTCCAGACGCGGCTGCAGCCAATGCGCGTCGGCGGGAACCTCCCCGGGTGCGCGGTCGAGCGCCTTGCACATTCTGCGTAGGCCGGAGAGGATGTCGCGGCGGCGGTCAGGGGACAGATCCGTGTCCGCTTCGACCGCGCGCATGACGTCCGAGACCATCGGCGTGCCCGGCTGGACGAAGGCGGTGTCGAGTTGGAAAGGGGTGAACTGGTTCATCGGGAAACTCTCTTCCGGCCATCTGTGGCCTCGGGTGGACAGGAGCGGACAGGGCGTCCGATTCGGGAACACGGTAGCATGAAAACCCCTCCGATTACGGTCGGCCTGTCTTCCCGACAGGCCGGCAAGCCATTGACATAATTTGACATTGATGGACGCGCGAGGTCACCGGCCCCACCCCCTCCGATAGGTCTCGTGGGCCGCCCGGGTGACGCGGAGCAGCCGCCCGCCGGGGCCCAGGCGCAGCGCCTGGAGCAGCCCCGCGTCGATCGCGCGGCGCACGGTCTTCTCCGAGCAGCGGTCCAGTCCGGCGACTTCCTTGATGGTGAGAAGGGCGTCGTCGGTCTCATTCCGTGAACGTCGGTTCGTCGGCATGTCAGCGTTCCTCGCTCGCGGAACGCCCGGCGGCGGATGCTTCGCGCGCCGACTGACGGGCGAGCAACCTGACCAGAAGGTCGATCGCACTGTCGACGTGGCGAGTGTCGGGCGCGTCCCGACCGGCGTCCTTCCGGGGGTCATGGCGCGCGCGCGGCACCGTGCGCCCAAGCGCGTCGTTCCCGGACGCGGGCCGCCTCGCCGCCGAACGGATCCCGCGGTCGCCGTTACCCGCGGGCTGCCTCGGGCCGAGTTCAGGGTGGGTGCCGGCCAATCGCGCGAAGCGGTCAGGGCGGTGCGAACCGGCACTCGGAAAACGGGCTGCGCGCCGGCGCAGGGAGCGGCTTCGACGGCCGCCAGGATTGACGGCAGCGTGAGGCGTCACGTCGTGCGAGGGTCGCCAAAAGGCGGCACCCGAAAAACCGGGCGTGAAGGCGCCGGCTTTGCCGGAGATCAACAGGAGTGTGTCTTCCACGGGAATGTCCCTTGAGAGCGATGTGGAAGACGTGCTTCTTCTGAGCGCGAGACGCGTGTCTTCAACATCACTGATGTGAAAATACGCCCCCGAACTCCTGCTCTAGGAACCCGGATATTCTACCTCAGGTTGAGTCGCTTTGCAAGAGGCATAAAACCGTCTCAAGTCGGCTTATTGCCAATTCTGATCGTGTCTTCAAATCCTACGTCGACATCGTCGCCCTCTGCTGCGACGCTTGGAACAACCTCACCGACCGACCGTGGAAGATCATGTCCATCGGGATGCGGGAATGGGCCCATGAGTGATGATCAGCGCAGGTTGGTATAACGGGCGGTTCCGGCTGGGTGGACTCGGCTCTGGCGTCAGCACGGTCACGATGGACGACTTCACGGCACGATCAGCGCGCTCTTTCTCGAGGCCCTCTCGGAGAAGACCCATCGCGGTCTGCAAGGCCGGGTGAAGGACGGCAAGAGCGGCGGCGGCCGCAGTTACGGCTACGCCGTCCCGGAGGACGCGCGTGCAAACCCGCGCGTCGGCGAACTCGCGATCGTCGAGGACGAGGCGCGGATCATCCGCCTGATCTTCGACGAATACGCCAGAGCTCGGCGATCTGCAAGGGAATGCCCGGCCTGCGGCAGAACGACGCCGAGGAACTTGTTCTGGCCGGCTTCCGCCGCCAGCTCATGCTGCCGGAAGCCTACGAGAAGTTCCGGACGGACTTCGCCAGGCACATCCAGGCAAAGAGCGGCGAGATGGCGGCGGACCAGAAGTTCCGTATCGCGGAACTGCGCGACCTCAAAGCCAAGCAGGGGAACCTCGTGCGCGCCGTGGCGCAGGGGCAGGCCCTCGGCACGCTCCTGCCCGCTCTGGAAGAGGTCGAGCATAGGATCACGATGCTGGAATCGAAGATCGAGCAGAACCGTCCGAGGCCGGTGGAGATGCCGGAGAACCTGCCGGCGCTCTGGCGTCGAGCGTCCAGAACTGGGGCGCGCAACGCTCGCGAAGGATCCGCAGCGTCTCGCACGCGATCGCGTGGGTCGGGCGACCGGGAAGGGCTCCGACATTCATTGCCGCGCCCTCCGCACTCGCGACACCGGCCGCCTGCGGCGGTGCTCCACCGTGAAGGGCCTGCCGCGCTGGTCCCGCCGATCGGCGGCGATGTCCCGCATCGCGTGGATCCTCGCGCGGACGGCGTTCATCCGGGCAAGCGGGCGTTCCCCGCTTCACATCGCGGCCGGACTGAACGCCGACGGCATCCCCGCGCCGCGCCACAAGGTGGACGGCGGATCCGGCCACTGGAAACAGAACACGATCAACGGCAACAAGGCTCGCGGAACCGGCATTCGCAACAACGAGCTCTATGGCGGACGCCGGGTCTGGAACCGCCTGCGCTACGTGAAGGACCCGATCACGCGCAGCCGCGTCTCCCGCATCCGGCCGGCGGACGAATGGATCATCCGCGACGTCCCGGAACTCCACATCGTCTCGGAGGAGGTCTGGGGCGACGTGAAGCGCCGTCAGGACGCCCAGAAGCCGCAGCGTCAGGCGCACTGGAACGGACGCGACCGCAACCGGCTGTCCGGAAGTCAGGCGCTGCGCCGGCGAAAGTATCTGCTCTCGGGGCTTCTCGAATGCGGCATCTGCGGGGGAAAGATGACGGTCGCGGGCACCGGCGGCCACAGGCGCTACTACTGCGCCAATCACAGGGAAAAGGCCGAGCGGCCCGAGATGCCCGATCACCGGCGTGGCGTGGCGCGGGTTGAGACCCCATCCCGAATGATCGACCGCGACGATGACGCGACGTGCGCCAACGAACCGCGTCGGTTTGCGGAGGCCAGCGGCCGTTATCTCCGCCGGCTCGAAGATGTCGATCTCGTGTCCGACGTTGACCCGGCTGGCGACCGAGGTGCCGTAGGCGAGCTCGACGAAGCACCGCCCGTCCCTGTCCCGGACGTCCAGCACCAGACAGGTGCGGGACTTCGGCCTCTCGGTCGCGCCGTCCTCGGCGCAGGGAAAGTGAAACAGCGCCACGTCGCCGTGCTGGATGGTGTCGCTTCACGCCGGGGCCGGCGCGGAGGTGTTGGTCATGTCGAACATGTCCGTCTCCTGATGATGAAGGGAGATGCGACCATCCTTCTCTAAGATGAAGAGGATCCCATCGGCCGTGGCGCGAGCGGTCCGCTGGTCCTTCGACATCCCCTAGTCATCCAGGACGTGATTGGGCTTGATCTTCTGCTTGAAGAGGAAGGCTCGTTCTTGCCCCGTGAGGTCCGTTCTCCACTCCTGCTCAGAGGCAACTTGCCTAGCGAGTGCGATACTATACCTTGCCGCCCAGCCGAAGCTCCGCCGCGCCTCTCCCCGCAATCAGTCTCCCCATCTGCAGCAGGATTTGTTTCCGCGCAGCATCCATCTTCGCGGCGTTGGTCTTCGCAGAAAGATTGGCGCGTGGCTTCTGCCCGAGGAAGTAGGCGACCCGCTCGTTGTTGGCTCCGCTCGGATGCGGGAGGCCGGTTACCAGATGATCCGAATCCAGTCCGGCGATCTTGGCGGCGTGGCGCGCCGCGTCGGCTCCATGGTCGCCGAGCGTCACCCACGCAGCGTCGGGCAACACGCGCATCTCCTCAACCAGCCATCGCTCGAGCTCTGCTCGGAGGAATGGCGTCTTCATGATCGGCGGTTGGCCTGAGTAGTTCGCGCCGTTGACGAAGACGGGATAGCGAAGGCATGAGGTAAAGTGCGCCAGCTCCTGATCCTTCGACCAGAGACCGGCCGCGGTCGGCCGATCGATGAACTTGTTGACGCCGATGAAGTCGAGGAGCTCGATCAGTTTGTTCCGCATCGAGCCACCGAAGCTGGCGTGCGCCTTTGCGCGGCGTATCGCCCCGGACATGTCCATACCGGCGCGCAGGCATCGGGCGGCCTCTTCGAGGGAGAGCCTCATCTGCTGACTGCCGGGGGTCAGCCCCACGATGACCACCCGGGCGCGGTCGTTCACGAACTCGAACGGAGCGTAGGCGACCTGGAGACGCTTTGACCCGGATGTCCCGCTGCCCATCAGCAGCTCCGAGGGAAGGCCGGACTCCCGTTCGATCGTCGTCGACGAGAACTGGCGAATGGCGTCGGCGTAGCGCGGAAGGAAAGTGGTTGTCATGGTTCCGAATCCCTCGTTGGAGTTCCTGACACTCTGATCTGACGAAAGATTATTGGATTCACAAATGCATTCTTTCGCCATGGCGCGCAGTTTCGGTCCTCGTCAGCAGGGCCATCTGGACGGCGTCACCGCGGCCAGATGTCCCGCGCATCCTCGAACATGAGTTCTGCTCTGGTCCTGATGTCCGGATCCGACCAGCCGAACGGAAACCGATCGAGAACCCCGTTGAAAATCAGACCGATTGCCCTGACGCGGAAAAATGCGCTCTTCGCTGGCAACGGGCTTTTCGCGGCAAAGGGCGCAACGAGGGCAATACGGCCGACCCGGAAGAGCGTCGGGTTGCCGCGATCGAAGAGCGGCTGCCGGAAGTCCGTCTGAGCGAACGTGCCGTCCCACCGTCAGGCCGTGCGTGATCGTGCCGATTTGGCGCTTGCGGCCGTTGATCTTCCTCCCGGCGTCGAACCCGCAAAGCCCTCCACTCTCGCGGGGGCACGCTCCGGCTGTCGATGACCCCCGCAGTCGGGCTCGAAGACGCCGCGGAGTTGACGGTGGTTGCGCGGACATTCGCCGCTCGGGGTCGTGACGACGCGCCCGAGCGATGAGTGTCTGATTCGGAGTCGGGAAAAACCAGTCAAAGATTCCAGAGCCTTGCAAGAAGTCCGGCGGAATGAGGCGGATACCAGCCGACACGGGCTCGCCCACTTTTGTCCGCAGGGACAGTGCCCGAAGATGCGTTGGGCTCTTTTAAAATCTTAACACGATCGACGGCTCGATCATAGAAATCTAAAGTTGAATAATGTGAACCGCGCAGATCGTAATCCGATCGACATCGTCAACCCGAAGGAAATCAAATGACACTCCCGCTTCTCTACCAGCTGCAGAATGCGAGCTATCGGTCGCTGTCCGACACCGACTTCAAAGTCGGCGTCGTGGACATGGACGATGCCGGCCTCACCGCAAGTCAGATCGCGACGCTGACCGGAACTCAGAACAAGGTGCTTTTCACCTATCTCAGCATCGGCGAGGCCGAGGACTATCGGCCCTACTGGAACGACGGGGAATGGAACGCGTCTCCTCCCGACTTCCTGCTCCGTGAGAACCCTGACTGGAAAGGCAACTACCTGGTCAAGTTCTGGGACGCGGACTGGCAGAAGATCATGTTCGACCGCGTGGACGAGGCCATCAGGCTCGGCTATGACGGAATGTATCTCGACATCGTGGACGCATACCAAGTCGCGGTCGTCAAGCAGGCTTACTCCGGCGGAAACGATGCGCTCCGCGGTGAGATGATCGAATTCGTGACCGCGCTTTCGGCCCACGCCAAGGCGCAGAGCCCCGGTTTTATGGTCATCCCGCAGAACGCGGTCGGACTGCTCGCGCTCAACGAGAACAATCCCGGTGGCGCGCCGAACAGCTCCTATCTGAACGCGATCGATGGGCTGGGTGTCGAAGACCTTTGGTATGATGGGAACACCAGCTCAAGCTGGACCAAGTACGACCTAGAATACATCGATCTGGCGCTTGATGCCGGCAAATTCGTGCTCGCGACATCTTATCCGACACAGGACGCCAAACAGGCGGACTTCATCGACCAGGCGATCAAGGCTGGACTGATCCCCTTCGCCGCCGATCGCGATCTGACCGGCGTCATCGACCCGGTCAACAACACGATCGAAGCGAAGCTCGCAGGCAATCCGATCAATTTCCCGACCGTATCCGAGACGGATGTTCCGGTTCCGGACGGCGGTTCCGATGTCGACGCCAGCGACGGTGACGATGGCAGCTTGGGCGGCGGCAATACCGACGGCGGCGACTCGCAGGACGGGACCCCGGAGGTCGTAGATCGGGACATGACGATCAGAGGCACGTCCAGAGCGGATGATTTGACCGGTGGCGGCGGCGACGACAAGATCCTCGGCCGGGGCGGGAATGACCGTCTCGATGGCGGGGCCGGTGACGATGATCTCCGCGGTTTCGGAGGTCGGGATCTGCTTATCGGAGGCGCGGGTGACGACAACCTTAAGGGCGACGGCGGTCGCGATACTCTGGACGGCGGCTCCGGGGACGACACCCTCTGGGGCGGAAGTCGCGACGACGTGTTCATATTCCGCGAAGGCGACGGACATGATCGCATCCGGGACTTTGAACAAGGTTCGGACCGCATGGATCTTTCGCACATGGCCTCGATCAACTTCGATGAGCTCGACACCAACGGAAACGATATCCTCGACCGGGGCGATGCCCATGTCGACCGTTTCGGGATAGGCACGATCATCGACCTAGGCGAGGCTGCCGGATCGGCGGATGCGAGCACGGTGGCGATCCTCGGGGTCACCGGGCTGACGGAAGCCGACTTCCTCTTCGGCTGACCGGCTCGCGTCGAATGGCGCGGAAGCGGTATCTTCGATCAACCGGCGCGCCAAGCCTCGCGGCCTGGCGCGCCGGCTTCCTCATGCGAACAGGCTGTCCAGAATGATATGGTCTACGGTCAGCTCACCCGGTTCCACGCCGGCGAGAACCAGCCGATCTTCGGGTGTGTAGCTCAGGGTCAGTCCCTCATCAGCGAGGACAAACGCCTCAAGCGCGGCCGTCTTGTCCGTATAACCGCTGTTGATGAGCGAGATCCGATCCAGGCCGAGATCGAAGTCGAGAACCGTGTCCACGCCGCCCCCATCGCGGAACACGAAGACATCCTCGCCACCGCCGCCGAACATCCTGTCGTCGCCGAGGCCTCCGTCGATCGTCCGGCCTTCATCCGACCCGATGATGAAGTCGTTGCCGTCCGTGCCGGTGACCTGCAGCGCGCCGGTGTAGTCGATCGCCACGCCGTGCTGTCCGTACACGGTTTCGGTCAGCGTCAGGATCTCGCCCGCGAGCGCCCCCGAAACGGCACCCGACACGACGACGGAACTCGCCCCCCAGGCTTTCAGATCGACCTTGGTTTCTCCCCTGCCTTCGTAGGTGAAGGCGAGATCGGTGCCGTCCCCGTTAGCCGACAGAAGCTCCGCGCGCATCGGGAGCGCGATGATGCGCGTGACGTCGTCCCCCTCGGTGCCGAGCGAGACCGTGAACGTGCCCCCGTTCTTGGGCAGGAAAACCTTGTTGCCCTCGTAGGCGTACCAGTCGTCGACACTGGCGATCCGCTGGGTCGTGTCGATCTCGAGCGCGAATTTCCCGACATCGCTGCCGGTCACCCTCGCGACGATGTCGGTACCCGAGGCTTCGATCTCGATATCCGTCGCGACGAACGACTTGATACGCTGCGCGAGATCCTCGCCGGTGACGAACTCGGTTCCGTCGAGATAGGCCCGTTCGATGAAATTCGTGAACATCTCAAGCGTGTAGCCCGTGTCTTCGCCGGGACTGGTCTCCCAGTTGGTCGGACCGTAATCGTGCCACGGGAAGTGGATGATCGGTGTCGAGCCCTTCTCTGTTATCGAAGCGTATTCGGCGGCCCAGACGGCTTCGGCTTCTGACACCGTGAGGCCTTGGAACCCGAGCAGCGAGAAATCGAAGGAAACGTTCGGCGCGAAATAGACCTTGTCCGCGTTGGCCGGGTTGAGAAACCCGAAGGCTCCGGGATAGCCCGCGCCGGTGCTGGAATATCCGCCGGTGAGATAATCATAGTACTGGATTATCTCAAGCGACGTGGGCAGCAGCTCCGGCTGGCCCGGCACCGCGGCGCCGGAAACGGTAATCCCGAGTTCGGCCTCGATCACGGCCTTCGACTGTTCGAACTCGAACTGGATCTGCACCGGCGTCAACAGGTTGGTGTCATCGGGATGGGTGTAGGAATGCGATCCGATCTCGCTGTCGAGCGCCAGGATACGCTCGTAATATGGACGCGATTCTTCCCAGATCGTCTGTTGGTCCGGAGGGTTGTTCCCGACGTTGATGTAGTAGGAGCCGACGAATCCGTAATCATCGAACCACTTTTCGATGATCGGCAGCATCTCGTCGTAGATCCCCGGGTTCGAGCTTACTACGTCGAAGGCTTCTTGGCTCTGATCCATGTCGTTGCGCGAGAAGAACATCGATGTGCCGCGGGTCATCTGCAGGCCCACGTCTGGCGCGTCGCCGCGGACCGACCAGTTGATCGCTTCTGACAGGATGTTGTTGTTGCCGAAGGCGGCGTCCGTCGCGAAATGGACGTTGCGTCCGCCGGTCGTGGTGACGATGACGGCGCTGACGTCCTGGGTTTCCGTGCCGATGCCGACGGTCTGCGAGAAAATGGTCTCGCCGCCGCCGGAGACGTCTTTGAAGGTCAGGTAGGAGTTGTTGCCATAGCTCCCCACGACCTCGCCCGGCGTGTAAAGGTCTGAAACCGGATGGGCGTCGGTATCGGCGCGCAGTACCACGCCGTTGGTTTCGCCGAAGCCGTCGAGCGTCACGCCGAGCAGCGCCTGCATCCGGGCGTAGGAGTTCCCGGCGATCGCCGCTCCAGACTCGTCATTGGTCATGAAGTTGCCCATCGCGATCAGGCCGATCCTGTAGTCCTCGACCGCCGAGGTCAGCGTGGCGGCGATCTGCGCGAGATCCGTTGATTGCACGTTGGCGAACCCCGGGAAGACCAGCGAGTCGAACTTCACGAGATTGGCGATATCGATCAGGTCGCTCTCCGTGATGACGTCGAACGGGATGCCCGCCTGCATCGCCTGGCTCTGCGCCGCCATGAACAACTGGCCGTAGGCCGTCTTGGAGAAATAATTGTCCGCGCTCGTCTCGCTGTAGACGATCGCCACCCGCGCGGCCGGATCCTGCGGCAGGAGCGGAAGCTTTTCCTCGACCAAGTAGGAGAGGCTGAAATTGCCGGGCAGAAACGCGTTGTTGTTGACGTCTATCAGGACATTGGCCCGGTTCGGCGCACCCTCCATCAAGGTCGACGGGAGCGCGACCTCGACGGTCTTGCGATCGGTGCTGAAAAAGTACGGCAGGTCGTCCTCGATCAGCGTCCCTCCCTCGGCGAGACCGCCGCCGCCGGTATAGAGCGCCGCCCGGCCGTCGGTGCCGAACGTGATGTTGTATTCCGCGCCGCCCGCGAAACCGAAGATCTGAAATCCGGTCGCGGGGTTCAGGTCGGTGTCGAGCCAGATCGTTGTGTTCGGACCGATCACGACGTCGTCCACGCTCGTCGAGATCGCGAAGACGAATGCGCCGGTGTCGAAGGTTCCGTAGGCCGAGTAGCCGGGCGTTCCGGCCAACACCGTGTCGAGACGCGTGTCCGGCGCCCAGTCGCCAAGCGCGCCGTCCAGCGTGATGGCGCCGAAGCTCTCGTCGACGTCGCCGACGACGAGCGTGAGCGGGGCGCTGTCCTCCGGATCCGCGCCGATCGAGGCGTCGTTGACCGTAACGCTGACGTCGAGGTCCGGTTTGGTCTCGAAGTCGAGCGCCGTTCCGGCCTTGAGGTAGAGCCCGTCGCCGACGATCTCGAAAAGCCCGGCGTCGGTACCGGCGAGGCCGAGCGCGTTCACCCCGATACCGTCATCGGTGACCAGGATGTCCGCCACTCTGATCCTGGCCGAGGTATCCGTGTTCTCGGGCAGGCCAGTCACGACCGGCGTCAGGCTAACGCTCGCCGGGCTGTTCTCGCCAACGAGGTAATTGAAGATGGTATAGTCGTTCGGCAGGAAGGCTCCATCGTTCACGTCGATGAATGCATTGGCCTTGGTCGGCGATCCCGCCATCAGGTTCGACGGAAGCGCGATCTCGAGCGTCTTACCGTCGGCGCTGAGGGCGAAGTCGAGCGCGGCCGCCACCAGCGTCCCGCCAGCCCCGCCGGAGTAGAGCGCCGGCCGGCCGTCGATGCCGAAGTTGATGTTGTATTCGGCGCCTCCGATGCCCTCAGTGCCGAAAATGCCGAATCCGGCCGCCGGATCGAGATCGGTGTCGAGCCAGATTGTGGTGTTGGGACCGATCACCACATCGTCCGTGGAGAGCGCGAAGACGAAAGCTCCGGCCTGATAGGTTCCATAGGCCGCGAAGCCCGCCGTGCCATCAGTTGGTGTGTCGAGCCGCGTCTCCAGGCTCCAATCGGCGAGCGAGCCGTCAAGCCTGATCGCGCCATAGACCGGGGTCTCGTCGACGTCCGTCACCGCGAGCGTGAAGCCCGCGCTGGCGTCCGGGGTGATCCCCACGGCCGCGTCGTCGACGTTGACCGTGACGTCGAGCGACGGGTTGGTCTCGAAATCCAGCACCGCGCCGGCGATCAGGCGCAGCTCGATCGTGCCCGAGTTGTCGACGATCTCGAAAAGACCCGCATCCGCGCCCGAGAGCGTGAGCGTGTTCGTCCCGAGCCCGTCATCGGTCACCGCGATGGTGGCCACGACGATGGGCGCGGCGGTCGAGGCGGTCTCCGCCAGGGTGGTCACCACGGGCGTCACGACCACCGCCGTCGGCGGCGCGTTCTCCGCGACGTCCGTCACCGCGAGCGTGAAGCCCGCGCTGGCGTCCGGGGTGATCCCCACGGCCGCGTCGTCGACGTTGACCGTGACGTCGAGCGACGGGTTGGTCTCGAAATCCAGCACCGCGCCGGCGATCAGGCGCAGCTCGATCGTGCCCGAGTTGTCGACGATCTCGAAAAGACCCGCATCCGCGCCCGAGAGCGTGAGCGTGTTCGTCCCGAGCCCGTCATCGGTCACCGCGATGGTGGCCACGACGATGGGCGCGGCGGTCGAGGCGGTCTCCGCCAGGGTGGTCACCACGGGGGTCACGACCACCGCCGTCGGCGGCGCGTTCTCCGCGACGTCCGTCACCGCGAGCGTGAAGCCCGCGCTGGCGTCCGGGGTGATCCCCACGGCCGCGTCGTCGACGTTGACCGTGACGTCGAGCGACGGGTTGGTCTCGAAATCCAGCACCGCGCCGGCGATCAGGCGCAGCTCGATCGTGCCCGAGTTGTCGACGATCTCGAAAAGACCCGCATCCGCGCCCGAGAGCGTGAGCGTGTTCGTCCCGAGCCCGTCATCGGTCACCGCGATGGTGGCCACGACGATGGGCGCGGCGGTCGAGGCGGTCTCCGCCAGGGTGGTCACCACGGGGGTCACGACCACCGCCGTCGGCGGCGCGTTCTCCGCGACGTCCGTCACCGCGAGCGTGAAGCCCGCGCTGGCGTCCGGGGTGATCCCCACGGCCGCGTCGTCGACGTTGACCGTGACGTCGAGCGACGGGTTGGTCTCGAAATCCAGCACCGCGCCGGCGATCAGGCGCAGCTCGATCGTGCCCGAGTTGTCGACGATCTCGAAAAGACCCGCATCCGCGCCCGAGAGCGTGAGCGTGTTCGTCCCGAGCCCGTCATCGGTCACCGCGATGGTGGCCACGACGATGGGCGCGGCGGTCGAGGCGGTCTCCGCCAGGGTGGTCACCACGGGGGTCACGACCACCGCCGTCGGCGGCGCGTTCTCCGCGACGTCCGTCACCGCGAGCGTGAAACCCGCGCTGGCGTCCGGGGTGATCCCCACGGCCGCGTCGTCGACGTTGACCGTGACGTCGAGCGACGGGTTGGTCTCGAAATCCAGCACCGCGCCGGCGATCAGGCGCAGCTCGATCGTGCCCGAGTTGTCGACGATCTCGAAAAGACCCGCATCCGCGCCCGAGAGCGTGAGCGTGTTCGTCCCGAGCCCGTCATCGGTCACCGCGATGGTGGCCACGACGATGGGCGCGGCGGTCGAGGCGGTCTCCGCCAGCGTGGTCACCACGGGGGTCACGACCACCGCCGTCGGCGGCGCGTTCTCGTCGACGTCCGTCACCGCGAGCGTGAAGCCCGCGCTGGCGTCCGGGGTGATCCCCACGGCCGCGTCGTCGACGTTGACCGTGACGTCGAGCGTCGGGTTGGTCTCGAAATCCAGCACCGCGCCGGCGATCAGGCGCAATTCGAGCGTGCCCGAGTTGTCGACGATCTCGAAGAGCGCGGCATCCGCGCCCGAGAGCGTGAGCGTGTTCGTCCCGAGCCCGTCATCGGTCACCGCGATGGTGGCCACGACGATGGGCGCGGCGGTCGAGGCGGTCTCCGCCAGCGTGGTCACCACGGGGGTCACGACCACCGCCGTCGGCGGCGCGTTCTCCGCGATGTCCGTCACCGCGAGCGTGAAGTCGACGGAACCGTCCGGTCCCGCGCCGATCGAGGCGTCGTCCACCGTGACGGTGACATCGAACGAGGTCTTGGTCTCGAACTCGAGCGCCGTGCCGGCCTTGAGGAAGAGCGCCGTGCCGACGATCTCGAAAGACGGGGCGTCCGCGCCGGCGAGGCCGAGCGCGTTGGTCCCGATCCCGTCATCGGTGACGACGATGTCCGCGACCTTGATCGGGGCGCCGGTGTCCGCGTTCTCGGGGATCCCGGCGAGCACGTTGGCGAGCGAGACCGAGGGCGCCTGGTTGCCCGCCGGAGCGCCGGTCGGGATCAGCTCGATATAGTCGATCCGCACGATCTCCGAACCTTGGGCGAGGCCGGTCAGCGTCAGCAGACCGTTCGCGCCCAGCTTGAAAGCGCCGTCCAGCGTCGTCTCGCGGAAGTTCTTCGAGCTGAAGTTGCCGCTCGGCGTGGCTTCGTCGAGTGCGAGCGTGTCGGAGAACGTGCCGGCCAGGGCTGAGGACATCGTCACGCCGACGCTGCTCGCGCCGTCATTCTCGTCCCAGTAGCCGATCCGCACGAGATAGTCGCCTTGGGCGACGCCGGAGAGGTCGTAGGTGGCCTCGCCGCTGCTGGTCGTCTTGATCCGCGAGCCCTTCTCCACCGAGAATCCGCCCGAGAGCGTGCCGTCCTCGGCCTCGATGCGCACCGTCGGGCGCGTGTCGACGCCGCCGGCGACGGTGAGGACGAAGGTGTCCGAGGCGCCGGTGTTGGAGCCGGCAACATCGGTGGCGGTGACCGTCACCTGATAGGCTCCGGGCGTCGCCGCCGCGTCGATCGCGCCGCTGAAGATGCCGTCGGCGAAGCTCACGCCGGCGGGCAGAGTGCCCGTGACCGTATAGGTCAGCGCGTCGCCGTCGGGATCGGAGAAGGCGGACGTGACGTCGAGCGCCACGGGATCGCCCCGATCCACGTTCTGGTCGGCGATCTGCGCGTCGAGTACCGGGGCCGCGTTCTGGTTCGCGTCGCCGATGGCGAGCGTGAAGTCGACGGAACCGTCCGGTCCCGCGCCGATCGAGGCGTCGTCCACCGTGACGGTGACATCGAACGAGGTCTTGGTCTCGAACTCGAGCGCCGTGCCGGCCTTGAGGAAGAGCGCCGTGCCGACGATCTCGAAAGACGGGGCGTCCGCGCCGGCGAGGCCGAGCGCGTTGGTCCCGATCCCGTCATCGGTGACGACGATGTCCGCGACCTTGATCGGGGCGCCGGTGTCCGCGTTCTCGGGGATCCCGGCGAGCACGTTGGCGAGCGAGACCGAGGGCGCCTGGTTGCCCGCCGGAGCGCCGGTCGGGATCAGCTCGATATAGTCGATCCGCACGATCTCCGAACCTTGGGCGAGGCCGGTCAGCGTCAGCAGACCGTTCGCGCCCAGCTTGAAAGCGCCGTCCAGCGTCGTCTCGCGGAAGTTCTTCGAGCTGAAGTTGCCGCTCGGCGTGGCTTCGTCGAGTGCGAGCGTGTCGGAGAACGTGCCGGCCAGGGCTGAGGACATCGTCACGCCGACGCTGCTCGCGCCGTCATTCTCGTCCCAGTAGCCGATCCGCACGAGATAGTCGCCTTGGGCGACGCCGGAGAGGTCGTAGGTGGCCTCGCCGCTGCTGGTCGTCTTGATCCGCGAGCCCTTCTCCACCGAGAATCCGCCCGAGAGCGTGCCGTCCTCGGCCTCGATGCGCACCGTCGGGCGCGTGTCGACGCCGCCGGCGACGGTGAGGACGAAGGTGTCCGAGGCGCCGGTGTTGGAGCCGGCAACATCGGTGGCGGTGACCGTCACCTGATAGGCTCCGGGCGTCGCCGCCGCGTCGATCGCGCCGCTGAAGATGCCGTCGGCGAAGCTCACGCCGGCGGGCAGAGTGCCCGTGACCGTATAGGTCAGCGCGTCGCCGTCGGGATCGGAGAAGGCGGACGTGACGTCGAGCGCCACGGGATCGCCCCGATCCACGTTCTGGTCGGCGATCTGCGCGTCGAGTACCGGGGCCGCGTTCTGGTTCGCGTCGCCGATGGCGAGCGTGAAGTCGACGGAACCGTCCGGTCCCGCGCCGATCGAGGCGTCGTCCACCGTGACGGTGACATCGAACGAGGTCTTGGTCTCGAACTCGAGCGCCGTGCCGGCCTTGAGGAAGAGCGCCGTGCCGACGATCTCGAAAGACGGGGCGTCCGCGCCGGCGAGGCCGAGCGCGTTGGTCCCGATCCCGTCATCGGTGACGACGATGTCCGCGACCTTGATCGGGGCGCCGGTGTCCGCGTTCTCGGGCAGGCTGGTCAGCAGCGGCGTCAGGCTCACGCCCGGAGGCGTGTTCACGGGCGCCTCGCCGAATCCGGTCCGGTCGATCACGAGATCGCCGATCGCGAAACTGCGGGCGCCGATGGTGCCGATGGTCAGCACGTTCTGCGGGCTGGCCGCGTAATCCGCGAAGAAGCCGGCGATCGCCGCGCCGTCCCGTGCCACGCCGTTCACCGTCAGGATCGAGGCGTCGAAGTCGATGGCGATGACGTCCCCTCCGTTGACGTCGAGGCGCAGCGCGGCGTCGGCGTTGGCGATGGTCTGGGCCGCCGCGTAGGATCCGGTCCTGACCACGTCGCCGTCGAAGGCGATCGCCACCTCGATCGCGCCGGTCGACCCGCCGCGGTCGACGGTGAAGGCGGCCTTCTGCAGCCGCTGCGCGACGCCGCCGTCGTCGTTGAGAGTCCATGTGACGCTGTCGCCGCGGCTGAGGGTGCCGAAGGAACTTTCGGTGCCGTTCCTGACCCCGAACCCCCTCGACCAGTACGCGAGGCTCGCCTCGAGACCCAGCGCGCCGACCGTGCCCGCGTCGTTGCGGCCGTGCGTCGAGATGCTGACCGGATCGTCCGCGCCGTTGAGCGCGTCGACGCCCTCGACCGCGTTGCCGCGGACCGGGGCTCCAAGGATGTAGGCCGTCTCGCCGCTATCCAGCGTCTGGTCGCCGTCCCCCGCGATGGCCACGAGGGCGCGGTTCGCGGCGTCCGTCGTGCCGCCGGTGTCGGAAGCCGTGATCGCGTTCGGCGACGTCGCCGCCGTCATACCCGGTTTGAGCTGAACCTCCGCGAAACTGATTTTGTCGGCCATTGTCTTCGATCTTTCTATTCTGACGCAGCGTCGGGTTCATGGAACGCGGATCCTTTGGGATCTCACGAGTTGGGGACCGGGTTTTTCCGGGGCGGGCGCGCGGCCGGCGGCTTGCGCCGTCGGATCGGCAGCCGATCGGCAAAGGCGCCGAGCCGTGACTTCGGCGGCGAATAAAGGTCGTCGTTCTCCTTGATGAACACGACGAAAACGAAATCACCCAAGGCACGGTAGGCAAGCACGAAGGCGAGCGCTCCGCTGACCAAGGATGCCACGAACACCCCGTATGCGGAGACGCCGAACAGATTATAGAACAGGATGCCGCCAGCGACGTTCAACAAGAGGAACGCCAGGTTCACGGAGAACAGAAGAGACGTTCTTCCGCAGATCATCATCACGGAGCAGGACAGGAACAGGAGAGACTGAAGCAGAACGGCCACGAAGCCGATCTGGAGAAGCTCAATCTGGTCGAAGCGCAGCCCGAAGCCTCGTATGATCACCGGCGTCATCATGACGAGAATGCTGGAGCAGGCGAACTGGATGAAGAGGATCCGGAAAACGTTGCCCCAGACCAGGTCCTGGAGCCGAGATACTTCCGCCAAGAGAGCCGCGCGGGTGGGCTGACTTTCCGCGAGTCGCCAGAAGGCCTGGACCCGCGGCTCGAGAACATGCCGCTGGAACAGGAACCAGGCGGCCACCGTCGGGATCATCGACAGATGCGCGAGGAACATGACGCTGTCGTAGGGGGCGAAGTGGTAGAAGCCGGAATCCGCGACTATTCCCGTCGGCGCGAACCAGAAAACGGCCTTGTCCGCCCAGATTCCGAGGTTGGCGCAGACGATGCCCCAGAAAAGAAGCTGGCTGCGATTGGCGACGGTCCGCAGCGCGTCGAACGCCCGACCAAGCCCGTCCAGGGTCAGGGGCGCTCCGCGCGTCGCGTAGGTGTACATGAGATGATGGCTGACCCACAGCCCCAGCGAGAACGACCAGATCAGCGACTCGACCGTCGTGGCCCATCGTGTGGTGAGCAGCGCCGCCGCCAGTCCGATCATGATGCCGAAAAGAAAAGTGCCGATCAGCCTCCACGTTTCTCCGAGTGCCATCAGCAGACCGAAGCCGGTGATCAGCATCGCGCAGTTGGCCGCGAGGATGACGAAGGCGACCGAGAGGCCGATTGGCGTGATGGAGAAGAAGAAGACGGTCGCCAGCGCAACGATCTGGGTTCCGATTCCGGAAACGAGCAGGCAGACCGTGTAGAGTTCCGGAACCAGCAGGCCGTTCTGCCGCTCGGCGGCGCGGCGTGTAAGACGCGCCGTCAGCACGGCCAGCGGCGCCGCCACAAGCAGAGCGATCGCGAATCCATAGGCCACCGACAGTCGAACGTCGGAGATCCCGCTGCGGCCCAGTACCGGCGTGAGCGCGATCGATATGAGTGACAGCACCAGAACCGAGACCAGCCAGGGTCCAACGGAGAGGATCGTCGAGCCTGCGAAGGCGACGATCGGTCCCAGCAGCGGCCCATCGAACAGCCAGTGCAGGCCTCTCTGAATCGGCCGGTCACCCTCCGCCCCTGTCGCCGCAGTCATGGCGTCACCAGACCGGCGTAGAGCCGGGCGTATTTGGATGCCGAAGCTTCCGACGTGAAGTATCGTTCGACCCGCTGGCGGAGCCGCTCGCCGCAGGCGGCGCGAAGGTCCGGATCGCCAAGCAGCGCGGCGACGGCCCGGGCTGTTCCCTCGGCGTCCATCGGACGCACGACGCTTCCGGCCGAGCCGAGTCTCGGCGCCTCCTCGGGCAGACCCTCTATGATCTCGCGGCAGGAGCCCACGTCGGTCGTGACGCAGGGGATCGAGGCCGCTCCCGCCTCGAGAAGGACGAGAGGCTGCGCCTCGCTGATGCTGGTCAGGACCATGACGTCTATGCCCGTCATGTAGTCGATGATGTCGACCTTGCCCGTGAACCGCAGAGTGCCTTCGAGACCGAGTTCGCGCGCCATTTCGACGCACTGGCGGAAATACTCGGGATCCTCATCGGTCGGTCCGAGGAGCAGCGCGACGAGATCGGGGTATTCCGCCTTGAGACGTGCGACGGCGGCGATGTAGGTCTTGATGTCCTTGATCGGAACGACGCGCCCGATCAGCGCCACGGTCGGCGATCGGCCGGCGACACGTTCCAGGGCTGAGAACTTCGTGGTCTCGATGCCGTTCGGGATGACCTCGAGCTTCTCCCTGGGGGCGCCCAGAGCGGTCTGGAACGACTGGTTCTCGCCGTACAGCGTGGTGATCCGCGTGCAGGCGTCGTAGCAGAGCCGGGCGTAGGACTCGAAACACCGTGTCCAGAACTGCCGGATGTCCATCCGGTCATCGATCCGGCTCAGGCTGAAGGCGACGCTGTCGGCGATCCACTCCGCCGACGTCAGGTCGATCCGGCGCTCGTTGGTGTAGATGCCGTGCTCGGTGATCGCCACGCGACGGCCGGTCTCAATGGCGGCCCGCGCCGCGAACAGCCCGGCATAGCCCGTCGAGATCGTGTGGTAGCATCGCGCGGCAGGCATGGGTGAGGTCAGCACCGAAAAAAGCCCGCCGACCAGGGTGCGCCATGCCCAGAAAAAATCAGGAAAGGATGCGGCCGGCGTGAGGCGGTCGTAGACTTCCGACATGACGTTCCATGCGAACCTGCTCGATGTCAGCTGTTCGAGCGAGATAGTCCCGTCGGCACGCTTTCCGAAGATCCGACCGCCTTGGGCCGCGGGCAGGCGCATCATTGCGCAGAGCGACGCGAACGCGGCGGGATCGCCATGCTCGAGCACACGGCACATGATGTCGGCGACCTCCGCCGGGTCCAATCGGGGCTCCCGAAGGAGCATCGGCTTGGCCTGCTTGCGGCTCAGGGGTAGGTTCTCGAAGTGGACCACGTTCCCGGGAAGTCCGTAGCGTGATGTCATCTCGCGATCGTCGGCGACGATCGCGACCACGCTGAAAGACGTGTTCGGCTGGCTGCGGATCAGCCAGTCAAGCCAATTGGCGACCCCGCCTGAAACATAGGGATAGCATCCCTCGACGACGATGCACACGTCTGCGACTTCGGGAGCGGCGAACTCGGCCGTCTCAAGGGATGCGGCGCGCGCGTTCACGTCGCGAAGCCCTCCGGGGCCGATGCCGATGGAAAGGGCCTGCTTGGCGCGTCCAAGACGATCGCGCCGCGCGCGTACCGCGGCCGCGAACCATGCCCCGCAGGCACGAGCGCTGCATCGGCGATCGCGTCGGCGGCGCTCCCGTCCAGTTCCGCCGCTTTTGCGAGAAGCGCGTCGGTGACGCCGGAATCAAGGAACGGCGAGCGCGCGAGCGTGCGGCACGACGTCGACGTCTCGAGACGCGACGAGGGTTCCATCGGCTGCGAAGCAAGCAACTCCTTGGCCTGAGCCGAAATGCGCTCGCGCAGTTTGGCGAATACGGCCGCCGCCTGGACACGGATCGCGGGCGTCGGCGATTGCAGTGCCGACATCAGCATCGGGTGCATTTCCGGCTGATACGATCTGAGAAGCGCGGAGATCGCGAATTGCTGCTCTTCGAGGTCTCCGCTGGCGAGGCGGTCGGCGATGGATCGTCGCCCCGACGGGTCCCGTCGGGGTCGACGGTCCGCCAACACGGCTTTGTGGAGCGCGTCCGCCGCCGTCGTTTTTTCCGACGCGTCAGCGATGAGCGTGAGCGCGGGCCGGCGCGCCAAAGGTCCGCGCGTCAGCATCTCGATCGCGGCGAGCGGACCGGTGAGCAGCAGGAGGACCGCGTCGACGAGCAGGCTGGCACGCAGGGCCCTGCGGAACAGGATCGCGACGCACGCGACCGCGAGGGCGGTCGCGAAGTGCAGGAAGATCAGCATTGACGGCGCGACCAGCCCGAATACCCACGCGTAGACGTAGCAGAGCTCCGTCGCCGCGGCGACGATCCTTGTGCAGGCCGTCAGGAACGCGCCGCCTGTCGGGATGGCGATCGGGAAGCCCTGCGAGGCCAGGTCGCTCCGCGTCATGATGCGGCCCGCCCCTGTTCAAGCCCGTCATCGCCGAGGCTGGCGTTCGCCAACGCCTCGGTGGTGGCCTGACACAGCAGGCGCAACCCTTCCGCTTGGGCGGAGAACGGCTCTCCCGTGGCTTCGGCGGGGATGGTCAGAAGTCCCAAGGGGGCGTCTCCGGGCCGCTCCATTAGAACGATCGTCACCGGATCGGAGGCATCGCCGTCCCGCGTGGCGAATTCCGCTACCGTGCGCGCCGCCTTCACGCGTGGATCCTGCGCCGAGATCTTGCCGGCGAATTCGAGAACGCCCGAATCCCGCGAAACGATACGGAATCCGCCATCGGTTGCGGCTCCGTAGAGCCGCGCCCGGTCGCAATGGAGGAGCTGCTCCGCGCAGGCGGCGAACCTCTTCCCGATCTGCGTGCGGGGGGCGACGCGGAGTGCGGCGAGGCTCGACAACGCAGGCAGGGACGGGCGGGCATATTCGGGTGAATTCGGCGGCACCGACGGAGACGCGATCGCCGCCGAGATCTCGAACTCCTGAAGGTCTTCGTCGAGTCGCGCTATCTCCTCGGCGAACCGCTCGTTCATTGCCCGCAGCTCCGCGATTTCGACATTTTGTGCGGTCTCGGCCCGGATCTGAGCTTGGCGATAGATTCCGAGAATCACTGCCGCCGAGATCCACTGCGCCGGCAGACTGGCAAGTTCAAAATAGTAGTCGACGATATCGAGATTCGGTGGCCGTACCGGTCTGTCAAGAAGCGCCGACGCGAGGCAGGCGGTCAGGACGCCCGCGTAAAGGCCGTGCTGGATCGTGACGAGGAGGACGACGATCCAGAAAGGGTGGATGTTGAAAGATGCGAACGTGCCAGGCCCGAAGAACAGCGTCTCGGCCGCGGCCAAGGCGACGAGCAGCAGCGCGCCTTCGAAGATCGCCCGCAGCAGCGCGTAGAACAAGCCGCTCCGGCGAGGCACGTTGCCTTGCTCTCCCGAACGGCTACGCAAAACCGAAGGCTCCGCGATGTCGCTCATGTCAAGCACCGCCTCCCCATCCATCCTCAGTCGAGTCTCAAAGCGAGGCTTTCGCTCCGGCTCACTTCGATGAGATCGCCCGGCAGAACCAGGTCCGAGAGTTTCGCGACGAGCGTCGAGATTCCGTGCGATGTCGTCCGCGTCACGGTGTACTGCTCGGAACCGATGATTTTCGGGGGCGAAGCCGCTGCGAGTTGCATGTCGATGGACTCGATCTGCGCGTCGATCGCTTCGGCTTCTTTGGCGAGGTCGCGGTTTTCGAGAGCGATCGCCCGTTCCGACTGCAGGTCCATCGCCGCGAGTTTCGCCTCCAGTTCCGCGACCCTCTCCTGTGTGGAGACGAGGTTCAACTGGCCATCGAAGAGAGAGCGTTCAAGCAGGCTGAGAGCCAACTCGTCGTCGCTGAGTCTCGAGAGAGTTGCAAGCCCGCGATCGCTGAGGCTGCGCAGCGCGTCGAGCCGGACCCGCTTGTCGGAGACCTCTTTCTCCAACCTCGCATTGCCCGCGATCCGAAGCTTCACCAACGCCATTTCGCCTTCCAGCCGGGCGGTCAGCTCATCGCGCGCCCTGACCGCTTCCTCCACCCTCGTTCGGAGGTTGGCCGCCTCGCTGTCCAGCCGCCCGACGCCCACGCTGGATATGAAGGCCGCCCGCTCGGCGGCGGTGAGGCCGAGTTCGGGTTCGCCCGCCCGAGCGCGTTCGAGCGCCAGCATTTCGAGGCGGACGCCCGCACGGAGCCGTTTCAATTCCGCCCGCCGGCCGAGCAGCGGCCCGGTGGCCGTCGCGGAGATCTGCTCCGACACCGAGCCGGCAAGCCCCAGAACATGGCGCACCTTCATGCCCGGATTGACATGGTATGCTCCGGGTGACCGCACGGCGCCCGTTACCAGCACGGGAGCGCGGCCGCCGAAACCCGCCTGGACCTCGCCGGTGGCGCGGAAAGTCTCGGCATACCGGGCGGCGGTCAGAGCCTCGACGCAGGAGAGCGTCAGGCCTTCCACGGCGACCCGGCCCATCAGCGGCAGCGAAAGCTGGCCTTCCGTATCCACCGCATACACTCCCGACAGATCCAGCCGCTCGAATGAGATCGGAGCGACCGCCTCGGACGGGCCCGCCGGATCACGCTCGAAGAACCGGAGCGACAGGCTGTCGCCGACGAGAGCCACGCCTGATCCGAACACGTCCGGTTCGGAGCAGTTCCGTGGAACGGGCGGCGGAGGAGCGATGGCTGCGGGCGCTGCTTGGGCGGTGCGCCGATCGACGTCGCGCGCCATCCGCTCACCCGTGATCGCCCGTTCGAAGGAGTCGTCGGGGCGGACAGCCTCGAGCACTGATGTCAGCGAAGTCCGGGCCCAGTCGAGACCCCTCTCTACTGTGGGATTGGCGAGCGGTGACTGTTGTCGCGACGCCCCGATCGTCACGACCAAAACTAAAATCACCGCAATTGACGCGGCGATTAATCTGTACAGCATCCCACTACCCCGCGATTTGCGCAAACCGGAATTCCGATTCGTGCAACCCACACCACCGGCACGAAATTGATGCTCATTTTCATCAAAGTCAAGTTGACTTGTTTGCCGAAACCGGCCTAAAAACGCGTTCCGAAATTTGTTTTTCGGGCTCGTTAATTGGTGAACGGTCGCTTGAGGCTTCTGAGTGGGACGTTTTTTCAACTTATTAGGTTTTCTCGCCCTCAAATTAGTCGCGGTAAGAGTGCTTTGAGCGTTCGTACGCGCTTCGCCTTGTGGGGCGAACTTCTTTTAGTTCTATTCGCGACGCATGCCGTGCATGCAGATGCCTCTGAAAAACCGGTGACTCGCACAGTCCTCGCGATCTACGACGCCTCGATTGAGCCTTCGGCTCGGGCATCCCGTCTGCACATGTTCGCCGAACTGCCGCTGAACCATCTGGGCTATAGTCTTGAATACGTCGATATAGCCTCGCTTGGACCTGACTCGGTCTTGGGTTCGGACGTTGCGGCGGTGATCACGTGGTTCGAACGGCCTCCGACGGGAATGGCCGCCTTCGTCACGTGGGCCGCGGCCGCGCGCCGGGACGGAGAGGACCCTGGCGGAGTGAAATTCATCGCATTGGGCGAGCTTGGTGTTCAAGCCGCGGCGGTCGAAACCGAGATTCTCGCGTCTTACCTCGCCCGGCTAGGGATCGAAGAAAGCGGCCCCGCGTCCCGCCTCGGCCTCTGGAGTAGAATAGACGCGTCCGACCCGGCAATGATCGGCTTCGAATGCGACTATCTCGTCACCGCCGGCCTGGCCCCGACCGTTCGGGCGGGGCTCGATGCCACGAGCCACCTTCGGGTCGAGTTCCGTGCCGGATCGGGCATGGCGACCGACCTCGTCGTGACGTCAGACCGCGGGGGATACGCGGCCTCGGAAGCTCTCGTCCGCACCGATGATTTCGGGTTCTCCCGCTGGATCATCGATCCGTTCGCGTTTTTCGAACGCATTCTCGGAACCGGCCTCCGGCCAGTTCCCGACGTCACGACGCTGAACGGCCGTCGCGTGTACTTCTCGACCATCGATGGCGACGGCTGGACCACGCCGGCCCCGAGCGCGTCCTTCGAAGACACGCCGGTGCTCGGCGGCCAGATCGTGCTCGAACAGATGATTCAGTCGTTTCCCGACCTGCCGGCGACGCTCGCCCTGGTCTCCGGCGATCTGGATGAAACGCTGGGCGGGCCGCTCGCCGGGCGGGGCGCGTCGCTCGCCCGCGCCGCATTTGCGCAACAGCAGATCGAGATCGCTTCACGCACCCGCACCGCGCCTGCCCGCTGGAGCTTCTACAGCGACTACAGGCGGGACGAGGAACTCGCGATCGTTGAACGGCTGGCGCGAAGCCGGTCTCCTGAGGAGCGGAGCCTCGTGGGCGGCGCGGTGTCAAGGTTCGGGCAGGCGTTCGTTACCGGGGATGGAGCTTATCCCGGCCAAGGCGACGGGGCGCCAAGACGGTACACCCGGGAACCGTTCGACCTGTCCTCCGAGATTGGCGGCTCTCTCGCCGAGGTCGGAGCGCTGGGCCCTGACGGAACGTCCGCCGCAATCCTGATCTGGAGCGGCGACGCTCTGGTCTTCGACTCCGCGCTGACGACCGTCCGTGAGACCCGGGCGATGGCGATGGGCGGCGGTGGCGGGCTGATGGACGCGACGTCCCCGAGCATCACCGGCCTCACGCCGATCACGGCTCCTGTCGGGGCGGAGCGTCAGATCTACGACGCGCTCAGCGGCGACGCCGCTTTCACCGATTTCTGGAGTCGACCGGTCTATGGATTTCTCCGGTTGGCCCGCACCCTCGAGGCGACCGACACGCCGCGGCGGTTGAAGCCGTATCAGCTGTCATACAGCGCCTATTCCGCGCTGCAGTTCGGTCTTCGGAACGCGGTTCTGACGAATCTCGCGAGCGTGGACCAGGAGCCTGTCATTCCCGTTCACGCGTCCGACTATGTCGGGATGGCGGCCGGTTTCTCCGGCATGCGGATTACGGAAGCGGGTGACTTGCTGTGGCGCATCGAGGACCGCGAAGGAATACAGACGCTGCGCTTCGACGATGCCGAGGAGGCCTCGCTGGACCTTGCGCGCAGCGCTGGCGTCCTCGGCGCGCGCCGCGAAGGTGAGACGCTCTACGTCGCTCTCGACCCGTCGGCGGACTCGCCCGTCCTGGCGCTGACTGGATCGACCGAGGCCGAGGCGCCCGCCGCAGGCGACGTGTTCAGCCTTGATAATTCCCGTTGGAAGATCCGAGGAGCCACCCGCACGGAGTGTTCGGTGACCTTCGCCGCCGCCGGCTTCGGCCGCGGGGAGATGACATGGCAGGTGCCGCGTCCCGGCAGCTACCGGATCGAGATCACGGAATCGGCGGGCGCCGATCCGATTTTCTGGGAGGTGCTGACCGCGGCCGATGATAGGGTGGTATCCGCGACGCTGCCTCCGATCGCGACCGGGTCCGTCCTCGTCGCGCTTTCCGGATGCTAGGCGGACGGCGATGACGCGATATCTGGGCATCGTCGTCGGTCTCTGCATGCTGTCGATGGTGGCGGTGGTGCTGCTTTCGACTTCGCCCGAAGAGAAGCTGGAGCGTTCTCTCAGCCGCCTGCCGGCGATGGACGCGTTGGACGAACTGAACCGGACATATCTGGCCGGCGACCGCACCCCGAACCTGCTCATCCGCCGAGCCGAGCTCCTCTTGGCCAGCGGTGACGTCGAGGAGGCGCGTCGCACCTATCAGACGCTCGCGCGGATCCCGGAGGCCGAACTCGTCGCCCGCGAAGCCATGAGCGAGGCGGAGGCGAACCTCGGAGACCTCACGGCCGCGGCCGAACAGCTCGAGGCGGCCTACGGGCTGGATCCAACACCGGAACGGCTCGACAGGCTGGTCAGGTACTACGAACTGTCCCGCCGGACCGAGCTGGAGCTCGCGCTTCTGGTCAGTCTGGAGCCTGAGGATTTGACCGACCGCGCGGCGAGACAACTCCTTAAGCTTCTGGTCGCGCGCGCCGACATGGAGGCGGCCGAGGCCTTGCTGAGATCCCGCGCCGAACTCGCCACGCCGGACCGCGCGACTATGCGGGGCGCTTTGGCCGATCTGCTGGTGGGATCCGACCGGGCCGACGAGGCGGCGGAACGCGCCGCGCGATGGTTCGGGCGCGACTCGGATGCCGAGTCGTTGGCCCGCACGGTCGAGCGGCTGATCGAGCGAGGATTTATCAGTCATGCGAGAGCCCTGTCCGACGTAGTGACCGAAAGCGGAGTTCCGGGGGCTCACATGGTCATCCCGGCCTTCGCCGCCGCCGGACACGGGCTCTTCGCGAGAACACTTCTGCATGAATGGCTGAATGCGACGGCCGCCCTCGATGCCGATGGCCAGATGGCGCTGATCGCCTACAGCAAGACCATGAACGACTTCGGCGAGGCGCGCATGCTTCTTCGGAAGGGAAACGTCGACGACTTCGTCCCTGAATTCGTCGTCGAAGTGCTTAAGGCGGACTACTTCCGCTTCGGACCGGCGTCGCTTGCCGGTTTTCGGCGCTATCTCGTTCCCGACATACTGGACAAGGAGCCGATTTTCGCCGCGGACCTCATGCTCGGGCAAAGGCGATCCGGAGACGCCATTCGATACCTCACGCTTGCCGCGAGCCAGGATCTGCAGCCATGGGAGCGCGAGGCATGGGCCGAGATCGTCGAACGGATCACTCCGTTGGCACTCCGGCGGCGACTTATGGCGATCCGGCCTGCGGACAGCGCACTCCAGGCTGGTCGTTCGCCGCTCGCGGCACCAGAATCGGAGGATCGAGGCGGCTGAACGTCTCGTCGCCGGAAACGTAGGGCACGAAGCCCTGCTCCGTCGCCTGCGCCGCGATCATCGCGCGGAACGCCTCGGAAGGTATCTCGGGGTGCTTGGAATTGTAGTCGATGGTCAGCACCGGCAAGCCAGCCGACACGAAGTTCTCCCTCAGAGCGGCGACGGTCGCCACGTCCATCTCGGTTCCGAACATGCTCTCCATCGCGATGCCGTCGATCGCCGAGACATACGCGTCGAAATCCGCATGTCGCGCGACGGCCGGCCCGTCGGTGGACGCCGCGTCCCAGCCGATATACGCGCCGCCATTGACGACGATCGTGAAATCCGGCCGTGCTTTTTCGGCGTCCAGCCGCGCGTATCGGCCGATGCTGGAGACGAGCGCCATCATGCTTCGCGCGAAGCCGGCGCGATCCACCGGGGTGTCCGGGATGCCTGCCAGACGCGGGTCCAGCGTGTCGGGCCAGAAGTAGTATGTGAGGACGTCGTCAAGAAAAACGCCGTCGAAGCCGCTCTCGAGGAAGGCGTCGATCTGGCGGCGCAGGATGGTCTCCCATTCCGGCCGCCAGTAAGCGGCGAGGATCTCTCCCCGCGCGTTGCGCAGTCCATACCATAGCGGCAGATCATCCGGATCGACATCGGCAGGATCGACAGCCTGCCCGAAAGCCTCGACCCAGAAGTCGCGATAGGGCGCGAGCTCCGCCACGTTGAGATATGCGAGCACGGGCCGTTCGCCGCAGTTCCCGATCCGCCGGACCTCGTCGCGCGAGAATTCTGATTTCGCGGAACTCCGGCGCCTGGTCCGCGCCCAGCACCGAGGCCTCGATGATGAGAGCGCAGTGAGGTGCCGCCTCCAGCCCCTCGGCCGTGTAAGCGTCGCCCCAATACTGTATGCCGAAACCTTCCATGCGCAACGCGGGCCGCACCTGAGCCTCCGTCATGCTCGCTCGTGAGAGGGCCGCCGCGCTTAGTTCGGCGCAGACGCCGGCCAAAGCGCCTCCGGCGGACGCGCACAGAGAGAGTTTTATGGCGAACAAGACCTTCCCCACGAAGCGCAAAACGATTCCAACTCCAAAAAAATGCACTCTTGCAGAGCCGGTAGGCCAAGACCGGCTCGGCAGACAAATTTTTTATAGCAATTGATCACCAGGATCGGCGGCGCGCAATGGCAAAGACGTCTTTGGCGGCGGGCGGTTTCAGTCAGGTCCGTAGCCCGCCTGGCCGTCGAGTTCTTTGTGGCGGCATACCGCCGGGCGGCGGTATGGCTGCTCCACGCAACAGCAGACCTTCAGAACATCCGGGCGGTGGAGGACCATGATCACACCGGGTGCCGGTGTGCGCGTCTATCTCGCTTGCGGCGTGACGGACAAGGGGAGGCTGACGCTGAACATCCTGCTCAGCTTTGCACAGTTCGAGCGCGAGGTCATCGGTGAGCGGATCCGCGACAAGGTCGCTGCGTCGCGCAAGAAGGGCATCTGGATGGGCGGGCCGGTGCCGCTTGGGTACAACGTGAAGGACCGCAAGCTGATCGTGGATCCGGCCGAGGCCGAGACGGTGCGGACGATCTTCACGCTCTACGCCTGGTCCAGTTCGACGGCGGAGGTGATCCGCGAATTGGACGCGCGCGCGATCCTGACCAAGACCGGCAGGCCTTACGACAAGACGTCGCTGCTCAAGACCCTGCATAACAAGGTCTATCGCGGCCTCGCTGTGCACAAGGGCACGGCTTATCCCGGCGAGCACGACGCGATCATCGACTCCGCACTTTGGGACGAGGTGCACGATGTGATCGCGAACAACCGCGTCAAACGGGTTGCCGTTGCCAAGGAACCCTCACCGGCGCTGCTGCGCGGGTTGATCTTCACTGAGACCGGCGTCGCGATGACCCCGCACCACACCAAGAAAGGCACGCGGCGCTATCGCTATTATGTCTCGATGGACGTGATCAAGAAACGGCTCAGGGCCGAGCTGCGTGGCCCGCAACGGCTGCCCGGTGGCATAGTCGAGGATGCCGTGGTCGGCGAAATCCGCCGCCTGCTGCGCACCCCCGAGGTCGCCGCGCGGGTGTCTCGTACCCTGCGCAAGGACCGGTCAGACCTTGGCGAGGAAGCGATCAGCGCCTCGTTCACCCAGTTCGACGAGATGTGGAAGGCGCTGATCCCGGCCGAGCAGGCGCGCGTGGTCAGGCTTCTGGTGGCGCGGGTCACCGCCAGCGATGCCGGACTGGCAGTCGACCTCCGCCACGAGGGTCTAGGCGCGATTGCCGCTCTGATGGCCCCGGCCAAGCCGGAGGTGGCGTGATGGCAGAGCCCGAAGGCGCTCATCAGAACGTCGCGTTCAGGCGCACTTGGCCGATGGTGTCGCCCGCGCCGCTCGCCACCGCCTTGATGGCCACGCCGATGGGCGGCGCTCGATGGTCATCGAAGGCGTCACATTCACCGACTTCACCGACAGTGTCGCCGCGAGCGATGCTGAGCCCCGCGCCTTCGCCGCGCACTGCGCGGCGCTGCGCGGGATCGACTGGGTGGTCTACGCCAAACCGCCCTTCGGCGGCCCCGAGCAGATGCTGGCCTATCTCGGCCGCTACACCCATCGCGTCGCCATCGCCAACAGCCGGCTCGTCGCCATGACAGACGATGCCGTCAGTTTCCTCTGGAAGGACTACCGGCAGGAAGGCCGCCGCAAGATGATGAGGCTCGATGCGGGCGAGTTCATGCGCCGGTTCCTCCTGCACGTCCTGCCGCCCGGCTTCCATCGCATCCGCCACTTCGGCTTCCTCGCCAATGGCCATCGCGCAGCCCGGCTCACGATTTGCCGCCGACTGCTGGCCACGCCCGGCGACAAGCGGGCGCAACCCGATGTTCGGCTGTCACCGCCGCCCAGTGTCGCCCAAATCCATCTCAATGGTGGCACCAAACTTCGGATAGACCCGGTTCAGTTTGCGCTTGAACTCGTCCCAGTCGTCGGCTGCGCGAAGCAGTGCGATCACACCGGAAATGTGCTCCCGAAGCAGAGGATGACCGTTCTTCGGGTTGAACCATTGATGGTGTCGGTGCGACCGGCGACCAGTATCCGTGACCGGGTTCTTGTTGCGCAGTTCCTCCGTCAGATTTGGCGCGAGGCGATCATAGACGAAGTCATCCGTCCACCTTGCAATGACCTGAGGACGTTTGGTGTTCCATGGTTCAAACCGCCAGTTCCGTAGGCGGTAGATCTCTTGGTAGAACGCCAACGGGAAGGTGAGCGTCCACTTCTGACGTTCCTTGGCGAGAAACTGTGCGAAGATCTTCGCGAGAGCATCCTTCGCGCGCGCATCCTGGTAGCCCGTCGCCTCGTCGATGAGGGCAACGACGCCAGTATTGGCCAACGCCAAGGTCAGCATCTCAGCCTTCTGAGCCTTCGCCAGCTGTTGCTTCTGGAGGGCGCCTTCTGATCGCGCGCGAAGCCAAATGCCGCAGACCGCCACGAGAACCTCTGCGTCGAAACCTCGGACGACACGCGAGCCCTCCACATAGTCGATGGGTGCGAGGCAACCCTCAAGGAGCTCGTCCGTGATGAAGGGCTTGAGCTGGCGCGGCGCGACGAAGATCGGCAATGCGTCGCCCGAATCCGCGCCAGACTTCTTCAGTCGCTTCGATGCGCCGCTCCTGTTGCCGAGGATGGCGTTTGAGATGCCACTTTCACTGAGGACGCGCTGGACCGTGCCGTCCGGCCATTCGATCACAGCGCAAGGGAGCCGGACGCCTTCTAGTTCCAAGTAGCTCGAATAGCCTTCGATGATCGTCGGCATGTCGGGGCTGGGCAGTTCACGGTTCCGCCACCGTGCACGCGCTGCATCCGAGGCGATCTGAGACCGCTCCTCCGGGCTCAGCTTCTCCGCCCGCGCTTTACCGCCCCGAGCTCTGCCTTCCGTGTCGTCGTCCTGCATTGCAAGCATCCTCTGACTGATGATGCCTGCATAGATCCCGATTCTCCCCCATAATGCAAGCATTTTTTGTGCAACATGCTTGCATTGCGGAGTGCGTTGAGGGTGTCACCTCCCGCCCTTGATCACCCGCAGCCCGCCACGCTGGACTTCCGCGCCTTCGCTCTGCCCTACACCATCCTCAGCAGTAGCGAGCAACACGCTCGCCCACCAAGCGAACACGAGTCGCTGTGCGTCCGTGCGTTTGGCTCGATCGTAAACTGCCGCGACGGCAGAGGTGGATCTCGGCTTGTGCGTCAGACACCTGGTTGTTTGTGACTTGGATGATTGAGGCGGCGTCGCGCAATCGGTGCGGCGTCTGATACCAACCTGCACTGAGGATCACCCATGCGCCCATTTCCAAGCGTTCCGGTTGTTCGGTGAAGGTC
>CAVORV010000051.1:0-93529 GCA_963698685.1 uncultured Alphaproteobacteria bacterium
GTGCCCTCGACCAGGCGGCACCACTGCAGGGCTGGGACCTGCCCGATGAGTTCACCACCCTTCGCCGGCTGCTCGAGGGCCGGATGGGAAAGAAGGGCAAGCGAGAATACGTCCAGGTTCTGCGACTGCTCGAGACGTTCGAGATGGGCCACGTCCACGGTGCCGTTAGGCAGGCGCTCGATCTCGGCGCCATTGGCTACGATGCGGTCAAGCATCTCGTGCTGTGCCGGATCGAAAGGCGCCCACCGCGGCTCGATCTCGATATCTATCCCTACCTGCCCAGGGCACAGGTCGAGACCACGGACCCGGCCAGCTATATGAGCCTGATGTCCGGGGTGGCGGCATGACCGACACCCCACAGGTTCTGCTGCGGCATCATCTCAAGAAGCTCCGCCTGCCGACGTTTTCCAGCGAGTACGACAAGCTGGCCCGGCAGTGTGCGGCCGAGAACAAGGACCATGTGCAATACCTGCTACGGCTCTGTGAACTTGAGTTGATCGAGCGGGAGCGGCGGATGATCGAACGCCGGATCAAGGCGGCGAAGTTCCCCGCGACCAAGAGCCTGGACAGCTTCGACTTCAAGGTCATCCCCTCGGTCAACAAGGTCCTGACCATGGAACTCGCCCGCTGCGCCTTCGTCGACCGACGCGAGAACGTCATCGCCCTCGGACCGTCTGGAACAGGCAAGACGCACGTCGCCTTGGGGCTGGGGCTGGCGGCCTGCCAGAAGGGCCTCAAGGTTCGCTTCACGACCGCGGCCGCTCTGGTTCACGAGCTGATCGAGGCGGTCGATGAACGTCGGCTACAGCGTCTGCAAAAGCTGCTGGTCAGCCAGGACCTGCTGATCATCGACGAACTCGGCTTCGTGCCGCTCAGCAAGACCGGTGCCGAGCTGCTCTTCGAGGTCATCTCCCAACGCTACGAGCGCGGCTCCATCGTCATCACCTCCAACCTGCCGTTCGATGAATGGACCGAGGTCTTTGGCTCAGAGCGCCTCACCGGCGCCATTCTCGACCGCCTGACCCACCATGTTCATATCCTCGAGATGAACGGCGAAAGCTTCCGGCTGCGCGAAAGCCGCAAATCCAGGGACTGATCACAAAACGATCGATGCTGCCACGGACTGGCCTTTGGCCAGTGTGCCTTGACGCGCGTCAGCTATGTGGGGAGCACACGCGCCAAGGCACCTGCCAAACCCAGGAAATTGGCCAAGATCCCGCCGGCGCGTTGGCACTTTTTGGTCCGGGATTGACACACACCCCCATGCTGTCCCGACCCGTTGCGGGCCCAGTAGGCCAAACGGACAAGCCATAATGACCTCTATTTTGTTTATTTCATATTTCGGAGCGATCCGAAACGACGAATCCGAGCAAATGCGCTCCGATTGGAACGTTTTCAGCGTTTCGGCGACTTCTTTCACTCTCTGCCCGACAAAGTCATTTGATCTTTCTGCCTTGGGTTGCGGGCGGCGCGAAATCCTGACCCGTGACATCCAAAAACGAATCATCGGGCGTACCGGAGCGACAAGTTGCCGAGCTCCGAAAGAGGCGCATCCGATATCCCGGAAATCGGTTTCATCTCGGCAAGCTATCACGGCCAAGCCGTGCTCTCTTGGGGGGATTCCGCCGACGGCCATATTCTGCTTATGGTTGAACTAGTGCTTTTCTGGCTGCGGCCGCCCGGATAGTTCACCGGTTGTGCCGTCGGCACGATCCATTCGGCCGTCAGCCATGTCCACCACAAAATCTTAACCGACCGGACGCAGGCTCCATCGTTAACGTCGGACCGTCCGATCTGGAAGAAACTGAAAAAAGAAAGAGAATCGCATGCCGAAGAAATGGAAGAACCTCGAATCGGAACTGAACTTGGATCCGAACGCCGACACGTTCGAGTTCAGTGCGAGTTCGAGCAAGGGATGGGGCAAGGGCGGCCGGACCAAGGACGTCCAGACCGAGCCGGCTCCCGAGCCGACGCCTGAGCCCGCTCCGCAACCGACCGAGCCGGCGCCTGCCCCAGCCCGGCGACGACGAACGATTACATCTGGACGATGGACGCGCTCGAGCAGCGCATTTTCGACCTGACGAACGAGTTCCGGGTCCAGAACGGCAAGACGGCGTTCCAGAACGACGAGCGGCTGAACGCGGCGGCGGACGATTGGAGCATGACCTTCGGGGAGCGCGACGTGATCGGCCACGCCTCGTCGGCGCAGGTCAAGGAATACGGTTACGACCCGGTGGCCTGGAGCGAGAACATCGCCTGGGGCTTCGGCGGGTCGGCGGAGACGGTCGTCAACGCCTGGATCAACAGCCCCGGCCATCGGGCGGCGATGCTGGGGAACTACGAGGAGATGGGCGTCGGGGTGCATTACGTGCAGAACGACGGCGGCAATGAGAGCTGGTCCTGGTACTACACCCAGGAGTTCGGGACGGAAGCGGACATGCTCGTCTGAGGCGGAGGCCGGCGGCTCGCGCTTCCCGGCCGCTTCTCGGCAGAGGTCGGTGCGGCCGCCGGCGCCCGCGTCGCGATCAGCGTCGTCCACTTGGTTTTCGCGTGGGTTTCAGGCACCGAAAAAAAGCGACTTTCGCCCCCGAGTCTCACGAGTTTGTTATCGACTCCGACCGGACTTGCGTCGTGGTCGCGGAGTCCGCCTCGGTCGATCCGTCGAGATGGGAGATCGGGAACCACCGGAACCCGGCCGGATTGTTGGCGCAGGGATCGGGGGCGTTCGGGGCGACGAAGTCGGTGTCGGGCAGATGCGGGGCCAGCGGATCGGCCAGGCCGATCAGATCGGTGCCATCCGCGCCATAGCCGTGCAGGAGGATGACGAGGCTGTCGGCCGTGCCGGAGGCGGCGGGACGTTCGGGGCCGGAAAGGTCGGACATGGAAAATCGCCTCTCTGGATGGGGTCAAACGCCCTTGTCGCGGCCCGATCCGGCGGGGTCAAGGCTCCAAAATCAGATGGACCACGCGTGAACCATAGGCAAGCCCTTGAAAAGATGAGTGTTTCAAATCCTGCTTTTGAGTTAACGGCGGAAATTCCGACCACCAAACGAAAAGCCCCGCCGGCGAACCGGCGGGGCTGCTTCATTAGATCGGGCTGCGGGCGCGAACGCCCGCAGCTGCGGATCAGGCAGCCTTGCGCTTGCGCGACATGAAGCCGAGACCGCCCATCGCGCCGAGAAGCAGAAAGCCGGCTGCCGGGAGTGGAACGGCGCTGATGCTTATATCATCGATGAAACCGCCCAGGAAATCGTCGTTCCCAAGTGCTGCGAATTGGAGGAGGTAGTCACCATCAGCATCCACCGTGAAGTGCTGCGACACCAATGACCAAGTACCGACTCCCGGGGGTGGGCCCGTAACCGTACCACCGGCAAATGACGAACCAGCAATGCCATATGAGATGATATTAGTACCGGGATTATTTGCGACACGAGGCGTGTACCAGAACTCAAGCAGGTACGTAGATCCTGCTTGTAGCGATACCGACTGCTCCATCGCTGAGTTTGTAAGTCCAGGTCCGTTACTGTCGAGTTCAACGTAAAAAGATCCAGTTCTCGGATTCACGTTGGTCAATGTCGGAGCAGTCTGTACTTCAATTCCGGTGCCCGAGGTGGATGTCCAATCCGGTATACTGCCGAAGACGCCCCAATTTCCAGTGATTAAATCGTTGACCAAGAGCTCGGCTTGCGTTGGCGTTCCACTACCATTTCCGCTAGTGGAGGTCTGAGCCCCCGTCAGGTCTTCGAATCCGCCGTTGCTTACAATCGCGGCACTGGCAGTCCCGCCATCATCATCGCAGTCGCCGCTGCGCCGGCCAGTAGTCTTGATATGTTTCATCTGGGATAATCCCCCGTGTTAGATAAACAGGTTGAAAATCCGCGCCCGAAGCCTGTTTCCCTCACAAGCAGCGATGGACGCGGGGTGAGATGCGGGTTCGACCCGTTCTTGGTGTTGTCGGATGCCGGACGCGCCGAGACCCGCACCGGCACGAGGGCCGGTCCGGGCAGCGCCGCGTCGAGCGCACGAAAAAAACGCGCGGCGAAGGCTGGAGATCCAGCCTTGCGGGCGCGTTGAAATGGAATGGCCGTGAAACGCGGGCGCGCCGGCCGGCGCGGGAATGACGCCGCCGACGCGCGTTGTCGCGTCACCTTCGGGCGGTCCGCGTTTGGCCGTGGCGGCCCAGAGCGTTCCGGCGCCACCCACTGGGCGGTGTGGACTCGACTGTCCCGGCGCGAACGCGTGGGGGCGCGTCGCATTGAGACAAGAGTCGCGGAACGCGTCGATGAGACGCCTGAAGCCGTCCAGCCGGACCGGCGCGCGCCGGCTGATCGGCGGCCTCCGTCCGGGCGGAATTTCGTAACGACGCGCCGAGCGGCTCGACGCCGTCCCCGTCGCGCAGGCCGGGCAGCGCCTCGCGGCGGCGTCTGCCCATGAGGCCGAGGCCGCCGAGGCCCATCGCCAGCAGCCATGCGGCGGCGGGCAGCGGCACGGGCGTGATCGATTCGGTGGCGCGCAGCGCCGAGGCCGCGGTGGTGGCGAGAAGGTCGCCGCCCCGGCCGATCAGATCGAGGTCCGAGATGCGGAAGCCGGGGGCGACGGGCGGTTCGGCATCGAGGAGGCAGCCGCCTTCGACGAGCGGGCCGGTCGCGGAACATATTGATTTGTAGGGCGCCGCCGAGTCCTTGACGACCATCGCGGCGTCGGCGCGCCCGGTCAGCGAGAGGATCAGCGTGACGGCGAACAGCAGAACGATGGGCAACGCCCACGTCATTCCAGCCTTTCGCTTGCATCCCCGCATGACGCCCCCCGGCGCGAAATCGGCCCACCCCGGGCCGTTAAATCTCAATATCTGTGACTTCGGTTACCACATCCGAAACCGTTGCGCAAAGGTTAAGACGCGAACACGAGGCGGCCCGGCGGCGTGGACCGCCACGCCAATGCCCGAGGCCGCGCCGGAAAAGGCCGAGGCGGCGCTGCGGGGCACGGGCGCGGAGACGCTCCGCAGGCCCCGGCGCGATCGCGGTCATCCGCCGCCGCATCCGCCCCCGGATCGGGCGGGTGATGAGACCTGCCGGCACATGCCGGTCGCCATTGGAGCGCCATTGATGGAGTGACGATGGCGACGCGGCCGCGGCGGGATGGCCGGGATCGGTGAGGTGGAGGAGGATCGGAAAACGGTCCGGGCGGCTGGACGTGACCCCGGCGCGGTTCCGCGGCATCGAAGACCTGATGCCATGGTGCTTCAAGCAACCGTCAAGCCTTGCCGCATGGGGCGCCGCCGTCGCGCTGACCTTTATCGGCGCAGCCCGCCGGGCCGTTCGCGCCGCCCGTTCCGGGGCGGCGCGGCGCCAGGCCTGGAACCGACTGCGGCTCACGCCAGGCACCCGGCACATCAGACGAACGGCGTGATCGGTGACGTGGGCCGCCCCTCTCGTGACATCGCTTCGCAATGCACTGCCGGGCAGTGGATGAAAGCGGGTTTCGCAATCATGTCTTCGCCGCCCACTGAGCGAAAAAAGCCGATGCTTCGCGCATCACCTCATTCTCTTCCTTCAGCCGTTTGTCGTCTCGGCGCAGTCGCGCCAGCTCGGCCGCCTCGGCTTTGGTCTGAGCGATCGCCGTCGCCGAACCCGCCGCCGGCAGCTCGAGGCGCCACGTCTTCAATTGCCCGGACGTGATCCCCGGCTCCGCCGAAAGGCTCGCGCAGGTCACTCCCGGCTCTGACAGCCGCGCCACCGCCTGTTCCTTGGAGTCCGGCGCAAACCGCCGCCTCGTCTTCTTCGTCATCCGCTTCTCCCGGTTCAGAGGCTATTGCAGCCCCTGGTCCGGGATCCAGGGGCAAGGTCACGTCGCGCCATCGCCTTTCCGCGAGACCGCAGGCCCGCCGAACTTCGCTCCCGCCGGGGCCTCCGATCAATCCTCCATCCCGTCAAGAAAGGCGGTCGCGTCGCGCATGAGCGTCCGCAGCGCGCGCGTCTCCTCCAGGGCTTCGCGCGTGAAGAGGCCGTGCTTGAGGGCGTTGGCGTTTCCCTTCGGCGCGCCGGAGCCTTTCGCGCCGCCATGCATCCGGCAGCGCTTCCGGCCGTCGACGGCCGGGCCCGCGCAGGGCGTTCCCCGGCGCGTCCTCGCGCCGCAGCGCGGGCTTCCAGCATGGGACCGGTGTTGCGGGGATGGTCGCCGCTCAATCGCGGACGTCGCCTCCCGGACGGCCCGTCCGGGTCCTCGGTCTCCTGCGTTCGGCACGGCGATGCCTCCGGCCGGGGCGGCCGGCTCGTCGGGACCGGAATCTCCATCGGCAGCTCGTTCGGCGGGTCCGAGCGCCTGAGGCGTCGCCGGCTCTCCGGCGCTTTCCGGCCTGCCGCCATGCGAGACGTTGCCCACGATCGCCTGTCCGCCTTCCGCGACATGCACGTATTTCACGATGACGTTCTGCTGGCCCCGCCCGCGCTGCTTGTCGAGATGCGGCGAGCTGGCGCTCATAGATGGCGAGAGTTTCGCGGCGTGCTTGAGGTTCATGTCCCTGACCTGCGAGACGTCGCGGTCCGCGTCCATGGCCCGGCGAAGGCAGTCCATCGGCCGCGTCATGCGTGGCGATCATCTGGACCGCCAGCATGCCCTCGAGCGGCGCCTTCCGGCCGGATGTCGTCGAGCCGGTCGATGGCGGCCATGATGTACCGGCTCGACCTTTCCTCCTGGTCCGACGGTCCGGGCACCAGATGGCGCCGATCAGCTGTTCCGGAGGTGGCCGCGAGACGACTGCTTTCGGGGGCTGCTGAACGGCTGAGCCTGTCGAGCCCGCCGCGGCTTCGTCATCCGCTCATTTCGTCACCCCGCGCCGCTGTCCCGCCTCTTCCGCAACCATGCCGGCGCGGGGTTAACGATCTCCGTTCACGCGCCTGCGGCGGGCGGTCTACTGCGCATGGGGTCGTTTTCGGGGTTTTTCGACCTCCGCCGCGCCGCGTCGGACGCGAATGCGCGATAACGCGTGCCCTTCGCGCCGAGGTCATCCATCGCGCGCCTCTTTCTTGGCATGGCTCCAAGTTGCGCCCATGTCCCGCATGTCGGCGAGGACCAGGATCGTGCGGTCGTCGAAGAACTCGGTGGTCGTCGATCCCTTCACCGTCGCGAAGCGTCCGGTCTTGTGGTAATCGTCCCGCTCGGCGCGGTGGAAGGCATCCTCCCAGGCGGCCGTCGAGACCGCGTCAGGCATGTCCGGATAGCCGTCGGAGAAGATCTCGATGCTGCGCACGCTTTCCTTCGGACGCGTCACGTCGATCACTTCGCCGAGACGGGGGCGGGTCCCGGTCATGGTGTCGAATGACAACGGCCCGGTCGTGTTGCCGAGCCTGTGCTGGGTCTGGATGCCGCCGCGCAGGAAGTCGGCGACGATCTCGGAATGCGCATCAAGATTCAAGGCCGTGATCACTCCGGCAATGATTCCGCGTGCGTTTTCCGAGGACAGGACTCCGTCCTTTTCCGCTTGGTCGAGACCGAGAAGGATGCCGCGACGCGTGGCGAATTCGACCGCGTCGGGCGTGTCGCGCAGATCGCTGAACAGGTCGAAGAGCCGGACCCGCGCGAGCGTCGAAACACGGTCTATGAGCTTCTCGCGGCGCAACGTCTCCGTGCCGTTGATCCGGACGCCGCTGTCGCCCAGAAGCAGGAACCGCCAATCGGAGCCGCAGTCGAGAGCGACGGCCAGTGTCGTCGAAGGGGGGATCGGAAGGTCGAGCGCGGAGGCGCGAAGGTGAAGCGCCTTGGACAGCCGGTCGATCAGATCATCGGCCGGCATCCGTCTGCATGCGGGATCGAACGCCAGCGCCGCCATCTCGGCGGACACCGTCAGCGCGGCAAGTCGGCCTGCGGCCATGCCTCCGATCATCGTGCCACGCGCGTCCGTCGCGCCGTCGAAGACGCCGAAGACCATTCCCGGCATCACGAGCGGCACGTCGTCGCCGGGTCTGTCGCCGTGCCGGTACTTGGACTGGTTGAGCAGTTCGATGCGCATCGCCGGCAGCCTCAGACGAAGGTGGATTCGCGGTTGTCGGCGAAGCGGAACACCGCGTAGACGCAGATCCCGGTGCAGAGCAGGAGCACCGAGGAAAACGCGGCGGCCAGTCCGAATTCGCCGTCGAGCACCGCGAGGTAGATCTGGACCGGCATCGTGATCGTGCCGGAATCGTAGATGATCAGCGTGCCGGAAAGCTCATTGATGGCGGTTATGAAGCCCATCAGCGATCCGACGATCAGGCCGGGCACGATCAGCGGGATCGTCACCTTGAGAAACGCCGTCAGCGGCGGCGCGCCGAGATTGATCGCCGCCTCCTCCATCGAGGGCTTGATCTGACGCAGGCTGGAGGTGGTCGAGCGCACCCCGTAGGGAAGGCGCCTTATGAAATAGAGCAGGATCAGCAGCGCCGCGACCGACACGCCTTGGAACGCGCCGGTCCGGAACGTCGTCACGAAGCCGATGGCCATGACCACGCCGGGCACGAGATAGGGGACCATCATCAGAAAATCGATCGCGCCCGAGGCGGTCGTTTCGCGCCGGACGATGACGTAGCTGATCAGGGACGAGAAGATCGTGATGAGCGCCACCGCGGCGAGCGAGAAGATGAAGCTGTTGGTGATCGCCTCGGGCGCCGTGCGCCAGATCCTGAGGTAGCTCTCGAAGCCGAAGCCGCCGACGAAGACCGGGCCGTTGGTCTTGAGAAACGAGGTGTAGACCACGACGAGGGTCGGCAGCATCGCGATCAGCACCGTGGCGTGACAGAAGACATGCACCGCGACGTTGCGCCAGCCGGAGAGCCGTTGCCGCACCGGCAGGTTGGTCAGGCTGCTGGCGTAGCGGCGGCGGGAGAGGATGCGGCGCTGCGCGACCAGCGCGAGCATGGAGATCGCCATCATGATGATCGAGACCGTGACCGCCATCGTCGGCAGGCCGCCCAGTTCCGACCGGTAGGCCGCGAACGCGATCGTCGAGAGCGTGCGGAACCCGCGCCCGAGGATCGCGGGCGTGCCGAAATCGGCGATGGCGAGCACGAAGCAGATGATGGCGCCGGTGCTGACCGCCGGAAAGACGAGGGGCAGCGTGATTTTGCGGAAGGTCCGCCAAGGATCGCAGCCCAGATTCCCGGCCGCGTCCTCGAAGGATTTGTTGACGGCGTTGAGCGCGGTCTGCGTCATCAGGAACACGAAGGGAAAGAATTTCAGCGTGAAGACGAGGATGATGCCGTGCGCGCCGTAGATCGTCGGCGTCTCCAGCCCGAAGCGTTCGAGAAAGTTGGTGATGAAGCCGTTGGAGCCGAGCATCATGATCCAGGCGTAGGCGCCGATGAAGGGGGGCGCCACGAGCACGAGGATCGCCAAAGTCGAGATCCACGTGCGGCCGCGGATGTGGAAGCGCGCGGTGAAGAACGCCAGCGGGATCCCGAGCAGGCAGGCCCCCAGAGTGCCCATCAGTCCGACGAACAACGTGTTCTTGAGGCCGCTGACGTAGTAATTGCGCGTGAAGACCTCGACGTAGTTGCCGAGCGTGAACGACCCGGTATCCGCATCGACGAAGCTGAGCGCGAGAACGCGGAAGATCGGCACGATCAGCAGAACCGCGAGAACCGCCAGGATCAGGATGGTCACGCCGGTCCAGAAGTCGAGGCGTCCGGGGAACAGCCTGCCGGCCATCAGATGCGGGCTCCGGTGTCGCGGTCCTCGAAGAAGAGCAGATCTTCACGGCGGACGGCGAAGGTGATCGGGCCGCCTTGGTCCATTCCGATCACGCCCGGGTCGGGCCGGGAGACCGCCTTCAGCGGTTCGCCGGTTCGGGTGACCGCGAAGATCTCCATCTCGCGTCCGATGAAGCTGACTTCGCGCAGAGTCGCGGGGATCGTGATTCCGGCGTCCGAGGGGGTGGCTTTCGCTCCCGCCACGAAGAGGGTTTCGGGACGGATCGCGGCGACGATCCCGCCGGAGGGCGCGCCGGGGGCAAGGCCGACGAGATCGGCGCCGCCGGATCCGAGCGCGAAGCCGTCGCCGTTTCCGACGACGGACAGGAAGTTGTTGGCGCCGACGAAAGTGGCGACGAAGCGGTTGGCGGGGCGCAGATAGATGTCCAGGGGGCTCGCGGCCTGCTGTATCACGCCCTCGTACATCACGCAGACGATGTCGGACATCGCCAAAGCCTCCTCCTGGTCGTGGGTGACGTAGATCGTGGTTATCCCCAGATCCTTCTGGATGCGCCGAAGCTCCGCCCGCAGATCTACACGGAGGCGGGCATCCAGGTTCGACAGCGGCTCGTCCATCAGGAGCACCTTGGGCTTGATGGCGATGGCGCGCGCGAGTCCGACACGCTGCTGCTGGCCGCCCGAAAGCTCGTGGGGCATCCGTTTGGCGAAGGGGCCGAGTTGCACCACCTCGAGCACCTCGGCCACGCGGGTCCGGATCTCGGCGGCGGGGCGCTTTCGTTGCCTGAGCCCGAAGGCGACGTTGTCCTCGACGGAGAGGTGCGGGAAGACGGCGTAATCCTGGAAAACCATCCCGACATCGCGACGATAGGCCGGCACATCGTGGATCGGCGCGCCGTCAATCGCGATGGAGCCCGAGTTCTGATCGTGAAAGCCCGCGATGGTGCGCAGCAGCGTGGTCTTTCCGCAGCCCGAGGGGCCGAGCAGCGTATAGAAGGAGCCGGACGGGATCGAGATGCTGATGTCCTCGAGCGCGACCACGTCGCCATAGAGCTTTCTGAGCCCGGTTATGTCGACCGAGGCCATTTCGGCACCTCCGGACTTGCAGGGGCTGATCGGAGCGCCGAGCCCGCGACGCGGGCCTGGCGGTATCCGTCCAGGTTACTGGACGTCCAGAACCATGTCCTGCCATGTCTCGACGAGACGGGCCCGGTTGTCCGCGGCCCATTGCGCGTCGTAACCGACGGAATTGACCTCCCCCAGCGGCACGAGGGCAGGGTTAGAGACGACGTCCGAACGCACGGGCCGGCGACCTTCGGCGGCCACCACTTCCTGGGCGGCCGTCGAGAGCATGAAGTCGATGAAGGCGGCCCCGTTCTCCGCGTTCGGTCCGCCCTTGACGAGCGCCATGGCGTCGGGGGCGATGGCGGTGCCTTCGGAGGGATAGATGATCCGCACGGGGCCACCGCCTTCGACGTAACGCAGGGCGGCGTCCTCGAGCGTCACGCCGATGGCGAGTTCGCCGTCGTTGACGAAGCGCGGCACCGCGCCGGAGCTGTCGGAGAGGACGAAGTTGCCGAGCATGCCTCGGTAGACCTCCCAGCCGGCCTCCTCGCTGTCGAAAGCCTGGAGAACGGTCGCGAGCTGGATATAGGCCGAACCCGACCCGTCGGCCCTGGCGGACGAGATCATGTCGTCGTACATGGGATCGGCAAGTGCCGCCCAGCTTTCAGGAGCGGGATTGCCGTCAAGTTCACCCTCGTTGACGATGAAGGCCATGACGACGGCGGTGAAGGGTGTCCACATGTCGCTCTGGCTCATGCCCTCCGCGAGCATGTCGGCGCCGGAGGCGGCGTAGGCTTCGAAGAGATCGGGATTGAAGTCGATGACCGTGCCGTCGACGCTCCAGAGCACGTCACCCTGAGGATTGCCCGCCTCGGCGGTCAGGCGGTTCAGCAGCTCGCCGGAACCGGCCTTGATGATTTCCACCGACGTTCCGCTCTGCGCCTCGAAGAGAGGCACCAGCGCGTCGATGAAGTTCTGCGGAACGGCGGTGTAGACGGTCACGGTTCCCTCGGCGACGGCGGCCGTCGCGCTCAGGGCGAAGAGTGTGGACAGGGCGATCTTTCGGACGGCGTTTTTCATTCTGGCTCCCCAAGTCGGTCATACGGGCTGGCGCCCGCGCGCAGTGGAGACGGCGTTTACGCGCGTCCTCCGGCGGTTCATTGCAATGGAGAACCGTACGGGTGTCAATGCCGCGCATTCGGTTTCCTTTTGGATGCCAGTTGTTTACTTCGCGAGAGAATGGGTCGGGGAACTCGCCTTGCGCGTTCGATCGAGGGATCGACTCGGCGTCAGCCTCGATCGGACAGCGCCGCGCGCGGATCAGCCGAGTTCGAGAGTGGCGACAGACCGAAAACCGTCCGGTCGGGACGGAGGCGGCGCGCCTTTGTACATGCGCGCGGTGGAGAATGACGGGCGGAAGCCGGCGCCTTCGAGAAGGGACCGGAGGCCGATCGCGGCTTGAGGAACGTCGAGGCTGACCGCGCGCGCGTCGAAGGTCGCGGCGAGGTCACCGAGCAGTAATCCTGCGGTCTTTTCATCCCTCGCGTGGAACGGTCCGATCTTCGTGCCGACCCGGCAGGCCCGCACCGTGCCGTATCCGGCAAGGCCATGGGCGTCTTCGAGCAGGAGCGTGCGGCGGGTCGGCGTATCGCGGAACCAGGCGTCGTGAAATCGGGACGCGTCGATGCCGGTGGTCCGCATCTCCCGTTCGAGGAGGGCGGGAATGTCGGCCGTCAGTACGGGCCGGGTCGCTCCGGCGCGCGCCAGGTCGCACTCGGCCGTGAAACGGGCGGCGCCTCCGTGGCGGATGAAACCGGAACGGGCGTAGTTCGCCTCCTGTGCGGGGACCCCGTCGAGGCCGATCGTCCGCCCGCCGGCATGGGCGAGACCGGCCCGCCAGATCGTCAGACCATGCCCGTGCCCGCGGAAGTCGGGGTGGCAGAGGTAGAGGCCGAGGAAGGCGAAGCTGTCGGAATGGTTCACGACGGAAATGGCCGAGACCGGCCGGCCGGCCAGCTTGCGGATGAGGAAGCCGTCCGGATCGGCCGCGAGAAAGGCGGAGGCGTCGTCAAGACCGGGGTTCCAGCCTTCGTCCGCCGCCCAGTCGAGAACGGTATCGAGGTCGGCGAGGGACATGCGGTCAATCGTTGCGGGCAAGGGCCTGCCTCAGGGAAAGCGGCGGTTCCGCGCCATCGCGCAATTCAAGGCCGGACAACACTTCCAGCAGATGGGACTTCATCAGATCCTCCGCCTGCTGCCCGTCATTCGCGGCGAGCGCCGCGAACAGGGCATGGTGCGCGTGGCTGTCACAGAGCGCGCCTTTTCGCCGCCAGTACGTGGCGATGATCAGAGAGGAGCGGGAGACGAGGGTCTCGACGAAGCCCGCGACGGTTTTCTGATCCGCGATCCGCGCGAGTTCCAGGTGAAAGTGGCCGGAGAGGCGGAGCGCCCGCCCGATTTCGTGCGCGTCAAGCGCCGCGTGTTCGGCCTCCAAATGGGCCTCGAGGCGAACGATGTCCTCGGGAGTGGCCCGTTCCGCCGCCGAGCGCGCCGTGCGGGGTTCGAGAAGAGCCCGGGCCTCGAAAACCTCAAGGGCTTCGCGGACCGATGGTCGGGCGACGAACGCGCCCCTGTTCCGTTCGATGTTCACGAGCCCGTCATGGGCGAGTTGCTGAAGGGCCGCGCGCACAAGCGTTCGGGACACTCCGTAGATCGTCCCGATTTCGTCCTCGCCGAGTTTCGCGCCCGGAGCGATCCTCTGTTCGTGGATAGCGGTTGCGAGTCCTCGCGCCACCGACGCGCTGCTGCGTTGGCGCGGGGGTTGCCGCAAGGGAGCCGATTGGGATCCCGACAAGAGAATCTCCCGTATCAATGTCTCGGGAGAGGAGTTCCACGACGTGGATCGATTCGCCACCGCGTTCGAAACGGCTCGTTTCGTATACGATCAAGTGCACAATTAACCATCCGCGTGTCGACCAGACTGCGCAGATTGGCGGCATTCGGGGGTTTCCGGCTCCTCGGCGCGGGGTGACGCATTGCGCCGATGGACTCGGAGGCACCCGATGCGGGTGAATGCAGCGGGGGTTCGATGTCGACATCGCCAAACGATCTGGAACTGATTTCCCTGACGAAACGCTATGGCGAGACGGTCGCCGTGGACGCGATCGACCATCACTTCAAGGCGGGAACCTACGCCTGCCTGCTTGGCCCGTCCGGCTGCGGCAAATCCTCGACGCTGCGCATGATCGCGGGCCACGAGACGGTCAGCGGCGGAACGATCGTTCTCTGCGGTCGCGAGATCGCGGCTCTGCCGCCGGCCAGCCGAGGAACTGCGATGATGTTCCAGAACTACGCGCTGTTCCCGCATCTGAGCGTCCTCGACAACGTGGCGTTCAGCCTAAAGATGAAGGGCGTGGAGACCGCCGAACGGCATCGCGCGGCGCGCGAGATGCTCGATCTCGTCGATATGGCGGGCTTCGCCGACCGCAGACCCGCGCAGCTTTCCGGCGGGCAGCAGCAGCGGGTGGCGCTTGCGCGGGCGCTCATCACCCGTCCTCAGGTGCTCCTGTTGGACGAGCCGCTCTCCGCGCTCGATCCGTTTCTCCGGATTCGGATGCGCGGCGAACTCAAGAGGCTGCAGCGCGAACTGGGCATCAGCTTCATCCACGTCACCCACGGTCAGGACGAGGCGCTCGCGCTCGCCGACGAGATCATCGTGATGAACAACGCCGTCATAGAGCAGGCCGGCTCGGCGCGGGAGGTCTTCACCGCGCCGCGCACCGAATTCGTGGCCCGCTTCATCGGTGGTCACAACGTCGTGGAGACCACGCGCGGGCATTTCGCGCTCCGGGCCGACGCCATCCGCGTCGTCGAGGACGCGACGGCCCATGCGACCGGGGGCTCCGTCATGCACGTCGAGTATCAGGGCGCCCATGTCGCGCTGACCGCCCGCATCGCCGGCGATCAGGACGTCACCGCTCTCGTTCCGGAAGCCGAGTTCTTCCGCAATCCCAGAAGCCCGGGCGACCCGATCGGTCTGACCTGGGACGAGATCGACCTTCACGCACTGCAACCCGCACCATCCGTCAAGGAGACGCACGCATGACCGACCGGACCTACAGCCCCTCCCGCCGCAGCCTTCTGAAGGGCGCCGCGGCCGCGACCGCCGCCTCGGCCTTTCCGGCGCCGATGATCTGGGCGCAGAACATCAAGGACGTGACGCTGCGCCAGTTCGGCACCGGGGTGTCGAACCTCAACGAGGTCGCCGACAAGGTGAAAGAGGATCTGGGTTTCACGCTCGAGATGACGGCGCTCGACAGCGACGCCGTGACCCAGCGCGCGGCGACGCAGCCCGACAGCTTCGACATCGCCGACATCGAATACTGGATCTGCAAAAAGGTCTGGCCGACCGGCAACATGCAGGCGATGGATGTCTCGCGGATCACGCTTTACGACCAGATCTCGCCGATCTTCACCACCGGCAAGCTCACCCCCGAGAGCACCGTCGCGCAAGGCACCGCGCCGAGCACCGTCGGATTCGTGGAGGGACCGGACGGCACCGCGTTCGCGTCGGAGCCGACGCAATGGATGACGCTGATCCCGACGATCTACAACGCGGACACGCTCGGCATCCGGCCTGATCTCATCAACCGGCCGATCACCAACTGGTCGGAGCTTCTGAACCCTGAATTCGCCGGCAAGGCCTCGATCCTCGATATCGCGTCCATCGGCATCATGGACATGGCGATGGTGTGCGAGTCGATGGGCGAGATCACCTACGGCGACAAGGGAAACATGACGCGGGAGGAGATCGACCAGACGTTCGCGATCTTCACCGAGGCCAAGCAGAACGGCCAGTTCCGCGCCTTCTGGAAGAGCTTCGACGAGAGCGTGAACCTGATGGCCTCGGGCGAGGTCGTGATCCAGTCGATGTGGTCGCCGGCGATCACCGCCGTGCGCGCGCGCGGGATCCCCTGCGTCTACCAGCCGCTCGAGGAGGGGTATCGCAGCTGGGGCGGCGGCATCGGCCTCTCGAAATCTCTGACCGGTCTCGAACTCGATGCGGCCTATGAATACATCAACTGGTATCTCTCGGGCTGGGTCGGTGGTTTCCTGATGCGGCAGGGCTACTACTCTGCCATCCCCGAGACCTCCCAAGCCTTCATGACCGAGAACGAGTGGGGCTATTGGTTCGAGGGCAAGCCCGCGACCGCCGAGATCGTCAGCCCGCAGGGCACCGTGATCGAGCAGGCCGGCGCGGTCCGTGACGGCGGCTCCTACCTCGATCGCATGGGCTCGGTCGCCTGCTGGAACGCGGTGATGGACGAGAACCAGTACATGGTCCGCAAGTGGAACGAGTTCATCGCGGCCTGATGCCGACGGCCGCTCCCGAGAATCGGGAGCGGCCATGTCCCTGAAAGACGGTGATCGCGATGCGTGCCCGATCCGAAACCGCGACCGGTTGGCTTCTTGCCTCGCCGCTGGCGTTGATCCTGTCGCTGTTCCTCATCCTGCCGGTGATCCTGATCGTCGTCGTCAGCTTCTGGGGTGCCACGGAATTCTCGATCTACCCGGCGTTCCAATTCGACAATTACGCTTTCCTGTTCAGCTCCCCGGTCACCTATGACGTCTTTCTGACGACGTTCCTCTATGCCGGCGTCACATGGGCGTTCACGCTCGTGATCGGATTCACGATCGCATATTTCCTCGCCTTCCATGTTCGCACGCTGACATGGCAGGTCGCGCTTTTCCTGCTCTGCACGATCCCGTTCTGGACCTCGAACATCATCCGGATGATCTCGTGGATCCCGTTTCTCGGCCGCAACGGTCTGGCCAATTCGGCGCTGATCTCGTGGGGCGTGATCGACGAGCCTCTGGAATGGCTGCTTTTCTCGGACTTCGCGGTGATCCTCGCCTTCGTGCATCTCTACACGCTTTTCATGGTGGTGCCGATCTTCAACACCATGATGCGGATCGACAAATCCCTGATCGAGGCGGCGCGGGACGCCGGCGCGACGGGCGGGCAGATCCTCTGGAACGTCATCATCCCGCTCACCAAACCGGGGATCATGATCGGCACCATCTTCGTCGTCACGCTGGTCATGGGCGACTTCATCACGGTGCGCTTCATGTCCGGAAGCCAGTCGGCCAATGTCGGCCGGCTGATCTCGAACGACATCGCATTGCTGCAATACCCGTCCGCCGCCGCGACCGCCGTGGTGCTGCTGATCACGGTGCTCATCACCATCGGCATCCTTCTGCGGTCCGTCGACATCAGGAAGGAGCTTTGAATGGAACCGCGGCCCCGCAGCTTTTATGTCCTCGCCGGGTTTTTCTGCCTGTTTCTGCTGTTTCTCTACGGGCCGATCGTCACCATCGGCATCCTGTCCTTCCAGGGACCGCTCGGCGGGCTGACATTCCCGATGCGTGGCGTGTCGCTGCACTGGTTCCGCGATCTCTTCGAGCAGCAGGCGGTGGGCGACATCTGGGGCTCGTTCCGGCGCAGCCTGGCGCTCGCGCTGATGGTCATGGTCGTCACGGTCGTGGTCTCGGTGATGGGCGGGCTCGCGTTCCGCAAGCGGTTCAAGGGGTCGGGCCTTCTGTTCTATCTGATCATCACGGCGCTCGTGATACCCTCCATCCTGATCTCGCTCGGCGTCGGGCTGCTGTTCTCTCAGTCGGGTCTGAGCGTTCACTGGGCGACGTCGGCTTTCGGCGCGCAGCTCACGTGGACGCTGCCCTTCGGTCTGCTGATCATGTTCGCCGTCTTCAACCGCTTTGACCGGAGCTACGAGGAGGCGGCCCGCGACCAGGGTGCCAGCAACTGGCAGACGATCCGCCATGTCGTCCTGCCGATCATTGCGCCCTCGCTGATCGGCGTGGCGCTCTTCGGCTTCACGCTGAGCTACGATGAGTTCGCACGGACGCTGCTGACCGCCGGCAGCTACAACACCCTGCCGCTCGAGATCTACGGGATGACCACGAACGTGACGACGCCCGTGATCTTCGCGCTCGGGACCCTCACCACTATCTTCTCGCTGATCATCATCGGCGTCTTTCTCGTCACGGCGGGCCTTCTGAACCGTCGGCGGGCGCGGGCGGGTTCGGACGCCGGCAAGGGCATGGTCTGACCGCCGTGACCATCGTCATCATCAATCCCAATTCGACGACCGCCATGACGGATGCCATGGTCGAGACCGCACGGGCCACGGTCCCCTCGGCGGAGTTCGTCGGCATCACGTCCCATGATGGCCCGCCCGCCATCCAGGGGCCGGAAGACGGCGTCCGCGCGATCCCGCCGCTCTTGCTCTGCGTCGACAGCGCGCGAGACCTGGGCGCGCGGGCGATCATCATCGGTTGCTTCGACGATACGGGTCTCGGGGAGGCGCGGGCGCGGTCCGGCTGTCCGGTCATCGGCATCGGCCAAGCCGCCTGTTTGGCGGCGGCGGCCCTTGGAGGGCGCTTCTCGGTCGTCACCACACTGGCGGTCTCGGTGCCGGTCATCGAGGAAAACATAAGCCGATACGGTCTGTCCGGATCGATCGGTCGGGTCCGCGCGAGCGGCGTTCCTGTCCTCGACCTTGAACGGGATCCCGAGGTCGCGGCGCGGCGGGTGATCTCGGAGATCAGGCTTGCCGCCGATCTGGACGGCGTTGGCGCGATCGTCGCCGGGTGCGCCGGGATGATCGACATTCCGCGTCTCGCCGCCCGAACCGTCAGAATTCCGGTGGTCGATGGCGTGCGTGCCGCCGCCAGCCTCGCCGCGCTCTGCTGAGACCCGTCGCGTATCGCCTGCCTAGGGCGCCGCTTTCCGGCGGCCCAGAAACCGGCGGACGATGATCGGCGTCGCGATCGACCCGATCAGCAGCAGGCCGAGCAGCACCGTGATGACGATGCCCGGCACGTTCAGGAGCGAGAGGCCGAAGGTCGCGAAACCAAGCACGAGGGCCGCGAGCACGACACCCGGGATCGATCCCGCGCCGCCGGCGATGGCGACACCGCCGAAGATCACGACCGTGATGATGTCGAGTTCCCAGCCGAGCGCGATGTTCGGTCGGACGACGCCGATGCGCGCGGTGAGCAATGCCGCGGCCAGACCTGACAGCAGTCCCGACAGTGCGAAAAGCCAGAACCGGAGCCGTGCCACGCGTATTCCGGAGAACCGCGCCGAGACGGGGTTGGCGCCGATCGCGAAGAGCTTTCGTCCCGTCGCCGTGAAGTGCAGGAAGAGCGTGAAGAGGATCGCCAGCACGACGAAGATCGCGAAGGACAGCGGCAGCGGGGGTGGGTTGATCAGATAGGATTGCCCGAGCGAGGTGAAGCTCGGCGGGAACGTCGTCAACGCCTGATCTCCGAGGGTGACCTGGGCGATGCCGCGAAAGAGTGACATGGTGCCGATGGTGATGACGATGGACGGAACGCCGATGCTGGTGACGAGGAAACCGTTGAACATGCCGCAGATCAGACCGACGCCGAGACCGATAAGGACGAGAAACGGCGCACTCACGCCAGCCGCCGCGGCCATGCCGACACCGATTGCGGACAGCGCAACGATCGCGCCGACGGACAGGTCGATCTCGCGGACGAGGATGAGGAGAGCCATCGGCAGCGCGATGATCGCCTTTTCGGAGAAATTATAGGTCGCGTCCGCCAGGTTGTAGATGTCGAGAAACCATGGTGTCGCGATCGAGTTCACGACGAAGACCGCGACCAGCATGACGGCGAGGATCGCCTCCCAGCCGTAGAGCCGGCTCATTGGCCCGAACTCGGGAGTTTCGTCGCTCGGATCATGTCGTGCCGCCTTTTCGTCTCGCTTCCGGCAGAATGAGTTTCGCACCATGCAACTCGCTGCGCGCGTTGAGAACCACGGAGCCCAGAATCACGGCTCCGGCGATCGCCATCTGCCAGAAAGGCGAGACCTGCATCGTCGGAAGGGCGTTGACGACGGTCCCGAGAAACAGCGCGCCCAGCAGCGCGCCGGGTATCGTCCCCACGCCGCCGCCGATCGAGATGCCGCCGATCACGCAGGCGGCGATCACGGTCAACTCGTAGCCGACGGCGATCTCGGAATAGGCGACGCCGTAATGGGCGACCCAGAGATACCCTGCGATGCCCGCAATCGCGCCGGACAGGACGTAGACGAGGACCTGGACGCGCTCGACGTCGATGCCGCAGTACCGTGCGGCGACCGGGTTGCCGCCGACCGCGTAGATGCCGCGACCGAACCGCGTGCGGGTCAGAAGGACATGCGTCATCAGCGCGAGCGCGACGGCGATCCAGAATGACGAGGTCAGGCCGAGGATCTCCCGACGCGGGAACGCCTGGAAAGTCTCACCCATTTCGCTCGAGTTCACCTGATCGCCGCCAGTGATCACCACGGTCATGCCGCGGTATATCGCGAGCGCGCCCAACGTCACCACGATGGGCGGGATACCGACCCATCCGACCAGAAGGCCGATGACGAGACCCAGAAAAGCGCCGGACAGCGCGCCGAGCGCCAGATAGACTGGCGCTGGCATGTCGGGGCCGTATTGTCCGATCAGAGCCACCAGCATGCCGGAGAGGGCGAGGTTCGCCGCTACCGAGAGGTCGATGCCGCGTGTCAGCAGAACCACCGTCTGACCCAGAACCAGCATGAAGAGAAACGCCGTATTGTTGAGCACGCCCACGAGGCTGGCCGGCGTGACGAAGGCCGGCGCGTAGAGACCGACCGCGACGACCATCGCCACGATGAGGCCGGCGAGCGCCGTCTCGCGGTTTTCGGTCAGCCAGGTCACGCGGCGTCGCTCCGGGCGCCCGTCGCCATCGCCACGACCGCCTCTGGCGACCAGTTCCCTCGGGTGAACGTGCCCGCGATCCGTCCCTCGTGCATGACGATCAGCCTGTCGGAAAGGCCGAGCGCCTCCGGCAGTTCGGACGTCACGAGGATCACGGCCAGGCCCTCCTCGGCCAGTTCGCCGATGAAATCATGGACGGCGGCCTTGGAGCCCACGTCGATGCCTTTGGTCGGCTCGTCCAGGATCACGACCTTCGGCCGCGTGGCAAGCCACTTCGAGATGACGACTTTCTGCTGGTTGCCGCCGGAAAGCTCGTTGACGGGGTTCTCCCATCCGGCCGTACGGATCGACAGCCGGGTTCCCAGCGTTTCGGTCGCCTCGGTTTCGGACCTGCGGGAGAGAAAGATGCGCTTCACGTGGTCTCTCAGCGAAGCGATGGTGATATTCTCACGTACGCCGAGCGGAAGGGCCAGCCCCTGCTCCTGACGGTCCTCAGGAACATAGGCCATGCCGGCGGCGATCGCCTCGGCCGGTTCGGTGATGGCGACCTCGGCGCCGTCGAGAAGGACACGGCCGGTGGTCGGCGGCGTCAGACCGAACAGGCATTGCATCGCCTCGGATCGGCCCGAGCCGACAAGGCCGTAGAACCCGAGAATCTCGCCGCGCCGCAGTTCGAACGATATGTCGGCGAATTCGGTGGGGTTCGAAAGGCCGTCGACCTCGAGCACGACCGGTCCGGGTGTGATGTCGCGCTTGGGGTAGATCTGTTCAACAGGCCGGCCGACCATCAGGCGGACCAGTTCCGGCTCGGTGGTCGCGGCTGTGGCCCCTTCGCCGACTTTCCTGCCATCGCGCAGACAGACCCAGCGGTCGGAGACGCCGAAGATCTCATCGAACTTGTGGCTTATGAAGAGAATGGCGCGCCCCTCGGACCGGAGAGAGTCGACCAGCTTGAAAAGCTCGTCGATCTCGTGGCGGGAGAGTGCTGCCGTCGGCTCGTCCATGATCACCACGCGGGCGTCGTGACTGAGCGCGCGGGCGATCTCGACCATGTGCTTCTGGGCGACCGAGAGGCGCTTGACCTGCGTTTCCGGTTCGAAATCCGCCTCGATCCTCGCGAGCAGCGAGGCGGTCCGGTCGCGCATGTCCCGAGGGTCGATGAGCGCGCCGCCGGGCATGTGGCCCATGAAGACATTCTCCGCGACGCTCAACTCGTCGAACATCACGGTTTCCTGGTGGATCGCCGCGACCCCGGCGGCCCATGCGTCGCGCGGCGAGTTCAGTCGCACGGGTTTGCCGCCGATCCGGACTTGGCCTTCATCCGGCCGGTAGATGCCGGTAAGGATCTTGACGATCGTGGACTTTCCGGCCCCGTTCTCGCCGATGAGAGCCGTGACGGAACCCGGCACGAGGTCGAGCGAGACCCCGTCGAGCGCTTTGACTCCCGGAAAGCGTTTCGAGACCTCATGCAGCGACAAAGCGGACGTCATTCGCCGTTCCCGTGGTCGGTTCGATCTGAGAATGGGGAAAGGACGGACCGTGCGGTTGGACCGCGCGGTCCGCCAAAATCAGTGTGCCGTCATCAGAATATCTTGGCGAATTCCGCGACGTTGTCCTTGTTGAACACGAAGGGTTCGCCCATGACGGCCTCGCCGTCGGGTCCGACGACCGTGTCGCCTTTCTTGCCCATGCTCAGCGTCGCGCCCTCGGCGGTATCCGCGCCGCCGAGAATGGCGGCCATGATCATCGTCGAGGCGTAGCCGTATTCGACCGGGTTCCAGATCGCGAAGGTGTCGCAGGCGCCCGCTTCGACGGCGACCTGCATTTCCGAGGGCAGGCCGAGACCGGTGATCCAGACCTTGCCGACCATGTCCATGTCCATGATCGCCTTGGCTCCGGATCGGATGCCGATGGTGGTGGGTGAGATCACGCCACGCAGGTTCGGATACGCCTTAACGAGCGATTCCATCTCGCGGTAGCTCTTGTCGTCCTGGTCGTCGCCATAGACCGTCGCGACGAGCGGCATGTTGGCGTATTTGGGATCCTTCCATTCCTCCTTCATCGCTTCGATCCAGGAGTTCTGGTTTGTCATCGTCGAGGCGGCCGACAGGATCGCGACCTCGCCCTCGTAGCCGAGGGTCTCACCGATCATCTGAACCTGCTTGGCACCGATCAGAGGCGTGGACGACGCGCTGAGATGCACGCTCCGGCCTTCGGGCGCGATGGCGCTGTCGAAGGACATCATCACGATGCCGCGCTCCATCGCCTTCTTGCCGACGGGAACGAGCGCGTTGGCGTCGTTCGCGGAGACGATGATGCCGTCGACCCGCTGGGCGATGAGCGCGTCGATGACCGCGATCTGGTCTTCCGGCGTCGGTTTGGTCGGCGCGGTGTAGATGATCTCCATGCCGCCGACTTCGGCCGCGGCCTCCATCGCGCCGTTTGCGCAGGCGTCGAAATAGCTGTTGCCGGTGTTCTTGACGACCATCGCCACGCGCTTGTCGGCGGCGAAGGCGGGTCCTGCGAACGCCGGCAGGACAAGCGCGCCGGCCCCGAGTTTGAGGGCGGTGCGGCGGCTCGTCGTTAGGTCGCGTCGAATGATCATTTCCGTCTCCCTGGTCCGGGACCGCTCACGGGTCCCTGCGAATTGGACGATAGCTCCGGCGATTTCGAAGATGAAGCTTTTTCGGCGATGTGGCGTCGCTTTCCGGATCGGTCTTCGATGACCGGATCGGAAAGCCGGTCAGTCCGGCGCGCGGTGGGCCATCCACGGCATCTGCGTCGCGAATTTCCCGCCGGAGATGTCGATCATCGCGCCGGTGATGTAGCCCGCGAGATCCGAGCACAGAAAGCAGACGAGGTTGGCCACGTCCTGCGCGTCGCCCCAACGGCGCAGCGAGAGCGTGTCGAGCAGCGCCTTTTTCCGGGCGTCATCGGCTTCGGCGAAGCGGTTCATCTCGGTGGGAATCATGCCCGGCGCGAAGCAGTTGACGGTGATGTCGTGGGGGCCGAGCTCGCCCGCCAGCACGCGGGTCAGCGAATGCACGCCGGCTTTGCTCGATGCGTAGGCCGCTCCGCCCAGGGACGGGATCGTGGCGGCGAAAGACGACGAGTTGACGATCCGTCCCGCGCGTTGGCGTTTCATCTGCGGAATCACCGCCTGGCACATCAGGAAAGCGCCCTTGAGATTGACCGAGAAATTCCGGTCCCAGAGTTCCTCGTCCATGGTCTCGACCGGCGCGCCGCCGGCGACGCCCGCGTTGTTGACCAGAATGTCGATCCGTCCGAACCGCGCGATGACCTCGTCGGCGATCCGGGCGCAATCCGCTTTGTCGCTGACGTCGCAGATGAGGCGGGTTCCCTGCCAGCCTTCCTTGCCCCAGGTCTCGTCCTGCGCGTCGAGAAGGTCTTGCCGCAAGTCGACGGCAACAAGGATGGCGCCTTCGGCGGCCAGAGTTTCCGCGATGCGCATCCCTATGCCCCGGCCCGCGCCGGTGACGATCGCCACCTTGTTTTCCAGATTGATCCGCATGCGTCCGCCCCTGTGATCCGGTTTCATCGTCGTCTTTGGTCGCAACCCTAACCGCCATTCCGCGGCCCGCTCAATCATTCAGCGAGGCGCGAAGGACGGATGTTGCAAAACGATCCGCTCCGAGCGATCCTGCAGCGTCCGAAGTATGGCGTGCCCATGACCTCCATCGCGACGATTGACACGAGGCTTTTCCACATTCCGCTGGCGGAAGTGCTGGTGGACGCCAAACATGGCGATCACACGCATTTCGAGCTGGTCACCACGACCATCACCCTCAGGGACGGCTCCGCCGGGACGGGCTACACGTATACGGGCGGCAAGGGCGGGTTCGCCATCGCGGCGATGATCGAAAGGGATCTGGCTCCCTTCCTGATCGGTCGAGACGCCGGCGAGGTCGAGGCGCTTTACGAGGCGATGCAGTGGCATGTCCATTATGTCGGCCGGGGCGGGGTCGCGTCCTTCGCGATCTCCGCGCTCGATATCGCGCTCTGGGATCTCCGGGGCCGGAGGCGCGGCGAGCCTCTGCGCGTCATGGCGGGCGGAGCGGGGACGACGGCGCGCGCCTATTGCGGGGGCATCGATCTCGGCTTTCCGCTCCCGAAACTGCTTGAGAGCGTGCGCGGCTATCTCGCGCGCGGGTTCGATGGCGTGAAGATCAAGGTCGGCCAACCCGATCTCGCGACCGATGTCACGCGCGTCTCCGCGATCCGCAAACTGATCGGACCCGACATCGCGCTGATGGTCGACGCGAATTACTCCATGAGCGTCGATGAGGCGATCCGCGCCGCCCAGGCGTTCCGTCCTTTCAACCTCCTCTGGTTCGAGGAGCCGATCGTCCCGGATGACTATCTCGGCTACGCGCGGATCGCGGAGGCGACCCGGATGCCGCTGGCGATGGGCGAGAATCTTCACACGATCCAGGAGTTCGGCCTCGCCTTCGACATGGCGAAACTGAGTTACATCCAGCCCGACGCGTCGAATTGCGGCGGCGTGTCCGGATTTCTGGAGGTGGCGCGTCTCGCGGACACCCACCGCGTGCCGGTCTGCAGCCACGGAATGCAGGAGCTGCATGTGAGCCTCGTCGCGGGGCAAAGGAACGCCGGTTGGATCGAGGTCCATTCGTTTCCCATCGACGCGTACACCCGTCGGCCGCTCGTGGTGCGGGATCGCCATGCGGTCGCTCCCGATACGCCCGGAACCGGCGTCTCTTTCGACTGGGCGAAGCTCGAAGCCGCCAATCTTCTGGAGAGCTCGAAGCCGTTCGGTTGAAACGCTCCCGCGCGCCTCTCAGAACAAGAGGTCAGGCAGAAACAGCGCGATCGCGGGAAACAGCGTGAGCAGGAAGATCGCGAACAGGTGGATCAGCCAATAGGGAACCGTCGCGATCGCCACGCGGCCGAGACTCACGTCGTTGTTGGTGAGCGCCGACAGAACCGAAAGGTTCAGGCCGACCGGCGGCGTGACCTGGCCGATCTCGATCACGATGGTGATCATCACGCCCACCCAGACCGGATCGTAGCCGAGACCGGTCAACAGCGGGAAGACCACCGGCAGCGTCATGATCATCAGCGAGAGGCCATCGAAAAAACAGCCGAGGATCAGATAGATCAGCACCACGAGAAACAGCACCGCATGCCGGCCGAGGCCGCTCTCGGCGACGGTCTCCAGAATGCGTTGCGGCACGCCGAGAATGCTCACCGACTGCGCGAGGATCGTGGCTCCGAGCACGAGAAAGCCGATCGCGGAGAACAGAACGACGGATTCGAAGACCGCCTCGCCCAGTTTCCGAAACGTGAGATCGCCAAGAGCCATCGAAAGGATCGCCGCCAGCACGACCCCGACCGCCGCAGCCTCGGTCGGGGTGGCGAGGCCGCCGACGATGCTGCCGATAACGGCCGCGATCAGCGCCAGCAGCGGCCAGACCTGGCCGAAGCCCCGGACGATCTGTCCGAGCGTCTCATGACCGTCTCCGCGCGGTGCGAGGCCCGGCGTTCGGACCGCGCGGATCCAGATGTACGCCATGAAAAGCGCCGCGACCATAAGTCCCGGCAGGATACCGGCGGCGAAGAGCCGGCCGATCGAGGTCTCCGTCAGCGCGCCGAAGATCAGGAACGACAGGCTCGGCGGGATCAGCAGTCCCAGCGTGCCGCCGCCCGCGAGACTGCCCACGACCATGTCCTTGTCGTATCCCCGCCGGGTCATCTCGGGGTAGGCGACGGACCCGACGGCGGCCGCCGTCGAAAGGCTGGACCCGCTGACCGCGCCGAACAGCGTGCAGACCGCGATGTTGGTGTGCAGGAGCCCGCCCGGCACCCGGCGGAACACCGGCGCGAAGGCGGAATAGGCGCGCTCGCTGATGCCGCTCTTGAGCAGGATCTCTCCCAGAAGGATGAAGAGCGGCACCGCGCTCAGGGTGAACGAGTTGAACACCCCCCAGATCGCGTCGACCGCGAGCGAGGTGGCGCCGTTCGAGAAAATCTGGAGGAGCACCATGCCCGTCAGCCCGAGCGCCACCCCCAACGCGACGCCGGTGGCCGCGCCTGTCATCAGGATTCCGGTGAGCAGGGGCCAGAACACGGGTCAGGCGTTTCCGCTTGGTCGCTCGGGTTCAATGAGCCCGGTCAGCCGCGCGAGATAGATTGCCGCGGTCAGGCCGAGCGAAAGCGGCAGGATCGCCATCCACGGCCAGAGCAGCAATCGCGTGGTCTGGGTGCGGAGGCCGCGGTCGAACGTGAACTGGAACCACGGGATGGAGACCCAGACCAGCCAGGCGAAGAACCCGAACCCGACCGCCATCGCGGTGACCCCCATGATCCGACGTGCAAGATGCGGAAGGTTGTCAGCCACGATCCCCACACGGACGTGACGGGCACGAAGCGTCACGTAGGGCAGGCCGAGAAAAAGCGCGGCACTGAGCAGCAGCCCGACCACCTCCTCGGTGACGTGCAGCGGCGCGTTGAGCGCTTTGCGCATCACCACGCTTGTCATGATGAAGCCGACGATGGCGACCATCGCCGCCGCCGCCGCCATCGCCATCGCGAGGGCCAGCGCTTCCAGTCCTCGCCGCAGATTTCGCCGGATATCCGGCATCGCGCCTGAGCGCCGCCGTCAGCGGCCGAGCGCCGTCAGCACGCGCTCCCGGTAGGCAGGCGCGTTGCCGCCAGCCTCGTCCGCCAACATGCCCCAGGTTTCGGACACCGCTTCGAGAAACTTCGCGCTGTCCTCTTCGGGGAAGTCCGCGCCCCAGGTGACACCCTGCGCCGCCAGTTCGTCGCGCGCGGCAAGCTCCTTCTCGTAGTCCTCGTCGTACTGGTTGGTGCGCTCCCACAGATCGGCCGCCGCAATGGTGATCGCCTCGCGGATGGCCGGGTCGGTCGCGTCCCAGCGCTCGGTCTCGACGCCGATCACGTAGGGCCCGGATGCCATCGGGTAGATGTACGAGGCATGGCTCGCGACCTCCTGCAGCGAGATGGTGTGGGCGTAGAGCGCGGGGTAGAGCGCGCAGTCGACGACGCCGGTCTTGAGCGCGACGTAAAGCTCCTCCTGCGGGACGATCTGCGCGGACACGCCAAGCTTCGTGAAGGTCTCGACCTGGTCGCGCGCCCAGACCCGAAGCTTCTTGCCTTCGAGATCGGCGAGCGAGTTCACGGGCTCGTCGCGGCAGAACACCGAAACGTAGAGCATCGGGATCGCCACGTATCCGACCGAGGTCACGCCCCAGTCGGTGAACTCCTCGGCGTAGATCGCCTGGACCTCCGGCAGAACCGCCTTGAGTTCGTCAGCCGTGCTGATCGCGCCCTGAACGAAAACCGAGCTGAGAGCGGGCGCGTCGCGGCCAAGATAGTTTGCCCACATGAGGCTCATCTCGACCGCGCCTTGAGGCAGGAACCGGAGGGTATCGGTGTTTTTTAACCCCAACGATCCGCCGCTGTAGACGTTCAGAGTGAAATCGCGGTCGGATAGCGCCGCGTTCACCTCATCGGCGAACTGCTCGATCTGCGCGGATTCGGGCCGGGTCTCCGGCAGGAAGTTGTTCAGCCGCCATTCCTCCGCGGCGCTTCCGGACGCCGCGACGATTGAGCACCCGATTGCGAGTGCGGTCGTGCGAATGATCGTCTTCATCTGGTTTCCCCTGTTGGAAGAGTGAGCGGCGTGAGGACCGTCTGAGCGGTATTCTGGCAGAGACGTGTGGTGGAGGGGGCAGGATTCGAACCTGCGTATCGTTTCCGAGACGGAGTTACAGTCCGTTGCATTTGACCGCTCTGCCACCCCTCCACGGAGCCGCGACGCGTCTGGCGCCTGCGCGGATGGCGCGGGATTAGGCCAGCGGCTCCATCCCGTCAACATCAAATCCCGCCCGCTGTCCGGGCGCCGCTCCGCCTTGCCTCCCGCCGAAGCCCGTGATCATGTCCCGACGGTCGAGACAGGAGACACGTCATGGCACGAAAGCCCGCATGGGCGGTCGAAAAGGAGCGTTCGCGCCGGGACGGTGGCGAGACGCTCTGGCTGTTCGGCATTCACGCCGTCCGCGACGCGCTGACCAATCCGTCGCGGATCCGCCGCGAGCTCGTGGTTACCCGCAATGCCGCCGACAGGCTTGCCGACGCCATTGCGGTCTCGGGGATGGAGCCGCGCATCGTGGACGCGCGTCGCTTCGACGCGCCAGTCGATCCGCAATCCGTTCACCAGGGCGCGGCGCTCGAAGTCGAACCGCTGGATTGGGGCTCCGTGTCTGAGGTCTGCGCGCCGCGCGGTGAGGCCCCGTTGGTGCTCCTGCTTGACCGCGTCTCCGATCCTCACAATGTCGGCGCGATCCTGCGTTCCGCGGAGGTTTTCGGTGCGCGCGCGGTGATCGCGCCGCATCGGCATTCCGCGCCCGAGACCGGGGCGCTGTCGAAAACCGCCTCCGGAGCGCTGGAACGGCAGCCCTACCTCCGCGTGCCGAATCTCGCCAATGCGATGGGGACGCTGCGCGACATGGGGTTCGCGATCATAGGTCTTGACGGCGAAGGTGAAACGGATCTTGCCAGCGGAATCGCATCCGTCTCCGGCCGCCCGCTCGCGCTCGCGCTCGGGGCCGAGGGGCCCGGCCTCCGGATGCTGACGGGCAAGCTCTGCGACAGGATCGTACGAATTCCGGCGGCTGGCGCCTTCGGCTCGCTCAACGTGTCGAACGCGGCGGCCGTCGGCCTTTATGCCGTCAGGGCCGGGCAGGGGGGTGCGCAATGACGTTCACGCTTTATTCATATTTCGGGGCTTTTCGGCGCGATATGAGATCCCCATTTAAGTCTGGAGGCGGTGTGCTCGGAACAGCCCCGTCTCAACTCACTGTCCCTCGTTCCGACTTGGCGTCCGGACATCGTCCGGACGCCTTTTTTCTTATTGCTTTGATGAATGAGGGTTTCAAGGTATGCAATTGAGTTACAGTGATGATGTTCTGCGTCAGGTTCTGTCCGAGACGAAAACCGTCGCCTGCGTCGGCGTCTCCAAGAACCAGATCCGTCCGTCGTACTATGTCGCGCGATACCTCGGTCTGAAGGGCTTCCGGGTCATTCCCGTCAACCCGGCCTATTCGGGTGAGACCCTTCTTGGCGAGATCGTGTACCCGGACCTCGCTAGCATCCCGCAGGACGCCGGTCCGGTTGAGATGGTGGACATCTTTCGACGCTCGGATCAGGCGGGAGCCGTCGTGGACGATGCCTTGGAGAATCTGACGGACAGGGGATTGCGAACCATCTGGATGCAGATCGGCGTCATCGACGAGCAGGCCGCCGTCCGCGCGGAGGATGCCGGCATGCGCGTCATCATGAACAGATGCCCGAAGATCGAGTATCAGCGCCTCAACGGCGAATTGCGGATGGGCGGCTTCAATACGGGAATGATCTCATCCCGCCTGCCCTGATGCAGTGACTTTCGTCACATGTCAGTCGTTCTGGCGCCACAGAAACGCCACTCCGGCGAGCATGGCACCGAAAACGATGATCCCGAGAATGGTGGACATGTCACGCTCTCCCTGAGCTGGTTGGAATTTAGTCGGACATTAGCGGATCGGACCGATCACTTCAAACACTCTCGATGCTCCGACTTCTGCGAAATCCGAGCGTCGGTGTGGGAAGACCATTCGCCGGGTCTCACACTCCCCGGGCGATCGCCGCAATGCCGGTCCGCGCCACGTCCGTCAGTCCGAGGGGCCGCATCAGCGCGATGAAAGCGTCGATCTTCTCGGTCGTTCCGGAGATCTCGAAAACGAAGCTCTCAAGCGTGGTGTCCACCACCCGCGCGCGGAAAACGTCGCAGGTGCGCATCGCCTCGACGCGCTTTTCGCCGGTGCCGCCGACTTTCACGAGCGCGAGTTCCCTCTGGACGGCCGGACCCTCGACGGTCAGGTCGTGGACCTCGTGCACCGGCACGATCCGGCCAAGCTGGGCCTTGATCTGCTCGATCACGGCGGGCGTGCCGGTGGTGACGATGGTGATCCGCGAGCGGTGGCCTTCGCTGTCGGTCTCCGCGACCGTCAGGCTGTCGATGTTGTACCCGCGGCCGGAGAACAGGCCGATCACGCGGGCCAACACGCCCGCCTCGTTGTCGACGAGCACCGCGAGCGTGTGCGTCTCCTGATGGTCACCCAGCGGGTTGCGCAGATTGTAGGCGCTGTGGCTCGACGAGCCCCGTTTGAGCGTGAGCGCGTTCATGTCTCTCTCCTTCTCAGACCAGGACCGCGCCGCCGGCGTCGATGGCGTCGGAGGTCGAATCGTCGCCCATGATCATCTCGTTATGAGCCTTGCCGCTCGGGATCATCGGATAGCAGTTCTCGTGCTTCTCGACGAGACAGTCGAATATGACCGGTCCGTCGTATTCCAGCATCTCCATGATCGCGTCGTCGAGTTTGTCCGGGTCGGAACAGAGGATCCCCTTCGCGCCGAACGCCTCGGCCAGCTTCACGAAATCGGGCAGGGCCTCCGACCACGACGACGAATACCGCTCGCCATGCAGCAGTTCTTGCCACTGGCGGACCATGCCGAGCCGCTCGTTGTTGAGGATGAACTGTTTGACCGGCAGGCGGTACTGCACCGCCGTCGACATCTCCTGCATGTTCATCAGCCACGAGGCCTCGCCGGCCACGTTGATGACCAGCGCGTCGGGATGGGCGACCTGGACGCCGATCGAGGCGGGGGTGCCGTAACCCATGGTGCCAAGCCCGCCGGACGTCATCCAACGGTTCGGCTCCTCGAAGCCGAGATACTGTGCCGCCCACATCTGATGTTGGCCGACCTCGGTGGTGATGTAGCGGTCGTGCCCCTTGGTCAGGGCCTCGAGGCGCTCGAGCGCGTATTGCGGTTTGATCACGGTCTTGGAGCCGCGATAGGCGAGGCAGTCCCGCCCGCGCCAGAGGCCGATCTGTTTCCACCACTTCGCGACGGCCGTCGAGGCCGTCTTGGAGCCCCGACTTTTCCAGAGTGCCAGGATGTCTTCCAGAACCGAGCCGACATCGCCGACGACGGGAACGTCGACATGGATGTTCTTGTTGATCGAGGACGGATCGATGTCGATATGAACCTTGAACGAGCGCGGCGAGAACGCGTCGACCCGGCCGGTGATGCGGTCGTCGAACCGCGCGCCGATGCACATCATCAGATCGCAATCGTGCATCGCCCAGTTTGCCTCGTAGGTGCCGTGCATTCCGAGCATGCCGATCCAGGCGTCGCCGCTGGCCGGATAGGCGCCGAGCCCCATCAGGGTGGAGGTGATCGGAAACCCGGTAGCAGCCGTCAACTCGCGCAGCGCCTTGGTCGCGCCGTCGCCGGAGTTGATCACGCCGCCGCCGGAATAGAGGATCGGGCGTTCCGCCTTCTCAATGGCCTCGACGGCGGCGAGGATCGCGTCCGGATCGGCCTTGGTGCGCGGCCGGTAATGCGACGTCCGCGCGCCGTCCTTGGGCAAATAGGCGGCGGTCGCGAACTGGACGTCCTTGGGGATGTCGACGAGGACCGGTCCCGGCCGTCCGGTGGTCGCGACATGGAAAGCCTGGTGGATGGTCTCCGCCAGTTTCGCCGTGTCTTTCACCAGCCAGTTGTGTTTGGTGCAGGGTCGTGTGATGCCCACGGTGTCCGCTTCTTGGAAGGCGTCGTTGCCGATCATGAAGGTCGGAACCTGACCGCAGAGAACGACGATCGGGATCGAATCCATCAGCGCGTCGACAAGCCCTGTCACCGTGTTCGTCGCCCCCGGACCGGACGTCACCAGAACGACGCCGGGCTTACCGGTCGAACGGGCGTATCCTTCGGCCGCATGTGCCGCGCCCTGCTCGTGGCGTACGAGAATGTGGCGGATGTCGTTCTGCTGGAAGACCTCGTCATAGATCGGCAGGACCGCGCCGCCCGGATATCCGAACACCGTGTCAACGCCCTGATCCCTGAGCGCCTTTATGACGATCTGCGCGCCGGTCATCTGTCGAGTCATCGTGGTCTCCGTTCCGCATGTTCCGCGAGCCGTGCCCGCGTTTTCCTCTTCGCCAAAAAAAAACCCCCTGCAGGGGGCGTGTCGGACGATCCGGTCGGACGCGTTACGCCCGCCGTCGTCCGCTTCCGTTTACGATTTCAGGTCCGCCCATGCGCCCGCTCCCTTGTCTTTAAGACTGTTTAGGGGCGTGAACCGACCCGGTCAACAAGGTATCGCACGGAAAGTTGCGTCCGCTACGGTTCTGACGAAGTTTTGTTTCCAGAACGGTCGAAAATTGATCGCTTCCACGAAGCCCGGGCCCCGTTCGCCGGCTCGAACGAATCGATTGCCGTGCGGCGCCGCGCATCGTCGATGATGGACAAGCATTCGCGAGGACCGTAGCACTCGGCGACTTGAAGGGTGAGGGAACATGCAGGCTGTCGCGGCGACCGTGCGGATCATCAACGGGATCAACGGAGCTCTGGGAAAGCTTTTCTCCTGGTTTCCCCTTTTGATCGTCATCATCTGTTTCGCGGTGGTCGTCATGCGGTACGCGTTCCGCACGGGCTCGGTCCCGATGCAGGACCTCTACATCTGGCTGAACGGCGCGATGTTCATGGGCATCGCCGGCTATGCGCTGATGAGGGATTCCCACGTCCGGGTCGATATTTTCTATCGCGAGGCCCGCACCCGGACCAAGGCCATCGTGGACATGATCGGTTCGGTTCTGTTCGTGGGGCCGTTCCTTTGGACGGTCGCGTTCTGGGGCTGGCCATACGTCGCGCGCTCCTGGAGCTTTCAGGAGAGCAGCCCGAACATGGGGGGGCTGCCGGGCCTGTTCATACTCAAGAGCTTCATCCTCGTGTTCGTCGCCGTGGTCGGCTTCCAGGCGCTGGCGCTTTTCCTTCGCGGAGTTCTGGTTCTGGCGGATCGCGAGGACCTGCTGCCGCCCGCCATGCGCTATCCCGCCCGGGAGGTGTGAGCGCATGGATACGGTCCTGATCGGCGAGATCCTGAGCCTGATGATGTTCCTGGGCATCATCGGCGTGCTGCTTCTCGGGTTTCCCGTCGCGTTCACGCTGCCCGGAGTGGCGCTGATCTTCGCGCTGATCGGAACCTGGCTCGGCGCGTTCGATCCGTCGAACCTGTCGAGCATCGCGCCGCGATATCTGGGCATCATGCTCAACGACGTGCTGGTGGCCGTCCCGCTCTTCATCTTCATGGGAATGATGCTGGAGCGTTCCGGCATCGCCGAGCAGCTTCTGGTGACGATGGGCCGGCTCTTCGGGACGCTGCGCGGGGGGCTTGGCATCTCGGTCATCGCCGTCGGCGCGCTTCTGGCCGCCTCGACCGGGATCGTCGGGGCGACCGTCGTCACGATGGGATTGCTGGCGCTGCCCTCGATGCTGCGAGCGGGGTACGATCCGAAGCTCGCCTCGGGCGTCATCTGCGCGAGCGGAACGCTGGGCCAGATCATCCCGCCCTCGACCGTTCTGATCTTCATGGGCGACATGCTGGGCGGGATGAACGCGCAGGTTCAGATGGAACTCGGCAACTTCGCGCCCAAGGTCGTCTCGGTCGGCAACCTGTTCGCGGGGGCCTTCATTCCCGGGTTGATCCTTGTCGGAACCTACATGTCTTTCGTCATCTTCAAGGCCGTGACCGACCCCGAGAGCTGTCCGGCCCTGACGGTCACGGCCGAGGAGCGCGCGGGACTGCTGCGTGACGTGATCGTCACGATGATCCCGACGCTGGCGTTGATCGTGGCGGTTCTGGGCTCGATCCTGGCGGGGATCGCGACGCCGACCGAATCCGCCTCCGTGGGGGCGGTCGGCGCGATGCTGCTCGCGGCGGTGCGTGGCCGCTTCAACTGGACCAATCTTCGCGCGGTCATGGAATCGACCGCGACCACCACCTCGATGATCTTCGTCATCCTGATCGGCGCGTCGGTCTTCGGGCTCGTTTTCCGGATGCTCGGCGGCGACGATCTGGTGGGCGAGTTCATGGCGGCCCTGCCGGGCGGCAAGTACGGCGCGATCGTCTTCGTGATGCTGCTGATGTTCGTGCTCGGCTTCATTCTCGACACGTTCGAGATCATCTTCATCATCATACCGGTGACGGCGCCGGTGCTGCTTCTGATGGGGGTGGACCCGGTCTGGCTGGGGGTGATCGTCGCGGTGAACCTGCAGACCAGCTTCCTCACGCCGCCCTTCGGGTTCTCGCTCTTCTATCTGCGATCGGTCGCCCCGCCGGACGTGCGGACGAGCCAGATCTATCGCGGGGCGGCTCCGTTCGTTGCGCTTCAGCTCGTCGTGATCGCGCTCTTGATCGCCTTTCCGGGTATTGTCACCTGGTTGCCCACGCTGATCTACGGATGAGCGCACGAAGGCGTCCAAGTCTGGACAGGCCGCAAGGGTCTGATTAAAAACCCTAAAAGCGTTTACGCCGCAGATTTTCCGCATTCGCGGGTAGACTTTCGATGAAGTCGCGCGCGGCGTTTATGAAAGCGGGCGGAGCCTTCGCTCTGCCCGCTTTCGTGTACTTTCCCGAGGGTTTCAGGCGGGATTGAAGAACTTCTTCCGCATCTCGAGATAAGGCATATCGGTCTGCTCCGTGCGGCTCCGTACCAGCGCGAGCAACTCGAGGTAGTTCTGGGTGACTTTCGCGGTCAGCGCGTCGTCCGAGTTCCGCAGACCCTCGATGATCTCCAGCGCGGCATTGGCTCCGGCCTGATAGATGTCCTCGGGGAACTGCCCGATGATCACGCCGTGATCCTCAACCAGCGTTTTGAGCGCGATCGGATCGTTGGCGTAGAAGTCGCTCGCGACCTGATCGTACTCGGCCTGGCAGGCGATCCTGACGATCTCCTGGAGATCGGCCGGAAGCGCGCTGAACTTGGCCTTGTCGACGGCCAGCTCGGTGGCGAGACCCGGTTCGTTGAAGCTGGAGAGATAGTAGTATTTGCAGACCTGGTAGAAGCCGAGCGCCAGATCGTTGTAGGGGCCGACGAATTCGGCCGCGTCGAGCGCGCCGGATTGCAGCGCGGCGAAAATCTCGCCGGCCGGCATGTTGACGACGGTGGCGCCCATTTTCTCCCAGACCTGGCCCCCCAGGCCGGGCGTGCGGAATTTGAGACCCTGCACGTCCGCGACGCTGGTGAGCTCATTCTGGAACCAGCCGCCGGCCTGCGTTCCGGTGTCGCCGCTCAGGAAGCCCTGGACGCCGAACTGGTCGTAGACCTCGTCCCAGAGCTCCTGGCCGCCCATGTAGCGGACCCAGGCCGCCAATTCGCGGCTCGTCATGCCGAACGGCACGCCGGTGAAGAAGGCGGTCGCCGGCGACTTGTTCTGCCAGTAATAGGCCGCGCCGTGGCTCATCTCGGCGGAACCTTCGATGACCGCGTCGAACGCGCCGAGTGGCGGCACCAGCTCGCCCGCGGAATAGACCTCGATTGTCAGACGGCCGCCCGACATCGCCGTGATCCGGTCTCCGAGCCGCTGCGCGCCGACGCCGAGGCCGGGGAAGTTTTTGGGCCAGGTCGTGACCATGCGCCAAGTCATGCGCTCCTGGGCGATGGCGGGGGCGGCGAGGGCGGATCCGGCGACCGCGACGGCGGCGCCTCTGATGAAGTTGCGTCTTTCCATCGGCGAGTGTTTCTCCCTGTTATCTCGGCCCGGACAGTCCGGCGCCGGTTCTGATTGGCGGCGATGTATGTGGTTCTTGTGCCGGCATTTCAAGGCGGAACGCGAAGCGCACGCCCGGCGGTCCGGCCCGGTCTAGCCGGTCGAGGGCAGTTCGATCGCGGCGACCTGGTCGACCGCCGGCCGTTCGGATATCTGGCGCGACGCATGGCGGACGTCGACATCCGCCAGATCGCGCCACTGGCCCTGCGTGAAGATTTCCAGAGGGCTGTACCGCGCCTTGTAATCCATCTTGGCGCTGCCCGGCACCCAGTAGCCGAGATAGACGTAGGGCAGACCGGCCTCGCGCGCGATGGCGACGTGGTCGAGGATGATGAACGTGCCGAGACTGTCGGCGGAGAGATCCGGATCGAAGAACGAGTAGACCATCGACACGCCGTCAGACAGAAGATCGGTCAGGCACACCGCCGCCAGAACGTTGCCGGCCGGCGTCGCGCGCCAGTACTCGACCACGCGGCTGCGGACCGGGGTCTCTTCGATCATCGCGCCGAATTCGCCGATATCCATGTCGGCCATGCCGCCGGTCGCATGCCGCGCGTCGAGATACCTGCGGAAGAGCTCGAACTGCGCGTCGGTGGCCCACGGGCTGTTGGAGCATCGTTCGAGATGGGCGTTCCGCTTGAGGATGCGACGCTGTCCCCGGCTCGGATCGAAATCCCGCACTCGGATGCGAGCGGACATGCAGGCCGAGCATCCCGCGCAGGAGGGCCGGTAAAGCACGTTCTGCGAACGCCGAAATCCCTGATGCGACAGCACGTCGTTGAGATGCGACGCGCCGTCGCCCTGAAGCGCCGTGAAGAGTTTGCGTTCGACGCGCCCCGACAGGTACGGACACGGCTGGGGCGCGGTCACGTAGAACTGGTGCGTCTGAGGAAGCGAGTGGCGCATCGGATGGTCCGGGACCGGTCACGGAAATCGTGAAGAAAACGCTAACAGCAGGCGCGCGGCCCGGGCAACAGGATTCTCGCGCATGGTGAACGCGCGTCGCCCCGTCAGTCGACGGGGCGGTTGATCATCGCGGTGCGCAGGATCAGGTCCTGAAGGCCCTGGCCGTAGCGAGTGCCGAGGATCGTCAGGCAGCTGATAATCTGCAGCGGAAAGAAGGTGAACGCGACGGTGTAGATGCCAGTGTGGAAAAGCGCCGTCGGGAAATCGAAGCGCGACCCGTCATGGCGGCGCAGTTCGATGCCCATGAAGCGCATGCCCCAGGTCGCCGAGCGGGCGGAGATCGTCATCGTCCGGTAGACGAATCCGATCCCGGCGACGATCAGCGGGAAGAGCGCGAAGCCGAGACCGAAGGTCGCGAGACCGAAGATTATGGCGACGGGGATGCCGATGATCAGGATCAGCGCGACGTCGAAAAACCACGCGGCGAGCCTTCTGGCGCGGACGCCGTCATAGAATTGCGCGTCGCGGTCGGGATCGGGCAGTCCGTGCATCGATCCGGTCCAGTCGTATGTCTGCTGCGTCGTCATTCCGTCTCCCTTTCGCTCAGGGAAATGGGTGCGGAACGGGTCGCGCGCAAGAGCGGGTCAGACGGAGAGGGCCTTGGCGATGATCTCGGGGCCGCCGCAGATCGCGGGATCCGGGGGCGGGGCCTCCTTGCCGGGATAGTCGAGGCGGGCCAGGACCGCGCGCATCGCGGCGATGCGGCCGCGGCGCTTGTCGTCGTAGCGGATGACCGTCCAGGGAAGGACGGGCGTGTGGCTGCGCTTGAACGTCTCGACGATGGCTTTGGAATAGTCGTCCCATCTGGCGAGGCCGTCGACGTCGACCGGGCTCAGTTTCCATTGCTTGAGCGGGTCGCTCTCGCGCTGGAGGAACTGGCGGAGCTGTTCGGCGCGGCCGATGGCGAGCCAGAGCTTGATCAGGATGATGCCGTCCTTGACCAGCATGTCCTCGAATTCGGGAAGCTGCGCGAAGAACCGCTCCCGGTCTTCGTTCTCGACCCAGCCGAAGACCTTTTCGACCACGGCGCGGTTGTACCAGGAGCGGTCGAAGAGGACCATCTCGCCGGTCGTGGGCAGGTGGGTGGCGTAGCGCTGGAAATACCACTGGCCGCGTTCGGTCTCGGTCGGGGCGGAGAGGGCGACGGTGCGGGCGGCGCGGGGGCTGAGGTTCTCGCGGATCGCCTTGATCGTGCCACCCTTGCCGGCGGCGTCACGGCCTTCGAAGAGCACGACGACGCGTTTGCCCTCGGCCCGGATCCAGCGCTGCGCGCGGATCAGCTCAAGCTGGCAGGCGTCGTATTCGTCCTCGTAGGCGGATTTCTCGAGGCGGTTGCCATACGGGTAATCGGGGTCGAGGATGTCGTTCTTGCCGGCGTCTTTCAAGGCGTCGCGGACCGCTTTGGGCGCGTCCTTGTCCGCGAACCGGCTGATCGCGCCGTCGAAGGGTTTGGCGAATTCTTTTCTTCCCATCTTGCTTTTTCCTTCCCCGACCTCCGGCCGGCCGTTTCGAATGCCGCCGTCGAGTATGCGAAGCGGGCCGGCGGGTCGCAATGGGGATCGCGGCGGGCCGATTTCCTGAAAAGTGTCACGCGTGACACTTTTGGTAAGTAACTGAGAAAAAACGACTATCAGAAACGCGTTAACCCGGTGGAAAGGTGCGTCACGCCTTGCGGAGCGGCCGCCGCGGCTTCCGGTCGGGTTTTCCGTGGCTGGCATGTCCGGAAAACCGGTCGCGACCCGCCAGGGTTCGCGGATCGACGGGCGGAGAACCGGCGCCGTGGTTCCGCGGGCGCGACGAGATTTCGCGGCGCCATCACGGAACGTCGCAAATGGAGAGGCATGCGGCGCTGCGGCAAGGGCGGCGGTCGGAGGACCGTGCGAGGCAAGGAGCGAGTCCGGAGGCGGCTAAAGACGCGAAGGGAGGTTCCATGATCAAGATGTTGTCGGGCGTCTGGGCCCTTCTGCTCGGCATCGTGCTGATCATGCTGGGCAACGGCATGCATTTCACTCTCGTCGGTCTGCGGGGCGGAATCGAGGGGTTCTCGGCGACGGAACTGGCCATCGTCACCTCGGGCTATTTCCTCGGCTTCCTGTCGGGCGCGCGTCTCACCCCGGTTCTGATCCAGCGGGTGGGGCACGTGCGCGTCTTCGCCGCGCTCGGAAGCTTCATGTCGGCCGGGCTGATCGCCCTTCCGCTGCTGACCGAACCCTGGGCCTGGACGCTTCTGCGCGTTCTGATCGGTTTCTGCATGTCGGGCATCTACGTCGCCGCCGAGAGCTGGCTGAACGCCGCCTCCACCAACGAGACGCGCGGCAAGGTGCTGTCGGCCTACATGATCGCGCAGACGCTGGGCATCATCGGGGCGCAGGGGCTGCTGACGCTGGGGGACGCCGCGACCTCGGTGCTGTTCATCGGCGCCTCGATCCTCGTGTCGATCTCATTCGCCCCGATCCTCCTGTCCGCCGCCACCGTTCCGGCGGTCGAGGTCGCGCGCCCGATGCCACTGCGCGCCCTGTTCTCAAGCTCCCCGCTCGGGGCCGTCGGGATCTTCCTTCTGGGCGGCGTCTACGCCACGCAATCGGGCATGGGTGCGGTCTTCGGAACGCAGATCGGCCTGACCGCCGACCAGATCGCGCTTTTCGTCGCGATGCTGTTCGCCGGGGCGCTTGTTCTGCAATTCCCGATCGGCTGGCTCTCGGACAGGATGGACCGGCGCAAGCTGATCTTCGGGGCGGCCGCGCTCGGCGCGGCGGCCTGCGCGGCGGGCTGGGTCTCCGGCGGCGGGCTCTGGCCGTTGATGGCGGTCGCATTCTTCGCCGGCGGGGTGACGACGCCGCTCTACGCCCTGTTTCTCGCCTACACCAACGACTTCCTTTCGGCCGAGGACATGCCGGCCGCCTCCGGCGGGCTCGTCTTCACCTTCGGGCTGGGCGCCATTCTGGGTCCGTTGGCCACGGGCTGGGCGATGGAGGGGCTGGGACCGTTCGCGTTCTGGCTGGTGCTTGGCGCGACCTTCGTCGTCATCGCGCTCTACGCGCTTTACCGCATGACCCAGCGGGCGGTCGTGCCGGTGGACCAGACGGAGAGCTACCTGAACGTTCTGCCCACGGCCTCGCCGGTGGCGGTGGAGGCGGCGGGCGCCTGGTCCGCCGAACAGGCGGAGACCGATCGCGACGCCCGGTCCTGACAGGGTCGACCGGTTCCGGGACCGGGCCTGCGAGGCCGGGGTTCGGCCGCGACGGCGGGTCTGATCAGCGGGGGAGGCGCGCGAGGGCGGCTTCGACTTGCGCGAGAGCCACATGCTGCGGCATGTGGCCGATGCCGTCGAGGCGGGTGAGGCGGGCGTCGGGAGCCTCGACTGCGAGCGCCTCGGAATGGATGGTGAGCCAGACGGTGTCGTCGGCGGTGCCGTGGAGGATCTCGACGGGCATGGCGAGTTCGCCGTAACGGCTCTGCATCGCGCGGACCTGCGGTTTGAGCGCGGTGAGCTGGAGGGCGTTGGCGCGCAAAGCCGACGGTTGCAGGATGAGGTCGAGACGGACGTGGTCGAGGTAGCCTTCGGGGGCCTGCTGCGGCTCGAAGACGCCGTTCACGGCGCGGCCGGCGAAACCGTCGGTGACGAAGGTCGAGGCGCTTCGGGCGACGAGCGGACCGAGCGCGGGGTTGGCGAGAAGCTCGCTGGTGAAGCCGACGCCGCCGGGCCATTCGTGGCTGGGGGCGGCGAGCAGCATGAGGCCGGAGACGCTTTCGGCGCGTCGAGGGCCCAGGCGAGCGCGACCGAGCCGCCATAGCTGTGACCCGCGACGATCGCGCGGTCGATGCCCATACTGGCGAGCGCGCCGCGCATGAGGGCGGCCTGGGCCGAAAGGCTGGCGATGCCGGTCTCGGGAGTTCCGCTCAGACCGTGGCCGGGGCGGTCGAAGGCGATGACGTCGTGGGTCGCGGCGAAGCGGTCGGCGGCGCGGAAGGTCCAGTCGCGCAGGTTGCCGCTGGCGCCGTGGATCAGGACGAGGGGCGGGCCGGAGCCCGCGCGCTCGTAGTGGAGTGCGGTGCCGTCGATGGTGACGGTCTGGCCGCGCGTCGAGACCACGGGCGTCACGTCGCGGCCGCGCGCGCAGCCCGAGGCGGCGAGCATTGCGGTTCCCCCGGCGAGAAAGGCTCTGCGGTCCATCCGGTCAGCTCCCGATCTCCGACGCGTCGAAGGGCGTGGTCTGGTAGATCTGGTTGATCCAGTTGCCGTAGAGAAGCTGGCCGTGGCTGCGCCAGCGGTTTTCGGGCGGGCGCGACGGGTCGTCGTCGGGGAAGTAGTCCGCGGGCTCCACCACCGGGCCGCCGGCGGCCACGTCGCGTTCGTATTCCTCCTTGAGCGTGGTCGAGTTGTATTCGAGATGGTTGAACATGTAGAGCGCGCGGTGCGTGGGATCGTCGATGAGGCAGGGGCCGACGTCTTCGGAGGCGATGAGCGTCGCGAGATCCGGGTGCAGGCTCACGTCCTCGGAGCGCACCTCGGTCCAGCGGCTGACCGGCACGAGGAAGCTGTCGGAGAAGCCTTGGAGGAACGGCGAGCCCTGGCCGACGGCGCGGTGGCGGAAGCAGCCGAACGCCTTGGCCGGCAGCATGTGTTTCGGGACGCCGTGGAAATGGTGCAGCATCGCCATGCCGCCCCAGCAGACGCCCATCGTGTGATGGACGTTGGTCTGGGTCCAGTCGAAGACCTCGCGCAGCTCTTCCCAGTAGCTGACGTCCTCGAAATCGAGGTGCTCGATGGGCGCGCCGGTGATGATCAGCCCGTCGAAACGCTCGGAGCGGAGGTCGGCGAAGGGCCGGTAGAAGGTCTCCAGATGCGCGGCCGAGGTGTTGCGCGACTGGTGCTCGGACATGCGGATCAGCGTGAGGTCGATCTGGAGCGGGGTCGCGCCGATGAGGCGGGCGAACTGGGTCTCGGTCTGGACCTTCTTGGGCATGAGGTTCAGGAGCCCGATCCGGAGCGGGCGGATGTCCTGGCGCTCGGCCGATTCCTCGGACATGACCGCGACGCCTTCGCGGCGCAGCACGTCATGGGCTGGGAGCGTCTGCGGGATCCGGATGGGCATGGGAAGCTTTCGAAGCGGCGGAGAGGGCTAGATAGGGCCTGGGCGGCGGCCCGGCAACCGGGTGTCGGGGGCGGCGCAGATCTCGATCGTGGCGTGCCGGAAGCCGAAGCGGTCGGCCAGCACCTCGCGGATGGCCGTTTTCGCGGTCTCGGCGTCGCCGCCCGCCGCGAGGTCGGCCTCCAGCGTCACCATCGGGCGTTCCTGGGTGATGGACCAGGCGTGGACATGGCGCACGCCGCGCAGGTCGGGCACCGAGGCCAGAAGGGAGTCGCGGATTTCGGACGCGTCGAAACGCGCGGGGGCGCCTTCGAGCAGGATGTGGGCGCTTTCGCGCACGACGCCCCAGGCCGAGCGCAGGATCAGGAGCGCGACGAGAACCGACAGGATGGGGTCGATCGGCATCCATCCCGTCCGCATGATGATCAGCGCGGCGACGATGGCCGCGACGGAGCCGAGCAGGTCGCCCGCGACATGGATCAGCGCCGCGCGCAGGTTGAGGTTCTCGCGGTCGCCGCGCGAAAGCACCCAGAAGGCGGCGATGTTGACGGCGAGGCCGGCGATGGCGACGGCGAGCATGATGTCGGCTGTCACGGAGACCGGGTCGGCGATGCGACGCCATGCCTCGATCACGATCCAGATCGCGACGCCGAAGAGCGCGAGGCCGTTGACGAACGCGACCAGCACCGAGACGCGGTCGAAGCCGAAGGTCCGGGTGGCGTCCGCCGGGCGCGCGGAGATGCGGAACGCGATCCAGGCCAGCGAGAGCGCGGCGAAATCGGTCAGCATGTGGCCGGCATCCGCCAGAAGCGCGAGCGATCCTGAGATCAGGCCGCCCGCGACCTCGACCAGCATGAAGGCGCCGGTGAGGGCGGCGGCGATCCCGACCGCGCGGCGGTTGGCGTGGGCATGGTCGTGCGTGTGGCCGTGGGCCTGATCGTGGGCAGCGTCGCCGCTCATTTCCGGGAAAGGGCTCCCGCGATCATCGCGTCGAAATCGGCCGGGTCGCGCACGGAGGCCGCGTCGGAGGCCTCGACGGTCACGCCCCACTCGCGGGCCATCGCCTCGTAGCGCGGCAGGCGGTGGTCCATGAGGGCGCGGAAGCCGTGGCGGATGAAGGCTTCGGGGTCGATCTCGTTTTCGGCCTGTCCGGTCTCGCGGCGGTATTCGTCCCAGACCGAGGTGAGGAAGTCCTCGGGGTAGTACATCGGTTTGGGCGCGCGGTCGAAGCGGTCGCAGAGTTCCTCGACATGCTCGTCGGTTCCGCGGATCCAGACGGGCAGGGTGGCGGAGGCGAGATCGGTCAGGACCGGGTCGGTCGGGTCGTGCGGATCGACCACCTCGCAGAGCGAGCCCGACGTGTCGCAGACGAAATGCTCGTAGCCGTAGATGTCACGGGCCTTGTCAAGAAAGATCAGCGTGTCGCGGGTCGCCGCTATCTCGGCGGCGCGGTGCTGGCGCTGGCGGCGGATGTATTCGTCGAAGGGGATGCCGCCCTTGTCGGGATCTCCGGGCTTGCCGAGATAGGTCGAGAGCGGCGCGAGATTCTGGAAGGTGATGTTGGAGGCGATGTAGATCGAGTCGGTGCGCAGGAGCTCGCGCAGGAACGGGTTGCGCATCGCCTCGCGTTTGAAATTGTCGACGATGTGCTCGCCCATGTACCGGGTGCCGATGCGGAAATCGACGGAGTAGTGGAACCAGCCGGCCTGGTCGCGCAGCATGGCGGCGAGACGGGTCTTGCCGAGGCCGGACATGCCGAAGAGCGTCACCCGTTTCCGGGCGGCGCCGCGCCACTCGTCCGCATCCGCGTAGATCATCCGGCCGCTCCCGCTCGACGTGGACGTGCTAGCGCGGAGGGCCGCCGCGCTTCAAGGGTGAAACGCGGCGGGGTCCGGATCAGAAGCTGTAGCCGATCCGAAGGCCGGCGCCCCAGACGGTGCCGTCGTTGAAGTCGGTGTCGAGCACGTTGTAGGTGTCGCCGATCGTCCCGTAGGTGATGCCGCCCGACAGGTTCAGGCTTTCGTTGACGTCATAGGCCGCGCCGATGTTCAGCGTGGTGCGGCCGTCATAGGGGCCGAGCGTGGTGAGTTCCCCGCCGATCGAGGGCTCGTAGGTCACCGAGAGCGAGGCCGCGAAATCCTCGCGGAACTGGTAGCCGACGCCGAGATTGTAGGTCCACCAGTCGTCGGCGTAATCCACGAGCGGGCGGCCGGACGTGGCCGCGACATAGCTCGGCGGTTCGATGGCGAAATCGGACCAGTCGACCCAGCGGATCGAGCCGAAGACGAGGGTGTTCGCGGCGACACCGGTCTGGAACTCGAGCATCGCCGATTGCGGCGTGGTGACGTCGGTCTCGGTGTCGATGCTGCCGAACTCGGTGGTCTTGAGGTCGTGATCGATCGCCGAGTGGTAGCTGAGCGCGACGCGCAGCGCGATTTCGGGCTTCTCGTAGGCCCAGCCGAGCATGTAGCCGTAGCCCCAGTCCTCGTTGGTGTCGACGGTATAGCCAGGCAGGTCCGCGGTCGGTCCGACGAACGGGATCGCGGCGTTGGCGTCGAGGCGCTGCGCGCGCAGGCCGCCGTAGATCTTCATGTTCTCCTGGATGTCGTAGGCCAGCACGCCGGTGAAGTGGAACGTGTTCAGCTCGGCCGTGGTGCCGTCGTAGTTGAACGTGCCCGCCGGGCCGGTCATCGGACCGTTGCCGTAGGACGTGTCGGCGCCGAAGGGCTGGTCGAACAGGAGGGCGTACGACCAGCGGTCGTTGATGTCGGCTTTGTATGAGCCGCTGAAGTTCCAGCTGCCGTCGAAGACGTCGCCGGTGTTGCCTTGGAACGACAGGGGCGTGCCGGTCGGGCTCAGCAGCGGCGGCAGCGTGACGTCGTCGCCGCTCTGATCGGGATCGGCGTAGGCGACGCCGAATTCGATGTATCGGCCCTCCTCGAAGATGATGCGCGTCGTCGAGGGGATGGCGCGCTCGATGGCGGCGGGGAAGGCGGCGGTCGCCAGCAGGGCGGCGGTGGCCGTGACGCCCGCAAACAGGGCGGATCGGTCGATGGACTGCATATTCATGGACGATTCCTCCCAGAATCATATGACCGCCGCGTTCGGCGAACTCTGGAGGGCATCCACTGCAAGTTGACGTCAGCGTCAAGGTTAACGTGACGTAACCGTGTCGCGATCGAACACGGTAAGGGTAATTCACCCTGACATGCGGCGCGAATCCGCCGACGCGGTCCCTCGAGCGGGCGCCGCGTCGGGTGATCGGTGTGCGATCAGGCTATTTCGAGACGGCGTCCAGCGACGTCTGGAGGATCGACTCCGCCTCGGCGCGGTCGCCCCAGCCGATGACCTTGACCCATTTGCCCTCTTCGAGATCCTTGTAGTGCTCGAAGAAGTGCTTGATGCGGTCGCGGGTCTTGGACGGGATGTCGTCGAGATCGTTGATGTGGGCCTGGAACGGATCGACCTTGACGTGGGGCACGGCGATCAGCTTGTCGTCCATGCCGCCGTCGTCTTCCATCTTGAGCACGCCGACGGGGCGGCACCGGATGACGTTGCCCGGCGCGAGCGGGAAGTCGCAGATCACGAGCACGTCGGTGGGGTCGCCATCGGCGTGCAGCGTGTTGGGGACGAAGCCGTAATTGCAGGGGTAGAACATCGGCGTGTTCACGACGCGGTCGACGAACACGGCGCCGCTTTCCTTGTCGATCTCGTATTTGACCGGCGCGCCGCCGGCGGCGCCGCCGGTGATCTCGATGACCACGTTGATGTCTTCGGGCGGGTTTTTGCCGGCCGGGATCTTGTCGATGTTCATGTCCGTCTCCTCGTTTCTGATGCGCCGCCTAGCATGTTCGCAAGTGCAGCAAAAGGGATTTCATGCCGGGACGCGTCGGGTCTCGCCGCGAAGGTTGAGCAGGTTGCCGCCGATGATCATCAGGGCCCCGATCAGGACGGCGACATGCAGCTCCTCGCCGTAGATCAGCGCGCCCATGACCACGAAGACCGGCAGGCGGATGAATTCCATCGGCGCCACGATGATCGCGGGCGCGGCGCCGAGCGCGGAGGACAGGGAGAAATGCGCGGTGAGCCCGCAGATGCCGACGGCGAGAAGCCAGGGCGCCATCTCGGAGGTCGGCGGCGGAATGCCGCCCGGAAGCGAGAGGATCAGGGCCATCGCGGTCTGCGAGAGCGACATCCAGAAAATGATGCAGAGCACGCTGTCGTCGCGCATGATCTTTTTCGTCATGATGTTGGTGAGCGCGAAAAGGAGCGCCGCGCCGAGGGCCGCGCCGTGGCCGATCTCGAGAGCGGAGGTGCCCGGTCGGGCGACGACGAGCACGCCCGCGAAGCCGATCAGCGCGGCGAGGAGCCGCCGCCGCGTCAGGGATTCCGAGAGCATGAGCGGCGCGAGAAGCGCGACCCAGAGGGGGTTGGTGAATTCGAGCGCGACGAGCTGGCCGAGCGGAATGGCGGCGATGGCGTAAAACCAGAGGTTCTGGCCGGTGAAATGGATCACGTTGCGGCGGGCGTGCTCCCAGGGATGCGTCGTGCGGACTTGCGCGAAGCCGCCCGATTTCAGCCTGATGATCGTGGCGACGATGACGAAGCCGATGCCGGAGCGATAGAGCATCAGCTCGAACGTGTTCATCTCGGTCTGGATCTGCCGGCCGGCGACCGCCATCAGCGCGAAGGAGGCGGTGGCCCCGAGGATCCAGGCGAAGGCGACGAGCGGGCGGCTTTGCGGAACGGCGGACGAGAGGGCGTCCGCGGTCATTCCAGAACGGCGCGGTCGAATTTCCGGACGAGATGCGCGCTCTGCCGGCCCCATTCCGAGGCTCGGGTCCGCGCGCCGTGAGCCTCGAAGGCGGTCTCGTCGATGAAGAGTTCGGAGACGGCGAAAACCTCGGGGTTCCGCGGGTCGGGCGTGACCTCGAAGCGCAGACATCCGGGTTCGCCGCGGCTGAGGCGCGCGTGTTCCTCGAAAAGCGGGACCATCTCGGCCTGTTCGGCGGCGGGGATGGTGATCCGGCCGGTCAGTTCGACGTTTCCGGTCATTCCCATTCGATCGTTCCCGGCGGTTTGGACGTGATGTCGTAGGTCACGCGGTTGATGCCGCGGACCTCGTTGATGATGCGCGTGGCGGTTTCGCCGAGGAACGAATGGTCGAACGGGTAATAGTCGGCGGTCATGCCGTCGACGGAGGTGACGGCGCGCAGCGCGCAGACGAAATCGTAGGTGCGGCCGTCGCCCATCACGCCGACGGTGCGGACCGGCAGAAGGACGGCGAAGGCCTGCCAGATGTCGTCGTAGAGGCCATGGCGGCGGATCTGGTCAAGATAGACCGCGTCGGCCTTGCGCAGGATCTCGAGCTTCTCGCGGGTGATCTCGCCGGGGCAGCGGATCGCGAGGCCGGGGCCGGGGAACGGGTGGCGGCCGACGAAGCTCGCGGGCAGGCCGAGTTCGCGGCCCAATGCGCGGACCTCGTCCTTGAAGAGCTCGCGCAGGGGTTCGATGAGCTTGAGGTGCATCTTTTCCGGCAGGCCGCCGACATTGTGGTGGCTCTTGATCGTGACGGAGGGGCCGCCGGTGAAACTGACGCTCTCGATCACGTCCGGGTAGAGGGTGCCCTGCGCAAGAAATGCAGCGTTTCCGACGCTTTGCGCGTGTTTCTGGAACACGTCAATGAAGAGGCCGCCGATGGTCTTGCGTTTGATCTCGGGGTCGGAGACGCCCTCGAGCGCGTCGATGAAGAGGTCGGCCTCGTCGGCGTGGATCAGCGGGATGTTGTAATTGTCGCGGAAGAGGCCGACGACCTCCTCGGCCTCGCCCATGCGCATCATGCCGGTGTCGACGAAGACGCAGGTGAGCTGGTCGCCGATGGCCTCGTGGATCAGGACCGCGGCCACGGACGAGTCGACGCCGCCCGAAAGGCCGCAGATGACCTTGGCGTCGCCGACCTTGGCGCGGATCTCCTCGATGGCCTGGTCGCGGTAGGCGGCCATCGTCCAGTCGCCGGTGAAGCCGGCGAGGTCGGTGAAGTTCTTCAGGAGCCGCGCGCCGTTGACGGTGTGGTGGACCTCCGGGTGGAACTGCGCGGCGTAGAAATGGCGGTTCCGGTCGGCGATGATGGCATAGGGCGCGTTGGGGGAGGCGCCGATGACCTCGAAGCCGGGCGCGAGCGCCGTGACGCGGTCGCCGTGGCTCATCCAGACCTCCTCGCGGCCGGTCTGGAAAAGGCCGGTGAAGAGCGGATCGGCGGTCTCAAGGGCGGGGGTGACGTAGGCGCGGCCGAATTCGGCGTGATGGCCGGCTTCGACGCGACCGCCGAGCTGCTCCATCATCAGCTGCTGGCCGTAGCAGATGCCGAAGATCGGGACGCCGAGATCGAAGACCTCCCGGGGCGCGCGCGGGCTGGCGGGGTCGGTCACGCTGGCCGGGCCGCCGGAGAGGATCACGGCCAGCGGGTTGATTTCGCGCAACAGCGCCGCGTCGACTTTCTGGAACGGATGGATCTCGCAATAGATCCGCAATTCGCGCAGGCGACGGGCGATCAGCTGCGTCACCTGGCTGCCGAAATCGATGATGAGCAGTGTCTGATGGGGGGCCTGTGTCATGGGCAATCGCATAGGCCGGGGCGCGCGGCTCCGCAAGGGCGGCGGCGTCCATGTCGCGTATGACGCGCGCGGCGGCGGAAACCGCCGGACACGGGTCGCGGCGCGAGGCTAGACGGATGGGACCGGAACCCGTCACCCGCCGGAGGAAATCGCATGACCGAAGCGCTTGAGACCACCGGAGCCTCCACGCGACCGCGCAGGGGCGGAGGCGGGGCATCGCGCCGCGCCGAGCGCACGGCCGTCCGGATCGAGGCGGCGCCCTATATCCGGCGGCGCATCCCGAATTACGAGATCCTCGACGAGGAGGGGCTGGCGACCATCGAGGCGAACGCGGATCGCGTGCTCGAGGAGATCGGCGTCAATTTCGCCGACAATCCCGAGGCATTGAAGCTGTGGCGCGAGGCGGGCGCCGAGGTGACGGGAGAGCGGGTGCGTCTGCCGCGCGGGTTGGCGCGCAAGCTCTGCGCGACGGCGCCGAGCGAGTATACGCAGCATGCGCGCAACCCGGACCGGAACGTGGTGATCGGGGGCAAGTCTCTCGTGCTGGCGCCGGTCTACGGCCCGCCTTTCGTGCGCGATCTGGATGGCGGGCGGAGATATGCGACGATCGAGGATTTCCGCAACCTGGTGAAGCTCGGCCACATGTCGAAATGGGTCCACCATTCCGGCGGAACCGTCTGCGAACCCACGGATGTGGCGGTCAACAAGCGGCATCTCGACATGCTGATGGCGCACATGACGCTGACCGACAAACCGTTCATGGGATCGGTGACCGAGCCGAGCCGCGCGGAGGATTCGGTCGAGATGTGCCGGATCCTGTTCGGGTCGGAGAATGTCGGGCCGAACTGCTACATGACGAGCCTGATCAACATCAACTCGCCGCTGACGTTCGACGCGACGATGATGGGATCGCTGGAGGTCTACGCCCGCGCGGGGCAGGCCTGCATCGTGTCGCCGTTCATCGTGGGCGGCGCGATGGCGCCGGTCTCGGTCGCGGGGACGCTGACGCAGGTGCTGGCGGAGGCGATGACGGGGATCGCTTATTCGCAGCTGGTCAATCCCGGTGCGCCGGTGATCTTCGGCGCGTTCGTGGCCTCGATCGACATGAATTCAGGCGCGCCGACGTTCGGGACGCCGGAGGCGAGCAAGATCCTCTGGGGCGCGGGGCAGCTCGCGCGGCGGCTTAACCTGCCGTTCCGGTCGGGCGGGGCGCTCTGCGGATCGAAGCTGCCGGACGCGCAGGCGGCCTATGAGACGGCGAACACGCTGAACGCCGCGTTGCTTGGCGGCGTCAATTTCATGCTGCATGCCTGCGGGTGGCTGGAGGGCGGCCTCGTGTCGTCAATGGAGAAATACGTGCTCGACGCGGATCAGCTCGGGGTGCTGCACTCGATCGCGGCGGGCATCGACCTGTCGGAGGACGCGCAGGCGATGGGGGCCATCGCGGAGGTCGGACCTGGCGGGCATTTTCTGGGGTGCCAGCACACCCAGGACAATTTCAAGACCGCGTTCTGGCGCACGAACGTGCTGGATTATCAGCCATACGAGACCTGGGCCGAGGCGGGCGGGCGCGATTCGGCGCAGCTGGCCAGCGCGCGGGTGCGCAAGATGCTCGGCGAGTACGAGGCGCCCGCCTCGGATCCGGCGGTGCTCGAGGCGTTGAACGATTTCGTGGCGCGGCGCAAGGCGGCGGAACCCGACGCGTTCGGCTGAGTCTTCAGGCGAGCCGGGCGGCCTCGCGGTCGAGCCAGGCGCGCAGGGCGGCGGGGCTCTCGGCGCGGATCGGGGCGGCGCTGTCGCCCTCGCCGATCTTCACGGCGGTTCCGCCGAGTGCCAGGGCCGCGCGGATGGCGTCCTCGTCGGTGGTGTCGTCGCCGAACATGACGGGGCGGCGCCCGGCGAAAGGCATTTGTCGGCAGAGGTTTTCGAGCGTCAGGCCTTTGTGGGCGCGGGACGGCTTCACTTCGACGACCATTTTGCCGGCCTGCATGACAAGATCGGGGGACGTGGCCGCGGCCGCCCGGGCGGCGGCGAGGCAGTCGGCCTCGACATCAGGCGCGGCCCGGAAGTGAAGCGCGGCGACGGGCCCCTTGAGCTCCAGGCGCACGCCGGGACGCCGGGCCACGGCGCGCAGGATTTCGAGGACGTCGTCGGAGGGCGGCCCGGGCGGGTCGGGCGGCGAGAGGCCGGGCGCAAGGATCTCAAGTCCGTGGCCACCGGCGCGCCAGAGGTCGTCGGGAGTCCGGCTGGCGAGATCGCGCAGATCGCGGCCGCTGAGGATCGCGACCGCGCCGCCGAGGCGTTCCGCGAGCCTGGACAGGGCCGATGCGGTGGAGGGGTCGAGGCGTATGGCGTCAGGATCCGGACCGAGTTCGGCCAACGTGCCGTCGAAGTCGATGAAAAGCGCATCGTTCCGGTCGAGCGAAAGTCGAGAATGTCCTGATCGCTCAAGGGTCCGACCGGGTTTCTTCAAGCCGGTCGAGAAAGGCCTTCCGCCACCAGGCGATGTCCTTTTCCCGGACCATCTCGTTCAGCAGCCGCCAGCGGTCCCGGCGTTCGTCGAGCGGCATCGAGAGCGCGGTGCGGATCGAATCGGCCACCGCCGAGATGTCGTGCGGGTTGACGAGGATCGCGTCACGCAGCTGTTCGGCGGCGCCGGCGAATTCCGAGAGGACGAGGACGCCGGGATCGTCAGGGTCCTGGGCCGCGACGAATTCCTTGGCGACGAGGTTCATGCCGTCATAGAGCGGCGTGACAAGGCCGACGCGGGCGAGACGGTAGAGACCGGCCAGCGTGGCGCGCGAATAGCCGCGCGCGAGATAGCGGATCGGCATCCAGTCGAGATCGGCGTAATCGGCGTTGATCCGGCCGGCGAGCTGGTCGAGCTGTTCGCGCAGATGCTGGTAGGCGTCGACGCCCTCGCGCGAGGGGGGCGCGATCTGGAGGAAGCTGACCCGGCCGCGGAACGCCTCGTTGTCGTCGAGCATCCGCCCGAAGGCCTCCATCCGCTGGGGAAGGCCCTTGGAGTAATCCATGCGGTCGACGCCGATGACGAGGGCGCGCTGGTCGATGATCCGGCCGAGGCGTTTTGCGGCGGAGGACGCCTCGTCGCCGAGGGCGAGTTCGGCGAGATCGTCAGGGTCGATGCCGATTGAGAAAGTCTCGGGGCGCAGGATCCGGTCGAAGACGGATATCCGTCCGTCATCAAGGACTTCGGCACCGCAATTGTCCACCAGATAGCGCGTGAAATTCGCGGTGTCGCGGTCGGTCTGGAACCCGACCAGGTCGTAGGAGCACATTCCGCGCGCGAGGCGCTGGTGCTGGGGGAGAGAGGTGAAAACCTCGGGTGCCGGGAACGGGATGTGCAGGAAGAACCCCATGGGACCGTCCCATCCGCTCGCGCGCATCTCCTGGCCCAGCAGGAGAAAGTGGTAATCGTGGACCCAGACGGTGTCATCGGTGCGGGTGAGTTGCGACAGCAGGCGGCCGAAACGGCGATTGACCGATTCGTAGGCTTCGAAATCGCCGTCGGAGAAGTGGGCGAGGTCCACGCGGTAGTGGAAGACGGGCCAGAGCGCGCGGTTGGCATAGCCGAGATAATAGCCCTCGTACTCGTCTTCGGTCAGATCGGCGAGCGCGAAGTCGATATTGCCGTCAGCGAAGATGCGGACGCCGCGGGTCTCGCGCACGAGCGTCTCGCCCGACCAGCCGAACCAGACGCCGCCACCACGTTCCTCCAGCGCGTCGGAGAGCGCCACGGCCAGACCGCCGGCCCGGGGTTCTCCGGGCGCGGCGGTTCTGTTGGATGCGATGATGAGACGTCCGGCCACGCCCGCAGGATGGGCCTTTCAACCGGGCAAAGCAAGGCCGTCAGGCGGCGACCGCGAGCACCGGGCGCGTGGCGATCCGCGCCTCCGCGATGATGGCCGTCAGAACCGCGACATGCCGCTGGAGGTTGTAGGCGCCGTCGCCTCGCGCCCGGTCCTCTTCAAGGCGGGTCTCCTCGGCGAGAAGGGACAGGACCGCTTGCGCCGTCCCGGCGGAGCGCGGCTGGCGCAGGAGCCGTTTGAGATCGCGGTCACGGCGATAGTCGACCACACCCGCGCGGGCGGCGCGGATCAGGATCTTGGGGCGGCGCAGTGCGTTCAGCAGGGTGACGAAGTCGGTCATGGCGTGTCCCTCGGTTTGCTTTTCGGTGAAGGCATCATGACCTGGGATTCGGCGGTGTTGCGCGACTTTTGCGAGTATCGTTCGGTGCCGTGTTCGCGCAGGTTGACAAATCGCCAGCGATATCGCGTGGTTAATCAACGATTCACGAATCAACCTTAAGAAGAGTTTTGCGAAAATTATCCTGAAAGACATGCTCGCGATCGCCGTCGCAAACCTTTCCGTCCGCAGCCGGACATTGCAACTGGATCATCCGCACATGCTCCCTGACTGGGTTCCGGACTACGCCGCCACCTACATCCAGCACACCTCGGGAGGCCTTCCGCTCCGGGTCATCGCCCGGTCGCGGGGATGTCACGCCTCGACCGTCATGCGGCAGGTCCGCAAGGCGGAGGCGCGGCGGGACGATCCGCTGTTCGACGAGGCGCTGGAGACGGTCGGCGTGCTGGTCCGGGCGGCGCGAAACGACACGACAGCAGACATGGAGACGTCCTTGATGACCACACCGGCCCCCAAGCATTCCGGAGAGACCGAGACCCGCATCGAGCGGGAGGCGCGCCGCATCCTGCGGCGGCTTTGCGAGAAGGGGGCATTCCTCGCGGTCGCGCCGAGCATGGAAAAGGCCGTCGTGATGCGCGAGGTGGTGCCGGGTCGGCAGAACCGCATCGCCGTCGTCGAGCGCGACGTGGCCCACGCCTTCGCGTTGCAGGAATGGATCGGCTGCGAGAAACCGGGCAAGATCGCGTGCTATACGATCACCTCGGTCGGTCGCGCGGCGCTCAAGCGGCTTCTGACCGAAGAGCGTCAGGCGCGGGAGGCCAAGGCGCCGGGATTTGCAGAGGCGCAATCGCCGTTCCAGGAGCAGCACCGCTTTTTCGCCGAGCGGACGGTCGCGGACGGCGACGGGGAGCGGAAGATCAGGTTCAACCTGGCCGAGAGCCCGCTTTCGGTGCTCGGGCGCAAGCGGGACAAGGGCGGGGCGCCCTATCTCGACGCCGGGCTGATCGAGGCGGGCGAGCGTCTGCGCGAGGATTTCGAATTGGCGCAGATGGGACCGCGCGTGGCCCAGAACTGGGACCGGTTCCTGACCGCCGGCGGCAATCGGGGCGGCATGTCGGGCGACGGCGCCGCCGCCGGACCGCAGGATGCGCGCGTCCGCGTGGCCAAGGCGATGGAGGCGCTCGGGCCCGGGCTGTCGGACATCGTGTTCCGGATCTGCTGTTTCCTGGAAGGCCTTGAAACGGCGGAGAAACGTCTGGGGTGGTCGGCGCGGTCGGGCAAGGTCGTGCTCAAGATCGCGTTGGAGCGTCTGGCCAGCCACTACCGCATCGGCCAGATCCGCGAGCGCGAGGCGGGCTGAGGTCTCAGCCGGCGGCGGCGATGATGCCGCCGAATTCCTCGGCTTTCAGCGACGCGCCTCCGACGAGGGCGCCGTCCACGCCTGCGACGCCGAAGATCTCGGCGGCGTTGCCGGCCTTGACCGATCCGCCATAGAGCAGGCGGGTCGCCCGGCCGCGGTCGCCGAAGCGCGCGGCGAGAGTTTCGCGCATGAACGCATGGACCTCCGCGATCTGCTCGAGGGTCGGGACCTTGCCCGTTCCGATGGCCCAGACGGGCTCATAGGCGACGACGAGGCTGTTCGTTCCGGCCTCGTCCGGGATCGACCCGGCCAGCTGGGCCCCGATCCGCGCGAGGGTCTCGCCCGCGTCGCGCTCGCTTTCGGTCTCTCCGACGCAGACGATCGCGGTCAGGTCGGCGCGCCACGCGGCGGCCGCTTTGCGCGCCACGAGCGCGTCGGTCTCGCCGTGGTCGGTCCGGCGTTCCGAATGTCCGACGATCACCGCGACGGCGCCCGCGGCCGCCAGCATCTCGGCCGAGACGTCGCCGGTATGCGCGCCGCCCGCGTCGGGGTGGCAGTCCTGGCCGCCCACCGGATAGGGTCCGCGCGCCATCCCGGCGATCATCGTCGCGGGCGGACAGATCAGGACGTCACATTCGGGCAGGGGATGCGCGGACGCCAGCGCGTCGAGCATGTCCGTGTCCGCGACGTTCATTTTCCAGTTTCCGGCGATCAGTTTGCGCGGGGACATGGGCGGGTTTCTCCTGCTGCGGATACGGGGGCGCGCATCCCGCTAGCAGAGCGCAGGCTTCAGGAAAAGCCCGGATGGTTGGCCGCGAGAGATCGCCGCGCCCAGGCGCAGGCCTCTTCGGGATCGTCGAGCGCGGTGTCGGGAAGTGTCCAATAACCCATATGGGCGATCTTGCCGTCCTTGCGCTCGAATGCGAAGCGCTCGCAGCCTTCGTCGCGCAAGGCGTCGGCCAGTCCGTCCGCCGCCTTGATGAACACGCGATCCTCCGGGCCGACGATTCCGAAGACGCACCCGTCGGCATAGAGCGTAAGGCCGCCCATCATGGGGCGCGCCGTCACGTGGCCGAGCGCGCCAAAGAGTTCGAGCACATGATCGCGCGTCTCGGGTGAGACCGCCATCCGCTCACATGCCGTTGAATTTGATCGATTCGCCGCAGCCGCAGGCTTCGGTGACGTTGGGATTGGCGAAACGGAACCCGGATTCGAGAAGCTCGGTCCGGTAGTCGATCTCCGTGCCGAAGAGGAACATCTGCGCCATCGGCGCGATCATCACCCGCGCGCCGTTCTGTTCGACGACCTCGTCGTGCGGGTCGATCTCCTTGACGTAGTCCATGGTGTATTCCATGCCCGCGCAGCCGCCCTTTTTGACGCCGATCCGCAGGCCCTGCGTGCCGCCCTTGGCCATCAGCCGGGCGATCTGCGCCTCGGCGGCGGGCGTGATCGTCACGGGAGACTTGCCTGGAATGCCGAACATGGGGACGCCTCTTTCCTGATCGTTTCTCTAAGGTAGTACGCGCGGCCGTCCGGCTCAAGAGGCGGGCAGGGCGATCCGCGTGAGGTACGCGATCGCCAGCGCCCATGCGACGCTGGCCAGGGTGCCGATGATGACGTATTCGCTCGCCTTGCGGCTGCGGGTCGCCTCGCCGAAGCGCAGGATGGATTTCGCCGCGATCAGCAGGCCGATCGCCGCCGTCTGATCGGAGAGCACCATGATGAGGATCATCAGGCGTTCCAGCCGCCCGATCATCCGGCCGCCACGCGGCAGGCTGTCGTCCTCGTCGGGCTCCTGCAGGCCGTCGCCGACTCCCGACATCAGCGCCGCCACGGCGTAGCCGCCGGCCCAGACGGTCGCGACGAGGCCGGTCGCGAGGAGCATCGCCTCGGGAGCCGCGGCGAGCCATGGCAGGGCCGCGAGGACCTGCGGCGAGGCCCAGAGGCCCGCGCTCCACGCGCCCGGAAACAGCGTCGCGCCCAGCGCGATCATCGCGAGATGCGCGCTCTGGTCGGCGAAGAAGGGTGCGAACCCCGGTCCGCCCCAGCGCAGTTTGATCGCGTCGATGATCAGGTGGCTGCCGCCGATCAGGGCGATCAGCCATGGTTCGGGCGGGAGTCCGAGCAGGAACCAGCTCGCGGCCGTGACCATGGCGATGTGGAGAGCGAGGATTTTGGGCGAGCGCTTGCCCTCGACCATCGCGTCGGTCTGGAACAGGAAGTCCGCGAGGCAGTGGGCGAGGAGCAGGGCGATGGCGGTCTCAGCCATTGCGTGCCCTGATGATCGCTTTTGGGGGTTGTAATTGAAAAAACAACCTATTTGAGTTGTTAAAATGGGCCTTCACGTCCGGGTCTCCAGCGCGGCCATAGCCTCGCGCAGCGCCCGGTCGCCGCCCGCGCGCAGATGCTTGGCGACCATCTGCTGGCTGAAGCCGAGCCGTTCGCCGATCACGCTCTGGGTCGGCGCGTCCGGGGGAAGGGCGTGGACGAACACCTCGGCCTGACGGGCGGTCCAGCGGCGGCTGATCTCGTCCGCGAGCGCGAAGACGGCTCCGGCGAGCGCCGGATCGTCGGACGGCGTGATCGCGAACCTCGCCGCGCGGCCCAGCCCGTCGAGACCCGCGCCGGACCGCTCGAAGGCCGGTCCGGACGCGGCGGCGACGCCGGTTTCCGGTACCGTTCCCGCCCCGATGCCGACCGAGATCCGCGTGTCGAGATCGCGGCCGAGCGCGCGCAGGCCGGCCCGGATGAAAAGCGCGGCGCGCAGAGAGAGGACGGGCGAGGGACCGAGACATTGCCAGCCGTCGCCCCGGTACCGTCCGAACCGCGCGCGGCCGCCGGTCCAGGACGCGGCGGCCTCGGCCGACGCGGCGACACTGGCCAGAACGTCGTCGAGGTCTTCGGGGGAAAGGCGCGACGAGGCGACGATGTCACCGGTCAGGACGGCCAGTTCGCGGTCAACCATCCGGGGCAGGCTCCGATCCTCGTTGCCGGGGCGAGAATGACGCCCGCGCGACGAGGCGGCAAGTCCTACATGAAGCCCAGTTCGAGGCGCGCCTCGTCGGACATCATGTCCATGCCCCATTGCGGCTCCCAGACCAGTTCGACGTCGACATGGCGCACGCCGGGCAGAGGCTCGATCGCCTCGGCGACCCAGCCGGGCATCTCGCCGGCGACCGGGCAGCCGGGCGCGGTCAGGCTCATCGCGACGTTGACGTCGTTCTCCGGCGTGATCTCGATGGTGTAGATCAGGCCCAGATCGTAGATGTTCACCGGGATCTCCGGATCATGAACGGTGCGGCAGGCCTCGACGATGGTGTCGTAGAGCGCATGGTCCGTCGTCGACGGCTTGATCAGCGGCGTCCCCTCCATCGGGGCGTCGGGCTCGGCGGTCATGGCGATCGGGTCCCCCATCTCAATACCTGACTTCTTACATAAGGAATGCGGCCGCCTTCGTAAAGGCGGCCGCGCGCGTCAGGGGAACACTCAGTCGAGACCGACACAGTTGGCGTAGTAGGTCACGGTCGCGGGCCAGTCGGAGAAGATGCCCGCGACGCCGACGTCCTGGGCGAGAACGTCGACGAGTTCATAGACCATCGCGTCCGAGGTCGTGGCGTCGGTGATCGACTGGAAGTACCAGCCGCCGCCGGTGTTGAGCGGACCGGAACGCTCCAGCGTCCAGGTGATGATCCCGAGGCCCGCCTCGTTGGCGGCGTTGGCGTAGGCGGAGGGGACCACCTCGCCGTTCTCGAGCGTCACGAGAACCCAGAGGGGCGGGGCGATGTATTTGACGCCCATCTCGGCGAGTTCCGCCATCGACGGCTCCCAGGTCGCGGGGTCCATGTGGTCCCAGCCCTCGTTGTCATAAGTGTCGTCGAGATAGACCGCCTGGGCGCCGAATTCGGGCTCGTTCTCGATCCAGTAAAGGACGTCCTCGAGGTTGAACGATTGCGGCCAGACGTCCGCCGGGGGAATGCCGGCGGCCTTGTACTCGTCGATCATCTTCTGGGCGTAGTCCTCCTGGCTGAAGCCGTCGAAAGGCATCTCGACCGACGGGGATTTCAGCTCGGGCGTGAATTTGCCGCCAAGGGATTTGATGAGTTCGATGGACTCGGCGTGGGTGAGCAACGTCGCGGATTCGTCGGCGTAGAGGTCGGTACGCCAGTTGGCGGTGCCGTCCATGTAGCCTTCGACGGTGGTGGCGGAGGTGTCGGCCGCGTCCATCTTGCCGCGCAGGCTCTGGAATTCCGCGAGTGTGAGTTCGGAGGTGCGGCACTCGGCGGCGGCCGGGACGGCCTCGGTGGCGCCGTCGGCGGAGGCCGGGGTCGCGGGCGCGAAGGGCGTCACGCAGGTGGAGGCGAGATCGGTCGCGAGGATGTTGGTCGTGGTGTGCAGATCGTTCTGCGCGTGGCGGCAGACGAGTTCCTTGTCCTTGGTGAAGGTCACGTCGCATTCGATGATGCCCGCGCCCTGGCGCGCGGCGGCGGTGTAGCTTTCGGCGGTATGCTCGGGGAACTGGAGCGCCGCGCCCCGATGGCCGATCGAGAAGAGCTTGGGCGCCATCGGCATGGCCTCGCATGCGGCGAGCCGGTCCTTGAGCTCGCCCTCCGCCATGCGGTCCACGAGGAACATCGGTCGCGGCCCGAGCTGGGTCGATTGCGCGAAGGCGGGTACGGCGAGCGCCGTCAGGGCGGCGGCGGTGGTGAGCAGCGTTCTCATGTTTTTCATCCTCCAGGTGGTGCGGGTGTCCTGCCTTCGCGGGTTTTGGTGACGCCCGCGTGACGCTTCCTCGGCGTTCGGGTGAAACGCGCGATGGCGGAACGCGATCATGGCACGGATGATCCGGGAAAGCACTCGCGTCGGCCGCAGGTCGCCCGCCCCCTTTGCATGGCCGGCGAAACCGGCTAGCGGGAGGCGATGAGCGGACGCTTCTCCTTTGCCATCCATGCCACCGACGGGCGGGCCCGGACGGGCGCGATCTCGACGCCGCGCGGCGAGATCCGGACGCCGGCGTTCATGCCCGTGGGGACGGCGGCTACCGTGAAAGCGATGCTGCCCGAGAGCGTGGCCGCGACGGGCGCGGACATCCTGCTCGGCAACACCTATCACCTGATGCTGCGGCCCGGAGCGGAGCGGGTGGCGCGGCTGGGCGGGCTGCACCGGTTCATGAACTGGGACCGGCCGATCCTGACCGACAGCGGCGGGTTCCAGGTGATGAGCCTCGCAGAGCTGCGCAAACTGACCGAGGAGGGCGTGACGTTCCGCAGCCATGTGGACGGCTCGAAGCATATGATCTCGCCCGAGACGAGCATGGAGATCCAGCGGCTGCTCGGGTCGGACATCGTGATGTGCTTCGACGAGTGCCCGGCGCTGCCCGCGACGCGCGAGATCATCGAGGCGAGCATGGAGCTTTCGATGCGCTGGGCGGCAAGGTCGCGCGAGGCGTTCGGGGACCGGCCCGGGCATGCGCTGTTCGGGATCCAGCAGGGCGGTCTGGAGGAGGACCTGCGCGGTCGCAGCGCCGAGGCGCTGACCGGGATCGGATTCGACGGCTACGCGATCGGCGGGCTGGCGGTCGGCGAGGGGCAGGAGGCGATGTTCGGAGTGCTCGACTACGCGCCGGGACAGCTTCCGGCCGACAAGCCGCGCTATCTGATGGGGGTCGGCAAGCCGGACGACATCGTGGGCGCGGTGATGCGGGGCGTGGACATGTTCGACTGCGTGCTGCCGTCGCGGTCGGGACGGACGGGGCAGGCGCTGACGCGGTTCGGGGCGGTCAACATCAAGAACGCGCGGCACGCGGACGATCCGGGGCCGCTTGATCCGGAGTGTTCCTGCCCGGCATGCTCGGGGTACAGCCGGGCCTATCTGCACCATGTCTTCAAAGCGAACGAGATCATCGCTTCGATGCTGCTGACATGGCACAACCTGCATTATTATCAGGAGCTGATGGCGGGGCTGCGCGCCGCGGTCGCGGAGGGGCGTCTGTCCGCGTTCGTCGCGGAGTTCGAGAAGGCGCGGGAGCGGGGCGACCGACCGCCGCTTGGGGGGTGACGGTGCGGCCTGCACGAGTTCTGCGGAAAGCGACACGCGTGTCGCTTTGGATAACCTGTTGTTATAAAGCCCATAATAGGTTCGCGTTAACTCTCTGGAAAGGCGTGTCACACACAACCCCCGGAGGGGGCGGCGCTTCAGATCCTCCCGCCGGTCAGCGCGTCCCGCCCCGGCGTTCCGCCCCGAAGCGCGGCAGGACGGTCCAGACGCGCAGATCGGCCACGACCTTGACGGTCGCGGCGAGGGCGAGGGCGCAGAGCGCGGCTTTGGAGAGCGTGCCCATCGTGCCCTCGATGAGCATGGCGTGCGCGACGCTGGTCGCGACGGCGAGGGCGACGAGGGCCGTGTGGCCGAGCCGCCAGTTGCGGGGGCGCAGGCGGCGGCGGAGGGCGGCCATCAGCGCGGCGGCGAAGATCGCCCACATCGCGATGACGCCCCAGAGGGAGAACGGCGTGGGCGAGACGAGGAGGAGCGCGTCGATCACGTCGGGCGGGCTTGTGATCCAGAGCGCCGCGACATGGAGAACCACCATGCCGACGAGAGCGATCCCGACGAGGCGGTGGACGCGCCGTCCGCGCCGGACCGGGAGGCCGGGAAGATGGCCGCCCGCGAGCAGGGGCTGGACGAGCAGCAGCGCCATCGCGGCGACGCCTGCGAACCCCGCGACGATATAGACGGGATCGCGCCAGGCGAGGAGCGGACTCGACGCCGCGACGGCGGCAGGGATCGCGATCGCGGCCGCGAGGGCGCTCCAGATCAGGACGGCGCGGGTCGGGGGCATGCGCCTCAGGCGGGCCGCAGGACGAAGTCGGCGGTGAGCGTCGTTTCGGCGGCGCTCCCCATCACGGGACGCAGGAAGACGGTCTCGAAGCCGTCGCTGTCGAAGGCGAGATGGCCGTGCGGCTGGCCGAAGGCCGGGACGATCTGGGGCATGTCCATGCGGAACACGCCGTTCGCGTCGGTAAGGGTGGCGCCGTGGCTGTGCGGGTCGCGCTCGTGGCCTTCGGTGGTGTGCGCCCAGATCTGGATGCGGGCGCCCGAAAGCGGCGCCCCGTCGCCGGCGCGGCGCACCGTGCCGGTCATCAGGAAGCCGCCGCCGCCGATGCGCTCGACGATCGGCGCGCCGGGCAGGTAGTTGTTCGAGCCGCCCCGCATCGAGGGTGTCGGCGCGAGCCCGTTCGCGCGGGCCGGAAGGATGAGGCCGGAGGCTCCGGTCGCGACCAGGGCGCCGGCGGCGGCGAGGAGCGTGCGGCGGGTGGGCGAGGCTGCGGTCATCTTGGCGGTCCCTCCGATGTGCGTCGTGGCCGGGTGATGGCGATTTTCGGTTATGATAATAGTCTGATCCGAGCGTGTGGTGAACCGGTCGCACGCCTTCGTGAAGCCGCGCGGATCGCGTGGCGATCCGCGACACCCGCGGAGCGACGGATCTCTTTTCCCGGCGCGGTGTCCGGCGCCGCTTGCGCCTCCTCCGGCGAGGGGCCAGGATCGACGCGACTTGAAAGAGCGCGGGCCGCGCGCCATCTCAGACGTCGAGGAAGCGCCCGATGCCGCTGGACGATCCGGGGCGGGGCGCTTTGCCATCGAGAGGATACCTGAATGACTGAAACGAGCAGCGTCTCCCATCCCCTCCTGCCGCTGCGCGACATCGTGGTGTTTCCCCACATGGTCGTGCCGCTTTTCGTCGGACGAGAGAAATCGGTCCGCGCGCTCGAGGCCGTGATGAAGGATGACAAGCAGATCCTTCTGGCGAGCCAGATGGACGCGTCCGAGGACGAGCCGGAGGCGGACGGGATCTACCGCGTCGGCGTTCTGGCCAACGTGTTGCAGCTTCTGAAACTGCCCGACGGGACCGTGAAGGTGCTGGTCGAGGGCAAGACGCGCGTGCGCGTGACGGAATTCGTCGAGAACGACTCGTTCTTCGAGGCCAAGGCCGAGGAGATCGCCGAGACGAGCAACGACGCCGACGCGATCACGGCGATGACGCGCGCGATCACGTCCGAATTCGAGCGCTACGCCAAGCTCAACCGCTCCGTGCCCGACGAGGCCGTCGCGGCTGTGGCCGAGGCAATGCCGGCCGACCGGCTGGCCGACACGGTCGCGGGCCATCTGGGCGCGGATCTCGAGGACAAGCAGGCGCTTCTGGAAGAGCCTGACGTCGGCGCGCGGCTTGAGAAGATCTACGGCCTGATGCAGGGCGAGATGGGCGTGCTCAAGGTCGAGAAGCAGATCAAGAGCCGGGTCAAGACGCAGATGGAGCGGACCCAGCGCGAATACTATCTCAACGAGCAGATGAAGGCGATCCAGCGCGAGCTGGGCGGCGACGGCGAGGGCCAGGACGACGCCGCCGAGCTCGAAGAGCGCATCGAGAACACCAAGCTCTCGAAGGAGGCGCGCGAGAAGGCGCTGGCCGAGCTGAAGAAGCTCAAATCGATGTCGCCGATGTCGGCCGAATCGACCGTGGTGCGGAACTACCTCGACTGGATGCTGTCGATCCCGTGGAACAAGAAAAGCCGCGTGAAGAAGGATCTGGGCGCGGCGCAGGCCGTGCTCGACGCGGACCATTACGGGCTGGAGAAGGTCAAGGAGCGCATCGTCGAGTTCCTGGCGGTGCAGTCGCGCAGCCAGAAGCTCAAGGGGCCGATCCTGTGTCTGGTCGGGCCTCCGGGCGTCGGCAAGACGTCTTTGGGCAAATCGCTGGCGAAGGCGACGGGGCGCGAGTTCATCCGCATCTCGCTCGGCGGCGTGCGCGACGAGAGCGAGATCCGCGGGCATCGTCGGACCTATATCGGGTCGATGCCGGGCAAGATCATCCAGTCGATGAAGAAGGCGAAAACGACCAATCCGCTGATCCTGCTCGATGAGATCGACAAGATGGGCCAGGATTTTCGGGGCGACCCCGCGAGCGCGATGCTCGAGGTGCTCGATCCGGAGCAGAACGCCACGTTCATGGATCACTATCTGGAGGTCGAATACGACCTCTCGAACGTGATGTTCATCACCACGGCGAACACCTACAACATGCCGCGGCCGCTGCTCGACCGGATGGAGATCATCTCGATCTCCGGCTACACCGAGCAGGAGAAGTCCGAGATCGCGAAGCAGCATCTGATCGCGAAGCAGGAGAAGGGCCACGGGCTCAAGAAGGGCGAGTTCAAGCTCACCGACGAGGGCCTGCGCGACATCATCCGCTACTACACCCGCGAGGCGGGCGTGCGGAACCTGGAGCGCGAGATCGCCAAGCTCTGCCGCAAGGCGGTGACGGAGATCGTCAAGGGCAACCAGACCAAGGTCGTCGTGACGCCGGAGACGCTCGAGGAATATCTCGGCGTGCGGCGGTTCAAGTACGGCCTGGCGGAGCTGACCGATCAGGTCGGCGTCGTGACGGGTCTGGCCTGGACCGAGGTGGGCGGAGATCTTTTGCAGATCGAGGCCCTGAAACTGCCCGGCAAGGGGCGGATGAAGACCACCGGCAAGCTCGGCGACGTGATGAAGGAGTCCATCGACGCGGCGGCGTCCTATGTGCGGTCGAAGGCGCCGGAGCTGGGGGTCACGCCGCCGGTCTTCGAGACGCTGGACATCCACGTGCACGTTCCGGAGGGGGCTACGCCCAAGGACGGGCCGAGCGCGGGCGTCGGAATGGTGACGTCGATCGTGTCGGTGCTGACCGGCATCCCGGTGCGGCGCGACGTGGCGATGACCGGCGAGGTCACGCTGCGCGGCAACGTGCTGCCGATCGGGGGCTTGAAGGAGAAGCTGCTGGCGGCGCTGCGCGGCGGCATCACCACGGTGATGATCCCGGAGGAGAACCTCAAGGATCTCCGGGAGATCCCGGACAACGTGAAGGACGGGCTGAAGATCATTCCGGCGTCCAACGTGATGGACGTGCTCAAGGTGGCGCTGACGCGGATGCCAGAGCCGGTGGAATGGGACGAGGTGGCGGAGGCCGCGCGGATCGCCGCGGCCCGGGCGGCCGGCACGAACGCGCCGGCGGCGTCGACGCACTGACCCGACGAGACTGATTGGAAGACGGCCGGCGTTCGCGCCGGCCGTTTTTTATCCGGCCGCCCGCAGCGCACGCCGACCCCGCGCGATCATCGCCGCGCGGAGGGTGCAGACGATCCCGATCGCGACGAGACCGAGAAGCCGCTCGGACAATCCGTCCATGGACGTCGGCATCAGGAAAAACGCGGGAGCCGTCAGAGCCCAGAGCGCACCGAGCGCGAGCAGCGCGCGCATCGCCCGGCGATGATGCGCGCCCATGCCGCGTGCCATGCAGAGCGCCGTCGCGAGGAAGAACGCGCCGAGACCGTAGACGAGTTCGGTGTGGATCACGACGCCGCCGGTGTCGCCGCCGCCGTATTCGTCGCGTGCCGCGATGATGGTCACGAGAACGGCGAGGACGGCCAGCGAGAAGGCGCCCGCCGACCAGGCGATGCCGCTGAGATCCGCATCGGGTGTCGCCAGGGCGGTCGCGAGCAGGGCGGCGGCGAAGCCGTAGATGGCGAAGTCCATGATCCGCCGGTGTTCGCCGGCGGCGAGGTCTCTGATGGTGTCGGAGATCCAGTGGTAATCCGGCACGAAGATCGGCGCGATCATCGTTCCCGCCGCCAACGTCAGACCTACACGCCGAGCGGGCCGAAGAGGATCAGAAAAAACGGACGCTCGGTGCGTGTCGAATGGACGCTTCCATTTGCGCGGTTTGAGACAGCCTGATTTCGGCGCGCGCTTTTGTTGCTACCGTCGCGGCGGCTTTCAGCGATAAAAGCGCCTCGCGTTGCCGCCCGGTCCTGTCGAGCGAGCTCCCGGGTCTCCCGGAATACATGCCGGCGAGGATTGTGGGCGATGTTGGCCATGCCGATCCTGGTTCTGGCTCTCGCGATCCCCCTCTCGTGGTTTGCAAGCAAACCACTGCCTGGCAGCGGATGGTTCGGATGAAGAGGCCCATGCGGTGTTTCTGTTCGGCGAAGACATGCTCGATCGCCGACCTCGGCCGGGATCGGGCCGCGTTGGCGCGCCGCCTCGGCTCGGGCATCCGTTGCCCGGCAGGTGAATGGAACATTCACCGGGAGGGGGCTTGCCGGGCGGCCTGCGGAAATGAACCTTGGAAACCGGCCCGGCCCTGGCGATGCGCTTCTCGTTCTTCGCCGAGCGACAGGCGGTGTCGGCCCAGACCGATGAGGCGGTGTTCGAGCGATCCGGCAGGCCGCCAAGTTCGCGGCCATCGCATCGCGCGGCGTCAGTCACCGACCGGGTGCGGATGAACCGATACCGGCGATCCGCGCCGATATGGCTCTTGCAGCCACAGGCTGGCGTGGCGACCTCCATCATCAAAGAACCATCGGGACGCCTCTTGCGGCGACCTCGTTTCAGGGTCCGGCGGCCGTCTCGGTCTTTCCGGCGAAGCTTCGCCGGCCTGGCCTCCCATTCCTCCGGAATGCGCCCGGCCTTCAGGTCGTCCTTCTCGGCCTCGGTGTTCCGTTGCCGGGGCGCCTCAATGATCGAGGCGTCGATCATCCGGCCTCCCATCGCGAGGCAGCCCCGCTCCTTCAGATGCGCGTCGAAGCGGGCGAACGGAACATCCGCCGCCTTGGCTTTGGTCGGATGTCCGCGGAACAGCCGGATCGTCCGCGCATCCGGAATCCGGCCATGAGGATCAAGCCCAGGGAACCGCATGAAGCTGAGACGGTCCCGCCTCTCGGCGATTGCAGGCAATCGCCTGCCGGCCAACGGAATCTGGAACTCGGTCCGCCCGTCCGCCAACCCGCAGAGCGCCTGCAGGATCAGAACCTTGAACATCAGCACCGGGTCCATGGGCGGCCGACCGCCCTTCGACCTGTCCGAACGGCGCGCCGCCGCATCCGGATCGCCACGGAACATCTCGAAATCCACCACCGACGCGAGCCGCTCCAGCGGATCGCCCGTTTCAGACGGCGCCGCATACCGCTCATCCAGATCAAACAGTCCCGGCTGCCCAGCCATCAACCCCTCCATCCCTGAAACATGGAGCCGATCAAATCACCGACGTCGCGATTTGGCGAGGTTTTCAGAAGCGTCCGAAGGCCGGTGCTGTCGTCTGACATGCGCGGATGTCCTTTCGGGATCATGCGCCCGCGGACGTCGGGCGGCCCGGGGACGTTCCGGTCGGAATTCTGGAACCGCGACGGGGGAGGGCGTGTTGTCTGACGGTAACCGAAGCAACGGAAAGGACAGCATCCATGAAAATGCTCACCACAAGCACACTCGCCCTTTCACTCGCCGCAGGCGGAGCCATGATCGCGCCGCAGCAGGCCGGCGCGCAGGCGATGACCTCCATGGACATCATGGGGATGAAGGATGACCTGATCCGCACGCGTGATATCACAGGCGGGAACATCTACACGATGAACGCGGCCGATGACGAGGGCTGGGACCCCGCGATGACCTACGACGCGGTCGGGACCGACTGGAACGACATCGGCGAGATCGAGGACATCATCCTGTCGAAGGACGGGCAGATGGTCGGCATCGTGGCCGAAGTCGGAGGATTTCTCGACATCGCGGACAAGCATGTCGTCATTCCGGTCCAGAACGTGAGCCTCGTTGCGGTCGATGACGAGACCTATTCCTACGTCACCCGCATGAGCGAGGAAGAGCTGGAGCGGCTCGAGGGCGTGGATGAGGGCTTCTGGAACTGACGGGCGGAAACGCCTGGTTGTTCGTGTCTGGCGCGGCCCTTCGGGGTCGCGCTTTTCTTCGCGCTCAATGAGCGCTTGATGCGTCGGGACGTTGCCGCTATCACCCCGCCGACGGGCGATTAGCTCAGCGGTAGAGCGCTACGTTCACATCGTAGATGTCGGCAGTTCGAACCTGCCATCGCCCACCATCTCCACCGTTCCGCTCGACTTGGGAGAACCATTGAAGGGGAGTGGTCTTCGGTGTTCGAAGTCGACCTTGGAATTCTTGAAGGCGGTCGAGATCGTCCTCCGCTTCATGGGGGCTCGCGAGTAGGGTCGCGGCCCGGTTTTCCGTCAACGAGAACGCGGATCCCGGGTCACATCCGAAAATGTGTTGAACCGTTCAAACGCTCGCGCTACGGCTGACCTGCCAGGAGCCGGTAGTTGCGGAGACATGATGATCTTCAGACCCTCTTTTCCTCTCGCGGCGGGGATGCTGGCCCTCCTGATCGGCGGCGCGGCTCTCGCGCAGGGTCCGGAGCGCGTCAATTTCGCTTCCGGAAACGACAACGCGGCGGTCGAAGCCAGCGTCACCGGCAATGACGTGCGCGATTACGTCCTTGGCGCGGCGGCGGGGCAGACGATGAGCGTTTCGCTGTCGACGGAAGGCAACGCCTATTTCAACATCCTGCCGCCCGGCAGTCAGGGCGAGGCGATATTCAACGGCTCCATCGACGGGCCGGACGCGACGTTCGAGCTTCCGGCGGACGGAGACTATACCATCCGAGTATATCTGATGGGCGGCGACGCCGACGGCGGCCGGACGGTGCCGTTCACCCTGTCCATGACGATCATGTGAGGCTGTCCGTCGTGGGACGACTCCTCGCCATGGCATTGGCCGCGGCACTCTGCGCGTCCGGGCAGGCCGCTTCAGCGCAGGAGGTCCGGACCGAGCAGGTCCGTTTCGACGCGGGCCGGAGCGGCGCGACGATCAGGGGCGGCATCACCGGCCGCGAGTCCGTTTCGTACATCGTCGGCGCGGAAGCCGGGCAGCGGATGGAGGTCGCGCTCGACGCCTCGAACGGGGCCACGTATTTCAACGTCTACGCGCCCGGGTCCGGGCCGGGCGGCGAGGCGCTCGCGGTCGGTCAACTGACCGGGCCGATGATGCCGGACCTGAACCGGTTCGACGGCGTGCTGCCGGCCTCGGGCGAATACACGATCAGCGTCTACATGATGCGTTCGGCCGCGCGGCGGGACGAGCGGTCGGATTACACGCTCGACATCTCGGTGACCGGCGACACGGGGCAGATCGTCCAGGGCGACTTCGCCGACGGGCTGATGGGCGGGCCGGATTTCTGGAGCGTCACCAACCTCGGATCGGGCGACACCCTGAACCTGCGCGCGGGTCCGACGACCGGCGCGGAAGTGCTCGCGCGGCTCGACCAAGGGACGTCGCTGCGCAATCTCGGCTGCCGGATGGCCGGGGGCCAACGCTGGTGCCAGGTGGAGACCACGGGCGGCGTGGCGGTGACCGGATGGGTCGCTGGCGCCTATCTCGCGGAGGGCGGCGGACCGGAGACGGTTTCCGCGCCTTCTTCGGAACCCGTCACCCGGACCGAGCGCGTCCAGTTCCCGACGGGCGCGACGGGAACCACGCTCAGCGGTCGGCTGAATGGCGGTGACGCGGTCAATTATGTTCTCGGCGCGCGGGACGGCCAGTTCCTGAGCGTCAACCTGGCGCCGGAAAGTTCGGACACGCATTTCAACGTTTTCGTTCCGGGCGGCGGAACGCTCTACGAATCCTTCAGCGGCGGAGCGGAGGGGAACCGGTACCGCGGTCAGCTGTATCTGACCGGAGATCACGTCGTGACTGTCTACCACATCGGGTCCGATACCGCGGACTACGCCGTGGAAGTCAGGATCGAGTGAGCGGCGCGGGTCCGCGTCGCAGGAAGCGCCTTCGGGCACACAAGGAAACGAAAGGGACATCGTGACGAACATGAAACTCCTCGCGGGCCTCGCGCTCGGCGCGTTCGGTCTCGCGGCATGCGATGCCGACACCGGCGGCGACATGCAGGCCGCGACAACGACGCCGAGCGTTCAGGAGCAGGCCTGCCTCGCGGCCGTATCGAATGAGGCCAACAACGGAGAGGTCTCGGTGCTGAGCAGCGAGTTCTCCGAGGCGAACACGGTCGTGATGATCGGCGTCGGCGCAGACGCGGCGCCGTGGCGGTGCCTCGTCTCCAACGACGGCGTCGTCGCCGAGGTCTCTTTCGCGGGCAGCGAAGGCTTCCTCTGACCCGATCCCGGCGGACGGGATCGTCGGATCCCGCCCGCCGCTGATGAAGGCGGTGCCTGATGAGCGGTTTGTGCCGGATCGTTGTGGCGGTTCTCGGCATCCTCTATGTCGCAGTGCTGGCTCTTTTCGCGGTCGGGACATGGGGCCTGTTCGGCAGTCCGCAGGGGCCGCTCGCCGGGGTGTTCCTCGTGCCGCTGGGTCTGCCGTGGATCCTACTCATTGAGGACGTCCATGAGGCGGTCAGGCCTTGGCTCGCGGCGCTCGCGCCGCTGCTCAATCTGGTGATCCTGATCGCGGTCTGCCGGCTGGCCGCGGCGCGCCGGGGGTCGTGAGCGCGGCGCCATTCGGCGTCGCCGCTCAGCGCCCCTGCGCCCGCCAGCCTTCGTCGAGACTGCGGATCGCCTCGATCCGTCTGGGACCTGCGGGGTGGCTGGCGAGCCAGACGGGAGCGCCGCCGCCCGCGCCGGTGAGGCGGTCGAGTTTGGCCAGCAGGCTCATCTGCGGCGCGACGCCGAGGCCGGCCTTGGTCATCAGCGCGGCGGCGTAGGCGTCGGCCTCGTATTCGTCCGAGCGCGACAGATGGGCCGCGAGCATCCGCGTAAGCATGTTGGCGATCAGGATGCCGACGATCGGGATGAAACGTCCCAGAACCATCGAGAGCGCGGTGCGGATCGCGTTCTGGCCGGAGAAATCCGTCATGCGGCGTTTCGAGTGGCCGAGCGCGACGTGACCGAGTTCGTGGGCGACGACGCTGGCCAGTTCCTCGGCGGTGATCTCGCCGCTCTGGTACTTGCGGTAGAAGCCGCGCGTGAGGAAGATTCGCCCGTCGGGGGCGGCGAGGCCGTTGATGGGATCGACCTCGTAGATGTTGACCTTGAGGCGGGGCAGGTCGAGGGCGTTGGCGAGGCGGCGGAAGACCGGGTCGAGTTTCGGGTCGGCCAGAGGCGACGAGCGCGCGTCAAGCTCGCGCGCGGTGTTCCACGCGCTGAAATGGTACATCACCACGGCGGCGGCGATCGCCATGAGGATCGGCGTCAGGGTCAGCATCTGAGGGCATGCGCGTTCATGACCCTCATATGGTGCGGGCGACGCGTTCTGTCACCTGCGTCGCGCGGCCTGCAGGAGCGCGTATCCGAGAACCGCGGTGGCGAGACCGGCGACGAGCAGACCGGAGGCGTCGGAGAGCATGGCCGCCAGTTCGGCGATGCGGTCGGCGAACAGGTAGCCGAGCCCCAGATAGAACGTCACCCAGATCGCCTCGCCGGCCGCGTCCCACAGCGTGAAACGGAGCCAGCCGAGGCCCGCGAAGCCGGAGGCGAAATTCACCCACGGTCCCAGCGGCGCGAAGAGCCATGTCGAGAAGAAGACGCCGACGCCGCCGCGCCGGTCGACCAGCGACCGGGCGCGGGCGAGGATCTCGGCGCGGGCCGGACGCGTTTCAAGGAACGCGGAGAGGCGCGGGCCGCCGGCGCGGCCGAGGAGGAACCCGGCCTGATCGCCCAGGATGGCGCCGGCATAGGCGGCGAGCGCCACCTGCCAGAGCGCGAGATCGCCGGAGGCCGCGAAGGCGCCGGCGGCCAGCATGACGAAGGCGGTCGGGATCGGCAGCGCGAGGCAGGAGAGGAAGGCCGACGTGAAGACCGCGAGCGCGCCCCAGGCCGAGACGAGCGCGAAGAAGGTCTCGGTCACGGGCGGGCCGCGCGATGCGCCTCCGCCGCCTTCTCGATGCGCGCCGCGAGATCCTCGACGGTGACGCCGCGCTCGGCGGCCAGTTCGCCGAATGTCGGGGGCGGTCCGACGGGCGGGTCGAGATCAAGGGTTTCGGCCACGATCTCGGGCGGCAGGCGCCAGGAATGGGCGACGTAGCGGGGCGTCATCCAGGGGGCGATCTCGGCATCGCGGTGCGCGGGGTCGTTCCAGTAGATCCATGAGGCGACGAGACGCACGGCGAAGAACGTCGTCAGCGCGACGGCGAGCAGGAAGGCGGCCGTCAGAAGCCTGTGATCGCGCCAGAGCCGTCTCATGCGCGCGGGGGCGGGGTCGGGCCGCCGGGGACGGATCCGGGATCAGATCCAGCCAAGACGCGCCGCCAGGATGGCGAGGGCGAGCGTCGCGAGGCTGAACGCGATGCCGTGGGCGACGCCGTACTGCATCTTGTCGAGGCGGTCGCCGCCGCGCGCCGTGGCGCGGCGCCAGCCGACGGTCGCCCCGAGGGCGAAAGCTGCGATCATCAGCAACATGGGCGGTCACATGTCTCCGGCGTCCAGGAGAGCGGCGATGCGCGCCTGTTCGCGCGCCATGTCTCCACCCTCTTCGCCGAAGCCATAGCGCGCCCATCGGAGCGAGTCGAGGCGGGCCGCGCGGGCCTCGTCGATGCGGTCGGTCTCGGCGAGGGCGGCGGCTTTGATGGACAGGTAGCCCGCGATCAGCACGGCGTTGCGCGCGGCGAGCGCGTCGGGCACGTGCAGATCGGCGAGACTGATCGCGAAATCGTAGCGTTCGGTCGCCAGCGACATGGCGGCGAGGTGCACGCCGGCCTGGGCCGTGCGGATGTCGTGAAGGCCCAGCCGGGTGCGGAAGAGCGTGTAGGCGGAGCCGAAATCCCGCACGGCGGCTTCCGGGTCGCGGCGCAGCTCCTGGCGGCCGCGCGCGAGCAGGGCCACGCCGAGACGGTGATCGGCGGGGCGCATCGCCGCCGCGATCCGGGTCGCGTCGTTCGCCGCGCGGGTCCGGTCGCTCCGGGGCCGGTCGCGGGAGAGCGCCGCTTCGATCGCTTGCGCGAATTCGGGCGATTCCGGGGCGCGGGCGACGCGCGGCCGGCCGCGTCCCTTGGGGTTCACCCGGTCGAGGACGCCCGGCAGCGCCCGCGTGACGGCGTCCCGGCTCATGCCGCTGCGCAGCTCGGGCTGGTAGAGCGCGCGGAGGATGACCATGTCGAAGGCGGTGGGGTCGCCGTGGAAATTGTCGTCGTTCCAGACCGTGTCGGGCAGGCGGTAGAGGTCGTTGGCGGGGCCGAGCGCCTGGGTGAGTTCCTCGGCCAGGCAGTCGCGCACGTCCTGCGGCGCGGTGTCGACGGGGAGGAAGATCGCCGATTTCTCCAGAGCCGCCTGGTTCGACCAGCGCAGGTCGGCGTCGCCGTCCCGGGCGCGGAATTCGGCCCAGCTCGTCACGCCCGGCACGATGAAACAGGCGGCGGTCGGAAAGACGCGCCGGATGCTGCGGGCGGGGACCGCCTCGATGTGGATCTGGGCGCGCGCGCCGTCGTCGGTCAGGGCGATGTCGAGACCGGCCTCGGCCCGCAGGCGTCGCACCAGACGGTCGACGTCGCGCCGGTAGGGCTCGAGGCCGGGCGAGGCCAGGTGGACGCGGATGGGCCGTTCGTGACGGAGCAGGCCGGTCAGCTCGACGCCGTTCTCGAGCGCGAAGGTGAGGGCGATGAAATCCTCTGCGAGATCGGCGTTGGAACGCGTGACGCCGGTCGCGAGGTCGCCGTCGGGAAAGCGGACGCTGGTGAGGGCCGCGTCCGGCGGCGCGGCGGCGCAGGCCGAGAGACCCGCCAGCGCGGCGAGCGCGAGGGCCCGGAGGGCAGCCGCGCTCACGAGGTCTTGCGCCGATACTTGATGAACGGGGTCAGTTCGCCGACCCGGTCGTAGAGCCGGCGGCCGGGCGCGTTGAAATGCTGGGTCAGCCAGTAGACCTCCGGGCAACCGGCCGCGTCGGCGGCGGCGTAGACGCCCTCGATCAGCGCGCGACCCGCGCCGGTCCCGCGCATGTCCGGCGCGACGTAGAGATCCTGAAGATAGACGACGTTTTCCAGTTTCCAGCCGTGGCGATGGAAGATGAGATGCGCGATGCCGACCTGTCGGCCGTGGGCCGTCGCGATCAGGCCGCGATAGTCGGCGATGTCGGGATCGCAGAGGCGCGCGAAGCTTTCGGCGTAGATCGCGTCGGGGAGGTCGGTCTCGTAATACTGGAGATAGCCGTGCCAAAGGGCGCGCCAAGCGGTCTCGTCCGACGGACGGACGGGCCGGACCGCGATCATGCGGCGCTCCGGCGGGGGGTCAGCGGCGCAGCTTGCGGGCGTTGGAGCGCGTCTTGGCGCGGATGGGATTGAGCGCGGCGGAGGCGACGCGCGCCGGATTCGCGCCGCTGGCGACCGCCATCGCGGCCTTTTCGGCGGCGGCGGTGAAGGCGGTGGCCTTCTCCATGACCATCCCGATCGCCTCGGGGGCGCTCATCGCGCCGCGCGACATCTGGAGGGAACGGTGCATGATCACTTCGGTCGCGGCCTGCGACATCTGGCCATAGGCGACGGCGAAATCCATCCACGAGCCCAGAAGATTGAAGTTGCCATTGGAATACCTCATACGCGCGCTCTCCATTATGCTGCAGTGCACAATGGCATGCGGGCGCGACGTTGTCACGACAAATTCTCGCGGATGCATTCGGGATCGCCCGCGACCGGCGCGCCCGGTGGCGAAATCCGGCAGTGCGGAGGGCGGGAGCCGGTTTCTGGTGGTCGGGTTTCCACCGACCCGTGATTTTTCGCGATTTCACCGCGGTTTCCGTCCTGTGCCGTCGTATCCGTCCGCGACGATAACAGGCAAGCGATGTTAAGCAAGAAACGATATCTTCCGCGTGACAACCCCCTGCGAACATTATATCGGAGCGGCAGAAATGCCCGGGGGTGGGCCGAAGGCGCGCTTTGATGCGAACGGCTCCGGATCCCGGCAGAAACCGAATTCGAGGATGCGGGCGCATGAAGGCCGAAACCAAGTTCGATGTCGAGTACAAGCCGGGCGACGACGAGCCGTTCATGAACCCGGATCAGCTCGAATACTTCCGGCGCAAGCTGCTCGCGTGGAAGGCGTCGATCCTTGCGGAGAGCCGGGGCACGATCGAGCACATGCAGGAAGGCACGCGCAACATTCCGGACGTCGCCGACCGCGCGAGCGAAGAGACCGACCGTGCGCTGGAGCTTCGCACCCGCGACCGCGAGCGCAAGGTGGTGTCGAAGATCGACGCGGCATTGCGCCGCATCGAGGCCGGGACCTACGGGTATTGCGAGGAGACCGGCGAGCCGATCTCGCTCAAGCGTCTGGATGCCCGCCCCATCGCCACGCTGAGCCTCGAGGCGCAGGAGCGTCATGAGCGCAAGGAGCGCGTCCACCGCGACGATTGAGCGCGGGCGGGAGCGATCGCTCCGGCTCCGCCTCTAGCTCGTCACCGCGGGGCCGCAGGTGAGGGGGATGTCGGAGACCGCCGTCATGGTCTGGAGCAGACCGGTATCAATGCCGTCTTCGGTCTGGATGATCACGATCTGATCGTCCAGCCGCGTGTGGCGGAAACACGCGGTGCCGTCCTGTTCCCAGTGGAAGCAGTAATGCGGCTCCGCGTAGTCCCAGACGCCTTCGAGGCAGGTGCCGTCGAAGATCTGGAGTGTCACGCGATTGCCGCCGGGATGGTAGCGTTCGAGCGCCCAGAACTCGCCGTCGATCCGGTAGGTCAGGGTGCGGCCCATCGCCATGCCGGTCCATTCCTCTACGGGAATGTCCACGGCCTGATCGATCCGGTCGATCAGGTCCTGCGCGGCGACAGGCGCCGCGATCAGGGCCGCGAGCAGCGCCAGGGCGCGGGTCCGTGCTCTCATGATGTCTCCGTGCAAGGCTTTCCCGAAACATAGGCCTCGGTCCGGTCCGGCGCCAGTGCGGTGGCTGTCGGGACGGCGTTAACGCTTCGTTTGCCAGGCGCGCGGCATGGTCGCCCCCCGAACATCGAGGAGGCCGCCTTGTCCCGCGCATCGTCCGCGCTTTTCGCAACGCTCGTTTCGGCTTGGGTGTCGGCCCTCGCGCCGCCCGCCGCCGCCGAGATCGCCGGCCCCGCCTTCGCCATCGACGGCGACACGCTCGACGTGGCGGGTCGGCGCATCCGGCTGTTCGGGATCGACGCGCCGGAAGCCGATCAGACCTGCACCGATGCCGAGGGCGCCGAATGGGCCTGCGGCACGGCCGCGACCGACCGCCTGGCCGCGCTTCTGGTGACCGGCGACGTCGTCTGCGATCCGCGCGACCGCGACAAATATGGCCGCATCGTCGCCGATTGCAGCGCGGGTGGGATCCACATCAACGCCACCCTCGTCTCCGAAGGGTTGGCCTGGGCCTATGCGCGGTTCTCGATGGAGCATGTCGAGGCGGAGGATCGCGCCCGCGCGGAGAAGGTCGGGATCTGGCAGGGACCGGCAGAGGCCGCCTGGGAGTTCCGTTCGGGAGGCTGGAGCGCGGCGGCGGCCGTCGTCGATGACGGGCCGGGGCACGAGGAGTGCCCGATCAAGGGGAACATCAACGCCAAGGGCGAGCGGATCTATCACACGCCGTCCTCGCCCTGGTATTCACGCACCAGCGTCAACGAGAGCAAGGGCCAGCGGTGGTTCTGCGACGTGGCCGAAGCCGAGGCGGCGGGCTGGCGGCCGGTCGGCGGCACGCGCTGAGGCCGTCGTGCCGCGATCCGGACTTGCGAACAAACCCGAAACATAGTTCTGTGGCGCGATGGATGGCGCAACACCCGATCTCGATCCGATACCCGCATATCTGTCCGGTCTGAACGCCGAACAGCGGGGCGCGGCGCTGCACGGCGATGATCCGCTTCTGATCATCGCGGGGGCCGGCTCGGGCAAGACCAACACGCTCGCGCACCGGGTCGCGCATCTGATCGTGAGCGGCGCCGATCCGCGCCGCATCCTGTTGATGACGTTCTCGCGGCGCGCCGCGAGCGACATGACCTCGCGCGTCGAGCGGATCGCCGCGGCGGCGCTCGGGGACAAGGCGTCCGTCCTCGCGGGCGGGCTGACCTGGGCCGGGACGTTTCACGCGATCGGCGCGCGTTTGCTGCGCGAACATGCGACGTCGATCGGGCTCGATCCCGCCTTCACCATCCACGATCGCGGCGACAGCGCCGATCTGATGAACCTCGTGCGCCATCGCCTCGGGTTCTCGAAGACGGAGAAGCGGTTTCCGGCCAAGGCCACATGCCTCGCGATCTATTCGCGGGCGGTGAACGCGCGGGCGCCGCTGGCCGACGTGCTGAAATCGACGTTTCCGTGGTGCGCGGAATGGGAGGCGGAGCTCAAGGAGCTGTTCGCGGCCTATGTCGAGGCGAAGCAGGCGGGCGGGGTGCTCGATTTCGACGATCTGCTGCTCTATTGGTCGGCGATGTGCGCGGATCCGGGGCTCGCGGCCGAGACCGGCGGGCGGTTCGACCATATCCTGATCGACGAGTACCAGGATACCAACCGGCTTCAATCCGCGATTCTGGCGGCGCTTCGTCCGGACGGGCGGGGGGTCACGGTCGTGGGCGACGACGCGCAGTCTATCTATGCGTTCCGTGCGGCGGACATCCGCAACATCCTGGATTTCCCCGGGCAATTCACGCCGCCGGCGCGGATCGTGACGCTGGAACGCAACTATCGTTCCAGCCGGCCCATTCTCGACGCGGCCAACGCGGTGATCGCGGAGGCGCGTGAGCGCTACGCCAAATCGCTCTGGACCGACCGGGCGGGATCGGGTCCGCCACAGCTCGTGAGCGTGCGCGACGAGGGGTTTCAGGCGTCCTACGTCTGCGACCGGGTCCTGGCGGCGCGCGAGACGGGAACGCCGCTGCGGTCGCAGGCGGTGCTGTTCCGGACGTCGCACCATTCGGGGCCGCTGGAGGTGGAACTGACGCGACGGAACATTCCGTTCGTCAAGTTCGGCGGCCTGAAGTTTCTCGACGCCGCGCATGTGAAGGACGTTCTGGCGGTGCTGCGGCTCGCGCAGAATCCGCGCGACCGGATCGCGGGCTTCCGCGTGCTGCAGCTGGTGCCGGGCATCGGTCCGGCGAGCGCGGAGCGGGTCTTGGACGCGGCGCTTTGCGGGACGGCCTTTGCGGAATGTCACGTTCCGGCGCGCGCGGCGGAGCATTGGCCGGATTTCGCGGCGCTTCATGCGGGTCTGCGGGCGGATGCGGCGGGATGGCCGGCGGAGCTGGAATCCGTCTGCGCCTGGTACGATCCGCATCTCGAGCGTCTGCATGAGGACGCGACGACGCGGCGCGCCGATCTGTCGCAGTTGAGCCAGATCGCGGCGGGGTATCCCTCGCGCGAGCGGTTCCTGACGGATCTGACGCTCGACCCGCCCTCGGCCACGTCGGACGAGGCGGGGGTTCCGCACCGGGACGAGGATTATCTGATCCTCTCGACGATCCATTCGGCGAAGGGTCAGGAATGGCGCAACGTCTTCGTGCTCAACTGCGTCGACGGCTGCATCCCGTCCGATCTGGGGACCGGAACGACGGCCGAGACCGAGGAGGAGCGGCGGCTGCTCTATGTCGCGATGACCCGCGCGAAGGACGAGCTGCACCTCATGACGCCGCAGCGGTTCCATGTGCACGGCCAGCACAGGCATGGCGACCGCCACGTCTACGCGGCGCGCACGCGGTTCATCCCGTCAGCGATTCTCGACCGTTTCGAGCGGACCTCATGGCCGCCGCCGGCCGCGGAGGCCCAAGGGGCCGCGCCGGCCGCTCCGGTCGATCTGCGGGCGCGGATGCTCGGGATGTGGCGCTAGGCGCGCGCCGGTCGCGAGACGTCGAGGCCGCGCGCTCCGGTCGCTTGACAGGCGGGAGCGCCGCGTCCAACGGTTCCGCATGATCGACATCAGGCCCGTCGGGTACATCATCGGATGGCTTCTGGGCGTGCTGGGCGCGTCGATGCTGTTTCCGATGGCGGCCGACATCGTGGCGGGCGAGGGGCACGGCCAGGAATTCGCCTCGACCGCGATCATCACGGTGGTCGCAGGCGCGGTCATGGTGCTGGCCTGTCAGACCGCGGATTCCCGGGCGATGAACATCCAGCAGAGCTTTCTTCTCGCCAGCGGCATCTGGGTGGTCTTTCCGGTCTTCGCGGCGCTGCCGTTCTGGTTCGGATCGCCGCATGCGAGTTTCACCGACGCGTTTTTCGAGGCGATGTCCGGTCTGACCACGACGGGCGCGACGGTTTTCGTCGGGCTTGATCACATGCCGGCGGGGACGCTGCTCTGGCGCGGGATGCTGCAATGGTTCGGGGGGCTCGGGATCGTCGTGGTGGCGATGATCTTCCTGCCGACGCTCAAGGTCGGCGGCATGCAGCTCTTCCGGTCGGAAGGGTTCGACACGATGGGCAAGATCCTTCCGCGCGCGCGCGAGATCGCCACGTCCTTGACCTGGATCTACCTGATTCTGACATTCGCGTGTTTCATGGCCTATACGTGGACGGGGATGCCAAGTTTCGACGCGCTCGTCCACACCATGACCACGGTCTCGACGGGCGGTATGTCGAACTACGACGCCTCGTTCGGAATCTATGGTGCCGCGCCGCACTACGTCGCCTCGGCCTTCATGCTGCTGGCGGCTTTGCCGTTCATCCGTTTCGTGCAGATGGCCTCGGGTTCGGCGCGGCCGTTCCTGCAGGACAGCCAGATCCACGCGTTTCTGCTGATGATCGTGGTGTTCGTCGTGGTGCTGTCGGCCTGGCTCGCGCTGCGGGCCGAGGGGCCGTTCGAGCAGTCGTTCCGCGAGGTCCTGTTCAACGTCGTGTCGATCGCGACCGGCACGGGCTATTCCAGCACCGATTATGACAATTGGGGGCCGCTCGCGATGACGATGTTCTTCGTGATCGGGCTGATCGGCGGCTGTTCGGGTTCGACGGCGTGTTCGGTCAAGGTGTTCCGCTACCAGCTTCTGTTCTCGGCGATGGCGGCCGAGGTGCGGCGCCTGCATTCGCCGCACCGGGTCTTCATGGCGACCTACCAGGGGCGTCCGGTGTCGCGCGAGGTGATGAATTCGGTCATGGCGTTCTTCATGTTCTTTTTCCTCACGCTCGCGATCACCGCCGTTCTGCTGGTGATGCTCGGCGTCGCTCCGATCACGGCGATATCGGGAGCGGCGGCGACACTCGGGAACATCGGGCCGGGGCTGGGCGAAGAGATCGGGCCGGCGGGAAACTACGCCGGCATGTCCGACGCCGCGAAATGGGTGTTCTCGATCGCGATGCTGGTGGGACGGCTCGAGGTCATGTCGGTTTTCGTCATCTTCACCGTGATGTTCTGGCGGACCTGAGCCGGGCGGATTGACCCCGCGGGCGGGCGCGCCTATTCCACCGCTTCCCGCCTCTGACCGGATCGCCAGCATGCACGTCGCGCCGCCCCGCAGTTTCCAGGAGATCATCCTGCGTCTTCAGGCCTATTGGGCGGGACGCGGCTGCGCGGTGCTGCAACCCTATGACATCGAGGTCGGCGCGGGAACGTTCCATCCGGCGACGACGCTGCGATCGCTCGGCGCGGCGCCCTGGGCCGCGGCGTATGTCCAGCCGTCCCGCCGTCCGACCGATGGAAGATACGGCGAGAACCCCAACCGCCTTCAACATTATTACCAGTTTCAGGTACTGATCAAACCGTCGCCGCCGGATCTTCAGGATCTCTATCTCGGGAGCCTCGCCGCGATCGGGATCGACGCGGGCATCCACGACATCCGCTTCGTCGAGGACGACTGGGAGAGCCCGACGCTCGGCGCCTGGGGTCTCGGCTGGGAAGTCTGGTGCGACGGGATGGAGGTGAGCCAGTTCACCTATTTCCAGCAGGTCGGCGGCCACGACTGCCATCCGGTCTCGGGCGAGCTCACCTACGGTTTGGAGCGGCTGGCGATGTACGTGCTCGGCGTCGATCACGTGATGGACATGCCGTTCAACGATCCGGCCGCGCCGATCCCGCTCAGCTATGGCGACATCTTCCGGCAGGCGGAGCGGGAATATTCGCGCTGGAACTTCGACGTCGCGGACACCGACGCGCTTCTGCGGCATTTCGAGGATGCCGAGGCGGAATGCGCGCGCATTCTGGCGCAGCCCGCCGAGGATGATGCCGGGCGGAACATCGTGATGGCACACCCGGCCTATGACCAATGCATCAAGGCGAGCCATCTGTTCAATCTGCTCGACGCGCGCGGGGTGATCTCGGTGACCGAGCGCCAGGCCTTCATCGGGCGCGTGCGGGCGCTGGCCAAGGCCTGCGCGGACGCGTTCGTGACGACCGAAGCCGGCAAGGCGGCCTGAGACGTGAACGGCCGGCGGCTGGTCATCGGGTTTCTGGTCTTTCTCGCGGTGTTCGCGGCGGCGCTGGTCTACTATCAGTTTTACGCGTTCTATGAGCGGACGGACCGGTATCCGCCGCTGGTGATCGGCGGCGAGACGGTGGCGCTAGACGGGTACGAGGGCATCGCGGCCGTGTCCTCGCCGCTCAAGCTGCGGGGCTGTTTCCGGGTCGATCCGTCGGCGGTGGCCGCGCTGCCGGTGGCCGAGGATCCGACGCCGCTGACCCCGCCGCCGTGGTTCCGGTGCTTCGATGCGGAGGCGATCCAGAAAGCTATCAACGCGGGGGAGGCCGAAGCCTTTCTTGTCGCGGCGGAGTCGCCGGAAGGGTTCGACGTGATGCTCGCGGTCTATCCCGACGGCCGGGGATACCTGTGGCGGCAATTGTCGAGCCGGTTCAAGGACCAGTGACGGCCGGAGCGGGCCGACCGAGCGTTTCGGCCCGCCTCAGTCCGGCATCCTCAGCACCGTGTCGCGCTGTCCCTGGGTCAATCGGACGGCGTCGCTGCTGATCGCGGCGACACGCACGCCTTGCACCGAATCGCCGGCGCCGACGCGCTTGACGGACCCGTTGGGCAGCCGCAGCAGGGCGTAACGGTCTTTCGAGGACCCGAAAACCCCGAGCAGCGAGACGTCGTTGCGCGACAGCCCGGTTCTTTCCGACGCGGCGCGGTTGGTGGACGGGGCGGGGGCCTGGACCACCGGGGCGGGTTTGGCGGCCGGAGCGGCACGCGCGACCACCACGGGCGCCGGCTTCGCGACGGCGACGGGAACGGCGGCCGGTGTCGCGACCGCCTTGGCGGGCGGGACCGCGCTTGCGGCGAGAACCGCCGCGCGGACGGCGATCGGCTTTGGCGCCGGGGCGCGATCGCGGCGAGTTTGCGCGGTTCGGGCGGCGCCGCCGCGATCATCGCGGCGGTCGCGAGCGGGGGCGACGCCACCTCTTCCGTCTCCGCCATTTCAAGCGCGGCGCGGACGGTTTCCGCGATGTCCTCGGCAGGGATCGTCGCGGTGCGTGGCTTCGGTCGCGTCGACGACACCGTCGGCGACGCCGGATCCGCGACCTCGGCGGCCGCCGGCGCGACCGACGGCCGTGGCTCCGCCGCGCCGATGCGAGGCGCGGCCTCGGCGGACAGTGACGCGCGCGGGCGTTTCCGCCGACGCCGGCGGGAGCGATGCGATGCCGGCACTCGTCGCGTCGAGCGCGGGTGCGACCCGTGCGCGCGCCGTCGGCGTCTCGGCCAGAGTGAGGTCCGCGGGTTTCGCGGCCATCCTCGCCGAGGGCACGTCCGGCGTGGTCCTGCTCGCGATGGTGACCGGTCGGGCGTCGGCAGGACCGTCCGGGCGGAACGCGGGAGGAAGCGGAGTCAGCGCCGCCTCGATCCGCTCCGTCACCGGTGGCGGAGCCGGAAGATCCGCCGGCCGCGCGCGGGGCGCGGCGGGGGCGATGAGAACCGCGGGAGCCGCTTCCACAGGGGCGGCCTCCGGAGCGTCGGCGACGGGAAAGATCACTTCGGGAACGACGGCCGGCGCGGTCGCCACGGGAACCGGCGCGGGAGCGGGATCGTCACCGCCGGACATCAGGAGATCCCAGAAGGAGGAGTGCCGCGGCGGAGCCGGAAGCCGCGAGCGCGTGCTTTCGGGAGACCGGGGGAAGACGGCGGGCCTGATCCGTGACGAAGGCGACGGCCTCGGCCGGCCAGTCGCGTCCGCCGATCCGGAAAAGCGGCGGCACGAGGAACCCGGGGAAGTCTCCCGCGCCGGTCAGCGCGGTCGCGCGCAGACCGGTGCGATCGAGAAAGACGAGAGTGTCGATGACGCTCTGCCGGCGGATCGCGGCGACCGGCGACGTGCCGTCGGCGGCCTTCGTCCCGACCACGAGGTCAAGCGCGTCGCGCGGGATGCCCGAGAGCGCCTCGGCTTCGGCGAGCGCTTCGGCGCGACGGCCCCACGGCGTCCGCGACCCGAGGCGGACCGTTCCGCGCCAGACCTCGGCCTCCGGCAGGACCACCGTGAGACCCGGAGACGCTTTGGCCAATGCCGCGAGGTCCGCGACCTGACGGGACATGTCCGGCGCCGCGAGATCGGCCCGGGCGACGGGGTGCACGTCTCCCGGCGCGAAGAGCGCCAAGGTCATGCCGTCGAAAACCAGCCGGTGGACCGGCTTCGTGTAGGATGTGCTGCTCATTGCCTGTTCCCGATCATTGTCGAGTTATGTTTGCAGTCAGTATACAGCAAATCTTTCGAAGCGCCTACGGTTAGATGGTGGTCACACGCAAGTTTTGGTTGCCGTCGACCATCCGCACGGGCAGATGTTGACCTCGGCCGTCCGATTTCATGGAGAAAGCCCGATGTTCGTCAGATCCGCCGCGATCCTGTCGCTGCTGCTCGTCGCCACCTCCGCCGTCGCGGACGAGGCGCCGCGCACCCTTTCGGTCTCCGGCGCGGGCGAGGCCGTCGCGACGCCCGACGTGGCCCGGATCACGACCGGCGTGCGGATGCGCGCGGAGACCGCAGGCGAAGCGATGCGGCTGGCATCCGAGGCGATGGCGATGGTTTTCGCCGCGCTGGACGCGCAAGGCGTGGCGGCGGCCGACATCCGGACCAGCAGCCTCAGCCTCGATCCGGTCTGGGATGATGACGCCCTGCCGGGGTCCGGTCCGCCGGATGTCGTGGGGTATGTCTCGGGCAACATGGTCACGGTCCGGCTGCGCGACGTCGATGCGATGGGGCCGGTGGTCGATGCGCTGGTCGTCGCCGGCGCGAACCGGTTCCAGGACATCGGTTTCGGGATCGACGATCCGGAACCGCTGCTTGCGGAGGCGCGGCGGGCCGCGGTGGCCGACGCGCGGGCCAAGGCCGAACTTCTGGCGGAGGCGGCCGGCGTGACGCTCGGCGCGGTGCTCAGTCTCGACGAGAGCGGCGGCTACCGGCCGCAGCCGATGTTCGCGCAGGCCGACATGGCGCGATCGACGCCCGTCGCCGAGGGCACGATGTCCCTCGGCGCGCAGGTTCAGATCGTCTACGCCATCGAGTGAGGCGGGCTCAGGCGGTGGCGGCCGCCAGCGCCTGATCGAGATCGGCGATCAGATCGTCGGCGTCCTCGATGCCGATGGAGAGGCGCACCATGTCGGGGGCGGCGCCGGCGCGGCGCTGCTGCTCCTCGTCGAGCTGCCGGTGGGTGGTCGACGCCGAGTGGATGATGAGCGAGCGGGTGTCGCCGAGATTGGCGACGTGGCTGAAGAGCTCGACGGAATCCACAAGCTTCACGCAGGCTTCATAGCCGCCCTTCACCGCGAACGTGAAGATCCCGCCCGCGCCCTTGGGATAGAGGCGGCTGGCGCGCTCCGCGTATTTCGAAGACGGCAGACCGGCGTAGCTGACCGAGACGACGCGGGGGTCCTTCTCGAGCCAGGTCGCGACGCGCACGGCGTTCTCGATATGGCGCTCCATGCGCAGGCTGAGCGTCTCGATGCCGAGCATGGTCAGGAACGCGTTCTGCGGTGACTGGCACATGCCAAGATCGCGCAGGCCGATGGCGATGCCGTGGAAGGTGAAGGCCATGGGGCCGAAGGTCTCGTGGAATTTCAGCCCGTGATAGGCCGGCTCCGGCTCGGTCATCGACGGGAACTTGTCGGAAGCCGACCAGTCGAAATTGCCGGAATCCACGACGATGCCGCCCATCGACGTGCCGTTGCCCGAGAGGTACTTCGTGGTGGAATGCACGACGAGATCGGCGCCCATCTCGATGGGCTTGCAGAGATACGGCGTGGCGGAGGTGTTGTCGACGATCAGCGGCACGCCGAGGCGCTTCGCGACCTCCGCGACCGCCGGGATGTCGGTGACGTAGCCGCCTGGGTTGGAGATGCTCTCGCAGAAGATCGCGCGGGTGTGGTCGTCGGCGATGTCCTCGAGCGCGATAAGATCGTCGAAATCGACGAACTCGACCGACCAGCCGAAGCGTTTGAAGGTCTGGCTGAACTGCGTGACCGTGCCGCCGTAAAGCCGCGTCGAAGCGATGATGTTGTCGCCCGGACGCATCAGCGGGAAGAGCGCCAGGATCTGCGCCGCGTGGCCCGACGAGGTGGCGACGCCGCCGACGCCGCCTTCGAGCGTGGCGACGCGTTCCTGGAGCGCCGAGACCGTCGGGTTGGTCAGGCGCGAATAGATGTAGCCGACCTCCTGGAGGTTGAAGAGCGCGGCGGCGTGGTCGGCGTCGCGGAACACGTAGGCGGTGTTCTGGTAGATCGGCACCTGACGCGCGCCGGTCGCGGGGTCGGGCCGCGCGCCGGCATGGATCTGGAGCGTGTCGAATCCGTAGGTCTTCTCGGTCATCTCAAAAGCCTCCCTGAGCCCGGTTTGCGCGCACGCTATGCGAGGCGGGGGGCTTTTGGCAACCGCGGCTCAGAGGTCGATGTCGACCCAGATCAGATGGTGATCGGATGCCGCGTGGTGGGGCTTCGTCAACGTGTCGAACATGTCCCATCGGCCCGACGCGGTCCAGGCGCCCTTGCGGACCATGCCGCCGAGCGTGACGCGGTCCCAGAGGGCGGGCGAGAGCAGGATGTAGTCGATCTTGTGGTTGTCCGATCCGGTCTGGAAGGTTCCGATGCCGCGGCCGCCGCGGCTGGAGTCGAACTGGAACGCGGTGAAGGCGGGGTGGTCGGAGACCTCGCGCAGGTCGGTGGCGAAGAGGGGCGCGAGTTCCTCGCTGTCGGGGGTGTCGTTGAGATCGCCGAGGATCGCGACGAAACGCTGGCCCATCAGGCGCAGGCGGCGGTAATAGCCGGCGACGGCCTCGGCCTGGGCGCGGCGTTTGGCGCGGCTGCGGGGATCGTTGCCGCCGTATTTGCTCTTGAAATGGTTGGGCAGGACCACGATCCGGGCGCCGTTGGGAAGCTCGACGGTGTATTCGGGGCAGTCGCGCGAGAAGATCGCCTGGCCGTCGGGCATCCGGTCGTCGACATGGCTCAGCATCGAGGCGATGCGGTAGCCGGGGCGGAGCATCAGGCCGACATCGATGCCGCGCGTGTCGTTGCCGTCGATGAGCATCATCGGCCCGTACTGGTCCGCCGTGACGGGCTGATAGATGTAGTCGTGGAATTCGAGCATCACCGGGCGGCTCTCGACCTCGATCAGGGCGAGCACGTCGACATTGGCCTCGGCGATCACGCGGGCGGTGTTCTGGAAGGCGGTCTCGTCGACGGGGCCGGTCTTGAGATCGAGCCAGCCGACCCAGTCGTCGCGGCCGTCGGCCTCGATGCGGGGCGGGCCGGAGCGGGGGCGGACGATCAGCCGGCCGCGGATCTTGCGGAGCTGGACGAAGCGGCCCTCGTCGCGGTTGAGGATGCCCAAGGATGTCCATCAGGGCGAGGATGCGGGTCTTGTCGGCGGCGGTGTAGACGGGCTTCTCGAAGAGCTTGTTCAGCTCGGAATGGGCGTCGAGGATGTCGCGATGGGTCTCGGGCTCCTCGTCGTTGAAGGCCTTGACCCGCTGGAACAGGTTCTCGACGTTGAAGGCCGCGAGGCGCATGGGCTGGCTCCTGGATCCGGTCGCGGAGCATAGCACGGATCGGGGCGGTCCGGGCTTCGTTTGAGGCCGCGTCCAGGGCGTCCAAAGTTGGCGGAATCACAAGTGTCTGTTTTTCCGACATTAAAGTGTTAACGCCAGACTTGTCCAACCGCAGAGAAAAGCCCCGCCGGAGGACCGGCGGGGCTGGATCGGATGTCAGGCTGCGGGCGCGGACGCCCGCAGGTGCGGATCAGGCCGCCTTGCGCTTGCGCGAGACGAAGCCGAGACCGGCGATGCCGCCGAGCAGCAGCAGGAACGGCGCCGGAAGCGGAACGACGTCGTGACAGCATGTTGTCAAATCGCCAGTCGATGCTCGCGCATGTTCAGACGCCAGCTTCGTCGCCAGACGCTGGCCTATTCCACGAATTGCGAAACGTTGACACGAATCGACCGTCTGAAGTATCGAAGCTGTCACCAGGCGTACATTGAGCGATCGCCGTTACGCTGCCGCACCGTTGCGTCGACATCTCGACCAGTGACCGCCGTCGCGCTGGTCGGCAATCTTGAACGTCATCGAAGTGGCCGCCAGCAACCGTCGATGTCGACGATATTGCCGAAGTCCAGATTGACCGTCGCCACCGATCGTCGAATGTCACTTCGTGCTCGGCCTCTGATGATCGCCAGTAAGTGTAGATCGAATTCCCGAAGACGTCTGCAGGCGATCACGTGTTCCAGTCGAACGAATCCATCGACATCGCGCTGAGTCGCGACGACGCTACCGACTGTGGCGATGTTGCCGTCGCCGTCAGCCGGAGTTCCGCAACGATCGCGTGCATGCCGACGCGTCAGAGTCCGGTGCGTTGCCATCCGTGATCGACAGATGTCCACGCCAGAGCTCGGTACGGAACCGCATGCGCTGCGCCGCGGCCGATGCCGCACGCACAGCGACCGCCGCCACGGCGGCCAGTCCAGTTTCTTAATAGTCAAACATTTCAGAATTACTCCCTCTCATAGTCCGTTAAGTCACAAATCCGCGCCCGAAGCCTGTTTCCCTCACAAGCAGCGATGGACGCGGGGTGAGATGCGGGTTCGACCCGTTCTTGGTGTTGTCGGATGCCGGACGCGCCGAGACCCGCACCGGCACGAGGGCCGGTCCGGGCAGCGCCGCGTCGAGCGCACGAAAAAAACGCGCGGGAAGGCCGGAGATCCAGCCTTGCGGGCGCGTTGAATTGAGAAAGCCGGAAAACGCGGGCGCGTCGGCCGGCGCGGGAATGACGCCGCCGACGCGCGTGGTCGCGTCACCGGCGGGCGGTCCGCGTTTGGCCGTGGCGGCCCAGAGCGTTCCGGCGCCGCCATTGGGGCGGCGCGGACTCGACCGCCCCGGCGCGAACGCGTGGGGGCGCGTCGCGTTGAGGCAGGAATCGCGGAACGCGTCGATGAGACGCCGGAAGCCATCCAGCCGGACCGGGGCGCGCCGATGATCGGCGGCCTCCGTCCGGGCGGAATTCCTCAAGGTCGCGGCGAGCGGCTCGACGCCGTCCTCGCCGCGCAAGGCCGGGCAGCGCCTCGCGCCGCCGCCTGCCCATCAGGCCGAGGCCGCCGATGCCCATGGCGAGCAGCCAGGCGGCGGCGGGCAGCGGCACGGGCGTGATCGATTCGGCGACGCGCAAGCGCCGAGGACGCCGTGCCGGCCAGAAGGTCGCCGCCACGTCCGATCAGGTCGAGATCGGTGAGGGCGAAGGCCTTGGCCGGGGTCGGGTCGCGTCGAGGAGGCAGCCGCCGTCGACGAGCGGGCCGGTGGCGGAACAGATTGAATTGATTGGCGCGGCGGCGTCCTTGAGGACCATCGCGGCGTCGGCGCGGGTGGCGAGGGAGAGGAGCAGGGTGAGCGCGCACAGCAGGACGAGGGGGAGTGCCCCTGTCAGTCCCGCCTGTCGCAGATGTCCCCGCATTTTCACGCCCCCCGGCGCAAATCCCCACAACGGCTTGAAAGTATCGCCGAATTGTTCGGGTTTATCAGTATTCGTTTTGCGAGTGGTGGTTTGGGTCGGACCATCGCCGGATTTTCGGTCCGGGCTTCTTGCACGTGCCGACACTCGGCATGCGATCCGCCCGCCCGCGGGCGTGCGATGTCCTCTTGGTGCGCGCTGGCAGTGGCGGCCATTGACAGCGCCTGGCGCATCGCTAGAAGGGCGCGGCTTGGCGTCCGATTGGGGCGGCGGGCTCGTCTGGCGTTTCGCGGACCCCGCAAGGGGAAGCCTGTCGGTCGGGGAATGATTCCCGGCAAAGGATGAGCGCCTTTGATTTCGAGATGATGGAACAGACCACGTGACCAAGAGAACCTCCGCCAAATACAAGATCGACCGCCGCATGGGCGAGAACATCTGGGGCCGTCCGAAATCCCCGGTGAACAAGCGTGAATACGGCCCCGGCCAGCACGGCCAGCGCCGCAAGCAGAAGCTGAGCGATTTCGGCACGCAGCTGCGCGCCAAGCAGAAGCTCAAGGGCTATTACGGCGATCTGACCGAGAAGCAGTTCCGCCGCATCTACGCCGAGGCCGACCGGGTCAAGGGCGACACGTCGGAGAACCTGATCGGCCTGCTCGAGCGCCGTCTCGACGCGGTGGTCTACCGCGCGAAATTCGTGCCGACGGTGTTCGCGGCGCGCCAGTTCGTGAACCACGGCCACGTGACGGTGAACGGCAAGCGCGTCAACATCCCGTCCTATCAGGTCAAGGAGGGCGACGTCGTCCAGGTCCGCGAGAAGTCGCGGCAGATGGCGCTGGTGCTCGAGGCGATCAGCAGCCCGGAGCGGGACCTGCCGGATTACCTCGTCGTCGACCATTCCAAGCTGACGGCCGAGTTCGTGCGCGCCCCGGCCCTGTCGGACGTGCCCTATCCGGTGATGATGGAGCCGAACCTGGTGGTCGAGTTCTACGCCAAGAACTGATCCGGTTTCGCCGAGTTCTGTTGGAAGGCCCGGAGAGATCCGGGCTTTTCGCGTTTCAGGGGGCGGGTTCGAACGCGGCCTGGACTTCGGCGGCGTCGGTGATGCCGGCGGCGATCAGGAGCTGCGCGAGGATGCGGGCCTTGGGCGGGCCGAGGTCGAGAGACGCGACGAGGCCGAGGGCGTCGTCGTCGACCTCGACGTCGCGGCCGACATGGCCGGAGGCGATGCGCGTCGAGCGGATGGCGACGATGCCGGAGGCGGCGGCGCGGGAGAGCGCGTCGAGGGCCGCGCGCGCCGCGTTGCCGCCGCCGACGCCGGCGAGCACGATGCCGCGCGCGCCGGCGGCGATCGACGCCTCGATCAGCGCGCCGTCCATGCCGGCATGGGCGGTGACGATGTCGACGCGGGGCAGGGGCGCTGCGGGCAGCGGCAGGGCGGCGCGCGGGCCGCGCGGCGGCGCGGTGAAGCGCGGACGCGCGGCGTCGACATGACCGACCGGTCCGGTGAGCGGGGATCTGAAGGCGCCGACGTCGGTCGTGTCGGTCTTGGTCACGAAGCGGGCGGCGTGGACCGTGCCGTTCATCGCGATCAGGACGCCGCGCCCGCGCGCCGCCCGGCTGGCGGCGATCGTCACGGCGTCGCGGAGGTTGGCGGGGCCGTCGGCGGAGAGCGCGGTGGCGGGGCGCATGGCGCCGGTAAGGACGACGGGCGCGTCGATGTCGAGGGTGAGGTCGAGCAGGAACGCCGTCTCCTCCATCGTGTCGGTGCCGTGGATGACGACCGCGCCGTCGGCCCCGCCCTCGGCGAAGGCGGCGCGGAGGCGGCGGGCGAGCGCGATCTGGATCACGTCCGTCATGTCCTGCGAACCGATCGAGGCGATCTGCTCGACATGGATGGTGGCGACCGCGTCGAGACCGGGCACGGCGGCCATGAGGTCGGCGCCCGCGCGCGCGCCGGCGTCGTAGCCGGTGGCGCCGCGCGCGGAGGCCACGCCGGCGATGGTGCCGCCGGTGGCGAGGACGAGGATGCGGGGAAGGGCGCTCATGCGGCCGATTGAAGCGCGACCGGCGGGGAAGTCAACGGGCGGGCCGCATGGATCATGCGGCAGGCCGCATGGCGCAGGCCGACGGATTGGCGTATAGGGCGGGTCGCGGACGAGAAGGAGGCAGGTTTTGGCGCGGACATACCCCATCCACGGAACGATCGAGGGCAGCGTCGTGATCGTCGGCTTCGGCTCGATCGGGCGCGGGACGCTGCCGCTGATCGAGCGGCATTTCCGATATGACGCGCACCGGATCCACGTGATCGATCCGTCGGACGCGCATGACGTGTTTCTGGAGCAGCGCGGCGTGACGCATCACCGCGTGGCGCTGACGCGGGAGAATTACCGTGAGGTGCTTGCGGGGATCTTCGACGGGGGGCCGGGCTTCTGCGTGAACCTGTCGGTCGATGTCGGATCGCTCGACATGATGCGGGCCTGCCGCGAGATGGGCGTGCTTTATATCGACACGGTGGTGGAGCCGTGGCCGGGATTCTACTTCGACCTCGACGCGGATGCGGCGGACCGGACGAATTACGCGCTGCGCGAGACGGTGCGGGCCGAGAAGCGGACGAATCCCGGTGGTCCGACGGCGGTGTCGTGCTGCGGGGCGAATCCCGGAATGGTGTCGTGGCTTCTCAAGGAGGCGCTGCTGCGGATCGCGCAGGATGCCGGCGGCGATGCCGGGGCGCCGGGATCGCGCGAGGGCTGGGCGGCGCTCATGCGCGATCTCGGCGTCAAGGGCGTGCACATCGCCGAGCGCGACACCCAGGCGGGCGTCCAGAAGAAGCCGATCGGAACGTTCGTGAACACCTGGTCGGTCGAGGGCTTCATCGCCGAGAGCTTCCAGCCGGCGGAGCTTGGCTGGGGCTCGCACGAGACGTGGTTTCCGCCGAACGCGCGACGTCAGGCGCGGGGCTGCAAGGCGTCGATCTTTCTCGACACGCCGGGGATCCTGACCAAGGTGCACACCTGGACGCCGGCGGCGGGGCCGCAATACGGGTTTCTGGTCACGCATAACGAGGCGGTGTCGATCTCGGATTATTACACCATCGGCATGGGCGACGCGCCGGAATACCGGCCGACCTGCCACTACGCCTATCATCCCTGCGATCAGGCGGTTCTGAGCCTGCATGAGACGCTGGGGAGCGGCAAGGTTCAGGACACGTTCAACATCCTCGACGAGAACGAGATCCTGACCGGGACCGACGATCTGGGCGTGCTGGTCTACGGTCACGCCAGGAACGCGCTCTGGTACGGTTCGCGGCTCTCGATCGAGGAGACGCGGCGCCTGGCGCCGTTCCAGAACGCCACCGGTCTCCAGGTGAGCTCCGCCGTGATCGCCGGCATGGTCTGGGCGCTGGAGAATCCGCGCGCCGGGATCGTCGAGACCGACGAGATGGATCACGCGCGCTGTCTTGAGATCCAGCGGCCCTATCTCGGGCCCGTCGAGGCGCATTATACCGACTGGACGCCGATCTCGACGCGCTGGCCGCAATTCGCCGAGGACATCGACGAGAGCGACCCCTGGTCGTTCAAGAACGTGCTCGCCAGTTGAGCGCGGCGCCGGCCGACCGCGACGGGCCCAGGCGCGGCAAGTTCACCGAAGGCTCCACGATGGGTCACGTGGTGACGATGACGCTGACCGCGGCGACGGGCCTGATGTTCATGTTCCTGATCGACGCGGCGACGCTCTTCTGGGTGTCGCAGCTTCGCGACGAGACGCTGATGGCGGCACTCGGCTTCGCATGGACGATCCAGTTCTTCATCATCGGCTCGGGCATCGGCCTGGCCATCGCCACGAGCGCGCTTGTCAGCCGCTCCATCGGCGAGGGGAACCACGGGCAGGCGCGCCGCCAGGCGACATCGTCGGTGATCATCTCGATGGTCGTGCAGGTCGTCGTCGTGGCGGCGGTCCTTCTTTGGCTCCGGCCGCTCCTGTCGCTGGCCGGTGCGCAGGGTGAGACGCAGGACGTGGCGGCGCGGTTCCTGTGGATCACGCTGCCGTCCGCGCCGCTGATGGCGCTGGGGATGGTGGGCGGCGGCGTGCTGCGCGCGCTCGGCGACGCCTGGCGCGCGATGTCGGTGACCATCGGCGCGGGCCTCGTGGCGATGGTCCTCGATCCGATCATGATCTTCACGCTCGGCCTCGGCATCGACGGCGCCGCCATCGCCATGGTGATCGCGCGGGTCTGTCTCGCCGGGATCGTGGTGTACTTCATGGTCCGGCCGCATGACATGCTTGGCGCGGTCACCGGCGAACAGCTCGCTGGCGTCGCGCGGCCGTTCCTCGCCATCGCGGCCCCGGCGACGCTGACGCAGATGTCGACGCCGTTCGGCAACGCGATTCTGACCGCGCTGGTCGCGGGGTTCGGCGACGGGGCGGTTGCGGGCTGGGCGGTGGTGACGCGCATGACGGTGCTCGCCTTTGGCGGGGTGTTCGCGCTGTCGGGGGCCATCGGCGGCATTCTGGGCCAGAATTACGGCGCCGGGCTGATGCCGCGCGTGCGTGGCGTCTACCGCGACGCCGTGGTGTTCTGCGCGGTCTATACGGTGCTGGCCTGGGGCGCGCTGTTCCTCGCGCGCGATCTCGTGGTGGAGGTCTTCAACCTCGGCCCCGAAGGCGCGGAGGTCGTGGCGGCCTTCGTCGGGCTCGCCGCCGGCGGGTTCATCTTCACCGGCGCGCTCTTCGTGGCGAACGCGGCGTTCAACACGCTTGGACGCCCGCTCTGGTCGACGATGTTCAACTGGTCGCGCGACGCGTTCTTCATGCTGCCGCTGGCCTGGGCGCTGTCATTGCCGCTCGGCGCCGCGGGCGTCGTCTACGGACAGGCGCTGGCCGGGGTGGTCGTGGGCGGCGCGGCGGCCTTGGTCGGCTGGCGTTTCGTCCAGACCCTGGCGCCGCCGGTCCGGGCCCGGGCGGCGCAACCGCCGCCGCCCGGCGCGAAGCTTCCGGCCGAGTGAAGCCGCGGGCGATCCCCCGGCTTGACGCCCCCGCGCGCCCCGCCTAAGCGCGGGCTTTCAGCCGCCGAGGTCCGCGATGCCGCTCTATCATGCCACCACCGCCATCAAGGGCCGCGCCGCCGCCGACGCTCTGAGCGAGGCGCTCGAGGCGCTGTCGCCGCTGGTGACGGAGGTTCACGACCATGACGACGGGTCCGGGCTCTGGGACGTGGGCGGGCATTTCGACGGTCGGCCCGACTTGGCGGGGCTCGCGCTGCTCGCGCGTCTGCACGGCGCTCCGGATTTCGAGGTCGCGAAGGTGGACGACCGCGACTGGGTGGCGCAGGTCCGCGCCGAGCTGACCCCCGTCGCGGCGGGCCGATTCGTGGTCTTCGGCGGGCATGACCGCGACGTCATTCCGCCCAACCGCATCGGCCTCGAGATCGAGGCGGCGCAGGCCTTCGGCACGGGACATCACGCGACGACGCAAAGCTGTCTCGTGGCGCTCGACCGGCTGGTGCGCGAGGGGCTCGTGGCCCGGCGCGTGGCG
>CAVORV010000052.1:0-41868 GCA_963698685.1 uncultured Alphaproteobacteria bacterium
GTTTTCTTTTTTTGGGTTCCTTTGATCGACGTGGTGGCAGGGGCACTCGAGCGCGAAGCCTCCGACGACCCGACAGGTCGGAACCGAAGATGATTGGAAAGTCACCGTATCACCGAAGATCACGGGTCATCGCACGGGCCGGGGGCGGAGCGGTGGATCGGGTCGAGGCGGGCGGTCACCGTGCGGGCTTTTGACGGTCCACGCGTGAACCTTAGCTAAGTTGTTGAAATCATGAGGTGTGGAATCCTAATGATGCGTTAATACCAACGCTCATTGATCAGAACCCATGTGCCCATTGGCGAAGGCCGATGGACATGATGCGCCAGGGCTGGTCGATGAGTTCGTTCCAGGCCTCGCAGCAGTGGTCCACGATGTCGTCGTAGGAGGTGAAGACGCGGTTCGAGAGCCAGTTGTCGCGCATGAACTGCCAGATGTTCTCGACCGGGTTCAGCTCGGGCGAGCGGGGCGGCAGCGGCACGAGGGTGATGTTGTCCGGGACCTCGAGTTTGCTCGACATGTGCCAGCCGGCCTGGTCGAGAACCAGGACGGCATGGGCGCCGGGCGCGATCCGGCGCTGATCTCGGCCAGATGCGCCTGCATGGCCGCGGTGTCGCAGTAGGGCATGACGAGACCCGCGGCGCCCCCGTTCCGGGCAGATCGCGCCAAAGATGTAGGCCCATTTCGTGCGCTGGTCGTGCGCGGCACGGGGTCGGGTCCCGCGCCGGGCCCATCGCCGCGTGATCTTGTTCTTCTGCCCGATCCGCGCCTCATCCTGGAACCAGATCTCTATCGGCCGACCGACCTGCGCGCGGATTTCCTCCACCAGGGCCGGGAAGTTTTTTTGAAAGCCTGCATGGCCTCCGGGTCCTGCCCGTATGCCCGTGGCCGCGCCGAGAGCTTCCGGAACCCCATCGCCCGCAACTCGCGGCCGAGGGTCTGGCGCTCGCCGAAATCCCGAACTCCTCGTGGAGCCACGCCACCAGATCGACCAGACGCCAGCGCACCACGCCATCGAGGTAGGGCTTCGGTCCCGCCTCCACCGTCCGAGCCAGCGCCGCGCGCTGACCCGGCCCCAGAAGCGGCGCCTTCCCCGGCGCCTTGCGGTTCGCCAGACCGGCCGGCCCCTCGGCGTTGAACCGGACCACCCAGTCCCGAATGATCTGCAGCGTTACCCCGCCGAGCTTCGCCGCCTGGCTCCGCGACCCGCCGTCGTAGATCGTGGCCAGCGCCAATAGCCGTCGCGCCTGCCCGACGTCGCGGCTCGCCTTCGCCAGGCGCCTCAGAACATTACCCGTGAAATCCGCCCGAAGCGGGATCGCTGCCCCCATGGGAAACATCTCCATGTTTTCCTCATGGAATCACAGCGGTGCCCCCTCGTGAATCCCCTTCGTGAGTCTAAGCGTCATTGGGCATTGGTATAACGCGCCTGGCGCGGCGTGTTCGGGCGACGTGGGTGTCGCGGAACCAGATGGTGAGGTCAGCCGCGACGATGATTGCGGCGCCAAGCATGATGTTGGTGGTCGGCACGTCGCCGAAGGCGAGCCAACCGAAGATGATCGCCCAGACGATGATCGTACAGTGGAGCGGTGCGACGGTGGCCGCTTCGGCGAGTTTGAGCGACCGCGCGATGGCGAGATGCGCGCCAATCGCGACGATTCCGAGAAAACAGAGGAGCGCCAGATCAGGCGCGGAGGGCGGAACCTGGTCGAGGGGGGCCAGAACGATCCCGGCGGCCAGCGCACCGAGCGTCTGCCAGAAGACGACCGCGTAACCGGGCGTGGCGCGAAGCGAGCGCGCGGGAAAGGACCGTCAGGGCGAAGGCGAAGGAGCCGACGATGGCGATGAGGATCGCGGGCGAGCGACCGCCGTCGCCGGGCTGGAGCGCCACGACGACGCCGAGCGACAAAGGTGTGGCCCGAATGGAGGTCAAGACTTCGAAGCGTCGCGCCCGGTCCCTAATGGACCGGACGCGACGGAACCTCGGCGTCAATCGGCGCCGCGGACGGGGATCGTGGCGTCGGGGTCGGGCTTGAAGGTGCGCTGGGCGAAGTAGACCGCCGCGGTCAACGCCACGCCGATCACGTCGGTGACGAGGCCGCCCTTGATCATGAAGAGCGCCGCGACGATCAGAGCGGCCCGGATGAACCAGGCCGCCCTCGCGCCGACGAACCACCCCTGCACCGCCGACGAGAGCAGATAGACCCCGACGGTCGCGGTGACGAAGGCCAGCCCGATCTCCAGCCACGGCCCTTGGAGCAGCAGCGACGAGGAGTAGAAGAACATGAAGGGCACGATGAAGGCGGCGATTCCGATCTTGAATGAGGCCATCGACGTCGCCATCGGATTCGCCCCCGAGATGCCGGCGGCGGCGTAGGAGGCGAGCGCGACGGGTGGCGTGATCGCCGAGACCACGGCGAAGTAGAAGACGAAGAAATGCGCGGTCAGCATCGGAATGCCGAGCTGCACCAGCCCCGGCGCCACCACCGAGGCCGCGACGGCGTAGGCGGCCGTCGTGGGCATCCCCATCCCGAGCAGGATGGAGATGCACATGGCGAAGAAGAGCGCGAGAAGCTGGCTGACCCCCGCGAGGCCGAGCAGGAGGTTGGAGAAGCGCGCGCCGACACCGGTCAGGGAGATGACGCCGACGATGATGCCGGCGCAGGCGCAGACCGCGATGATCTGGATCGACATGATGCCCGCGAGCTCGAAGGCCTTCACGACGAGCGCAGCCCCATGCGGTATGGCGTCAGCCAGCTCACGACGGCGGCCGAGAGCGTCGCCAGCGTGCCGGCGCGGATCACGGAATACCCCATGAAGAGCGCCGCGACCAGGATGATGATGGGCAGGAAGAGATAGACCCGCCGCACCATGTCACGGAACTTCGGCAGCTCGTCCTCGCGCATGCCGCGCATTCCGAGCTTGGCCGCCTCGAAATCCACCATGAAGTAGACCGAGACGAAGTAGAGGATCGCCGGGATGATCGCGGCGATGGCGATGTCGGTGTAGGGGATGCCGGTGATCTCGGCCATGATGAACGCGCCGGCGCCCATGATCGGCGGCATGATCTGTCCGCCGGTCGAGGCGGCGGCCTCGACGGCGCCGGCGGTGGTGTTCTTGTAGCCGACTTTCTTCATCAGCGGGATGGTCAGCGAGCCGGTGGCGACGACGTTGCCGGCGGACGTGCCGTTGATCATGCCCATCAGGCCGGAGGCGAAGATCGCCACCTTGGCCGGCCCGCCGCGCGACCGACCGGCCAGCGCGAAGGCGAAATTGACGAAATAATCGCCGACCTTGGAGGCCTGGAGGAAGGCCGCGAAGATGATGAAAAGGATGATGTAGGTCGAGGAGACGGCCGTGGTCGGGCCGAGGATGCCGACGTCCGTGTAGATCTGGCTGAAGAACCGCTCCCAGGTGATCGGCGGCGAATTGAGGAAGCCCGGCAGGTACTGGCCGGTGAAGACGTAGGCGAGAAAGACCACCGAGATGATCACCAGCGCCAGCCCGGCGACCCGGCGGGTGAGCTCCATGATCAGAAGCGTGCCGGCCAGCGCCGCCAGCGATATGCCGATCGGCGCGAACGGCGTGCCGGTCGAGTTGCGCATCAGCGTGCCGTAGATGGTGATCAGATAGACCGCCACCGCGACGCCGCAGAGTGCCAGCAGCACGTCCGGAGCGGCGAAGCGGTCGCGGGTGTTCCGGGCGAACCACGACACCATGATGCCGCCGGTCGTGGCGACGAGCAGCGGAACGCCGAAGAGCCAGATCTCGCGGAAGCGCAGGGTGGCGTCCATGCCGTTCCACATCAGCCCGCCGGCGATCTGTACCGCGAACCAGGCCGCGACGCCGATCGCGAAGGCCGCCGGGATCATCAGCACCTTGGCGACGAGGTCGAGGGTCGGCGTCTCGCTCCGCCCGTCGACGGCGAAGCGCGCGCCCGCGAAGAGAATGAAGCCGAGCCCGAGCGCGCCGGCGACGTGCACGATGCGGAAGTTCCACGTTTCCATCGGCAGGTTCGGAAGGAAGGGGATGCGCACGCCGGTCCAGTCCTGGATCGACAGGCCGTTCAGCGCCGCCATGTGCCAGAACGCGTAGAGCGCCGCGAGCGCCGCGAACAGCGTGTAGCGCCAGCCGTCAAACAGCCGGCGGTTGCTTTCGACAGGCTCGTCATCCACGCCCTCGGCGAGGACCACGTCGTGCGGCTCGGTCTCTGCGGTGCTCATCGGCGGTCCCTCCGGTCTTGTTGTCCGCAGCTTGGCGTGCGGTTGCTCGGCGTCAGCTCAAGTGAGCGAAGGGCCGCACCTTTGCGGATGCGGCCCTCGCGTCATGTCCGGTTACGGACGCGACCGTCAGCCGCCGTGGATCATTTCGGCGGCGATCGAGGCCCCGCCGTTCTCGTTGAACCAGCGCGCGGCGCCCGGGTGCCACATCAGAACGTTGTTCTTGTTCCAATGCTCGGGCAGCGACTCTGCCGCGGAGGCGTGGACGTTCACCATCCGGGCGTTGTCCTCCATGGCGATGCGGGTCGCCTCGTAGACGAAGCTCTCCGGCAGGTCGCAGTTCGCCACGGCGAAGTTCCACATCGCGACCGATTTCATGTCCTCGGTCAGCGTCCGATAGGTGTCGGCGGAGACGTCGTACTCGGCGACGGGGAAGTTGGCCGTGATGGTGGCGAGCTCCTCGTCGGTGAAGCCGATGATGCTGATGTCGGTCTGGACCTCGAGCTGGCTGACCGTCGGGATCGGCACGCCGGCCGCGAAGCCGATCGCGTCGATGAGACCGTCCTGGAGCTGGCCGCCCAGATCGTCCCAGCCGCCGTTGCGGCGCTCGAAGTTGACGCCCAGCGATTCGAGCATCAACGGGAAGTAGGTGTCGGCGCTCGAGCCGGCGGGGCCGAAGCCGATGACCGTGCCGTCGGGGATGTCCGAAAGGGTCGTGATGCCTTCGGAGGCCAAAGCCGCCATGGTGAACGGCGTCTGGTACATCGGGAACATCGCGCAGACGTTGTCCATCGCGAGACCGGGCGCGATCGGGTTGGTGCCCGCGAGCAATTCCGCGGCCGGTCCGAGCGTGGTCAGGCCGAAGGCGAGGTCGCCGGTATGGACCAGCGCCATGTTCTGCATCGGGCCGCCGGTGACTTCGCCCGCGCCGGTGAGGCCGAGCTCCTCGGCGACGAGGTTCGCCCAGCCGGAGCCGTAGACGAAGAAGGTGCCGCCCTGGCTGGCGGTGCCGACGGTGAAGCTGGAGGGCCAGCCCTCGCGATCCTGCGCCATCGCGCCTGTCGCCAGAAGGATCGCGGCCGTGCCGGCTCCGAGAAGGGTTTGCGTTTTCATGTTTTTCCTCCGGTTTTTTTCAGCCGTAGTCAGTACCCGAAATCGGGCCCGAGTCAAAAGACTTCGCCGCAAGCCCCGCCGGACTCCCGGCGGGCGCGTCGGCGGCGGTACGCTTGCGCGCGCCGCGCGCCGGCAACCGCGTGTTGACGGAGGCGACGCCCCGACCCTAGGCTGCGCGCGGGCGACGGGGAGAGCGCCGGAACGGGAGAGACGGCATGAGCAAGCGGGATGATCTGATCGCCCTTTACGCGCGCGATCTGAAGGAGAAATGCGGCGTCACGCCGGACATGGATCTGCTGACCAAGGTCACGATCGGCTGCGGCCCGTCGATCTACAACGCGGATTCGTCGACCGTGGCGGGGTCGAGCACGTCGGAGCTTGAGACGGTGAAGACGAAATTTCTGATGGGCAAACTGGGCCTTCCGGACGGACCGGAGCTGATGGGCGGCATCCAGTCGGTGATCGACGTTTACGGGCGGTCGAATTCCAACAAATACCGCGCGGTGGTCTATTATCTTCTGACCAAGCATTTCAAGCGCGAGAGCGTCTACGGCTGAGGCTCAGCGGCGCGGGGTGATCCGCGTCACGTGGCCCATCTTGCGGCCCGGACGGGGTTCGGGCTTGCCGTAGACGTGCACGGCCGCGCCGCGCATGTCGGCGGCCGCGAGGATGTCGTCACCGAGCAGGTTGGTCATCACCGCGTCGGAATGCCGCGCGCCGTCGCCGAGCGGCCAGCCGCAGATGGCGCGGACATGCTGTTCGAACTGGTCGATCAGGCAGGAATCCTGGGTCCAGTGGCCGGAATTGTGCACGCGGGGGGCGAATTCGTTGACCACGAGGCCCGAGCGGGTGACGAAAAGTTCGACGCCGATCACGCCGACATAGTCGAGCGCGTTCAGGATGCGGCCGGCGATCAGGACGGCGTCTTGGGCGAGTGGACGCTTTGATGGCGGCGGGGACGGTCGTGGTGTGCAGGATACCGTCCCGATGGACGTTTTCGCCGGGGTCGAAGGCGACCACCGAGCCGTCGCCGCCGCGCGCGGCGATCACCGAGATCTCGCATTCGAAATCGATGAAGCCTTCGAGGACGGAGGGCGCGCCGGCCATCGACTTCCATGCGGCCGCGGCATCGGGAAGGGCCATGATCCGGGCCTGGCCTTTGCCGTCGTAGCCGAGGCGGCGGGTCTTGAGGATCGACGGGGCGCCGATTTCGGCCAGCGCGTCGTCCAGTGTGGCGGCGTCCTCGACCAAGGCGTAGGGCGCGGTCGCGAGGCCGGTGGCCCGGAGGAAGTCTTTTTCCGCGAGCCGGTCCTGGGCGGTCTCGAGCGCGCGGCGGCCGGGGCGCACGGGGGCGATGTCCGCGATCGCGTCGATGGCGGCGAGCGGCACGTTCTCGAACTCGTAGGTGATGACGTCGACTGAATTCGCGAATGCGCGCAGCGCCGCGACGTCGTCATACTCCGCGCGCGTGACGCGTTCGACGACATGGGCGGCGCAGGGATCCGCGGCGGGCTCATAGACGTGGCAGCGCATGCCGAGACGCGCGGCGGCCAGCGCCAGCATCCGGCCGAGCTGGCCGCCGCCGAGGATGCCGATGCGCGATCCGGACGGGAGCGGTTCAAAAGCCATCGGGCGCTTCCGCGATGGCGGCGGTCTGTGCGGCGCGCCAGGCGTCGAGGCGGGCGGCAAGCGCCGCGTCGCCGGTCGCGACCATCGCCGCCGCGAAGAGCGCCGCGTTGGCGGCGCCTGCGGGGCCGATGGCGAAGGTCGCCACGGGCACGCCTTTGGGCATCTGGACGATGGAGAGCAGGGAATCGAGCCCGGACAGGGCCTTGGACTGGACCGGTACGCCGAGCACCGGCAGGCGGGTTTTGGAGGCGAGCATTCCCGGCAGATGGGCCGCGCCCCCCGCCCCGGCGATGATGGCCAGAAGACCGCGATCGACGGCGCCCTCGGCGTAGGCGAACATGCGGTCGGGCGTGCGGTGGGCCGAGACGATGCGCACCTCGTGCGGCACGTCGAGCGCGACAAGGACGTCGATCGCCGCGCGCATGGTGTCGAGGTCGGACTGGCTGCCCATGACGATTCCGATAACCGGGTCTGACATCCGGGGGGCCTCCTAGCCGATCAGGGCACGCGACTATACCGGCGGGCGGGTGGCGCGCAAGGCGGGCGAGGCCGCCGCGCCTCAGGCGATGATGTCGGGTTCGATCTCGTCGGTGATCCGCGTCATCCGGTCCTTGAGCATCAGCTTCTTCTTCTTGAGGCGTCGCACGGCCAGCGGATCGGCGCGGCCCTGGGCGTCGAGCGCCTCGATCGCGGCGTCGAGATCGCGGTGCTCGCGCTGAAGCATCCCGAGCTCCACCCGGAGCACCTCTTCGCGGGACATCTTGGCCGACTGGTTCATCCTGAGCAATTCCTGCAATGCGTGGAACCGCTTATATGCCGCGAGGCTCCGTCCGCATAGAGCGCATGGACCTGCCGGACACTTGTTTTCGCCGCGATGTGACCCCATTTTGATCCAAGCGGTCGCCGAACGGGGCCGCTTGCGAAGTCGCTTTGAAAAGGGCTTGGACACATGACGAAAGTCACATTCGCTTCCCACCCCAACCTGCTGGGGTTCGAGGAGCTGGACCGGCTGGTCGAGCGGATCGCCAAGGGCGGGTCCGACGGCTATCCGCCTTGGAACATCGAACAGACGGGCTCCGGCGCGTACCGGATCACGCTCGCGGTGGCGGGCTTCGCCGAGGACGATCTGTCCGTGGCGCTGGAGAACAGCACGCTGGTCGTGCGCGGCCGCCAGCCGGCGGAAGCCGAGGACCGCGTCTTCCTGCATCGCGGGATCGCCAGCCGCCGCTTCGAGCGCAGTTTCGTGCTTGCGGACGGCGTCGAGGTTTCGGGCGCGTCGCTCGACAACGGGCTTCTGCACGTGGATCTAGAACGCGCGCGACCCGACGCGGTGGTGCGGACCATCGCGATCAACGGCAAAATAAAAAACGGAGGCGGAGCATGACCGATTTTCCCAGTTTCAACGACGATGATGGCGAGAACCGCATCGTCTATGTCCGCTCGGTGAAGACCGCCGAGCTTCCCAAGGCCGTGCAGGCGCGAGCGCAGGGGGTCGATCATCTCTATGCGATCCACGCGTCCGACGGCGAGGTTCTGGCGCTGGTTCCAGATCGGACTCAGGCGTTCATCGTCGCGCGGCAGAACGAATACTCGCCGGTCAGCGTCCACTGATCAGATCGGCGGAGCGGGCGCGCGCCCGGTCCGCCAGACGCTCTCGATGGAGCGTGTAGATGCCCGTCGCGATGATGATCGACGCGCCCGTCCAGGTCCAGGCGTCGGGAAGCTGGCCGAAAACGAGCCAGCCCCACATCGTTCCCCAGATCATCAACGTGTACATCACCGGCGCCACGACTACGGCCTGGGCCTCCTCGAGCGCCTTGATCACCAGAACCTCGCCCGCAGCCGAGAGTATCGCGATGCCGAAGAGGAGCGCGATCACCGTGCCTGACGCGGGCGATTGCCAGACGAACGGAAGCGGCAGGGTGAGCGCCAGGCTCGCCGAGATGGCTGTGTAGGCGACGGTGGTCTCGACCCGGTCGGTGCCCGCGACGACGCGCGACAGGATCTGGCGGAGCGCGAAGCAGGTCGCGGCCACCATTACCAGCAGTATGGCGGGATGGACCACGCCCATGCCTGGCCGGAGCACGATCAGCGTGCCGATGAAGCCGATGGAGACGGCGATCCAACGGCGCGCGCCGACCGGCTCGCCGAGGAAAACGGCCCCCGCCACCGTCACGATGAAGGGCGCCACGAAGCTGACCGCGATGGCGTCGGCGAGCGGAACGTGGCGGATGGCGGAAATGAATATGGTGGCCGAGGTGGCGGCGAGCAGCCCGCGCGCGATCTGGAGGCCGGGGTTGCGGGTGCGCAGGATGCCGAGATCCCTTGATCGCGAGGAGGACGATCACGCCGACCAGCAGGCCGGACTGTCGCGCCCAGACGATCTGGAACGGATGCAGGGTTTCGGTGAGCAGTTTCGCCTGCGTGTCGACCGCCGCGAACAGAAACATCCCGGCCGCCATGAAGGCGATGCCGCGCGCGTTCGAGGCGACGGCGGGCGAAAGGACGGTTGCGGCGGGAATGATGCGGACTCCGGTCTTGGAAGCCCTGTTCATGCGCCGGAAACCGGGCCGTGTCGATCCTCCCGGCCGCGCCGCCGCGCCCGGTCAGCGGCCAGCGATTTCCGCCATGGCCGGCTCGGGCTCTCCGGCCTCTTCATGGGCCGCGAGGAACCGCTCGGCTTCGAGCGCCGCCATGCAGCCCATTCCGGCGGAGGTGACGGCCTGGCGGAACACGTGGTCGGTGATGTCGCCGGCGGCGTAAACGCCGGGTATGTCCGTCGCGGTGCTGTCGGGTTTGGTCACGACGTAGCCGCCCATGTGGGTCTCGAGCTGGTCGATGACGAGCTCGGAAGCGGGCGCGTGGCCGATCGCGATGAAGACGCCTTTGCAGGGCACCTCGCGCGTGTCGCCCGTGCGGACATCCTTGACGCGGACGCCGGTGACGCCAAGCGGGTTCTCGTCGCCGAGGACCTCGTCGAGCTGGTGGTGCCAGAGCGTCTCGATCTTGGGGTGCTTGAAGAGGCGGTCCTGAAGGATCTTTTCGGCGCGCAGCGTGTCGCGGCGGTGGATCAGCGTGACCTTCGAGGCGAAGTTGGTGAGGAACAGCGCCTCCTCGACGGCGGAATTGCCCCCGCCGATCACGACGACCTCCATGCCGCGATAGAAGAAACCGTCGCAGGTCGCGCAGGCCGAGACGCCGAAGCCTTTGAATTTCTCCTCGGACGGAAGGCCCAGCCATTTGGCCTGGGCGCCGGTCGCGAGGATCACCGCGTCGGCGGTGTAGGTCGTGCCGCCGTCGCCGGTGGCGGTGAACGGACGCTTGGAGAGGTCGAGCTTCGAGATGTGGTCGGAGATGATCTCGACGCCGGTGGCCTTGGCATGCGCCTCCATGCGGACCATGAGATCGGGGCCCTGGACCTCGGTGTCGCCGGGCCAGTTCTCGACCTCGGTGGTGATGGTGAGCTGGCCGCCGGGCTGGATGCCCTGCACGAGGATCGGATCGAGCATCGCGCGCGCGCCGTAGACGCCTGCGGTGTAGCCGGCTGGCCCCGATCCGATGATCAGCAGCTTGGTGTGGCGGGTGTCGGACATCGGCGGGCCTCTCCGGTCATCAGAAGCGTCCATATAGACATCAAGGTCCGGGGTGTGAAGTCGCCGGCGGAACGGACATCCCGTCCGCGTCCCGAAGGCGAAACTGTTTCATGAACGCGAAAGAATATTGCTTTCTCTCATCGCGATGACTAATTAACAGAAATCTCTCGCTGCAGGCCAGACCCTTATCATGTCCACCGCGAAACTCGACCCGATCGACCGGATGATCCTCGCCGAATTGCAGGCGGACGGCCGCATGACCAATGTCGAGCTGTCGCGGCGGGTCGGCATTTCGGCGCCGCCGTGTCTGCGCCGGGTCCGCACGCTCGAGGAGGCGGGGCTGATCGAAGGCTATCATGCGGACATCAACGCGCGCGAACTCGGGTTCGAGGTCCAGGTCTTCGCGATGGTGGGGCTGCACAGCCAGGCCGAGACCGACCTGTCGGGCTTCGAGGCAAAGGCGCGCGGCTGGCCGCTCGTGCGCGAATGCCACATGCTCAACGGCGAGATCGATTTCATCCTGAAATGCGTGGCGCCGGATCTGTCGACGTTCCAGCGGTTTCTGACGGAGCAACTGACCTCGGCGCCCAACGTCGCCAGCGTCAAGACGAGCCTGGTGATCCGGTGTTCGAAGGACGAGCCGTCGGTGCCGTTCGACGTGTTCGAGGACAGGCTCCGCGCCTGATCAGAGCACGATGGCCGAGATGAGCCGGCCGTAATCCGGCTCGCCCGCATGGGTCGTCCGGCGGTAGGAATAGAATCGTTCCGGATCGGCATAGGTGCATCGGCCGATCCATTCGGCCTCGACGCCCGCCGCGCGCAGACGCGCCAGCACCAGGCCCGGCAGATCGAACAGCAGGCGGTCACCTCTGCCCGGCGCGAAGTGACGGTCCCAGCCTGCCTCTTCGGCGAGGAAGGTTTCGAGCATTTCCGGGCCGACCTCGTAGTTTCTCTGGCTGATCGTGGGGCCTATGACGGCGCGGATCGCGTCGCGCCGGGCGCCGGACGCCTCCATGGCGTCGATGGTCGCCTCGATCACGCCGCCGAGCGCGCCGCGCCATCCGGCATGGGCCGCGCCGATCACGCCGGCGGCCCGATCCGCGAAAAGAACGGGCGCGCAATCAGCCGTCAGGATGCCCAGCGCGATGCCGGGCCGGAGCGTGACGGCCGCGTCGGCGCGGGGCCGCTCCGTCCAGACGGGGTCGTCGGCGATGACGACATCGGCGGAATGGATCTGGTGGAGCGACAGGAGCTGGTTGGGCCCGACGCCCATCGCCTGGGCGACCCGTCCGCGATTCGTGGCGACGGCGTGGGACTGGTCGGAGGAGCCCGGACCGCAGTTGAGGCCCGCGAAGATGCCCGAGGACGCGCCGCCCCTGCGGGTGAAGAACCCGTGCCGGACGCCGTCCAGCAGATCGGATGTCAGAATCTCGAGCGTCATGGGCCGAATCCTGGCGGCGACGGCGCGCCTGGCGGCACGAGCGCCAGCGCCCGGAACAGCCTTCCCATTTCCTCGGGATGGGTCAAGCGGCGATGTTGCGCGACGATGGCGTCGAGCGCCGCGCCTTCGCGCCCCGACGCGAGCGCGCGGGCGCGCTCCGTGATGCCGAGACGTTCGAGGAATTCGCCCTGCCCGACCGGTCCGTGATGGTCGAGGCCCGACGCCTCGGCCAGCGCGCGGAACCGGACATGGGCGGTCAGGTCCGCCTCGCCCGGAGCCGCCAGCGGATCGGTCGGCGCGTGGCGCGACACCGACTGGAAGGTGTCCCCGGTCCCGTCCCATTCGCCATAATCGATGATCACGAGGGCGCCGCCGCGTGCGGCGATCCGGTCGCCTACTTCGGCCGCGACGGCCTCACCGGCGGCGCAGATTTCGACGATGGCGCCATCCCGCACGTCCGCGAACCGGGTCGTGAGATCACCGTCGGGCCTTGGTGGCCCCCAGACGAGGCGTGGCCGGTCCCCGTCGAAATCGACCCGCCGCTCCCGCCAGGCGGTTTCGGCGCGCTGGAACTGGCGGATCGGCAGCGCGTCGAAGAACTCGTTGGCGACGGCGAAGAGCGGCAGGTCGGGCAGCGATGCCACGTCGTCCGCCCAGCGGGGATGGTGGTGCGCGAGGGTCGCGGCCTGCGTGTGGCGAAGCGCGGGGCTGGTTTCGACCAGCCAAAGCTCGGCGGCATCGCGAAAGCAGGGCAGACGGGACGCTGCGCGCAGCGCGTCGGCCATCAGCGTGCCGCGGCCCGGCCCGAATTCCGCCAGGATGAAGCGGTCGGGCGCGCCTTGGGTAAGCCAGACCTGCGCGAGCCACGCGCCGATCATCTCGCCGAACATCTGGCTGATCTCGGGCGCGGTGGTGAAGTCGCCGGCCGCGCCGAAGGGATCGCGCGTCGCGTAGTAGCCATGCTCAGTATGGCCGAGGCAGAGCGCCATCCAGACGTCGAGGCGCATCGGCCCCTCGGCCGCGATCCGGTCTATGACGATGCGACCGAGCGGGGTCACGCGGGGCGCCGGGCCGACAAGACGAGGAGCGCCGCGCCCGCGAGGATCATCGGGAGCGACAGGAGCTGGCCCATGCTCAGGCCGAAATCGCCGAGGCGGATCACATGGCCCGAGGGATTGTCGAACGCGACGAACTGCGCGTCGGCCTCGCGGAAGAACTCCACGAAGGCCCGCGCGAGGCCATAGCCGATCAGAAAGATGCCGATGACCCGGCCGGGTGTCGCCAAGGCGCCACGTCGGATCGCCCAGAGGATCACAAGGAACAGGAGCGCGCCCTCGAGTGCCGCCTCGTAGAGCTGGGAGGGGTGGCGGCCGCATGTCTCCAGCGTACCGTCGGGACAGGGCGCGTTCGGAAAGGCGACGGCCCATGGAACCTCGGTCGGGCGGCCCCAGAGCTCGGCGTTGATGAAGTTGGCGAGGCGGCCGAAGAAGATGCCGATGGGGGCCGCGGCGGCCACGGCGTCGCCGATGCGGATCGGGTTGAGGCCGTTGCGCCAGGCGAAACCGAGAACGCCGGCGATCACGCCGAGAAAGCCGCCGTGGAACGACATCCCGCCCTGCCAGACCGCGAGGATCTCGCCCGGATGGACGGCGTAGTAGGCGGGCTGATAGAACAGGACGAAGCCCAGCCGCCCGCCGAGGATGACGCCGAGAATCATCCAGGTCAGCAGATCGTCGGACCGCTCCGGGGCCATCGGCGCGTTTCCGCCCCAGAGACCGGGCCGGCGGCAGAGACCGGCCACGTAGCGCCAGCCGAGCACGAGACCTGCGATGTAGGCGAGCGCGTACCAGCGCAGCGCCAGCTCGATCCCGAACAGGTCGATGGTGAAGATCGCCGGGTCGATCGCGGGAAACTGAAGGACGGAGTTCATGAAGCGCAGCCTTTCAGGGACCGGCCTCTCCTTCCGCGCGGTCGGCCGGGTGTCAAGCGGCCCCTTGGCAAAAGCCGGCGCCGCCGCCATATGCCCGCAAAGAACAGGAGCATCACCATGCAGACCCGCAACAAGATTCTCGATGACCTCGCAGCCCTCATGTCGAACGCCGTGGGAGTGGCCCAGGGTGCCAGGACCGAGGCGGAAAACGCGATCAAGAGCGCGATGGACCGTTGGCTCGCCGACCGCGACTTCGTGACGCGTGACGAATTCGACGCCGTGCGCGCGATGGCGCAGAAGGCCCGCGAGGAGAACGACACGCTGCGCGCGCGTCTCGACGCGCTGGAAGCGGAGAAAAAGCCCGCCAAGCGCGCCGCGGCGAAGAAGGGCGACTGACAATCGGCGCGCGATGCGGGTTAACCGTGACCTGAGAAGTTAATTCGCATTAACGAAAAATCCCTTTACAGAATCCGGCCGGTGACCCACCATATCTTGTAGGTCATCGGCAATGACCGATGACCTGTTGTTAACCTCACTGCCTCCGTGCGGGGGTCGAAGCTTCCGCCGGCGGCCACAACCAGAGGCATCGGGCATGGGCATTGCAGAGCGCGACTTCCACTGCGGGGAAATCCATCCGATCGACATCGTCGAGACGTTGGCCGAGGAACGATCCTGGGAGTTCGAACGCGTCGCAGACGATCAGATCGCGATGGGGATCGAAGGCACGTGGTGCACCTATTCCGTGACGCTCGCTTGGTCGGCGCATGACGAGAGCCTGCGCCTGCTCTGCGCGTTCGAGATGAAGCCGCCGGCGAAACGCCTGCCGGCATTCTACAAGGCGATGGCGCTGGCGAACGACATGTGCTGGTCGGGCGCGTTCGTTCTCTGGCCCGATCAGAAGATGGTCGCGTATCGTTACGGGCTCAATCTGACCGGGGGCGCCGGCGCGTCGTCGTGTCAGATCAACGACATGGTTCGCGCCGCCGTCAACGCCTGCGAGCGGTTCCATCCGGCTTTCAAGCTGGTGGCTTGGGGTGGCGAGGATCCGGAACGCGCTCTCGGCATCGCCATGAACGAGGCCTACGGGCGCGCCTGACGGCGGAACCGCGACATCCCCGCCGTGTTGTATCCCCGCAACGATGCGGGAAGATGGATCATGGTCAGTTCGGAAAACGGCGGAAAAGTGGCAAGACGGTCCCGCATGGGACCACAGAGCGCGGCCGGGACCCGCGCGGAGATCGAGCGGCTGACGCGACTGGCACGTCTGCTCGACAGCCGTTTCCGGCTTCCGTTCGTCCCGGTCCGCTTCGGTCTGGATACGATCGTCGGTCTGATCCCCGGCGTGGGTGACACGGCGACCGCGCTGCCGGCGCTCTATCTTATTTATCGGGGCTATAAACTGGGCGTGCCGCGCCGGACGCTCGTCACGATGGCCGCCAACGTGGGTCTCGACGTCTCCATCGGTTCGATCCCCGTGATCGGCGACGCGTTCGATCTGTTCTTCAAGGCGAACCGCAGGAACGCGCATCACCTTCAACGCCATCTCGACCGCCTGCCGCCAGAGGCGTCGGGACTCGACGCGGCGATCTGACATTGCCATGGTTTCCACTCATGTCGCACGGGGGGAACGCCGAATGGGTCTGGATTTCATCACCGGGCGGGGTCTCGTTCTTCTCGGGTGCGGGAAGATGGGCACGGCCATGCTCGAGGGTTGGCTCGATGGCGGCCTCGAGCCATCGGACTTCACGATCCTCGATCCGGCGCCGTCCGCGCGGCTGCAGGCGCTCGCCCGGGACGGGCTCCGTCTCAACACGACGCTTCCCGGCGATCCGGCGATCGCGGTGCTCGCGGTCAAACCCCAGATGATGGGTGAGGCCCTGCCCGCCCTCGAAGCGCTCGGTGGCGGCGGGACGCTGTTCGTTTCGGTCGCGGCGGGCACGCCGATCGCGCGGTTCGAAGAGGCGTTCGGCGCCGCGACCCCGATCGTGCGCGCGATGCCCAACACGCCGGCGGCGATCAAGCGCGGCATCACCGCGCTGGTCGGCAACGCGGCCGCCACGCAGGTCGATCTGGGACAAGCGGAGGCGCTGATGCGAGCGGTCGGGCGTACGGTTCGACTGGACCACGAGGGGCAGATGGACGCCGTGACCGCGGTGTCCGGATCCGGTCCCGCCTACGTGTTTCTGCTGATCGAGGCTCTCGCGGCGGCCGGCGAGGCGGAGGGCCTGCCACCCGCCATGGCGCTTGATCTGGCGCGCGCGACAATCGGCGGCGCGGGCGATCTCGCGGAACGGTCCGAAGACACGCCGGACCGGCTTCGCATCAACGTCACGAGCCCGGGCGGGACCACGGCGGCGGCGCTGGAGGTCCTGATGGACGATGCCGCCGGCCTCGCGCCGCTGATGCGGCGCGCGGTGTCGGCGGCGGCGGCGCGGGGGCGCGCGCTGCGCGACTGATGATCGGCGAACTTTTTTTGCTGCAGTGCAACATATCACTTGACGGTCATGCTGCACTGCACCATATACGCAACATCAGAAACAGACACATCCGAGGAGATACCCGATGTTCGACCCGAAAACCTTCGCTTTCGACCCCGAGAAGATGACCGACTTCTTCAAGCAGAACGACTTCACCAAGCAGTTCGCCGCGTTCAAGATGCCGGGCTTCGACCCCGAGGCCATCATGGCCGCGCAGAACAAGAACATGGACGCGCTTGTCGAGGCCAACAAGGCCGCCGCCGCCGGCTTCCAGGATCTGTTCAAAAAGCAGGTCGCGATTTTCGAAGAGACGATGGCCGAAGCCCAGAAGCACATGAAGTCCTTCGACACCACCAAGCTCGACGCGGAGTCCGCGAAGGCGCAGGGCGAGCTGGCCAAGGCCGCCTTCGAGAAGGCGCTGGGCAACATGCAGGCGCTGGCCGAGACCGCTCAGAAGTCCAACGCCGAAGCTTACGAGATCGTCTCCGCGCGCATCAAGGAGAGCATGTCCGAGCTTCAGGAAATGGCCGCCAAGGTCGGCAAAGCCTGATTCTACTCCATAAGTGACGGTGGAAACCGCTTGCCCTCACGGGGCAGGCGGTCTCTTTATGTGGGCTCTTCGCATCCGGCAGGGGAGCTTCGCACGTGGACCTGATCGATTTCGACGACTTCCGGAAGGTCGACATCCGCGTCGGCCGCGTTACCCGCGCGGAACCGTTTCCCGAGGCGCGCAAGCCGGCGCTGAAGCTCTGGATCGATTTCGGGCCCGAGATCGGCGAACGGAAATCTTCGGCGCAGATCACCGGACGCTACGACGTGGCGAGCCTGCCCGGCCGCCTCGTGATGGCGGTCGTAAATTTTCCGCCGCGCCAGATCGGGCCGTTCCGTTCGGAGGTGCTGGTCCTTGGCTTTGCGGATTCCGAAGGCGAGATCATTCTGGCCACCCCCGACCGGGACGTGCCGCCCGGCCACAGGCTGCATTGAGACTTCGGCGCTCCGATGCTCGGTAGACGCCGACCGGACGGATCGAAGCGTCGCATCGTCGTGACGCGCAGACTCCCCGAGGCGGTCGAGGAACGGTTGCGCGCGACGTTCACCGTGGCGCTCAACCCGGACGACACGCCCTTCACGCCCGATCGTCTGGTCAAGGCGATGCAGATGGCGGACGGAGTGCTCTGCGCCGTCACGGATGCCGTCACATCGGCGGTTCTGCACGCCGAGGGCCGCCGGCGCGCGGGGATCGTCGCCAATTTCGGCGTCGGAGTGAACAATATCGATCTCGACGCGGCAAGGGCGGCGGGCGTGATCGTCTGCAACACGCCCGACGTGCTGACGGACGCGACGGCGGATCTCGCGATCGCGCTGATTCTTTCGGCGACGCGGCGGATGAGCGAGGCCGAGGCGCTGCTGCGGCGTGGCGGCTGGGACGGGTTCCGGCCGACCGGGCTGCTCGGCGCGGGTCTCCAGGGCCGGACGCTCGGCATCATCGGGATGGGCCGCATCGGTCAGGCGGTGGCGCGGCGGGCCAATCGCGGCTTCGGCATGAAGGTGGTCTACCACAACCGCTCGGAACTCGGCCCGTTCTACGATTTCGCGGCCGTGCCGCTCGGGCGGGTCGAGGATGTCATGGAACAGGCCGACATCGTCTCGCTGCACATCCCGGGCGGGACGGAGACGCGCGGCATGATCTCGGCGGAGATGATCGCGCGGATGAGGCCCGGTTCCTATCTGGTCAACACCGCGCGCGGCGACGTGGTGGACGAGGCGGCGCTGATCGCGGCTCTGCGCGACGGCCGCCTGGCGGGTGCCGGGCTCGACGTGTTCCGCGACGAACCCCATGTGCCGGAAGCGCTGGTGGACCTGCCCGGGGTCACGCTGCTTCCGCATATCGGCAGCGCGACGGTCGAGACGCGGACGGCGATGGGGATGCTCGCCGTCGACAATCTGGAGGCGTATTTCGCCGGACGGGAGCTGCCCGCGCAGGTCGTCTGAGGCCGCCGCCCTCGACAGCGCCTGCCCGCCTGCCTAAGTCTCGTGCCGGCAACACGAGGAGCACGCATGTCCGTCCGGTCCCTGACTTTCGATTCCCGCGATCCCGCAACCTCCGACGACGCGCTCGGCCCGTTGCCCGAATGGGATCTGACGGACCTGTACCCGGCCCAAGACGCGCCGGAAATCGCCCGCGACATCGACTGGCTGGGAACCGAATGCGCGGCCTTCGCATCAGAGTACGAGGGCAGGCTGGCCGGTCTCGACGCGGCCGGGATGCTGCGCGCCGTCGCGCGCTACGAGGCGATCCAGTCGGTCTCCGGACGGATCATGAGCTATGCCGGCCTGCGGTATTACCAGAACACGTCCGACGCGGCGCGCGGCAAATTCTTTGGCGACATGCAGGGTCGGATCACCGATCTTTCCACGCCGCTGGTGTTTTTCACGCTCGAGCTGAACCGTCTCGACGACGGCCATCTCGACGGGCTGCTCGACGCGAACGCCGATCTCGCGCGCTACCGGCCGGTTTTCGACCGCCTGCGCGCGATGAAACCGTATCAGCTGAGTGACGAGCTTGAAAAATTCCTGCACGACACTTCGGTCGTCGGGGCCGCGGCGTGGAACCGTCTGTTCGACGAGACGATGGCCGGGCTCGAATTCGAGGTGGACGGCGAGACGATGCCTCTGGAATCGACCCTAAACCTCCTGTCCGAGCCGGACCGCGCCCGACGTCAGGCCGGCGCCGAGGCGCTGTCGGCGGTTTTCGCGGAGAAGCTGCCGCTTTTCGCGCGGATCACCAACACGCTGGCCAAGGAAAAGGAGATCGAGGACCGCTGGCGCAAGCTGCCGACCCCGCAGACGTCCCGCCATCTGGCCAATGACGTGGAGCCGGAGGTGGTCGAGGCGCTGCGCAACGCCGTGGTCGCCGCCTATCCGAAGCTCTCGCACCGGTACTACGCGCTCAAGGCGAAATGGCTGGGGCTTGACCGGATGCAGGTCTGGGACCGCAACGCGCCACTGCCCCGCGAGGACGACCGGAAGATTCCGTGGGACGAGGCCCGAGCGACCGTAATGGACGCCTATGCCGGCTTCGATCCGCGCATGGCCGACATCGCCGAACCCTTCTTCGAAAAGGGCTGGATCGACGCGGCGGTCAAGCCCGGCAAGGCGCCCGGCGCCTTCGCGCATCCCACCGTCGTGGCCGTGCATCCGTACGTGATGCTCAACTATCTCGGCAAACAGCGCGACGTGATGACGCTCGCGCATGAATTGGGCCACGGAGTCCACCAGGTGCTCGCGGCGGGCCAAGGCGAGCTGTTGTCCTCGACGCCGCTCACCCTTGCCGAAACTGCCAGCGTCTTCGGCGAGATGCTGACGTTCCGCCGTCTGCTCGACGCGGCGCCCGACCAGGCCGCGCGGAAAATCCTGCTCGCGGGCAAGGTCGAGGACATGATCAACACCGTCGTGCGCCAGATCGCGTTCTACGATTTCGAGTGCAAGCTTCACGCGGCAAGGCGCGAAGGCGAGCTGACGCCCGACGACATCAACGCCATCTGGATGGGCGTCCAGGCCGAGAGCCTCGGGCCGGTCTTCGACTTCATGGACGGCTACGAGACGTTCTGGTCCTACATCCCGCACTTCATCCATTCTCCGTTCTACGTCTACGCCTACGCCTTCGGCGACGGCCTGGTGAACGCGCTCTACGCGGTCTACGAGGAGGGCGATCCGGACTTCGCGGAAAAGTACTTCGCGATGCTGCGCGCCGGCGGATCGAAGCATCACAAGGAGCTTCTGGCGCCCTTCGGTCTCGACGCGGGCGATCCGGCGTTCTGGGACAAGGGCCTCGATCTCATCTCTTCGATGATCGATGAACTGGAAGCCATGGAGACCTGACGCGACGGCTCCGACCTGTCGGAACATCTCGCGGTCTCATACTGGCATGATGCCTGTCGGGCAGGACGGGGCCCCATGCCAACAGGCATGGGAAAAATTGTCTTCGGCCAACGGGCCGTCCTTCGTCCGCCGCGCATCGCGCGGCAGCACGGCCCAAACGACGGGGGTCACGCGCCAGCGCGGCCACCATCGGCGGGAGCCCCCCGCCCCGATCGGGCTTGCACGGTGTCGGGGAATCGTCTAGCCCGTGCGCTGGTCGGGCCCGTAGCTCAGTGGTAGAGCAGTTGACTCTTAATCAATTGGCCGAAGGTTCGAATCCTTCCGGGCCCACCAAACAAAATAAAGGCTTAGGATCCGTTCCTCTATAGGGCCCACGCTGCACGACACAGGGGTAGCTGAGGGCGGCTGGAGGTGATTGTCTGGACGATTCTCACCAAAGGATCGCGCGATGCATCACCGTGCCATTGCCACCCTCCAAGGGATCCTGCGGCCGCATGTCGGACTGGGCAAGAGCCGGCTGGAGACGCTGTGCTTGCTCGTCGTCGGTATGATCAGCGCCCGCACGGTCAGGCCCTGGAAACTCATCCCGTGTTCCGACAGGCGCCGGTGGAACGATCTTGCGCTCAGCCTGAGGATTGTGTCCCTGGGGATGGTGTAATTTTGTTCTTCGGCCTTGGCCTGGCCGCGGTTATAGGGCGGCGATCATCGCCGGGTCCATGGGCAGGCTTGGACCGATTGAATATGACCGCCAGAGGAAGCCGGTCGCCGCCCGGTTGGGCATTTCGGTGTCGGCTCTCGACAAGGCGGTGCAGTCAATGCGCCAGAGTGAGTCGCATGCTGACGGCGAAAATCCGTTTGAGGATGTCGAGCCGTGGCGTGAGCCGGTAAATGGCGCGATTCTGCTGTCCGCGCTCAAATCAACCATCCTTCGATTTTGCGTCCTGCCGGAGTTCTCTGCCGACATCATGGCGGCTTGGACTCTCCATGCTTGGACCCATCAGGCATCGGATATCAGTCCTGTGCTGGCGTTCGTCTCGCCCGAGAAACGTTGCGGCAAAACGACCGCGCTGAGCGTTCTCGCAGCCCTCACGCCAAGGGCGATGCACAACGTCAACATGACCACGTCGGTGCTGTTCCGCGTGGTCGAAAGGTATCGACCGACCGTGCTCATTGATGAGGCGGACACTTACCTGACGGATAATGAGGAGCTTCGCGGTGTCCTGAACGGCGGGCACAATCGCCTGAGCGCCTATGTATGGCGCTCTGTAGGGGATGACCACGAGCCGAGGCGGTTCAACGTCTGGGCTCCCAAATGTATCGCGATGATCGGAAAGCTTCCGGATACGTTGGAGGACCGCGCGCTCGTGGCCCCGCTTCGGCGGAAGCACTCGGACGAGAGCGTCGAGCGGTTCCGGGCAGACCGGGTCGAGGAGTTCCTGCCGCTTCGGCGAAAGGCCCGACGCTGGGCCGAGGACAATATGCTTCGGCTGCGCGGGATCGACCCCCTTGTGCCGGAATCGCTCAACGACCGCGCACAGGACAACGCGCGGGCGATCTGCGCCATTTCTGACGTGGCGGGCGGTACGTGGCCCCGGACGATCCGTGCGGCACTGTCGGGGTTGGCCGCTAAGATGGAAGACGAGCCGCAGAGCGCGGGCAGTCTTCTGCTGCGGGACGTCGCCGAAATACTGGAGGCTCGACGCGGCGCGCGGATCGGCAGTGCGGATCTTTGCACGGCGCTCGGCATTCTGGAGGATAGCCCTTGGGGGGAATGGAGGCGCGGGTCGCCGATCACCACACGGGGCATCGCCAAGTTGCTGGAGCCATTTGGGATAAGGCCGGCGCGCGACCGGGAGGGCAGCTTCTATCGGCGCGCCGACTTCGCTGACGCCTTGGAGCGGTATGTGTCCGAGGCACCGTTTGAAACTGCCACAAGCGCCACAAGTGTCACGGATGCCGCAAGTGCCACGGAAAATCAAAACGAAAACAATGGTGCGTGGCAGAATGGCACTTGTGGCACTTGTGGAGAAGCCAAGTGTGACAAGCGCCACGGGACAACTGCAAGTGAAACATTCGAGGGAGAGTTCTGACCATGGGAGCTGTCGATCTGTTGCAGCACCTTATTGCCGATGGCGTCGAATTCGCGGTTGAAGGCGACCGGGTGCGCTGGCGCGGCGCGGGCCAGAGAATGACCCCGGAACGACTTGCTGTCCTGAAGGAAAACAAGACCGAAGTTTTGGAGTTTCTCGCGTCACCCTCAACGGCTGGGCAGCGATCTGCAGAGATCGTCATCCTCGCGGCCATCCGCGCCGGGAACCACAGGCCCGGCGCGATCGCGACTGAGACTCGGATGGGAGCGACGGCGGCCTATCAGACGCTCGACCGGATGCGGGAGGCGGGCCTTGTCACAGTGGCACGCGACGGACACGTCACCGCCAGCGAGAGTCTCGGGGAGAAAGCGAATACGAACGAGGGCGGCCGTGAACGCTGATCTGACCGTACGCGCCGACGGCCTGGGTCAGGCCGAACTGAACATGCAGGTATCACCATGACCCGAAAATGCGGACGGAATACGGACGGTACTTTCGCCGAGGGCAACCCCGGCAAACCCCGAGGCGCGCGACACCGGGCAACACAGGCCGCTATGGCGCTACTGGACGGCGAGGCCGAGCAGTGTCCCAACGGTTGGTGTAACTTCCGCCGGTAGCGCGGGCTGCGCGTAGCGAAGCGAGGTCCGCGCGGGTCGCTTGGCGGCCATGGTTGTTCTTCGGCTAAGGTTTGGTTTGCACACCGACCTTTGACCAAGGAGACCAACCATGACCAAGACCCCCCTATCAGAAACAGCGGCGCTTCGCGCGCTCTTGGTGGAAACGCCTGACGCGCAAGTTCTGGCCGAGATGTTGGGGTTCGTTGCCGACCGGCTGATGGCGCTGGACGTTGACCAGCTCTGTGGCGCCGGTTCACACGAACGCAGTGTGGACCGAGTGAACCATCGAAACGGATACCGTGCCCGGGCCTGGGAAACACGTGCCGGAACAGTGGACGTGCAGATCCCGAAGCTGCGTAAGGGGACCTGCTTCCCGGAGTTTCTGGAACCACGGCGGGTGGCGGAGAAGGCCATGACGGCCGTCATCCAGGAAGCGTATGTCCAGGGGCTGTCCACCCGATCGGTCGATGATCTGGTCAAGGCAATGCACTGCCCGGCAGGCGATTGCGAAGCAATCTGCCGAGAGGGGGCATGACCGGGATCTCGAAAAGCCAGGTTTCCCGGCTCTGCGGCGAGATCGATGAACGGGTCGGTGCTTTCCTCAACCGGCCGCTGGAGGGCGACTGGCGCTCGCCATTGTCGCTCGGACCAATGGCGCGACAAGGCTCGCCTCTGGCTCGACGCCACCTACATCAAGGCGCGCCGGTCAGGCCGGATCGTCAGCGTCGCGGCCATAGTGGCAGTGGCGGTCAATCTGGATGGCCGCAGAGAGGTTCTGGGCATCGCCGTCCAACCCAGCGAGGCCGAGGTGTTCCGGGACGAGTTTCTCCGCTCTCTGGCCGATCGTGGCCTGCGCGGGACCCGCCTGATCATCGCTGACGACCACAAGGGGCTGAAGGCCGCCGCCGCCAAAGTTCTGGGCGCCACCGTCCAGCGCTGCCGCGTCCATTTCATGCGCAACGCGCTGGCCTGCGTCGGCAAGAAGGACCGTCCGATCGTCACGGCGGCGCTTCGGACCGCCTTCGATCAGGACACGCTCAAGGCGTCGAAAGAGCACTGGGCCAAGCTGATCGAGGCGTTTGAGCCCCGCCACCACAAGCTTGCCGAATTGATGCGCCGCGCCGAGGACGATGTGCTCGCCTACAAGAGTTTTCCACGCGACCACCGGGCGAAGATCCATTCCACGAACCCGCTGGAACGCCTCAACAAGGAGATCAAGCGGCGCACCAACGTCGTGGGAATCTTTCCAAACGAAGCTGCCGTCACCCGCCTGGTCGGCGCCCTCATGCTGGAACAGAACGACGAGTGGGCGATCACTCGGCGGCACATGACGCTGGAAACCGTCACCGCAATTTGCGACACTATCCCCATGGACCCGGCGATGATCGCCGCCCTGCAACCGCGGCCTCGTCTGTCTTCGCGAGGACGCGGCGGGCCACGCGGGCTCGGAACCGGCCGCGATGATCATGCGCGGCGACTGGCAGATGCGGGAGGCCGTCATCTGCGTCCGGCACCGTCACCCGCTGATCCCCCTCTGGAAAGCCGACAGACCTCGGGATCGGCATGATGTCGGGGCGCGTCTGTCCGAGGTGCTCGGAGACATCCTTTCGGGCGCGCTTGACCGGCCGGAAACGTCTCCATCCTCTTACGATCTCTGGCTCGACGGTCGGCTTCGGGATGGCCGGGACGACACCTGGTTCAAGCGACAGCCCCTCTACGCCGCGACGACCTTCTGCCGGCTCCTCGGGCAGGCCCTCCTTCGTGAGGAAACGACCGGGGAAGGCGGTCCGCGTGGTGCCGTTCACGCCGCCGGATTCGATGTCGCACGGCGTGGGGAGGCAGACATCCGGCAGGCTCTCGACCGGATCGCGGCGTCAGCCGCGGGCCCGCTCGACGAGCCCGCCAAGGCCTTCGGAACGTTGTACTCGGGTCTCGCCCGGGATAATCTGACCGAGGACGGGTTCGCGCCGTACCGCCGGATCCTGCGGGAATGCGTGCTCGACCATTGGCCGATCGCCCCCTGGGATGTTCTGCTGGGCGAGGTCGTCGCCGAACGCCGCCTGCATTCCCTCGTTTCGGCGTCAAAGGAGATCGGCGTGGGCGCGCAGGTGATCGGGCACTTCCTGATCGAAGCCGGCGCGCTCCCCGAACGGGACGTCCGCCCCCCGAGCCGACGCGTGTTCGACGCGCGGGCCCATTCCGGGCTTCTGGCGGAGATCCCCACGCTCGTCGGGCCGATCGCCATGCGCGAGGCGATGGGGGCGACCAGACAGGAGCTCGTGGCCTTGGAGGAGGAGGGGATCCTGGTCCCGCGCACGCGCGTGGCCAAGGTCAAGAACCCTTGGAGGATCCCGGACGGCGAGACCCTTGTCGCCGGGCTCGAGGCCGGGGCCGTCCCGGTCGCGGAGGATGACGCCGGTTGGGAAACCCCGCTTCTCGCGCGCATGCGGACGGAGGTCGGCCTAGCGGACCTGATCGAGACGATCCGTCAGGGACGGCTTCGGGTCGGGCGGCGCGAGGGAGTTCCCGGGTTTCACGGAATCGTCGTTCGAAAGAGGGACGTCGATGATCTCGCGCTCACGCTCGGGACTGCGAGAGACCTCCGATGGAGACGATGCATCCGGATTGATCGGCGCGGCGGAATTCGGTCAATCGGTGGGCCTGCGCGACCTCGGCAAATTCCTCGCCTTGATCGAGGCGGGTCATGTTCCGGCCACGAAGTCGAGGAACCCGAGGACCGGACGCATGCAGTATTTCCTCTCCACCGACGACGCCGCGTCCTTCCACGAACGCTTCGTGACCCTGACGACTCTCTCCCTCGAAACCGGTCGCCACCGGAACGCGCTGCGGCGGCTCGTGGCGGCGCCCAGGGTCCCCCGTTTCGCCCCGGACGGAAAGGATTTCGGGCCGGTCTATCTCAGGGCGGAGGCGGTCGCGGCGCTCGGTCGTAATGGCTGACCCTAGATCGGCGTTGCGGTGAGCGCCAATCAAAGTCGAATTGGGTGATCCAAGGCGTCGTTGACGGCGTTTTCAGAGGATTTTTTAGGCCAATCCCGGAAATTCATATTTCCCTTTTCAATTCAAACCTGTAACTGAATATTTGCTGACCTTGAGGATTTCTCTTGACCGGGGTGCGCACGGGAAAACGCCGTTTTGCGCACTCTTATGCCTCCTTGGCATAAGTCTTTGATTTCATGGTGCCCCCACACGGACTCGAACCGCGGACCTACTGATTACAAATCAGTCGTCTGATATTTCTATCAGTTTCGATAGGTACCGCATCACATCTACATACCGATGAAACTAGACAGAAATTTCCCAAGTTAGGGCGTGGGCTTTCGATTTGCCGCTTCCAATCTCTTCTCATTTTGCTTACCGTAAGCTTACTCACTCTCTGTGTCACAAGAAGGGCCGGCTAACCCATGCCAGCCATCAGGCTTTCGAAGAGCGTCATCGACGGGCTGCATTCCCAGACCTCTGAGGTCATCTTCTGGGACGCCGCGCTCCCCGGCTTCGGGGTCCGCGTCAAACCCAACGGCACGAAGAGCTATCTCGTCCAGTACAGGAATCGGACGAACGGCCGGTCCCGCAGGAAGACCATCGGGAAGCACGGTCCCCTGATGTCCTACGCGCAGGCGAAGGAGATCGCGACAGGTCTGCTTTCGGACGTTATCAGGGGCGGGGACCCGGTCGCGGAGAAAAAATCGCTCCTCGCGGTCCCGATCGTCCGGGACCTCTCCCGGCAATACCTCGAGCTGCACGCGAAGCCGAAGAAACGCCCGCAGAGCGTCGCCAATGACATGGCGATGCTTGACCGGTTCATTCTGCCTCGGATCGGCGGACTTCCCGTCCCCGAGGTCCGGCATCAGGACATACAGGCGCTCCACATCTCCCTTAAGGAAACGCCGTATCAGGCCAATCGAACCCTGTCCCTTGTGTCCAAGATGTTCGAGCTGTCGATCAAGTGGGGCTACCGGGCGGACAATCCGGCGCGGGGTGTCGGCAAGTTCGATGAGGAGAAGCGCCATCGTTGGCTGTCGGATGATGAGCTCGCGCGGCTGACGGTGGCGCTGATCGAGCATCCGAACCAGAAGGCCGCGAACGTCATAAGACTGCAACTTCTGACCGGAGCCCGCATCGGCGAGGTTCTCAGCGCGCGCTGGAGCGACTTCGATCTCAAGCGGGGCGTCTGGACGAAGCCCTCGCATCACACAAAGCAGAAACGGACCGAGCATCTGCCGCTCGCCAGTGCCGCCGTCGCCCTGCTCAAGCGGCTGGGGCCCGACACATTCGGGTCCGACGATCTCGTCTTTCCGGGTCGGTCTGCAAACAAGCCGATGGTCGATCTCAGGCGTTTTTGGAATGCCGTCCTGTCAGCGGCGGAGATAGAAGACTATCGGATTCACGACAACCGCCACACCCACGCCTCGCACCTCGTCTCAAGCGGAATGAGTCTTGCGGTTGTCGGACGGCTACTCGGGCACACCAACCCAATGACAACCCAACGCTACGCGCATCTTGCGGATGATCCGCTCAGGGAAGCCGCGGATGTGTTTGGCAGAAAGTCTGGACTTCTGACGGCCAAGCTGGCGTTTCGAGTGATCCCGGAGCCCAAATACCCGCCATCGGCACTGGCACGGTTTATCTGACTTGAACACACGCCAGCCATAGGAATCCCTCACCGGCGTCAGCATCCGGCCCGGCGCGGGGGACACCAGCGCCCGCTCCAAATCACCGACGACAAGCAGGATCGGCTTGTCGAAGAACGGCCCGTCAAGCAGCCTCTCAAGCGTCCCGGCCCTCGCCCCGATCCGTGGCCGCCAATCCTCGCGAAACGGAGCCCTGTCGCCGGCCGGGACCGCCCCGACGACTTGCTCCAGAACGGTGAGCTGGTCGTAATTTATGGACCATCCGCCCAGACCCGCGCCCAGCCCGCCCGAGATCGAACAGCGTGCCCGGCGCGACCGGACCCGTCGCCGCACGATAGCGCGTCGTCCAGTCCGACCAAAGCTCCAGCGTCGCCGCATCAAGGTCAAGCTTCGCCTCTGAAGGTCCCGAAAGCCGGATTCGTGATCCGACTTTCTCGATCCGACACGTCATCAAAATTCCCCCTGCGCCTTGATGCCCGCTGTCGTCGGCGCTTCAAGCACTTCGTCTACTATCGCCTCACCCAGATCGAGAGTCTCCTCACCGATGGTCAGGGTGACCTGCCGCCCCTCGGATCGCGCGACTTGGACCTTCGTCAAGACCGGCTCGATGCGCCGCATTGCATCGCCGCGATCCTTGCCTTTGGAAAGCCGCACTGCAAGGCCGAGAACGGCCGTCGCCGCACTCAGAGCAGCCAGCAGCAGGCCGGCCGCCGCCAACTACTCGATGCCACGCTCCGGGGTCGAGGACGGCTCCACCGTCTTCTCGTCCGGCTCGGCCGCCGCCATCGCCCGCACCAGATCGCGGCAGGCGTCCGTAAGCTCTGGCCGATCGTTCGACTAGATGCGCAACTCAAGCCTCATGCGCCGCCCTCGATTTGCCGCCTCAGATCGTCGCAGGCGTGCACGCCCTCAACATTTTGCAGAGTTGCGAAGGCTGCGCGCGCCTTGTCCAGAACCGTGAGAGCCGCGTCGGCCCGTTCGGTCTCGGCCAGAGCCTGACAAAGCAGAAAACCACAGCGTGAGATACCGTCGTGATCCTCCAATCGTTCGAAGATCGCAAACGCCTCTGCCAACACGTCATGAATTTCTTGCCTATTCTCCTGTTTGTAACCGCTCCGCAATTGCGTGATCGCAATATCGTGCAGCGTAAGCGCCTTCGAGCGCAGGTCGCCGAGCCGCTCGTAGACCGGCAGCTCCTCCTCGCGGCGGATGCGCAGCGCCTCGTCGAACTCCGCGCGGGCCTCCAGCGCGTCGGCGATCCGGCCCATGGTCACCGCCTTTGAGCGCGCGTCGCCAAGCCGCTCGAAGACCGGCAGCTCCTCCTCGCGGCGGATACGCAGCGCTTCGTCAGTCTCGCCGCGGGCCTGCAGCACGTCCGCGACTTTGCCCATGGTGACCGCCTTCGAGCGCACATCGCCGAGCCGCTCGTAGACCGGCAGCTGCTCCTCGCGGCGGATGCGCAGCGCCTCGTCAGTCTCGCCGCGGGCCTGAAGCACGTCGGCGATCTTTCCCATCGTCACCGCCTTCTCGCGGGCGTCGCCGAGCCGCTCGAAGACCGGCAGCTCCTCCTCGCGGCGGATGTGCAGCGCCTCGTCAGTCTCGCCGCGGGCCTGCAGCACGTCCGCGATCCTGCCCATGGTGACCGCCTTCGAGCGCACTTCGCCGAGCCGCTCGAAGACCGGCAGCTGCTCCTCGCGGTAGATAAGCAGCGCCTCGTCAGTCTCGCCCCGGGCCTGCAGCACGTCCGCGACTTTGCCCATGGTGACCGCCTTCGAGCGCACATCGCCGAGCCGCTCGAAGACCGGCAGCTGCTCCTCGCGGCGGATGCGCAGCGCCTCGTCGGTCTCGCCGCGGGACTGCAGCACGTCCGCGACTTTGCCCATGGTGACCGCCTTCGAGCGCAAGTCGCCGAGCCGCTCGAAGGTCTCGATCGCATTCCTTAGGAGTTCCAGCGCCAACTCGGGATCTCCTGTTTCGGCAAGCCGGTCGGCTTCCTCGATCTGCAGCTGCGTCCGCGCAAGCGGATCGCCGCCCCCGCTGTCGCGCCCGATCCGCAGCAGCGCGTCGCGGCGAGCGCCGTGGCCGAGACGGCCCGCGGCCTCGGCGAGGCGGCGCAGCAGGATCAGGTCCGGAACGATTCCGGCGATGTCGGCGCGGTTCACGGCTCCCTCGCCGATCACGAGCGCGGCCTCCGATGCCACGGCGATCGAGACACCATCGTAGAGGTATTTGAACGCCGCGCGCGCGGTCGGCTGCAACGCCTCCGCCGCCCCGGCGAGCAGCGCGGTCCGCGCCGCTTCGACCCCGCGCGGATCGGCGGGCCAACCGCCGTCCGCGTCCGTCCATGCCGCCTGCAGCGCCTGAAGCGCGATCGCGGCCAACGTCTTTCGCTCCTCCGGCTCCAGCGCCGCGACCAGCGGCCGAGCGAAGCGGTTGACGGCGTAGCCGTCGACGCCGGCGCCCGAGCCTCTGGCGGTGTAGACTTCGAGCAGCCCCAGCGCCGCGAGACGGGCGCGGCCCGCCGCCGGATCGCCGATGCCGGCTTCCGTTCCCACCGCGTCCAGCGCCGCCGCCGGGATCGGCACGACGCCGAGCTCCAGCCCGCGCAGCTTCGCGCCGTCCAAATCCTCCGGCCAGACGTTCTCGCCGAAGACGCAGAGCGCGCACAGGAGCGCCGTCTCGGCCGGAGCCAGCGCCGCGCCGTAACGCTCGAACGTCATGCGCCGGAAGAACTCGAACGCGGCGTTCTCTTCACCGGGGAGCTGCGCCGGATCCGCGAGGTAGCCCTCGATCGCGCCGATAGCGTCCGCCACCGCTTCGAACTCGCCCGCCAGCAGCGGCCGCGTCAGGATGTCCTGCAGGCCCGGATTGCCGTTCGCGGCCTCAAGCGCCCGGATGCGCAGCCCGCGCTGCCGCTCGTCGGCGAGAGCCGTCTCGGTCGCGGTCGCTTCGGCCCCGCCGGATCGCAGCTTCGCATCCCGCGCGGCCCGCCACTGCTTGTCCCGCAGGCCCGGATCGAACGGCGTCAATGGAACGCGGGCCAAACTCGCCGCCAGATCGCGGCCGGTTCGGTTGGGGGCCGCGAAGTCGTAGCGGCTGGTCAGGAGCAGCCGCGAGTCGCCCCGCGCCCGCGCGAACGCCGTCAGGATCGCCGCGATCGACACCCGCAAGCCGTAGGAGTCCCTCACCGGCGTCAGCGTCTGACCGGGCGCGGGGGCCTCCAGAACCTGTTCCAGATCATCAACGATCAGCAGGATCGGCGTCTCGAAGAACGGCCCGCCCAGCATCGTCTCAAGCGCCTCAGCCAGAACATTGGCGTCGTCTTTGACCAGAGGTCCCCATTGATCGAGGAAAGGCTTCCGCTCTCCCGGCGGCAACGCCCCGGCGACCTGCTCGAGCACGGCGAGCGGATCGTAGTGCTCGTAGACCACCACGGCATTCAGCATCGGCAGCCGGTTGGCCACCCGCGCGGCGAGGCTCGACTTGCCGAGATTGCCCATTCCGTGGATCAGCACGCCCGGCGCGTCGTCATCCCGGAACGCGCCGATCACCGCCTGCGCCTCGCGCCGCCGCCCGACGAAGGTCAGCGGACCGGCGACCGGCACCCGTTTCCGCTCCTTGTCGAGGAACGCCCCGTAGCCCGCGTTCCTCGGCAACCTGCGCCTCGGCCTGCCCCTCGCCGCCAGCGGCCCGCCGCCATCAGAGCCGAGCCAGAGCCGCGCGAGATGCCAGTGCACGCCTGTCTGAGGGTCGTTCATGTGCCGCTCGAGCACCGCCCGCCGCGCCGCCGCCGCCGCGAAGCCCGGAGTCTCGTAGCCGGCAAGCTCGCGGTAGAACGGCTCGGCGAAGGCGATGGCGTCGAAATCGTAGACGGAGCCGTCCCAGCCCAGCACCGCCGGCACCGCCCGCGCAAGTTCGCGCGCGTAGGACGCCGCCGCATCCGCCGGGCTCTCCGCCGTCCTGCAGGCCGACAGGAACACCAGCCCCGGTGGCGTTCCGCCCCAGACCCGCGCCAGCCGGCCGGGCGAGATGAAGGCCAAGCCGCCCTCGGGCGTCTCGAGCAGCAGCGCCGGACCCGCCTCCGCGCCCTGCTTCACGAACCGCGCCGCCGCCTCGGCGCTCAGCACGTCGCCGTGACAGGACAGATGGATCGCCTCGAAGGCCTCCTCGCCGTCGAGCCGCTCGCCCAGAAACTCCGCGCACCCGCTCTCCTCGACAGACAGCGACAGCCCCAGCCGCTCGGTCGCCCCGAGGATCGTCGCCTCCTCCGCCTCGTAATCGAGCGCCCGCCCGCCGCCCCGCGGCGAGGCCGCCATGAACAGCAGCGACAGATCGCGGTGCGCCGGCTCGACGGGGTCGCCGGCCGGACCGACCCGCCGCCAGACCTCGAAGGGCGTGATCGCGTCCGCCGCCAGATGCCCCGTCGCGTCCGCCAGCAGTTCCCATGGCAGATCGAGCAACTTCCGCTCGTCCTCAGTCGGCCGCGCCTGCGCGGCGATCTCCAGACGTCGTGCCCCGCCCGCATCGGCCCACGCCCGCACCCAGCCGCCCGCGTCGAGCCAGCCGAACATCTCCCGCCCGAGATCGAGCAGAGTGCCCGGCGCGATCGGGCCGGTCGCCGCCCGGTAGCGCGCCGTCCAGTCCGACCACCGCGCCAGCGTCGCCTCGTTTAGATCAAGCGACGCCTCCGCATGCCCCGCAAGACGCACACGCGACCCAACAACCTCTATCCGGTCAATCAAGGGATCCGACCATTGCGACCCGGCCCTTGCAACCGGGCAAAACTAATTCGAGATGACAATATAAAATTCGCATTTATATTCACTGCGTTGCGCTTTTTAGATTATGCACGTTCCAATAGTAATCCAGCAAGTCTGCAGACTGCCGGATTTTTTCGCTATCTCCGATGTGCTCAAGAGTGCGGTGAGCTATACGCTGGAGGGTGAGTGCCGTCTGGGCATCTCCAAGTCTAAAAATTTGCTCTGATGCGGCCTGTAGGTAATTTGAGAATTGTTCTTTTTCATTCAGAGCATAATTTACCGCCACTGATGTCAAAAGTAAATGCAACCGTCTGTAGCCGTTACCAAGAGAGTCCTTATCTCCCATACGTGCCAATTCTTCAATCCTACGAACAAAGTTCTTTTTCCAAGTTGGAGACATTGTTTCGTTGTGCAGCATCCCCGCAGACATTAGCAACATCACTTCCGTATCATGGAGGGCAAAATATGAAAAATAAAAGCTGGACAACGCTATTCTGAAAACTTTCTTTTCTGCATTCTTATGTCTATTTTTTACAGAATTGTCAGAAAGTATATTATAAGATTTTATGCACCTATTGAGCAATTTATTATCCAGTTTTGCGTTTTCTCGAACACAGAGATTAATTGCCAGACTTGCCACCAATGCTGGCGCGCTACCTGGGTGATCATAATAAGTTCCGAACATGTCGATTATTGCACGTGCGGCCCGTTGCGCCACTTGAGGCTGTTCTGCTAGAAGAGCCAGTCGCGCCAATTCAAAGGCCCGCGCGTCGCCTACGATGAGCCCTTCAGGGTCTGTCCATGCAGCGGTGAGTTCTGTAAGAGCAAGTGCCGCCAAAGCTTTACGCTCGCCCGAGGTATGTCTCTCCACCAACGGTCGCGCATAGCGATTGACGCTATATCCAACCACTTCAATTGGTGATGTCGCAGGCGTGTAGTAGTCGAGCAATCCAAGCCCCGCTAGGCGAGTGCGAACAGCTGCAGAATGCGAGAATTCCTTGTTTTTCGCCCAGCACATCGATTGCCGGCGCGGGAAAAGGTAATGGAGCCAGCTCGAGCTCAGCAATGGATGCTGGATTGATCTTCGGGTTGCCACACCTCGAAGGCCAAAGGCCAGCACCGAAATCCAAGTACGCGATGGACAGCGCCAATTCCTCCGGCCAGACGTCCTCACCGAAGACGCAGAGCGCTCGCAGGAGCGCTGTCTCGGCCGGTGTCAGCGCCGCGGCATAGCGTCCGAACGTCATGCGCCGGAAGAACTCGAAAGCTATGTTTTCCTCGGTGGGAACCCGCTCTGGGTTCTCGAGGTAGCCCTCGATCGCCGCGATCGCGTCCGCGACCGCGTCGAACTCGCCGGCCAGCAGCGGCCGCGTCAGGATGTCCTGCAGGCCGGGATTGCCACCCGCGGCCTCCAGCGCCCGGATACGAAGATTGCGCTGCCGCTCGTCGGCGAGCGCCGCCTCGGCCGCGGTCGCGTCGACCCCGCCCTCCCGCAGCCTCGCCTCGCGCGCGGCCCGCCACTGCTTGTTCCGCTGGCCCGGACCGAACGGGGTCAACGGCACGCGGACGAGAGCGGCCGCCAGATCACGGCCGTTGCTGTCCACCGCCGCGAAGTCGTAGCGGCTGGTCAGGAGCAGACGCGATCCGCGGCGCGCCTTCTCGAACGCGGACAGGATCGCCGCCATCGCCCTGCTCCAACCGTAGTTGGTACTGACAGGCGTCAGCGTCTGTCCGGGCGTGGGGGCCTCCAATACCTGCTCGAGATCGTCGATGATCAGCAGGATCGGCGTCTCGAAAAACGGCCCGTCCAGCAGCGTCTCAAGCGCGTCAGCCAGAACAGTGACGTCCTCTTTGACCAAAGGCCCCCATTGATCGAGGAAAGGCTTCCGCTCTCCCGGCGGCAGCGCCTGCGCGACCTGCTCAAGCATGGCGAGCGGGTCGTAGTGCTCGTAGACCACCACGGCATTCAGCATCGGCAGCCGGTTGGCCACCCGCGCGGCGAGGCTCGACTTGCCGAGATTGCCCATTCCGTGGATCAGCACGCCCGGCGCGTCGTCATCCCGGAACGCGCCGATCACCGCCTGCGCCTCGCGCCGCCGCCCGACGAAGGTCAGCGGACCGGCGACCGGCACCCGTTTCCGCTCCTTGTCGAGGAACGCCCCGTAGCCCGCGTTCCTCGGCAACCTGCGCCTCGGCCTGCCCCTCGCCGCCAGCGGCCCGCCGCCGCCCGGACCCAGCCAGAGCCGCGCCAGATGCCAATGCGTGCCGGTCTGAGGATCCTTCATGTGCCGCTCGAGCACCGCCCGCCGCGCCGCCGCCGCCGCGAAGCCCGGAGTCTCGTAGCCGGCAAGCTCGCGGTAGAACGGCTCGGCGAAGGCGATGGCGTCGGAATCGTAGACGGAGCCGTCCCAGCCCAGCACCGCCGGCACCGCCCGCGCAAGTTCGCGCGCGTAGGACGCCGCCGCATCCGCCGGGCTCTCCGCCGTCCTGCAGGCCGACAGGAACACCAGCCCCGGTGGCGTTCCGCCCCAGACCCGCGCCAGCCGGCCGGGCGAGATGAAGGCCAAGCCGCCCTCGGGCGTCTCGAGCAGCAGCGCCGGACCCGCCTCCGCGCCCTGCTTCACGAACCGCGCCGCCGCCTCGGCGCTCAGCACGTCGCCGTGACAGGACAGATGGATCGCCTCGAAGGCCTCCTCGCCGTCGAGCCGCTCGCCCAGAAACTCCGCGCACCCGCTCTCCTCGACAGACAGCGACAGCCCCAGCCGCTCGGTCGCCCCGAGGATCGTCGCCTCCTCCGCCTCGTAATCGAGCGCCCGCCCGCCGCCCCGCGGCGAGGCCGCCATGAACAGCAGCGACAGATCGCGGTGCGCCGGCTCGACGGGGTCGCCGGCCGGACCGACCCGCCGCCAGACCTCGAAGGGCGTGATCGCGTCCGCCGCCAGATGCCCCGTCGCGTCCGCCAGCAGTTCCCATGGCAGATCGAGCAACTTCCGCTCGTCCTCAGTCGGCCGCGCCTGCGCGGCGATCTCCAGACGTCGTGCCCCGCCCGCATCGGCCCACGCCCGCACCCAGCCGCCCGCGTCGAGCCAGCCGAACATCTCCCGCCCGAGATCGAGCAGAGTGCCCGGCGCGATCGGGCCGGTCGCCGCCCGGTAGCGCGCCGTCCAGTCCGACCACCGCGCCAGCGTCGCCTCGTTTAGATCAAGCGACGCCTCCGCATGCCCCGCAAGACGCACACGCGACCCAACAACCTCTATCCGGTCAATCAAGGCTCGCCCCCGGCCCGTTCGGCATCAATTGAGGCCAACTCGCATCATCGACGAAAAAGAAAGATTGCTGTTGCCCCTGTTCGAAGAGTGCCCGATGCGACCTGAGCGATCAAGCGTAAGTGATCCGACGGGTGACGGGAGGGCGCCTGCCGCGCGACGGCCCATCCGGCCGACCAAAAAATTTCGGATCCTGAACGAATTACCGCATGGCTCGATGGCGGGCCGCTCGCCGATTTCCGCGCGCATGCGCCACGATTTCTCCGCCACGTGACATCCTGATGGCTTCGATCCAACGAAAACAGACACTTGATGCGACTTCAGGTCACGCCTTTTCCCTCCCCGCCCACATACTCCATGCCCCGCTTCGCCGATCCTTGAGCCATGAAGCGCGTCGAAACATGTCGCCGCGCAGAGAGGCGAGGAGACGGGCGATGAAGCTCACACAGGATCAGCTGGCCGAACGGTGGAACATCTCGCCGCGGACGTAGGAACAGTGGCGCTGGCTCGGGAAGGGGCCGGTCTTCCTGAAGATCGGTGTCCGGGTCTCTGGCCAATCCAGCCAGCCACGGCTGAACTCGCGCCCAGTCGCTCAATCGTCCAAAGGCCCCGCTTTTACGAAGGTGCAGATCCCATAAACTCACTCCGCCGACAAGCCGCTCAGGTCTCCAGCGCCTCGCCCCAAGCATCGCACAACTCATCCTTTGCCGGCATCAAAAGGCTTTTCACCAAGAGAGCGGCCAGCGGCGCGGCCACCGCCGCCGGTGCGATGGCTAACAACATGCCGGCCACGGCGGCGATGGCGGCGGCTTCGCCGAGATTCAGTGCGTCCAGCAGTTCCTTGCGCGCATGGTTGTTGCCGCTTCCACAGACGATCGCAAAAAGCTCCTTGTTCCAGCGTGCGGCGATCCGTCGGCCCAAGCTTTTGACATCGTCGATCACCCCCATGTGTGTCGAGTTATAGTCCGGGTTCAAGTTTGGATCTGCGGCCAGCGTCGGATCATTCATAATCGCATTTTCTTGCTTGCCCAGCACGACCAGCAGCGCGTCCTCATCATACTCTGCATAAGATTGTGCAGCCGCAATCGTTCTTGCCTCAACTCCCATCCCTCAGTCCTTTCCTGTCGAATCAAAGATTTCCGGACGCTTCCACTCGCTCGGCACCCGGATCCACGCCCAGTTGGGCGTCGGACCTGCCGTAAAGGGTGTAGGCAAATCCTAGCGGATTGTGCAGCCTATGAAAGTGGCGGCGCGCATCAAGCACCGCTCTTCCAATGGTTTCATGCCGCGCTAGCGCCGCAAGAACCTCACGTGCGAACATATCTGCAAATACGGCGGTCATGGGGCATTCCGTGCCCAGAACTGCCGACGCGTTGCGCTCGATGAAGCGACGGGTAAGCCCATGACCCATCGCCGGCAATAGATCGGCTGAATGGCACATGTTCAGGAATACGATCGGCCGCCTGCGGCCTTGAAAGAACTGCACTTCATTCAGTTCCGTCTCGGTGATCGCCGCCTTGCCAAAGAACATCTTTGCCTCGCCCGGCACTTCAGACAGCCGGTTCAGCAGCGTCTCCCACAACGCTGGCGTCTCGGAAGCCTCGGCGAGCGCGCGCAGTGACTTGATGGAATCTGTCGCGCAAGGCGCGGGCTGTCGCCGGGTGAGAAGCCATGGCAAAAAAAATAGTACAGTTGGGCGGGATGTGGCTGCTTCAAGTTGGCCTTAAGTGCGGCTTGGGTGTCGAGCGCAGTGACCCGCGCCCAGTGTTCTGCGCCAGTCACTGCGTCCAGCGTCGCCTGATGGTCAAGCGTGCCTGCGGAAAGCACGGATCAACTATCGTGGCGATCTCGACCGGCTCTCCGTCCAAGCGCATGTTTCGCGCACCCGTGCGGTTGGTCTGTTCGACATTATAGCGAAGGCCCCAAAATTCATCGGGATCGGCGACTGCGCCGGCGGCAGGGTCGGGCCGCAACATCGACCAAGGAAAGACGAAATTCCGTGCATCTTCGCGGCAGGTGATCTGAATCAGGCTGTCGAGCGGCAGATCGAGATTGCGGATAAGCCGCCCCAGCGCCTCGGCACTGCCATCTGGGTCGTTGCCGAACAACTGGCGCCAAGCCGATCCGCCAAGTCGCCACATCTCGGCGACGTACCCTTCATAGGTGGACTTGGTCACCTTGTCGCGCGTGCTCAGCGGGCCTATTACCAGCCCAGTCCAGAGAATCGCGAACTTTGATCAGCAGCGCCTTGATGTCGGCGGCTGGGATTATCCGACCCATCGGGATCGGGTTCGTAGGGTTCGGCCCAAACCTTCAATATGGCCTCGATAGAGTAGCCTAGAGGCGCGCCTTTGATCCGCAGCGACAGGCCGACTGTCGCCTCGCCATCGCCCGGTGACAGTGCGGCGGGCCGCTTGTAGCGCCAGTGCTTGTATCGGTGTCTGCCACCGGAATCGCCTCCCACAACGATGTCGCGGATCGTTAGTTCTTCCAAGAGATGCAGTTCTTTGCTGTAGATCAGTATATCGATATCGACCAAATCGTGCCCGGCGCTGTGCCGGATGCGTCTCGAACCGGAAGAACGCCCGTTCGCTGTCCTTGTCGTGGGCCCAGTCGATCGGCAGGAACCCGTCCTCGAAGCTCAGCACTTTCTCGTCGCGCGATTTTACCCGAGCGTAGACCGCCACGGTCTCCTTGCCCTCGCGGCTTGGTTTGATCCCCGTGGGCGCTTTTGTATTTCGGTCGATTCCGATCGTCTCGGCTCTGATCGCAATCTCCAGCGTGTAGCTTTCGTGCTCCTCCAGAGGCACGTCGTCCGGTATCAGCTCGCCGGGATCGGGTATGTCGCCGGCGGCATAGTGGCCGTAGTAGAACGAAGGGTCGAGGAACCGCTCAGTTTCGTCCGCGGTTACTCCTTTCTCCTGACTCAAGAGGTTCTTCTCCCGAGAATGGCGTGGGCACTGCCGGTTCGTCATAACCGCGCGCAGGAATTTGAATGTCTGCGACGAGATGAGCTTGCTCTCAGCCGCACCCCCGTAGACCTTCTTGAGGGTCTTCCGAGAGGTATCCTGGGAAGAGCCTTCCGGCTGTACTGCCTGGATCTTCTGCAGCGTCTCCGCCATGAAGCGCGCATCGCCAAGCCGTTCGAAAACCGGAAGCATCTCCTCCCGGCGGATGCGCAGCGCCTCGTCGAGATCGCCGCGGTCCTCCAATACGTCGGCGATCCTGCCCATCGTCACCGCCATGGAGCGAACGTCGCCGAGCCGTTCGAAGACTGGCAGCACCTCCGCGCGAAAGACACGCAGTGCCTCTTCTATCTCACCGCGGGCTCGCAGCACGTCGGCGATCCTGCCCATGGTTACCGCCTTCTCGCGCGGGGCGCCGGAGACGCTCGAAGACCGGCATGACTTCGGATTGGTAGATGCGCAGCGCCTCGTCGAGTTCGCCGCGAGCCTGCAGCACGTCGGCGATCCGGCTCATTGTCACCGCAATCGACCGTGCGTGTCCGAGGCGCTCGAAGACCGGCAACACATCCTCGCGGCGGATGCGAAGCGCCTCCTCTAGCGCGCCGCGGACCTGCAGCGCGTCCGCAATTTTGGACAAGGTCACCGCCTTTTCGCGAATGTCGCCGAACCGCTCGAAAACCGGCAATTGCTCCTCGCGGTCGGAGTTCCCGTGCATCGTCAGATCGCCGCGGGCCTCAGCACGTCGGCGATCCTGCCCATGGTCACCGCCTTCCCGCGCGCGTCGCCGAGTCGCTCGTAGAGCGGCAGCTGCTCATCAAGGAGAATGCGCAGCGCCTCGTCGGTCTCACCTCAGCTGAAGCACGTCGGCGATCCTGCCCAAGGTCACCGCCTTCTCTCGCGCGTCGTCGAGACGCTCGAAGGTTTCTGCAGCGGACCTGAGTAGCGCCAGCGCACGCTCAGGATTTCCAGTCTGCGCCAGCCGCTCCGCCCGCTCCGCGTCGAGCTGCGCCCGAGCATTCGGATCACCTCCCTCGCTTTCGTGCCCGCGCCGCAAAAGCGCGTCTCGACGCTCACCATATGCCAAGCCTCCCCGCGGCCTCCGCGAGACGGCGCAGCAGAGTGAGATCCGGCGCTGCACTAGCATCGGCGGCACGGGCGACGGCCGCATCGCCTATCGCGAGCGCCGCCTCCGACCCCGCTCTGGTAGCAAGGCTGTCATGGAGATGGTCTAGTGCCGCTCGCGCCGTGGGCTGCAGCGCCTCCACCGCTCCGGCGATGAGCGCGGTCCTCACCGCCTCGACCCCGCGGGCATCGGCTGGCCAGCCGCCGCTGTCCGCGTTAGTCCAAGCGGCCTCCAGCGCCAGAAGGGCGACCGCGGCCAACGTCTTTCGCTCCTCCGGCTCCAGCGCCTCGACCAGCGGCCGGGCGAAGCGGTTGACAGCGTGGTGCGATCCGTCAACACCGGCATTGGATCCCTTGGCCGTGTAGACGTCGAGCAGCCCCAGCGCAGCCAGACGCGCGCGGCCCGCCGCCGGATCGCCGACGCCGGCCTCGGCCCCGACCGCTCAGCGCGGCGGCAGGAAACGGCACCACGCCGAGCTCCAGCCCCCTGAACGGCGCGCCGTCCACGTCCTCCGGCCAGACGTCCTCGCCGAAGACGCACAGCACCCGCAGCAGCGCGGTCTCGGCCGGGGCCAGCGCCGCGCCGTAGCGCGCGAACGTCATGCGCCGGAAGAACTCGAAGGCGGCGTTCTCCTCGTCAGGGACCCGCGTCGGATCCGCGAGGTAACCCTCGATCGCGCCGATCGCATCCGCGACCGCGGTGAACTCGCCCGCCAGAAGCGGACGGGTCAGGATGTCCTGCAGTCCGGGATTGCCGTTCGCCACCTCCAGCGCCCGGATGCGAAGTCCGCGCAGCCGGGCGTCGGCGAGCGTGGCCGCGTCGGCCTCGCCCGAGCGCAGCTTCGCCTCGCGCGCCGCCCGCCACTGCTTGTCGCGCTGTCCCGGATCAACGGCGTCAACGGCACCCGGACGAGGCCGGCCGGCAAGGTCGCGGCCGCTGCCGTCGACCGCGGCGAAATCGTAGCGGCTGGTGAACAGCTGCCGCGAGTCGCCCCGCGCCCTGCCGAACGCGGCCAGCACCGCCGCGATCGCCACCCGCCGGCCGTAGTCGGCGCTGACGGGCGTCAGGTTCTGACCGGGCGAGGGCTCTTCGAGCGCCTGCTCCAGATCGTCGACGATCAGCAGGATCGGGGCGTCGAAGAACGGCCCGTCCAGCAGCGCCTCCAGCGCCTCAGCCAACTGAGCGGCGTCCGCGTCGACCAGCGGCCGCCACAGATCGAGAAAGGGCTTTCGCTCTCCGCCGGCAGCGCCGCGCCGACCCGCTCCAGCACCGCGAGCGGGTCGTAATTCCCGTAGACCAACACCGCATCCAGCGTCGGCAGCCGGTTGGCGATCCGCGCGGCGAGATCGACTTGCCCAGATTGCCCATGCCGTCGATCAGCACGCCGGGAGCCGCGTCCTCGCGGAACGCCCCGATCACCGCCTGCGCCTCGCGCCGCCGCCCGACGAAGGTCAGCGCGCCGGCGACTTCGGGACCCCTGCCCCGCTTGCCGTCGAGCACCGCCTTGTAGCCCGCGTCGTGCGCCGGCAACCTGCGCCGCAGCTTGCCCTTGGCGCAGAGCGGCCCGCCGCCATCAGAGCCGAGCCAGAGCCGCGCGAGATGCCAGTGCACGCCTGTCTGAGGGTCGTTCATGTGCCGCTCGAGCACCGCCCGCCGCGCCGCCGACGCGGCGAAGGCCGGCGTCTCGTAGCCCGCGAGTTCGCGGTAGAACGGCTCGGCGAAGGCGATGGCGTCGGGATCGTAGACCGAGCCGTCCCAGCCCAGCACCGCAGGCAACGCGCGGGCCAGCGTGCGCGCGTACGATGCCGCGACGCCCTCGACGCTCTCGCCGGTCCTGCAGGCCGAGAGGAACACCAGTCCCGGCGGCGTCCCGCCCCAGACCCGCGCCAGTCGCCCGGGCGATCACGAAGATCTCGTCGCCCTCCGGCGTCTCCAGAAGCAGGACCGGACCCGCCTCAGCGCTCGGTCGGCGTGCCGCGCCGCCGCCTCGGCGCTCAGGACGTCGCCGTGGCAGGAGAGATGGATCGCCTCGAAGGCCTCCTCGCCGTCGAGCCGCTCGCGCAGGAACTCCGCGCAGCCGCTCTCCTCCACCGCCAGAGAAAGCCCCAGCCGCTC
>CAVORV010000053.1:0-62860 GCA_963698685.1 uncultured Alphaproteobacteria bacterium
TATTCCGTTGAAAAAGGATTGTTGAAACTCGGCGCAGCCGCTGATTCAATTCGCTAAATCGGGGAGGATTTGGCGATGATGGGGCCACGGCAGGAGGCGCAGGGCGCTCTGTTTTATGAGTTCCGTCTCGACGACAATGTCCCGGCGGACCATCTGCTTCGGTCCATCGACCGTTTCGTCGATCTCTCGCCGGTTCGCCCGCGCCTGACGCCGTTCTACAGTTCCATCGGTCGGCCGTCGGCGGACCCGGAACTGATGGTCCGCATGCTGCTTGTCGGCTACGTCCACGGCATCCGATCCGAACGCCGCCTGTGCGAGGAGGTCCATCTCAACCTGGCGTATCGATGGTTCTGCCGCCTGGACCTGACCGACCGCGTGCCCGACCACTCGACCTTCTCCAAGAACCGCCATGGCCGCTTCCGCGACAGCGATCTGCTGCGGACCGTGTTCGAGACCGTTGTCGCGCGATGCATCCGGGAAGGCATGGTCGGCGGTGAACGCTTCGCCGTCGATGCGAGCCTGATCGAGGCGGACGCCAACAAACAGAACTCCACGGCCAAGGAAGACTGGAACCCGGGCGCGATCGATTCCGCTGGCGCGCCCCGCGCCGTGCGGGAGTACCTGGACACGCTCGATGACGCCGCGTTCGGGGCGGCCACCGAGGTCGCGCCAAAGTTCACGTCTCATTCCGATCCGGCCAGCCAGTGGACGGCCGCCCGCCATGGCCCCGCCTTCTTTGCTTATTCCAACAACTATCTCATCGACACCGACCATGGGATCATCGTCGATGTGGAGGCGAGCCGGTCCATCCGCACCGCCGAGACCGGTGCGGCCCGGACCATGATCGACCGGGCCATGGATCGCTTCGGGCTCTATCCCGAGCGTCTGATCGCGGACACCGCGTATGGCTCGGGCCCGATGCTCGGATGGCTGGTCGAGGAGCACGGCATCGAGCCGCATATTCCGGTTATCGACAAGTCTGACCGGGCGGACGGCACGTTCTCGGCGCGCGAATTCAGCTATGAACACGAGGCGGACGCATACACGTGCCCCGCGGGACAAGAGCTCAGGCCCTACTGGCGGGACATATCCCGATCCAGACCGGAGTTCGGCAAGGACGGGTTCAAGCGCTACTTCGCCCGCCGACAGGATTGCGGCGCATGTCCGATGAAACCCAGATGCACGCCGAACCAGCCAGCCCGAAAGATCGCCCGCTCCGAGCACGAGGGCGCTCGCCAGATGGCGCGGGACATCGCCAAGACCGAAGAGTACGGCGTCTCGCGCAAGCTCCGAAAGAAGGTCGAGATGCTGTTCGCGCACCTGAAGCGCATTCCGGGGCTCGGCAGGCTCAGACTGCGGGGGCCATGCGGCGCAAAGGACGAATTCCTCCTCGCTGCAACCGCCCAGAACCTCAGGAAACTGGCCAAACTCTTCCCGGCAGGTCCCAAGCCAGAAATCGCGTAACCAGGCCGAGAAGGACTATTCCTGCGAACCGCGTCCGGCGACTTTCCAGAACGACTTTTTCAACGGAATAGACCCGATCCGGTCATCTGAGCATCACCTTCAGATGACCGAGATGCGGACAAACTGGACGAAAGCAGATGCAGCATAGCCTGAGCTGTTGGCGGACCGCCGCATCTCACAACGATGGCAAGCTCCCACCAGAATTTGGCTGAGAAACAGATCCGGTCAAAAGGCAATTGTTAAGCCTGTTCCGGCTACCACGCTTCCGAACTGAACCATTCCGGGAGCCTGTAAGCCATGCGACAAAGTTTTCTGATCCGCGTGAACCGAGATCTTTCCGGTGCCACTGCCGTCGAATACGCATTGCTGGCGGGCCTTGTCGGCGTGGCCGCCATCGGAGCGTTCGCTGGATTGGGAAAAAGCTTGGAAGACAACTTCGACGGCGTTCAGTCAAGCTTCGATCAAACGACTCAAACCACCCGGGTCGGATCAGATGACGGGCCGGAGACCCCGTCCGGGAAGCCGGGGGTCGCCGACACCGAGGAAGAGGCCACCGAGCGAAATCCAGATCATGACACGCCGGGCCCTGTCTCGCCCCAGGGCGCGATGCCGGAACCGGCCTCGGAGTCGGATCCCATCGGATCAGTGGATTCCGCCTCCAGACCAGACGGCGGCGGCGATACTGACCGCCCGGTGGGGACCTCAACCGGCCCGCTGGATACCGTGTCGAACGCGGCCGGCTTGTCCAGTCCGGCCACCGGCGGCACGGGAGACGGCTCCGCGTCGGCATCTGTGGCTGCCGGCCAGACTGCGACGGCTCTGGAAGAGCTCCGTCTGGCCGAGATCGAGGCGGAGGAGGAACGGGCCGAAGCGGCGGCCGCGGCCGCAGAGGCGAAGGCGGAGGCGGAGGCGGAGGCGGTCAAGAAGGACAAGGAAAAGAAACCGAAGAAGACCAAGTGAGAACGGCGGCGTGGTCTCCCACAGAAACATCAGACGGTACCGAGCGGAGAAGCGCTGTGCCGTCGGCCGAACACCGTCGGACCATGATGGCAGGATCTCTGAGCCCTTGGGGTCGGGTTCATAGGGTTATTTTCTCTTTTCATCGTAAGCGCGGCTCTCGGATGGGCCAGCGAGATCCGTTTGCAGTATAAGCGAAGATAGCGAATTCAATCCAGCCGTTGAGGGCTCGGAACGGACTGACGCATTGCAGCATGGACTGCCATTCGGGCCGCCCGCTGAACGTCCACAATCGAAGAAATGGCAATCAGGCTTGCGTTTGCAGCGAAGGTCAGGAACACGATGTAGCCGCCAACCGTGCTGCAGATCGAATAGAACCGGTCAAGCTCTTCCTCCGGCATCTGATCGATGATCAGCTTCATCGATTTCAATTTTCGATATGTGTGTCCGATCGAGTCACTGGATAGCGAGAACTCACCCAACGCAGAGCTGTGATGCAGGTACATTCCGGGATACCCAACTGAAAGGTCAAAGGCGCTGCCATCCGGCAACCGCTTGCTCCAGAGCTCTCTGTGATAGCGGCGCAGGGTCGGACTGTGGCTGTCCGGATCCCTGCCGGGCGGAGTATCGGAATAGACATCGAACTTCGGGTCGATGGCGGTTGTCATTCGGCGGCGCTCCCATACGCGATAAGCCATGGCGGCTGCACGCGATCCGCGTCGGCTCGCCCATCCATACAGGCGTTGTTCTCATTTCCCGCTTAACTGAAGGTTCATTCGGTCGCGCAAGCTGCCGCGGCTGCGAGCGGTGGGGCGGTGCGCTCGACCAGTCTCCTCGGTTTCTTCGCCACGATAGCGCGTCCAGAGGCTAGCAGGTCCGATGGTTGCCCGAGAAGCGACAGTATTCTCTGGCGGTCCCGCTGGCGATCATCGCGGCGGTGATATCACGACGGTCAGGTAGCGAGCACTGGCCGACGATGCGGCCGTATCGGTCGACGTCGCGCTGGCGGCAGTAAAGTCACCGGCCGCCGATGAGGCTGGAGAGCGCGGCGGTCGCCCGCGAACCTCTTGGCATGTCGACTTCAGACGCGTCGAGCCCCAGACCCGAATGCGCTCATCTCGCGAACCGAGCCGGAACGTGTCGCCGTCGACGACACGTGTCACGATTCCGGTGATTCCATCCGATCTGCCGGGCGCGCGGGGTCCGGACGCATCGGGGAGGATGGCATAGCCCGCGGAGGCCGCAAGAGCGACGACGAAGAGTGCCGTTCCGATGTTCCGAACGCTCGGGCCGCGCCGATTACCCCTGCGGCGTCTGTGGATGGAGAGGATCATGTCGGCGGGTGGCCTCCGACGATCATGTTTCCGCGGCGGTGCCGCCACCGCGCCATCTCGCCATACCGCGTGGCGACGCCCAGACCCGTGATCCCGGGGTGACGCCGCTCCGCGATACGCGCGACGCGTCGGTAATGCGCGCGCCGTGCTTCGGACACGGATGGGTCGCCCGAGCAGGTCTCGGCCGTCTCCACTCCGCGCGAGCCGAATTGATGGACGAGAGCCTCCGCCTCCAGCAGGGCCGCCCGCCGCGCCTGGAGCGCGCACGTCATGCGGGAAATCTCAACCACCCACCGTGCAAACTTTCAATTCTGTGCATCATCGAGCAAGCGCTGGTCGCCGGCAGGGTAAATTGCTGATCGCGGCGTACTGACACCGATCGGTCCACGTTCCCTGTCCAGTTTCGCGGGCGCTTTTCGAGCCGCGAGGTGGCGTGTGGCGAATGATGGCGTTATTTTGAAGGCTGGGCCCGGAACTCTCCATGAAGGCGCGGTACGGACTTGAGCGGACCCGCCATGTGGTCGGAAGGGTCCTTCCAAAGGAGACTGACATGCAAACGGATCTGCCGACCCGCGCCTTCGGCCAAACCGGATTGGACATCACGCGGGTCGGCTTCGGCGCGTGGGCCATCGGTGGAAACATGTGGGGACCTCAGGACGACGCCGACAGTATCGCAGCGGTCCGGCATGCGGTTGAACGGGGGATCAACTGGGTCGACACGGCCGCCGTCTACGGCAACGGGCATTCCGAGGACGTCATCGCCAAGGCGCTTGAGCCTCTCGGTCCGGACGAGCGCCCGCTCGTTTTCACCAAGGGCGGCATCGTCCGCGACGCCGACGGCGGGAACCCGCGGCGGTTGGCGGCCGACATCCGCAGGCAGTGCGAGGATTCGCTGAGACGGCTGCGGGTCGAGCGGATCGATCTCTATCAACTGCACTGGCCCTCCGACGACGTCCCGCTCGAGCGGAGCTGGGGAGAGATGCAGCGGCTGAAGGAGGACGGGCTCGTGGCTCATGTCGGACTGTCGAACCATTGGGGTGATCAGCTCGAAGAGGCCGAGGCGATAGGTCATGTGGAAACCCTGCAGCCGCCATTCTCCGCCATCAAGCGGGCGGCGGCGGAGACGGTTCTGCCGTGGTGCGCCGGGCACGGGACGGGCGTCATCTGCTACAGCCCGATGCAGGCGGGGCTGCTCACCGGCACATTCACCCGCGCACGTGTCGCCTCTCTCGCTGAGAACGACCACCGGCGAGCCAACCCGGCGTTTCAGGGCGATGCGCTGACGGCCAATCTCGCGCTGGCCGACGCGCTGAAACCAGTCGCCGAAAAGCATGGCGTTGGCCAAGGAGCGGTGGCGATCGCGTGGTGCCTCGCCTGGCCGGGCCTGACTGGAGCCATCGTCGGCGCGCGGTCCCCGGAACAGGTGGAGGGCTGGATCGCCGCCGGGTCACTGGAACTAGATGCGGAAGACATGGCGACGATCGCGGCGGCCATCGAGATCACCGGCGCGAGAGAAGGGCTGACGAGTTCGTCCTGAACCAAGGACAGCGTCCGGTTGTCTGCGCATATTGGTGGGCGCGGATCGACCTCGAGGTTCTTCTGCTGGTTCACGACGACACGGAATGGAGCGGTGCCAGATCCTTGGCCACGCGGAACCTGGGACCGCAGCGGTTGATGGCGGCCTGGAGGTCGACGATGGAGTGGAAGACACCGCGCCTGAGGCGCCGCTTCGAGAGCTTGGCGAAGAAGCCCTCGACGGCGTTGAGCCAGGAGCAGGATGTCGGCACGAAGTGGAAGGTCCAGCGCGGATGGCGGTCGAGCCACGCGCGGACCTTGCGGGTGCTTGTGGGCGGCGTAGTTGTCGAGGATGGCGTGGACCTGCTTGTCCTTCGGGACCGCAGCCTCGACGGTGTTGAGGAAGCGGATGAACTCCTGGTGGCGGTGCCGCTGCATGTTCCGGCCGATGACGGTGCCGTCGAGCACGTTCAGCGCGGCGAAAAGCGTCGTCGTGCCGTGCCGCTTGTAGTCGTGGGTCATCGTGCCGGCGCGGCCCTTCTTCATCGGCAGGCCGGGCTGGGTCCGGTCGAGCGCCTGGATCTGGCTCTTCTCGTCGACCGAGAGCACGATGGCGTGCGCCGGCGGGTCGAGATAGAGCCCGACCACATCGCGCAGCTTCTCGACGAAGCGCGGATCGTTCGAGAGCTTGAACTGCCGGACCCGGTGCGGCTGCAGGCCGTGCGCGCGCCAGATGCGCTGGACCGAGCTGACGCTGATGCCGGCCGCCTTCGCCATCATGGCGGCGGTCCAGTGGGTCGTCTCGGCCGGCGGATCGGCCAAGCGTCAGCGCCACCACGCGCTCCGCCACCTCGGGGCCGAGCGGCGGGACGCGCGACGGCCGGGTCTTGTCGCGCAGCAGACCGTCCACCCCCTCGGTCATGAACCGCGCCTGCCAGCGCCAGACGCACGGCTTGGACTTGCCCGTCCGCCGCATGATCTCCGTCGTCCCGAAGCCGTCCGCGGTCGCCAGAATGATGCCGGCCCGCCACACGTGCTTCTGCGGGCTGTTCCGATCCGCGACGACCGCCTCCAATCGGGTACGGTCCGCGGCGCTTACCTCGATGCTGATACCCTTGCGCATCCACCGAGACTCGCACAGGGCGACGGCCTTGGGAATCCTCCGTCAGGTTTTATCCACTAGCCCGCATTTCTCACCAGAGGTAGGTGCATCGGGGTCCCGAAGAGGGCAAAGTGCTTCTGCAACAAAGACTTCGGTCCCCGCAGGAGAGCTCCCCGATGCCGACAGAGTGTAGCGCGAAGCCGATGGGGTTTGCACGCGTCGATGGCCGCGCGGTGGTGGCGGATTTCGATGGGCGGTGCGATCACCTCGAACGCCGGCGGGCTGCTGCTCGGGGCGACCGACCGGGCGATCGGGCTCGTCGAGCGCTTCGCGGCCTGCTTCACCGACGGTCGGTCGGCGGAACGGGTGGTCCACGAGGTGGCGACGCTGGTCGGGCAGCGGGTGTTCGGCATCGCGCTCGGCTACGAGGACCTGATCGACCACGACCGGCTGCGCCACGACCCGGTGCTCGGGGTGGCGCTCGGCCGGCTCGAGGCGCGGCACGGCCGGTGCGCGCCGCTCGCCGGCAAGAGCACGCTCAACCGGCTCGAGCATGGCGGCGCGGAAGCCGACCGCTACCGCCGGATCGCCCACGACGGCGCCGCGATCGAGGCGCTGTTCGTCGACTTGTTTCTCGACGCCCACGAGCGCGCGCCGAAGGAGATCGTGCTCGACCTCGACGCCACCGACGACCCGCTGCACGGCCACCAGGAGGGGCGGTTCTTCCACGGCTACTACGACTGCCACTGCTACCTGCCGCTCTACGTCTTCTGCGGCCGCCACCTGCTGGCGGCCAAGCTCCGGCGCTCCAACATCGACGCCTCGGCCGGCGCGGTCGAGGAGGTGGCGCGCATCGTCAGGCAGATCCGCAGCCGCTGGCCACGGGTGCGGATCATCCTGCGCGGCGACGGCGGTTTCGCCCGCGAAGCGCTGATGGCCTGGTGCGAGGCGAACCGCGTCGACTTCCTGTTCGGCCTGGCGCGCAACCCCCGGCTGGTCGAGCACATCCACGTCCCTCTCGCCTGGGCCGAGCACGACGCCGAGGCCACCGGCCGCCCCGCTCGCCGCTTCGCCGACTTCCGCTGGACGACGCGCGACAGCTGGAGCCGCCGCCGGCGCGTCGTCGCCAAGGCCGAGTGGATGCCGGGCCGCGGCACGAAGGGCGCCAATCCCCGCTTCGTCGTCACCTCGCTGAAGGCCACTCGCGCAGACGCCCGCACGCTCTACGAGGAGATGTACTGCGCCCGCGGCGAGATGGAGAACCGCATCAAGGAATGCCAGCTCGACCTGTTCGCCGACCGCACCAGCGCCGCGACCATGCGCGCCAACCAGCTGCGGCTGTGGTTCGCCTCAATGGCCTACGTGCTCGTCACGGCGCTGCGCCGCCTCGGCCTCGCCGGGACCGAACTCGCCAGCGCCACCTGCGGCAGCATCCGCCTGAAGCTCCTGAAGATCGGCGCCCTCGTCACCCGCAGCGTGCGACGCGTCCGGATCGCCATGGCCTCGAGCTGCCCCGACGCCGCCGTCTTCCGCATCGCTCACGCCCGATTATGCGGCTGATCCGCAACCGCCCCGCCCATCCCTCAATGTCACCAACCAACCCCAGCACCCATCGCGCCGAAGCGCTGCGCGCAGCCGTCCCTGACCGCAGCGCTGTCTACGCGCGGCAGCACGATCGGGCCCCTCATTGAGCCTCTCGGGACCTCCACGGAACGTCCGGTGAGAAATGCGGGCTAGACCACATGTTCGCCTGAGATAGGGCGGCCCGTCTCACAGTATGCAGGTTTCGAGGGTTGCGCCGGATGTCCTGGCGCGGAGCCTCGGTGGATTCCACCGTGAAGCGCAACGGCTCAATCAAACCGGATTTCGACGTCCCTGCCAAGCTGGACACCCGCATCAACCTGGCGGCTTTTGCCGGAATGTGATTCATTGGCTCGGGACCGACATTAGTAAGCGCTACGGCGAGGCTTGACGGCTGCGCGTAGCGCCACGGCATCAGGTCTTCGATGCCGCTTTGCGGGTGGCCGTCGAGGATCGCGCGGAGGGTGGCGACGATATAGTCGACGGGGTTCACGCCGGACATTTTGCAGGTGGCGACCAGCGAGGCGAGCATGGCCCAGTTCTCGGCTCCGACCTCGTTGCCTGCGAAGAGCGCGTTTTTCCGTGTCAGGGCAATCGGTCTGATCTGATTTTCGACGGGGTTGGTGTCCAGCTCGAGGGTGCCGTCGTCAAGGAAGCGGATCAGACCGGGCCAGTGTGCCAAGGTGTATCGGATGTCTTCGGCCAGCTGGGATTTCTGCGGGATGCGCGAGAGCCGGGCTTCCAGCCACGGCTTGAGCGCGGCGATGATCGGCGCTGCGTGTTCGCGCCGGGCGGCAAGGCGCGCTTCTCCGTCCCTCCCGCGCACGGTCTTCTCGATCTGATAGAGCAGCGCGATCTGGCGCAGCATCTCCTCGGCGATGGGGGAGCCCTCGTTCTCGAAGCGTTTCACGAAGCGGCGGCGGACATGGGTCCAGCAATGGACCAGCTGCCACGGGCCGTTGTCGCGCGCGATGTCCGTCAGCGCGTTGTAGGATTGATAGGCGTCACATTGCAGGAACCGACCGCGGTACCCTATGTCGCGTTCGTCATCGACACCTTCGCCGACCGCATCGTCGGCTGGCGGGTATCGAAGTCCCGGCAGACCCAATTCGTCCTCGACGCGCTCGAGCAGGCCCTGCACGAGAGAAGGCCGCGCGGTGATGCGGGACTGGTCGCCCATTCGGATCGCGGGTCGCAATACCTGGCGCTGCGCTACACCGAGCGGCTGGCCGACGCAGGGATCGAGCCGTCCGTCGGATCGGTGGGAGATTCGTACGACAATGCCCTTGCGGAGACGATCATCGGTCTGTTCAAGGCCGAGGTCATTCACCGCCGCCCGTCCTGGAGGACCATCGATGCCGTCGAATGGGAGACCCTCCGTTGGGTCGATTGGTTCAATCACCGACGCCTCCTCGGCCCCATCGGTCACATCCCGCCCGCCGAGGCCGAAAGGGACTTCCTTGAAACCGCAAAAGGCCTCAACATGGCCGCCTGAGACCAACTAAATCGCCTCCGGTGAAACCGGGGCGGTTCAGTCCCGGCTTTCCGTCAAGCTGTCCCGGCTTGGATCGGTGTTGCGTTTCTGCTATGAAGCAAAGCATTCAATCGGACCACTCGATGGGGGCAATCCACTCCGGCACAGGCAAGGATGGACATGATGCCCAAAATGGCGGCCTAATCGAACAAGCCACTGGTCCGGATGCAGGGGGCAAGGTCACTTTGGCTTACGGTACTTCTTCCGGGTCAAACGCCCGAGTGCGCGCACCGGTTTGGTCAGCTTCCACGAGGTACTGTTCATATATTTCATGCGCACGCCTTCCATCGCTAGGTGGTGTTTTTGCTTTGTAGACTCCAGATCTGCGCGCAGTGACAGGACCTCGTTATCACGCTTGTGCCGCACGGCATCGAGTTGGTCTTGAAGCTCGGCGTTGCGCGTCTGGCTTTCGCCCAGCTCGCGGGTGGCCGCCGCGGCTTCTTCCTGTGCGGTCTTTGCCGCAGTCAGATCCGCGCGTAGCGCGATCAGTTCCTTGTCGCGCGCTATCATGCGATCTGCGGTCGCATCCGCCTCGGCGCGCAGCGACAGGACCTCGTTGTCGCGTTCGTGCCGCAGGGCATCGAGCTGATTCTTCGCCTGATCCAACGCGTATAGCGGCGTGGAGAAAAGCGGGACGCAACGATTGAACAGGGACCGTATCTTGTCCAGTTGTGCGCGATCTCCCCTGTTCTCTTCGTCCTTGCTCCAGCGTTCCAGTATGCGAAACGTCTTGCTCAGTGCCTCTGGTGCCAGTGGGTTTTCAAGAAAGCTCAGAGTTTCGGACCGATGATGCCGCAAGCCGGGATCTACCAGTTCACCGACAAGATCGGCGGCGCGCAGTGCTAGCACGGGCCAAGAGAACCCGAACTCGGTTTGAGCCCGGGTCAGAAACCGCGGCCATCCTTCCAGAAGTTCTTCGTAGCTGATGAACAGCCGGGGCAGATTTCGGCTTGCGTGTTCCGCGTCCAGAACGTGCCGAAGCCAGACGAGCATGGAAACGCCCGGTTCCATGCGGTTGCGCCGCTCCAACGACGCGGCTACCTCGATTGGATTTCGGTGGATGTGGGCGCAGACGACTTGGTATCCCATGCCCTCCAGCACCTCCTGCCAGATCGGCATAAGGCGGCACATGCGCGGATCCTTAATGTAGATGAGCGATGCGTTGCCGTATTCGGACCTCATGGTCTCGCGCATCCGGTCGCGGAATTCGTTGAACCGCGGCGATGTTTGCCAGCCGTCGTTCAGTCCCCGCCAGTCATCCCAGCGCGTGCCCGCGGCGGTCAGGATGTCGTCGTTCAGGTGAAACAGCACATCAGATTCGAAATAGCCTTTTGGGTTCCAGTCATTACCGGGCATGGGAGTCATCGGATGTTGGCAGCCGACCTTGCCAAGTATTCCCGCAAGCGTGGACGTGCCCGAACGATGCATGCCTAAAACCAGAATGGCGACCTTGTCGGTGTCCGCCGTCTTGTTCTGCGGTGTCTTCCCCATGACCAAACCCTATACCGTGGCGTTCTTCCTGGTGCCCTGATCAAGCAACCCGAGTTGATTCAGCTTTTCGTCCAGGCGCTGCTGGATGGCGCGCCGATGGGCCGGCCGCGCGATGCGCAGCGCGCTTTCGCAGATATCAATCGACTGCCGCAGCCGCGACGCCTTGGACGCGCCAGTCCAAATACTGGCCTCATGCAGGCGATAGACGCCCATGACCTGATCGAGAAAGCCAAACTTTCCCAGTCGGTCCAGATAGAAGGATAGAGTGATCTCATTCAGTCGCGGCTGGTAGGCCAACGGGGGAAGGTCCCGCATGATATCCCCGCGAAACATGCATGACGAAAAGTTCGCAATCAAATTGAGATGTTCATTCCGGGCGAATTCCGTGGCATCAAACAGTGCGGGCAGATCGTCCTGACGCTTGAGCAGGCGTTGGCTGCGATCGGCCATGTTCAGAAGCTCGACGCGGGAAAACACCATCGTGGCGTCTGCATGCGTTCTTAAGAACGTCACCTGTTTTTCATTCTTTCTGGGGTCGCTCCAGTAATCGTCGCCCTCCAGGACGGCGATGTATTCGCCCGCCGCCTCGCGAAAACAGTGGCGATAGTTTTCTGAAATGCCAAGATTTTTACCCCGACTGATATCACGTATACGCTTCGGGTATTTCTGGGCATAACGGGCCATGATCCGGGACGTGCTATCAACTGAGCCATCGTCTGAAAGAAGTATTTCGTGTTTGTAGTCACCGTCTTGAGCAAGAGCGCTTTCGATGGCTTCGGTGACGTAGTCCACATGATTGTAACCAAGGATGACGGTCGAGATCGCAGGTGTGAGCCCATGCTTGGCATGAACGGTAACGGAAGCTTTCAAAAAAGATTCCCGAACCGAAATACGGTCTTTGTGATCGACACTGTCTGTATATTCTAGAGCTATTATTGGAATAAAAATCGGATCTTTATGCGCGGTATAGCGGATGATCAGATCCCAATCGACGAGTCGGCGAAGTTCTTCGTCAAAACCACCAAATCTGCTAAAAAGGGATCGTTTGTGGATAAAAACACCAATATCAATATAGTTTACAGATAATAGATTTTTTTTATTAAAATCACTTCCGACTAAAGACCCAGATTGTAAATTTATAAATTTGCCATAGAGAGCATCACATGTTAATTGCTCTATAATAAGATTTGAAAATATTGTAAGAAAGTACGGTCGTAATTTATTATCGCTATCAGCGTACCCTATCCATGTATTTTTTGCGATTGAAAGGCCAACATTTCTTGCTCTTGATGCGCCTAAGTTGTCAGAAAGGTAAATATAACTGATCTTTCCGGACTTTATTTCTCTATAAAAGTCCCGCGCAACAACATCCTGCGTGCCATCGTTCGATCCGTCATCGACGATGATCAGCTCGAAATTCTGGTGTGTCTGCGCCAGGACCGACGCGATCGCCTTCGAGATGCACCAGGCCCGGTTATGCGTCGGCATGATCAGCGAGAACGCGATCTGATCCGCGCCCTCAAATTTCAGGATGTCGAAATCCGATGTGGCGACATCGTAGGTGTCGCGCGCGTTCCGCTTCAGCCAGGCCAGCACGCGGTTCGGACCGTCCGTGTTGGCATGAGGTTTCCGAAGCGCCTTGACCTTGACCAACGGCAATCCCTGTTCCAGCGTGTAGAGCGGAAAAATAGTCAGATCTCTGTAACTTGGATCCGCAGGGTGCACCCCTTTAAGGGTATTTTCCACCATGGCGCCTGCGGTGAAACCCGCGCCGCGCAGGGCCTTTGTCATCCCCAGATCATAGTTCAAGATGGCCTGACTTACGTTTTCCGGCCTCCCTACCCCATCCATGAAGCCGCGAAAGGCCCCGGACTGGAAGGCCCGGCGGTGCAACACCATGAAGTAGCGTTGCAGGTGGTAATCGAACTCGTGGCTGTCCGTCGCCCCCCAGAAATCCAAGCCCCGCGCCTCCATCGTCCTGAACATCGGCAGAAACGATCCGACGGGACCGAAACAGCTGTCGTCGCACAGAATCAAAGCATCTGCGGCACCCAGAAGTCCCTGTTCGCACGCCCAAGCCACACCGCGCTTATAGGATCCGAAATCGCATTCGCCGTGCCGTCCGGTAATCACGTGATCCGCGTGCCGGCACAGATCGTCCTGCGCGTCAGGCTCCAAGTCGTTGTCGCAGACGACGATGATTGTGCCCGCGACCGACTTCAGGCCTGCAACATAGGGGAGCACCTGGGGAGGAAGGCGGCCGTCGGAACTGCACGACGCGAAAACAGCGATGCGATTTACATTTCCATCCATCGCCAGAGATCCAATTTCGTGCACGGGGTGGAGAAGAGTCAGGGACTCAGATCGGAATTCGCGAGATGACTTGAGCAGGAACCGATGGCTCGGTACAGATCATCATGCCAAACGATATCAGACCGGGACATCGTGCCGCCGTCAGCCTTTGAAGGCCAACGTGTGCCACAAACCTATGATATCGCTCATCTTTGTCTCCGGCTCTAGGCGCGCTGCACATGAAAATTGATTCTGACAGATCTCGTCTGATTGATAGAATCAAAGCGTCAGGGCTGTTCGATGAAGAGTGGTATCTGCAAACCTATCCGGATGTAGCCTGCAGCGGAATAGGCGCGATCGAACATTACCTGCGGATCGGCGCCTGGCTGGGGCGCGAACCCAACCCTGATTTTGATACCAAACTATATCTGCGGAAGAATCCCGAAATCGACGGAAGTGGCATCCTTCCTTTTGTGCATTCCATCATCAAAGATGACCCGGAGACCGAGGGGGAAAGCCCGGTTGCAAAGGGTAATGTCGCGAAGGCGTCTGAGCGTGCAGAATATTCAGTCCTGCAAGTTGATGACGCATATTACCTGTTACACAATCCCGATGTGGCCGCCAGCGGTCGGAGTGCGCGGCATCATTTTGACTTGAACGGCTATGGGGAATTACGGAACCCGAACCCCGACTTTGACATCTGGTGGTACACTCAGAACTATCTCCTGGGGACGCCGGATCAGGATGCCAACGCCCTATCTCATTACAACCGCACCGGGGCGGATCTGGGGCACCTGCCACGCCCTCCGCTGCCGGTTTCCTTCAATTTCAGTCATTCCCGCCCGCTGGCTGATAACCCGCGCCGGATTTGCCTGTTCGCGGCATATGATCGCGACGGGATCGTGGACGATTGTGTATTGGATTATCTGCGCGACATGGCTCGCCATGCGGACGTCTATTATCTGGCCGACTGCCCGATGGACGAGACCGAAATGGCCAAGCTCGACGGGCTGGTCAAGGGAGCCTGGGCTGATCGCCACGGGATGTATGATTTCGGATCATATTCTATTTTGGCTCGGGATCTGGTGGGGTGGGACGTCATCGAGACCTACGACGAGATGATCCTGGCCAACGACAGTTGTTATCTGGTGCGCCGGCTGGAGGACACATTCGCCACCATGGCCGCACGTCCTTGCGCTTGGTGGGGCTTGCAGGCGACCAAAGGACTGGCGTCAACCATGCATCAGAACAGGATCCCTGAAGATACACCGCTGTCGATCAAGGAGATCAAGGAAAAATACCTGGACCTGTTCGAGCAGGATCCGATCTATGATTTTCACGTCGGGTCCTATTTTCTGGTCTTCCGCAAAGATGTGATCAACGACCCCGGTTTCCGTCGGATAGTGAACAATATTGGCCAAGAGACCAACAAGTTGCGCATCATTCGCAAATACGAGATCGGCCTGACCCGGTTCCTGGTCGGAAAGGGATACGAGTTCGACACTTTGGTCGATACGGTCACAAAGCAGCACCCGATCTTCACCGACCGCGCCTTTGATCTGATCGATGAGGGATTTCCGCTGCTCAAGCGGTATTTGCTGACTGAGAACCACTACAAAGTCAAAGGACTGGCGCAGTGGAAATCACGGGTCAAACAGGCCAACCCGGAAGCGGATGTCGCGGCCTTTGAGCGCAATCTTCACCGGACCGGCGACGCGCTGAAACTCTACAACAACTTTCACATCGGCCAAAATCCTACCTTGTCACGCGAACCGCGCAACCACGAGGAGATGCGCAGCGAGGATTTGACTACACCTAAATACGACCATTGGTGGGTCTTTCCAGTCTGTGCCTATAATCATCTGCTTTCGGACAATACTCGCGCCGTATTTGAACGAGTCAAAACAGATCCCGCAATAAAAAAAATAATACTGACTCGTAGTGTCCATATCGAAGCTGATGGTGCCAATGTGGTGATCGTTCCCTTGCATAGCTATGAGGGACAAAGTTACCTGTTACGCGCAAGGCAGGTGTTCTTACGTCACGGAGTCCGGTCGAATATTGCATATCCCGTGTCAAGCGATTTGCATAACTTTTACAACCTCTGGCACGGTATTCCGCTCAAGCGGATTGGGTATACGTCGCTGGACCAAGCAGCGAATCTTGATGATCGCGCTGCCGAGAACGAGCGACTGAAGTCCGTGATAGCGTCATCGGATGTGGACCGTCTGGCGATGACTGCCTCCTTTTGGCCACTGACATTTCATGATGTGTGGGTCACCGGCCTGCCGCGCCATGACTTTATTGTGGCCGACGAGAGTGATTTACCCAAGGATTTTCATCTCCGATCCGAACGGCTGAAGACCCGCCTGGCGGGCCGCAAGTTTCTGCTCTTCGCGCCGACCTTCCGGGCTGATCAGAAAAACGGCTACTACAACTTCGACGAAGAGGAAGTGAAGCAGCTTTCAGATTGGCTGACGCGTAACGACATTATCATGGGTATCCGCGAACACATGGCTGACAAAGCTCGGCTTTACAGCTCGCAACTGCGTGGATCGTGCTTCTTTGATGCATCAGAGCGACATTACCCCGACATCGAGTTGCTCTACCGGCATGCGGACATGCTGCTTACGGACTACTCCAGCTGCTTCATCGACTTTATGTTGACCGGTCGGCCGATGGCGAGTTTCGCCTTCGATCAGGACAGCTATGCCAATTCCGAGCGCGGTCTGTTCTATGACCAGAAGATGGTGTTTCCTGGCCCGATCTGTACGAATTTCTTCGAGCTGATGCTGGGGCTGGACAAAATGCGTGAACCGCTCTCGCAGGCGGAACGGAATGCCTATGATTGGAAGGTCGATTTCTTTCACAAACACCGAGACAGCCACAATGCCGACCGGGTAATCAAAAAGGTAAGGGAAACATACAGGGGATCAGAACTGTTGTGGCATGATCAGGTCAAGCGACCGCCAGTATCGGCGCGATCCGTCACGTTCGTATATTCACCCTCGAACCTCATCACAAACCGTTATCGCATTTTCAATCTGATCGAGCATCTGCGCAATTTGGGCTGGACGTGCCGGGTCGTGACCGAAGACGGACTCACGCCCGCCCACCTCAGAAACGCCGACGCCATGTTCATCTGTCGTATCCCCATGAGCGAAAGCCTGCGCGACTTTTGCGAGTCCTTCCGCGCGCAAGGTGGAAAAATAGTCTTTGATCTGGACGATCTGATCCATGACATGGATGCCTACAGCCAGTCGGAGTCCTTCCGTGAACATCCCGGCTTCGCCAGCGATTTTAACGTGTTGTCGACCCGTACCCGCCAGATGATCGAGACGGCGGACATGGTGACGGTCACGACTCCTGCTCTTGCCGAAAGCCTGAGCGACATGGGCAAGCCGGTCGAGGTGGTGCCCAATTCGATCTCGTCGGGTCTGATCGAGAGATTTGCCAACCCGTCCGCCCCACGGAGTGATGGAGATAGGGTGCGTATCTGTTATCTGTCCGGGACAGCCACCCACTCGGAGGATTTCGCGCAATGCGGCGCGGCGATCGCGCATGTGCTGGAGCGCCATTCACAGGCGGAACTGCATATCGTCGGCAAACTGGACGTGAGGGGAGCGGCCGGGATGGAAATCAGCGCCGTGCGCCATGACGTGATGTCCTATGAGGCAATGCACGAATTTCTCGACGGCATGGACATAAATCTCGCTCCGCTGGCACCGACCTATTTCAACGACTGCAAAAGTGAGCTGAAGATCTTTGAGGCGGCGCTTCACAGGGTTCCGACTGTGGCCTCGACCACCCGCAGCTATGCCGAAGCAATCCAAGACGGTCACAACGGACTGCTCGCACGAACTCCGCAAGACTGGGAAATGGCCCTGGACCGGCTGATCGGCGATACTGCGCTGCGTCGCAGATTGGGCTGCGCAGCCTTTGATGAAATCGCGACTCGCTTCAAGGCCCTCGAGTTGGCGCGGCTTCTGGCTGGCGCAGTCAATGAGTTGCTGCGTAATGATACCTTGAATCAGTTACGAAATTTTCGGTCGTGAATAAATATAAAACTTCGCCAACGTCATTCTCATAAAGGAACATCTGTCTTGCGCGTAATCACTTATGGAACTTTTGATACGCTACATTACGGGCATATCCTGCTGCTAGAGCGGGCAAAGGCTATGGGTGATTATTTAATCGTGGGCATATCGTCAGACAAATTCAATGATTTGAAGGGTAAGCGAGCACATTTCGATTATGAGACCCGCAAAAAGTTTCTGCAAAGCCTGCGCTGCGTCGACCTGATCATTCCTGAGCATAACTGGGAACAAAAACGTCGGGATATCGTAAACCATAAAGTCGATATTTTTACGATGGGTGACGACTGGAAAAATAAGTTCGACGATCTGTCAGACTTATGCACGGTACACTATCTGCCCCGAACACCCAGTGTCTCTAGCACATTACTTAGGCAACACCTAGTGACGCCGTAGTGAATTAAATAATTTTAACTTTAATATTTTTTTTCTTAATTTAAATACAGATCGCAACGGGGCGGTTATACGCCAAGATGTGCTGGAGACTACCGATTCATATTTTTTTCTAAAAAGCTTGCTTGTCGCGAGTTCTCTTCGAGTCATCTGATGAGATTCTCGCTCACGCTTCAATGCTTCTTCCGTATCGAGTAAGGCTCGAGTCAGCATTCTAATCTCTCTGAACCTGGCATTCTCTTCTGATGCTTCAGAGGCTGTATGTAATGAAGAAGATTTTCTGCCAACTTGATCGATAATCATATCATCTCTATTCAAAATTTGTCTTTCTGATAACAACCGGGGGTGGATTCCAACGCGAAGCGCAACGCATCAAGCAAACCTGATTTCGACGTCCCTGCCAAGCTCCGACAGGAACGCCTCGACAGTAAGCACCCGGTTTTTACCGCAGCGGCTGGTCCTTGACGCGGGCGATGATGTCGGTTTCGGCGACGAAGTCGTCGAGGAAGCTGTGCCACCTCTCGATGGACACGCGTGCGGATGCGAGCATGTCGCGTATCTCGTCGATGCCGTCGTCGGCCAGCGCGGTGAGGTAGTCGTCGTGCCCGACATGGACGCTGACGATATTGCCGTAGGTGTGCCCCTCCGGTGAGGACCGTCGTGCACTCTGACGGGGTCTGATCGCACAATGCCCTTATGGGCGCCCATAAGGACAGTTCGTTGGTCTCGCGGCTCGAGATCGTGGAGACCGGGCGCCGTCGCCGTTGGTCTGAGGCCGAGAAGCTGCGGATCGTCGAGGAGAGCGACATCGGCCACCGGCAGGTGTCGGCGACGGCACGGCGCAACGGGATATCGCGGACGCTGCTGATGTCGTGGCGGCGGGCGCGCGACGAGGGTCGTCTGGGTTTCGACGGACCTGTGTTCTTCACGCCTGTAACGGCGGCGTCGGAATTGCCGATCACGCATGCGGCGTCGGTGCCTGTGCCGGCGAAACGCGGCCGGCGCGGCGGGCGGATCGAGATAGGGCTGAGCAACGGCCGGCGGATCACCGTCGGACCGGACGCCGACGTCGCGGCGGTCGCGCGTCTGGCCGACGCGCTGGACCCGCCATGATCGCCTTCGCCCCGGGGGCGCGGGTGTGGCTGGCGGGCGGAGTCACGGACATGCGCCGCGGCATGCCCGGATTGGCTCTGATGGTGCAGGAGGGATTGAAGCGCGACCCGCACGCCGGCGACGTCTTCGTCTTCCGCGGGCGCGGCGGATCGCTTTTGAAGATTCTCTGGCATGACGGCGTGGGGATGTCGCTCTACGCCAAGCGGCTGGAAAAGGGCCGCTTCATCTGGCCCACGCCGGCCGATGGCTCCGTGGCGGTGTCGGCGGCGCAGTTGAGTTATCTTCTGGACGGGATCGACTGGCGCAATCCGCGTCACACCTGGAGGCCGCAGGCGGCGGGATAATCTTCGGGATCGCCGAACCCCGGAACCCCACCTTGACCAAGCCGTCAAATTCCAGCCGAACAGGCCCCGATTCCGCCTCACCTGTCGCGTCCATCGCCAAGCCCCCACCCCATCATCGCTAAGCTATTGATGAGAATAGGTTATCACCTATCACCGGGTCGAGAAATAGTTGTTTATCTGGGATATCCGGGATAAAGCTCACGGCCGACGATACAGTCGATCAGATTAACGCCTGACATCCTGCAGGTAGCGACGAGCGAGGCGAGCATGGCCAGAGCGCCTTCACCGGACGGTCACAGTAGGTGCGCTCAGGGTTAGCCTGTCGAAGTGCCGCTGACCGGAACTTTTTGTATGAACAAAGATTGGTCAGCCATGCGCTCAACACGAATGAAGTGATCATAGGGCAGCGGCCGTCCTTTTACCTTGTTAATAAAGCTCTGATTTCCCCAATGCGAAATATCTGCATTGGAAGACTGTTTATAAGCATCTTCCTGCTCTTCCTCATACCAGTCCAAGTGACGTGCTTCATAGGGCGCGTATGTGCGGATACCATTTTTCAAGCGTTTAAACCTATCACCTCCACGATGGAGGGCAAATGTTGTGTCAATCTTTGCGAATTGGTAGGCGACAACTGTATCCAAAAGCCCCAAAAAGTATGGATATTTCCCCCAAAATTGACGAATATGCAAATCTAGAATTGTATTATAGATAGGGTTTTTTTTGCTGATATCATGGATTTGCAACATTGGACCAACACAGCCGATACTAGGAAAACGGTTAAGCATTTCCTCTAATATTTCAAGAAAGTCAACATCACACGGGGATACACTGATGTCGCAGTCGGTGACAACGTAGTTCTGTGGTTCAGACCAGTTTTCAAAATAGGCCGAAATTGTTTCATCAATGTTATTCAGTTCTGCCGCGCTTGCAATTTTTGGACGTCGAATAACCTTTACACTTTGTTCCGACAAAATATCCAAAGTGCGCAGCGTATTATGATCGTCACTCCCGTTGTCATGGATCACGACCTCAGTGCTCCTGCTTAACGGTTTCAAGGAGTTCACGAGGTTTTTCAACATACGGCCTCGGTTGTACGAAATCACGAAGACGGGCACTGCACGCGTGCGGCATTCGGCTAGCGGAATTAAGGGAGAAGAGAGTCCCAATTCCTCAAGCTCGGTGATTTTTCCATGTGGGAAAGATTTCTCTATATCTGCCAACAAAATATCAGGCATGTGAAGCTTACACTCGGAAACGATATCATCAATCCTATCGGTATCCTTGAGCTTCCAAGCTGTTATTTGGGGATCCCTGCATATCGAGAACCAATCAGAAAACTCAAAACCACCACCTGCAAACTTTGTATCCGTCTTTATCCAATTTGATGGGACATCTAGAGCATTAGCTAATATAATTCCGTGCAAACAACTGCTTAGCACAAAACTACATGTCGCCATTTGCTCTACCAAACGAACGGGATCGCTGTGAACGTTTAAATCAATAACATCCGGATGTTTGAGTAGTTTTTGCACGTATGATGATTGGCGGTCAGCATAATGAGCCATGACACCAATCCGGCGTGTCGTATGGTCTGTACGCTTGATACCAAGAAGCTTTGGAGCAAGGGAAAGAGGATCCCCAAGCGGCATATCGTCCAGTTTCAATCCAGCTTTCAGCAATGCTTCATAACTTTTCTTTCCACGCAAAAGATGAATATTCTCGGGAATTGCAGTTCCTAATCCCAGATCTGGATGCATTAATCCGGACCCCCAAACCGAGGCGCTTTTCGAAGAAGCCCCCAGAACACTTCCAGATGTCAGCAGAAATGGCTTGGTTTTATCATTTACATAGTAGGTATCTCTCTTTGAAAGAGCAGATACAATATTTGCATTAAGGAGATCACCGGCATTTTTTACGCGCATGTAATAGTAAGTCCGGATCGGATTTTCTGTATTCATCGTGTGGGTTACCTAGATGGATTAGATGGGGTAACGGGCTGAGGCGGCCCGGATGCCCTTGTGGGAGGGGCCGCGCTTCAGACTGATGGTGTCACTGGAAACGGCGTCGTGCTGTCGCGCGCGCCAAACATCATCGAGGAGCGACCATGGAACAGTATGCCGGTCTTGATGTGTCGTTGGAAGCGACGAGCGTCTGCGTCGTGGACGGGACAGGTCGGGTTGTGCGCGAGGCCAAGGTTCCGAGCGAGCCGGAGGCCCTTGTCGCCTGGTTCGCCGGGCAGGACTTTGCGATGGTGCGGATCGGCCCTCGAGGCGGGTCCACTGTCGCAGTGGCTGTTCGCCGGGATGGCGGAGGCCGGGCTGCCGGTCGAGCTGCTGGAGACGCGGCATGTGCGCGCCGCCCTGAAGACGATGACGATCAAGACCGACCGCAAGGACGCCCGCGGCATCGCGCATCTGATGCGGATGGGCTGGTCCCGGCCAGTGCACTGCAAGTCGGCCTCGGCGCAGGAGGTGCGCGCCCTGCTGACCGCGCGCAAGCTGCTGCAGGGCAAGCGGCATGACATCGAGATGAGCCTGCGGGGCGTGTTGCGCGGGTTTGGCCTGAAAGTGGGGCCGACGACGCCGAAGACCTTCGAGGCACGCATCCGCGACCTGATCGAGGGCAACGACACCCTGACCCAGATCGCCGAGGCGCTGCTGTCGGCGCGCGCCACGCTGATGCGCGGGTTCAGGAGCCTCGAGAGCCGCCTGCTGGCGCAGGCGCGGCGCGACGCCCGGACGCGCCTGCTGATGACCACGCCGGGGGTGGGCGCACTGACGGCGCTCACCTCCACGGCGGCGATCGACGATCCGGCCAGGTTCCGCTCCTCCAGAATGGTCGGGGCGCATTTCGGCCTGACGCCGACGAAGTACCAGTCCGGCGAGACGGATGTGACCGGCCGCATCTCGAAGGTGGGCGATCACGGCGTGCGCGTCGCCCTTTATGAGGCGGCGAACGTCATCCTGACCCGCCCCGTGAAGGTCTCGGCGCTGAAGAGCTGGGCGCTCGCCGTCGCCAGGCGCGCCGGCATGAAAAAGGCGAAGGTGGCGCTGGCACGCAAGCTGGCGGTGGTGCTGCATCGGATGCTCAGGACCGGGCAAGCCTTCGCTCTCGAAGGGCGTCCCGAGGCGGCGGCCAGCTGATCCATCTCCACCCGACCAGGAAGGGAGCGCACGACACCGAGCTTGGCGGCGCGCCGGACACCGGACGTCGCCTGAGAGGTCCCACCGCCGGGACGATGGATCGGTCAGGTCGCTGATTCGGGAGCAGCGCCAAGCGTGACTGCGCATCCCTAGATTGACCGTCCGATCCTCATCAGATCCCATCATGCAGCGGCCGAGCGCCGACTGCGGACAGAAGCAAGACCCCGGCGGCGGGATGCAGGATGCAGAGGGCAAAAAGGAAAAGGTGCTTTCGAATAAAGGAAGGAAGGAAGGAAAGACGGTTGACATTTGAAGGCCCGTTACAGAAGCCCGAATTATTCACCCGGAGCATCATTCTGGTTGGCGGTGATAGCTTAAGTCTCTGATATATTGTAGAGAGTAGCTGCTCAGACCAATCCCTTCACCGGACAGAAATCGCCTCGCCACCGTGATTGATCTTGCACCACTTTCGCTCTCGTTTCCAGCCATCCGTTATTGACCTTGCCCCCAGATCCCGGACCGGGGATTAAAGTAGCCTCGGAACCGGGAGAGACAGATGACCGAGAAGACGCGGCGGCGGCTTACGCCGGACTACAAGGAGCAAGCCGTGACCCGGCTGTCGGAGCTAGGGGTGACCTACGCGAGCCTGTCGGCGGAGATGGGGATCACGTCCAGGCAATTGAAGACGTGGCACCTCGAGCTGCGGGGTCGGCGACGGCGATCGCTCAGACGAAAGCCGAGGCGGCTGAACTGGCGCAGCTTCGGCGCGACGTGAAGCGCTTGAAGGAAGAGAATAAGGTGATGCGAAAAGCATCCATTTTTTCGCTCAGTGGGCGGCGAAGACATGATTGCGAAACTCTCTTTCATTGCGGCCCACGTCTCCGATCACGCCGTTCGTTTGATGTGCTGGGTGCTTGGCGTGAGCCGCAGTTGGTTCCAAGCTTGGCACCGCGCCGCCCCGGAACGGGCGGCGCGAACGGCCCGGTAGGATGCGCTGGTTAATGAGATCGGCCTGATTTTCAAAGAGAGCAGACAGCGCTGTGGCGCACCTCGTATCCACGCTGAACTGCGGGACCGGGGAAGCCGCGTATCGCGAAAGACGGTTGCCAAGTTGATGAAACAGAACGGTATTCACCCGCCCCGGCGTAAGCGGCGCATGCCAATGACCACCGACAGTCGCCATGCATTTGCGATCGCACCCAACCTGTTGAACCGCAACTTCAAGATCATGGTGCCGGACGCCGTCTGGCTGGCAGACATCTCGTATATCCCGACCGATGACGGCTGGCTCTATCTCGCGGCGGTCAAGGACCTGGGCACCATGGAGATCGTCGGGTGGGCGATGTCGGAGCGGCTTAAAAGCACCCTGTGTGAAGACGCGTTGAAAATGGCCATCCGCAACCGCTGCCCTGCGCCGAGGCCCTGGACGAACTGCTGGCCAAGGCGCAAAGTGCACATGTTGCGACGACCGGTTGAGACCGCCCAATATGCCTGCGACAGCTACAGGAAATTGCTCAGACTTCATCACATCACGGCGTCCATGAGCCGCAAAGGCAACTGCTTGGATAACGCCCCGATGGAGAGCTTCTTCAGCTCCCTGAAAACCGAAATGGTTCACCGCACCCGCTTCAGGACACGGCGTGAGGCAAGGGCCGCGCTCTTCGCGTACATTGAAATATTCTACAACCGCCAGAGGCGCCACTCCAGCATCGGATACCGCACTCCGGCACAGGCAAGGATGGACATGATGCCCAAAATGGCGGCCTAATCGAACAAGCCACTGGTCCGGATGCAGGGGGCAAGGTCAGATGAGATCTGTTCAAAAAGACTGCCCTTGACCCGCTCTCTTCCAGACAGACGCATGAGGCAGCCTTGAAATCCGCATGTCAGAACGCTGACGAACTGAGCGATGCCTTGGCGGCAGCGAAAGAACGGGTCATATGGTTGGAAAAGACCTTGACCGAAGAGCGCGCGCTGAACGCGCGCATGACCTGTACCATGAGGGATTTGAGGAGGTCCAAACGTCAGGCGGATCAGGCGCTGCAGATGTCTTTCTTGGACCTGAGCCGCGCTCGTAGAGAAAATGCCGCGCTTCTCGCATCGACCTCTTGGCGGATCACGGCACCGGTCCGCGCCGCGATCGATCTGACGAAGAGTTCCCGCAGACATCTGACCCTGAAGGTTCAGAACGGTCTTGCCGGAGCGGCGCAGAGCGCGCGTGCGCGACTGAAGCCCGCAATCCGGCTCCTGCGGCGACGCATGCGCGTCCATGATCATCGGTTGATCCGGGACTCAGCCCTCTTCGATCCAGCATGGTATCTCGCCGAATACCCCGAGGTCCTCAAGGCAGGTCTCGATCCGTTGGATCATTTCCTGAACGATGGATGGCGCAAGGGTTATAATCCCTCCGCATCTTTCGATACGCTCGCCTATTTGATCTCCTATCCTGCCGTCGCACGGGCCAGGATCAATCCCCTGCTCGACTATCTGAGGGAAGGGTCCAGGCGGGGGCGGATCATCAGCAGGCCGACATCACAGCAGGCCTCCGCCATACGAACGGTCTTCGATCCGGCGGCGTCGCGGAAATGGGTCGCCGCTCTGCGTGCGCATCCCGCGGCGGCCCGCACCCGCGCCGAGCCCCCGCTGGTTTCAGTGATCTTGCCCAGTCGTGACCGCGTTAAGTTTCTGCCCCAAGCCATCGACAGCGTTCTGGCGCAATCCCATCGGAGATGGGAATTGATCGTTGTGGATGACGGTTCCTCCGACGGGACATCAGAGATCGTGCCCAAGGCATACCAGGATTCACGAATTCTGTTCGCACGCACGCCGGGCCTCGGCGTGTCGGGCGCACGAAACGCCGGGCTGTCTGAAGCCGGCGGGGAGTTCGTGGCGTATCTGGACAGTGACAATTCCTGGACGCCCGAATACTTGGAGCTGATGCTCGCCGAATTCGAGCGCAGCGGTGCCGCGAGCGTCTATGCCGGACTGCGTATCCACGAAGAGAAGGCCTCGGCCGGCACTGCCAAGAGCGAATGTCGGGCGATTCCCTTCGATTACAAACAGCTTCGGTTCGCCAATTTTATCGACCTCAACATATTCATGCACCGCCGCGAGATGTTCGACCGCCTCGGCGGCTTCGACACGAAGCTCCGGCGGGCCGTGGACTGGGACCTGATCCTGCGCTACACGTGCGGTGATCCGGTGAGCTTCGCCAATTTCATCGGGGCGGAATACGATCACAGCGATCGGTCCGACCGTCTGACTTTGCGCGAGCCGCACGCATTCAAGAACATCGTACGCAACAAGCACTGGATCGACTGGGACCGCGAGGCTTCACGCGCGTCGATGCGCGACCGCGAGCTTGTATCAGTAATCGTCTGCGTCCGGGGACCGATGCAGGAAGACGAAGAGCCCCTGAGGTCGCTCTTCACCCATGAGGCGGGTCAAGAATTCGAGCTTGTCCTAGTCGACAATGGCTGTGACGCCGTCACGAAAGCGCTCATGGCCGACTGGCAGCGCCGCAGGCCCATGATCCGGATCGTCGAGCCGGGGCAAGACGTTCATTTCCCGCTCGGCGCTAATATAGGCTTCGCGACCTCCTCTGGCGCCACAGTGGTTTTTCTGAATGAGGACGCCCGGGTCTCGCCGGAATGGCTGCGCCCCCTCACCCGGGCCCTGCAGGATGACGATGTGCTGGGCGCCCAGCCCAAGGTGCTGAACCCGGACGGCACGATCCATTCGGTCGGGCTCGCCTTTTCCGAGCATTCTCCAATTGCCTATCCGATCTATTCAGGCCAGCCGGGGGCGCTTGAGGCCACGAGCCGCCCCCGCGCCATCGCCGCGATCGGAGCCTCCTGCGCCGCGTTCCGCGCCAAGGACTTCGCACGGCTGCGTGGGTTTCATCCGCTCTTCCCCTTCGAGGGCGCGGATGTTGATTTCTGCCTGCGGCTCGGAGACGGCGCCCCGGTTTTCCGCTCGGTCCCCGATGCGACCGTCGTGCAGCATCCGTCACACCGGGCGATCCGGCCAAATCGGATGGAGAGCGCCCGCCGGGAGCTTGCGTCTCTCTGGCGAGGTCGCGTGGCTGCGGACGATTTGGCGCATTACGAACGGGACGGTTTCTCACCCGGACGCTACCTGCCCGATCGACCCACACTGGTCGAAGCCGGTTTGGCTCAATGGCGACCCAAGACACTGACCAGAACCCCGGGCGCTGTGGAGAGCACAGGTCCAAAGGCTCCAACGGCGGCACCCTCCAGTCTGAACAATCGAGTGATCGCTCTGAAGATCGGATGCCCGCGCCCCGAAGTGAAAGACCATTGGGGCGACTATCATTTCGCGGTCGCGCTGGCCGCCGCCTTTCTGCGCAAGGGCGTCACCGCGCGGATCGACTTCGCCGCCGATGCGAACCGGTATGCCCAGCCCGGAGAGGTGAATCTGGTGCTGCGGGGGCGGCACCGCTGGGAGCCAAGACCGGGCGCGCTCAACCTGATGTGGCTGATCAGCCATCCAGACCGGGTGAAGCCTGATGAGCTGCGACGCTTCGACCATGTGTTCATCGCCTCGAAGGTCTGGACTGACCGGATTTCGCACGCGCGTGGAATCCGTTGCCAGACCCTGCTGCAATGCACCGACAGCTCGCGTTTCCACCCTGGGCTATATGATCCGCGCGTTCGCAGCGCGGCGCTCTTCGTAGCCAATTCGCGAAAAGTGCTCCGCAGCGTCGTGCGGGAGGCGGTCGAACAGGACCTGCCAATCGACATATACGGCGAGATGTGGGAAGGGCTGGCGCCCGCCGAGTGGATCAAAGGCGAAACGATCGAAAACGTCGACCTGCCCCGCTATTACGCCAGCGCCGACGTGGTTCTGAACGACCATTGGGACAGCATGCGCGAGAACGGCTTTGTGTCAAACCGCATTTTCGATGTGCTCGCGACCGGTGCGCCGCTGGTCACGGACCGTGTGTCCGGCATGCCCGACGACATCGCCGAAGCCTGCCATTTCTTTGGCGACGGCGTGACCCTGACCGAGGCGGTGAACGGCGCGCGCGCAAGCCGGAATGAAACCTTGGCGGAACCGCATGACCTTCCTCGCCGCGCGCGAGCCATTGCCGAAACAGTGTGTCAGAACCACAGTTTTGATGCCCGAGCGGACACCATCCTGGCAGTGATAGCCAAGCATCATGCCTCTGGCGGACATGCCTGATCCATGAGGGTCCTTCTTGCTGCCGCCAAATCTCCAAGCCAACGCGTGAAGGATACATTCGGTGTTTTCATCCGCAGGCTCCCCAAAGAGGGCCCATGCGCGAGACCCGGCCCGCAAATTCAGCCCGGACATCCACAAGGGACGGCGGTCACCCCGCGCCGGCACTGCAGGAGTCACTCCGGATGAGCCCGGCCGGCCAGATCATCGAGTTCTATAGACGCTCGCAGGCGCTGCGCGACCGCGTCCCGGCCGGGCTCGAGGACTGGGCGCGCGCGCGGCTCCTGCCGCTGATCGACAGGACGGGCGGCGTGGCGGCGCTCGAGACGCGGCTCTGGGGCGGGTTCTCCCGGCCGGCGCTGGCCGGACTGGAGGCGCTGCTGGCCGCGCCCGCGACCCCGCCCCGGGCCGCGGGCGCGGCCGCGCTCGCGCTGGCCCGGTGGCATGGTACCGCGGGCGCGCAGGAGACCGCCCTCGATTTCGCCCGCATGGCCCGCGAGCGGAACCCCGCCCTCGCCCGCGACCGGCGGCAGGTCCTGATCGAGGCGCAGCTGCTCGACCGGATCGGCCGGCGCGACGCGGCGCGGGCGCTGATCGACGCGCGGATCCGCAGCTTCGACGTTTCGGCGGCGCTTTTGCGCGCGAACACCCTCGATGACGACGTGGCGCGGCTCGCGGCGATCAACGCGGTCCTCGCGCGCTCCGGACTGTCCGGCCTCACCTTGCGCGACCCCTCGGCGCCGCTCTCGCTCGACAACCTGCGCGGAACGGCCGACCCCGGGTCCATTTCCGGGGCCCCCGTCACCGTGATCGTGCCCGTCCATGACGCGGAGGCGACCCTCGGGACGGCCCTGCGGAGCCTCGCGGACCAGACCCACGCGGACCTGGAGATCCTCGTGGTCGACGACGCGTCACGGGACGCGAGCGCGGATGTGGCCGCCGGTTTCGCGCGGGCCGATCCGCGCTTCCGGCTGATCCGGCAGGCGGAGAACACCGGAAGCTACGGCGCGCGGAACCGGGCGCTGGCCGAGGCGCGCGGCGAATTCGTCACCGTCCAGGATGCCGACGACTGGTCGCATCCCGAGCGGATCGCGCGGCATCTGGCCGATATCCTGCACGCGCCCGCGCCCTTCAACGTCTCCGACTGGGCCCGCGCGGGGGCGGATATGCGCTTCACCGGCCCTTGGCGGCCGAGCGCCTAACCTGACGGGCGAGAACTTCACCTCCCTGTTCTTCCGCCGCGACCTCGCGGCGCGCTGCGGCCCCTGGGACACCGCGCGGGTCTCGGCCGACCGCGAGTTCGCCGACCGGCTCGACCGGCTGCACGGGCAGGGAGCGCGCCGCCGGCTCCTGCCGGGCGTCCCGCTCGCCTTCGGGCGCAACGCGCCCGGCTCGCTCACCCGGGCCTCGGCGACCCATGCCGCGACGATGGCGCACGGCATTCGCCGCGAATACCGCGAGGCGGCCGCGCTCTGGCATTCCGGCCTCGATCCCGCCGGACTGCGCGAAACGGGCTGGCGGGCGGAGCCGCCGTTCTTCCCCGCGCCCCGGGCGATCCGGTCGCGCCCGGGACCGGAATCCGCCCACGACGTCCTCTTCATCGCCGATTTCAACCTCAGGGGCGGCGCGTTCCACTCGGCGTTCAACATGATCCGCGCCGGTCTCGCCGCCGGTCTCGACTGCGCGGCCCTGCATTACCGCCGCTACGACCTCGAGCCCGGCCGGCCGCTCGACGCGGATTTCCGCCGCTTCGCGCTGGAGACCGGCGTGCGGATCGTCGCTCCCGGCGAGCGGCTGAAGGCGCGCACCGTCGTGGTCACCTATCCTGCGGTTTTCGACCGGCCGATGGACCGCTTCCCCGAAGTCGCCTGCGAGCGGGTCGCGGTCGTCGTCAACCAGATGGCCGAGCGCGACGTCGCCGGCACGGACGTCGCCTACGATCTGGCCCGGGTGCGGGCCAATCTCGCGGAACTGCTCGGGACGGAAGGCGTCTGGGTTCCCAACTCGGACCGGGTCCGGCGCATCATGGAAGGCGACCCTCGCTATCCGCGACCCCATGCCGAGACCTGGACGCCGCTGCGCGACCTCGGGGCATGGTGCGCGCGCGTCCCGCGCTGGCGCGGCGGCGACGACGGGGCGCGCCCGGTCCTCGGCCGGCACGGCCGCGACCATCCGCTGAAATGGCCGACCGACCCGGAGGCGCTGCGCGCCGCCTACTGCGCCGGGCGACCCTGCGAGACGCGCTTTCTGGGCGGCGCGCGCCACGCCCGCGCCCGCCTGCGCCGCTGGCCGCGCAACTGGAGCGTCGAGCCTTTCGGATCGCGCGACGTCCAGGAGTTCCTCTCCGGTCTCGACGTGTTCCTGCATTTCCCCGACCCCGCCTATATCGAGGAGTTCGGCGGCGCCGCGATGGAGGCGATGGCGGCAGGCGTCCCGGTCATCCTCGCCCCCGAACTTGGCGAGATCTACGGCGCCGCGGTCCTGACGGCCGCGCCGGACGACGTCTGGCCGCTCGTGGAGCGGCTCTGGCGGGACGAGGCGTTCTGGACGGAGCGGGTGGCCGCGGGCCGCGCCTTCGTCGCGGACAATTGCGGCTACGCGGTCTTTCCGGGTCGGATCGAACGGCTTTCTACGGCCAGGGCCTGACCCCGTGGACGCGCCGCCGGAGATTTCGGTCGTCGTGCCGGTCTATCGCCACTGGACGCTCGTGCCGGACCTCGTCGCGGCGCTCGGGCGGCAGACGATCGGTCCGGAGCGTTTCGAGATCCTGCTCGTGGACAACGACCCCGCCGCCGGGACCGCGCCGCCCCCCCTGCCCGGCAACGCCCACGTCCTGGCCTGCGCGGGGCCCGGCTCCTACGCCGCGCGCAACGCCGGAGCCGCGTCCGCGCGCGGCGCGCTGGTCGCCTTCACCGACGCCGACTGCCGCCCCGACCCGGACTGGCTGGAGGCGCTGCGCGCGGCGGCCCGGGCGCGGCCAGGCGACCTTCTGGCCGGCCCGGTCCGCATGACCCCGCCCGCGCGCGCCAACGCCTTCGCCGCCTACGATCTGGTCCGCGGCATCCCCCAGGCCGCCTATGTGCGCCGGGGCTACGCCGCGACGGCCAATCTGGCGGTCCCCGTGACGATCTTCCGCGCGCTCGGCGGCTTCGACGCGCGCCGCTTCTCCGGCGGCGACGCCGCGTTCTGCCGCCGGGCGGGCGCCGCGGGCCACGCGATCACGCTGGTTCCGGACGCCGTCGTCAGCCACCCCTGCCGCACCGGCTGGGACGAGATCGCCACCAAGGCGCGGCGCACCAAGGGCGGCCAGATCCGCGGAGGCTCCCTGCCCCGGCGCGTCGCTTGGACGCTGCGCACCCTCTCTCCGCCGCTGCGCGACACGCTCGCCTATCTGCGCGCGCCCTTCCCCGCCCGCGAGCGCGCCATGGCGGTCGCCGTGCGGTTCGGGATCTGGGGCGTGGAGCTCGCCGAGACGGTCCGGCTTCTGGCCGGCGGCGCGCCGGAGCGGCGGTGATCGCGGCGGCTTCATCCCCCCGGCACCCGCTGATAGGAGAGGCGTCATGACCGGACCGCGCCCATGATCATCCTCGGCCTCGCCACCATGGGGACCTCTGCCGCCTGCCTGATGCGCGACGGCGAGATCCTCGCCGCCATCGAGGAGGAACGGCTGAGCCGGATCAAGAACGACGGCGCCGTTCCGCTCCGCGCCATAACGGAATGCCTCCGCGTGGCCGGCGTCACGATGGCCGAGGTCGACGCCGTCGCGGTCTACTGGAAGCGCTGGCGGATCGGGACCCGCGCCGCCGGCACGCTCGGCAAGGCGATGGCTTCGCCCGCCGCCCGCCGGGCCATCGCGGCCCGCACGCGGCGCGCGCTGATCGGCGGCCCGGGCGTCGAATCCCGCCCCGAGGACACCGGCCGCTGGTCCGACCTCTTCCGCATCCGTCGCATCCTGAGGACCAAATTCGGCGCCTGCCCCGCCGACGTCACGTTCCACGACCACCACCTGACGCACCAGCTCTACGGCGAGGCGACGCGCGACTGGCCGGCCTGCCTGTCGCTCTCCTATGACGGCGGCGGCGAGGCCGACGCCACCGTGCTCAGCCTCGTGGAGAACGGCCGGCGCACCGATCTCAAGCGGATCCGCTGGCCGAACTCGCTGGGGCATTTCTACAGCTTCTTCACCGGCTGGCTCGGCTTCCGCATGCTTGAGGGCGAATACAAGATGATGGGGTTGGCGCCCTACGGCCGGCCGACCTTCCGCGACGCGATCCTGGAGCGTCTGCTCCGCCTCGAGGAGGACGGCGGCTACCGGCTCGACACGGCGCTCTGCGACTACCACCGGGCGCTGGCGGGAGATTTCGACGCGGGCCTCGCGGAGATCTTCGGCCCGCCGCGCGCGCCGGACACCGAGCCGGCCCAGGGCCATCTCGACCTCGCCGCCTCGGTCCAGGCCGCTTTCGAGGCGGCGCAGCGGCACCTGCTCGCCTGGGGCAAGGCGCAGGCTCCGCAGATCGACCGCCTCGTCCTCTCGGGGGGCTGCGCGCTCAACGTCACCGCCAACGGCCGCATCCTGCAATCCGGGCTCTTCTCCGAGATCATCGCCCCCCCCGCCCCGCACGACGCCGGCTGCGCCGTTGGCGCGGCGCTGGCACGCTCCGGCCCGGCCCGGAACGCCCGCTCGCCCTATCTCGGCCCCGGCTTCACCGACGCGGAGATCGCGCGGGCCTTCGCCGATCGCGGCCTGCCCGCCCCACGCCCGGTGGACGAGGACGCGCTGATCAAGGCCGTCGTTGAGACGCTCATCGCGGGCGGCATCGTCGGCTGGTTCCAGGGCCGGACCGAGTTCGGACCCCGCGCGCTGGGGAGCCGCTCGATCCTCGCCGATCCGCGGGACGACGCGATCCGCGAGACGATCAACGCCAAGATCAAGAAGCGCGAGCTATTCCGCCCCTTCGCCCCCTCCACCACCATCGAGGTGGCGCGGGACTGGTTCGAGCTCGCCCAGGCCAGCCCCTACATGAACATCCTGGCCGACGTGCGCCCGGAAAAGCGCGGCCTCATCCCCGCCGTCACCCATGTCGACGGCACCGCCCGCGTGCACACCGTCGCGCAGGGCGCCAACCCGCTCTATCACCGCCTGATCACCGCCTTCGGGGCGGCGACCGGGGTGCCGGTGCTTCTCAACACCTCCTTCAACATCCAAGAGCCGATCGTGAACACTCCCGCCGAGGCCATCGACACCTGGCTGCGCTCGGACATGGACCTGCTTGCCATCGGCGGCTTCCTCTGCGACCGGACCTGGCGGGAGGCGGCCGAGGTGGCGGAAGCAGCGCCATGAAAGCCTGGCTCAGCATCGATTTCGAGGACATCGCTCATGACTTCAAACGCGAGTTCTCCATCCCCCAGGACGGGTCGCTGCGCGCGGACGCACTCCGGCGCGCCTACGCCGCGATCGAGGCTTTCTGCCAGGCCGAGCTGAAGGGCGCGCGTCTGACCTTCTTCACCACCGGCATCGTCGCCGAGAAATGCCCCGACATCGTCGCGCGCATCGCCGCCGACGGCCACGAGATCGCCTGCCATTATTTCTGGCACGATCCCTGCCGGCTCGACCCGCCGGAGCTCTTCGAGGCCAATCTGCGCCGCGCCATCGACGCGCTCGAGGCCGCCTCGGGCCGGAAGACGCTCGGCTTCCGCGCCCCGCGCTTCTCGCTGAGGGCGGAGGACCGGGCGCATTTCGCCGCCCTCGAGCGCCATCTGGCCTATGATTCCAGCCTGACCGTCGCGGACGTCGCCGAGGCGCGCGGCCTGCGCGCCGTCACCGGCACGGACAGCCTCGCCCTCTTCCCCGTGCTGCGCCGGCGGCCCGCGCCCGGCCTGCCCCCGGTCCGCACCGGCGGCGCCGCGCTGAAATACGCCCCCGCGCCGCTCACCGTGAAATCCCTGCACGCCGCGGCAGAGGCCGGCCTCGCGCCGCAACTCTATCTGCACCCCTACGAGTTTATAGCCGACCAGTCTTTCCGGTTCCCCGTCTCCGAGATGGGCGACCTCGCCCCGCGCCGGAAGCTCTTCCTCTGGGCCCGCCAGGTCCATTGCCACGTCCTCGGCAATGCCGGCCTGCCCGACAAACTCCGCCGCATTGCCGCCGAAATCGAGATCGCCGGCCCGATGCGCGACCTGCTGGCGGCGTAAGCGCTCCAGCGGCGCCGCCGACCGCGCGAGCATGCGCGCGACCTGACAGCCTCAATGGGGTCCATTGCGGGAGAGTGTGAAATCCTACGTTAGCGGGAGAGCGGCCGTTCGTTGAACAGGCGGCGAACAACGGCTCGGAGCCCGAAGCGGCCGGATTAAAATCGCGTCTTTCGCCTCTGCAGCAAACTGATTGCTCTTGCCGACCCCTCCGCTTTCGGTGGTTTTCACGCTCTGGCTGTCGATCACGCCGGCCGATGGGCTGGCCTCGCGACCTTCCAGTTCCCGCGCGCTCATCACCAGCAGATGGTTGATGCTCTGCCACAGGCCGGTGTCGCGCCACGCGTAGAAATAGCCTTGAACCGTCGAGACCGGCGGGAAGTCCTTCGGCAGCATGCGCCCCCTCTCGGGCATTTTTTCAAATGCCCTGCCGGGCGACGACTGGCAGCCGCTCGAAGCGATGTAGAGGATCGCATCCGTCACCGCACGCAAATCGGTGGTTCGCGGCCGGCCTCCTCGTTTCGCCAGTGGCAGCAGCGGCGCGATCAGCTCCCACTCGCGACCCGTCAAGTCGCTTGGATAGCGCACGGCGTCCCGTCTATGCTCCACACGAGCGGTATCATTCCAAGGCATCTGGTCCCTCCATCTTCTCGACAAAGACGGAGAATCACAAAAGCCTGATATCGCTCAACTTCTTTTCGGGCAGGCTCTTAGATTGACCGACCGATCCTCATCAGATCCCATCATGCAGCGGCCGGGCGCCGACTGCGGACAGAAGCAAGACCCCGGCGGCGGGATACATGAAGGAAAGAAAAAGTCGCTTGGAGCAGGAAGGAAGAAAAAAGCAGGAAGAAAGAAAACAAGGTTGACACCCGAGGGCCCGTTACAGAAGCCCGAATTATGCACGAAGGGTCTGGGCCGACAAAGGCAGCCGTCCGCGCGCGCCGCGCGATCAGCGTTACGCGTCGGCCTACCTGTTCGGCGCCGTCTGTCCGGCACGCGGCGTCGGCGCCGCGCTCGTCCTGCCGAGCGCCAGCATCGAGGCAATGAACCTGCACCTCGCGGAGATCAGCGCAGGCGTCGCTCCCGGCGCGCAGGCCGTCCTCATCCTCGACGGCGCGGGATGGCATCGACCGGGAGGCAAGCTCAAAGTGCCGGGCAACATCAGCCTGCTCCCCCTGCCGCCATACTCGCCGGAGCTGAACCCGGTCGAAAACGTCTGGCAGTATCTGCGCCAGAACCACCTCGCAAACCGCGTCTTCGAGACCTACACCGCAATCGTCGATGCCTGCTGCGAAGCTTGGAACGCCCTCGTCGCGCAACCTGCCAAAATCACATCCATCGCGACGCGAGACTGGGCCAAAGCGGTCATTAAATAGGGCGGCTGGTATAATAACCTATCGTCCTACACGGCTTGGTTCCTCGCACGGATCGAGAGCAATGACGGGTCCGCCGAGGAATCCGCGTGGAGACGGATGATGGCGGTCTGACCAACACGGAAAGCAGACACTTCGTCGCGGAATGCTCTCGGCCACCACGTATTTCTGCGACGCCTACGCCAGCTGGCAGAAGGGCGGGGTCGAGAACGCCAACGGGCGGATCAGGCGATGGCTGCCCCGCGGGACCGACCTCGACGAGATCAGCGAGCGGGACATCCAGGAGATCGCCATGACCATCAACCTCACGCCACGCAAATGCCTCAGCTATCGGTCCCCGGTCGAAGCGTTCCTGTCGGAGCGTGGCAGGGACGTCGAAATCCGGTTTGCTTGACCCGTTGCGCTTCGCGGTGGAATCCACCTTACGCGGATCGATCGGCCTTGAGCCAGGCCCGGGCTTCTTCGGGCGTGAAACCGCCATCCCCCCGCCGTTTCGCAGCCTTGTGCTCGGCGACATCTCGAGCCAAGGCATCGGGATCGTATGCGATCGATGCGGTGATAAGGTCTCCGATCGCGGCCAGTACAAATTCGGAGGACGAGGCGAAGCCACCATCCACGGCGATGCGCTCGAGCGCGTCGGCATCCTCGTCCGGAAGTTCGATCTTGACGGTCTTCATCCGCGCTCTCCACGTTTCAGCCTAATGGCTCGGATCAATCCGCGCAACGTCGAGATCCGCAAACGACTTGATGCCGCGGGTCGGGACTTCCACCCGAGGATTTCTTTGACTGCCCGGCCGATCAGACTGGCATCGCCGGATCACGGAAGCGATGGCTTGCAGCAGGAAAGTCGGTTGGAAGCGGGTTTGCGAATACTTCGTCGCGACATTCGCGGAAAGGACTGGACGGACATCGGAGCGCCTTTCTTTCGAGGAGGGGAGAATACCACCGAAGGGTGTTTCAGTCGACCGGCCCGCGGCGCGATCGGATGCGGACAGCGCCCGGCGGCCTTGCGTCAACGAAGCTTTCCACCAAGTTAACGCGATTCCGGAATCCCTTCCATATCAGATACTTGCCAATTCTGCCACGCGTGGCACGGAGCGTGGAGTCACGCCCTCGCGGCCCCCGTCACAGCCGCTTGAGCACGCCCCGCGCGAGGTTCTGGCCCAGATGCCAGGCCGCCTGGCCGCGCCCCAGCCCCGCCACCTCGCGGTAGACCCGCCAGGTGCCGGCCGCGGCCTTGAGCTTGTTCGCCGAGAGCGATCCCGGCCGCATGCGCCAGTCGGCCAAGACCTCGGGCAGCCCGTGCGCCTCGCCGCCCCACTTCAGCAGCATCAGCCACAACCCGTAATCCTGGCGGCGCGGCAGGTCCGGCATCTCCACCGCCCCGTAATGCTCCCGGTCGAAGGCCGCCGTCTGGCAGGGGATGACGTTGCCCTTCAGAAGCCGCGCGTAATCCACCCGCGCCGGCGCGCCGATCGCGCCCAGCCTCCGGCCGCTTTCGTCGATCCGGTCGAGCGCGGTGAAGGTGAAGGGCGCGCCCGCGCGTTCCATGTAGCCGATCTGCACCTCGAGCTTCTGCGGCCTCCACAGATCGTCGGCGTCGAGAAACGCGATCCATCGCCCCCGCGCCGCCCGGATGCCCGCGTTGCGCGCGGCGGCCGGCCCACGGTTGACGTCGCCGCCCAGCACCCGCACGCGCCCGTCCCGCGCCGCGTACGCCTCCGCCAGATCCCGCGAGCCGTCGGTCGATCCGTCGTCGATCAGCAGCAGCTCCAGGTCGGGCATGGTCTGAGCCAGAACGGACTCGGCGGCCTCCGCCAGCGTGGCGCGCGCGTTCCAGGCCGGCATGATCACCGAGACCGCCGGAGAGGCGCTCACTGCTCGATCAGATGGCTTGCGTGCCGGCGCAGCAGCCAGGCCCCGATCACGAAGGTCCCCAGCGCGATCCCCATCACGTAGGGCACGGAGACGTATTCATCGCGGTAGACCCCGTAGAAGCCCGAGCGCATCATGCCCACCACGTGCACCAGCGGATTGTACCAGAGCACGCTCTGAAAGGCCGCCGGCACCGAATCGTAAGTGTAGAAAATCCCCGAGAGCAGAAACAGCGGCTTCGTCACTACCCCCCAGACGTTCTTCCAGGTCGGTAAAAACCCAATCAGCACGCAGTTGAGCGTGCCGACGCCAAGGCCCAGAACCGCCGCCATCCCCATTGAGAGCAGCACGAGCGGGGGGTTGAAATTGACGTGTACGTCCTCAATCAGAACGATCCCCGTGAACACGATCACCCCGACAACCATCATCGTCAGCGTGCCGAGAATGAAATTCGCCAGAACCGCGTCGAGCGGCGTCACCACCGGATAGGTCAGCAGACCCTTGTTTGAGCGCACCGCGCTCGCCGCCGCCCCTTGGACTTTCATGTAGAGACTGAAGGGGATCATGCCCGTGGCGTAGAAAAAGAAGAAACTCGTGCCAATGGGCGGGCTGCGCAGCGCCACGCTGAATGCGAGCGCCAGCATCACGATGCCGCCCAGAGGCTCGGCGATCGCCCAGAAATATCCGCCCGCGGAGCGGCCGAACTTCGCGCCCATCTCTCGCACCATCAGTGCGAGAAGCACACGCAGCCACTGGAACCGCACGGAACGCCCAAGGGTTGCAGAGGAAATCGTCATCGGTTCGGTTTCCGGCCAGCCCCGCAACAGAATTTGCGTTGGACACCCTCAAGGTGTAAACCCGGGCCGAGCGGAATGACAAGCCTCAGCGGCGGACCGGAGCAGTGGCGCGGATGACGACAGCATCGCAAGACGGCGTGGCGGCCGGGCCACCGAAACGCCCCGACCTCAAGGCTGTTGATGCCACACAGAAGCCCACTCCGGCGGCGAAACCCGCGGATCCGCCCTTGCCATCCGCGCGACAGACCGCCGCGCGCGCCCGACCCCGGCACTACGCGGCGCTCCTCGGTTTCGCGCTGCTCGTGCTTCTCCCCCTCGCCGCCGTGGCCGGATACCTCTACACACGCGCCGCCGACCAGTACCATTCCGAGGTCGCCTTCTCGATCCGCTCGGAAGGGCCCGGCGCCGCAACCGCCGGGATCCTTGGCGCGCTCACCCAGGTCAGCGGCGGCTCGGCTTCGGATTCCGACATCCTCTTCGAATTCATCCTCAGCCAGCGGATGGTCGAACTCATCGACGCCGATCTCGACCTCAGGCGGATCTACAACCTGCCCGAGGGGGATCCGGTCTTCACGCTGGGCGAGGACGCCACGATCGAGGATCTGATCTCCTACTGGGGGCGCATGATCGACATGCGCTACGAGGCCAGCACCGGCATCATCGACCTGCGCGTCAACGCCTTCACCCCCGAGGACGCCCAGGCTGTCGCCGCGGCTATCCTGGTGGAATCGAGCGCGCTGGTTAACCGCCTGTCCGAACAGGCGCGGAGCGACGCGATCCGCTACGCCACGGAGGATCTCGGCGAGGCCGAGGCGCGGCTGACGGCGGACCGCATGCGGCTCGCCGATTTCCGCCGCGAGAATCGCATCGTCGACCCGTCCGCGGACGTGGCCGGGCAGATGGGGCTGGTCAACGCGCTCTCGGGGGAACTCGCCCAAGCGCTGGTCGAGCGCGACATGCTGCTGAGCTACGCCGCCGACGGCGACCAGCGCGTCGTCCAGGCGAACCGCCGGATCGAGGCGATCACCGAGCGGATCGAGGAGGAGCGCGCCAATCTCGGCATCGCGGGCGTCGCGGGCGCTGGCGGCACGCTGCCCGAGATCATCGGCGCCTACGAGGAGCTGCTGGTCGATCTGGAATTCTCCAACGCCGCCTACACCCAGGCCTTGGGCAATCTTGCGGTGGCGAGCGCCGAGGCGCGCCGGCAGAGCCGCTATCTGGCCGCGCATGTCGAGCCCACGCGCGCCGAGCGGGCGCTCTATCCCCGCCGCGCGACGCTCACGGGAATGACGGCGCTGTTCCTGCTGCTTGGCTGGAGCGTGCTGATGCTGATCTGGTACAATGTCCGCGACAACCGCTGAGTCGCGCGCGCGCCGCGGACCGGCCGGGAGCGGACGCGCGTGATCGAGTTCCGCGACGTCTCCAAGCATTACCTCACGTCCCGGGGCCGCAAGGTCATCCTCGAGGGTCTGACGCTTACCCTGCCCCGGGGCGCCAAGGTGGGCGTGCTGGGGCGCAACGGCGCCGGCAAATCGACGCTCATCGGCATGATCTCGGGCATCGTGCGCACCGACGGCGGCGCGATCCGCCGCGTGGGCAGCATCTCGTGGCCGCTCGGCTTCGGGGGCAGTTTCGCCAACGACCTGTCCGGCGCGCAGAACATCCGGTTCGTGGCACGTATCTACGGCATCGATACCGACGCCTTGGTCGACTACGTGCAGGATTTCGCCGAGCTCGGCGATTTCATCGACATGCCGGTGCGGTCCTATTCGTCAGGCATGAAGGCGCGGTTGGCTTTCGGGATCTCGATGGGCGTCGCTTTCGACTGGTATCTGGTGGACGAGATCACCGCCGTGGGCGACGCGGCCTTCCGCAAGAAATCCCTGACGGTGTTCAAGCACCGGCTCCGGGACGCGGGCATGCTGATGGTCTCGCATTCGACCCAGACGATCCTCGACTACTGCACCAGCGGTCTGGTGCTGGAGGGTGGCCGGGCGACGTATTTCGAGAACGTCAAGGAGGCCATCGCCCTCCATGATCGCAACATGAAGGCGGGCCTCCCGGTCTGAGGCGTTGACGGCCACACTTGGATATCTTGTCAAGCATTTGATTTTTGAAAGAAATATAGATCATGTTAACCGCGTGGCAACCCGCATGACACTCCGCCTCTCCGAAGCGGTCGCGCTGGAGAGGCGAATCCGGACTTCGGGCGGGCTCAGAAGCCCCGGGTCAGGATGACGACGACCCTCAGGATGTCGTCCCGTCCCCCGTCGATCCGCCCGATCGTCCGGCCGAGATCGCCCGCCGTGACCGATGCGAGCTCTTGGATGCGGACGATCCAGCGGCGGCCGTCGAAATCGACCTCCGGCGTCAGATGGGGGAACGAGGCGTACTGGCCCTTCTCTCTCAGGGGAGCGACGACCCGGGTGACGTCGAGGCCGATCAGGTCGGTCTGAACATCGACGACCAGCGTGTCGCCGACCCTGAACACCTCGAACTGCGCCACGACGCCGGAACCGCTCTCAGAACTGGCGGTGGTGCGCCAGAGGCAGTCCGTCACGCTCGATCTCGCGGGAATAGGCTTCAAGCGCCTCGCGGTTCTCCTCGACCCATTTCCGGTTGCGTTCGACCTTGACGGCGCGGGCGACGGCGTCTTCCGCGAGGCGGGACATGTTCAGTCCCAACGCCCGCGCCTCCGACACGACGTCGGGATCGAACGACAGATTGACCTTCACCCTCATGATACGGACTCCACATACTCCCTTTTGTGGAGTATGAATGCCGCTTGCCCGCCTGTCAAACTAAACGGCGCCGGTCCGCGTCCCGCAGGTGAGGATGCGTCACCTGCCTGAGCGGCATGTTCAGCCGGAGCCGTCTTGCGGCGCGCGGGCATCACGAAGAAACCGTCGAAGCGCCGCCCCGCCGCCGGATGTCGAACTGTGGGATGGCTCCGGCGGTATTTTCCGCATCCATCGGATGCCCCGGTTGCGACGTGCGGAGATGTGCTGAAGCCGGTTCTGGCGCGCTATTCTGCCTCCGCCCGGCCCTCGATCAAAAGGCGGCGGTTCCGGGCCGATGCGGCCTTCGCCATCCCGGCGCTGTTTGACTTGCTGGAAGCCGAGGGCTGGGATTACGCCATCCGCATGAAGGGCAATGCCAAACTCCACGAACGGATTGATCACCTGACCAAACGAGGCCCCGGTCGACCGCCGAACCACGTCGTGCGCATCCACACCAGCTTCCACTACCGGGCGAAAAGCTGGTCAAAGGCCCGCCGCATCGTGGCGAAGGTCGAGTTTCATCCGGGCGAACTGTTCCCGACCGTCGGCTTTATCGTCACCAATCGCAGCCTGCCGAACGAGCGGGTGCTAGCCCGCATTTCTCACCAAGGGTAGGTGCATCGTTGTCCTGAACGTGGGAAAGTGTTTCTGCAACAAAGGCTTCTGACCCCACAGGAGAGCTCCCCGATGCCGACAGAGTGTAGCGCGAAGCCGATGGGGTTTGCACGCGTCGATGGCCGCGCGGTGGTGGCAGATTTCGATGGGGGTGCAATCACCTCGAACGCCGGCGGGCTGCTGCTCGGGGCGACCGACCGGGCGATCGGGCTCGTCGAGCGCTTCGCGGCTTGCTTCACCGACGGTCGGTCGGCGGAAAGGGTGGTCCACGAGGTGGCGACGCTGGTCGGGCAGCGGGTGTTCGGGATCGCGCTCGGCTACGAGGACCTGATCGACCACGACCGGCTGCGTCACGACCCGGTGCTCGGGGTGGCGCTCGGCCGGCTCGAGGCGCGGCACGGCCGGTGCGCGCCGCTTGCGGGCAAGAGCACGCTGAACCGTCTCGAGCACGGCGCCGCGGCAGCCGACCGCTACCGCCGGATCGGCCACGACGGCGCGGCGATCGAGGCGCTGTTCGTGGACCTCTTCCTCGACGCCCACGCCAGGCCGCCGAAGGAGATCGTGCTCGACCTCGACGCCACCGACGATCCGCTGCACGGGCATCAGGAGGGACGGTTCTTCCACGGCTATTACGACTGCCACTGCTACCTGCCGCTCTACGTGTTCTGCGGCCGCCACCTGCTGGCGGCGAAGCTGCGGCGCTCGAACATCGACGCCGCGGCCGGGGCCGTCGAGGAGATCGCCCGGATCGTCGGCCAGGTCCGCGCGCGCTGGCCAAGGGTGCGGATCGTGCTGCGGGCCGACGGCGGCTTCGCGCGGGAGGCGCTGATGGCCTGGTGCGAGGAAAACCGCGTCGATTACCTGTTCGGGCTCGCCCGGACGTCCCGTCTCGTCGAGCACATCCATGTCGAGCTCGCCTGGGCCGAGCACGATTCCGAGGCGAGCGGCCGTCCCGCCCGCCGCTTCGCCGACTTCCGATGGACGACGCGCGAGAGCTGGAGCCGTCGCCGGCGCGTCGTCGCCAAGGCCGAATGGATGCCGGGCCGCGGCGCGAAGGGCGCGAATCCCCGCTTCGTCGTCACCTCGCTCAAGGCCGCCCGGGCGGACGCCCGCACGCTCTACGAGCGGATGTATTGCGCCCGCGGGGAAATGGAGAACCGCATCAAGGAATGCCAACTCGATCTGTTCGCCGACCGAACCAGCGCGGCCACCATGCGCGCCAACCAGCTGCGGCTGTGGTTCGCCTCCATGGCCTACGTGCTCGTCACGGCGCTGCGCCGCCTCGCCCTCGCCGGGACCGAACTCGCCAGCGCCACCTGCGGCAGCATTCGCCTGAAGCTCCTGAAGATCGGCGCCCTCGTCACCCGCAGCGTGCGACGCGTTCGGATCGCCATGGCCTCGAGCTGCCCCGACGCCACCGCCTTCCGTCTTGCCCACGCCCGATTATGCCGCTGATCCGCAACCGCCCCGAAAACCCCTCACCGCCACCAACCAACCCCAACATCGAACGCGCCGAAGCGCGGCGCGCAGCCGTGCCTGGCCGCAGCGCTGTCTACGCGCTGCAGCACGATCGGGCCCCTCATTGAGCCTATCGGGACCTCCACGGAACGTCCGGTGAGAAATGCGGGCTAGCCTTCTATCAGGGCCGGGGCACCGCCGAGCAGCACATCAAAGAGGACAAATACGCGCTGAAGTGGACACAACTGTCCTGCATGCGCTTTGCGCCGAACGCCGTGCGGCTGCAGTTGCACGCGCTCGCCTACAACATGGCCAACTTTCTTCGCACACTGGCGACACCGAACGCGGTCGGAACCTGGTCGCTGACCTCGCTGCGCGAGCGGCTGATCAAGACCGGCGTCCGGCTGGTGCGTCACGCCCGCTACGCCGTATTCCAGTTCGCAGAGGCGGCGCTGCCGCGAGACGTCTTCGCCGGCGTGCTCGGTCTGATCAACGGCCTGCGCGGACCGCCGGCGGAGGCCGCCTCCGCATGATCGACGCCCCCTTCCAAACCGTCAGGTGCGACCCCGGCGGCAGAACTCGCGTGCCTGAAGGTGCGCGGCTCGACGCCCCCCGAGCCTGGAGCAATCGGCCTGCAGCCACTTCGTCGCCGGCGAGCCGAAGATCGGAACGGGCGAGGACAGGAATCGCTTGGAAAGCTGTCTTCCGAAACGTTAACATCAACCGAGGCAGGCCATATGGGGAATGCCCACTGAGGAATGTCGAATAGGGCAAGTGTTGTCGTCTTGTCGACGGAATTTAATAAATTGGAAGGGCCGGATTTTGGATGTGTCGAAGCTAAGGGAGCAAACCAAAATAAATATCGCCAAAAATTACAAAAATGACAGAGCTTCGGAGCTTGCGTCTTTTTGGGGCATTTCGGAAGAACAAGTATTACATCTGTACAACGAACTAAATATTGAAAAAAATAAACGGCCTCCAAATGATATATTTTCGAAACACGACCATGCATCTGTTGTAAGCAGTTATCTGAATGATATATTTTTGAAGCAAAGCTTAACACGCTTAATGCTACACTACGATCGATTGGAATTTTCGGCGTCATGTCTTGATTTTATGAAAACACGGTTCCCTAAGGGATTTAGTGACGTTAATTTTTTAGACTACGGAGCGGGTGCTGCTGACTACGCATTAACCTTTGCTATTCATGGGGCTAAGCCTATTGTTCTCGATTTGTCCGGTGGGCCAGTTGAGTTTGCGGCACACAGGTTTGAGTTGAGAGATATTCCTGTTTCAAAAGTTGTTGTCGATCAGAATACGGAGTTTCCAGCTTTACCTTCATGTGAAATTGTTAACGCATGCGAGGTGCTTGAACACGTCAGTGATCCAGCTCGTGTTATCTTCAACATTTGGAACGCGCTCACTCCCGGTGGATATTTTATGTTCAGTGACTTTCCAATCCGTAAAAAAAGCGTCGGGGGAGCTCATATTCCGCAAGCGGCCCACGGGCGAGTAAAGGCAAACGAATTGCTCCACCTCTTGTTCTCTCCAGTTTATCATAATGAAAATTTGAAGTACGTTTATATATTCCAGAAACGAGATCGGTAAGTTCGTCATGCCTTGCTCTTTCGATCTTTAGCAGGCTGCTGAAATAGTCCCCTCTGGACAACGATTTGAGAGCCTTCTCTGATTGGGGGTGTTCAGGTCAAGCTGTTCCTTTCGGGTCTTTCCGTCTCGATCCTCGTGGATCACTCGCTTCTCTTCGCGGTCGGCGCGGGGCCGCCGCATGATGGTGTCAGGAGAGCGAGGCGTCTCAATCTGTTTCACGACTTTGCGGTCTTAAGTCCGCAGGCTCTGGACTCTCAACGAGATCGCCTTGCCCGTCGTCCCCACGGGAACGATCGGGATTCACCCTTTCAGGTGGACACCCTGAAAAACCTATCTCGTCGCCCACACTGCACGACGCTGGGTGGCTGAGGGCGTTGAAAGGTGGTCTTCTCGTGGACTCTTCCCGGCAAAGGAACGTCCCCGTGAGCCACAAAACGATCACCGCCCTTTCGTCGAGGCTGTCTTCGCATGTGGCGCCGAGCAAGTCGCGGCTTGAGACGCCGAGCCTTCTGATCGTGGCCATGGTCAGCGCCCGCGCGGTGAACCTCGGTCATCTTGCCTGCGGGTGCCCGGGGTCGGTTCCGATTGCGTCGACCTGCCGGCGGCCGCAACGCTTCTTCCGGCATGTCAGCCTTCCCGAGGACCGGTCGGCACGCCTCGCGGTTCGGCTCCTCGGCCTGACCGGGGCCTGGCGTCTGCGCCTTGATCGGACGAACTGGAAAATCGGCTCGCGCGACGTCAGCATCCTGATGCCGGCGATCACGACGCGGCGGTTTCGGGCGCCATTGATGTGGACGGTTCTGGACAGGGCCGGCAGCGGCAATGCCGAGGAACGCATCACCTTGATGCGGCGTCACCTTGCCCTGCTCGGGTCCGGATCGGCGCAGATCCTGCTGGCGGATCGGGAGTTCATCCATTGCCGACAGGGCATGCGTGCATGCCCGGGAGGGTCTGGAATGGCTCGCCTTTCTCGAGGCGAACGGCATCCCGTTCGCAATCCGCGTGAAGGCGAGCATGATCGTGAACACTGAGGGCGGCCGCCACCTGAGCCTGAAGTCGGCGCTGACGAAATGCCGGGCTGCGCGGAAATTCCAGGCCACCTTCCCGGCCCGGGGGGACGTGGAGGCCCTGACGCTGACCTTCGCCGCCAAACGCGTCAAGGGCGGCGAGGTGCTCGTCGTTGCAAGCGATGTGGAGTTGCCGACGCGGCTGATGGCCAGGCTGCATTTGCTCAAGCACATGAAGGGGCTCTCGGACGAGGAGACTTGCGCGGCCTGGCTGGAGAACCCCTACTTCCAGGTCTTCTGCGGCGAGACGCATTTCCAGCATCGCCTTCCGTTCGACCGCTCGTCGATGACCCGCTGGCGCCAGCGTATCGGGGCGGGTGATCTGGAGGCCCTGCTGGCCGAAACGATCGCGGTGGCTGTAAAGACCGAGGCCGTGAGTGAGCGCCAACTGGAGCGGATCACGGTGGACACGACAGTGCAGACCAAAGCGGTGGCGCACCCGACCGACAGCCATCTGATCCTGCGCGCTGTTGAATGGCTGAACCGTCTGGCCAAGCGCCATGGCATCAGCCTGCGCCATCCTCCCGCCGCCTCCGTGTCTGATGAGCCATCCCGCGAGAGGCACGTCGAGCCGAACGCCCGAGGCGGGATTGTCCGCGATTGCCCGGAGCAGGTCGTCGATTTCGTCGAGGCGCCGTTCGGCCGCCGTGAGATTGCCTTGGGTGATCTCGAGGACATGGTCGAATATTCCCATCACGTCGCTCCGGACGAGCGGATGGCGAATTTGGCGCATGGTCACCCGTGTCCGCTCGATGGCGTCTGGCGAAGTTCGGCGAGGCGCGCCCGGGCCTCCCCGGTGACTTCGGAAAGTTCTCCCACCGGTTCCCACTGGTCGATCGGCAGGGCAAGCCGGCGCTCGACCTCGGCGGCGAGCAAGGTCGCCTGCGCCTGCCGCGCGGCTTTGGCCCGAACCATCTCGCCTGAAACGGCGGCGCTGATGCTGGGGTACTCGCCGGCATCGACGAGAGCCTGGGCATAATCGAAAGCCGGCTCGGTAAAACTCACGGTCTGCTTGCGGGCGGTCATCCGGCGCTCCTCCGACTTCGGTAGTCCATCAGACCACCACGGATCCCGTTGTCCGCGGCAGTCCCTCAAGCGGGGAGGCGAACGCTCGCGGAAATCTTCGAGCGCGCGCAGACGTCCACTCGCTCAAGCTCCTGTACATCCGAGAAGATCGGCCCAAGTTGGCCTGTCGAAGCCTTTTGTTCAACATTTACGGGAAAGGGCTGGCCCAGCGTGATCATCTTCCTTCGCAGGCTTCGCCACCGACCAAATTCTCCGTCGAGAACCAGGTCGCCACCCGAACGGGGCGACGAAGCTTGAAGGGACGCCGGGGCGGCTTCCCGACAGGGGAGACACGGCATGGGCCACGAACAGACCGATGCGGAGCCGGACGCCGCTCGAACGCCGTTCACCGGATCCTCCGCGTCCCGCGGCGACAGGCATGCCAGGGAGATGCCTGTCACATCTCGACCGTCCATCGACACCCCGGGAGAACATGCGGACCTCCGCGCACCGCGCCCGGTCCCGCCTTGCGACGACCCGGCCGTTTCGGAGGACATGACGCCGCCGATTTCCGCCGCCCCGGCCGAGGTCCATATCCCTTCCATGAACCTCCAGGAACTCCATGCCGCCCTCAAAGCCGCCGCGCTGACGCCGGACGCGCGGTTCGCCGCGATCGGGCCGACCGCCGCGCGCGTCGCCATCGAGATGCTCGTCCCGATCACCGGTCTGCCGCTCGCCGCGATCGATCCACGGCCGGCGGGCCTGTCGGAGCGGTTTCCGAGGAAGACGATCCCCGCCGGCGCGGCCAGGCTTTTCGGCGGGGACATGACGCGCTATCAGGCGTGGCGGCGGCAGATCCTCGACGCCTCGATGCTGGCGACCCGGGTCGCTGTCGATGTCGATCCGTGGGACGGCCTGCGCCGCGTCGCCCGTCTCTCTCTGGGCAAACTCAAGGCCGATGCGACCTATGCTCTGAGCAGGCACTTTCCGGACACCGGACCCGCGACGCTCACACTGGCGCGGGCGCTCGAGATCGAGAGCCGCCTCTCCGGCGCGGAACGGCGGAGCTTCCGGAACGCCTGGTCCGTCGTCGTGAGGCTCCAGGACGAGCCGCTCGCGATAGACGCCGGCGTGTTCCGCGAGCGTCTGGGGCCCCTGCCCGCGTTCTCCCGACTTCAGCCACATCGACCGCTTCCGCCAAAGCTCGCCGCCCTCGCCGCCAAAGGCGACTTCAAGGACGAGACGGCGGCGATGTACTGCTGGTCGCTCGCGGTCGCCGCCGGCATCGTGGAGGCGGACTCCGACCCCGAGCCTGCGGAAGCGTTCACGCCCGAGGCCTGGAAGCGGCTCTCGACGATCGCTCCGAGAACCGGAGGCATCGTGATTTCGAAGTCCACCTTCGCCCTCTACCGGGGCCGGTTCGCCAGAACGCTCATCGCGGCCGGAGCCTCTGATCCGCGGATGGACCCTGCCGAGACCGCATGGCGGCAGCTCAACGCGGCCGTCCGCGCGACCGGGAGGTCAGGCGCCCGCCTTTGCGCGATCGCCCCGCAGGCGAAGGCGGAAGGCCTGCGTCCGCAGGATCTGACCGGAGAATGGTTCGCCCGGAGGCTCGCCGCCGCGCCGGACAGAAAGCGGAAAGGAGCGATCCGCGCCGTCGCGTCCCTCCTGGATCGGTTGCGCGACGATCCCCGCATGCCCGCCGCCCTGCTGCCGGACCGGCCGACCGGCCTGGAAATCCCCAAGCGGCCCAAGGCCCCGACGCCCCCCAGGCCCGCGAAGCCGCCGGTGGAGCGGGCATGGATCGACCTGTTCGCTTCGGCGCGGCTGGCGAAGGTCTCGGCGAGGGATCTCAACCACCTCTCCGCCCTGCGCGCCCTCGCGATCACAGGCGGCCTCCGGCCTTCGAAAGTCGATCGCGCCTGGATGGAATCCGCACGGCCCGGCATGTCCCGGTCGCGGGTCTCGAAGCTCCACGCCGCCGCGCGGGTGATGGACGGGCTGCGCGGGCATCGGAACCTGCTCCGGCACCTTCCCTCCACTCCGATCGGCGCGCTCGCCGATCATCGGCGCTCGGCCGGGGACCTGCCCGCCGCGATCGCCGCGGAACTGGACGCGCTCCTCGACGAACAGGGTGTCGCGCGAAGCACCCGTCGCGGCGCGTCGATCGCCGTCAGGGCGCTGGCCGAGGCCGTGACGGATGCAGGCGAACCGCCGGCCAGCCTCGACGATCTTCTCACCCGGGACCTTTCCCTGCTCGATCGCGGGCGCAACCGGGCGAACGCGGCGCGCCACGGGCCCGTTCTGACCCGCCTGCGGGACTACCGCGCGCTTCCCTGGACCGGGGAATGGCGCGGGTTGCAGGTCGCGGTCTCATCCGCCGGCGTCAAGGCGGGAGACAATCCCGTCGCGGCGCTCCTGCGGCATGCGGAAGGCCGCGCGCCGCGCGCGCTGGACCTCGCCTGGACGCGGGCCGTCGACCGGACTCTGCGCCGGGCGGGTCGGGCGGATCTGGCGAAGACCTTCGCGGCCAACCTCCGCCGCCTCGACGCGCTCCACGACGTGCCGGATCTCGCGGCCTCCGGCCTGCTGCCGCCGCGCTTCTGAACGATGGGGATTTCCGCGGCAGGTCCCGGTCCGCACCGGGCGCGGACGTCCCGGACGGCCGTCGCGTCATTCTTCCCTGCCGGACCGTCCCCGCCGATTTCCGTCTCGGGCGGTCGGGCCAATCTCTTCCGCGAGGGAGACACGGACCATGGAACAACCAAGTGGCGACCACAGCCGGAATGAGGGGCCGATGGAACTCGATCCCATGCCGATGGCGACCGGTTTCGGAGACGTCGCCGCGAACTGGATCGAGTCCGCCGACAGTGGCATTGCTCGCAGCCGAGGCGTCCTGCCGATATGCGGAACGACGGACGCCACGTCGTCCGGCACGGATCCCGCCCCGGCGCAGGACAAGCCGATCGGCTGGAGGGAAGCGATGCCGTTTCTCGAAGAGGCTCTGAAGCCTCTCGGGAGCGCGGATCGGGAAGGCGGCCACGGCGGCGGGATCGGCGTTTCTCCGGAGCTCGCGGAACGACACCGCGCCCATCTGATCTGGATCGGCAACCGGCTGGGAGGCCCGCTCGGCGAGCTGTTCAGGCTCGCGGCGGAAAGAGGATACGCGCCGAGCCTCGAGCCCGACACCTTCGTCCTGCACCCGATCGACCGGCGCGATCAGGTCTCGCTTCGCGGCTGGTACGACGCCGCGTGCTTCTCGTCATCCTTCGACATGACGTCTTCGCTGCCCGAGATCACGTTCGCGACGACCGCCCATGAGGAGATCGCGGCGCGGCGGTTCCGGAAGCGCTGCGGCGAAGCGGGTCTCGAGCTCGGACGCGAGCCGACCGGAGCGCGGCAGACGTCCTGACGTTCTGACGTGAAGACCCGGCCTGGATGCGACTACGGTTTCCCTTCTATGGGGGATAACTCTTAGGCCTGCCGATCTGTCGGTTGGCAGGCCTCCGATCTCATTGAACAATTCTGGGAATATCTCGCCATTTCCCATTTCTCCGTCCGAAAGAAATCCAGCGGGCCATGGAAGGGGCGGGTTCCCTGATTTACTGAAAGCGGTAAATCATAGCCGAAATACGCCTTGGGACACGCTTTTTACCCTATGAGATAAAATAGTCTTGCCAACAAGCCGGAAGTGACCCACTTTATCCCAGACGATAAAAAGGGCAGCCGCGCCATGACCAGATCACAACGAAAGCCGATCCTGGCTGAGACCGGGACGCGTATCCGCGCAGCACGGCTCGATGCGGGACTCAATCTCCAGGAATTCGCGCGCCTGACCGGTCTCAGCATCAGCGCCCTGTCGCTGATCGAGACCGGCAAGCGGGATCCCCGGCTCACCACGCTGGCCGTCATTTCCGACGCGCTGCGGGTGGGTCTGCCCCATCTGGTCGGCGGAGCGCGGGGCGACGGCGCGGCCGCGACGGAGACCGGATCCTCCACGGGATCCGAAACCGGGGCCGACGTGACCCGGGGCTACGACCTCGGGGAGTATGAATGACCCAAAGAGTCCCGGTCTTCTTCGACGGGTTCGAGCTCGGCGCCATCACGGTCGGCGAGACCGGCGCGCTCGGCTTCGAATACGGTCGGGACTGGCTGGACACGCGGGGAGCCTTCCCGCTCTCGACCACGATCCCGTTGCGCCCCGGACCTCACACCCCGGAGATCACCGAGCCCTGGCTCGCCAATCTCCTCCCCGAGGAGCGGCAGCTCGCCATGGTCGCGCGCTCCCTCGGCCTCGACCGCACGGACGCGCTCGCCATCCTGCGCGAGATCGGAGCCGATACGGCGGGCGCGCTGTCCTTCGGCTCTCCGGGCGATCGGCGCGCCTGGGCTTTTACGCCCCTGCGGGAACTCTATGACGCGCCGGACGACGCGACGGCCCTGGGACGGCACATCGACGACCTGGACCGGCGCCCGCTGCTCGTCGGCGAAGACGGGGTGCGGCAAAGCCTCGCGGGAGGGCAGAAGAAATCGGCGCTCGCCGTGGCGGCACCCGACGGCGACCCGGTGCTGCGCCTGCCGGAGGCGGGAGACGTCCTCACCGTGCCGCGCTTCGGGGCCCCCTCGACGATCATCGTGAAGCCCGACAACCCGGCCCTGCCGGGCATCGTCGAGAACGAAGCCTATTGCCTCCATCTGGCCAGGGCTGTCGGGATCGGGGCGGTCGCGGTCACCACGCTCGCCGCGGGAGAAAGATCCGCGCTCTGCGTGCTGCGCTACGACCGGCGCATCGCCAGGAACGGGATGCCGCACCGGATCCACCAGGAGGATTTCGCGCAGGCCAACGGTCTGCCGCCCGGACGGAAATACGAGGTCGGCACCGTCCCGGGCCTCACCCTCTCCGGACTCCTGGACACGGGACGGCGGCACCTGTCGCCTTCCGACACGCTCTCGCTCCTCGATCAGGTCATCTTCAACATCCTCGTCGCCAACGCCGATGGCCACGCCAAGAACTATTCGCTCCTCCTGCCCGTCGCGGGCGAGCCGCGCCTGGCGCCCCTCTACGACGTGTCGAGCGTCCTGCCGTGGGAGCATGTCAATCCGTATTTCGCGCAGAAGATCGCCGGAAGGAAGCGCAGGCCGGGCGAGATCGCCGCCCGGCACTGGGACGTCCTCTCGCGGGAGGCGGGATTTCGGCCGGCCGACGTTCGCCTCCGCGTCGGCGCGCTCATCGAGCGGATCGTCACCAGGCGCATCGAGGTCACGGGTGCGGTTTGCGCGTTGCCCGGCATCGCACCCGGACATGTCGAGCAGGTCGCCGGACTCATCGAGCAAAACGCGCTGCGGATCGGCGGGCGTCTGAGGTAGATCCGGCCCCATCCCCCATAAGGGAAACCGTAGTGGATGCGAGGACGGGGATTTCCACGGCGGACCGGGTCGTTCCCGGCCCGGCCTTCCAGACAAAATCATTTCTTCAAGGCGGGCCCCGGAACGGGATCCCGCGTCAGACGGGGGACGCCGGATTCCGGCGCCCCCGTCCCTTCCCTATCCCGCGTCCCGGTCGCCCCGCAGGACGGCGAGGGCCGCCTCAGCGGAGACCAGATCGGCCACGTGGTCGCGGCGGGCGAGGAAGAGCCGCAGGGCGCACGCCACGGCATGCAGACCCTGGGCCTCGGGCGTGCGATCCGAACGCGTCCACGGCTCCCACTCCGTCACGTCATCGCCGCATGCGGACTTCGGCATCCATTCCGTGCGCTCGGTGGTCCCCCGCTCGATGAGCGCGTCGCACCGCGCGAGGAGCCCCGCGACGTCGGCGGCGACGACCTCCGTCAGAGCGACGCTCCGCGAGAGCCGCCCGGCGAGGACGTCGAGATCGGCATCGGTCACCTGCCGTATCGGGTCGGAGGCGGGAGACCGGAGCAGCCGGGCGGCGGCGCGGGCGGCGCCAAGCGCCTCGGCGGCGGCAAGCTGCGGGGCGGGAATGTCCTGGGTGGCATGCATGGGATGGTCCTTCACTGAACGACGGCCCGAAGGTGGCGCGTCAAGCGCCCGCGCGTCCCGCGCGGGCGGTCCGTCTCAGGCGGCGCGGCGGATCCGGGCCGGAGCCGGATCGGCGGAGTCCGTGTGGAACCCGCCCTCATGGGCGTCGATCCGGACCAGCAGTCCCGACAGGGCCGCGACCGGAAGCGCGGTCCGGTCCTGAAACCCGGGATCCGCCGATGCGAGTACGTCGAGCACGTCCGCGACCGGCCAGACCGACGGCGGCGTCTCCGGATCCAGCACCATGTCCCGGAACGCGCATCCCAAGGCCAGGCCGTCCTCGCCTCCGAGATGTCCCAGGAGCCCGGTCAGGCGCGCGCCGATATCGAGAAGGAAGGCCTCCGCGTCGCGGCGCAGCGCGCGCTCCGCGGCGCCGGACGACGCGGAGTGAATGAGAGAGTGTGAGAATGGCATGTCGGTCCCTGTCTCGACGACGGAAGGTCGTGATCCGTCAAGCCGGGAGCGCCCGAGGGGACGACGTCGCCCTTACGAGAAAGAGATTGGCCGGCTCCGCAAGAGAAGAAGCGGATTTCCGGACCCTGACCACGCCGGCCTGTCAGGTCCTCCGGGCGACGGGATGAATTCTCACCCGCCGCTCGAATAATCATTTCCGTCCGCCGACACCCGAACCGAGTTCCTCGCCAGATCGAGGAGCGCGCGCATGCGGAACACCAGAAAGCCGACCGGAAACCGTGGAGCCGGGCTCGTCAGCCTCACGGGCGTCGCGCGCCATTGGCGGGTGGCTCCCGCCACGGCGAAGGCCATTCTCGCCGCGCGCGGCATCCGGGATACCGGGCTCCGGCCCAATCCGACGTACCGCTGGAAGGACGTCTGGCGCATGGAGGGCACGCCCGACGTCGCCCCGGCGCTCCGGGACGCGTTCCGCGAGCCGCTCCTCACCCCCGAGGATCTCGGCGCGCTCTTTCCGGAACTGTCGGACCGCACGATCCGGCGCGACCTCGCGTCGGGCCGCTGGCCCGTGATCGCGCTTGCGGAGCGCACCCGGCGGGTCAGGGCCCGCGACATCTCCGAAGAACTCGAGATCCGCGCCGGAAAGCGGCCTGTGAGGCGGTCCGCCGCCCCAAATCCCGGCGCTGCGGCCAATCCCACGCGCGACGGACGTGTGAGGTGATGGCCCCGGTTCTTTCGGCAGCGGCAAGAGTGCGGGCCTTCACCTCACTTCAGGGAAAAATCCCGAAACAACGGCCAAACCGCCTCACGACGGCCATCTCGCCTGCGCCGGTTTTCCCCGGCGGAACGGCCGGAAGAGGCGCCTGCGATCTCCCCGCCGCGAATGGACGACGACCGGGCCCGACGACCAGCCGCCCGGCCCAATCGCGCAGAGCTCTCCTCTCGGGCGCCGCCTGCCGGGCGCCTCCGGATGCCCGGTCCCGAGACGACACAGCGCCCACAATCACATTCGTCTCTCAGGCAACCGGCCAATCTCCATGGCGACGGTCTTGAGAGACACAGGAGTACCTCATGTACATCTCGAACGTCATCGCACTGGTCGCATCGGGCGGCCTCGACTATTCCGACAGCAACCGGCGCAAGGTCCTCGGCGCGCTCCGGCGCTGCGCGGTCATCCACGACGCGCCGGCCGAGCGCATCCCGGCCGATCTCGGCCTCTTCGACCGCCGCTGGGGGCGCGGCAAGATCAAGACGTATCCGATCGCCTCCTTCACCTCCGCGGATCAGTTCCGGACCTGGCGCTCGAATGTCCGCGGCGCCATCGGCCAGTTCACCGGCGAGGCCAGGGCCGCGGCGACCCGGCGGGCCGCGAAGGACGACTGGGCCGACCTGCTGGCGATCTTCGACGACGTGGCGGGCCCGGCCGATCAGGGCTTCGTCTTCAACCCGCGCGGCAGGATCGGCCTCGAGCGGGTCGCGGATCTCGCGCGCCGCGACGGAATCGCGCCCGCCGCCATCACAACCGCCGACGTCATGCGGTTCCGCGACCGCGACTTCATCACTCAGAACCAGAAGACCATGATGAACCGGGCCGCGGAGCTGCTCGACGGGCTCCGCCTGATCCCGGGCACGGCGCATCTGCTCCCGCCCGAACCGCTCGGTCCGCTGCCGAAGAAACGTCTCATGGGCGGCGAGCGGCTCGCGGCGATGCCGGCCGGGTTCCGGGCCGAATGGAGCCGCTGGCGCGCGGAGTATCAGCGCGGCACGCCCTCGCCGCTCTCCGGCAGCTCGGAGGCGAAGTCCGACAGCTACATGCATCAGTTCGACGCGGCCGTCCTGTGGTACCTCGAAACGGTCGGAGACCTCGGGCGCGCCGACCTCGCGACGGTGGCGGGCCTGCGCGAGATCGCCCGGCCCGACTGGATCGAGGCCGCCGCGCGTTCGGTTCTGGCGCGATATGACGAGGATGGGGATCCGGTCGACGACGCCGATCCGCCGCGGCTTTCGGTCCGGTCTCTCCAGACCTATCTCGAGCGGCTGCGAACGCTGTTCCATCGTCTCGACTGCGCCGAGGCCGCGAAGGCGCTGGACCGCATGCTCGAAGACCGGATCTTCGCCGGGCTCGACGGCATGACGCCGCAGAACATCGCCTTCTGCCGGTCCCTCGTCACGTCGGTCTCCCGCCAGACGACCTTCTTCGAGCTGCCTTTCGTCCTTCAGGCGAAAGCGCAGGCGCTGCTCGACCGGTGGGACGCTCTCACGCCGGTCGAGCGCCATGAGGCGGTCCGGGCGGGCGTCTGCGCGGTGGCGCTGCTCATCCTGACCCGGTGCGCGCCGATCCGGATCGGCAATCTCGCGGCGATCCCGTTCAAGGGCGAGAAGCGCTGGCTCTCGGCGCCGACCGACGGGCGCAAGGCGCTCCTGCAGATCCCGGCGCGGCATGTGAAGAACCGCAAGGAGATCCGGGCGCATCTCGGGAATGCCGGCCGGCGCGACAGCTGGGCGCTCGTGAGCTGGTTTCTCGCGAACATCCGGCCGCGCATGATCGACGGCTCGCTGGACCATCTCAAGGCCACCGAAAGCCCGGCGCTCTTTCCGGGCAAGGCCGGTTCTCTCAAGCCCTCGACGCTGCGCGACTGGATCATGATCGAAACCGCGGCGGCCGGGTTTCCGATGCGGCCGCATCAGGCGCGGCACGCCATCGTCTCGATCCTGCTCAACCGGCATCCCGACAAGATCGTCCTGATCGCCGCCCTGCTCGGAGACACTGTCTCGACGGTCGAGAAAACCTATGCCTGGCTCGACCGGGAGAAGCTCGTCGCCGACGCGCAGGATCTGATCCCCACTGCGGCGCGCATTCTGCGGGAGGCGCGTCATGACTGAGCGGGGACGCAAACCGGTCGATATCGGCGTGGTGATCCGGGCGGCGCGCTGGCGCGCCTTCCGGGCCGAGGCGGAAGACGCCATCGTGGAAAAGCGCATCACCGCCGAGGGCATCCGTGCCCTCGACCGGTGGCTGGCGCACCGCGAGAGCGCCGCCGTGGGGGATCTGTCGGCTGATGCGGTTCTGTCTTTCTTTGCCGACAGCATATCGCCCAACCCGATCCGGAAGCTGCTCCGGGCCCTCCACGCGGCAGATCCGGGTCATCCGGATCTGCCGGTCCTCTCGCAGGCGATGGAGCTTCGGAGCCGGAGCTACCGGCCGACCAAGGAGACGCGCGCGCGATCCAGGACGCCGAAGGTCTCCGTCGAGACGCGCGAGCTGCCACCGGAGTGGCTGGAGGTGCTCGACGCGATGCGGTCGCGAGAGTACCGAGGCCGCCAGCCTCCGGCGCCGTCGATCGTGGTGACCATCGAGACGAAGCTGCGCCAGCTGGCGTTCTCGGCGCGGGCGGCGGGGGTCACGATCGACTTCGCGATCCCCGCGCTCTCTGCCTATGTCGAGGCGATGCTCGCGCGGGACCTCGCCTCGCGCACCATCGAGTCCGCGCTCGGCAAGCTCCGGACGTTCGGGACCTATGCCGGGGCGCCCGCGCCGGTTCTGGAGGCGATCGTCGCGGAGAAGCGGCTGCACGATCTTCGCGCCTCGACGGCGGGCAAGCGAAAGGAGCGGTTCCTGCTCGAATCCGGCCTGACGCTCGACGGCGTGGCGCGCAAAGCGCTCGACTGCTACCGGTCGGCACGCGTCGGGACCGATCCGAGAGAGCGGCACCACGACTGGATGCGCGCGGCGCTCTTCGGCTTCGTCATCTGCCGTCCGCTTCGGCCCTTGGATGTCCGCACCATGATCGTCGGACGGCATCTGCGTCGGGATTCCGAAGGCTGGCAGCTCTTCAAGCGGACCAGAAAGAACAACTACAAGGCCATCGGCCGGATCTGGGACGTCTGCACGCCGTTTCTCGACGGGGCGATCCTGCTCGGCGCGGACGAGTCCCGGTTCTGGGAGATGTATGACCGGGCCGAGGGGCGGCCGCTGCTGGCGGACCGGCAGGGCGAGGCGCTCTGCGACAACTGGGCCACCGAACAGTCGCGCGCGTATCTGGGGACAGGTATCGGCATCGTGCGGACGCTCTGGCACGACCATTGCGCCGAGGTCGGCGACGCCCGCGCGGTGGAGACGGCCTTGGCGCTCTGCGGACAATACGACCCCCGGACGGCGGCCCATTACCGGACCGCCGCAGGCGAGCGCGATCGCATGGCCCGCGCCCAGGATCTGCTCGGCGACATCGTCGAGGAACTTGGCGGATCGACGCCGTGAGCCGGCCCGGTGGCTTCGAGGCGAAGGATGCCTCGCATTTTAAGCGTTTGTGCCGGCCGCCGGCGCGTGGAGAGCTTCGCGCGATGAATGGCTGGCCAATCTCCGGATCAGGAAGACACGGGAGGACGGGATGATCGGACCTGAAGAGAGAACGGGAGAAGGCGGCGGCGCGGCGGGCGGAGACGCCTGGATGTCCCGCCAAGTACCTCCGGCGCTCGGCGCGGTTTCCGACGGGCTCCTCGACGCTTTGGGCGACGTGATCGCCAAGGCGGGGTCGGAAGCGCGGCGCGACGCGGAGACGCGGCTCGCCACCGCTCTCGAGGAGTTGGACGCCGCGAGGCTGGAGGCGGAGGGTTGCCGTCTCCGGATGGAAGAAATGGCGCGTGAACGCGCCATCCTGGACGCGGAGATCGGAAGCGGGATGGCCTCGATGGAAACCTCGATGAAGCGCATCCGGAGCGCGCTGGTGAAAGCCGCGGTGATGCCTGACAACGACGCGACCGGAACGACCGCTCCGGAAACGACTGAGGCTCCCCGGGAAGCGCGCGGTGAATCGCGTTCCGACATCGGCGCCACGAAGCCGGCAAAACCGGATGCGGACGCGCTTCCCGCCAGCGTCGGACCCGAGGGTCCGTCTCCGAGCGCGGGACATGCGCGGGAAACCGCCAAACCACTGGAACGGACGCGCCGGACAGCCCGCGCTTCGAAGGAGGAGCCCGTGATCGGAGCCGGCTCGGTTCCGCCCGAGGTCGACACCGGCATCGAAGCCATCGTCCGGACCGGCGAGTTCCAGGATTGGAGCAGTGCCGTCGTCGCCCTGCTCGGTGAGGCTTTGGCGGCGCGTGCAGCCAAGACGGGGTTGGCGACCGGCGATACCACGGGATCCGGGTTGAACCTCGAAACACGCCCGACCGCCGACGCGCGACCGGACGCGCCTCACACGTCCCTGAACGGCGCGTCGCATCCGACGGGGGGACCCGCCGGAAGATCCGGCATCCCGTGACCGCGCGCCCGCGCCTCCTTGAAGGATCGTCAATCCGGCGGCCTGACACGAGGAGCGGGACATGCGCGGAACGGATCAGGGACCGGTTCGGAGACCCGTCGATCACGAGCGGGCGCTGCGGGAGGAGGCGTTTCGCCTGCTCGCGTCGCCCGGAAGCTCCGCCGCATGCTGCGGGCGTCTCGCCGGCGGGCACGGCGACGAACTCGTCCGGACCTGGACCGACATGACGGCCGACGGCGACCTGTCGCCGGAGAACTGGCCGCTCGCGGGGGTCCTCGGGATTCTCGAAACGGCGTCTCCAACGGCGACCTCGCCGCCACGCGGCTCGTCACGCCTTTGCGCCGCCTCGACAAGGGCGTGCGCCGCCTCGGCATTCTTGAATGGCTTGGCCGCCCCGCCGCCGCCGGATCTCCGGAGGACTTTGACGCACCACTCCCGGGCGTCGCCCTTCAGAGGCGATCACATCATGCAGACCACACACACATCCCCGAGCCCTCGGCCCGGCGTGCCCAGCACGAATGGGCAGGGTCCAGAAACTCCTGAGACGAAGCTCCTGCAACACCGCCAGCGTCCGGACTTTCAGCCAGAACATGCATCCCACACGGTAGAGTCCGGACCCGTATCGCGCGCAAATTTCGCTCATCACAGCACGCCCCGTGACATACTCGGAAAGATTTCAACGCAAACAGAACCCGCGCGACGAAATCGGAGACTTGGCGGGCTTGGCTGGGAGCTGGATTCGCACCGAACCAACACGATCAGGAAATCATTTTTTCAGACGGTTGCCAATTCCGTCACGCGTGCCGCCCGCACGCTCCGCCAATTCAGCCAGAAAAGCGCGGCCAGAACCGGGATGATCCAGACCACCCGGCCCTGATAGCGGTCGACCGGCACCGAGAGGCCGCCGAAGATCGCCGCGTTGATCGCGAGGCCCGCGACCGCGACGAGCAGCATCTCGCGCTCGCGCGCGCCCGCGCCCAGACGGTCGCGGGCGGCGTAGACGAGGATCAGCCCCGTGGCGGCGATCAGGCCGGCCAGATGCGCGAGACCGACCGCGTCCAGACCCGCGCGCGACCGGTCCGGATCGAACGGCCCCGTGTCGACGGTCCCGTCCGGCAGCCATTCGAGCCGCGTCCAGCTGAAATCGTCCATGCCGAAGGTCCAGGTCTGCGAGACCGCGTTGCCGGCGAAGGACCAGATCTGCGCGGCGGGATATTCCATGAAGGCGCGCCGCAGGATCGTCGCCTCCTCGGCGCGGATGCGGTCCATCTGATCGGGGCTGGCGCCGCCGAGGCCCTCGTCGCTCCACAGGATCACGCCGAGATTGGACGAGAAGCCGTCCTCGAAGACCTCGCAGATCGCGTAGCCCTCCGTGTCGCAGTTCTCCTCGAGATGCCACCGGGCCGGCCCGTCCGCGAGCGAGCGGGCGAGCAGGACCGGCAGCCGCTTGGTGGCGACGCCGACGCCCGGCTCGTGGAAGGCGACCCGGTTGACCGCCGCGTTGCCCCCCAGCGCCACCAGGACCGGCAGCACCGCGACCGCGACCGCCGCGACCGTGAGCCGGCGCTGGACCAGAAGCAGGCCGAGCGCCACAGCGCCCACGCCGACGCCGAGCGGGATGTGCCCGTAATGGGACAGCATCGCGAAACTGGCCGCGCCGAAGACGAAGAGCTTTCCCAGGAGAGTGAGCCGTTCGAGCCCGGCGGCGACGAGCATCCCGCACAGGATCACCGCGGCCGCGAGGATGTCGGGCATCAGATACGAGACGAACCAGGGCAGCGAGGTGAGCGCCGCGCAGAACAGGATCGCCAGCACGATGTCCGCGGGCCGCGCGGCCTCCAGAAGACCGCGCCCCGCCAGCATGGCGAGCAGGATCACGATCAGGACCGAATGGAGCGCGATGACGCCCCATTCCCCCAGCGGCGTCGCCGAGGCGGCGTAGGCGAAGATCGAATAGACCGCCGAGCGGACGATCTTCGCCGATCCGGCGCCCTCGGCCGCGACCGCGGCGGCCCCCTCTCCGGCCGCGCCCGGCGAGAGGCGGCTCGACACCAGACGGAGGGCCTCCTCCACGGCCTGGCGGCCCTGGTCGAGATAGCCGGCGCTGTCGAAGAAAATCAGCGGCCCGCCGTTGAGCAGGGCGGGCCAGAGCAGGAGAAGGATCGCGGCCAGGAAAAGCGGGAACCGGGCGGACATGGTGAGTCTCTCTGACGGAAGCACGCGGATCACGATCAATTTCGCAGCCGGCGCTCCCGCCCGCGTTCGTGAGGCGTCCCTATACGGGACGCGGCGGCGCCCCGGCAAGACCGCGCGAAGCGGCTCCGCCGGGGCGCGCCCTGTCAGTTGCTGCGCTCGCCCGCCATCACGCCGCGGCCGATGAGGGCGGTCGCGCCCTGTTCGGAGCCGTGCGTCGCCGAGAAGCCGGCATTGGCGCCGTTCACGCCGCCCGCGACGCCCCAGTCGGGGTCAGGGTGCCGTCGTCGTCGGTGTATGCAGCTTGCCGCCGTCGCTGGTGAACTTGCCCGTGGCCACATCGAAGTCGAGCGGCGCGTCGATCACCGCGCGGGCTTCCCGGTCGCCGGTGCTGGCGGTGCTGTCGAGCTGGCCGTTCCCGTTCCCGAAATCCAGCGAAAGGCTAGACATGCCTTCAAAGCGCTGGAACCCCGCGCCGTCGGCGCTCGATATAGGACACGTTGTTCCCGGAATAGGTGAACGTCCCGGTCGTGTTCGGCCGCACGTAGGCGTCGCCGATCGCCGCGGCCTGGACGACCTCGACGGGCTGACCCCGGCTGTCCAGCCGCGCGACCAGAAGGTATCCGGACGACACGCCCGGCGCGTTGGGATCGATGGCGTCGACCACGTAGCGGGTGCCGTCGGGGGTGGTGATGATCTGCCCGTCGAGCACACCGTCGTTGTCGTCGATCTCGTTCTCGATCTGCTCGTCAAGCGTCGGACCGTCACTGGAGGAGGAGCCGCCGCAGGCGGCGAGAAGCAGCACGAGGGCCGCCGATGCGGAAAGCGTTACTCTGGACATGTGTCAACCATAAGTTGTTGCGGCCTGATTGTTGTCCTCTTCGCTATCACACCGCACCGCGGAGCGCCATCACGCGCGTACGGGAGTATGAACGCGGCCGCGCACGACCGTATCAGGCCGCCGCCCCGGTCCGCGCCACGCCGATCCAGCGCTCCAAGGGTACCAGGAGGCCCACCGGTCCCAGCCGCTCGGCGAGATCTTCGGGCTCCAGCCGCGCGAGATCGTCCAGACGGCGCAGTCCGGCGCGCCGGAGCGCCCAGACGAGGCCCGGACCCGCGCCGGGCAGACGGTCGAGATCGCAGGCCGCCTCGAGCGCGACCGCGAGAGCCTCGAGCTCCTCCGGAAACGCGGGATCCGGCTCCGGTCCGGCCTCCTGCGGCGCCGGCGGGGCCGCGACGGGACCCGGAAAGGGCAGCACGGCGCGCGAGACCGGCGCATCGGCCTGCGCGGTTTCCGAGGCGGGCGTCCAGCCCGAGAGGCCGAGACCGCCGGTCAGGCGGGTGAGGAAGTCCTGCATCGCCGCCGCGTCGGCCGGGGAGCCGGCATCGGGAGCGGCGGACAGGTCGGCGGCGGCGGCGCGGCCCGCGCGTTTGCGCCGCTCCTCGGCGATGCGGGCGGCAAGCCTGCGACGGTGAAGGTCGGGTCCTGTCGGCTCGGTTCCCATCTCACGCGCGCCCTTCAGAGGCCGAGCGCCGCGGAGAGCGGCTTCGGGGCCGCCTCCCGCGCGGGCGCCGCGGCGCGGCCGGTCTCGGCGCGCTGCTCGAGCCGCGCCAGGAACTCGGCGAGCGCGAGGCCGACATTGTCCTGGAAGGCCGAACCGCCGCCGTCCCGCTCCAGAAGCCGCTCGAGCCGGGTCTCGGACGCCTCGAGGCGGGCCAGGATCGACATCATCGACTGCGCCATGGCGTCGAGGCGCGATTCCAGCCCCGAAAGCCGGCCGTCGAGCGCCTCGCCGGGCGCCGCGCCCGCCGTCAGGCGCGCGATCTCGGCGGCATAGCGCGCGTCGATCACCGCGCGCAGACCGGGCTCGGGGGGCTCCAGACCTCCGGCGGCCTCGGCGAAGGCGCGCAGATACGCCACCGGCGCGCGCGTCCCGGCGGCCTCATCGTCGTCGTCCCGGACCAGACGCGGCGCGGGCGGGGTCGCGCTGATCCAGAGCGAATCCGGCCCCAGGATCTCCTGAAGCGCCGCCTCGAGCTCCGCGGCCCAGTCGCCGGGCCCCGCGTCGCCCAGACGGCCGCCGAGATCGAGCGGTCCGGCGCGGAAGGCGTAGTGGAACGGATCGAGCCGGTAGACGGACCCGCCCACCACCGAGCAGAGCGCGCGCAGGCAGGCGGCCTCGCCTTCGAGCCGGGAGGGGTCGCCGATCATCTCATGGGTGACGAGGTCCGCCGCGACCAGGTTCGACAGGACGCCCGTCGCGGCGTCGGAGGCTTGGGTGTCCACGGGGTAAGGCCCTTCTCGCTCGGGGCGGTCCCGGGGGGACCGCCAACTGGTAAATCAGACAGCGTCAACGTCGGATGAATTGGTTAAGCGCGCGTTAGCGGGCGCGGCCCGGCAAATCAGCCCTGGTGCATCGAGACCACGCGCGGGATGTTCCAGATGTCGTCGGCATCCTCGGCGGCATCCGCGGCGGTGGTTTCGGCGGCGGGCGCCGGCGCCTCCGCGGCCGGCACGGCTTGCGCCGCCTCGGCCGAGGCGGCGGGGGCTTCGGCGGCGGGCTCGAGGCCGTCCGCGGATCGGCGTTCCAGCGCCTCCATCATCAGCGACTGGGCCATGGTGAGCC
>CAVORV010000054.1:0-21186 GCA_963698685.1 uncultured Alphaproteobacteria bacterium
TGCCCGGAGGGGGAATTGAACCCACGACCTCGTCATTACCAATGACGCGCTCTACCACTGAGCTACCCGGGCGGCGTCGGTCTCATAGGCGATCGCGACTGGGGTCGCAAGCGGGTTCGCGCAGGTTTCGTGGCGGCGGATTTCGACCCGTCTCGCGGCGGAGGGAATCTGGACCCGCCCCGATCCCTGCGCTAACAGGGCGCATGAACGAGCGCCCTCCCCGCGAGAAATCCGGCCGTCCGGACCCGGACGCCCGGAAAGCCGAGCGGATGGCGACGGCGCTTCGGGCGAACCTCGCCCGGCGCAAGGCGCAGAAAAAGTCGCGCGCGGCCGAAGCGCCCGCCGACGGCAAGCAAGGATGACCCGCTGACATGGACTCTATCCGGATCACCGGCGGGCGGGAGCTGCGCGGCTCGATACCGATTTCCGGTGCGAAGAACGCGTGCCTGACGCTGATGCCCGCCGCGCTGCTCACGGACGAGCCGCTGACGTTGACCAACGCGCCGCGGCTGAGCGACATCCGGACGATGACGGCGTTGCTGGAATCGCTCGGCTGCGAGGTCGCCTCGCTTCAGGGCGGGCGCGTGCTCGTGATCGGCGCCGAAGCGATCGGGAACCATACGGCGGACTACGAGATCGTGCGACGGATGCGGGCGTCGATCCTCGTGCTGGGGCCGATGCTGGCGCGCGACGGGCACGCGATCGTCTCCCTTCCGGGAGGGTGCGCGATCGGGGCGCGGCCCGTGGACATGCATCTGCGCGGGCTCGAGGCTCTGGGAGCCGAGCTTGAACTGCGCGACGGGTACATCCACGCCGAAGCGCCCGGAGGCCTGCGGGGCGCGGTGCACGCGTTCCCGTTCGCCTCGGTCGGAGCGACGGAGAACCTGCTGATGGCCGCGACGCTGGCCAAAGGCACCACCGTTCTCAAAAACGCCGCGCGCGAACCGGAAATCGTCGATCTCGCGGCCTGCCTCACACGCATGGGCGCCAAGATCGACGGCGCGGGCACGGATACGATCGAGATCGAGGGCGTGGACCGGCTGGGCGGGGCGACGCACCCTGTGGTGACGGACCGGATCGAGCTCGGCACGTACATGCTCGCGCCGGCCATCGCGGGCGGCGAGATCGAGTTGCTCGGCGGACGGCGGGACCTTGTTGCGGCCTTCGCGGACCGATTGGAAGCGACCGGCGTCGAGGTCACCGATACTGACAGGGGCCTCAAGGTCTCGCGCAGGAACGGCCGGGTCAGCGCGGTCGATGTGGTCACGGCCCCGCATCCCGGGTTCCCGACCGATCTGCAGGCGCAGATGATGGCGCTGCTGAGCCTCGCGGACGGGGTGAGCCATCTCGAGGAACGCATCTTCGAGAACCGCTTCATGCATGCGCCGGAACTCATCCGCATGGGCGCGCGGATCGACGTCCATGGCGGTGTCGCGACGGTGACCGGCGTCGAGAAGCTCAAGGGCGCGCCGGTCATGGCGACCGACCTGCGCGCGTCGGTCAGCCTGATCCTCGCGGGGCTCGCGGCGGAGGGCGAGACGACGGTGGCCCGCGTCTACCATCTCGATCGCGGCTATGAACGTGTCGAGGAGAAGCTCTCGGCCTGCGGAGCGCGCATCGAACGGATCAAGGAAACGGCCGAATGAGCGACGCCAGGTTTGAAGACGGCGAAGAACGCGCGATCAGACTTCGCGCGGAGACGCCGGAGGATCTCGCGGTCATCTCCGCTCTGCTCCAGGACGCGATCGGCGAGACGGGCCGCATCGCGTGGGCGGCCAAGCATCGCCGCTTCACGCTTCTTCTCAACCGCTTCCGCTGGGAGGACGCGGCGGGCGCGGCGCGCCAGAAACGACCCTATGAACGCGTTCAGACGCTGCTATCGGTCGAGAGCGTGCTGCGCGCCCGGTCGAACGGCGTCGATCCGGCGGATCCCGACACGGTGCTCTCGCTCCTGTCGCTCGAATTCACCCCGGCGGAGGACGGAGCCGGCACTTTGACGATCGTGCTCTCGGGGGACGGCGAGATCGGCCTCGCCGTCGAATGCCTCGACGTGACGCTCGCCGACGTGTCGCGCCCGTACACCGCGAGCGCGAAGACCGCTCCCGGACACGGCGACGCGTGATGCCGATGTTTCTCGACACCTCCGATCCCGGATTCGAGGACGCCTTCAAAGCCCTGCTCGGCACCAAGCGCGAGACCGAAGGCGGACTCGACTCGGCGGTCGCGGACATCATCGCGGAGGTGCGCGATCGCGGTGACGCGGCGCTGATCGAAATGACCCGCCGCTGGGACCGGATCGACCTCACCCCCAAAACGCTGGCGTTCTCGCAGGACGAGATCTCGGAGGCGGCGTCGCGCGTCGATCCCGAGGACCGCGCCGCGCTCGAACTCGCCGCAGGCCGGATCCGCACCTATCACGAACGGCAGCTTCCGGCGGACGCGACCTGGCGCGACGCGTCGGGCGCGGAACTGGGCTGGCGCTGGACGCCCGTATCCGCCGCCGGGCTCTACGTCCCGGGCGGGCTCGCGTCTTATCCGTCCTCCGTTCTGATGAACGCCATCCCGGCGCGCGTCGCGGGCGTCGAGCGGCTGGTGATCTGCGCGCCGACGCCGGACGGCGTGGTCAATCCGCTGGTCCTGCTCGCGGCGCAGCTCGCCGGCGTCGAGACGATCTACCGCCTCGGTGGAGCCCAGGCGATCGCGGCGCTCGCTTACGGCACGGAGACGGTCGGCGCGGTGGACAAGATCACCGGTCCCGGCAACGCCTGGGTCGCGGCGGCCAAACGCCGCGTCTTCGGCCATGTCGGCATCGACATGATCGCCGGTCCCTCCGAGGTGCTGATCCTCGCGGACCGGGACAACGATCCCGACTGGGTGGCACTGGATCTGATGGCGCAGGCCGAGCACGACGAATCGGCGCAATCCATCCTGATCACCGATGACGCGAAATTCGGCCAGGCGGTCGCGGCGGCCGTCGATATCCGCCTCCGGAGCCTTGAACGTCGCGACATCGCCGCCGCGAGCTGGCGCGATTTCGGCGCGGTGATCACCGTGGCGGACTGGTCCGAGGCGGTCGCCCTGTCCGATCGGATCGCGCCCGAACATCTTGAGATCTGCACCGCGAACGCCGACGCGCTGGCCGCCAGGGTCCGCCATGCCGGCGCGATCTTCATCGGCGCCCTGACACCCGAGGCGATCGGCGACTATGTCGGCGGACCCAACCACGTGCTGCCGACCGCCCGCTCGGCCCGGTTCTCGAGCGGCCTGTCCGTGCTCGACTTCATGAAACGCACCACGCTCGCGCGCATGACACCGGCGGCGCTGGCGCAGATCGGCCCGGCGGCGGAACGGCTGGCGCGGTCCGAGGGACTTGAGGCCCACGCGCTCAGCGTGCGCGGGCGCCTCGACCGCTTGAACGAGCGGTGAGATCGTGGCGGAGAGCACCCGTCTGATCGCGGTCACGCTCGACGAGACCGGCCTGCCGGCCCCGACGCCCGAGATGGAACAGGAACGACGGGTCGCGATCTTCGATCTGCTGGAGGAAAACGGCTTCGCCCTGCAGGGCGCCGCCGCGCCCGGCCCGTGGCGGCTGACGCTCTGTGTCCGGGACAGGAGCCTCCTGTTCGACTTCGCGACCGAGAGCGGCGCGCCGGCCGGCGGATACGAGCTGTCGCTCTCACCGCTCGCGCAGGTCATTCGGGACTACGCGCTCATCTGCGAGGACTATTTCGACGCCGTACGGCACCATCCGCCTGCGCGGATCGAGGCGATGGACGAGGGCCGACGGGCGATCCACGACGAGGGCGCGAGAATTCTCGCACGCGAATTAGACGGAAAGGCCATTCTGGACGAGTCGACGCTGAGGCGGTTTTTCACCCTGATCTGCGGTCTGCACGCGAGGACGTGACTGTCGCGCAGCGCTGTCGCAGATCACGCGCGAATCGCCCGCACACCCTTGATTCTCCCCGTCAGCGGGGCCATAGAGCGCACGCGGATCCGCCTTCGGGCCGGCCCGCATGTCTGAAACCGCATCGGAGTGAACATGGCCAAGGAAGAGCTTCTTGAATTTCCCGGCGTCGTGACGGAGCTTCTGCCCAACGCGACTTTCCGGGTGGAGCTCGAGAACGGCCACGTCATCATCGCGCACACCGCCGGCAAGATGCGCAAGAACCGCATCCGCGTTCTCGCCGGCGACAAGGTCCAAGTCGAGATGACCCCCTATGATCTGACCAAGGGGCGGATCAACTATCGCTTCAAATAGACCGGTCGAGCGCGCGCGGTGCGGCTGATCCTCGGGTCCGCCAGTCCGCGACGGCTGGAGCTTCTCGCGCAGATCGGCATCGTGCCGGACGAGATCCGGAGCGCGGACATCGACGAGGCCCCGCTCAGGCGCGAGGCGCCCAGAGTCTGCGCGACGCGGCTGGCCCGCACGAAGGCGGAGGCCTTTGGCGCGGACGCGTCAGACCTGGTGCTTGCCGCGGATACCGTCGTTGCGGTCGGCGCACGAATGCTCGCGAAACCCGCAGACGAGGCTGAGGCCGCACGGTTTCTGCGGCTGCTGTCGGGACGGCGTCACCGGGTCATCACCGCGGTCGCGGCGCGGACGGACGGCGAGACGCGCGTCAAACCGGTCGAGACCGCCGTGCGGTTCAGACGCCTCTCCGACGAGGAGATCTCCACGTATCTCGCGACCGGGGAATGGCGCGGCAAGGCCGGCGGCTATGCCATCCAAGGCGCGGCGGCGGCGTTCATTCCCTGGATCAACGGATCGTATTCCAACGTGGTCGGATTGCCGCTCGCGGAGACGGCCGGCCTCCTTCAAGGCATGGGTCTGAGGCGGTGAGGGGGAGCCAGATCCTCATCGAGCCCTTGCCGTCGGGCGGACATGCGGCCGCGCTGATGGTCGACGGGGTGCTTGAGGATCTGCTGATAGACGCCCCGGATGCGGACCTCGTTCCGCGCGTCGAGGCGGTCTACCGCGTCGTCGTCGGCCGGCCGATCAAGGGCATCGGCGGCACGATGGTCGATCTCGGGGCCGGGCAGACCGGTTTTCTGCGCACGACCCGGCCGCCGCCCTCCGGGACACGGCTCATGGTTCAGATCACCGGTTCGGCCGATACCGGGAAGGCGCCGCCAGTCACGGACCGGATACGGATCAAGGGACGTTTCGCGATCCTGACGCCCGGAAAGCCCGGCTTCAACATCTCGCGCTCGATCCGCGATCCCGACCGACGGGCCGCGCTCGACTTGGTGGCCGGGCGGGCCATGTCAGAGGCCGGCGCGGATCTCGGTCTGATCCTGCGAAGCGCATCCGAGAACGCCGCCGATGATGAGATCATCAAGGAGGTGGCGAAACTGCGGCGGGATTGGGATGCGATCTCGCAAACTGATCAGCACGCCCCGAAACTGGTTCTCGCCGCGCCCGGAGCCTCGGAGGTCGCGTGGCGAGACTGGAAGCGCACGGACGTTCCGGTGATCTCCAACCCCCGGGCGCTGGCCGATCAGGACGTCTGGGAGGCGATCGAGGCGTTGCGCCAGCCGTTCGTACCGCTCGGAACCGGCGGGCTCTATATCGAGGCCACACGCGCGCTCGTGGCCATCGACGTGAACACCGGCGCGGACACGTCACCCGCCGCCGCGCTCAAGGTCAACATCGCGGCGATGCGCGAGCTTCCGCGCCAGTTGCGCCTGCGCGGTCTGGGCGGCCAGATCGTCGTGGACATGGCCCCGCTCGCCAAGACCCAGCGCAGAATGGTCGAGGAGGCCTTGCTCGGCGCGCTGCGCCGGGACGGTGTCGAGACGTCGATCGCCGGCTGGTCACCGCTCGGCCATCTCGAACTGAACCGCAAACGGAGCCGCCCGCCCCTCGTCTGAAAGCCTCAGACGGCCTGGACGCAGCGCTGGGTCTCACCGGCGTGGACGTCGAAGAACCGCGCGACCAGACGCGCGAGAAGCGGCGCATCGGAGATGATCTCCAGACCCCCGTCGGTCCGTCGAAGGTGATCGGGAAACGCCCGCATCGCCTCGTCAATCCCCCGCAGAATGATCGACGCGAAATCTCCGAACTCCCGGCGAAGCTCCAACAGGTCGAGCGCGAACTGGCACATCAGCATCTCGATCGCCCGCGCCCGGACACGGTCCTCGAGGCTGAGCGCCAGGCCGGCGCGGACTGGAAGAGCGTCGGCGCTCTCGCAATACCGCGTCGTCGAGATCGGGTTCTGCACGTAACCTTGGCGAAATCGCGAGATCGACGAGGCGCCGCAACCGAGGACGGCATCGACCGGATCGTCGGTATAGCCGTCGAGACAGCGGCGCAGCCGCCCGGCCTCGCGGGCTCCGGCCAGCGGATCCTCGGGCCGAACGAAAAGATCGACGCCGACCCGCACGTATCCGGCCTCCAGCAGTAGCCGCGTGGCGTGTTCCTCCTGCGCGAGGCGGACGTCCATTTCGGGCAGCAGAACCTCCGGGATCATCTGCTGACGTTTCGCGACCCTCGGCGTATGGACGTAGCCCGACAGCGTGAGCCGATCCGGGGCCGTCCCGAGCACCAGGGCGCACGTGTCCGAGAGCGACGCGAGCGTCTGCCGCGGCAATCCGAAAAGCAGGCCGACCTCGATGCCGGGCGCTCCGGCCCCGCGCAGACGGCCCACGAGATCCAGAAAGTCCGTCGGCGTCTGCCCGGCCCCGATCACGGAGGCCGTCTCCGCGTTGAAATCCTGCACGCCGAGCCTGGCGTGCGTCATGCCTGCCGCCATGAGTGCGTCGATCCGGTCCTGACCGCCCGACACAGTGTCGATTTCCACGCGGAATTCCGAGTTTCCGAAGAAAGGGATGCGCTCGCGCGTCCGCTCCGCGAGACTCCGAATCAGCGCGACCGGCAAAACGGCGGGCGACCCGCCGCGCCAGAGCACGCGCGACACTTTGACGCCCGCGGGCAGCCGCTCGGCGACCCGATCGATCTCGCGGATCAGAGCGTCGACATAAACCTCAAGCGCGCCCGCGCTCTTCGCGATCTGCGTCCGGCAGGCGCAGAACCAGCACAACTTCGGGCAGAACGGCACGTGCAGGTGGAGCGCCACGCGCGCGTCGGAAGGAAGCGCCCCCAGCCATCGCTCGTGACATTCCGCCGTCACGCCCTGATCGAACCATGACGCGGTCGGGTAACTGGCATAGCGCGGCACGCTTTGCCGCAGAAGTTCCATGTGCGAGGCGGTCAAGGCAGGTGTCATATTCAGAGTGTCAACTTGGCCTGTCGTTCACGCCTTGATCGAGATCAACCGTGCGTATAGGCTTTAATGATTGTTAAAGGGGGCTTTCAGGATGCCGCTCTCCCAGACCCAGAAAACCGCGCAGGTCAAGTGTGAGGATTGTCCGATCCGGCATCGGGCCGTCTGCTCGAAATGCGAAGGCGCAGAGCTGGACATGCTCGAGAGCATCAAGTCCTACCGCTCCTACCAGCCCGGCGAGGCGATCGTCTGGGCCGGAGAGAAGATCCAGTTGACGGGGTCCGTGGTCGAAGGCGTGGCGATGCTGCTGCGGACGCTTCCCGACGGCCGCCGCCAGATGGTCGGGCTTCTTCTGCCGTCCGACTTCCTCGGGCGTCCCGGACGGGACATCGCGAAATTCGACGTGGTCGCGGCGACACCCGTGACGTTCTGCATGTTCCGAAAGGCGGATTTCGAACGCATCGTCGCGAAGTCGCCCCAGATCGAGCATCGTCTGCTGGAAATGACCCTCGACGAGCTCGATTCCGCTCGGGAATGGATGCTCCTTCTGGGTCGCAAGACCGCCCGCGAGAAGATCGCGAGCCTATTCGTCATAATGGGGCGCAGGGACGCCGCGCTCAACCAGGTGCGGCCCCGCGGCGGTCTGGTCTTTCCGTTCTATATCACCCGCGAGGCGATGGCGGACTACCTCGGCCTCACCATCGAGACCGTCAGCCGGCAGATCTCGGCGCTGCGCAAGGAAGGTCTCATCGATCTGAATGACAACCGTATGGTGCGCGTGCCCGACTTCGCGGCTCTTATCGAGGAATCCGGGGACGATTCCGACGGCGGCGTTCTGGTCTGAAGCGTCGCCTTTCAGGCCAATGCGACGCTGCACCGCGGGGCGCGTCAATACGTCTCGCCCCTGAGGAACCTTCCATAAACTCCTTAAATCTGCTGGCCTTTTTCCTAAGGCGGTCTAGTTTCGCATACAAAGGTATGGCGAAACTGCGGGACTTGATTTGGATCAATGAGCGTTGCGATAATGCACTGCACAAGGACGCTGACGAAAAGACGGCCGGATTCCGTCCGGCGGTGAAAGAAGGGCCAAGAGCGACATGGTTGACGGGGTGAAGATTGCGGTGCTGGGGTTGTTGACGCTCCTCCTGGCGATGGCGGCCAATTACGGACAGGATCAGGTCTATACCTTCCACGCGCTGCTGCTGACCGCGATCGCGGGCGGCGCGATGATCTGGACAATCCGCAACGCCGGCTCGGGAAAGATCACCACCGCGACGCCCGAGACGGGTTACATGGACGAGGTGGTCCGCTACGGCGTGGTCGCGACGGCGATCTGGGGCGTCGTGGGGTTCCTGATGGGAACCTACATCGCCTTCCAGCTGGCGTTTCCCGCGCTCAACCTGGATCTGCCCTATACCAGCTTCGGCCGGCTCCGTCCGCTTCACACCTCCGCCGTGATCTTCGCATTCGGTGGCAACGCCCTGATCGCCACGTCCTTCTACGTGGTCCAGCGCACCACTGCCGCGCGCCTCTGGGGCGGAAACACCGCCTGGTTCGTCTTCTGGGGTTACCAATTGTTCATCGTGCTGGCCGCCACCGGCTACGTGCTCGGTTCGACCCAGTCCAAGGAATACGCCGAGCCGGAATGGTACGTCGACATCTGGCTCACCGTGGTCTGGGTCGCCTATCTCGCCGTGTTCATGGGAACCCTGATAAAGCGCAAGGAACCCCACATCTACGTGGCGAACTGGTTCTATCTCGCGTTCATCGTCACGGTGGCGATGCTCCATCTGGTCAACAATACCACCATCCCCGTGTCGATCTTCTCGTCGCATTCGGTGATCCTGTTCCCGGGCGTCCAGGGCGCGATGGTCCAGTGGTGGTACGGTCACAACGCGGTCGGATTCTTCCTGACCGCCGGTTTCCTCGGCATGATGTACTACTTCATTCCGAAACAGGCCGAGCGGCCGATCTACTCCTACCGCCTCTCGATCATCCACTTCTGGGCGCTGATCTTCCTCTACATCTGGGCGGGTCCGCACCATCTGCATTACACCGCCCTGCCCGACTGGGCGCAGACGCTCGGCATGGTGATGTCGATCATCCTCTGGATGCCGTCCTGGGGCGGCATGATCAACGGTCTGATGACGCTCCAGGGCGCGTGGGACAAGCTCCGCACCGATCCGGTCCTGCGGATGCTGGTGATCTCGGTCGGCTTCTACGGCATGTCGACCTTCGAGGGTCCGATGATGTCCATCAAGGCCGTCAACTCGCTCAGCCACTACACCGACTGGACCATCGGGCACGTTCATTCCGGCGCGCTCGGCTGGAACGGCATGATCACCTTCGGCGCGCTCTACTTCCTCGTGCCGCGCCTGTGGAACCGCGAGCGGCTCTACAGCCTCACGCTGGTCAGCTGGCATTTCTGGCTCGCGACCATCGGCATCGTGCTCTACGCGTCGTCGATGTGGGTCACCGGCATCATGGAAGGGCTGATGTGGCGCGAGGTCGACGCGCAGGGCTTCCTCGTGAACTCCTTCGCCGACACGGTCGCCGCGAAATTCCCGATGTACGTCGTTCGCGGCGTCGGCGGGGTGCTCTATCTCACCGGCGCTCTGATCATGTGCTACAACCTCTACAGAACGGCGGTGGGGGCCGGCCAAAGCGCCCGCATCGCCGCCGTTCCCGCAGAATAAGGGAGGGCGCGCGACATGAGCCTTTTGTCAAAACACGGCGTCATCGAACGCAACGCGATGCTCCTGCTGGTCCTCAGCCTGATCGTCGTGGCCATCGGCGGAGTGGTGCAGATCGTGCCGCTTTTCTATCTCGACAACACCATCGAGGAGGTGGACGGCGTCCGGCCCTACTCGCCGCTGGAGCTCGCCGGACGTGACATCTACATCTCCGAGGGCTGCTACGTCTGTCACAGCCAGATGATCCGCGCGATCCGCGACGAGGTCGACCGCTACGGTCACTACAGCCTTGCGGCGGAATCGATGTACGACCATCCGTTCCAGTGGGGATCGAAGCGTACGGGGCCGGATCTCGCCCGGGTCGGCGGCCGCTATTCCGACGATTGGCACATCGCGCATTTCAACAACCCGCGCGATCTGGTCCCGGAATCCATCATGCCGGCCTACCCCTGGTTCGCCCGCACGCCGATCAATTCGGAACGGATCGCGCAGATCATGCGGGCGCATCGCATGGCTGGCGTTCCCTATACCGACGAGATGATCGAGCAGGCAGCCGCCGATTTCCGCGCGCAGGCCAACCCGGATGAAGGCGACGTGGACGCTCTGCTCGCGCGCTACCCCAAGGCCCAGGCCCGCAACTTCGACGGCCAGCCCGGGATCAGCCAGCTCGACGCGGTGATCGCCTATCTTCAGATGCTCGGAACGCTCGTCGACTTCTCGACGTTCGAACCCGTCAGCAGCCGCTAGGGGATCGCGATGGAAACCTACAGCCTCCTGCGCGAGATCGCGGACAGCTGGGGCATGCTGTCCCTGCTGCTGATCTTTCTCTTCGTGGTCTTCTGGGTCTTCAGGCCCGGTTCAAAGGAAGTCCACAGCGAGACCGCGAACATGATTTTCAGGAACGAAGACAAGCCCAAGGATGATGCCGATGGCCGATAAACGCGAGATCGACGAGGCCACCCAGACCGCGACCACCGGTCACGAATGGGACGGCATCAAGGAACTCGACACGCCCATGCCGCGCTGGTGGCTCTGGACGTTCTACGCCACCATCGTCTGGGGCGTCGGCTACATGATCATGATGCCCGCATGGCCCCTGATCCACGGCGCGACGCCCGGCCTTCTGGGCTATTCGTCCCGCGCAAACGTGACGGCGGAACTCGGCCAGGTCGCCACCGGAAACGCGCCGCTGAACACGCGGCTCATCGAAGCGGATCTGGACGCAATCGCCGACGATCCCGAACTGCTCCGTTTCGCGACAGCCGGCGGCGGCGCCGTTTTCCGCAACCATTGCAGCCAGTGCCACGGCGCGGGCGGCGGCGGCGCGATCGGCGGCTATCCGAACCTCATCGACGACGACTGGCTCTGGGGCGGCACGGTCGAGGACATCCACCTGACGCTTCTGCACGGCATCCGCTACGAGGCGGATGACGACACGCGCTTCAGCCAGATGCCCGCCTTCGGAGACATCCTGGAGGAGGATCAGATCCTCGGGCTCGTCGAATACGTCCGCTCCCTATCCGGCGCCGACCATGACGAGGCGGCCGCGGCCGCACAGGCAGAAACGTTCGTCGACAACTGCTCGGCCTGCCACGGCGAGGACGGCAAGGGCATGCGCGAACAGGGCGCGCCCAACCTGACCGATGGCATCTGGCTCTATGGCGGCGACGCGGCCACCATCGAGCACACTATCCGCTATTCGCGCTACGGCGTGATGCCCGCCTTCGGAAACCGGCTGTCCGAGGCCGACATCCGCAAGGTCGCCGTCTACGTCAACACGCTTGGCGGCGGCGAATAGGCGACGATGCGTCCGGGCGCGGAACGCCCGGACCTGCGCCGTCGCGTTGCCGATGGCGCGCGACGAAACAGCGCCCTTGAGCGGCGGCGCGTGACGCATACGTGCATTAGCACCATCGCCTGGATTACGAGGCAACATCCGTGACCGATACCCTGCAAGAACCCCCGAAACTCTACGCCGCGGCCGAACCGATCTTCCCCCGTCGCGTGAAGGGCAAGTTCCGCACGCTGAAATGGTGGATCATGGGCTTGACGCTCGCGGTCTACTATCTCACGCCGTGGCTGCGATGGGATCGCGGCCCCGCCCTGCCCGACCAGGCCGTGCTGATCGACCTGGCCAATCGGCGGTTCTACTTCTTCTTTATCGAAATCTGGCCGCACGAGTTCTATTTCGTCGCCGGTCTTCTGATAATGGCCGGTCTCGGTCTTTTCCTGTTCACCGCCGCTCTGGGCCGCGTCTGGTGCGGCTACACCTGCCCCCAGACCGTCTGGACCGATCTCTTCATCCTTGTCGAGCGCTGGATCGAAGGCGACCGCAACGCCAGGGTCCGCCTCTGGAACGCCCCGTGGGACGCGCGCAAAGCCCGCCTTCGCCTCACGAAATGGACGGTCTGGCTCCTCATCGCTGTCGCCACGGGTGGCGCGTGGGTCTTCTACTTCGCCGACGCGCCGACGCTTCTGGTCAACCTCTTCACCTTCGACGCGCCCGCCGTCGCCTACATCTCCATCGCCATCCTGACCGCCACGACCTTCGTTTTCGGCGGTTTCATGCGCGAACAGATCTGCATCTACATGTGCCCCTGGCCGCGCATCCAAGGCGCGATGATGGACGAGCAGACCATCACCGTCGCCTACAGGGACCATCGCGGCGAGCCGCGCGGCAAGCACCGCAAATCCGCCGAGGCCGAGAATCTCGGCGACTGCATCGACTGCAACGCCTGCGTCAACGTCTGCCCGATGGGCATCGACATCCGCGATGGCCAGCAGCTCGCCTGCATCACCTGCGCGCTCTGCATCGACGCGTGTGACGACGTCATGGACAAGATCGACAAGCCGCGCGGCCTGATCGACTACATCACGCTCGAGGAGGCCGAATCCGAGCGCGCCGGCAATCCGGTCGCACCCGTCTGGAAGAGCATCTTCCGGCCCCGCGTGATCCTCTACACCGTTCTCTGGTCCGCGATCGGCATCGGGCTGGTCGCGGCGCTGATCCTGCGCACCGACATAACCATCGCGGTTGAACCCGTGCGAAACCCGATCAACGTGACTCTGTCGGACGGCTCGATCCGCAACGCCTACGAGTTGCGCCTGCGCAACATGACCGGCGCCGAGCGCGAGTACCGGATCGCGGTCGCGGGATCGACGGATGTCACCCTGGAGCTCCAGGGCTTCGAGGGGACGGTGGTCACCGTTCCGGCCGACACCACCTTCCGCCAGCGCGTCTACCTGACCGCGCCGCCGGAAAGCGCCGCGGCCGCCTCGTCGCTTCTGCAGCTGGCGATCTCCGTCGAGGACACCGCGACCGGCGCAACAGCCAGCGAATCGGCCGCATTCAGAGGGAGACAGGAGTGATGTCCTCCGAGACCCCGCGCCGGCTGACCGGACGCACCGTCCTGATGATCGCGGTCGGCGCGTTCGGGGTGATCCTCGCCGCGAACCTCACGCTGGCCTACAACGCGGTCAACACCTTCTCCGGGCTCGTCGTCCAGAACAGCTACATCGCGAGCCAGCAGTTCGACGAGCTGCGCGAGGCGCAGGAGGCCCTGGGCTGGACACTGGACGTCGCGCATGACGGGGAACGGCTGCGTCTCGATTTCACCGATGCCTCCGGCGCCGTCGTGCGGCCCCAAACCCTTGAATTCACCATCGCCCGGCCGAATTCGCGTCACGAGGACGGCACGGCGCTCCTCGAGGCGTTCGAGGGCGGATATGTGGCGGACCTTCCGCTGGGGTCCGGCAACTGGAACCTCGACATCAGCGCGACCGCCGCCGACGGCACCCGATTCATCCAGCGCCGTTCGTTCTTCATAAGCCCTCCCGCATGACGGACGCGGCCTGGCCCTCGGGCATGGCCTGCCCCGCCTGCGCCGCCGCGCCCGAAGCACCCGTGACGGCCAACCGGACCGGCGCGCCGACGTCGCCTCTGCGCCGATACGAGATCTCTCTGCCCGCAATCCACTGCGCGGCCTGCATCACCGGAGTAGAGCGCGGTCTGGCCGCCGAGCCGGGTGTCTCGGCGGCGCGCGTCAATCTCACGCTCAAACGCGTCGCCGTCACGGCCGAGGACGCGCCCGGCACCGAAACCCGCCTGATCGCGGCGCTCAAATCGCGCGGATTCGAAGCGCGCCCGCTCGACAGCGCCGCCTTGGAGGCGACCCGCACCGACGCCGCCGGTCGCGATCTTCTCGCGCGCATCGGGGTCGCGGGTTTCGCACTGATGAACGTGATGCTGCTCTCGATCTCGGTCTGGGCCGGCGCGGACGGCAGCATGCGCGACATGCTGCATTGGATCTCGGCCGCGATCGCGATCCCGGCCGTCGCCTTCGCCGCGCAGCCGTTCTTCAGCAACGCCTGGACGGCGCTCCGCGCGGGCCGTCTGGACATGGACGTGCCCATCTCGACGGCGATCCTGCTCGCCGTGGGCGTCAGCCTCTGGGAAACGGCGCAATCGGGCGCGCACGCGTTCTTCGACGCGGCGCTGATGCTCAGCTTCTTCCTGCTGATCGGCCGCTATCTCGCGCATCTGACCCGCGCCTCGGCCCGCTCCGCCGCCGCCGAGATCGCCGCGCTCGAAGTCCACATGGCCGAGCGCGTGGCCCCTGACGGTTCGCGCGAGACGGTCCCGATGGACGCCGTGCGCGCGGGCGACATCCTCGCCGTCCCGGTCGGCGTGCGTGTGCCGGCGGACGGCTCAGTGACGCAAGGAAGCTCCGAGATCGACGCCTCCATGCTCACCGGCGAGACGATGCCCGAGGCGGTGGCGCCCGGCTCCGCCGTCCGCGCCGGAATGATGAACCTCTCCGGGCCGCTTCTGGTCCGGGCCGAGGCGCTCGGCGACGAGACCCTGCTCAAGCAGATCGCGCGCCTCGTCGAGGCCGCCGAGCAGAGCCGCAGCCGCTATGCCAGCCTCGCCGACCGCGCCTCGCAATGGTACAGTCACGTCGTCAATGTTCTTGCGATCACGGCGTTTTTCGGTTGGGGGCTGATCTCCGGCGACTGGCGGCTCGCCACCAACATCGCCGCCGCCGTGCTCATCATCACCTGCCCCTGCGCGCTCGGCCTCGCCGTGCCGGCCGTCTTGACCGCTGCTTCGGGCCGGCTCTTCCGTCAGGGCGTGCTTCTCAAGGACGGCGACGCCTTCGAGCGGCTGGCACAGATCGACTCGGTCGTTTTCGACAAGACCGGAACCCTGACGACCGGCCGTCCCGTCCTCACCAACGCGGACGACCTTCCAACCGAGGCTCTGGCGCTTGCAGCAGGACTGGCGGAGGGCAGCGCCCATCCCCTGTCCCGCGCGATAGCGCACGCCGCCCGGGAGACGGGCACCCGCGCGACCGGCCTGACGGAGATCGTCGAACATCCCGGCCTGGGAACGGAGGCGAAGCGGGGTGGCGAGACCATCCGTCTCGGTCGCGCCGAATGGGTCGGTGCATCGGTCCAAAGCGACGTCACCACGTCCTGGCTCCGTGTCGGCGACGCCGATCCGACCGCGCTCCGCTTCACCGACGAGCTGCGGCCCGAAGCCGAGGAGACCGTCGCGCGTCTGCGCGCCGCCGGTCTGCCCGTCACGCTCCTGTCCGGCGATGGCGACGCGCCGGTCCGCGCGCTGGCCGACCGTCTGGGAATCGAGACATGGATCGCGCGCGCCACGCCGACGGACAAGGTCGCGCACCTGCAGGGATTGCGCGACGCCGGGCGAAAACCGCTGATGATCGGCGACGGCCTGAACGACGCCGCCGCCCTCGCCGCCGCCCACGTGTCGATGTCGCCCGCCTCGGCCGTCGACGCGAGCCGCAGCGCCGCCGACCTGATCCTGATCGGCGACCGCATAGACCGGGCGTTCGACGCCTGGACGCTGTCGCGCACCGCGCGAAGCCGCATCCTCGAGAATTTCGGCATGGCCTTCGCCTACAATGTCGTGACCGTGCCGATCGCCTATGCGGGCTTCGTCACGCCGCTGGTGGCCGCCATCGCGATGTCTTTCAGTTCGATCATCGTCTCGCTCAACGCGATGCGGCTGGGGCGTCGGACGTGAACATCCTCGCCATCCTCATCCCCGTGTCGCTGATTCTCGGCGGGGTCGGCCTGCTCGCCTTTTTCTGGTCGCTTCGGCACAACCAGTTCGACGATCCCAAAGGTCAGGCCAACCGCATCCTCTCGGACCGATACGACGATCACCCGGCCGACGACACGGACGAGGATCCGAAGGATCCCCGTTAACACTTTTTCTGTTTTATCTCATACACTTGAAACCCGGCCAACATTGGACACGTCAGGTCACCGTCGCGCGGGTCCTGTAAACCGGATCCCGCCAGACCTCGCCCGCCAGCACCTCCTGCAGAATCCGCGCCGCCCGCACCACGTCCGCGAAGCCGATATAGAGCGGCGCGAATCCGAACCGCATCACGTCCGGCATCCGAAAATCTCCGACAACCCCGCGCGCGATCAGAGCCTGCACCGAGGCGTAGGCTTCCGGATGCCTGAGCGCCACCTGGCTCCCCCGCTCCTCCGCCGCCCGGGGGCTCATCAGGCTCACGCCGTATTCCGTACACGTCTCGTCGACCAGCCGGATGAACAGCTCCGTCAAGGCGACGCTCTTGGCCCGGATGTCGCGCAGATCGTACTCGACCAGCATCTCAAGCGCAGGCTTCAAAGCCCGGAACGACAGGATCCCCTGCGTCCCGCACAGGAACTTCCGGATCCCCGGATCGGGCGCGTAGTTCTGATCGAACCGGAACGGGGCCGCATGCCCCCACCACCCCGACAACGGCTGACGGATCCCGTCCAGATGCCGCTTTGCCGCGAACACGAAAGACGGCGCGCCGGGGCCGCCATTGAGATACTTGTAGGTGCAGCCCACGGCCAAGTCCGCCCCGGCCGCGTTCAGCCCGACCTCCATCACGCCGGCACTGTGACAGAGATCCCAAATGACCAAGGCTCCCGCCGCGTGCGCCTTCTCGGTCACCGCCATCAGATCCCGTTTCCGTCCGGACCGATAATCGACCTGGTTGACGAGCACGACCGCGACGTCCGCATCGATCAGATCCAGCAGGTCCGGGCCGTCCCGCCCCTCCAACCGCGTCGAAACGTCAGGCCGGGACGCCATGACCCCTTCGATCACGTAGAGATCGGTCGGAAACGATCCACCCTCCGCGACGATCACGCGTCGGTCCGGCCGAAGCGCCAAAGCGGCGTGCAGGGTCTTGTAGATATTGATCGAGGTCGTGTCGCAGACCACGACCTCACCCCTGTCCGCGCCGATGATCGGGGCGAGCGTGTCGCCATAGAGGGTAGGCAAAGCGAACCAATCGGCGTCGTTCCAACTGGATATGAGACCTTCCGCCCATTCGTGCCGCACGGCACGCTCCACCTCAAACGCAGAGGCGTGCGGCATCGGGCCGAGCGAATTGCCGTCCAGATAGATCATCTCGGAGGGAATCTCAAAAAGCGCCCGCGCCCCAACCAACGGGTCGAGCACGTCCCGATCCGCCGCGGCCGCCAGCATCAACGACCAATAGCCCTCGTCCCGCATGCCAGTTCCCTGCTCCGCTCCTCGATCACGTTCCCGCAACGAGGAACCTTGGGCAAGGACAATCGAAGCGTCGCAATGCCCTTGACGCCCTCACCGTCCCCAAATACACAGACCGTGCAAATCGGGTGCTGTCGCGATACCGCACCACCGTTGCAATGCGCGGTTGTAGCTCAGTTGGTTAGAGTGCCGGCCTGTCACGCCGGAGGTCGCGGGTTCGAGCCCCGTCAACCGCGCCACTAATATAAAGAACCGATAGAAGCGCTGCCAAGTCGGGTAACCGTCTTACAAATCTTCCACATGGTGCTATATCCGTCTTGGCCATTGAGACATGGCGCACAGACGTATGAGCTCGCATGGAATTTGCTTCATAAGGGGACCAACATGGGTTTTGCGGACATCCTTGGACAGCTTGTAAATCAACAGGCAAGCGGAAACAGTCGAACACGTGACCGCCTTACGAACAGCGCCCAGAACCTTGACAGACAAGGTGGTGGTATAGGACAGATCTTCGAACAGTTGCAAAACCAGCTGGGATCCACCCGAGCCGGTGGAACGGCATCATCTGGCGCGAGCGCCGGCATGGGCGGTTTGGCCGACATGGCGAGGGATTTTCTTGGCAAGAAACAGGTTGGCGGGATGTCGACCGGTCAGATCGGCGGAATCGGCGCTGCGGCAGGGGCGTTGCTGGGCGGTGGCGTCGGAGGCGCAGCCAAAGGAGGCGTGATGGCCATCCTCGGGACGATGGCCCTCAGCGCGCTCCGGAACTCCGGCGCGAACGCTGAAACCGGTTCATCCGTCGGTCAAGCACAGGAACCAACCATAGAGCCTAGGGAGATCGAGCGGTTGGTCAGCGAGAAGACCCAGAGGCTCGTTCTCAAGGCAATGATCTCGGCCGCGAAAGCCGACGGCGCGATCGACCAGTCCGAGATGGAAAAGATCATCGGCCGACTGGGCAGCGGATCGGTCACCGCGGAAGAGAAACAGTTCGTCATGGATGAGATGCGCGCGCCGGTGGATGTCGGCGCTCTCGCAGCCGAGATCGAATCGCCAAGTCAGGCGGCGGAGATCTATGCGGCGAGCCTGCTGGCTATCGACGTCGATACGGAACAGGAACGGCAATATCTGTCGCAGTTGGCGCAAGCCATGCGTATCGATCCGGTTACCGTCGCGCGGCTTCACGCATTCACTCAGACAGATCAGTCGTAGGCGACACGACCGGTTGAATTGTCCCTCTGGCGATCTACGACCAATAGCTGGAGTGACCGGTCTGCGTTTCACATCGCGCGGTCACTCAATTGGATGAATCGGAATGTACTCTGAGTGGGTCGACCGTATCTGACGTGTAGAAACGTCACCAGTTCGAGAGAATAGAGATCAGGGCAAAGTCCTTCCTGCCGGTCAGTCTATTCAGCAGGGCTCTGGCCATTCTGATCGTACCGATCGTTTTGCTGCAGCTGATAGTCGGCCTTGTTTTTTTCCAGCGCCATTATCTACGCGTGACAGAACAGCTTTCCCAAGGCGTCTCCCTTGAGATTGGCTTGGCAATTCGGCAGGCGGAACTCTCCCAAGACTTGGAGAACGCCACTGAGCGTTTGTCGTTGATCGCCGGCCCGCTGAATCTAGAAATGACAATGGACCCGGAACGCACCGTTCTGCCGAAATCACAACGCGCCGCGCTGGATGCGACCGGCAGCCGGATCATCAGCACGCTGGAGTCATCCATTGAGCGACCGGTTTCGGTTGATCTGCTGTCCGACCCCCGTAATGCTCTCATCCTGATCGAAACAAGCATTGGAATGCTCAACGCGCGGATACCACGGAATCGACTGGCTGTGTCCAATCCGCATCAGTTACTCGTTCTGATGTCGATCGCGTCTCTGTTTCTGGGCACATTGGCCGTTCTGTTCCTGCGAAATCAGGTCAAACCGATCCGAAAACTGGCAGAAGCCGCGGAAGCCTTCGGCAAAGGTCGATCCCTGTCATTCCGGCCCACCGGCGCGGAAGAAGTGCGGCGCGCAGGAACTGCGTTCCTCGCGATGAGGTCAAGACTTGAGCGACAGATCGATCAGAGGACGCGGATGCTTTCCGGTGTCAGCCATGATCTCAGAACACCGCTCACCAGAATGAGACTCACGATCGCGTTGATGGATCCGACGGAAGAATCGCGCGATATCGAGTTCGATATCAAACAGATGGAGCGAATGCTGGAAGAGTTTCTTGCATTCGCTCAGGCTGACGTTGTTGAGGACGCCGTTCCGACGGATCCGTTCATGATCGCCGATGGAGTTGCGGATTCGCTGAAAAGACTTGGCCGGACTATTGTTCGGGTCGACGAGACAACCCCGTCGGCAGGCGATAGGGTTCATCTGCGTAGCACTTCAATCCAGAGAGCGCTCCAGAATCTCGTCAGCAACGCCGCGCGGCACGGCGAGATCGTCAAACTTACCGTGGCGCTCACTCAGAAGAGAGTGGAGTTCAAGGTGGAGGATGACGGCCCGGGAATACCTCCTGAAAAACTTTCGGAGGCCCTCGTGCCATTCGTCAGGCTGGACGATGCCCGCAGCCAAAACACCGAAGGAAATGTCGGTTTGGGTCTTTCGATCGCCATGGATGTCGCACGAAGCCACGGCGGGGTTCTTGATCTGGACCGCAGCCCCGATCTTGGCGGTCTGAGGGCATCCCTCAGCATTCCCCGATAATGGGTCGGTTTAAGACTTGTCTACAGCCTTCCATTCACGAACCGTCGATCGTAAGCGGCTGGTCAAAATCCCTTGCCCCTGTTGCAGGGGACCGTAGACTCGGATTGGTTGCAATTTGCGTGCGGAGATCGACGGTCCAATGCCTCTAGAGAATCCTGATCGCGAAGTTGCTGACCCGATATGGTCCCGCATTAATCGCGAAGCGGTCGAAATGGCCGACAACGAACCACTGATGGCAAGCTTGGCGCATGCGGTCGTTTTGCGACACTCCAGTCTTGAGAGGGCGCTTAGTTACAGAATGGCGCAAAAACTCGCATCGGAAGACATGAACGCGCTTATACTCCGTGAGATAGCCAACGAGGCGTATGACGCATCACCGGAACTGGGCATTGCGGCGCGCGCGGACATCGAGGCTGTCTACGAACGAGACCCGGCCTGTCATCGTTTCATTCAACCCCTTCTGTTCTTCAAGGGCTTTCAGGCGCTGCAATGCTTTCGGATCGCAAGCTGGCTGTGGGAAAGGGGCCGCAAGGATATGGCTAGCCTATTCCAGATGCGGACGTCCGAAGCGTTCGGCGTCGATATCCATCCAGGAGCGAAGATGGGGCGAGGCATCATGCTTGATCATGCCCATTCCATAGTCATCGGCGAGACCGCCGTGGTCGGCGACAACGTGTCGATGCTGCACTCCGTAACACTGGGCGGAACAGGGAAAGAGGACGGGATAAGGCACCCAAGGATCGGGAGCGGAGTTCTTATCGGAGCGGGCGCTGCAATCCTCGGAAACATAACTGTCGGCGAATGCAGCCGAATCGCAGCCGGCTCCGTCGTTTTGACCGACATACCTCCCGCCAAGACTGCGGCTGGTGTACCTGCGAAAATCGTGGGTGAAGCCGGATGTAACCAGCCCTCGCGGTCGATGAACCAGCTCTTGTGCCAATAGATATCCGATCAACGTTCTTGGTCTACGAATGACATGACGGTTTCGAAATACTTCGCCTCGGTATTCTGTAGATCAG
>CAVORV010000055.1:0-21152 GCA_963698685.1 uncultured Alphaproteobacteria bacterium
CGCGGCCATCAGCGGCGGACCCGCGAGATATCCGGTGAAGGTGACGGCGTCGTCAAGGCCGAGGCGCGTGGCCCGCGTGCGCAGCGCGGGCAGTTCGGGGCCGTCGCCGATGATCAGGCAGGCGATGTCGCGCGCGTCCCGTCGGGCCGCGGATCTCGGCCATGGCGTCGACGAGCGCGTCGACCCCGTCCTGGGCGCCCATGATGCCGATGTAGCCGACGAGGCTCCGCCCGGGAATTTTGAGCGCCGGGATCGGGGTCGACACGCTCGAAGCGCCCGGCCTCGGGATAGCTTTTGACGATGAAGACCTTGTCCGGGTCCATGCCGCTGCGTTCCACCGCGATGTCGCGGAAGGTCTCGTTCGTGGCGATCGAGACCGTCGCGAGACGGAAGGTGGCGCGCTCGAAGAAGCTCAGGATCCGGTGGAAAAGCCCCTCGCGGCCGAATTTGCTGACGAAAAGCTCGGGGCTGAGGTCGTGGTGGTCGAAGACAAATCTCGTGCCGAACAGACGCCAGGGCAGCGCCACGAGGAACAGCAGATCCGGCGGGCTGCAGGCCTGGATCGTGTCGATGGGTCCCGCCGCGATCCGCACGCGCAGCGAGAGCCAGAGCTGGAGGATCAGCGCCATCGGATATTCCAGCAGGTAGCCCTTGGCCGACTGGGCCTGGAAGAGCGGATGGCGCCAGATCGCGATGCCGTCGATCACCTCGCGGGGCGCGGTCTGACCCTTGCCCTTGGGGCAGATCACCGAGACGGCGTATCCGGCCTCCCGCAGGGTCCGGGCCTCCTGCCAGACGCGGCGGTCGAAGGGGACGGGCAGGTTCTCCACGAGAATCAGGACGTGTGGAGGTCGTTTCGCCATGAGTCCGCCTCGCCTCGTGCCGTTTCGTGACCCGTCAGGCCGCGCGCGTGACCCTTTAAGGCGCCCGGGGCGTGATGACAGCCTGTTTCTCGCGCGCCGGCGAAGCGCCGCCGCCGCCCGCGCGGGATAGGGCGCAGGGCGTTAAGAATCACGAAATCATGGGGTGATGTCGTCGGTTTAAGCGTGTACAGGCTCTTTCAGCCCGGAAGATTACGCATATTTAATGCCGGTGTAACTAGAGTGCGGTCGATTATCGTGTGGGGGGTGAAGAGCGGATGGGCATGTCGAGCACGCTGACGATCTACAACGAGTGGTTCGGCCTGACGGAACGGCCCTTCACGCTGCTGCCGGATCCCGATTTCCTCTACTGGTCCGAAAACCATTCGCGCGCCTACGCCATGCTGGAATACGGCATGCTGACCCATTCGCCGATCACGCTGGTCACCGGCGAGATCGGCGCGGGCAAGACGACGCTGATCCGCCATCTGCTGCGCAGCCTGCCGGAGGATTTCACCGTCGGGCTGATCTCGAACGCGCAGGGCAACCGCGGCGAGCTTCTGCACTGGGTGCTGATGGCGCTCGGCGTGCAGACCGACGCGGACGCGAGCTACGTCCGGCTCTTCGCGCAGTTCCAGGATTACCTGATCGAGGAATACGCCAGCGGCCGGCGCACCATGCTGATCTTCGACGAGGCGCAGAACCTCTCGATCGAGACCCTGGAAGAGCTGCGCATGTTCTCCAACATCAACGCCGACAAGGACGAGCTGGTCCAGCTGGTGCTCGTCGGCCAGCCCGAACTGCGCGAGATGATCCACCAGCCCCGGCTCGAGCAGTTCGCCCAGCGGGTGGCCGCGGATTACCATCTGCCGGCGATGTCGAGCGCGGCGGTCAGCGATTACATCCGCCACCGGCTGAGTGTCGCGGGAGCGGAGCGCGAGATCTTCACGCCGGCGGCCTGCGAATGCGTGCATCTGGCCTCGCGCGGCGTGCCGCGGCTGGTCAATCAGATCTGCGACTACGCGCTGGTCTACGCCTTCACCGACGGCCTGGAGAAGGTCGACGCGGGCGTGGTCGAGCAGGTGGTTGCGGACCGCAAGGCGCGCGGCCGGCTTGCGGCGACGGCATGAGGCGGACGTAAATGAACTCTCTCGATCTCAAATATTATTTCTCGGTCTTCGCGCGGCGGCTGCCGTATCTGCTGGTGATCCTCGCCTTCGTCTCTGCGATCGGGCTGACGGTGGCCTTCATCCTGCCGCCCTCCTACCAGTCGACGGCGCGGATGCTGGTGGAGCCGGCGCAGATCCCCGGACAGCTCGCCCAGTCGACGGTGCCGGTCAACGCGGTCGAGCAGATCCAGATCATCCAGCAGCGCCTGATGACGCGGGCCAACCTGCTCGATCTCGCCGAGCGGTTCGAGATCTACGCCGGCGTCGACGGCATGTCGGCCGATGACATCGTCGCGGACATGCGGGCGCGCACGACCTTCGCCACCGACAGGCCGACCCGGATGGGGCGTCCCGTCGAGGGTGCCACGATCATCAGCGTCTCGTTCATGGCGCCGACGGGCCGCATGGCGGCCGATGTCACCAACGAGATCACGACCCTGATCCTGCAGGAGAACGTGGCGCTCAGGACCGGGCGGGCCACCGGCACGCTCGATTTCTTCGAGCAGGAGGTGAACGATCTGGGCGCCGAGCTGTCGCGCAACGCCACCGCCATCCTCGAGTTCAAGAACGGCAACCGCAATTCGCTCCCCGACAGTCTCGAATTCCGGCGCAACGAGCAGACCCTCAACCAGGAGCGGCTGATCCAGATCGAGCGCGAGGAGGCCAGCCTGCGCGACCAGCGCGCGCGCGTCGTCAGCCTGTACGAGCAGACCGGACGGGTGTTCTCGAACCGCGAGCTCAGCCGCGAGGAGCAGGAGCTCGCCGATCTGCGCCGCCAGCTCGACCAGGCGCGCGCGGTCTATTCCGAGACCAGCCCGAACGTGACGATCCTCAAGACCCGGATCGCGGCGCTCGAGCCGGTCGTCGAGGAGCAGCTGGCGATCATCAACCCTGACTTCCTCGGCATGTCGGAATACGAGATCCAGCTCGCCCAGCTTGATGGCCGTCTTGATTTCATCGAGGCCGAGAAGCTCCGGATCGGAAATCTTCTCGAGCAGCTGCGCCGCACGATCGAGGAGACGCCGGCCAACGAGATGACGCTCGCGGCCCTCGAGCGGGAGCAGGCGGGCCTGCGCTCGCAATACGAGGCCGCGCAGTCGCGCCTGGCCGCGGCCGAGGTCGGCGAGCGGATCGAGGTCCTGGCCAAGGGCGAGCGGTTCACGCTGGTCGAGCAGGCCGCCGCGCCGGAGGCGCCGGTCAGTCCCAACCGCCTGCTGATCGGCGGCGGCAGCATCGCCGCGGGTCTCGGGGCGGGGCTCGGCCTCATCCTTCTGATGGAGCTGCTCAACCGCAGCATCCGCCGGCCCGTCGAGATCACCTCGAAGCTGGGCATCCAGCCGCTGGCCACGGTGCCCTACATCCGCACCCGGAGCGAGACGACCCGGAAGCGGACGGTCGTTCTGGGCGTGCTGGCGCTGATCGCGATCGCGATCCCGGCGCTGCTCTTCGCGCTGCACACCTATTATCTGCCGATGGATCTTCTTCTGCGAAACCTCGCGGACAAGATCGGTCTGGCCGGCTTTCTGTCATGATCTGAGGCGGCCGCCATCCGGCGCGCCGCTCTCCGGGGAGATGTATCGCAACCATGGAACGCATTCAGGCAGCAATCCAGAAGGCCAAGGAGCAGCGCTCCGGGGCCGAGCCGGTGGCGACCCCCCGACGGGGCGCGCCGCTCGGATCCGCGCCCGAGGCGCCCCGCGCCGCGGGCGGCTGGGAGGACCTTCCGGCCTTCTCGCCCGATCCCGACCGGATGCGGCGCGAGCGGATCGTGTCCTTCGAGCGCTCCGATCCCGCGCACATGACTTTCGACATGATGCGCACGAAGATCCTGCGCATGATGGTCGAGAAGGGCTGGAGCTCGCTCGCCATCACCTCGCCGACGCCCGGATGCGGCAAGACGATGTCGAGCCTCAACCTGGCGTTCAGCTTCGCGCAGCAGAAGGACAGCCGCACGGTTCTGATGGATCTCGACCTGCGCCGGCCGTCCGTCGCCGAGACGCTGGGGCTGAAGGGCAAGAGCGACATCGAGGAGTTCCTGCGCTCGGGCGGCGAGACGCCGGCGAATTTCGTGCGCTACGGCGACGGTCTCGCGATCGGCGCGAGTCTGCGGCCCGCGCGCAATCCCGCCGAGCTGCTCAACCACGCGTCCTGTGGTGCGGCGCTGGCGCGCATGAAGGCCGATCTCAATCCCGACACGGTCATCTATGATCTGCCGCCGATGCTGACCTGCGACGACGTGATGGCGTTCCTTCCCAATGTCGACTGCGTCCTGCTGATCGCGGGCGCCGAGATCAGCACGATCGACGAGATCGACCGCTGCGAGAACGATCTGGCGCAGCAGACCAACGTGCTGGGCGTGGTGCTCAACAAGTGCCGCTACGCCGGCGAGGAATACGGCTACGGCTATTACTGAGCCGGTCCCGGCCGCGCGCGCTCCGGCGGCCGCGCGGGTCCGGTTAATCCGTCCTTAAGCCAACCGGGGTAGAACCCTGTCTGCGCCCGGTGGCATCGGGGCGGCGTTTCGCCGCGCCCCTGCGCCGGACCCCGCGACATCCAGACCGCGAGCTTTCCTGACGCGCGCGTGAGGTCCCGGGACCGCACACATCCCTGATCGATTTCGAATCCCGCAGGCGTCCGGAGGGCGCCATCTTCAGAGGGATTCCCGATGATCGACATGTTCAAGACCCACGCCCGCAGCCTCACCTCGCCGCCCGAGGACGCGGCCTCCATCACGCCGGGCGACGCCGGCTCCGAGCTCTCGCACGTGACCCGCGCGCTCTATGTCGGCGTCGCCGGCGACCTCGCGCTGCTGATGCAGGGTGGCGCCACGGTGATCCTGCGGGGCGTGCCCTCGGGAAGCTTCCTGCCGCTGCGCGTCCGCCAGGTGCTCGCCGCCGGCACGAGCGCGGACGGCATCGTCGGATTCTGGTGATCCGCGCCTGACACCGCCCGTGCGTCCAGATCCGGCCGGACCCGTCGATCTCGCGTCCGGCCCGCGCCCAAAGCCGAGGAAACCCATGCCCCTGCCATCGTATCTCCCTCTCCGCCGTCCGTCCGCGCCGCTCCGCGCGTCCGGCCGGTCCGCGCGCCCCGGTTCCGTCGGGGTTCTCCGCATTCCGGCTCGGGGGGTCTGAGGCATGGTCAAGATGGCGATCGGCGCGGGAACGGATGCGAACGCGAATCCGGGGTTGAAGCGACGGGCGGGGTCCGGGCCCGTGACCGGGGTCGCCCCGGCGATGCTCGTGGCGCCGGGGCTGTCCGGTCCCGGACGGATCGGGACGGCGCTGCGGGTGGATCCGGGCGTCTGGGGCGGGGTCCCCGCGCCCGCCGTGTCGGTGCGGTGGACGCGGAACGGCGTCGACATTCCCGGCGCCACCGGGGCCGATTACGTGCCGGTCGCGGCGGATGACGGGACGGAGCTGCGCGGCGTCGTGACGGCCGCGAACGCGGCGGGCTCGGCCGAGGCCGTCACCGGGGCGGTGCGAATCGTCCATGTGGCGCCCGTGGCGACGGGCGCGCTTGGCGACCGGGTTCTCGATCAGGGGCAGGGCGCGTCGACGCTCGACGCCTCCGCGGCCTTCACCGGCGCGGCCCTGACGTTCGGCGTCACGGGGGGCGGGGCGACGATCGATCCCGCGACCGGCATCCTCTCGCTTTCCGCCGATACGCCGCGCGCCGGCGAGACGGTGACGGTCACCGCGACGAATTCCGGCGGCTCGGCCTCGGTCTCCTTCACGGTGACTGTCATCGCCGCGCCGGTCCTGACGGCGCCGGCGTCCCTCGTCGCGCCGTCGCTCTCCGGAACCGGCCGCGTGGGCGCGCCCATGCGCGTGGAGACCGGAACCTGGAGCGGGGATCCGGCACCGGTCCTGTCGGTGCGGTGGACGCGGAACGGCGTCGACATTCCCGGCGCCACCGGGGCCGATTACGTGCCGGTCGCGGCGGATGACGGGACGGAGCTGCGCGGCGTCGTGACGGCCGCGAACGCGGCGGGCTCGGCCGAGGCCGCCACCGGCGCGGTGCGGATCGTCCATGTGGCGCCCGTGGCGACGGGCGCGCTTGGCGACCGGGTTCTCGATCAGGGGCAGGGCGCGTCGACGCTCGACGCCTCCGCGGCCTTCACCGGCGCGGCCCTGACGTTCGGCGTCACGGGGGGCGGGGCGACGATCGATCCCGCGACCGGCATCCTCTCGCTTTCCGCCGATACGCCGCGCGCCGGCGAGACGGTGACGGTCACCGCGACGAATTCCGGCGGCTCGGCCTCGGTCTCCTTCACGGTGACTGTCATCGCCGCGCCGGTCCTGACGGCGCCGGCGTCCCTCGTCGCGCCGTCGCTCTCCGGAACCGGCCGCGTGGGCGCGCCCATGCGCGTGGAGACCGGAACCTGGAGCGGGGATCCGGCACCGGTCCTGTCGGTGCGGTGGACGCGGAACGGCGCCGACATTCCCGGCGCCACCGGGGCCGATTACGTGCCGGTCGCGGCGGATGAGGGGACGGAGCTGCGCGGCGTCGTGACGGCCGCGAACGCGGCGGGCAGCGTGACGGTCGCGACCGCGCCCGTCTTCATCGCCACCCCCGGAACTCTTCGCGCGCAGGTCGAGGCGCTGGCGACATCGGCGGGGCGGACTTCCACGGCCGCGCTCAAAACGCCCGGCGTGGACGCGCTGCCTTCCGGCGTGACCCTTTCGGGCAAGACGATCACCCTGAGCGGCGCGGGCGCGACCCTCGAAAACTGGAATCTGACGGGCCTGCTCGTCCAGATGAACGGCGCGGATCAGACCGTCCGTCAGTGCGTTCTTGGCGAGGCGGACGGTGTCGCGGGCATTCTCTACTACGTCCAGACCGGTCCCGACGCGACGAACCCGACGGTCGAGAACTGCGACCTCTTCGGATTCGAGGGCGTCGGCGGCTCGGGCGCGTTCGTCAACCAGCAGACCTCCGGCGGGGAAGTGACCCCGAACGTGGCGCGCGGGCTGACGCTCCGGCTTAACCATTTCAGGCACGCTTCCGGCGACTACATCAAAGTCCACGGCGCGGATTTCAGGATCGAGAGGAACTTCTTCGACGTCGTGTCCTGCTATCCGCCCGGAACGCCGACATGGAACGGCTCCATCGTGTTCGCCGTCGGCGACCCGTGCCTGAACGCGTCGGGCTTCCTGTTCCTCGCCAGACAGGCCGGGACGCTTCCCGAGCCGCCGTCGAGAAAGACGGATGACGCGTTCTGGGACAGCCAGGATCCGCATACCGATCTCATCACCGTGCGCGGCGCGGTCGGGGACGGCGACCACCTGATCCTGAACAATTACTTCATCAGCCAGGTCGGGGCGCGGAGCCCCGGCCTCACGCAGCAGATCAGGTATATCCGCAACACGGGCACGCCCACGCCGTCCGGCAGGGTCCGGATCACGGGCAACGTGTTCGAGGAATGGGGCGGGTTCTACCCGTTCGCCGCCGGCGGCATCCGCGATCACGTGTCCGGCAAGAGCTACGACGCGGGTGAGTACTGTTCGGCGAGCGGCCTGCGCTATCGGAGCTTGCGCGACGGCAACGCCGGCAACGCGCCCGCATCTTCCCCGGCATGGTGGGAACAGGTCTATGACATGGCCTTCGAAGGTCCCGTGGTGTTCCAGCACAACTGGCTGGGCAAAGGCTCGAACGGCGTCTACTATGCGAATGGCGCGATGTCCGACACCCTGACCCTGTGGGGAGACAATCTCGACCATCTTACTGACGCTCCAGTCACGGGCCCGGAATATGCGACCGTGACCACGACCCCTCAGCCCGCTTTCGGATCGGCCGGCCCGGCACCGTCTCTGGCGGAGTACGGACCGTTCACCGCGTTCGACATTACGCCGCTGACCTACGGGCGGATCCAGGTCGGCGGCCTCCCCGTCGAGGCCTGCGTCGTCGCGGTGCACGGGCAGGTCGCGGTGTTTTTCCCGCGGGACGGGTCGCCCGTGGTTCTCTCCGGGCGCGGGTTCACCCTGTCCGACCAGGGTGGCGGCACGTGGCGGCTTTCCACCCCGGAGGGCGCGGTCCGCGTCAAGGCCGTCGTGTCGGCCGGGTCCGCGACCGTGGTCGAGGCGGGGTCCGCCGCGCCCGCGACGGTCGTGATCGGCCTCATGGGCCAGAGCCGGTCGGAGTTTCTTTTGAACCCCGGCCTAACCTACAACCAAATCCCGACTGTCCAAGGAATACCTTATCCGCCAAATATGACAGTCTGGACGGACACTACGGCTACTGGCGCCGGTGATCCTGTCCATCGGGAGGTCACTCAGGCGGCAGTCGACGCTCGTGAGATCAACCCGGCAGTGGCAAACTGGTCCGCGTTCCTGAACCGGGTGGCTCCGGGTACTTATTTTCACATCGTTGATCTTTGTGTGCCCGGGACTTCCCGTATGGCTCTCGCGCAGGACGCCCGCCCGGACGCGCGTTGGCCGGCCTTCACGGCGATGCTTGCGGCCGTGCGCGCGGAGGGGCTTGAGTTCGACGCCATCATGGAAAGCTGGGCGGGGGACGACATTGGCACCGTCAAGACGTTCCCCGAGGAATGGTCTCCGTTCTACTTCGGCCAGCGATGGGGCGGGCAGTCGTTCACGCTGAACGAGGCGAACCCGGACAGCAATCTCAACTCCGGGGAGATCATCAACAACATCCTCTGGGATATCACCGCGCCAGCGAACGAGAAAGGACGTGGCGTGTTCACCCGCGACCGGACCAAACTCTGGTTCAATGGCTGGGCGACTTTCTTCAACCCCACGACCTCTCCGACGCCGGAAGACCTCAACTCGACGGTCACGTATACCGGAGACCGCCATGGCGGGAACGTCTTCAAGATCGACCGGCCCGCCCGCGACAAGATCGACGAGTTCCTCGCGGACAGCCGCGTCGCGACATTCGGGGGCGGTGCTCTTGGATCGCAGCACATCACCAACAGCGGCGGCGGCGTGCACCCGATCACTTCGGACCCGGACGGGCAGATCCTGACATCCACCGGAGTTGCCGTCGCCGCGCTTGCCGTGGCCGGATATGACGTGGCGGACCCTGTGATCACCGGGGTTACGATCCCGTCTGAAGGGGCGTATGCCGACATCACGGTAAGCCTGCCGAACGGCGGCGACCTGACGACGGTTCGCGCATTGGAAGCCCGCGCCGCCCCCTCGGTCGAGCCTCCGCATTACCAGCCGGTCATGGGCTTTGAGATCAGACGCGCGGGTGACACTGACTTCCAGCGCCGTCCGGTATACAAAACGAACTCCGGGGCCGGCTATCCAGATGCGTACAAGGGGACCGTGGTTATCTCCGACAGCGGTTCTGGCAATCCTCGCCGGGGCGTAATCCGCATCACTCCGACCGTGCCGTTTGTGAACGGCGACATGATCGAGTTTGACAGGGGTGACGCTTCGATGATCCTCCTCAAACCGAGGGACGTGGACGCGAAAATCTACCTTAATCAGCCACTAGAGACCGTTCCGGCGTGGCGCGACACGTCGGCCACCTATCCGTTCCCCGGCATCGCGGTAAAACCGCAGCCCCCGACACTCACGGTCACGACGGGCGTCGTTTCAGGCGCCGCTCCGGAGAACACCGCTCCGCCAAGCGTTTCGGGCTCGGCGGAGCCGGGCGCGACCCTGACGGTCAGCGACGGCACATGGACCGGCGACGAGCCGATCACCTATGCGCGGCAGGTCCTGCGCGACGGAGAACCCGTCCCCGGTGCCACAGGGGTCAGCTACGTCACGACCGCCGAGGATGTCGGCAAAACGATCACCGTGGTGGTGACCGCCAGCAACGCGGCCGGGTCCGTCGTCGCGACGGGCGGGGGCGTCGGACCGGTCGCGGCCCGAAGCGGCCCGACGGGTTTCTTCACGATAGGCCCCGCCGGCCCGTACCACGTCGATCCCGCGAACGTTCCCGCGGGCACGACGCGGATCGAGTACGAGGCGAGGATCCGTCTCGGCGCGCATCCCGCGGGCGTCGTCACGATAGCGGCGCAGGAAAGCACTGGATGCGATATCCAGATCAGCTTCGCTGGGTCCGGCGCGGTCTGGCGCTGCGTCGTCGAGGATGGGGGAGGCAACAAGATGATCTCGGGCGCGAGCGCCTTTTCCGCCGTCCCGCCCCCCGGGGAATGGTTCAGGCTGGGCTTCGACGCGGACATGGCGACGGGGCTCGCGCGGATCATCGTCGACGACGTGGTGATCGACACGATCCCGTTCATCACCGCGCCGTCCCCCGCCAGCTTCCAGAGCAACCGGGAGATCAGCTTCTTCGCGACGAGCGGTGGTGGAAACCCCGTCGCCGGTGGCGGGGTCGGGACCGTCGATTGCGAGTATGTGGAGGCATGGTTCACGACCGGCGGAACGCGGACACTGCGCAAGCGCATCGACGCCTCGAACGTCAATTCCGACGCGTGGAAACGAGGAGCGGACGCGACATGACCGTCGGCGTCGGCGCCGGTCAGGTCACGCGCGTGGATCGGGGAGGGCCTTCAGCGCCGTTTCCGGTTCCGAAGTCCCTGCAGCACCCGACGGCCTGTCCCTGCCGCGTTGCGGAGGTTCGCCATCAGCCCGCTCTCGATCGCGGGTGACAGCAGCTTGAACCCTCTGTAGGATGGGCGCGGCCGGCCCAGGGCCGCCAGAGCCGCCAGCCGCGCCCCGACCCCTCTTTTGCGCGACACCTGCCCCGGCTGCATGGCTTTGACCGCGTCCAGCGGCAGGGGTTCGGCCGCGATCCGGCCGGCCTCCATCGCCGCGCGCGCCAGCGCCTCGCCCTTTTCCGTGCGGCTCAGGATCAGGCTCGATCCGTCGCGCTCCTCGAAGACCGGATAGCCGTTCTCGTCGCATTCCCAGGCGTCGGCGCAGACGGCGTCGGCGGCGCCCCGACCCCGTCGGGGCAGATCTTGCAGCGGAACTGCACGTGTTTGGTCAGGATGTCGCCCCAGCTGTCATCGTAGGACATCCGCTCGGCGCTGCCGTCGCGCCGGGTCGCGGTGGCGTAGCCCGGCCAGCCGTCGCCCCGGTAGCGGAAGGCGGCAAGATCGTCCGGCGCCACGCCGAGTTTCGCCACCACCGCCTCCGCGCCCGCCTGCGAGGGCACGCCGGCGCAGAAGAACGACAGCATCCATGGGATTTTTGTGTCCACGCGCGGATCGCGCTTCGCGATCGCGCGGAGCGCGGCCACGTCGCAGGGCTTGCCGACGAAGGCGGAAGTTCCGGGTGCCTCCAGCATCTCCTCGAGCCGCGCCAGCGGCGCCGAGGGCGCGTAGCGCGATCCCGCGGCGGCGAAGACTTCCGCCGGCGTCACGCTCACCACCGTCTCGTTGGCGACGGGAACCGCATCCGAGGCCGCGATCTGGATCACCCGGTCGACCGCGCCGGTCTCCAGCAGATGGACCAGAAGCGCCGATATTCCGCCCCCCGACGAGGCCTGGCGGCGCAGGGCGGGATCGGTGGAATGTCCGGTCCGGCATTCGAGCACCGGACCCCAGTAGGGATGGCCGGGACGGTCCTGCTCGACTGTGAGACCCGGACAGGTCGCGGCGATGGCCTCCTCCTGAGCGGGGTCTAGCGTGGCGCTCTGGCGCGGGCGCAGCCAGCCCGGCCCTTCCATGACCATCTCGATCCGTCCCGGCGCCAGCCCCGCGCAGCCTCCGCAGCCCGAGCAGAGATCGCCGCGCGCGACGCGGGCGAGGGCGGGGGAGGGCGTCATGCGCGCGCGAGGTCGCCGAGCGTGTCGGCCAGCGCCGCCTCGTAGGGTGCGAGCCGGGCCTCGGCGCGCGCGAAGGCGGCGTCCACCTCCGCCTTGAGGGCGGCGCGGGCTTCGAACCCCTTGAAGACCGCCTCCAGGATCGCCTCGTTGGTTCCGGTCGTGCACTCGACCGTGTGGTCGTAGCCCAGCGTGCCGAAGAGCCCCGAGAATTTGCGGCTGTAGGCCATCGGGATCACCGGAACTCCGCTCGAGAAAGCCGCGATGCAGGCGTGCATCCGCGCGCCCATGAAGAAATCCATGCCCGCGATCCAGGATTTCGCTTCCGAAGGGCTGTCAAAGCGTGGGGCGAGGATCGTGCCGGGGAATTCTCCGGCCAAGGCCTCGCTCGCGCGGAAATCGTCCTCGATCGGCTGGCTCTCGGAGATCACGTGGCCCACCAGATGGGTCTCGACGCCCTCCATCGCCGTGAAGCGTCGGAGGATCTCGCGGATCAGCGCCGGATAGTCGGTGGTGAGCCCGAACATGTTCCTGCCGGTATAGCCGCCGTTCATCAGCAGCCCCGAGACGTTCAGCCCGACCCGGACCGGTCCGCCACCACTGGGCGCGGGCGGGTCGTAGGGCAGACGCATCGCCACGTCGGTCGCCTCGCCGATCGTCCCGGTGAAACCGATGTCGCGCAGGAACGTCGTCGAGAGCGTGTCGCGGGTGAAGACCGCCCGGCAGCGCCGGATGGAGGCCAGCGCCCCCTGACGCGCCCAGGCGCGGGAGAACGGACCCATGGTCTGCGGGCTCAGGATCATCGGCCGGCGCGCGGCGTGGACGATGAATTTGGCCAGGAGCATCCTGCGGATGCGCCCGGGCCCATAGATGTCCGCGAAACTGTCGCCCGCGCCGATGTCGAGCACCAGATCGCAGCCCCGGACAGTGGAATAGAGCCCGCCGGGGCTGACCAGATCACGGCCCGACATCTCGAAACGCGTCACGTTCGGGGCCTCGATGTAGCTCGGACGCGGATCGCGCCAGCCGAGAATCATGAAGCGCACGCCCACGCCGATCCCGGCCGCGACCTTCTCGACGATGGCGATCTGCGACACGGTGAGCGCGCCGACGCCCAGATTGTCGGAGACGGCCGAATGCCACAGCAGGCCGATGGTCAGGTCCGGTCTGGTCACGTGGATTGCCTTCTATTTCATGGGCCGCGCGCCCGGCGCGTCTCACATCTCGTACCCGGTCAGGTCAAGTCCCGGAACCATCCGTCCGAGCGTCTGGTTACTGTCGGCGAACCGCCCCGCGAACCGCGCGGTCACGTGGTCGGTCACGGGGCGCCTGCGGCCGTAGGCGCGGGCCCCAATTCCACTTGGCCAACACCATCCCTGCCGACCAAACGTCAACCCGGTGACCGCTGTGCAAGCACCCTCATGAATAATCCGCGTTAGCAGCACAGTCAGAACAACTAATGTAGCATAAAGTATGGCAAGCCCGTAAAATCGAAAACCCACGGTCCCATGTGGTATCTACGCCGTGCTGCCACCGTCAACCGTCAGTACCGTTCCCGTAATGCGGGCGGCTTCTGGGCTAAGCAAATACGCCACGGCACCTGCTGCGTCTGCCGGTTCGGCAAGACCGAGTGTGGCACGGCGACGGATCGAGGCCATTTGATGCACATCGATGCCTTGGGTCATCTCGGTTTCCATGTAGCCGGGAGCGACGCAGTTCACTGTGATGTTGCGCTTTCCCAGCTCACGCGACAGCGAGCGCGTCATGCCTTCCAGTCCGGCCTTGGACGCGGCATAGGCGGCAAGGCCATGAAAACCCGTGGACGCGATGATCGACGATATGTTGACGATGCGTCCCTGGCGTGCCGACAGCATCCCGCGCGACACATATTTAGTCAGGATCAGCGGGGCTGTCAGGTTGACCGCCAAAACCTTCTCGATATCGGTCCGGTGCATCGTGGCCAGAACGCCGTCCATCCCGATAGCCGCATTGTTCACCAGGCCCCAGAAGGCTCCATGCTTTGCCACAAGATTGGCGATCATCTGCGGAATAGCCTCCAGATCGCCCACGTCAAATGCAAGAAATTCAGCGCGCCCGCCTGACCCCGCGACCAGCGCCTCATAGGCGGGGCTGAAGTTGCGGCTCAGTCCGATCACATGATAGGGTTCTGGAGCGACTAGCAGTCGCGCGGCGGTGGCAAGACCAAGCCCACGCGATGCCCCAGTGATCAATACAGTCTTTACCATGTTATCGTCATGTCCGCACAAGTTTGCCTGCGGCATTGGTCTTGAACCCTGAGACAAAGCGGATAATGGCGGGCACCGCTTCGCGGTCCAGCCGAGCACGACAGGTGTCTTGTATGAGCCGTCGCGTCGTGCCTGGATCGACGCCTGCATCCAGTTGCACCTCGGCCACTACCAGTTCCCCCGTGACAGGACTGCGCTTGGAAGAGACCTGCACCAAGGCCACGCCGGGCACTGTCTTGACCACCGCTTCAACGCTTTCGGGGTAAACCTTGACGCCGCCGATGTTGATCAGGCCGTTCTCGCGCCCCAGAAACAGCATCCGCCCGTCCCCGGCAAGAACCCTGTCACCCGAGCGTATATATCCTTCGGCATCCACCTCGATACCAGGTAGGCTGGACAGCAGTGATGTCACGGGCGGGCGCAGCCATAGAATGCCATCCTCGATTTTCAGGCGGACATCGCCTGGGGCCTTACTGAGATAGGCCAGCGGAAACCCTGCCATTCCGTCTGTCACGGAAAAACCGACTCCAGCCTCGGTCGAAGCATAGATATGCGACAGTCGTGCCGTGGGAAAAGCCGCCCGCACCGCGTTCAGTGTCGGTTGATCCGCGATCTCACCGCCAAGTGTGACCTGTTGCAATGACAGCCGGCCATGGCTCGGCACCATCATCAGCCGACGCCACAGCGTGGGGGTCGCCGAAAGGTGGGTGCAGCCCTGATCGGCCAATGCCGTGACCTGATCGCCAATCGACAAGGTCGTGTCGATTGCAACCAGCCGACCGCCACCGATCAGCGCCTGCAATACCACCTGAAGGCCTGCAAATCGTGTAGGATCATAAAGCAGCCCCCAGACGGGGGCGGCCTGATCCACCCCGCCGCCAAAACGGTAGACGCTGCGCGCCAGCGACCGAAGTGTATGTGGCACGATCTTGGGGAGGCCGGTCGTGCCGGACGTAGTCATCAGCCATTCGGTCGGCAGCGGGTCATGGCGGCGGTGCGGGCCAAGTAGGGCATCAAGGAGGCGCACAGCGATCCCGCCTTCCCCCTTGGGCATCATGTCCGATACGAAAATCCCGCACCCTGCCGCCTTTCCAAGCGCCTGTGCGGTGTCCGGTGGCAACGCATGCGACAGCAACAGAATAGCCGCAACCTGCCCATCTAGTGCCGCCAGCGCACGCACGACATTCAGCGGGTCGCGAAGTTTCAGTGCGATGCGTACATCCGGCCCCACATCCGCCGCAACACCTGTATGTCGCAGATCGGCACCATTAATGAAGCGCCCGGCACCACCCAGCACAACCGCATCGGTTTGTTGCGGCGCAATCTGCTGTGCGAGCGAGGTCATGGCTTGGGCCGGTAACGCTCATAAAATGCGACGAATTCGGCGAAGGTCTGCGGATAAAATGCGTCTTCCGATAGTGTGAATGGATCATAACCCAGCGCTTCGTCCAGTGAGGAGACGAAAATGGCAAAGCCCAAGCTGTCTAAACCCGTTTCGAGCAGGATCGTGTCTGGCATCAAATCCGGAGCTTCGGAGCGTTTTTCAAGCGCCCAAACTTCTGCAAAAACTCTGCGGATGTCGCCTTCAAGTGTCTGCATCTGCCATCCTTAATGTCTGAGAGCCTGACCAAAAAGTCGGGCTCAGCGACTGCGGGTGAATTTTATCGGATCGGAGGGACCGGTCATAGCCGAAAATCCGGAAAAAAGTGAAATTGGGACCACCCTCGACGGCGGATTGATCCATCCAGAGGACCCAAGGGAACTTTTGGATCAGGCTTTGATAGGGGTGCTGTCGCCTTTATCCAAGCGGATACCCCATTGCCCCGTAACAATGTTACTTTCCACAATACGTGCTGGATTACCCATCACGATGCTGTTGGACGGCACGTCGCGACCAACAACCGAGTTTCCTGTCACAATGACAAAGTCACCGATGTGCACACCCGGCAGCACGATGGCTCCGAATCCGATGAAGCAGTTCCGTCCGATATAGACGTCTGCATGTACACGGTTGACGAAGTCATGTGTCAAAATGGTTGCGCCAGAGGTGACAGCCGTAAAATCTCCGATGTTAATACCCTTTGGATTGGTTTTGTCAAGACGTGCTCCCATAGAAATACGCACGCCTTGACCTATATTCATGCCATATATCTGTCTATACATTAACATCATCGAAGGTTGTACAATTTTACGATGCGCGATGGTTCTTACTTTTGAGAGTAGTGACATAGGGGCTCCTAAGAAGTGGTTTTCATTAAGATACACTGAGCACCTGCTCAACACATCTGGACACCCGCATCAACGCTGCTTTTCGCGGGACTTCCGGATGACCTGCGTCGCCGTGCCCGGCGCGGCGGCCTTTCCGGCCGTCTCGGCGGTCTGGCGGGCGGTCCCGGCGATCGGGACGGAGTCATCCCGTGGCGCCTCTGCGCTCATGGAAGACCAGACGGTCCATGTTGTAGCCGAGGTTGGCGAGCGTCAGTTTGGCCTCGGCGCGCGCCGGCCTGCAGCGCGACAAACAAGGTGAGAAGACGTCTTCCGCATTCCCGCATCTAAGGATGTTCCTGTGGGATCATGTCGTTGCCTCAGCCACTTGTTTCCGGAGACTTTCGCCTCCGTAGATGTCAGGTTCGGTTGTTTCCCGATGACCCCTGTCGCGCGAAGCCTCCATATCGCGCAGCGCGTCAGGGGTCTGAACCGCTCCGAGTTTGCCGGCGGCTGTTTTGTTTGAAGTCCTATGCCGCCAAGTTAGGCTCCTCAAGCTGAAGGTAGAAGTTGGCTTCTGCCTCGGCCGGCGGGATATGCCCGATGGGCTTGAGCAGGCGGCGGTGGTTGAACCAACCGCCCCATTCGAGCGTGGCGAACTCGACGTCTTCGAGACTGCGCCACGGGCCGGCGGTGGATTCCAGCGCGAAGCGCAACGGTTCAAGCAAACCGGATTTCGACGTCCCTGCCAAGCTCCGACAGGAACGCTTCGACCGGGGATCGGTAGGCGAGGCATTTGCGCGGGGTCAGGTTTCGACTTGGCTCATGCGGCGATCTCCTGGATGTCCTGCTCGCTGATCTCGTCGAGGTCGGCCCCGCGGGGCAGCCATCGCCGGATGCGGCCGTTGGCGTTCTCGACCCCGCCCTTCTGCCAGCTGGCATAGGCGTCGCAGAAATACGTCGTGGCCGAGAGCATGCCGCGAAGCAGCATGTGGCGGGCGAAGCAGGTGTCGTTGTCGAAGGTGACCGAACCGCGCATCCTCGGGTCGAGCCGCCGGAAGGCGGCCGTCATCGCGGCGATGGTCTCGGCGGCGGTCTTGCCGGCCAGGCGCGTCATCAGCGTGATCCGGGTCTTGCGCTCATGCAGCACCAGCACCGGGCGGGATCGTTTGCAGATCACGAGGTCGGCCTCCCAATGGCCCGCCACTTCTCGGGCGTCAGCGTCGTCAGATCGCTGAGAAATATGAGTTCTTCTCCGCGATCGTGTCGCGAGATGCCCGACCGTGGCGCGTCCTTCGACGGGCATGGCGGCGGGTCAGGAAGCGCCAGAGCCGTTCCGTCTTCTGGCCGGCGCGGTAGATCCAGCCGTAGATCGTCTCCGCGCAAACGGCGCGCAGGCCGGGCTCGATCCCGAGCCGCAGCCGTCCCGCGATCTGTTCCGGCGTCCAGCCTTCGGTCAGGCGATCCGTGACGTAGGCCGCGAGCTTCGCATCCGTCTCAAGCACCGCCGCGCGCTGGCGGCGCAGCATGTACGCCCCGTCGGCCACGTGCGGCCGGTAAACGCCGCTGTCGAGCGCGTTGCGCCGCAGCTCGCGCGAGATGGTCGAAGCCGCCCAGCGCCCGGGCGATCGCACCGAGCGACAGGCCGTCGGCCTTCAGACCGGCGATCCGGTCTCTCTCCTCGGCCGTGAGATGGGAATATCCTGACATGGCGACACCGTTCTCCGTTTCCAGACAGACGGATACATCATCCGCCCTCGGTGTTGCGCTTCACGATGGAACTCACCGGCGCGTCGGATGACCTCGGTCTTGAAGAGACCGTTGTTGGTCTCGGCCCCGTCGAAGAAGCTCCTATGTTCGTCAGGTGGTCACGCGCACGCGCGGCGGTGCGCAGAGATGGCGATAGAATTCCCGGACGATGTACCGTTTGAGGCACCGGATGATCTCGCGCTTTCCCTTGCCGTCGGCCGTGCGTTTGGCGACGTAGGATCGTGTCGGGGGATGACCCCGCATCCGAACGATGGCGACGCGGTAGAGCGCCGCATTCGCTTGTCGATTGCCGCCTCGGTTCAGCCGCATGCGGTTCGTCTTGCCGCTGGACGCCGGGATCGGACACACGCCGCATAATCTCCGTGCGGCTCAGGATCAGGCTCGATCCGTCGCGCTCCTCGAAGACCGGATAGCCGTTCTCGTCGCATTCCCAGGCGTCGGCGCAGACGGCGTCGGCGGCGGCCCCGACCCCGTCGGGGCAGATCTTGCAGCGGAACTGCACGTGTTTGGTCAGGATGTCGCCCCAGCTGTCATCGTAGGACATCCGCTCGGCGCTGCCGTCGCGCCGGGTCGCGGTGGCGTAGCCCGGCCAGCCGTCGCCCCGGTAGCGGAAGGCGGCAAGATCGTCCGGCGCCACGCCGAGTTTCGCCACCACCGCCTCCGCGCCCGCCTGCGAGGGCACGCCGGCGCAGAAGAACGACAGCATCCATGGGATTTTTGTGTCCACGCGCGGATCGCGCTTCGCGATCGCGCGGAGCGCGGCCACGTCGCAGGGCTTGCCGACGAAGGCGGAAGTTCCGGGTGCCTCCAGCATCTCCTCGAGCCGCGCCAGCGGCGCCGAGGGCGCGTAGCGCGATCCCGCGGCGGCGAAGACTTCCGCCGGCGTCACGCTCACCACCGTCTCGTTGGCGACGGGAACCGCATCCGAGGCCGCGATCTGGATCACCCGGTCGACCGCGCCGGTCTCCAGCAGATGGACCAGAAGCGCCGATATTCCGCCCCCCGACGAGGCCTGGCGGCGCAGGGCGGGATCGGTGGAATGTCCGGTCCGGCATTCGAGCACCGGACCCCAGTAGGGATGGCCGGGACGGTCCTGCTCGACTGTGAGACCCGGACAGGTCGCGGCGATGGCCTCCTCCTGAGCGGGGTCTAGCGTGGCGCTCTGGCGCGGGCGCAGCCAGCCCGGCCCTTCCATGACCATCTCGATCCGTCCCGGCGCCAGCCCCGCGCAGCCTCCGCAGCCCGAGCAGAGATCGCCGCGCGCGACGCGGGCGAGGGCGGGGGAGGGCGTCATGCGCGCGCGAGGTCGCCGAGCGTGTCGGCCAGCGCCGCCTCGTAGGGTGCGAGCCGGGCCTCGGCGCGCGCGAAGGCGGCGTCCACCTCCGCCTTGAGGGCGGCGCGGGCTTCGAACCCCTTGAAGACCGCCTCCAGGATCGCCTCGTTGGTTCCGGTCGTGCACTCGACCGTGTGGTCGTAGCCCAGCGTGCCGAAGAGCCCCGAGAATTTGCGGCTGTAGGCCATCGGGATCACCGGAACTCCGCTCGAGAAAGCCGCGATGCAGGCGTGCATCCGCGCGCCCATGAAGAAATCCATGCCCGCGATCCAGGATTTCGCTTCCGAAGGGCTGTCAAAGCGTGGGGCGAGGATCGTGCCGGGGAATTCTCCGGCCAAGGCCTCGCTCGCGCGGAAATCGTCCTCGATCGGCTGGCTCTCGGAGATCACGTGGCCCACCAGATGGGTCTCGACGCCCTCCATCGCCGTGAAGCGTCGGAGGATCTCGCGGATCAGCGCCGGATAGTCGGTGGTGAGCCCGAACATGTTCCTGCCGGTATAGCCGCCGTTCATCAGCAGCCCCGAGACGTTCAGCCCGACCCGGACCGGTCCGCCACCACTGGGCGCGGGCGGGTCGTAGGGCAGACGCATCGCCACGTCGGTCGCCTCGCCGATCGTCCCGGTGAAACCGATGTCGCGCAGGAACGTCGTCGAGAGCGTGTCGCGGGTGAAGACCGCCCGGCAGCGCCGGATGGAGGCCAGCGCCCCCTGACGCGCCCAGGCGCGGGAGAACGGACCCATGGTCTGCGGGCTCAGGATCATCGGCCGGCGCGCGGCGTGGACGATGAATTTGGCCAGGAGCATCCTGCGGATGCGCCCGGGCCCATAGATGTCCGCGAAACTGTCGCCCGCGCCGATGTCGAGCACCAGATCGCAGCCCCGGACAGTGGAATAGAGCCCGCCGGGGCTGACCAGATCACGGCCCGACATCTCGAAACGCGTCACGTTCGGGGCCTCGATGTAGCTCGGACGCGGATCGCGCCAGCCGAGGATCATGAAGCGCACGCCCACGCCGATCCCGGCCGCGACCTTCTCGACGATGGCGATCTGCGACACGGTGAGCGCGCCGACGCCCAGATTGTCGGAGACGGCCGAATGCCACAGCAGGCCGATGGTCAGGTCCGGTCTCGTCACGGGGATCGCCTTCTTTTCATGGTCCGCCGCCACCAGGCCTCGCGCCCGGCGCGTCTCACATCTCGTACCCGGTCAGGTCAAGTCCCGGAACCATCCGTCCGAGCGTCTGGTTACTGTCGGCGAACCGCCCCGCGAACCGCGCGGTCACGTGGTCGGTCACGGGGCGCCTGCGGCCGTAGGCGCGGGCCAGCACCGGATGGCGCGCGGTGCCCCCCGCCCAGCGGTAGAGCCCGGCCGAGACCCCGCCCAGATCGAGCGCCGGCTCCGGCGAGGCCGGGCCGGCCCGGAAGTGGTTGATCCGGCGCAGCAGCGGCGCCGCCGCCTCGGGGTAGCTCGCGCCCGAGCGTTCCGTGCGGGCCGGAAAGCCGTCCTGGCGCGGGGCCTCCGCGAAGGCCGAGAGCTTCGCGAGAAATCCCGCGAGATCGGATGCCATCTCCTCCTGGGTCAGCACCAGGACGTTCTCGGCCCCGAAAAGGTCGCGGTAGAGGCCGATCAGCCAGTCGTAGCGGAAATGCCCGGTCCGGAAGCGCGGATAGCCCGGCGCGTTCTCCTCGGTGAAGAAATCCTCCGGCGACCGGGTGCCGCCGCGCGACAGGTATTGCATGTAGACCGAGGTCAGCATCCGCATCTGCTCGCGGATCGTGATCAGGATTCGCGCGTCCGGAAACGCGGCGGCGAGCAGGCGGGCGTTCTCCGCGCCGCCGGTGCCGCCATGGAACGGATTGCCG
>CAVORV010000056.1:0-9808 GCA_963698685.1 uncultured Alphaproteobacteria bacterium
GCAGCGCCCTTTCCCAGAAAGCAGGATGAAATCGAAGACGTCTGAAGTTTCAGCGGCTTACCCTGCGGCCCGGTCGAGCACTTCTTCGGCCCACTGGTTCAGGCTTTTGCCCGACAACTCGGCGGCCAGCGCGGCCTTGCGGTGAACATCAGGGCTGACCCGGAACATGACCTGCCCCGAGTAGGTTTTCTGAGGTTCCTTGCCGATCTTGGCGCAGGTTTCGATGTAGTCTTCGACCGCCTCATGAAACGCTCCGCGCAGCCCTTCCACGGTGTCGGCATGAAAGCCCACCCCGTCGCGGATACCGGCAATCCGGCCCGTGAAAATCCCGTCTTCGTCGTCGTATTCGATCCGGGCGGCATAGCCCTTGTAGGTCATGGTGTTGGTCATGGTCTAACCCCGATCCGTTCCAGGAAGTCGCGGGCATCGCGCACCTGATATCGCTTCGCTTCCTTGGCGGGGTGCGGGCGGTGGAACGTCGCTACCTCGCCATCCTTTTCGAACCGCACCCGTGATCCGCGCCCTTCGATCAGACGCGCGCCTGCCGCCAGCAGCAGACTTTCGACTGCCGCCCATTCGATGGCGCCAGACACCGGATCGGTGAAGACGGCGGCAAGGGTCTTGCGGTGCTTGCTGTTCATCTGGGCAAGGTAAGATTTGCTAGCGAAAAATGCAAGCATTTAGCGCGCGGTGCGTTGCATAATTGAGCTCTGATCTTGCCTAAAGTAGAGTGATCTAGAGGGCGTTCGGGTTGGGGTCTGGCCGGGGGCAGGAACGGTGATCTGTGATAGATGATCGACAGTTTCCAGCCATGGCAACAAATATTCCCAGAGCGCCCCGAACCGGCCCGTGCATTGTCCGCCAAGCCCTTCGAAGCCACTCTCCCCACACAAGGCCTCACCGATCAGCAAGGGATCGGTTACCGTCCTGCTCTCCATTTCCAATGCCTGCCCGGTGTTGTGGCGTGGGCAACGGCCCAAGCCCCTAGCGCGGTGTCCGGGCGTGTCATCTGGTGCAGCAGGCTGGACCTTTGCCCCGCAGGTCGTGGCGGGACAAGGCCCAGCCGGGCAAGCTCCACCTCACCCTGCAGCCAGCGTGCCCGCATCCTCACCCAGCCGACAAAGGTTTTCGGCATGCTGATGGTCGCAACAGCCTGTTCGCGCCGTCGTTCTCAGCGGGAACGCTCTTCGATGAAGGCCCGGGCGGCGGCGGAATCCATGGGTCGGCTGAAGAGAAATCCCTGCATCTCCACGCAGCCGTAGGATCTGACGGCGTCGAGCTCCTCGTCGGTCTCGATGCCTTCGGCGGTGGTCTCGATCCCCACGCTCACGCCCAGATCGATGATCGCCTTGATGATGGCCGCGCCGTTCTGCCCGTTCCGCAGATCCCGGATGAACCGCTGGTCGATCTTGATCTTGTCGAACTCGAAATTCTGTATGTAGCTCAGCGACGAGTAGCCGGTGCCGAAATCGTCCATCGACACGCGGACCCCCAGGGCCCGGATGGCGCGCATGATCTCGAAGTTCTGCTTGCCGGCGTCGAGCAGCGCGGATTCGGTGACCTCGAGTTCCAGCCGCTTCGGATCGAGGCCCGTCGCGGCCAGTACGTCGCGGATATGGCCGAGCAGCTCCGGGTCGCGGAACTGCAGCGGCGAGAGGTTGACCGCGATCCGGATGTCTTCGGGCCAGCCCGCCGCCTCGACGCAGGCATGGCGCAGGACCGCCCTGCCCAGAGGGATGATCAGACCGGTCTCCTCGGCCAGCGGAATGAAATCGTCCGGCTCGAGAACGCCGCGCTCGGGATGCGGCCAGCGCACCAGCGCCTCGAACGCGGTGATCCGGTCCGTCTCGGTGTTCACCAGCGGCTGGTAATGGACCTCGAGCGCGTCGTCCTGGATCGCCTGGCGCAGATCGACCTCGAGCGCGTTGCGCTCGTGCTGCTCGCGGAGCATCTGCTCCTCGAAAAGGACGGGTCGGCCGCGGCCGGCGAGTTTGGCCCGGTACATGGCGAGATCCGCGCCCTTGAGCATCGATTCGAGCCGGTGGTCGCAATCCGAGGCCCGGGCGACGCCGCAGCTCGCCCCGACCTGGAACGGCTGTCCGTCGATATGGACCGGCTCCCCGGCCGCCGTGACGATCCGCTGCGCGAGATCCATGCCCGCGCCGGACGTGGCGCCCTCGAACAGGAAGATGGCGAATTCGTCACCGCCGAGGCGCGCCACGGTCGCGGCCTCGCCCGCGACCTCGCTGAGCCGGGCGGCCATCTTGGAGAGAAGCTTGTCGCCGATCTCGTGACCATGCACGTCGTTGACCGCCTTGAACCGGTCGAGATCCATGAAGAGCACGGTCGGCTCCGCCGCGGCCAGCGTCGGATCGTTCAGGGCCTCGCTGACGAGATCGCGGAACGCCGCCCGGTTCAGAAGCCCGGTCAGCGCGTCGTGATAGGCGAGATAATGCAGCTTCTCGTCGGATTTGCGCCGCTCTCCGGCCTCGCGCGCCGCGACGACATGCAGATCGGCGGCCTCGCGCTCGATCTCCCGCTTGGAGGCGCGCTCGGCCTCCGCGATGCGTTTGCGGCCGAGCTGGGCGTTGATGCGGGCGAGCGCCACCACGAAATCCACCGGTTTGGTGACGTAGTCGTTGGCGCCGAGCGCGAGGCTCTCGGCCACGTCCTCGCTCTGGCTCTTGGCGGTGACCATGATGACCGGCAGCTCGGTGTCGGACAGGGTGCGGCGGATCTCGGCCAGCACCTCGTTGCCGCCCATGTCCGGCATCATGATGTCGAGCAGCACGATGTCGAAGGTCGCCGCGCGGATCTTCTCGAGCGCCTCGACCCCGCCGGCGGCCTCGACCACGTCGAAGCCGCGCCGCACCAGGCGGCGGGTGAGGATGTCGCGGTTGTCGAAAACGTCGTCGACCACGAGGATGAGCGGTCTGGGAAGCGGGGACGCGTCGGAGCCTCCGGTCGGAACCGGGTACGCGTCGGCATGAGGGATGGCCGCGCTCTGGATCATCGCTTCACCTCGTATCGCTTCGTCTCGCGCCGGTCCGCCGCTTCCGGCGCCGGGAATGTTGAACGGAACCGTCATGCCGCGACCTGCGCGTCCGCATCGACGGCCGCGACGCGGTCGTCGCCGTCGAGATGGATCCGCGCCGGCGCCGAGACGGCGAACCGCGAGCCCTGGCCGGGACGGCTGGAGGCCTTGATGTCGCCTCCGAGCAGGATGGCGAGCTTGCGGCTGAGCGCCAGGCCGATCCCGGTCCCGCCATAGCGGTTGAAGGTCGAGACGTCGGCCTGCTCGAAATCGGTGAAAAGCCGCGACAGGGCCTCGGGCTGGATGCCGATGCCGGTATCGGTGACGATGGCGTGCAGATCCTCGTCATGGGCGTGGAATTCGATGAACATCTCGAGCTTCACGCTGCCGCCCTCGGTGAATTTGCCGGCGTTCGAGAGCAGGTTGAGCAGGATCTGCCGGAGTTTCCGCGCGTCGGTCCTGAGCATGTGGTCGCGGCTCTGGCAGACGAACGAGAAGGTGTTGCCGTTCTTCTCGACCATCGGCAGCGCCGTCGCCACCACCTCGTCGCAGAGCTGGCCGAGCCGGAACTCGGTGGTCTCGACGCTCATCATGTCGTTCTCGATCCGGTTGGCGTCGAGCACGTCCGCGACCAGCGACAGCAGGTGCCGTCCGGCGGCGTTGATGCGGCTGACGTCGCGGGCGCGCTGCTGATGCTCGGGCGCGTCGCCCTCGCAATCCTCGAGCAGGATGTCGGAATAGCCGATGATGGCGTTGAGCGGCGTGCGCAGCTCATGGCTCATCTTGGCGAAGAAGCGCGCGCGGGCCTGGCCCGTCTCCTCGGCGACCGCGCGGGCCTTCTCCAGCTCGATCGAGGTGTCGCGCTGCCGCTCGATCTCCATCTCGAGCTCGGAACGCAGCCCGATGATGCGCGAATAATAGAGCGCCATCCAGGTCATGTAGATCGTGGCCGACGTGATCGAGAGCCAGCCGATGACCCGCAGATCCTCGATCGGGATCCGGTCCGGCAGGCCGGCCCATGCGATCAGCCCGAGAAACACCGCGATGTCGAGCGCGAAGAGCCCCAGCACCGCCGCGACGCTCTTGGAGAGATAGAACAGGCCGAGCAGCAGGCTGACCACGAACCAGGGCAGGAACGGCGAGCTGAACCCGCCGTAATTGAAGGCGCCGAAGAGCGAGGTCGCGGCCAGAAGCTGGAACGACGTGAGGGCGACGAGCTTCATGCTGCCGGTGGCGCGGAGCAGGAACGGCAGGGTCCAGAAGCTGCAGATGCCCAGAACCATGACGAGAAGCGGCGCGTCGACGCGCGGCGAGACGAGAATGAGATAGACCGACATCGGCTGCGCGATGAGCGGCCCGAAAAGGTGCGTGAAGACGAACGTGCGCGCCATGCCCCATTCGGTACGTCCGCGCACGGCGTCCTCGGGAATGAACCACGTGACGATCCGGTCGATGATCTGCTGATCGGCCATGGCGCGCTCTCTCATGTCATCCTCCGCCGGGGGTCATCCCGCGAGCGCCCGGGGCTCCGCGCCGGAGCCTCCGGTCGCGAGAAGGTCGCGCGCGATCTCCAGAGCGGCGCCCACGCGCTCGGCGGCGGCCTCGATCTCGGCGTCGGTGTGTCCGGCCATGACCTGCAGGCGGAAGCGCGCGAGACCCTTGCCGACGGCGGGAAACTCCACGAGGTTCGCCACGAGGCCGAGGCCCGGCATCTCGCGGGCGGCCAGCCGCGCGAGCGCCTCGTCCCCGGTCTTGACGCAGACGATGGCGGACGGATCGCCGTAGACCTCCATGCCGCGCGCGCGCAGCCGCTCGCGCAGCATGCAGATGTTGTACATCAGCTTGCCGCGCAGCCGCGCGCCCTCGTCGGACTGGACGATGTCGAGCGCGCGGGTCACGGCCGCGACCTGCGCGGGCGAGAGCGCGTTGGAGAAGGTGCAGGACGGGCTGTAGAAGCGCAGGTATTCCTTGACCGCCCGGTCGTTCATCGCGACGAAGCCGCCGTTCGAGCCGAAGGTCTTGGAGAAGCTGCCCATCACCAGGTCGACCTGGCCCAGCATGTTCTGCAGGCCGATATGGCCGGTGCCGTCGCCGAGCGCGCCGAGATCGTGCGCCACGTCGACCACCAGGGTCGCGCCGTATTCGTGGGCGAGCGCCTGCATCGCGGCGATGTCGGGCGTGTCGCTGTCCATCGAGAACAGGCCCTCGGTCACGACCATGATGCCCGCCTGCGCGTCGCGCGCGCGGATGGTCGCCAGCTTCTGGCGGCAATGGTCGATGTCGAGATGGCGGAACGGCACGACGTTGCGCGTGGCCGCCTGCGCGCCGGTCTGCAGGCAGGCGTGCGACAGCGCGTCCATGACGATGTGGTCCTTGTCGCGCACCAGCCCCTTGATCACGCCGAAGCCGGCCGCCCAGCCCGTGGGAAAGAGCAGCGCCTCCTTCATGCGGAGGAAGTCGGCGATGCGCGCCTCGAGCGCCACCGAGGTCGAGGTGTTGCCCACCAGCGCCGGCGAGCCCGCCGAATGCACGCCCATCGTGTCGATGGCGTTCCGCGCCGCGGCCAGAACCTCCGGATGCGACGAGAGGCTGAGATAGTCCTGGCTGGCGAAGTTCACGCCCCGGCTGAGATTGCCCCGGTCGTCACGGATCTCGCAGCTCGACGCCGGACCGTTTTCGGTCGAGCGCGAGAACGGCCAGGTGTCGGATCGACGGCGCGTCTCCTGCCAGGCGTAGAACGCGCCGGTGCGCGCCAGGAGGTCGGTTCCGGTCGGCACGCGGAAGTCCCGCATGCTGCCCGCGAGAGCCGCCTCCGGAACGCCGTCGATGAAAGCGCGCGTCATCAAAAAAAGTCCCCCGATTTCAACCCGTACCTTGTGGCGGTTTCACCAACGTCCGGTAAATTCGCGGCGGCGCGCGTGACGTCTTGGTTAACCGGAGATGACCGGACGGCTTCGGACCCCGCGCGCCCCGCGAAACCCGCCGGCCGCGCGGGGTCCCTCAGGCCGGGACGAAGCCCGCCGAGACGCCGTCCGGGACGTTCGCCGGGCGGCGCCGCGCCACGAGCGGCATGGTGATGGTGATGGTGGTGCCCGCGCCGGGCGCGCTGCGCACGTCGACGCTTCCGTCCATGACGCGGCAGAGCTGATGACAGACCGCGAGATTGAGCCCGGTGCCGCCATACCGGCCGCCCGCGGCGCTTTGCGCCGTCGCGAAGGTCTTGAAGAGCGTCGCCATCTGGTCCGGCGGGATCCCGTTGCCCGTATCCGCGATCGCGACACGGAACGACGGGGGCTTCGCCGCCGCGTCTTTCGACGCGGTCAGGGTGATCATGCCGCCATCGGTATGGAGCGCCGCGTTCTCGAGAATGGCGTCGACGATCTGCAGAAAACGGTGCCCGTCGGTCTCGATCATGTCGAGACCGTCCTCGACCTCGACGCGGACCCGGTTCTTGCGGTCGTCGATCAGGGTCCGGCGCGCGGCCACCGCCTTTTCGAGCAGCGTCCCGATCCGGTGCGGCTGCACGTCGAAGCTCATGCGGCCGGCCTCGATCTTCGCGAGATCGAGGATCATGTTGATCAGCCGCATCAGATAATACGCCGCGTCGAGGATGCGGGCGAGATCGGCCTGCATCGGCCGGTCGTCGGTCTCCTCCGCCTCCTCCTTGAGAAGCTGGCCGTAGCCGATGATCGCGTTCAGCGGCGTGCGGATCTCGTGGCTCATGCGCGCCAGGAACTCCGACTTCGCCGATCCGGTGCGGTGCGCGAGCGCCACGGCGCGGCGAAGCTCGTCGGCCATGGCCCGTCGCCGCTTGACCTCGATCTCGAGATCGACGCCGGCGTCGAAGATCCGGGCGTAATAGATCGCCATGGTCGCGACATAGGCGAGCGTCGCGACGGTGGAGACCGCGCCCAGACCCAGCATGGCGGCGTCGGGCACGTCGTTCGGCGACGGATCGAGCCACGAATACATGCCGAAAAAGATCGCGATGGAGACGGCCGTGACCCCCAGAAGCCAGGGCTGGAGCCGCCGCTCGCCGCCGACGTAGAACAGCGACAGGATGGGGATGATCAGCACCCATGTCAGCGTCGGCGAGGCCACGCCGCCGTAATGGTAGCAGCTCCACAGGATGGCGAAGTTCAGATTGACCACCGACAGCACCACCAGCCTGTCATAGGCCACGCCCCACCGCAGAAGAAACGGGAAGACCCAGAACAGGCTGATGCTGACCGCGAGGATCAGCACGTCGATCCGCGGGGTCGGGTCGAAAGCGAAGAGCGCGATCGGAACGCTGTTCCCCAGCACGGGGCCGATCGTGTGGCTGATCAGGAACATCCGCGCCTGGTTGGAGGCCTCGCGGTCGCCGGCCATCGTCTCGGGAATGAAATAGTCCGCCATCCGCAGCCACGCCTCGGCGGGCCGCGCGAAAAGCGAACGTTTCGGGGTCTCTTCACCTGTCAAACGCCGCACTCCCCGCTTCGGACGGATTGGCGCCCCGATCCGCCAGCCACACGGATGCTTGCGGCAAATTCGTTGCTTTCAGGTAAAAACCGACGGACAGGCCATCGACCCTCCGACATGAATGCCGGCCCCCCTCCAATAGTGAACGGGCCGGGGGCTTCTTTAGGGTTTTGTTAAAAATTTTCATATTAACTACTTGCCAAAGGCCGCGGGTCGAAACGCGTGCGGTCATCCGACCGAGAGGAGCGACAGGATGTTTGTTCGAACAATGGCCGTGGCGATGCTGGCCTGCACGCCCGCCCTCGCCCAGCAGACCGCCGACTGGTCGGGCGGTTTCGTCGGCGTCAGCGCGGGCGCCCTGCGCTCGACCGGCGCCGCGTCGCTCGGGGATTACGAGGGCGCCCTTCTGGAGCTGGACGTCTCGAACGGGCTGTTTCCCGAGGACATCGACGATGCCGACGTCGCCGGGATCGGCGGTCTGACCTTCGGCTGGAACCGCCAGAACGGCACGCTCGTCACCGGCGTGGAGATCGACTTCTCGCTCACGGGTTCGGACGTCGAGAACGGTTTCGCCAAGCGCGATCCCAACCCCGATCCGATATTCAACGGCGTGAACACGATCACCGGCTACGGAACCGAACTCGACACGCTGGCCACGGCGCGGCTCAAGGCCGGCTACGCCTCCGGCGAGACGCTGTTCTACGTGACGGGCGGTCTGGCCGCGGGGCGGGTGAAGAACAGCTTCTCGCTGGAGCTGACCGAGCTCGGCTACGCCTCGGACTGGAGCGCGTCGGACACCCGCTTCGGCTACGTCGTCGGCGCGGGGATCGAACGCAAGGTCTCCGGCAGGTTCAGCGCGAAAGTGGAGGTCCTGGGCTACGACCTCTCGGATGCGACGGTGAGGGCTTCCGACCCCGTCGTCTTTCCCGGCCAGACGATCGATTACAGCTTCGACAATTCGGGCGTGGTCGCCCGGATCGGTCTGAACTACGGATTCTGAGACGGAGCCGGTCCGCGAGGACCGGGCCCGCTCTTTCGGACGAAACGGATGTCCGGTCCCTCGGGGCCGGACGTTTTCGTTTCAGAAATGCCAGCCGAGGCGCAGGCCGACCGCCGTGAGGCGGCCGTCCTCGAACCGGGTGCCGGTCGCGGCCTCGGCGTCCCCGAGCCAGCCGTAACTGACGCCGCCCGAAAGCGTGAGCGACCCGAAGTCGTAGCTCAGCGAGGCCGTCGTGATCACCCCGCCATCGACCGGCCCGAGCAGCGTCAGGATCGTGTCCGTCGCCGGCTCGTAGGCGACCTCGAACGCGCCGGCCAGCCGGTCGGTGAGCTGACGCCCCACGCCGAGCGTCCAGGTCGTCCAAGCCGCCTCGTATTCCACCATCGGCACGTCGAGCGGATAGTTGGTCGGATCGATCTCGAACTGCGGCCAGTCGACCCAGCGCACCGACCCGAAAACCAGCGTGTCCGCGGCGATGCCCGACTGGAACTCGAGCGCGACCGATTGCGGCGTTTCGACATGGAGCGTGGAATCGATGGTTCCGAACTCGACCGTGTCGAAATCCTGCTCGATCGCGGAACGATAGGTCAGGGCCACGCGCATGGCGAGCTCCGGCTTCTGCCAGGCGGCGCCCAGCATGTAGCCGTAGCCGATGTCGGCATCGGTCTCGATCGTGTAGCCGCCGAGAAACGGAACGGCGCCGTCCGCCTTCATCCGCTGCGCCCGGAGCCCGCCATAGATCTTGATCGCGGGCGTCACGTCGTAGGCGAGGATGCCGGTCAGGGCGACCGTGTCGATGTTCGCGGCGGTTCCGGCATAGAGGCTCCGGGGATAGTCCGTCGAGCTTCCGTAAGGCTGATCGGCGATGAACGCGTATGACAGCCGTTCGGTCAGATCCGCCTTGTAGGCCGCCCCGAAGTTGCCGAAGGCGCCGAAGATGTCGCCGGTGGATCCGATGATCGGAACGCCCGGGGCGAGAGCGCCGCCTTCGCCTTCGAGGTCCGGATCGGCGTAGACCGCCGAGAATTCCAGATATCGTCCGGGCTCGAAGAGGATTCGGGTCGACGGGAACTGACGCTCGATGCCGGCGGCCGCGGCCGCGGACGCGCAGACTGACGCCGTCAGGGCGATCAGCATGCCATGGCTGACGGGTCGCGACATGAGGGTTCTCCACAAGCAGACATCCGCCAGAGAATGGCGGCGGAAGCGTTATGTGGGACAAAGGTTAAAGACGTTGCTAAGAAACCGCGTCTTTCCATGCGGTCATGATCACACCGGTTTCAGCGGACAGGGTCGCCGCCGGCCCGCCCGCC
>CAVORV010000057.1:0-109479 GCA_963698685.1 uncultured Alphaproteobacteria bacterium
CGGCGTTGGCGGCGTAGGTCTCCGCGTTGGCGGGATCGGCCTCGGCCATCGCGGCGCGGATGTTGTCGACGTAGATCAGCGCGTCGCTGAGCGACATCCAGGCGTGCGGGTTGGGCTGGCCCTCGTAGGGGCCGGACGCGACCGGGATCGGATCGACGCCGTCGCTGACCGTCACGGCCGGCACGTCGCGCAGATTGCGGAAGAACCGCTCGAACCAGACCTCGAGGCCCATGCCGTTCCAGAGGATCAGATCGGCCTCGCCGGCGGTGCGGATGTCGCTCGGGGTCGGCTGGAAATTGTGGATCTCGGAGCCCGGCGGGATCAGGGTCGAGACCTCCGCCGCGTCGCCCGCCACGTTGCGCGCCATGTCGCCGACGATGGTGATCGTCGAGACGACCCTGAGCTTCTCGGCGGCGGAGGGCCCGGCCAGCGAGACGACCAGCAGGGAGGCGAGCACGATTCGGAGCATGGACGGCCTTTCGCGGGATGACCGTGCCAAGGTAACGCGCCTTGCGGGCGTGTCAATGCGAATGAGAATTGTTTGCAGAAAGAGCCTTTGCACCGGCGCCGTCCGCCGCTATTCTGCGCCGATGCCGACCTCCGGACCCGAGCGTGACCATGAGGCGATGCTGCGCGACGCCGGTCTGCGCATCACCAAACCGCGCCGGATCATCCTGCAGATCCTCGCCGAGACCGGCGGTCACCCGGACGCCGCGCGCATCTTTCAACGGGCCGCGGCGATGGACAGCCGCATTTCGCTCGCCACGGTCTATCGCACGATGCGCGCGCTCGAGGAGAGCGGCGCGATCCAGCGCCACGCCTTCGGCGACGGTCCCGCGCGGTTCGAGAGCGCCGGCGACGATCACCACGACCACCTGATCGACATGGAGACCGGCCAGGTCATCGAATTCTCCGACCCGCGCATCGAGGCGCTGCAGGAGGAGATCGCGCGGCGGCTTGGGTACGAGATCGTCCACCACCGGCTGGAACTCTACGGCCGGCGGATCAAGGGGCGTCGCTGAGGGCCCGCCAGGCGGCGGTGAAACCCAGCAGCGAGACGCCGAACCGGACCCGCTCGCCTGTCTCTAGGGTAAGTTCGACGCTTCCCGAAAGCTCGCGCCGCAGATCCGCCAGCAGATCCGGCGCCAGCGGCGCGCGCGCCTCGCAGCCGGCCGCGCCGCAGGTCCGCCACGGGATCGCGCGGGGTTCAGTGGGGCCGAGCGTCAGCCGCACCGGATCGGGCAGGAACAGCGGCAGGGGCGTCTCGATCCCGAACGCGCCGCCGTCGCCCGTCCGTGCGACCAGCGTCAGGACCTCCGATCCGTCCCGTCCGACGATCCGTGTCCGGATGTCGCAGGTCCCGGCGCAGACAAGCGCCCAGTCGTCGAACGCCGGCGGCGCGGGCGGCTCCGGCTCGGGTCGCGGCATCTCGGCCGCATGGGTCGCGCATGCGGTCAGGATCGCGGCCAGAACCATGCCGCGCCGCGCGGTCGCGTGTGAACGTGAGCCCATGCCTCCCCCATGCGCCAACGCGGTCCCGACCGCAATCCCCGGCCGGCCGGACGGCACGAATTCAGACTCCGTTTACCGATAACCCATTGTCAACCATGATGCTTTCCTGAATTTCATGATTGCTTAGGGCTGACCGCGCTATGACCCCCAAGCGGTTCGAAAGACCGGCGCGGCGGGGTCCGAAACCAGACCCGATACGTCGCAGGATCCAGAAGGGCGATCACATGGTCTCGCAGATGCGGGGCCGCACACCGGAAACGGCGTCGAAAGCGCCGCTCGCCTTCAAAAGGAAAACACCAATGACCAGCATTCTCACGAACAACAGCTCGCTCGTCGCCCTTCAGACCCTGAAGAACATCAACGCCAACATGGGCAAGGTCCAGAACGAGATCTCGACCGGCATGAAGGTCGCCACCGCCAAGGACAACGGCGCCGTCTGGGCCATCGCCCAGGTCATGAAGTCGGACATCTCCGGTCTCGGCAAGGTTGGCGAGGCTCTTTCGCTCGGCTCCGCCACCGTCGGTACCGGCTCGTACCGCAGCAGAGTCGATCTCCGACATGCTGACTCTGGCGAAAGACGCGGTTCTCGGCGCCGGCGATCTGTCGAACGCGGCGACACCCGCACCAAGCTCGTCGCGGACCTGACCGCGATCGGCAACCAGATCATCGACATCGTCGCGTCCGCGTCGTTCAACGGCGTGAACCTGCTCAACAACATCGACTGCGCCGTCGAAGTCATGGGTTCGATCACGCGTGCGGCGGCCGGCACCATCGGCACGAGACGATCAGCGTGACCGGCGAGGATCTTAGCGCGATCGACGCCATGCTGACCGCGTCTGACCGCAGCCGAGCTTCGACACCAGGCGAACGCTCGACACCACACTTGGTCGCCATCGAGGCCGAGGTGACGAACGCCAACGACGCCGCCGCCGCTTTCGGTACCGCGCAGAAGCAGATCGACATCCAGGCGAGCTTCGTCGGCAAGCTGTCGGACGCGCTGAAAGCCGGCATGGGCGCGATGGTCGACGCCGACATGGAAGAGGCCTCGGCCCGCCTGACCGCTCTGCAGACGCAGCAGCAGCTGGGCATCCAGTCGCTCTCGATCGCCAACCAGGCGCCGCAGAGCATCCTGTCGCTGTTCCGCGGCTAAGGCTCCGGCCTTCATGGACGGGGCGGGCATCTCGCCCGCCCCGATCCGACGCCCTCCATCGGCATGACCTCCCGGCTCGCGGCCTGAACCCGAGCCTGGCACCAACGGGGTTCCCAGATGAACGTTTCGACACGCCTTCGCCCACAGCGCCTACGCGTCCGCCGCAGCCCCGATCCGCACCGACCGCGATTCCGAATACGCCGTGTTCGCCCGCGTGACCCATGCCCTGAAATCGCTCGACGAGACCGACAAGCGCGCCTTTCCCAAGCTCGCGCAAGGCGGTCAACGACAACCAGCGCCTCTGGTCCGACTCTGTCCGAGGATCTGATGCAGGACGGCAACAAGCTGCCCGACGCGCTGCGCGCGCAGCTGATCGGCCTCGCGGAATTCGTGCGCAAGCACGGCATGCAGGTCCTGGCCGGCAAGGCCTCGATCGTGCCGCTCATCGACATCAACACCTCCATCATGCGCGGGCTTCGCGGCAACGTGGAGGCCGTGGCATGAGCGGCCTCGTCCTCAAGCTCGGACCGCGCGAGCGGGTGATGATCAACGGCGTGGTCATGGAGAACGGCGACCGCCGGACCCGGATCAACATCCTCACGGCCGAAGCCAACGTGCTGCGCCTGCGCGACGCGATCCATCCGGACGAGGCGACGACGCCCGTCAAGCGGGTCTGCTACATCGCGCAACTGGTGCTCGCCGGCGAGGCCGACCCCGAAGTGGCGCGAGGCCAGCTGCTGCGCGGCATCGAACAGCTCAGCCAGGTCTTCCTGGACGCCGACAGCCGCGCGCATCTGAGCGCCGCGACCGAGGCGGTGGAGGCCGGGCGGTTCTACCAGGTCATGCGCGCGCTGCGGAACATCCTGCCGCGCGAGACGCGCCTGCTCGCCGCCGGATGATCTGAAAGGGACCGCGCCATGAGCTTCCAGCCCCAGATCCCGCTTCAGGGCATCGCCGGATGGCGGTTCCTCGAGCGGACCCAAGGCACGCAGCAGGCGGCCTTCGACAAGGGGCCGCAGATGGCGCGCGAGATCGCCTATTTCGAGGAGAACATCGGCAAGGTCACGTCCACGGCCGAGCTGATGTCGGACCGGCGGCTGCTCAAGGTGGCGCTCGGGGCCTTCGGGCTCGAGCAGGACATCGACAAGAAGGCCTGGATCCGCAAGATCCTCGACGAGGGGACGACGGATCCCAAGGCGCTCGCGGCGCGGCTGACGGACAAGTCCTACGCCAAGCTCTCGGACGCGTTCGGCTTCGGCCCCGAGGGCGGTCCGCGCACCGGTCTGCCCGGCTTCGCGCGCGAGATCACCGACGCCTACCGGGTGCGGTCCTTCGAGGTCGCGGTGGGCGAGACCAACAACGACATGCGCCTCGCGATGTCGTTCCGACGCGAGATCGCCGAGCTGGCCAACCAGGGCGAGACCGGCGGGAGCTGGTTCACCGTGCTCGGCTCCAAGCCGCTGCGCACCGTCATCGAGACCGCGTTCGGTCTGCCGACCCAGTTCGGTCAGATCGACATCGACCGCCAGCGCGACGTCCTGCGCGAGAAATCGAGCGCGATGTTCGGCACGGCCGATCTCACCGCGTTCCGCGACCCCGCGAACGTCGACAAGCTGATCGACCGGTTCCTCGCGATCTCGCAGATCCGCAACGGGCCGTCCTCGTTGGCGGGAAGCTCGCCCGCGCTGACGCTGCTGCAGAACGCCAATGGCGGAGGGTCGCAGGGCCTGTTCAACCTGCTGAGCGCCGCCGGCTGAACGGAAGCGGTCGGCCGGCAAGGTCGACGACGGCAAGCCCCGACCTGTGAGAAGACGCCGCCGCGACGGGTCGCGGCCTTCCGTTCACGCCGCGACGGCCGCTCCGGTTCCGAGCCGCGCCAGACCCGCCTTGAGCGCCGCCACGCAGGCCCCGTCAAAGGCCGCGTCCACATCCGCCTCCAGGATCGCCAGCGCCTTCTCCACCGGCATCGCGGCACGGTAGGGCCGGTCGGCCGACAGCGCGTCGAACACGTCCGCCACGGTCAGGATGCGCGCCTCGAGACAGATCTCGTCGCCCTTCAGACCCGAGGGGTATCCCTTGCCGTCCAGCCGCTCGTGATGCGCGCCCGCCACCGGCGCGATGTCGCGGAAGGCGGCGATCCGTCCGAGGACGTCGCGACTGTGCGCCGGATGGCTCCGGATCGAGGCCCATTCGTCGGCGTCGGGCTTGCCGGGCTTGTCGAGGATCTGGTTCGAGACGGCGAGCTTGCCGATGTCGTGCAGCAGCGCCGCCCGGCGCAGCCAGCGGCGGTGATCCTCGGCCAGACCCATTTCCTCGGCGATCATGTCCGCATAGAGCGTCACGCGGCTCGAATGGTCGGCGGTGAAGGGACTTTTCGCGTCCACCACGTCGGCGAAGGCCGCCGCGATGTCGTCGAGATACTCCTCGTCCACCCGTGCCGAGCTCAGCGCCGGATCCATCATCAGCACGCGATCCTGGATGTCCGGGCGCTTGAGTTCCAGCCAGAAATCCAGCGAGTTCTGCGTCTCGAGAAACGCCGCGACCAGCGCCGGATCGAACCATGTCCCGGACCGCGCGCGGACCTCCGCCAGCGCGGCCGAACGCCCGCGCTCGGTGTTGAAGATGTCCACGACCTGCGCGAGCAGCGCGATGTTTGCGTTGCGCGGGATCGCGTCGCCGGTCAGCCCCAAGGGCTTGCCGCGTCCGTTCCAGTGCTCGTCGAGCGCGCGGATGCCGTCCTTGACCGCGTCGGGAAACCGCATGCGGCCCGCGATGTCGGCGCCGCGATGACAGCGGGTCTCGATCAGCTCGCGGCTGATCTCGCCACCGTCGCGCAGGATGCCGACGATGGCCCGGATGCGCTCGCTCAGGCCCGATTTGAGCCCGGTGCGGGTGAACACGAACCGGAGCGCGGCCGCCAGGCTGTCATCGACGGTCTTGAAGTCGCGTTTGAAGGCGATGTCGTCCGCGAGATAGAGCTCGCAGATCCGCGCCGCGTTGCTGGAGCAGCCGAGATCCTTCAGGAGCAGCGTGTAGTAGAGGTCCGAGAGCGCCTGACCCTCCATCCCCAGCTGCGCCCCGATCCGCACGCCGATCCAGCAGCAGCGCACGCAATGCCCCTCCGGCTGGCCCTCGGTCATGTCGAGCGCGTGGCTGAGCGCGCCCAGAAGCTCCGCGAGACGGACGTCCCGCGGCCCGGCACGGCGCGGGTCGAACGCGACGTTGCAATGATGGTCCATGCTGACTCCCCCCGAAGCGCCTAGCCCGCATCATGGGGCAGGGCCGTTAAGGAAGAGTGATCCGGGTCACGCCGCGATCGAGATCGGACAAGGCGGCGCGTCGCTTGTCAGGCATGGCGACGCTTCCAATCCGGAGCCGGCCTGTTAGCATCGACGGGCAACACCGGCGGAGGGGACGCATGGGACGGGAATTCGATGCGGCCGAGCATGCGATCGGGATCGAGGCGGCGGGCGTGACGCGTTCCGGCGGCGTCGCCGCCCTGCGGGCGCATTCGTCCACCGCCGGATATTGAGCGCTCCACCCAATCCGCAGCCATGGGCGCGACCGGATCGCCACGCGCGCCTGACCTGCGTCCAGTCGGTGCGGTCCGTTTTGTCGAAATACGCCACGTTCTCCGGCCGGGCCACCCGGGCGGAGTTCTGGTGGTGGCAGCTCGCCGCGACGATCGCGGGTTTCACGGCCTCTTTCCTCGACGACGTGGTGTTCGGGCGGACGGACTACCTCTTCACGCTGACGCTCGGCCTCGCGACCCTTCTGCCGAGCATCGCCGTCTCCGTCCGACGCCTGCATGACAGCGACCATTCCGGCTGGTGGCTTCTGGTCTTTCCGGTTCCGCTGGCGGGGATCATCACGCTGCTCTGGCTGTTCCTCAAGCGGAGCACGCCCGGCCCCAACCGCTTCGGCTGGCATCCCGTCAACGCCGGTTGACTCGCGGCGCTCGGCGACCAGAATGCCGTCGGCAGACAGCGGAAAAAGGACCGTTCAGATGACGTTTCAGGACTCGATCCGCACCGTGCTGTCGAAATACGCGACGTTCACGGGGCGGGCGGGGCGTCCGGAATACTGGTGGTGGGTGCTCGCCGTGCTGATCGCGGCCGCCGTGGCGTCTGTGCTCGACGGGATGATCTTCGGCTCGGACGTCTCGATCTTCGGCGGCCTGCTGTCGCTGGCGATCGTCGTTCCGAATATCGCCGTCGGCGTGCGGCGCCTCCACGACACCGACCGCTCGGGATGGTGGCTGGCCCTGACCCTGATCCCGGTCATCGGCCTCCTGGTCCTGATCTGGTTCATGATCCAGCCCGGCACGCCGGGCGCCAACCGCTTCGGCTGACGCCCCGGCCCGGGGTCACGGCTCGAGCTTCACCCCGTTGCGGCCGCCGACGAAGCCCACGAGGTGCGGCACGTAATCCTCCGCGCCGCTTCCGCCGGCGGCGAGCGCCTCGGCGAAGCTGTTCTTGGTCGCGTTGCCCAGCGGATTCGCGACCCCGGCCGAATTGGCCATGTTCTCGACGTAACGCAGGTCCTTGAACGCGTTGGTCAGCGTGAACTTGTGCGCCTCGCGGTTGCCCTCGATGATCCAGCCCATGAAGGTCTGATAGAACCCGCAATCCATCCGGCTGCCGCGGATCACGCTGTCGAACGTCTGCGGGCTGATGCCGGCCTTCGCCCCGAGCGCCAGCGCCTCGGAGTAGATCGCGGCGTAGCCGAGCGACAGGAAGTTGTTGAGAAGCTTCATCTTGTGCCCGTCGCCGACCGGCCCGAGATGGCGGATCGTCTTGGCCCAGGTCGCGATCACCGGCTCGATCCTCCGATAGGTCTCCGCGTCCGCGCCGACCATCGCCGACAATTCGCCCGCCTCGGCCTGGACCGGCGTGCCGCCAAGCGGCGCGTCCGCCATGTGCATCCCTTCGGACGCGAGCAGCTCCGCCATCGCCACGGTGGACACGGGATCGGACGTCGAGCAATCGACCACCACCGAACCCGGCTTCAACCCCTCCAGCAGCCCGTGGATCGTCGCCTCGACCTGCGGCGAGGCCGGCACGCAGAGGAACACCACCGAACACGCCGCGCCCATCTCGGCCAGCGTCTTCGCCTCCACGGCGCCCCGCCCGACCAGATCCTCGACCTGCGTCCGGCTGCGATGCGCGATCACGCGCAGCGGATAGCCGCCCTTGAGAATGTTCGCGGCGATCCCGTGGCCCATCAGCCCCGCGCCCACGAATCCGACCGTCTCCTTCGACGCCATGTCCCGTCCTCCCGTTTTTCTGATAGCGGGCGGACTATTCCCCCAAAGCGCCGGTCCGTCCAGCGGGAATGACGCGGAAGCCGTTCCGCTACCTGGAATCCGCGGAATCGACCCCGATGGCCCCCACCTGTTCGGGCGAGGGCGCGATGCAGGCCCCGGCGAAGGAGCCGGCGATGCTCAGCGGCGCGGTGAGCGGACCGAGACGCTGCTCGCCGTAGAGTCCGAGGATCGGAGCGCTCGACAGCAGCGAGTTGAGAACGAACTCTGGCATCGCGCCGCGCGCCACCACGCCGGGCACGGCGGCCCCCGGATCCGCGACCAGAAGCACCGCGTAGTCCGACGTTCCGAACGAGAATTCCTCGTTGCTCGCGACCGGCTCCATCCGGAACGCCTGGACGACGAGGCCTCGCGAGGCCTGGACGCAGGTCATCGCGACGATCGGACCGTCCGCGTCGGAGGCGGTCAGCGTCAGCCGGCCGGGCGTCTGGTCCAGCGACCAGGCCGTCTCCGGCTCCGTATTCCGCAATGGCGCGCAGGCGGCGAGGATCGCGAGCGTGAGGATGGCCGGACGCATGAGGCGCATGGATCGTCTCCCTGATCGGTTCCGAATTTCGTCGGAGGCGACCCGAACGCCACGATCGCCCCGGTCCAGTGCGCGCGGCGCGACACCGTTCCGGGTTGCCACCGACGGGCCCGGCGTCATACCAGATCCCGGGAACGCAACGTCGGGGACGTCGAAATGGTCGGAGAGCTCAACCCGCTGGCGCCCGCGCACCTGCCGCCGTTCATCACGGCGCCGGGCGAGACCGACACGCTCATGGTTTTCGTGGCCCTGTCGCTCATCGCCATGATTCTATTCGTGGGCAATCTGTTCTTCAAGCTCCACTCCATGCCCGAACGGATGGCGCATCGCGCCAACAAGGTGCAGTTCGAGATCGTCGCGGTGTTGGGGCTCCTTTCCCTGCTGACGCACAATCACGCCTTCTGGGTCGCGGGCCTGCTGCTCGCCCTCGTGCAGATCCCCGATATCACCTCGCCGCTGGGCGCCATGGCCCGGTCGCTCGAACGCCTGGCCGGAGGACCGGAGCCGCGATCCGGGCCCGAGCCCGACGCGGAAGCAAGCGCGGATCCGCCGTCGGCAGCTCCCGTGCCGCCCGTGCCGGAAGTCCCTTCCGCCGACGCGAGGACCTGAGCCATGCTCGAACTCCTGCTCTGCTCGTCCGTCACGATCCTGCCCGACTGGCTGTACCGCCGCTACGTCCAGGACAAACGCTTCGGGCGCGAGATCACGCTCTATTCGGTCTGGTACGAGCTGCGCTGGGGCATCACGTCCTGCCTGATGCTGACCGTCCTGCTGATCACGATGATCTTCTATTTCCACCCGACGGCGCAGAGCGCGGGCGCGTATTTCCGCACCGTTCCCATTCTGCCCGAAGTCGCCGGCCGGGTCGCCGAGGTCAATGTCGGCGTCAGCGCCGAGGTCTCGGCGGGCGATCCGATCTTCCGCCTCGACGCCTCGCAGCAGGAGGCCGCGGTCGAGACCGCCCGGCGGCGCGTGGCCGAGATCGAGGCGGCGACGGCCGTCGCCCTGAGCGACCTCGACGCCGCCGACGGCGCCATCCGTTCGGCCGAAGCCATGTATCTCGAGGCCCTCAACGAGCTTGAGAACAAGCGCGAACTCCAGGTTCGCGACGTCAACGTCGTGGCGCAGCGCGAGCTGGATCGCCTGCAGACCCTCGCCGACAGCCGCGAAGGCGCCGTCGCGGGGGCCGTCGCGTCCAGGGAGGCGGTCGAGACCCGGATCACGGAGCTTCTCCCGGCGCAGAGGGCGAGCGCCGAGGCGCTTTTGGCCGAGGCCGAGGTGGCGCTGTCCAAGACGGTGTTCCGCGCCGGCACGGACGGGCGCGTCGAGCAGTTCGCCCTTCGCGTCGGCGACAGCGTCAATCCGTTCATGCGCCCCGCCGGCGTTTTCATCCCGGACCGCGCGCAGCGTCCGACCATCGTCGCGGGCTTCGGCCAGATCGAGGCCCAGGTGCTGCGCCCCGGGATGCCCGCCGAGGTCACTTGCGCGTCGAAGCCGCTCACCATCGTGCCGATGGTCGTGGTCCAGGTCCAGGAGGCGATCGCGTCGGGTCAGGTCGCCCAGGGCGACACGCTCGCCGATCCGTCGCAGCTGGCCGCCGAGGGCACGATCCTCGCCTTCATGGAGCCGATGTACGAGGGCGGACTCGACGACGTCCCGCGCGGCAGCGCCTGCATCGCGAACGCCTATACCAGCAACCACGATCTGCTGGAGACGGAGGATCTCGGGTTCGGGAGGCGCGCGTTCCTGCATGCGGTCGACGCGGTCGGCACGGTCCACGCCGCGATCCTGCGCATCCAGGCGATCATGCTGCCGATCCAGACGCTGGTCCTGAACGGCCATTGAGGCCGGAACGCGCGGGGGGCCGCCGCGTTCGCCAAGCCGAAAGGAGACATTCATGACGTATTCGAAAGGCGACCGGGTGAAGTGGAACTGGGGCGGCGGTACCGGAGAGGGCGAGATCGCCGAGGTCTTCAAGGAGCGGGTCACGCGCACCATCAAAGGCAGCGAGATCACCCGCGACGCCGATGCCGACACGCCCGCCTACATGATCGAACAGGGCGATGGCGGCCGGGTGCTCAAGTCCCACACCGAGCTCGAGAAGGCCGATTGAGCGCCGCGCGCCGGGTCAGGCCAGCCCGCGCGGGCCGCGTGTTACGTCGATCGCCTGGCGCAGCCTCCACAGATTGAGCGGAAGCAGCACGAGATGCAGAATGGCGATGGGCGCGAGGTCCCGCTCGATCCCGTAGAGAATGAAGAGCAGATTCGAGGCGATCGCGAACCCGCGCAGGGCGGTCGCCCGCGTGCAGTAGAACGCGAGAATGACGAACGCACCCGCGAGAAACCCCGCGACGTCGACAAAATCCATGACGTCCTCCGTCCCACATGACCGCCGGCGGCGGACCAGTTGCGACGGAGCCTAGGCGCCGTTCCCGGAAGAATTCGTGATCCAGATCACGCTATGCACGAATACGGTCAGCCCGAGGGCCGGTCTCATCCCTTCCGGGCCGCCCGCGCCACGAGGCTGCCACGGCCCGCCTCCGCGCGTGTGAGACGGGTTTCCATCGGGTTAATGGAATTCTGAAACCTGTATGAAATCAGATGCATGACCAAAGCGACACGCGTGTCGCTTTGCGCGGCGCCGCGCTTCTGCCGCCGCCGGATCAGTCCTTTTCGAGGTATTCCGCGAAGGCTTCGCCCCAGTCGGGATGCCAGCGCGACAGGGGCGGGCGGTTCTCGATGATGTCGCCCGCCGCCCAGGCGATGCGCTTCTCATCGAGCGCGCGCGGCACGTCGTTGTCGGGGCACAGGATGTAGAAATCCCCCGCGCCCAGCCGCTCCATCATGAAATCGGCCGTCTGTTCCGGGGTCCATGCGCCGGCCGGCTTTTCCGTCCGGTCGCCGCGCGTCAGATCGGTGTAGACGAAGCCCGGGATCAGCAGATGCGCCGTGACCGCGCAGCCGTCGGTCTCGCGCAACTCATGCGCGAGCGCCTCGGTGAACGCCTTCACGCCGGCTTTCGCGACGTTGTAGGCCGGGTCGCCAGGCGGCGTCGTTATGCCCTGTTTCGATCCGGTCGCGATGATCGCGCCGGGCCGTCCGCGCGCGATCATGCCCGGCCCGAAGGCCCGGGCCCCGCGGATCACGCCCCACAGGTTCACGTCGAGCACCCGGCTCCACGCCTCCTCCGGTCCGAAGAGCGCGCTGCCCGGCTGGATGCCGGCGTTCAGCATCAGGACGTCGGCGCCGCCGAACCGGTGGTCGACATCCTCGCGCAGCGCCTCGAGATCCTCCGGCCGGCTCACGTCGCATTCGCGCGTCACGATCCGGCCGCCGTCTATCGCGGCGAGCGCGCGCGCCGCCGCCGCAAGCCGTTCGGCGCCGAGATCCGCCACGCAGACGTTCATGCCGAGCGCGGCGAACCGCGCGGCGGCGGCGAGCCCGATGCCGGCGGCGCCTCCGGTGACGATCGCGGTGGCGCCTGGGATCATGGCGGGATGGGTCATGCTCGGTCTCCTTGTCCGGGTCCCGCAGAATGACGGAACCGTCGGCGGAGTCCAAGTCCCTCGGATCGACGTTCCATCCCCTCGGTGGCCGGGCGAAAGGATCGCCTTCCGAGCATCGGGCGTGATGTCGGTCACGCCCTCCCGAGGGCCCGGCGCTTAGTCCTGATCCAGCTCCCGGGACATTCACGGGACGCCGCGAAAAAACCGACAACATCCGGGTACCCGGTCAACAGAGGAAGTTCAGCATGACACGGACCATAACGATCGCATTCGCCTGCGCAACGGCTCTCGCCATGAGCGTGACCACGGGTTCCGCGCGTGATGGCGGGGAACGCGCCACAAGTGTAAGCACGCTGGTCGTCGCCGCTTCCAGCGGCGGCCGGAACGCCACGTCGCGCGCTTCGCGGTCCTTCGTGGCGGCAAAATCCGCCGACATCTTCACGGTGGCGGACGCCGGAACGCCGGGCGCCGGTCGCAACGGCTGCTCCCGCGGCGCTTGCGGCCTCGCGGTCGAGTGACCCCGCGAGGCCGTTCGGACGCGCCCGCGTCCGCTCTGCGGGACTTCACGTCTGAAACTGACGCCGCGCCCGGCGCGGTCCAGACGGAAAAGGAGTGACATGATGGACACCCGACTCGTCACCGTCGCCCTCGTCGCGATGCTCGCGGCCGCCTCCGCGCCCGCCTTTATCGGCCACGGCGAACCCTTCCGCGACGCCGGCATCGCGGCCGCCGGCGATCCGCGCGTCGGCGACTGTTCGCCGCGCTGTGCGCTGCGTATCGAATGACGGCGTTTCCGTGGAACCGACGCGTCGTTGCCGCGTCTTACTCCACGTAACGTTTTACAAGTTTGGTGTGACGAGTGCCGGGGCGTTCCGAAAGGGACGCCCTTTTACTCGTGACGCCGATCCGGCCGTCCACCGTGATCCGTCTCACGGTAGCAGGTCTCGACCCGCCGCATTCTGACCGCGTCGGAGAACGTTCTCGCAAAGCGCGATCTCCGAGCAAGGAAACGCCTGAAACAAAGGCAAAGTTAAGGGGTCACGCACCATGAGCAATTCAGTCTTCACCGCGATCGCGATCGTTCTTGTCGCCTCCGTCGCCGTCGCGGGAGACGCGGGCGAAGAGGTCATCCGCCTCGGCCCGCCGCAGGATAACGACGTCTTCGCCGGAGCCTCCGCGTGGAAAGCGCCCGCCGCCGCGACGGGGCGCCACGGCAATCCGGCGGCGATCGCGGCCGAAATGGCCGCACGGGACATCGAACGCGAGACCGTCATCTCCGCGTCACGCTGATCGCGCATCTTCTCGGCGCGCTGACCGCGCGAGTCTGTCGATTTGACGAGTTGTCCGTAACCGGTGCCGGGGCGTCCCTTCGAGGCAAGCCGCTTACCAGATGTGTTGATGCGCCGCGCAGGGCACCCGCTGCGACAGGCCTTTCAACAGGCGAACGCCCTCGCAGAAATCTGCGAGGGCGCTTAGTTTTGGGATGTCTGCTGTGCGGACAAACTGGACGAAAGCAGATGCAGCATAGCCTGAGCTGTTGGCGGACCGCCGCATCTCACAACGATGGCAAGCTCCCACCAGAATTTGGCTGAGAAACAGATCCGGTCAAAAGGCAATTGTTAAGCCTGTTCCGGCTACCACGCTTCCGAACTGAACCATTCCGGGAGCCTGTAAGCCATGCGACAAAGTTTTCTGAGCCGCGTGAACCGAGATCTTTCCGGTGCCACTGCCGTCGAATACGCATTGCTGGCGGGCCTTGTCGGCGTGGCCGCCATCGGAGCGTTCGCTGGATTGGGAAGAAGCTTGGACGACAACTTCGACGGCGTTCAGTCAAGCTTCGATCAAACGACTCAAACCGCCCGGGTCGGATCAGATGACGGGCCGGAGACCCCGTCCGGGAAGCCGGGGGTCGCCGACACCGAGGAAGAGGCCACCGAGCGGAATCCAGATCATGACACGCCGGGCCCTGTCTCGCCCCAGGGCGCGATGCCGGAACCGGCCTCGGAGTCGGATCCCGTCGGATCAGTGGATTCCGCCTCCAGACCAGACGGCGGCGGCGATACTGACCGCCCGGTGGGGACCTCAACCGGCCCGCTGGATACCGTGTCGAACGCGGCCGGCTTGTCCAGTCCGGCCACCGGCGGCACGGGAGACGGCTCCGCGTCGGCGCCTGTGGCTGCCGGCCAGACTGCGACGGCTCTGGAAGAGCTCCGTCTGGCCGAGATCAAGGCGGAGGAGGAACGGGCCGAAGCGGAGGCCGCGGCCGCAGAGGCGGAGGCGGAGGCGGCCAAGAAGGACAAGAAGGAAAAGAAGGACAAGGAAAAGAAACCGAAGAAGACCGAGTGAGAACGGCGGCGTGGTCTGCCACAGAGACATCTGACGGTACCGAGCGGAGAAGCGCTGTGCCGTCGGCCGAACACCGTCGGACCATGATGGCAGGATCTCCGAGCCCTTGGGGTCGGGTTCATAGGGTTATTTTCTCTTTTCATCGTAAGCGTGGCTCTCGGATGGGCCAGCGAGATCCGTTTGCTGTATAAGCGAAGATAGCGAATTCAATCCGGCCGTTGAGGGCTCGAAGCGGTCATTGTCCGAAGCATGGTCGAGCATGCACCGCCGTGCGTTCATCAACACATCTGGTAAGGGGCTTGCCTTCGAGGGCGCCCCTTTTTCCTGAACGGGACCGGCCCGCCTACAGCCCCGGATAGATCGGGAACCGCGCGCAGAGCGCCTTCGCGCGCGTGCGCACCGCCATCTCGACGTCGGAATTGTCGTCCGGACCGTTCGCGGCCAGCCCGTCCACCACCTCGGCGATCATCCCGCCGATCTCCCTGAATTCCGCCGCGCCAAATCCGCGCGTGGTCCCGGCGGGCGTGCCGAGGCGGATGCCGGAGGTCACCGTCGGCTTCTCCGGATCGAACGGGATGCCGTTCTTGTTGCAGGTGACATGCGCGCGCCCGAGCGCCTTCTCCGTCACGTCGCCGGTCACGCCCTTGGGCCGCAGATCCACCAGCAACACATGCGTGTCCGTCCCCCCCGTGACGATGTCGAGTCCGCCCTTGAGCAGGGTTTCCGCAAGCACCTTGGCGTTGGCGACCACATCCGCCTGGTATTCCGCGAAATCCGGGCGCAGCGCCTCGCCGAAAGCGACCGCCTTGGCGGCGATCACGTGCATCAGCGGCCCGCCCTGGATGCCCGGAAAAATCGCCGAGTTGAATTTCTTGGCCAGCGCCTCGTCGTTGGTCAGGATTATGCCGCCGCGCGGCCCGCGCAGGGTCTTGTGCGTCGTCGAGGTCGCGACATGCGCGTGGTCGAGCGGGTTGGGATGCTGCTTGCCGGCCACCAGCCCCGCGAAATGCGCCATGTCGACCATAAGCCACGCGCCGACGCCGTCCGCGATCTCCCGGAAGCGTTTGAAATCGATCTGGCGCGGCACCGCCGATCCGCCGGCGATGATCAGCTTCGGCTTGTGCTCCCGCGCCAGCGCCTCGACCGCGTCATAATCGATCCGGCTGTCCTGGCGGCGCACGCCGTAATGCACCGGTTTGAACCACTTGCCCGAGACGTTGGGCTTGGCTCCGTGGGTCAGATGCCCTCCGGCGGCCAGATCCATCGCGAGGAACGTGTCCCCTGGCTGAAGAAGCGCCAGAAACACCGCCTGGTTGGCCTGGCTGCCGGAATTGGGCTGCACGTTGGCGAAACCGCAGTCGAACAGCTTGCAGACCCGCTCGATGGCGAGCTCCTCCGCCACGTCGACGAACTGGCACCCTCCATAGTACCGCCGGCCCGGATACCCTTCGGCGTATTTGTTGGTCATCACCGAGCCTTGCGCCTCCATCACGGCGCGGCTGACGATGTTCTCGGACGCGATCAGCTCGATCTCGTCACGCTGGCGGGTCAGCTCGTTCGACACCGCCGCGAAGATCTCGGGATCGCGGTCGGCAAGGCTCTCGGAAAAGAAACCTGCGTCGGAATGGATGTCTTTCACGGGATGCGCTCCTGACAGATGGCGTGGAGGCCGCAATAGCGCGGATGCGGCCGGCGGAAAAGGCGCGAAAACGCCAAGGCGCGCCAAACGCCCGATCCGCCCGGATCGCGCCGCGCCGCGAAACCGCGCCAAACGTTGCGTTCACGCATCCTAAAGGGATCCTAACGTACTGGTTCCATCGCCGCCCTGACGGAAGTCGACACCATGCCGCTTCAACCGTCCAAGACCGCGATCGACTTCTCCCGACGGATCTCCTTCTGCCTCATCACCGGCGTCGCGATGCTGGCCATCACGGTCGCCGCCGTCGTGCTCTGGATGGCCGTGCGCCAGAACGAGGTCGCGGCCGAGAACACGTTCCGGATGGTGAAGGGCGGCATCGCGGAACGGTTGGACCGTCTCGCAACGACGACGCTCGACTACTCGCTCCGGGACTTGGCTTATGACGCGATCCTGACCGTCGACGAGGAATGCATGTACGACAACATCGGCACCGTCGCCACCGGGGACGGTCCGATGGACATGGTGGTGCTGATCAAGCCCGGCGACACAGGACGGTTCGGCTGGGACAAGGAAAGTGACGAGGCCGGCCGGTCATCCGACGTGGTCGACGAGGCGGCCATCCAGTCGGTCCTTGGCCTGCTGGACGCGCAGCCGCTTGACGGGCGCGCCGCGGTATCGACCATCGCGCGGTCCGGCGGCAAGATCTGGATGCTCTCCGCCGCAAGGGTGACGCCTTGGGACGGTGTTCCCGAGGGCGCCGGAGACGCAGATCTGCCGCGGCAGGTCCAGGGACTCCTTGTCGGACCGGAGCTGCTCGGTTTCATCGGCGACACCTATCTGATCGAACGCCTCGGTCTGTCCGATGTGCCCGGGGACGGAATGGAGACCTTGGCGCTGTCCGGACACGACGGTGCGACCGTCGGATATCTTGTCTGGACGCGGCCCCTGCCGGGCTGGGACGCGCTCAATGAGCTCGTGGCGCCCGTCACGCTGGTTCTGATGCTCGCCGGTTCCGGCGTCCTGCTCGCGAGCCGCTACATCATCGACACGGCCCGACGCCTCGAACGCGCCCTCATCGCCGCCCGCGCGGCGGATCGGAGCAAGTCGGATTTCATCGCGGGGCTCAGCCACGAGCTGCGCACCCCGCTCAACGGCGTGATCGGTCTGGCCGAGGTGCTCCTGATGGGCGACACGATCAAGGACGGCGACCGCAAGATGGTCGACGTGATCCACCGCTCCGGCCTGACGCAACTCGGCCTGATCGACGAGCTTCTGGCCGTGTCCAGCATCGAGGCAGGCAGGCGCGTTCTCGACACCGCCCCCTTCGATCCGGCCGACGCGCTGCGCGAGGTCGGAGCGCTGGCCCACCCCGCGGCGCAGGCCAAGGGTCTGGAGCTCGACGTGACGACGCCCGCCGGCGCGCCGGTCCTCGTTCTCGGCGACCGCCACGCGTTCATGCAGGTCTGCACCAACCTGATCGGCAACGCGGTCAAATTCACGGATACGGGCTCGGTCACCGCGAGCCTGTCCATGACGATGCGGGGCGGCGAGGCCGCGATGCGCCTGCGCGTCGCGGATACCGGGCCGGGCATCGAGGCCGCGTCGCACGGCGCGGTCTTCGAGCGGTTCCACCAGCTCGATGCCGGGCTCGCCCGTCAGGCGAGCGGGGCGGGGCTCGGCCTCGCGATCACGCTTTCCCTCGTCGACCTCATGGAAGGCGCGATCCGCCTCGAGAGCGCGCCGGGCGATGGCGCGGTCTTCACCGTCGATCTCAGGCTCGAAATCGCCGATGCCGAACAGGCCGAGTTGACCGCCGGCCCGCCGATCACCGCCGAAAGGAGCGCCGCATGACCGAAACGCCACGGGACATCCTGGTCGTCGACGACAATCAGACCAACATCATGGTGCTGCAGGCGATGCTCAAGATCATGGGCTACCGTTCCCGGACCGCCATGGACGGCGCGCAGGCGATCTGCGAAGCCGACAGCCCGGTTCCGTCGCTGATCCTGATGGATCTCAGCATGCCCGGGATCAGCGGGATCGACGCGGCGCTCGAAATCCGCAGGCAGCACCCGGGCGTGCGCATCCCGATCATCGCCGTCACGGCCCACGACACGAGGCAGCACCGCACCGCCTGCGCCGAGGCGGGCTTCGACGGGTTCCTGACCAAGCCGCTCGACGTCAAAAGCCTGCGGCGCACGCTCGAGGCGCAGTTCACCCCGCCCTGACGCGCGTCCACGCCGCTTGCCAGGCCGCCACGGGCGGGCCTAGGGTGCGCGTCCGCAACCGGGGATGCGCGTCTTGCCGTTCAGCAACATCCACTTCGTCGCCAGCGCGGTCGACATTGCCGAAAGCGCGCGCGCCGCGCTGATCGCCCGGCATGGCCAGGCCCCGGTCGACGAGGCGGACGTCATCGTGGCGCTCGGCGGCGACGGCCTGATGCTGAGCACGCTGCATGCCACCGAAGGCCTCGACACGCCGGTCTACGGCATGAATCGCGGCACCGTCGGATTTCTGATGAACGCGTATTCCGAGGATGGTCTGCCCGGGCGTCTGAACGCCGCCGAAGAGGCCGAGATCAACCCGCTCCGCATGCGCGCGACCGCGGCCGACGGCGAGGTGACCGAGGCGCTGGCGATCAACGAGGTCTCGATCCTGCGCGCGGGACCGCAGGCCGCCAAGCTCCGAATTCTCGTCGACGGGCGCGAGCGCATGGCCGAGCTCGTCGCCGACGGCGCGCTGATCGCCACGCCCGCCGGTTCGACCGCCTACAATTACTCGGCGCACGGTCCGATCCTGCCCATCGGGTCCGGCATCCTGGCGCTGACGCCGATGGCGGCCTTCCGGCCCCGGCGCTGGCGCGGCGCGCTTCTGCCCAAGACGGCGCGCGTGACCTTCGAGGTGCTGGAGCCCGGGAAACGCGCCGTCTCGGCCGCCGCCGACGCCACCGAGGTCCGCAATCCCGTCCGCATCGAGATCGAAAGCGCGACCGACATCCGGCACCGCATCCTCTTCGATCCGGGCCACGGGCTCGAGGAGCGGCTCATCCGCGAGCAGTTCGCCTGAGCCGTCGTAAGTCTAAGCTAGACTTTGTACATCAAGCGGCGAAGCAGAGAGTTTCTGCCATACGCACGAGCCGGTCCGGGGGTGTTTTTTGTCGGTCCCGGCGGGGCGGGGAGTGTGAGCAAATGTCTCCGATCCACAGGGCGGGGCGGACTGCGCCGATCGCATCCGTGAAGGTCAGGTTGGTCTTGCGATACCAGGCTGCGGCATAGGGCACGCTCGAGCCGGTCGGCAGATCGCAGGCCCACAGGGCTGTCAAGCTGTAGAGGCCGAGCAACGCGGGGGGTGTCCTTGAGATTGCAGTGTCGGACCATTGTCGCCGGGTTTCGACGCCGAGATGGGCGCGGGCTTCAGCGAAGGTGACCTCGAGCTGCCAGCGTACGAACAGCGCGATGATGTCGGCGGGATCAGGCGCGACGTCGGTGCTGAAGAAGGCCTGCGGGTCCCGCTTGCCTTCGGGGTCCCTGACCAGCACCCGGCGAACCGGTCGGGGTGGCGTGCCGGGGCGGTACCGCAAGGCGGTATCCGAGGCGATCTCGAGGGCTTTCCGTGTCCTGTGGCCGTACCGCGAAGATACGATGACGCTCCGCCATGAGGTGGCCGGGTTGGTGAGCGGGGTCTTCAGTTTCGGGAGGGGCGGCAGCCTTCAGACCCTTATGTTCGTCCGCCATGATCAGCTTCACCCCACGCGGACCGCGATCCGCAAGCGACCGCAGGAATTCGTCCCGGAACACCTCGGCCTCGCTGGGCTGGATGGCAATGCCCAGCACCTCGCGCCGCCCGTCGGTGTTGACCGCCACAGCCACTATGGCTGCCACGCTGACGATCCGTCCCGAACGCCGCACCTTGATGCAGGTGGCGTCCAGCCAGACACAGGGCCATTCGCCCTCCAGTGGCCGGTCGAGGAAGGCGTCAACGCGTTCGTCCATCTCGACGCACAGGCGGGAGACCTGGCTTTTGGAAATGCCAGTCATGCCCCCTCTTGTCTTATGGATGTGGTGGCTCCTGTGCGAGATTGGAGCCACTGCCTGGCACGTCATTTATGACGGGCAGTGGCGGGGGTCGGACCGTTCCCCTCTTGGTCATAGCGGACCGTTGCCGAGTATGGTCGCCCCCGTCTTTTTCTTTTGACCTGAACGGATACTCGGGCTTCGGGCCCGCATGACAAGACGAGGTTGGGAAAAGATCCATGCAAGACACCATAGGAATCGACGTTTCGAAGGGCACGCTCGATCTTCACCGTCGCGCGGACGGCGCGAATGTTCAGCTTGGCAACGACACGCTCGGCTTCAAGCGCCTTCTGAAATGGACCGGACCCGGTGCGGCGGCATTGATCGTGTTCGAGGCGACCGGGGCCTATCATCGCAGTCTGGAAAAGTTCCTGAACCTGCACAGGCTGTCTTATGTGAAGGTGAACCCGAAACAGGCGCGTCGGTTTGCGCAAGCCGTCGGGAAATTGGCCAAGACCGACCGGGTCGATGCGGAAATGCTGGCGCGTATGGGCAGCGCGCTTGACCTTCAGGCCAAGGAACAGCCGCACGAAAGCTTGCATGACCTCAAGGAACTTCTGACGGCGCGCCGTGCCTTGATCAAAGATCAGACGGCGGCGAAGTCGCGTCTGGCCACGGCGACGGTGCCGCTGCTGCGACGCCGGATCAAGCGGCGGTTGGCCCAGATCGCGCGGGACATCGCGCAGCTCGACATCGGGATGCGCGAGCAAGCCGACAAAGATGAAGCCATTGCCGAGCGAATGGATATTCTGGCCAGCATTCCGGGCGTGGGCCGGCTCACCGCGATCACCATGCTCGTTGACATGCCGGAACTTGGCACACTCGAGGCAAAGCAAGTCGCGGCACTCGCAGGCTTGGCCCCGATCACGCAACAATCCGGCAAATGGCAGGGCACGGCGCGAATACAGGGTGGCCGCCCTTGGATACGGCGCGCGCTTTACATGCCCGCCCTCGTCGCGGTTCGCTTCAATCCCGATCTGAAGGCGAAGTACACGCAATTCATTGACGCGGGAAAACCGCCGAAGCTTGCCCTCACCGCCATCATGCGAAAGCTCCTCGTCATGGCAAACACCCTGCTGCGGGATCATCGGATGTGGTCCGAAGTCCGGCCTTGACCAAGACGGATACTCGGCAGATTGCTTCGCAATCGCCTGCCGGGCAGTGCATGGCCTTGACCAGGTCATCGACCGAGCGCGTTGAGACGCCCTGAATGCAGGCTTCCTGTATCACGGCCGTCATGGCTTTTTCCGAGGCGCGACGCGGTTCCGGAAACTCCGGGAAATACGTCCCCTTCCTCAGCTTGGGGATTTGGACATCGACAGCCCCGGCACGGGTTTCCCGCCGGCGCGGACGATACCCGTTCCGGTGGTTCATCCGCTCAACCGAGCGTTCATGCGACCCGGCACCGCACAGCTGGTCCACATCCGGCGCCATCAAACGGTCGGCGACAAAACCCGGCATCCCGGCCAGAATCTGATGATCGGCGGTCTCCGAAAGAAGCGCCTTCAGCGCAGCCGTTCCTGATATCATGTCCTTGGTCAATGCCGATTGCGGCACGAGTTGTGGGCGATGTGCTCATGGCCAACCTTGGCGCACGACGCCTCGGCATGGTATTGCGCAGCAATATCCCGAGAGGGGTCTTGGTCGCCACCTTGGTATAGATCGTCGTGGTCTCCAGCTTGGCATGGCCCAGCGGAACCTGGATCACCCGGATGTCGGTTCCGCCCTCCAGAAGATGGGTGGCGAAGCTGTGCCGCAACGTGTGTGGCGAGATCTTCTTCCTGATCTCGGCAAAGTCGCAGGCCGCCCCGAAGGCCCGGTTGAACTGCCGGGTCGAGATCGGATCGATCCGGTTGCGCCCGGGAACAACCAGCCCGCAGGCCGGGCCTCGCGGTAATAGTCGCGCAGGAGTTCAAGCAGGCTCGGCGACAGCATCACCTGCCGGTCCTTGCGGCCCTTGCCCTGATCGACGCGGATCAGCATCCCGCTGCCCGGCAGGGCATTGCGCAGCAATGTCCCGAGAGGGGGTCGCTGTCGAAATCGGGCACGCGCGGATGGGTCACTTCGCTCGCCCGCAGCCCGCCGCCATAGGCGACGCTGAACGCGGCCCGGTACTTCAGGCCGGGGCCCGGGGCGACGTCGAGAATGCGCGTGACCTCCTCGGCGCTGAGCACCACCGGGATCTTCTTCGCCAGACGCTGATAGCGCATATGGCGCTTCATCTCTTCGCGGGCGCAGGTCACCGGGAAGAAGAAGCCCAGGACACTCAGCCGGTTGTTGAACGTCGCGGAGCCGGTGCCCTTCTCGGACATGTCCAACTGGAACGCGCGCAGATCCTCAGGCGTCGCGGTATCGGGCGAGCGACCCGGAAACCGGGTGAAGTCGCGCATCGCCCGCAGGTACATGGTCTGCGTCTTCGGCTGCAGACCCTTGATGCGCATGTCTTCGAGAAACCGCCGGCGCAGAGCGGGGACATGTTGATCGGACATGGAAGCCTCCTGTCATCGGACCGGGAAGGTCCCAATCGTCCGACAGGCAGGCTCATCCACCAAATCCCGGCGCCCCGATCAGCGCGCGACACTCGCCTCAAGCGCCCCTGCCGCGAGAGCGGTTTCGTCCTGGTCCGCGACTGAGACATCAGACGGGCCAGCGACGAACACCCGGCTGCGATCGGGACCGTTCGAGCCGGCATCAATGACCGCTTTCGGGAAGACGCGCTGCGCCGCGGCGCCTCGGAGTTGTCGAAGCTCCACTCGGCCCTGCGGATCGTGCTACATCTGCACAGGTCCGTTTTTTCGCATTGCCGCCATCCGCGCGCTGCGAGGCGGGTGTCGGCTCCGGGGAAGGGCTTTTCGGCAAAACGAAACGGCTTGGGTCGCAAGGCGGCGGCCAACTCCGTCATCCTTCACCATCGGCCGGGACGCCTGCCGCGGCGCCCGACACCCGGAGCGCCTTGCCAGACCCGCCCCGCCAGGCCACCTATACGCGCACGTCATTCAGGGATTCGGGCGATGGCCGTCAGCGCGGGCAGGCAGATGGGTTTCTGGGGCATCGGCCTCGTGGTGTTCGCCCTCGCCATGTGGGCGCTGGGCGCGACGCTCGTGCCCTATCTCGCCGGGGCCGCCATCGCATATCTGCTCGACCCCGTCGCCGACCGGCTCGAACGCCTCGGCCTCAGCCGCGCGCTCGCCACCGCCGTCATCCTCGCCGTCGCCGTTCTCATCTTCGGTCTCGCGATGGCGCTCGTCGTCCCCGAGCTCATCGACCAGGCGAGCCAGATGATCGCCGCGGCGCCCGGCTGGATCGCCTCGGCCCAGGACTGGCTGGCGACGCGGTTCCCCGGCCTGCTCGCCGAAGGCTCCTCCCTGCGCGACCGGCTCGCCTCGATGGAGGAGACCATCAGCAGCGGCGGTCTGGCGGCCGCGAACGCGCTTCTGGCCTCGTCGCTCAAGCTCTTCGACTTCATCACCATCCTCGTGGTCACGCCGGTCGTCGCCTTCTATCTCCTGCTCGACTGGGACCGCATGGTCGCGACGGTCGACGGCTGGCTGCCGCGCGAACATGCGCCGACGATCCGCGAGATCGCCCGGCGCATCGACTCGGTGCTCGCCGGGTTCGTGCGCGGCCAGCTCTCGGTCTGTCTTATCCTTGGGACCTTCTACGCCGTCGCGCTGATGCTGATCGGGCTGCCCTACGGCGCGCTCGTGGGCTTCCTCGCGGGCCTCATCTCCTTCATTCCCTTCGTGGGCGCGTTCGTCGGCGGCGCGCTCTCGGTCGGCATCGCGATCTTCGCGTTCCAGGATCAGCCGGCGTGGATCCTGGCCACCGCCGGGATCTTCGCCGCCGGACAGTTCATCGAAGGCAACATCCTGTCGCCCAATCTGGTCGGCAAATCCGTCGGCCTGCATCCGGTCTGGCTGATCTTCGCGCTGTCGGTCTTCGGATCGCTCTTCGGCTTCGCGGGCCTGCTGATCGCGGTTCCGGTCACCGCCGCGCTCGGCGTCATCGGGCGTTTCGCCATCTCGCGCTATCTTCAAAGCCCCCTCTACACCGGCGCGCCGGCGCGGGAGGACGACGCGGCGTGAGCGCGGGACGCCAGATGGTGTTCGACCTTCCCGCGCGCCCCGCGCTCGGGCGCGACGACTTTTTCGTCTCGCCGGCGAACCGCCTGGCGCTTGCGCAGGTCGACGCCTGGCCCGCATGGCCGGACCGTCGGCTCGCGGTCAGCGGTCCCGGCGGCTCCGGCAAGACCCATCTGGTCCATGTCTGGGCCGCGCGCGCCGGGGCGCGCATCCTGCCCGCCGCGTCGCTGCGATCGCTCGATCTCGCGCGTCTGCCCGCCCGGGTCGCGCTCGCGATCGAGGATGTCGACCGGCCTGGCGACGGCTCCGCCGCCGAGGCCGAGGAGGCGCTGTTCCACCTGATGAACCACCTCGCCGCCGGCGGCGGCAGCCTGATGCTGACGGGTCGGACCCCGCCCGCGCAATGGCGCTTGGATCTGCCCGACCTCGCCAGCCGCCTCAACGCGGCGCAGGTGGCCCGGCTCGACCCGCCGGACGACGCGCTCTTGTCGGCGGTCCTGATCAAGCTCTTCTCCGACCGTCAGATCGACGTGGCCCCAGACCTCATCACATACCTGCTGGCTCGCATGGACCGCTCCTTCGAGGCCGCCGAGGCGCTCGTCATGCGGCTCGACGTCGCGGCTCTCGCGCGCCAGCGTCCCATCACGCCCCGTCTTGCCGCCGAGGTCCTCTGACGTTTCACCGGGCGACCGAGGGTTGCGCCCGCCATCCATGTGAATAGGATGATCCGAAACCGTCGGGAGATCGCCTGATGCTTCAAGAAAGCCCCGCCGCGCAGGTCAGCGCGGACTTCCTGAACGACCCCGCGCCGCCCGCGTCGATGCCGCCGGATGTCGACATCACCGGACCCGGCCGCTTCATCAACCGCGAGCTGAGCTGGCTCGCGTTCAACTGGCGCGTGATGTTCGAGGCCGAGAACCCGCGCGTTCCGCTGCTCGAACGGGTGCGGTTCCTGTCGATCTCCGGCTCAAACCTCGACGAGTTCTATTCGGTCCGGGTCGCGGGTCTGCGCGGCCTCGTGCGCGAGGGCGTGCGCGCCTCCTCCGCCGACGGTCTCTCGCCCGAGGAGCAACTCGCCCGCATCGACGCCGACGCCCGCGCGCTGATGATGCGACAGCAGAAATGCCTCGGCGAACTGCGCGATCTGATGACGGCCGAGGGCATCGAGACGCTGGGCGCGGGCGATCTTCGCGCCGCCGACGTCAAGGTGATGGAGACCCACTTTTTCGAACAGGTCTTCCCGATCCTCAGCCCGCTGGCCATCGACCCCGCGCATCCGTTCCCGTTCATCGCCAACGGCGGGTTCGCCATGGGCCTCAAGCTCAAACGCGGCGCGGACGGCACCAAGCTCGAGGCGCTGCTGCCCGTGCCCAACCAGGTGCCGCGCTTCGTGCGCCTGCCCGACGGCCCCAAGGGCCAGACGCGCTTCCTGCCGCTCGAAAGCCTGCTCGAGCGTTTCATCGACCGGCTTTTCCCCGGCTACGACATTCTCGGCATCTGCGCCTTCCGCGTCCTGCGCGACAGCGATCTGGAGGTCGAGGAGGAGGCCGAGGATCTGGTGCGCGAGTTCGAGACCGCCCTCAAACGCCGTCGGCGGGGCGAGGTCATCCGACTGACGATGACGTCCGACGCGCCGCCGGACCTGCGCGCCACGATCGTGCGCGAGCTCGGCGTCGCCGATGACGAGGTCATCGAGCTTCCCGGCATGATCGGCATGGCCGATCTGGCCGAACTCACCAAGGCGCCGCGCCCGGATCTCCTCTGGCCGCCCTACGTCCCGCGCGTGCCCGAGCGCGTCCAGGACCATGACGGCGACATCTTCGCCGCCATCCGCAAAAAGGACATGCTGCTCCAGCATCCATACGAATCCTTCGACATCGTCGTGCGGTTCCTCCAGCAGGCCGCCCGCGACCCCGACGTGCTCGCCATCAAGCAGACGCTCTACCGGACCTCGCGCGACAGCCCGATCGTCGCGGCGCTCTGCGAGGCGGCCGAGGACGGCAAGTCGGTCACCGCGCTGATCGAGCTCAAGGCCCGCTTCGACGAGGCCGCCAACATCCGCCAGTCGCGCCGGCTGGAAAGGGCGGGGGCCCAGGTCGTCTACGGTTTCGTCGACTGGAAGACCCACGCCAAGATCTCGACCGTGGTGCGGCGCGAGGACGGCCAGCTCGTCACCTACACCCATTTCGGGACCGGCAACTATCATCCCGGCACCGCCGGCATCTACACCGACCTCTCGCTCTTCACCTGTGACAAGGCGCTGGGCCGGGACGCGACCAAAGTGTTCAATTACGTCAGCGGCTACGTCAAACCGATGGCGCTCGAGAACCTCGCGATCTCTCCCGAATGGATCAAGCCGCGCATTCTCGACAGCCTCGCCGCCGAGATCAAACACGCCAAAGCCGGCCGTCCGGCCCAGGTCTGGGTCAAGGTCAACTCGATCACCGACCCCGAGGTCATCGACGCGCTCTACGCCGCGTCCAACGCCGGCGTCCGCATCGACATGGTCGTGCGCGGCACCTGCGGCCTTCGCGCCGGCGTCGCGGGCCTCTCCGAGAACATCCGCGTCAAATCCATCATCGGCCGGTTCCTCGAGCACAGCCGCATCGTCTGCTTCGGCAACGGCCACGGCCTGCCCTCGACCGAGGCGCGGGTCTACATGAGTTCCGCCGACTGGATGGAGCGCAACCTCAACCGCCGGGTCGAGACGATGGTCGAGATCACCAACCCCACCGTCCACGCCCAGATCATCGATCAGATCATGGCCGCCAACATGGCGGATCAGGCCAACAGCTGGATCGCCCAGCCCGATGGCGAATACGTCAAACGCCAGCCCGTCGGCGACGAGGAGCTGTTCAGCTGCCACCGCTTCTTCATGGAGAACCCGTCCTATTCCGGCCGGGGCCGCGCCGGCGCCCGGGACGTCATGGAGGTCGTCCCGCGCCGTGACTGAGCGGCCGCGCGGTAGTCCCGCGGCGTCATGCCCGTCGCGGCGCGGAACGCGCGGGCGAAATTCGCCGGCGACGAATAGCCGAGTTCCATCCCCACCGACGTGACGGACATTCCGTCGGTCCGCAGCAGCTCTTTCGCCCGGCTCGCGCGCAGAAAATTGGACAGGTCGCGAAATCCCGTCCCGGCGGCGTTCATCTCGCGCTGCAGCCCCCGGACGCTCAGGCCCATCGCCCGCGCGGCGCGGTCGATGGACACCGCTCCGTCCGCGACCTGGCGCCGGACCTGCTCCAGCAGAACGTCCATCGGGTCCGATGGCGCCCGCCGCCCCCGCGCGCGGACGACGTCCTCGAGCGTCACATGGGGGCTGCGGTTCCGACGCCGTCGACCGAAGCTCAGATCGCCGGCGTCCAGGACGATCGTGATCACCGGCGCGTCGAACGCCACCGGACAGCCGAACGCCTCCTCGTAGGGCCCGGCGCCGCTCCGGCGGGGCATGTCGAGCGCGATCCGCCGCGGCTGCCAGCCGCCCGGCGCGTAAAGCCTGCACAGGCTGAGCAGGACGCCCGCCGCCGCCGGCGCGACATGCTCGTACCCCGCGCTCCCCGCCACGGCGAAACGATACGTCCAGAACGCCTGCTCTCCCGCGACGTGGAGCGACATGCGGTCCCCCGCCGAATGGAACGGCAGCGCGTCGCAGCACCGCCTGATCGCCTCTCCCAGGGTCGGAGCCCCAAGGACATGCCGCGCCCAGATGCCGTAGGTCAGGATGCTCAGATGCGGCGCACAGGATCAGGCCGAGCCGCTCCGCTCCGGTCTCGCGCGCCGCGGCGGCGATGAAGCCCACCGCCGACGCATGGGGGATGAAGTCGCGTTCGCCCTCGGCGCGCTCGGGATCGATCCCGGAGGCGGAGATCACCCGCCCCAGAGCCCGATCTCCGGCCTCGCGGCGCAGCAGTTCCGGGATTCCGCTCAACGTGAGGCTGGAGATCATCGGGGTCGGCCGCATGGATCAACTTTCCGCAAAGTCGGCGCGATGGCGTAAAATGAATAGTCGGGGTTGACCAGACGTGATTCTAAACGTCCCAGTCAACGTGAAACGTATCAGGCCGCAGGTGCATGCGCCGCCCCATTCAACGATCCAAGAGGACCACATGAAGCGCACGATCGCGAAACTGCTCGCCGGAGGCATCGCCACGGCCTTTGTGATGACCGCGCCGGTCCGGGCCGAAGTCAGCCAGGCCACCATCGACGCGCTCGGCGCGCCCGACAGCATCGAGACGTCGGTCGGCACGCTCGACTTCACGGACGGCGCGCCCAGCGCCGAGACGGCGCGGAAGGTATCCGACGCGCTCGATTTCACCAACGCGCTGAACGTCTACAACAACAGCTTCCGCGGCGCCTCCGCCCTGCGGCTTCCACAAGGGCTTCCAGAGCATCGGCATCGACTACAACGAGGTCGGCATCACGACGGAACTGCTGGATTCGGCGTCCCTGTTCCTGACCGGCAACGCCGACACCGTCTACTACATCTCCGTCATCGACCTTTCGAAGGGTCCGATGGTGATCGAACAGCCCTCGGACGGCGTCGGAACCATCAACGACATGTGGTTCTCGTGGATCATCGACGTCGGCGGCCGGGACCGGATCGCGGTCAGGGCGGCAAGTACCTGATCGTCGGGCCCGGACTACGACGGCCCGCTGCCCGAGGGCGGCTACTTCGTCGCGCATTCCAAGACCAACCGGGTTCTCTATGCCTCGCGCGCCTATCTGGTCGACAACGATCCGAAACCGGCGGTCGAGAACGTCAAAGCGAACATGAAGATCTACCCCTACACGGAAGGCACGTTCGGAACGAGCATCGCCGAGGCGCTGACGGGCGCCGTCCGTCTCGGGGAAGCCCCGACGGTCCCGGAGACGAAGTTCGTCGAGGTGAGCAACGTGTCGATCAACACGATCCCGCCCAGCGATTTCGGCTTTTTCGAGTGGATCAACGAGAACGTCCAGGCCGAGCCCGCCACCAGCTACGATGTGGAACTCACCGGCCAGCTCGCCGCCATCGGCATCGTCAAGGGCAGGACTTCGCGCCCGACGAGCGGATGAAAAAAATCCTCACCGACGCCGCCGCGTCGGCCAGGCCGCCGGGCGGGTTCTGAACTGGCGCCCCTTCGAGCGGCATCCGGACTGGGCCTATTACGAGAATTCGAACTGGAGCAACATGCTCTGGGAAGGCGGCGCCTTCTTCGAGACCCCGCCGCCCGCCTTCGCGGACGGGGAATTCAAGCCGCTGCCGCCGACCGGCGCCCGCACGCTCGACAGCCGCACGGCCTTCTACTACGGCTACACGCTCGACAGCCCGGCATGATCATGAACATCCCGGACGTCGGTTCGCAGTATCTGATGGGCTTCCTCGACGCGAACGGCGACATGTGACGGCGCGACAGACCTACAAGGTGACGCTGCCCAAGGACATCCCGGCCAAGGCGTTCTGGTCCTTCACCGTCTACGACAATCAGACCCGCTCGATGCTCGCCGACCCCGCAGAAATATCCCCGCGCCGGCTCGCAAAGCTATCCCTCGCCGGCGGCGACCGCGGCCGAGGACGGCTCCACGACGATATACTTCGCCCCCGAACAGCCCGATGGCGTCGATCGCGGCAACTGGATCCAGACCGACCCGGACAAGGGCTGGTTCACCATCCTGCGCCTCTACAGCCCGCTGCCGTCGTTCTTCGACAAATCCTGGCGGCCGACCGAAATCGAGAAGGCCGGCTGATGCGTGGCGCTTCCCGAAACTTCAAACTCAGCGAGGCCCTCATGAGACGACTGCTCCCCGCCCTTTGTCTGGGCGCCCTGTGCTTCTCCCACACCGCCTCGGCGCAGACGGTGACCAGCGTCGGCGTCGCGACGACCGGCGCCGCCGCCGGGGCGTCGACCGACGCGGCCGAGCTTGCGAAGCAGCTTTCCAACCCGGTCGCCAGCCTGATCGCCGTACCGTTCCAGTACAATTACAACGAAGGCTTCGGCGCGGACGGTGACGGCAGCCAATCCTACGTCAACATCCAGCCGGTCATTCCGATCTCGATCGGCGCCAATTGGAACGTGATCTCCCGCACGATCGTCCCCGTCGTCTGGCAGGACGGCATCGTTCCGGACGAGGGTAGCCAGTTCGGCCTCGGCAACACGCTGCAGAGCCTGTTCCTGTCTCCCAAGAAACCCACCGCCAGCGGTCTGATCTGGGGCGTCGGCCCCGCGATCCAGTTCCCGACAGCCACGGACGGCATCTCGCCCAACCAATGGGGCCTCGGCGTCACGGCGGTCGGTCTGAAGCAGAAAGACGGCTGGACCTTCGGCGCGCTGGCCAACCAGGTCTGGACCGTCACCGGCAACAGCCGCTACGGCGAACAATCGAACGCCTTCCTCCAGCCTTTCCTGAGCTACACCACCCCCAAGGCGACGTCCTTCACGCTCAACACCGAAAGCACCTACAACTGGAACGCCGAGGAATGGTCGGTTCCGATCAATTTCATGGTCGGCCAGATCGTCAAGATCGGCAAACAGCCGGTCCAGTTAACCCTCGGCGCCCGCTACTGGGCCGACGCCCCGGAATTCGGCCCCGAAGGTTGGGGCGGGCGGTTCCAAGTGGCGCTGCTCTTCCCGAAATAGGCGGCCGCGGATTTCCACGCGGCCCGAATGACCGCTGAGAAGACCGAAAACACGCCACACCCCGGATTCGGGGCGCCGCGACCATCACGTTCATGAAGGAACCTGAAATGACATCCGCCGAAGACCCCCGCCCGTCACCCGCGCCAAACCGAAGGCAGATCATCGCCGGCGCCACCGGCCTCGCCGGCGCCCTGCTCGTGCCCGGAGCCGCATCGGCTCAGGACGCCTCCGGTGCGAACGCCGATTTCCTGTTCGTCCAGACCGCCGACGCGATGGCATTCGACGCCGACCAGAATCGTCTCACCCTGCGCGACGTCGGCACGACGACGCTGTTCTTCTCCGACCGCCCCGAGCGGACCGCCGGCAACATGACGACGGCGGCCTTCGTGCCGTTCTGGAGCGAGGGCAAGGACAGCTTCCTCTCCGACAACCCCAACGCCGATCTCTCGATCTTCGAGGATGGCGAGCTGAAACAGGTCGTGGTGGAACTCGGCGATCCGGTGCTCGAAAACGGCGACCTCCACTACACGGTCAGGATCATCTCCGGCGACATGCCGGTGGAGGGAGACGACGTCTCGATCTTCATCGACATCATCGGCATGCCGCTGACGCCCGTTTCCTTCGCCGGCGCGCGCCGCCGCGCCTATCGCCGCGCGGTCCTGCGCTGATCCGAAGCTTTCGCCCTCGGCCCCGTTCCGCGCGACCGGAACGGCGGTCACATGAAAAGAGGCCTCCCATGACGCGAACCATCATTCCCTCCGTCCTCGCGGTCCTCATGGCGACCACCGCGTCCGCCGAGGTCACCCAGGCCGAACTCGACGCTATCTCGATTCCCGACAAGGTCGAGACCTCCATCGGCACGCTCGAGTTCTTCGACGGTGTGCCGACCGATGCCACCGTCGCCACCGTTTATGACAATCTCGACCGCATGCGAGGCATGCAGGTGTTTCTCGACAATATCGGCGCTGTTTCCATGTACAACGTGCGCAAGGGGCTGGACGATGCCGGAGCCGAAGGGGCGAACAGGATCGCGGTGTTCGAAGGGCTCTTGGACTCGGAGACCGTGATGGTCACCGCCAATACCTCGACGCTTTACGCCTTCACCTATACCGACCTGGCCAAGGACGGGCCGACGGTGATCGAGGTTCCGCCCATGATGCTCGGATTTCTCGACGACGGCTGGCAGCGCTTTATCGGCAACATGGGCGTCACCGGGCCGGACGAAGGCAAGGGCGGCAAGTATCTTGTCATCCCACCGGGATACACCGGCGACATCCCGGACGGATATTTCCTGCTGAAGCCGCCGACCAACCGGAACTTCATGTTTCTGCGGGGTTTGGTCGAGAACGGGCTGGGGCCTGCGGTCGAGAACATCACTTCGAACCTCAAGGTCTACCCGCTCAAGGACGCAGCCAGCCCGGCTGAGACCGAATTCGTCAACATGTCGAACAGGGCGTTCAACACGGTCTTTCCAAGCACTTTCAACTATTTCGAGAACCTGAACGAGATCGTCCAGGAAGAACCGATCGACGCGATCAGCCCGGAAGTGCGCGGCGCCATCGCATCCATCGGCATCGTCAAGGGCCAGCCCTTCGCCCCCGACGAGCGGATGAAAAATCTGCTCACTGAGGCCGTCACGCTTGGCGACGCATCGGCCCGCGCCATCACCTATCATCCCCGGATCGACGGCGTGCGGATCTATCCGGACAATCCCAACAGCGTCTGGTCCACCGCTTTCGCCAACAAGAACACGAGTTTCGAGGCGGATGGCATCATGGGGCTTGATGCGCGCGCCCTTTATTACTTCAACGCAGGCGGCGTGACCCCGTCCATGGCCGCCACGAGGGCCGGCGCAGGTTCGGATTACGCCTTGGCCGTTCTTGACGCCAACCAGCAGGCGTTCGACGGTGCGAAGACCTACAAGCTCACCCTGCCCAAGGACGTGCCCGTCAAGGACTTCTGGGCGGTCACGCTCTATGACACGCAGACCCGGTCGCAGCTTCAGACCGGGCAGGCGTTTCCCACCGTCGGCAGCGATAGCAAGGACATAGCCGCGAACGCCGACGGCTCCTATGACCTCTACTTCGGCCCCGAAGCGCCGGAGGGCAAGGAAGGCAACTGGCTCCAAACCGTTCCGGGCAAGAGCTGGTTCACGATCCTGCGCCTGTATGGGCCGCTGGAGCCGTGGATCAACAAGACATGGCGTCCGGGCGAGATTGAGCTGGTTCAATGATCCGGACCAAAACCATCGCGCCCGTCGCGGCGCGCGCCGCCAAGACCGGGAGAACGAAGGCGACACGCACCCGTTCCTTGCCACCCCTGCGCCAGAGCTTGATTTCGCGCTCAAGCGTCGGACCGACAAGAAATGGCGATGATGACGGCGAACTCAGAATGTACGGAAAGGTTCAGATCGAATGACACGTCTCGTTTTTCTCCCGCTGGCGGTCGCGATTTCCACCCTGTCGGTCCCCATGACGGCATCCGCCGACCCCATCATCGTCAATGTCGACAACTTCGACCGGGCCCAGACCGACATGGAGTTCGACGGCATCGTCAAGCTCGCGGGCGGCATCAACGCGCTTCATCACAACCGGACGCCGACGCCGATCGACAGGCAGAACGTCATCCGGATGAACCGCGACACGCTCTACAGCCTCGGGGTGGTCGACATCTCAGACGGCGCGACCGTCACGCTGCCCGATGCCGGCGAGCGCTACATGTCGCTGATGGTCATCAACAACGACGGCTACGTGAACGAGGTGTTCTATGGCGCCGGCAACCACGAACTGACGGTGGACAAGTTCGACACCCCTGTCGTCGGACTGGTGATCCGGACCCTCGCCAACCCCGAGGATGAGGCCGACCTCGCCGCCGCGCACGCTTTGCAGGACGGGATCGTGATCTCCGCCGGGTCCGACGCCGCCTTCGTGATGCCCGATTACGACAAGGCGAGCTATGAGGCCACGCTCGAGCCCATTCTCGACCTGGCCAAGGGCCTGGCCCGCTACATCGACACCTTCGGCTCGAAAGAGGACGTCAATCCGGTGCATTTCATGATCGGGACCGCCTCGGCCTGGGGCGGCCTGCCGGATGCGGACGCGGTTTACGTCAATGTGGAGCCGGGTCTTCCGGTGGGCGAGTACGAGCTCACCGTCAAGGATGTGCCCGTCAAGGGCTTCTGGTCGATCAGCCTCTACAACGCCAAGGGCTATTTCCAGGAAAACGACCTCAAAGCCTACAGCCTCAACAACCTGACCGCGAAACCGGACAGCGACGGCTCCTACACCATCCGCTTCGGCGGCTGCGGCGACGGGGTCGAGAACTGCCTGCCCATCATGGACGGCTGGAACTACGCGGTGCGCATGTACGAACCGGAACAATCGATCCAGGACGGGACCTGGACCTTCCCCGGACCGCCAACACCTCGGGCCAAGTAGGAAGGTAACAGACGCATCACAGGCTGTCGGATGAATGCGCGAGCAGGCCTGTCATGCGCTCGCGCCGCTGACATCCCGGAGAATGACGCCCCCCGCGGACTTCTGCGGGGTCGTTCGCCTGTCGAGGGGCATGTCGCGGCGGGCGATCGGCGCTGATAATCAACGCATCCGGTGAAGGGCTTGCGGTTTCAGGTCAGCCCGCCTTTCCCGAAACGGCCCTCCCGCGCGGCCGGGCCGATCCGGAGTCCCGCCATCGGCGTGACGCGGAGCACGTCCGGTCCGCGCGCGCGCCCAGACTGCGACAGGGAATCGCAGGCGCGGGGGGCCCATGCCATGAAACTGTTAATGCGGATTTAACCCTCGCGCCCCAGAATGCGGTAGCATGACGCGCGACACGCTTGGACCTTTCCGGCCGGGACGCCGGCACGATAACCGGACGGCGAGGGCGGCCGCCTTGGCTCTGTTCGCGCTCCTTCCCTGCGTCGTTCACGCCGAGACCCCCCCGGCCTTCACCGGTACGGTCGACCTGCTCGCCGCCCGGCATGGCGACTATCTTGCCCAAGGCGACGAGCCGCCCGTCGCGTTTTCCGATACCGGCCGCGTCACCGGCGTCCAGATCGAGCGCAACGAGACCGGCCTGCGGCTCGGCGCGCTCACGTTCCCGAACCTCTTCGAGGCGCTCTACAAGCGTCACGGCGAGGCGGCCGCGTTCATCTTCGACCGGACGGCCGACATCGAATCGCGCGCCGACATCCCGGTCTACAACGTCACCGACGGGTTCTTCGATTTCCCCACCGGCGATTTCCGCCGCGTGATCGAGGCCGCCGACGTCATCAGCCTCAGCCAGGTCTCCGGCATCGACCGCGAGGACGGCGTCGCCTTCAGCGGCAACGCCTCGCGCCACGCCTCGTCCGACGGCATCGAGGCCCTGCGCGCGCTCTGGGCCGGCACCGACACCGCCGTTTTCCACGCCATCGGCAACGACGCCGCCGCCCTCGACCGGAGCTACCCCGAAACCAACCTCAACTGGATCTTCAACGACCTCTACGTGCGCGTGGGCACCGGTCACACCCGCCCCGACGGCAGCGTCGCGGTCGACGCGAACTCGCCCGCCAACGCCGTCACGCTCCTCACCGAGATCCCGAATGTCCGCTATCGTCTCTTCATCGAGCCCGACACCGCCTACCGGCGCACCTATGCCTATCTCGAGCGGAACCGCGCCTTCTACGAGACGGCACTCCTGCGCGCCGTGGCCGATGGCGGAACCAGCCCGTTCAATCTCGGCCAATGTCGCGGCAGGACCGAGGCCGACCGCCCCTTCGAAGGCCGCGAGCTCCTCGACGGCCCGACCTTCCAACAGGCCGCCGCGCCCCTCTCGGATCTCTTCCGCGCCTACAGCGCCTGCGCGCGGGAGACGCTCGCCTCGTACTACGCCCGGCGCGACCGCGACCCGGCACGCTCCCATGACCTGCGCGCGGTGGGCGGCACCTCGTTCTCGACGCCCCGGGCCGCCGGCCTCTTTCTCGCCGCGCTCCAGCGCCACCCGGAACTCGGCAAGCACGACATCCTCGCCGCGATGATCCTCTCCGCCAGGCCGGCCGACGTGGTCGCGGGCGCGGGTGGAGCCGCCGACGCCCCCGTCACCGCCACCCGCAACGGACGCGGGCTGGTCCGGTCCCGCGCGGCCGGCTTCGGCCTTGTCACCGCCGACGACTTCGCCAGCAAGGTCGAGGCCCTCGCCGCACTCCGACGGGACCGCCCCGCGCTCCAAACCACCGAACGCGACACCGTCTCCGACATCGCCACCTGGCGCGACGCGGCGCCCGAGCCGGTCGGCGGTTTCCGCGAGTACCAGGTCCGCGTGACCGACGAGACCCTCTTCATGCGCGGCGTCCTCGTCATGAGCTTCGGCGGCGGCAATGAACGGGTCCCCGCCGACATCACCCTGATCGACCCCCAAGGCGGCGAGGCGGCGCTCTCGCCCGCGCGCTACAAGCGCGGCAGCCGCCTCGTCATGGCCGGCACCGACGCCTTTTTCGGCGTGAACGCCGCCGGCACATGGCGCGTCCGCGTTCCCGAACCCTTCACCCTCGCCGCCGCCGGCCTCTCGATCGAAGGCGTCGAGGCCGGTCCCGACAGCCTCATCGACCGGTTCCTGACCGGGTCCGGCCATCCCGCCGCCCGCGACCTCGAGATCGCGGCTCCCGCCATGACGGAGCCGAAACTCTAGCCGCCCGTCGTGTCGGGCGCGATTGACGCATGGCGCTGCGGATGCGAGGACTTCGTCAGACGCGGTGGAATGGCGGGAAACATGGAGAATCGGCACCTCCAGTTGCGGAAACTTCCGCGCATCGAACTCGCCGACAAGGCCAAGGCGCGGCTCAAACGCATCGGCGTGATCGACGTGGGCTCCAACTCGGTCCGCCTCGCGGTTTTCGACGGCATGGCCCGCAGTCCGGCCTATTTCTACAATGAAAAGGTGCTTTGCGGCCTGGGCGCCGGCCTCCGCGAGACCGGCAAACTCAGCCCCGAGGGCCGGGTCCGCGCGATGGCGGCGCTCCGCCGTTTCAAGGCGCTCGCCGACCGGATGAAGCTCAGCGGCCTGATCGCGGTGGCGACGGCGGCAGTGCGCGAGTCCGAGGACGGCCGCGACTTCTGCCGCGAGGTCGCCGAGGCGACCGGCCTGCGCCTCAACATCGCGTCCGGGCGCGAGGAGGCGCGGCTCTCCGCGCGCGGCGTCCTGCTCGGCTGGCCCGAGGCGGACGGGCTGGTCTGCGACATGGGCGGCGCCTCGATGGAACTCGCGCGCCTCCATGCCGGCGAGATCCGCGACAGCGCCACCGGCCCCCTCGGTCCGCTGGTCATCGCCGACTTCGACGATACGGGCGACCGTGACAAAGCCATCAAAAAGGGCGTGAAGGCGCTCCTCAAGGCGGTGCCCGGCCCCGTGCCGCGCCTCTTTCTCGTCGGCGGCTCGTGGCGCGCCATCGCCCGGCTGGACATGGAACGCACCGGATACCCGCTGCGCGTGCTGCACGGCTATTCGCCACCGATCGACCAGCTGCTCGAAACGCTGGAATGGCTGCGCGGCAAGGAGACCGAGGATCTCTCGGAGCGGACCGGAACCTCCACCGCGCGTCTCTCGCTCCTGCCCGCCGCGAGCCTCGTGCTCGCGGAACTGATCCGCCGCGCGGATGTCGGGCAGGTCTCGATTTCCGCCTACGGTCTGCGCGAGGGGCTGCTCTACCGCCAGATGCCCGAAAAGATGCGCGCGCTCGATCCGCTGATCGAGGCCTGCCGCCACATGGAGGCCGCCGACGCCCGCTCTCCGGGGTTCGGCGAGTGCCTCAACGACTGGATCGCCCCGCTCTACGAGAGCCGCTCCGCAATCGACCGCCGCCTCGTGCACGCCGCATGTCTGCTGCACGACGTCAACTGGCGCGCCCATCCCGATTATCGCGCCGAGCTCTGCTTCGAGAGCGTCACGCGCGCCAACGTCGCCGGCGTCAACCACCCGGAACGGGTGTTTCTCGGCACCGCGCTTCTCAACCGCTACAAGACCGGCTCCGCTCCCGACAGCACCGACCGCTATGCGGGTCTTCTGCCCGAGGCCTGGGATTCCGAGGCGATCATCCTCGGCCGCGCCATGCGTCTGGGCGCGATGCTCTCGGGCTCGTCCGTCGGCGTGCTGGAGAACGCGCCGCTCACGCTCGCCGACGGCCGCCTCACCCTCACCCTGACCGGTCCCGCCCGCGCCTTCGCCGGCGAGGTCGTCGAGAAACGCCTCCAGTCCCTCGCCATTAGGCTCGAGATGGAGCCGGTCCTGACCCTCGGGGCGTGATGCCTGATCGCGAAGACACGACGAGCCGCTTGGAGCGCCTGTCAGGACGTCGTCAAAACCAAATGAACCACTTTCGGTGAGGACCTGATGGAATACCACCTCCAGGCGATAGCGACCCTGTTCGCGCTCGTGAACCCGATGGTCTGCGCGATGATGTTCGCCGGCCTGACCGCCGGCCGGACCGGGCCGCAGCGCGTTTCGGACGCGACGCGGGCGATCCTGACCATCGCCGTCGTTCTGCTCATCGCCGCCTTTGGCGGCGCCCGCATACTCGGGATCTTCGGCATCTCGCTGGACGTGTTCTCGGTCGCCGGCGGCATCGTCCTGTCCTTCATCGGCTTCACGATGCTGGCCGGATCGAAGTCGACCGACAAGCCCGATCCGGCGGGCCAGGCCGCGGACCCGTCCGCCGCTGGCGCGACGCTCGCGCCGATGATCCTGTTCGCAGCAAGCCCGGGCACGATCACCGGCGTCATCACCGCCGCCGCGGCGCATTCGCGCGACGGCGTCCCGCTGACCGCCCTGGTCGGAATAGGCGTGGTGCTGACGATCACCTGGGCGCTGTTTCTGCTCGTCGCCCGCCGATCGAAGGCCACGGAACACTCGGCTCCAGGCCTCGCCCATGACATGGTGAGCCGCTACATGGGCCTGATCGTGATCGCGATGGGGATCCAGTACGCCCTGACGGGATACAAGGCGTTCATGGCCGGCTGATCGCGGACAGCGATCGCCCGACCTCTCATGCAAACCGCCTCGTATGCGGCGGAAGACCAAGGGTGACACCATGCGCCGGACAGGACCGAACCGCAGACCGCAGGCCCTCTTCGTTGCGCTGGCCGTATCGGCCATCGTCGGCGTCGCGCCGTCCGCACGCGCCGACGAGGGCGGCGTGCCGTTCTGGTTCTCGGGCCAGTACGCGAGCTTCGCCGCGGTCCCTGTGACGCCTGGCTGGTCGATGCCGGTCCAAGGCTACTATTACAGCGGCGGCGCCTCGGGCGAGAAGGAACTTCGGCGCGGCAACGTGTTGAGCGCCGGGCTCGACACGACCGTGTCGCTCCTGTTGGCGCAGCCGACCTACGCGCCGGAGACCCCGCTCTGGGGCGGGCAGCTCGCGCTGGGGCTGGGGTTCGGTTGGGGCAACAACGGCGCGGATGCCGATGTCGCGCTCTCGGGTTTCGCGACCGAGCTGGACCGCGGCGACTCGGTCACGGGCATGACCGACCTCTATCCGATCGTCAGCCTCGCCTGGAACAACGGCAACGACAACTGGATGACCTATGTGACCGGCGACATTCCGACCGGGGACTACGATCCGGACCGTCTCGCCAATATCGGCATCGGCCACGCCGCGGTGGATGCCGGCGGAGGATACACCTACTTCGACGAGACGAAGGGGCGTGAGTTCTCGGCCGTCCTCGGCTTCACCTACAATTTCGAGAACCCGGACACCGACTACACGAACGGCATCGACACGCATCTCGACTGGGCCGCGTCGCAGTTCCTGAACGAGCATTGGCAGGTCGGGCTCGTCGGCTACGCCTATGGCCAGCTGACCGGCGATTCGAGCCCGCAAGCCTACAACGACGGGCTCAAATCCAGCGTCGCCTCGATCGGTCCGCAGGTCGGATATTCCTTCACGGTGAACGGCCAGCCGGCCTACGCCAACCTGCGCGGCTACCGGGAATTCGCGGCGAAGAACCGCGTGGAAGGCACTGCGGTGTTCGCCACGCTTTCCATCCCGTTGGGTGGAAAGAAGACGAACGCCACGCAATGACCATGGCCTCCTGCTGAGCTGTTTCGCCGACTGAAGAAACCCGGATGTCGGGCTCACGGTTGCCCGCCTCTCCGAACACCCTCCCCATGGAACCCGTCATCTCGCGCTACAACTCCAACGGAAATCGGGTTTCTTGACCGGAGTTCACCAGAACGCACCGCCGATCCTCGGCGACGGCCGCATCACGCTCACCCTGACCTCACCCGCCCGCGCTTTCGCCGGCGCGGTCGCCCTGACCCTCGGCATCTGAGGCGCGCGCGGCCGTTCCGCCGCGCGCGCCTCCGCGGCTACTGGCGGGAGCCGATGACGCCGCCGGCGGCGGCGCCCGCGATGGTAGCGGCGGTTTTGCCTTGGCCGCTGCCGACCTGGTTTCCGAGAACCCCGCCGATGACCGCGCCGGTCGCTGTGTTGACGCCTTGGTTGTTCGTGCAGCCCGCCGTCCCGAACGCCAGCAGGCATGCGCCGACGATGGTGGTGGTTCTGATCTTCATGGTCTGGAATCTCCCGTTCGTGCTTCGTCGATCCGCGATCGAGCTTCTTGCGGTATCACGAAGCTTCCGCTCGGGAAATACATGGCGGGACCCGTCCGGCCGGGCCGGCGCCTCCCCGCGCGCCCTCACGGATCGACCAGATGATCCCGTCGCCGCAGCGCCGGAAAGAGCCAGGCCCAGAGCGCCGCGACCGCGATGGTGCCCGCACCGCCCGCGACGATCGCCGGCACCAGCCCGAACAGCGCCGCCGTCGCCCCGGACTCGAACTCGCCCAGCTCGTTCGACGCCCCGATGAACAGCGAATTCACGGCCGCCACCCGCCCGCGCATCTCGTCGGGCGTATTGGCCTGCACCAGCGTCTGGCGGATCACAACGGAGAACACGTCCGACGCCCCGATCAGCCACAGGAACGCCATCGTCAGCCACAGCTCGCGCGACAGGCCGAGCCCGATCGTCGCCAGCCCGAACACGATCGTCGCGGCGAAGAGCTTCCACCCGACCCGCCGCCGCAGCGGAAACCACGCCAGCGTCGCCCCCAGCATCGCCGCCCCCAACGCCGGCATCGCGCGCAGCACGCCCAGACCCGCCGGCCCCACCTCCAGAACATCGCTCGCGATCATCGGCAGCAGCGCCACGGCCCCGCCGAGCAGCACCGCGAACATGTCGAGCGAGATCGCTCCCAGAAGCACCGGCCGCCCCCGGATGAACCGCAGCCCGGCGAAGGCTTCCGAAAACGTCGGCGGTGACTTGGAGATCGCCTGGCCCCGCGTCCGGAGCGCCATGTTGAAAACCGCCGCGATCAGGTAGAACACCGCCGCCAGCGCGAAGGGCGCCCAGGCGCCGGCCAGGAACATCAGGCCGCCCATCGCCGGCCCGACGATGGTGGCGACCTGCGCGGTGGACGAGGCCATGCCGATCACCCGGCTGAACTCCTCGCGCGGCACCAGGTTGGCGACCAGCGCCTGGCTCGCCGGCCCCACGAACCCGCGCACGATGCCCAGCATAACGAACAGCGCGTAGATCGCGCCGACATGCACCTCCGCCTGAAGCACGACGATCATCAGACCCAGGGTGATGACCGCGTCGACGATCAGACAGATCGCGATGATCCGCCGCCGGTCGTAGCGGTCCGCGATCATCCCCGCGACCAGCGTCAGGAGCAGCCTCGGCAGGAACGCGGCCAAGCCCACCAGCCCCAGCGCCCAGGCGCTGCGCGTGACGTCATAGACCGTCCACCCGACCGCGACGTTGCAGATCTGCGTCGCCGAGACCCAGAGGAACCGGCTGACCAGATAGAACCGCACGTCGCGCTGCCGGAACAGTCCGGTCCTCTGCGGGCCGCGCCCGGGCTCTTCCGTCGCGGTGGTCACCGGACGCCATGCCTTTCCCGCCAGCCCGCACCGGACTCCCGGCCTCGGACGGGCGCTGAAAGGATGCCGGAAACGCGCGCCGCGCCTCCGACGGTCGCGGTGTCACGCGCCTCGACCCGGCCCGTGCGGCATGCACGGGGCCGCGAGTCCTCACCGCATCGCGGCTCCATGGCCGGCCTCAACTCCCCTCACCGCGATCCAGAAACTCGAGCGTCGCGCCGATGACGCGGTCGAATGTCGGGTCCGTCGCGATCAGGAACGTGTTCGAGCTGTCCACTTCCAGGAATTCCGCGCCGGGAATGCCGGCGGCGACGCGACGGCCTTCGGCGGCCGGGTGGATCGCGCACATTCGCGTATGGATCACGAGCGTCGGAGCTCGAACCTTCGACAGGTCGTCATTGACGTCCAGAGCGTCGATCAGCCGCCTCTGGAGCAGGGCATCCTCGGTCGAGCTGGCATGGGCGATGAGCTCGATCAGTTCCGTCGTCTCGTCTAAGGACGCCATCGGCAGAACCATCGTCGCCCAGGCCCGCATGAAGCCGTTTTCCGGATCGCCCCAGCCGCCGCTTCCAAGAAGCGCGATGAACGGATCGTTTTCCGGGGCCGCAGGCGCGTTCTCCCGCACGGCCCGGCCGCGGGCGTAGCAGTTGTTGAGCACGAGCCGCGAGACGCGATCGGGCCGCCGCGCGGCCAGGCGGATCGCGACGGCCGACGCCTGGAGCGTCGCCACCACCGGAAAGCGGTCCAGACCGGCGGCGTCGGCGACGGCGATCATGTCGTCCACATGCTCATCGAGGGAATCCGACGCCTTGAGCGGGTCCGACAGTCCTGATCCCCGGATGTCATAGCGGACCAGCCGGTGTCTGCCCGCCAGGGCCGTCAGGCCGGGGCGGAGCAATCCCGTGGCCCAGTCCATTTCGAGATGCGACAGGTGATGCCAGGCGTAAAGGACCGGCGATCCTTCGCCGGCGCTCGCCCAGGCGATGTTCGTGCCGTCGGCCGAGGCGGTGTAGCGGATCGTCTGGCGAAGCGCGGGGGCGGTCGCGGGTCCGGCCTCCTCCCGGAGTGTCACCGCCGCCACCATCTCGAACCCGCGTCGCGGAACGGTCCGGATTATCCTCTGGTCCCGCCCGTTGTCCCCCACGGCCGTGCGCGCCGCGTTGATCCGGCCGCTGATCGTCGCCTCCGAGACGATCCGCCCCTGCCAGACCGCCTCGATCAGCCGGTCCCTCGTCACCAGGGATCCCGCGTTCTCTGCCAGAAGGCGCAGGAGATCGAACACCTGCGGCTCGACAGGGATCGTCTCGCCGCCGCGCGTAAGCACGTGGCGTCCGATATCCAAATGGTTGTTATGAAACGAATAAATCATCTTTGAAACTCTGCGGCGCCCCGACGCTTCCGAAGCCTAGTCGGGCGTCCGAACACAAAGCAAGAATTTCCCAACCTTTCCGGAAGGTATTCCTCAAGCGCCATGCGGGCCGGCCGATCATGCTGAGTCCAATCGGAAGGAAGGAGCCCGCCATGACCGACCAGAACCGCAAGACCCTCGAGGACGGATCGATCGACCAGACATACTACGCGGAGCGCTGCCGCGGGATGCGCAGCCAGGCCGCCCATGCGCTGTTCGCCGGCATTGGCGGCGCCATCGCGTCCCGCGCCGCCCGGATGACCGGACGCGCCGCGCCCGAGACCCGCGATCATCGCGAGACGGACCTTGGGTGTCACGCCTGGAGCGTCGACTGACGTCGCCACATGATCTTCCCCCGGCGCGTGAAGGCCCGTCAGTCCGGACGGTCCGGCGCCGCACCTCGGAAGAATGGTCCGGAGACGCCGTTCGCGCAGCTTTCCACTTGGTTAACGCCCTTCTTAAATATTCATAGTATCAACAACTTGCCAATCCTGCCACGCGTGGCACTTTCCACCGTGCCGCGCCTCCGCCCCCTCAGAAAAACCCCCGCCGCATCAACCCCCGCTCATACGCCTCCCGCTCCAGCCCCTCGCGGAAATCCGGATGCGCCAGCCCGATCAGCGCCCGCGCCCGCTCCGCCACGCATTTGCCCTTGAGGTTCGCGATCCCGTATTCCGTCACCACGTACATCATGTCCGACCGCGTCGCCGTCACGATGTTGCCCGGCGTCAGGCCCAGCACGATCCGGCTCCGACGCTCGCCGCGCTTCTCGTAGGTCGAGGACAGGCAAACGAACGACTTGCCGCCCTTCGACGCGTAGGCGCCCCGGATGAACTGCGCCTGGCCGCCCGTCCCGGTCAGATGCCGATACCCGTCGCTCTCCGACGCCGCCTGGCCCTGGAGGTCGATCTGCGTGGTGTTGTTGATCGCCACCACGTCGTCGTTGCGCATGATGTTGTGCGGCAGGTTGGTATGCTCCAGCCCGTGGAACTCGATGTCCGGGTTGCGGTCCACCACCCTGTAGAGCCGCTCCGACCCCAGCGCGAAACCGCACACGATCTTGCCCGTGTCCATCGTCTTGCGCGCCCCGGTGATGATCCCCGCCTGATACAGGTCGATCATCCCGTCCGTCAGCATCTCCGAATGCACGCCCAGATCCCGCAAACCGCTCTCGCCGATGAGGCCGCAGACGGCATTGGGCATCCCCCCGATCCCGATCTGCAGACACGCCCCGTCGCCGATCTCCTCCATGATCAGCCGCGCCACCGCCCGGTCCACATCCGTCGCCGGCGGCGCGGGCAGCTCCGGCGGCGGCGCGTCGTCGCCCGCGATCACGAAATCCACCTCGCTCTCGTGGACGCCCGTGCCCTCGCCCATTACATACGGCAGCCCCGCGCATTCCTCGACGATCACCACCTTCGCCCGCTCGATCACCGCGCGGTGGTAGAGGTTCGAGACCGAGAAGTTGAACCACCCCTCCGCGTCGCGCGGACAGGTCTTGAGGATCACGATGTCCACCGGATCGATGAACCGCCGGTAATAGTCCGGGATCTCGCCGAGATTCACCGGAAGATAATTCGCCAGCCCCTCGTCATGCTTGCGCCGGTCGTAGGCGCTGAAATGCATGTTGGCCCAGAAGAACACCTCGCCGTCCGGATCCGCCTCCAGCACCGCTCTTGGCCGCACCGTCAGACAGGCCCGGATCCGAACGTCGCGCAGCTCGCCGACCCGCGCCGCCAGCGCCGCGTCGAACACGTCCGGCTGGCAAACCGTGGCGCCATAATCGAGCCACATCCCCGGCCGCACCATCGCCGCGGCCTCGTCCGCCCCGATCCGCCGCACGGGCGCCGCCGCCTGTCTCATCCGCATTCCGGCATCCTCCTCTGAACGCCGGAAGCCTAGCCCGCTCCGGCCGCGTTTGGAATCTCCTTCGCCGTCCCCGCCGCGTCCGAAAGACCGGCGCCCGGACGCCGGCCGCGCCCGAATGCCGGGATTGCGCCCGGCGCCGACTTGACGCAAATTCGTCACATGGTTCCCGAGGCGCGCGAAATGGCCGGATCACCGACCCAGTACCCGCAGACATCCGACGCCTCCGTCTCGCGCCGCGCCGTTCTCGTGCCCGCCGCGCTGCTCGTCGCGGCCCTCGGGCTCGTCGCGCTCTACTGGCTGAGCCTGCGCCCCGGGTTCCCGCTCGACCCCGCGCCCTTCGACCTCAACGCCGAACGCAACATCCCCGCGCTCTTCTCCGCCGCGCTCTGGCTCGGCGCGTCGGCCCTCGCGCTCGTCTGCATGCGCCGCTCGCGCGCCGAAGGCTGGCCGCTCGGGATCTACTGGCCGCTCATGGCGGTGCTGTTCCTCTATCTCGGCCTCGACGAGGCGGTGATGATCCACGAGAGGATCAGCGTCGTCCTCGGCGGTCTCTACGCGTTCTCCGGCGCGTTCTTCTACGCCTGGGTCGTCGCCGGCCTCGCCTTCCTCGGACTGGTCGGCCTCGTGTTCCTGCGATTCCTCGCGGCGCTCAGGCCCGTCAACCTCGTTCTCCTGCTCCTCGCCGCCGGCATCTTCGTCAGCGGCGCGGTCGGTGTCGAGATGATGGGCGCGGCCTACGACTACGCCGGCCAGGTCCCCGGAACCTTCCCGCTCGGCCTCAACTGGCGCCGCGCCAACGCGCTCGAGGAGGGGCTCGAGATGCTGGGCGTCATCCTGCTCATCCACGTCATGCTGCGCTTCGCCACCGATGCCGGATCGCCGTTCCGCCGCCCCGCCTGACCGCCCGCCCGGCGCGCCGCCGGCGCAACACCCCCCGCACCCGCGGTATAACGCTCCGAGCCACAGCCCCGGAGCCGCCCATGACCGCACCAGATCCCGCCCCGACCGCCGACGGCGCCATCCACTCGATCCCGCTCGACGCCATCGACGCCGAGGCCATCGCGCGCGACCGCACCGCCGCCGATCCGGCCGCTTTCGACGAGCTGGTGTATTCCATCACGCTCCACGGCCTGCGCATGCCGATCGAGCTCTTCGGCCTCGCCGGGGACGACCCCGCCAAACCCGCCTACGGCCTCATCTCCGGCCACCGCCGGCTGGCCGCCTACCGCCACCTGCGCGACCTGCGCAAGAACGGCGACTTCGCCACAATCCCCGCGCTCCTGCGCAATCCCGCGGACATCGCGGAAATCTACACCGCCATGGTCGAGGAGAACGAGATCCGCCGCGACCTCTCGCCCTGGGAGCGCGCCGCCATCGCCGTCACCGCCCGCGACACCGGCGTCTTCGACACCATCGAACAGGCCATCGACGCGCTCTATCCCGTCTCGACACGGCAGAAACGCAACCGGCTTCGCAACATCGCCTTCCTGGTCCAGGAGACCGACGGCCTGCTCACCGACCCCGAGGGCCTGAACCAGAACCGGCTTCTGCGCCTGCACGCCGCCTGGACCACCGGCTACGGCGAGGTCATCGAGACGGCGCTCACCGAGACCGCGCGCCGTGACGCCGCCAGCCAATGGGAGATCATCCGCCCCATTCTCGCCGAGGCCGAGGCGCCACAGCCCGAATACACCGCCCGCGACCGCGAAAGCGGCCGCCCCCGCCGCGTCTCCCGCTGCCGCCCCGGCCTCACGCTCCGCCGCGAACGCACCCCCGACGGCTACGCGATCCACCTCACCGGCCGCGACGCGTCGAGCGTCTTCATCGACCGGATCTTCGAAGAGATCGAGATGCTGGTCGGCATCCGCCGCTGACCCCGCCTTTCCACCCCGCGCCACCAAGAGGACATCGCACGACCGCGGGCGAGCGAGAATCGCACGCCTTGGGGGGCGGTCGTGCGATGTCCGGGTCACAGAGGCCCGAACCAGGAAGCCGCCACGTCCAATAAACCTTGCAATGACAAGCACCCGCCCCGATGATTCTCGAAAGATGCACCGGGCCGCCCCATGACCAACCACCTCTGCTACGGCGACAACCTCGCCGTCCTGCGCGACTCCATCGCGATCCACGAAATCGGCCGACCTGATCTATCTCGACCCGCCCTTCAACTCGAACGCCAGCTATAATGTCCTGTTCAAAGTGGCCCCTCCGGCAACGACAGCGCCGTGCAGCTCCCCGCCCGCCGCGACGACGCCTTCAAGAAAGCCGCCCGCGAGGCCAAACCGGACAGCCAGGGCCGGTTGGATTTATGAGACGAAGCATGTGACGCCGGGGGACGGAGCCGCTGTCGCGCCGCCCTCCGGCTCTCCGCGTGCCCGTCGGTTCAGGCGGACGGCGGCTTGTATGCCGCGGCGATGCCGTGGGCCTTTTCCATGGCCTTCACCGCATCGTCCGTGCTGATCAGAACCGTCGTGTGCAGCTTCGAGAACACGCCGCTCGATCCGACCGCCAGCAGCGCCGAGGCGGCGTCCACCTCGGACGGGAACTCCGTGATCACCAACCCGTCATAGTCTCCGAAACAGAAATACATGTGGATCAGCTTTCCGCCGGCGGCGACGAAGATCTTTTCCGCCGCGCTCCGCCGTTCCTGCGGCTTGTCGACCATGGCTTTCACAGAATGCGCGGCATAGCTGAACTGCGACAAATACATGCTCATTGCAAATTTCTCCCGGTTTCCTGTTTTCGTCCCGACGTGGGACGCGGGAGAGTAGCATGTCTTGAAACGATTTTGGCCGCGAAATCGGACCATGTCGGACGGGCCACCATGACGTCCAAGGACGGACGATTGCAATTCGTGTTATAAAACAGGTACTTAGTCCACGTCCAACATTGGACGTCCGCTCAAAACCGCCCGATCCGCTCCGTCAGCAGCCGGAAAAACGCGTCCGCATCCACCTCCCGGACCACATGGACGTTCCTTGGCCGGTCCGTCACGCCCCACCAGTCGATGACCGTCTGACCCATCGTCAGCTCCGATCCCGTCTCGATCTCCAGGTTCACGTCCCGCCCGCCGAAAATCTCCGGAGCCAGCAGCCAGGCGATCACCGTCGGATCGTGCAGCGGCCCGCCATCGGTGCCGTATTTCGCCTCGTCGAACCGCTCGAAGAAATCCAGCAGTTCCGCCACGGCCGTGCCCACCTTCGTCCCCAGATCGCGAAACCCCTGAACCCGCGCCCGCGTGGTCAGACATTGATGCGTGACGTCGAGCGGCATCAGAACAGTCGGAATCCCCGCCGCGAATACCGCCTGCGCCGCGTGCGGATCGACCAGGATGTTGAACTCCGCCACCGGCGTCGTGTTGCCCCCCTCGAACGCCCCGCCCCCCATCGCCACGATCCGCTTCACCCGCGGCACCACGTCCGGAGCCACCGCGAACGCCAGCGCCACGTTCGTCAGCGGCCCGAGCGTGCAGAGCGTGACCGACCCCGCCGGCTCCCGCCGCAGCGTCTCCACGATGAAATCGACCGCATGCCCTTCGCGGACATTCATCGCAGGCTCCGGAAGGTCCGGCCCGTCCAGCCCCGTCTTTCCGTGGACATACTCCGCCGTGATCAGCCGCCGCACCAGCGGCCCCGCCGCCCCGGCATGCACCGGCACGTCCGTCCGCCCCGCCAGCTCGCAGATCATCAGCGCGTTCCTCGTGGTCAGCTCCAACGGCACGTTCCCCGCCACCGTGGTGACGCCCAGCACCTCGATCTCCGGCGACGCGAACGCCAGCAGCATCGCCACCGCGTCGTCCTGTCCGGGGTCCGTGTCGATGATGATCCGCGTCATGCCTCGGCCTCCGTTCCCTCTTCCGCCCGCTGCACCTCTTCGAGCCGCAGCGCCGCCGGTACCGCAAGCGCGGCCATCACCCCGAGCGCGATCAGCACCGCCCGCGGCCCGTACGCCTCCGCCATCACGCCGAACAGCCCGCCGAACAGCAACAGCACTCCGATCGCCGTGTTCGAAACGGCCGTGTAGGTCGCCCTCGTCTCCGGCGTCGCCATGTCCACCAGATGCGTGCTTCGGCCCAGCCGTACGCCCTGGTATGCGATCATGAGCGTGAAGAGGAGAACGGGCAGCACCCAGCCCCGTCCGATCAGCCCGCCCATGTCCGCCGCCACCGTCGCCCCGAGCGAGATCGTCGCGGCGAGCGCCGTCAACGCGAGAACCTTCCGGCTCGACCGGTCCGCCAGCCGCCCCCACACGTAGCCGCTGACCAGTCCCGCCAGGCTCGACGCCAGAACCAGCGCGCCCAGCCGGCCGAGCGCGCCGCCGTCCTCGTCAGAGCCGAGCGCCACCATGAAGGGCGGGGCGAGCGCCGTCGAGATCAGCAGGCCGCGCGTCAGGATGAACCACCCGAGCTGCCGGTCACCGAGCACGCGGCGGAAGCCCGTCCGCAGCGCCTCGAGCGGCGCGTCGCCCGACGCCGCGTCCCGCTCCTCCGGAAGCGTCGAGAAGAGCGCCGCGGCCCCGATCCAGAGCCCGCCGGCCAGCGCGAGCGCCGCCAGAACGAGTCCGCGCCGCTCGATCGCGCCGCTCATCAGGATCAACGCGAAGACGATCACGAACGCCGCCGCGACGCTCGACGCGAGACCCGTCGCCGCGCCGCGCCGCTGTCTTGTCCACCGTCTTGCCGAGCACGTCCTTGTAGCTCACCGAACAGACGCTCCGCGCCACCGCGAGCACGGCGAGCAGCCCGACGATCGCCCATCCCGCCCGCGTCCCGTCGAGCGTCAGCGCCGCCACCGCCATGCCGAGCGCCGCGAGGCCCTGCACGGCGCTGCCGGCGGCCCACGCCCATTTCCGGCGCGGCAGACGATGAAGAAAGCCCGCCGTGAAGATCTGCGGCAGCAGGGCGCCCGCCTCGCGGACCGGAACGAGGAGTCCGATCAGCCCCGGTCCGGCGCCAAGGCTGGTCAGGAGCCACGCCAGCACCAGCTTGGGATCGATCAGCCCGTCCGCGGTCTTCGTCGCGGAAAGGGAGGCCGCGTGGGTGATGAAGCTGCGCGGCTGCGCGCGGCAGGCCGCGTCCGAGATGTCGACGCACGGATCCCCCGCCTTGGCGCCGGTCAGGCGGCCGAACGCCGCCTCGATCGCTCCCGACGGCACGCCGCCAGCCCTCAGGCCGCGATCGGGAGTCCGCGGACCAGCTTCTCGTACGTCGCCCGAGATCGAGCCGGGTCAGCGCGCCGACCTCGAACGTGTACTCCCCGATCGACCCCACCGGCGTCACCTCGGCGGCGCTGCCGGTCAGCCAGCACTGCTCGAAGCCTTCCATCTCGGCCGGCTCGATATGCCGTTCGATAACCGTCACGCCCCGCTCGCGGAGCATTCCGATCACCGTCTGCCGCGTCAGTCCGTTGAGGAACGCGTCCGGTTTCGGCGTGTGGACCTCGCCGTCCTTCACGAAGAACACGTTGGCCCCGGTCGCCTCCGCCACGTAACCCCGGTAATCCATCATGATCGCGTCCGAGCAGCCTTTCGCCTCCGCCGCGTGCTTCGACATCGTGCAGATCATGTAAAGCCCGCTCGCCTTGGCGAAGCACGGGATCGTCTCGGGCGACGGTCGTTTCCATTTCGAGATGTCGAGCTTCGCGCCCTTCATCTTGGCGTCGCCGTAGTAGGCGCCCCATTCCCAGACCGCGACCGCCATGTGCACCGGATTGCGCGCCGAGGCGACGCCCATGTCCGGTCCCGATCCGCGCCAGATCACCGGACGGACATAGGCGTCCGACAGACCGCTCTTCTCGAGCGTGGCCTTCTTCGCCGCCTCGATCTCATCAGCCGAATAGGGATGCGGGATGTCCATGTAGTCGCAGGATTTCAGCAGCCGGTCGGTATGTTCCCGGCTCTTGAAGATGACGCCACCGTAAGCCCGCTCGCCCTCGAACACCGAGCTGGCGTAGTGCAGCGCATGGGTCAGCACGTGGACCTTCGCCTCGCGCCACGGGACGAAGCCGCCGTCCATCCAGATCCATCCGTCTCGGTCGTCGTAAGATCCCGCCATGTTTCTTCCCTGTCGCGCGAAGTTTCCCCTCGCTCCGGTGTCGCAATGCCCGCTTTCAATGTCAACAGACCTGACATAAGTTGACTCTGCTCCGGAACGAGGAAGATGATGGCACAGAGTGGCTTCTCGACGAACGCGGCGCGCAGCGAGCGGCTGCTTTTCCTGACCGACGATCAGCTGCGGCAGGGGATCGAGCTGATGTTCTTCGCATATCGCGGGTTCACGGCGGATCCCGACCGGCTGCTGTCGGAGCACGATTACGGGCGGGCGCATCACCGGGCGATCCATTTCATCAACCGACGGCCCGGGCTGACGGTCAACGAGTTGCTCTCGATCCTGGCCGTGACCAAGCAGAGCCTCAACCGGGTGCTGCGCCAGCTGGTCGAGGACGGGCTTGTCGAGAGCCGGGTCGGAAAAACGGATCGGCGGCAGCGGAACCTGCATCTGACGCCGAAGGGCCTCGATCTGGAACGCGAACTGTCGGAGGCGCAGCGTCGGCGGGTCCGGGCGGCGTTTTCGGCGGCCGGGCCCGACGCGGTGCAGGGGTTCCGCAAGGTTCTGGAGCAGATGATCGATCCGGACCAGCGGGCCTGGGTCCAGGGCGGGCCGGAGGCGCCGCCGCGATGAGCGGGGACGGTCAGGCGCATGTGCTTGTCGTGGACGATGACGAGCGGATCAGGGCGCTTCTGACGAAGTTCCTGTCGCGCAACGGCTTCATGGCGAGCGCCGCGCGCGACGCGGCGCATGCCCGGCGGCTGCTGGAAGGGCTGGAATTCGATCTGATCGTGCTCGACGTGATGATGCCGGGCGAGAGCGGGCTCGACCTGACGGCGTCGCTCCGCGAGTCGATGTCGACGCCGATCCTGCTTCTGACGGCGCGCGGGGATTCGGAGGATCGCATCCGGGGGCTCGAGGCGGGTGCGGATGATTATCTGCCCAAACCGTTCGAGCCGCGCGAGCTGCTGCTGCGGGTCGCGGCGATCCTGCGACGGGTGCCCAAGCCGGTGGCGCGGTCGGAGCCGCCCAAGACGGTGCAGCTTGGCGAGGTCCGGTATGACGTGACGCGCGGCGAGATGTGGCGGGGGCGCGACCTGGTCCGGCTGACGGCGACCGAGGCGATGCTGATGCGGATCCTGGCGACCCGCGCCCACGAGCCGGTCACCCGCCAGGAGCTGGTCGAGGATCTGGGCGGCGGCGACGCGCAGTCCCAGGAGCGGGCGGTCGACGTCCAGATCACGCGGCTGCGTCGCAAGATCGAGGACGACCCGAAGGCGCCGCGATACCTCCAGACCGTGCGCGGATCGGGCTACATGCTCGCTCCGGACTGAAGGTCGAGCGGTCCGGCCGACGAAAACGACACGCGTGTCGTTTTCTGTAAAACTCTGAAATGAAATGTTTTTTCGAATCGCGTTAACCTCTTGGAAAGGCGTGTCACGGGGCGCTCCGATGTATGGTTCGGTATTGAACGCGCCTTCATGGCTCCGCGGCGATCTCACGCCGCGGCCGAAATCCCGAACGTCCCCGAAGATGTGGTAATGTCTTGATGATGGGGGAAGACGCTATGCCGGACACGGATGACTTCGCCGCGTTGGAACGGCGCGAATGGTCGGACGCGCGCGTGGCCCGATCCTATGCGCGGAGCTTCGCCCGGGCGTCGGACATGGTCGTGCCGCATCTGGTGGCGGCCGTCAGGGCCGCGCCCGGGATCGACGCGCTCGATCTTTGCTGCGGGCATGGCAATGTGACCGCCGGCCTCGTCAGGGACGGAGCCCGCGTGACCGGTCTCGATTTCTCGCCGGCGATGCTGGAAATGGCCCGAGCGGCGGTTCCGGAGGCGGAATTCATCGAGGGCGACGCGATGAGCCTGGGTTTCGGCTCCGGGACGTTCGACGCGGTCACCATCGGATTCGGAATGCCGCATGTTCCCGACCCGCAGAGAGTGGTCGGCGAGGCCCGCCGGGTCCTCCGTCCCGGCGGGCGTCTGGCGTTTTCGGTCTGGTGCGGACCGGAGGTCGATACCGCGCTGGGCTATGTCTTCGGTGCGATCGAAGCGTTCGGGCATCCGGACATCGCCCTTCCGCCCGGACCGGGCGCCAACGACTACGCGGATCCGGCTCGGGTCTTTCCGGTTCTGGAAGCGGCCGGATTCGGCGAATGCCGTCTTGCGACGATCGCGTCGAAGTGGCGGGTGGACGATCCAGGCGCGCCGTATGATTTCTTTCGCGAGGGAACGGCGCGGGGCGGCGCGCTGCTTCGCCCGCAACCGGAAGAGAACGCGGCGGAGATCCGCGCGGCCGTCGTCGCACGAGTGATCGAGAAACACGGCGACGGGCCGGGATGGGATGTGCCGATCCCCGCGGTGGTGATGTCGGCGATCGCGGTGTGAGCGTTCGCGGGGAAATGGTCGCGGAAGGCGATGAGAGGTGCGTGGTCGGCTGAGGAAATCAGCCCTCGGTCCGGACCGCGATCCAGATGGTGTGCCGTGCGCCGCGTCCGCTGCGGCCGGCGCGGATTGTGTGCTCGGAGACGTCGTAGCCGCAGCGGGAGAGCCGCTTGGAGAAGGCCCGGTCGGGCGCGGCGGACCAGATCGCGAGCACGCCGCCCGGTTTCAGCGCCGTGCGCGCCCGGTCCAGGCCGGCCTCGCCGTAGAGCGCGTCGTTGTCCGGGCGGGTGAGGCCGTCGGGACCGTTGTCGACGTCGAGCAGGATGGCGTCGAACGCGCCCGTCGCCCGGTCGATCGCGGCGCGGACATCTCCGGTCTCCACCGCGACGCGCGGGTCGGAGAGACAGTCGGCGAAGACCGGCTCCATGTGGCGCGTCGCCCAGTCGACGAGATCCGGGACGATCTCCGAGACCGTCAGGCGCGCGTCGGCCGGCGCGCGCGCCTGCGCCGCGCGCAGGGTGAAGCCCATGCCAAGCCCGCCGATCAGCACATGCGGCGCGGGGCGGCCTGCGAGGCGGTCGAGAGCCAGCGTGGCGAGCGCTTCTTCCGACCCGCCGAGGCGGCTGTTCATCAGCTCGTTGCCGCCTTCGAGGCGGATTGAGAACTCGTCTCCGCGCCGCAGAAGCCGCAGCGTGCCACCCTGCGGAGCGTCGGCCGTCGCGAGAAGAATCCACGGTAGCATGGGGCAAGCCTTTCGTCGCCGCAGCGCGGCGCGGGATCAGGGCAGCGGGATGAACTCGTCCGCGTCGCCGGGCGGGAGCTGGAAGCGGCCGTGCTGCCAGTCGCCGGCGCGCCAGGCCTCCTTGGCGGCCTCGATCTTCTCCTTGGAGGAGGCGACGAAGTTCCACCAGATGTGGCGGGGGCCGCCCAGGGTCTCGCCGCCCAGCGCCATGAGGCGCGCGCCTTGCGGGCCGGCGCGCAGGGTGATGGCGTCACCGGGGCGAAACACCATCATGCGGCCGGCCTCGAAACTCTGGCCCGCGACGTCGACGGAGCCATCGAGGATGTAGAGGCCGCGGTCCTCGTGGTCGTCGGGCATCGGCAGGAGCGCGCCGGGGGCGAGCGTGACGTCGGCGTAGAACATCTCGGTGAAGGTCTTCACCGGCGCGCGCTCGCCCCAAGCCGAGCCGAGAATGAGGCGCGCGGTGGCGCCTTCGGCCTCGATGAAGGGAAGCGCCGCCTCGGGCTGATGCTCGAAACCCGCCGGGTCGTCCTCGGCGTCGTCGGGCAGGGCGACCCAGGTCTGGATGCCGAAGAGCGAATGCGGCGCGCGGCGGGTCGCCTCGCTGGTCCGTTCGGAATGGGTGACGCCGTTGCCCGCGATCATCCAGTTGACGGCGCCGGGGCGGATGATCTGATCGGTGCCGAGGCTGTCGCGGTGCTGGAACTCGCCCTTGAAGAGGTAGGTCACGGTCGCGAGGCCGATATGGGGATGCGGGCGCACGTCGATGCCCTGGCCGGTGACGAATTCCGCCGGGCCGGCCTGGTCGAAGAAGATGAAGGGGCCGACCATCTGCCGTTTCGGGGCGGGCAGGGCGCGCCGGACCTCGAAGCCGCCGAGATCGCGGGCGCGCGGGATGATCAGCGTCTCGATCGCGTCCGGGTCCATGCGGTCGGGGCAGGTGGGGTCGAGGGCGGGGTTCCAGCTCATGGCGTGTCCTTTCGCGGGCCGTTGAGAACGTCGGCCCAGTCGGGGTGGCGGCGGAACTGCGCGGCGGCGAAGGGGCAGAGCGGCAGGATTTTCTTCCCGGCCGCGCGGGCGTCGGCGACGGCGCGTGTGACGAGGGCGAGGCCGACGCCTTGGCCGCGGAACGCGTCGGGGACTTCGGTGTGGTCGATGATGATCAGGGACGCGCCGGCTTTGGAGAAGGTCATCTCGGCGGCATGGCCGTCGGCCGCATGGGCGTAGCGGCCCTTGGTTTCGGTCTCGTCGAGCGTGATCGCCGTCGGGTCGATGCTCATGCGGGGGCCTTCGCGCCGCGCAGGAAGGCGGCGAGGGCCTCGATCTCGGAGCGGGCGATCTCGTGGCCGCCGGTGTGCCAATGGGTGCTGACGGGCGCGCCCTGGGTGGCGAGCCAGCTTTCCAGCGCGCGGGTGCGGTCGGGCGGGCAGATCGGGTCGCGCGCGCCCGCGGTGATGAGCGTGCGCGTGGTGACGGGCGCCGGGGCGGGGTCCCACGGGATCAGCGGGTGCATCAGGACGGCGTCGTCGAAGAGCGTCGGGTTCCCGAACATGACCGAGGCCAGGATGTTGGCGCCGTTGGAATAGCCCAGCCCGATCACGCGCGACGGGGCGGCGGCCTCGATGTGGGCGGCGACGAAGCCCGCCATCTTCGCGGTGGCGCGGGCGAGGTCGTCCATGTCGTAGACGCCCTCGCCGGTGCGGCGGAAGAAGCGGAGCGCGCCGTTCTCGGAGACGTCGCCGCGCGGGGCGATCAGGGTGGCGTCGGTCAGAAGGTCGCCGGCGAGGCCGAGGAACTGCGTCTCGTTGCCGCCGGTGCCGTGGAAGAGGAACGCGAGCGTGCCGCCGGCGGCGCCGGGTTCCGCGTGATGGGTGTAGGCGTCGATCATTCCAGCGGCTCCAGGGTTCTCTCCAGCCGGTCGCGCAGATGCGCGTGCTGGGACGGCAGTTTCAGCGCCTCTCCGAGATGGGCGGCATCCTCGTCGCGGTCGAAGCCGGGTTCGTTCGTCGCGACCTCGAAGAGCACGCCTCCGGGCGCGCGGAAATAGATGGCCCAGAAATAGTCGCGGTCGATGACGGGCGTGACGTCGTGGCCCGCCTCGATCAGCGCGCGGCGGACTTCGAGCTGGGCCGCGCGGTCCTCGACGGCGAAGGCGATGTGGTGGACGGAGCCGGCGCCGAGGTCGGCGGCCGGCGCGCCGGGCAGGGTCTCGACGTCGATCACGTCGGCGCCGTTGCCGCCGGGCATCACGAAGCGGGTGACGTCGCCTTCGGTCGCCAGTCGCCCGTAGCCCATCGCGCCCAGAAGCTCGGCGGTGGCGCCGCCGTCGCGCACGCGCATCGATGCGCCGCGGAAGCCGCGGATCGCGGTGTCGGCGGGCACGCCGCCGGCGGTCCAGGGCGCGCGGGCGTCGTCGGCCTCGACCAGCGCGAACTCGTCGCCGTCGGGACCGAGGAAATGGAGGCGCCGGGCGTCGAAGGCGGTGTCTTCGGCCAGGCCCTCGATCTCGAACGTGGCGAGCCGGTCCTTCCACCAGCCGAGCGATCCGGTCGGGACGGCGAAGACCGTCTCGCCGACCTCGCCGACGCCGCGCCGTCGTCCGCCCATGTTCGGGAAGGGGAAATAGGTCATCACCGAGCCCGGCGTGCCGGCCTCGTCACCGTAGTAGAGGTGATAGACGTCGGGGGCGTCGAAGTTCACGGTCTTCTTCACGCGGCGCAGGCCGAGCGCGCCGGTGAAGAACGCGTTGTTCTCGCGCGCGCCCGACGCCATCGACGTGACGTGGTGAAGTCCCTTTATCCGGTCGATCACGGGGCGGTCTCCTTGATGAATGTCGTTGTCGGCATCAGACATAACCTGGAACGTGACGCGCGGAACCGGCAGATTGGCGGACATTTCGTTTCCGTATGGGATACGAAGCATGGCGTTGGTGGGATATTGTCGGCAGTTTTAAAAGTCCATCACGGTGCCGTGCTTTACCGCGTCTTAATCTATGGCGCGCAAATTCGGCATGCGTCGCGTCGATCGAAGGCGACGGGATGACAGCCGTGTCTCTGGAGTGTGGTCTGGCGGGCTAGTCCCGTCGCGTTTGGCTTGGACGTCGTGGGTCCGGATCGCCGAAACGCGACCGATCCCGGTCCGTGTCAGCCCGAAGCCGGAAGCCGGCGCGGCGCACCCTCCGCCGGGCGGCTGAACGCCGGTCCATCTGCCATTTTCTGAATAGGCTTGCCCGCAGCGCAGCATGCGTGTCACGTTCCCTTCACAACAGTCGGGGGACACGACACATGACTTGCCTTGTAGTGGGCTATGACGGCTCCGCGCCCAGCGGGCGGGCGCTGGACTACGCCAAGAACCTGGCCAGACTGATCGGCGAATGCGAGCTCAGGCTCGTCTTCGTGATCGAATGGTCGCCATATTCGTTCCACACGCCGCAGGAACTGGAGGAGCGCCACAAGCGCCGCGAAGACGAGATCTCGCGCGCGCACAAGGCCGTGCTCGATCCGGCGGTCGCGGCGGCGAAGGCCGAAGGGTTCAACATGACGTCGGAAGTGCGCCACGGCGACGCCGCGTCTCTGCTCGACTCGATCGCGAAGGAGCGGGGCGCGACGCAGATCATCATCGGACGGATCGGCGGCCGTGGCGTGCGGGATCGGCTTTTCGGCGGAGTCTCGGGAAATCTGGTCGCCTCCGCGACCGTTCCCGTGACGATCATACCATGAAGGGGGGCGTGACCATGCGTGCATTCATTCTGACGATGACGATGCTGGCCGGGGCGCTCGCCCTCGCCGGCGGAGCGGCCGCACAGGAGGCGGCGATGACCTTCGACGAACAGGTGAATTCGATTTTCGCCAGTTCCACGGGCTGGTTCGTGAACCTGATCTTCGCGCCGCTGCCCTTCTCGATCTTCGGGGTCTCGTTCCCCTGGATCGTGATGTGGCTGGTGGTCGGCGCGACGGTCTTCACCTTCTATTTCGGCTTCATCCAGTTCCGGGCCTTCGGGCACGCGATCAGCCTCGTGAAGGGCGACTATTCCAATCCGAACGACGCGGGAGAGGTCAGCCACTTCCAGGCGCTGGCCACGGCGCTCTCGGGCACGGTGGGCCTCGGCAACATCGCCGGTGTGGCGGTGGCCGTCAGCATCGGCGGTCCGGGCGCGACGTTCTGGATGATCCTCGCGGGTCTGCTCGGCATGGCCTCGAAATTCACCGAATGCACCCTTGGCGTAAAATACCGCAACGAGTTCCCTGACGGCCACGTCTCCGGCGGTCCGATGTACTACATGACCAAGGGCTTCAAGGAGCGCGGCCTTCCCGCCGGCGGCTTCATGGCGGTGCTGTTCTCGATCTTCTGCATCGGCGGCGCGCTCGGCGGCGGCAACATGTTCCAGGCCAACCAGGCCCATGCGCAGCTCGCGAACATCTTCGGCGACTATCCCGGCTGGATCACCGGCGTGATCTTCGCGGCCATCGTCTTTGCGGTGATCGTCGGCGGCATCAAGTCCATCGCCCGGGTCACCGAGAAGGTGGTGCCGTTCATGGGCATCCTCTATGTCGTCACCGCGCTGATCATCATCCTGATCAACTTCGACAAGATCGGCTGGGCCTTCGGTCAGATCTTCGTGGGCGCCTTCACGGGGCTCGGGGTCGCCGGCGGCATGGTGGGCGCGCTGATCCAGGGCTTCCGCCGGGCGGCGTTCTCCAACGAGGCCGGTGTCGGCTCGGCGGCCATCGCCCATTCGGCGGTGCGCACCAAGGAGCCGATCACCGAAGGCTTCGTCTCGCTGCTCGAGCCCTTCATCGACACGGTGGTGATCTGCACCATGACCGCGCTGGTCATCGTGATCTCGGGAACGCTCATCACCGATCCCGAAACCGGGCTCTACGTCATCACCGAGAGCGGCCGGATCGCGACCGAGGGCGATGTGAGCGGCGTGGCGCTGACCTCGGCCGCCTTCGCGACGGGGCTCAGCTGGTTCCCCTACGTTCTGGCTCTCGCCGTGGTGCTCTTCGCCTTCTCCACGATGATCTCGTGGTCCTATTACGGGCTGAAGGCCTGGACCTACCTGTTCGGCGAGGGCGAGAAGAAGGAGTTGGTGTTCAAGCTGATCTTCTGCTTCTTCGTGATCGTCGGCGCCGCGGCGCAGCTCGGCGCGGTCATCGACTTCTCCGACGCGATGATCTTCGCGATGGCGGTGGTCAACATCATCGCGCTCTACGCGCTGATGCCGATCGTGAAGCGCGAGCTGAACTCGTATCTCGACCGGCTGAAATCCGGCGAGATCCGCAAGTTCACGGGGACCACCCACCCGGCTGAGTGACCGGAGCGCGATCAGGGAAGGGCCGCCCCGACGGGCGGCCTTTTCCGTTCTACGGAGGGTTCGCAGGATGGAGAACGGACCTTTTCCGTTAGGCGGTCCGACCGAAGAGATGGCGTGGAAGGCGAACACCGAATGGCAATTGAGCGTCGGCACGCAACGTCGTGACCGCCACGCATTTCGGGCGTGAACATAGCATCTCTGCGGCAAGGACATCCCCGGACACGGGCGTCGTATACGGCGAAGCCTACAGGATCAGTTGGCCGTGCCCCAGACCGGGCCGTTGAACGTCGGGCAGTAGCACGGCTCTCCGACGCACAGGAACTCTCCGAGCGGGCAGGACCCCCAGGGCGTGACGCAGTAGCTTGCGACTCCGTAAGGGCAGAACTGTGCCAGGAGCGCGCCGCCCGGCTCGGACGTTGCGGGCGGCGGCTCTTGTAGGCGCGCGAGGAGGGACGCGGTATCGGCGCCTTCCGACGGGGACGCCAGCGACGTCGCGAAGAGGATGATCGCCCAGACCTGTCTCATGGCGAATCCCCGGAGAACGATATCTCGATTCCCTCCAGCCTGTGCGCGTCCACGCCCTTGTCCGCGAAGCTCGCGGTGGGAAAGATCGAGATCGACTGGAGACTGCCCGCGGTGATGCCGGCGGCGTCCTGCCCGGACAGCTCGGCGAGCCTGCGCAGGTAGGCCACGCAGGCGTTCTGAATGTCCTGGATCGGCCGGTTGATCAGAACCTTTATGTTTCCCGTCAGCGGGTCGGTGTTGCTTTCGGAGATATGCGTGCTCGGCACGAAAAGACGGCCGCGTTCCACGACGGCCTGCGCCTTCTGATCCTCGGTCACGGCGAACAGCAGGGATCCCGTGGCGCGGTCGGGATTGCAGACGACCTCGAAATCGAACCGTTCGGGCGAACTCATGCGCTGAAGCTGCTTTCGGAAATCCAGGACGACGAATTCGACCGAGCCCACGACCGTGTTCCCCACCTTCACGTTCGCCGACTCGATCGAGTAGGCGACGAATTCCGGCTTGTGCAGGCTGTTGTTGAGCTGCTCGAGGGTCTTGAGCGCCTCGTCGATCTCGCCCTTGCGCGCGAGGATGTCGCGCATGTCGTAGAAGTAGTCCTTCATCGACGCGCCCATGAGCGTGATGCCGAACGTCCAGAGCGGGCGCTCGAGCGCGCGCGCGGGAACGAGCTCGACCCGCTCCTTGCCCATGTCGCGGCCCGAGGCCACGATCATCCCGATCACCGTCCCGTCCTCCATGACCGCCGGTCCGCCGCTCATGCCGCGGGGCACCTGGTCGCGGACCTCGATCAGGCCGAAAGCGTTCTCGCGGCGCAGCAGCGACGTGGACCACGCGTCGAACGGATGCGGCACGCAGGCGTCGCCGGACCCGCTGAGGCAGGCCGACGGATGGCCGAGCGGAAAGATGGTCTCTCCGAACAGCATCTCGGCCTCGCCCGACGCCGGCATGAAACCGTCGACGCCCAACGGGGCGTCCTCTCCGGCGTCCTCCTCGGGGACCGCGAGGTTGAACGAGACCGGCTTGAGCTGGGCGAGGCACGAGCCGGTGACGTCGCGGCGTTTCCAGCTCGCGGTGTTGATCTGGAGCACGGCGACGTCGCGGTATTCGCTGGCGCCGACGAGGTTGGCGGAGGTGCGGCACGGCTCGCGGTCGCGCATGTTGAACCGAAGGGTGTAGCGGCTCTTGATGTAGGTCGAGTCGCGACCGCCGCCCTCGGCCTTGCGGATGTTGTCGAGCACGTGCCAGGCCGTCAGGACGTGCCCGTCCTCGCTGACGAGGAAACCGCTGCCGGACGAGGGCTGATCGTCGCCGATCCATGCGAGCGCCGTGAAGAACACCTCTTCGACGGCCCGGGGCAGATCGCCGGGCTCGACCTTGTTCTGGCCGGCCGCGGGACCCGCCAGGGCCAGCATGAAAGCGGTCCAGAGACCGCCGGCCCGCCTCAGCACGACCCGGGCTCCGGCGGCGCCAGCGTCAGCGTGACGCGGTTGCCCGAATTCGAGGTGCCGGTCCCCCCGCCGCCGACGATGGCGATACTGACCTTGCCGGTATCCTTCGTCTCCACCGCGAACCCGGTCTCGATCACCACGTCCCCCACCACGAAGCGCGGCTCCGAGGCCGCGGCGGTCTCGATCTGCGCCTTGGTGTTGGCGATCAGATCGGCGAAGCTCGTCGTGCCGTCGCCGGAAACGTCGAAGGACCCGTCCGCCGCGCCCGGGTCGGGAAGCAGGGTGATACGGACGGTGCTGGTATCGCTCTGCGACGCGCTTCGAGCGGCGGACGCCCCGAGCTTCACGCCGAACATCTCGACCTCGCCGCCGGCGTTCCCGTCGAAACCGAGTTGCCGGCCCGCGTCGAACCGGAATTCGACCTTCGATATCCGCAGGACGCAGTCACCGGAATCTCGGGTCTGGACCTCGCGGATCTCGGCTTTGAACGCTTCGATGACGTCGGAGATCGAGGCGGTCTCCTGGGCCAAGGCCGGCACCGCCAGCCCGATGGCCGCGATGTAAATAATGCGCCATAGCCCCAAGGTTCTCTCCGTTTCTTGCGAACGCGGCGAACAGTCCCTCTGGTTTCAACCGTTACACCGGAACAGCCGAAATTGCAACTCGGGGTCGCCGCGGAGTCTTCCGGTCCGTCCTGCGTTTTCTTCGCGGGAGCCGCGCCGGTCCGGACTCAGGCCTGCGGTCGAAGCACCGCGAAGACCGCGCGCGGCGAGATCTCGCCCGTCGGGGCGTCCGCGGAGCCGACCCAGACATGGGCGTCGCTGGCGGCGAACAGCTGGAGCGTGTCGCGCAGCGGCGTGTCGGGCGCCACGATCCGCGCCGGGTCCGGAGCCGTCGAGACCGGTTCCATGACGTCGGTGGCGCGCAGCACGCTGAGCGGGTTCAACTGGGCCACGAAGTCGCGCACGTACTGATCGGCGGGGCGGAGCACGATGTCCTCGGGGCGGCCGGTCTGGACGATGCGGCCGCCTTCCATGATCGAGATCGAGTTGCCGATCTTGACCGCCTCCTCGAGGTCATGGCTGACGAAGACGATGGTGCAGCGCAGCTTGTCCTGGATGTCCAGAAGCTCGTCCTGGAGCCGCGTGCGGATCAGCGGGTCGAGCGCGGAGAACGGCTCGTCCATCAGCAGGATCTCGGCGTCGGTGGCGAAGGCGCGGGCGAGGCCGACGCGTTGCTGCATGCCGCCGGAGAGCTCCGAGACCTTCTTCTCGGCCCAGTCCTCGAGGTTCACCGTGGCGAGCACCTCGCGCGCCTTGGCGAGGCGTGCGGGTCTGGCCATGCCGGACATCTCGAGGCCGAAGGCGACGTTGTCGATGACGGTGCGCCACGGCAGCAGGCCGAAGCTCTGGAACACCATCGCCACGTCGCCGCGCCGCATCCCGCGCAGGCGGGCCGGCGCGCAGGTGGCGACGTCGATCATCTCGCCGTCATGGGCGCGCACCAGCATCCGGCCGCGCGTGACCTTGTTGAGGCCGTTGACCGCGCGCAGCAGGGTGGATTTGCCGGACCCCGACAGGCCCATCAGCACCGAGATCTCGCCGCGTGCGACGCTGAGCGAGCAGTCGTGCACGCCGAGGATCTGGCCGGTGGCTTTCTGGATGTCCGGGCGGGACCTGCCCTTGTCCATGAGCGGCAGCGCGCGGTCCGGATCGTCGCCGAAGACGATGGAGACGCGGTCGAATTCGATCATGGCCTCGGGCGTGGTGTCCGACACGGCGCTAGTCCCCCCGCCGGAAGACGCGGTCGAGCATGATCGCGACGACGACGATGATGAGGCCCGCCTCGAAGCCGAGCGAGGTGTTGACGGTGTTGAGCGCGCGCAGGATCGGCACGCCGAGGCCGTCGGCGCCGACGAGCGCCGCGATCACCACCATCGAGAGCGAGAGCATGATGGTCTGGGTCAGGCCCGCCATGATCTGGGGCAGGGCGTAGGGCAGCTCGACGTTGCGCAGGAGCTGGCCCGGCGTGGCGCCGAAAGCGAGGCCGGCCTCCTTGAGCTCCTTGGGGGTCGAGACCACGCCGAGATAGGTGAGGCGGATCGGCGCGGGCACCACGAAGATGGCGGTCGCCACGAGACCGGGCACCATGCCGAGGCCGAAGAAGATGATCGCGGGGATCAGGTAGACGAAGGTCGGCAGGGTCTGCATCAGATCGAGGATCGGGCGCAGCACCGCGTAGACGCGTGGACGGTGGGCCGCGTAGATGCCGACGGGCACGCCGACGGCCATGCAGATCAGGACCGCGCAGAGGACCAGCGTCAGCGTCTCGGTGGTCTCCTCCCAGTAGCCCTGGTTGAGGATGAAGAGGAAGCTCAGCACCACGAGCGCGACGGCGGACCACGAGCGCTGCATCAGCCATGCGAGGCCCGCGAAGACCGCGATGATCACCAGCGGGTGCGGCGCCTGGAGCAGCCACAGCAGCAGGTCGATCAGCCAGTTGACCCCGTCGGAAAAGCCGTCGAGCGGCCCCTGGAAGGTCTCGGTTATCCAGTCGATCGCGGCGGCGGCCCATCGGCCGACCGGGATCTTGTAATCCTCGAGCCATTCCATGGCGCCGGCCGCCGGTCAGGCCGCCCGGATCATTGCAGCGCCGCCTTGGCCGCCGCGAGGCCGTCCTCGCCGTCGACGGTCGTGACGCCGACCAGCCAGAGATCGAGCACGTCCGGGTTCTGCGTGAGCCATTCCCGCGCCGCGTCCTCGGGGTCCTCGCCCATGTCGAGGATCTTGCCCATGATCTCGTTCTCCATCGGCAGGGTGAATTCGAGATTGTTCAGGAGCGCGCCGATGTTGGGGCATTCCTCGACATATCCGGCGCGGGTGTTGGTGAAGACCGTCGCGCCGCCGAAATCCGGACCGAAGATGTCGTCGCCGCCCGACAGATACGTCATGCGCAGGTTGGCGTTCATCGGATGCGGCTCCCATCCGAGAAACACGATGCCCTCGCCCTGACGCTCGGCGCGGGCGGCCTGGGCGAGCATGCCCTGTTCGGAGCTTTCGACCAGTTCGAAGCCGCCGAGGCCGAACGTGTCGCTGTCGATCATCTCCTGGATCAGGCGGTTGCCGTCATTGCCGGGCTCGATGCCGTAGATCTTGCCGTCGAGTTCTTCCGCGAAGCCGGAAATGGCATCGAAGCTGGTCAGGCCGTTCTCGGCGAGGCTCGACGAGACGGCGAGCGTGTATTTCGCGCCCGTCAGGTTGGCGCGCACGGTGTCGACGGTGCCCGCGTCGCGGTAGGGCGCGATGTCCGCCTCCATCGTCGGCATCCAGTTGCCCAGAAACACGTCGATGTCGCCCTCGGCGAGACCGGTATAGGTGACGGGCACGGAGAGCAGGCTGACGTCGACCTCGTAGCCGAGCGCCTCGAGCAACACGGTCGTCGCGGCGGTCGTGGCGGTGATGTCCGTCCATCCGACGTCGGAGAAGCGGACGGAGCGGCATTCCTCGGAGACCTGGGCGAAAGCGGGCGCGGCGAGCGCCACGAGGGCAACGGTTGCGAGCAGACGTGTCATTGGAACCTCCGGTGTTTCGGGTCGATGCCCCGGTTGGCGCAAAGTTCGCGCGAATTCGTTGACCGGCGCAAGGGAAACCCATATTGACTGATCAGTCAATCAATTATCCGGACGCAGCGATGCCGCCAGCCACCGCCAAGGCCGAGACCCGTCGCCGCGCTCTGATCGGCGCGGCGCTCCGAGAGATCTCGGACCGCGGATCGTTGGATGTCACCGTATCCCAGATCGCCACGCGGGCCGGCGTGTCCTCGGCGCTGGCGCATCATTATTTCGGCGGCAAGGAGGATCTGATCCTCGCCACGATGCGGCACCTTCTGGCCGAGTTCGGCGAGGGGGTCGTCTGCCGCCTGCGCCTGGCCGAGGGGCCGCGCGCAAGGCTGTCGGCGATCATCGCAGGCAGTTTCGGCCCTGAGCAGTTCCACCGCGCGACGATCTCGGCTTGGCTGACCTTCTATGCCAAGGCGCTTTCGTCGCCGGGCGCCTCGCGGCTCCTGTCGGTCTATCAGCGGCGGCTGCGCAGCAATCTGGTCCATGCCCTGCGCGCGCTCGGGGCCGAAGGGGCCGAGGCCGGCCGGATCGCCGACGGGGCGGGCGCGCTGATCGACGGGGTCTATCTGCGCGAGGCGCTCGCCGGGCCGCGGACGACGCCGGAGGCGGCCATCGCGGTGGTCGAGGATCATCTGGACGGCCAGCTGGCGAGGCTGGTCGCGCGGCAGAAACCTAATGGAGAGACCCGATGACGGAACCGATCACGGTCTATGGCCGCGCCACATCGTCCAACGTCCAGGCGGTGATGTGGACGCTCGCGGAACTGGGGCTCGACTGCGAGCGGCTGGATTACGGCCATTCCCACGGCGGCAACGACACGCCGGAATACCGCGCGATGAACCCGACCGGGCTGGTTCCGACGCTCCGGCACGGCGATCTGGTGATCTGGGAGAGCGCCGCGATCTGCCGGTATCTCGCCGCCCGCTTCGGACCGACGCCGCTCTGGCCCGCCGACCCCGCGGCCCGCGCGCCGGTCGACATGTGGGCCGAATGGGGCAAGACCACGCTCGGCCCGCATTTCAGCATGCCGATCTTCTGGCCGGTGATCCGGACGCCTGCGGCGGAGCGCGACGACGCGGCGGTCCGGGCCGCCATCACGCGGTTCGACGCGGACCTCGCGATTCTGGAGGCGAAGATCGGCGCGGGTCCGTGGATCATGGGCGCGGATCTGACCCTCGCCGACATCATGGCCGGGACGCTGTTCTATCGCTGGTTCACGATGGAGATCGACCGCCCGGCGCGGCCCGGGATCGAGGCGTATTACGCGCGGCTTTGCGAGCGGCCGACCTACGCGGAGCATGTGATGGTGAATTACGACAGCCTTCGGGCGCCCGCCGGGTGATGGAAGCCGATTTCGTCATCGTCGGCTCCGGGTCCGCCGGCTGCGCGCTGGCGTACCGGATCGGCGAGAGCGGCGCGTCGGTGCTGGTGCTGGAACACGGCGGCACCGACATGGGACCGTTGATCCAGATGCCGGCCGCGCTGAGCTATCCGATGAACATGGCGCGTTACGACTGGGGCTACCGGTCGGATCCCGAGCCGCATCTGAACGGACGCCGGCTCGCCTGTCCGCGCGGCAAGGTGATCGGCGGGTCGTCCTCGATCAACGGCATGGTCTACGTGCGGGGCCACGCGCGCGACTTCGACCATTGGGCGGAGCAGGGCGCGGATGGTTGGGCCTATGCCGACGTGCTGCCGTATTTCCGGCGCATGGAGACCTGGCACGGGCCGGAGGCGTCGGAGTGGCGCGGCACGGACGGGCCGCTGCATGTCACGCGCGGGCCGCGGGACAACCCGCTGCACGCGGCCTTCGTCGAGGCGGGGGCGCAGGCGGGGTTCGAGCTGACGGACGATTACAACGGCGAGAAGCAGGAGGGCTTCGGCCCGATGGAGCAGACCGTCTGGCGCGGACGGCGCTGGTCGGCGGCGAACGCCTATCTGCGCCCGGCGCTGCGCCGCGACAACGTGGCAATCGTCCGCTGTCACGCCGACCGCGTGCTCATCGAGGACGGGCGCGCCGTCGGCGTCGAGGTGACGCGCGGCGGGCGGCGCGAGACCATCCGGGCGCGGCGCGAGGTGATCCTGGCGGCCTCTGCGATCAACTCGCCGAAGCTGCTGATGCTGTCGGGGATCGGACCGGCGGCGCATCTGGCGGAGTTCGGCATCGACATGGTCGCGGACCGGCCCGGCGTGGGCGCGAACCTCCAGGACCATCTGGAGGTCTACATCCAGCGCGCGAGCCTGCGGCCGATCACGCTTTACCGGCACTACAATCTCGTCTCGAAGGCGATCATCGGCGCGCGGTGGCTGGCGTTCAAATCCGGCCTCGGGGCGTCGAACCAGTTCGAGAGCGCCGCGTTCCTGCGCTCGGGCGCGGGCGTCGAGTATCCCGACATCCAGTTCCACTTCCTGCCGCTCGCCGTGCGCTACGACGGCAAGGCCGTCGTCCAGGGCCACGGCTTCCAGGCGCATGTCGGCCCGATGCGCTCACCCTCGCGCGGGCTCGTGCGGCTGCGCTCGACCGACCCGGCGGAGGCACCGAGCATCCTGTTCAATTACATGAGCGACCCGCAGGACTGGCGCGATTTCCGCCGCTGCGTGCGGCTGACGCGCGAGATCATGGCGCAGCCGGCGTTCGGCGATTTCGCCGGCGCGGAGATCCAGCCGGAAGCCGCCGTCCAAAGCGACGACGAGATCGACGCGTTCATCCGCGAACATGCCGAGAGCGCGTATCATCCTTGCGGCACGGCCCGGATGGGCCGCCGCGACGATCCCGAGGCGGTGGTCGATCCCGAGTGCCGGGTGATCGGCGTCGAGGGCCTGCGTCTGGCCGACAGCTCGGTGTTCCCGCGCGTCACGAACGGCAACCTGAACGCGCCGTCGATCATGGTGGGCGAGAAGGCGGCGGATCACATCCTGGGCCGCGCGCCGCTGCCGCCGTCGAACGCCGAGCCGTGGATCAATCCCCGGTGGCGGGACGCGGACCGGTAAGGGGGGTATGCTCCGGACCGAAAAGGCGAGGGTCCGGTGGACCCTTGCCCGGTCCGGTCGCCGGGAGCCCATGGCGGACGGCGAGGGGGTGAGGCCTGGTCCGATCGGCCACGGGTCTGATCGGACAAGAGGTGCCGTCATCGCGCTTATTCGGAGCGTGACAGGCGGCTTACCGTACGGTTAATGAGATCATTATTTAAAAATTAAATCAATATCTTACCCATTCTACCACGCGTGGCAGAATGCGCGCATCCTCCGTCAGGCGCTCGGCCAGCCGGCACCCGCGTCCAGCGCCGCGCGGATCGCCGGGCCGTGCTCGTCGAGCCGCGGCGGCGGCCGGTCGGCGGCGAGTTCCGCGTCGGAGAACCGCATCGGCGCGCGCGGCGCGCGGCTGCCTCCGATCTCCTGGACGATGCCGCGCGCGATCGCCTGGGGTTCGGCGAAGGCCTCGGCGACGGTGTTGATCGGTCCTGCCGGCACGCCGGCCGCCGACATGGCGGCGAGCACGTCAGCGCGCGGCTTCGCGGCGATCACGGGCACCATGAGCGCGATCAGCGCCGCCCGGTTGGCGAGACGCGCCGCGTTCGTCGTGAAGCGCGGATCGTCCCGAAGCCCGAGGCCGAGGCCGTCGCGGAGCCGCGCGAACTGGCCGTCATTGCCGCAGGCGATCACCAGCGGGCCGTCGGCGGCCTCGAACACCTGGTAGGGGACGATGTTGGGATGCGCGTTGCCCATCCGCCGCGGAACGGTCCCGCCGATCAGATGGTTCGCGGCCTGATTGGCGAGGACCGCGAGCTGCGTGTCGAAGAGGCTCAGGTCGATCCATTGGCCCAGCCCCGTCCGCGCCCGCTGCGCCAGCGCCGCCTGGACCGCGATGACGCCGTAGAGGCCGGTGAAGAGATCGGCATAGGCGACGCCGGGTTTCTGGGGCGGGCCGTCCGGCTCGCCGGTCAGGTCCATGATGCCGCCCATGGCCTGGATGATGAAGTCGTACCCCGGCCGGTCCGCCTCGGGACCGTCCTGGCCGAAGCCCGTGACCGAGGCGTAGACCACGCCCGGATTGGCAGCCGCGACGGTGGCATGGTCGAGACCGTACTTCTTCAGACCGCCGCGCTTGAAATTCTCGATCAACACGTCCGCCGCGCCGGCCAGCCGCCGAGCCAGCGCGAGATCGTCGGTCCGGGTGAAGTCCAGCGCCATGCCGCGCTTGCCCCGGTTGCAGGAATGGAAATAGGCAGCCGCGCCGTCCGCCGCGAAGGGCGGACCCCAGCCGCGCGTCTCGTCGCCGGCCGGGCTCTCGACCTTGATCACGTCCGCGCCCAGATCGGCGAGCGTCTGGCCGATCCACGGCCCGGCGAGCACGCGGGCCAGTTCCAGCACCTTCAGTCCCGCGAGCGGGCGTTCCGACATGATCCGTCCTTCCTCAGGTCCGGCATTGGTCCGGGACGCGCAGCCGGGGTCAAGACCGTTATTTCCGGGTCGGCCTTGCCTGCCTTGGGGGGCCGGCATACATCGGGGCGATGTGGAACCCGCTTCAACGCCTCATGGGGCATGATCACGTCACCGTCCTGAGGCTCGAAGGCGTCATCGCGGCGGGGCGGGGCGGCCGGACGCTGAGCGACGCGGGCCTCGCGCCCCTGATCGAAGCCGCGTTTCGCAAGGACAAGCCCAAAGCCGTGGCCCTCGCCATCAATTCACCCGGCGGCAGCCCGGCGCAGTCGAGCATGATCGCCGCGCGCATCCGCAGGCTGGCCGACGAGAAGAAGATCCCCGTCCACGCCTTCGTCGAGGATGTCGCGGCCTCGGGCGGCTATTGGCTGGCGAGCGCCGCCGACCGGATCCATGTCGATCCCAACAGCATCGTCGGCTCCATCGGCGTGATATCCGCCTCGTTCGGCTTCCAGGACCTTATCGCGCGCTACGGCGTCGAGCGGCGGGTCCACACGGCGGGCGAGGACAAGAGCATGCTCGACCCGTTCCGCCCCGAACGCCCCGAGGATGTCGAGCGGCTGAAATCGCTCCAGAAGATCATCCACGACAATTTCATCGACCAGGTGAAGTCGCGGCGCGGCGCGGCGCTGAACGGCGACGACCTCTTCACCGGCGAGATATGGGTCGGCCAGGCGGCGATCGACGTCGGCCTCGCGGACGCTGTCGGGCATCTCGCGCCGACCATGCGCGCGATGTACGGCGACAAGATCAAATTCCGCGTCATCAGCCCGCGCCGGCCGCTCTTCAGCCGTCTGGGGTTTCCGGGCGTGTCCGAGGCGCTCTCCGAGGTGGAACGTGGCGGTCTGTGGGCGCGGTACGGGCTGCCGTCGCCATGATCCTCAAGACGGTCGTTCTCTTTCTCGTCGCGATGGTGGTGCTCGGCATGTTCGGCAAGCTTCGACGGCCGACGCTGCCCAAGCGCGGCTCGCAGAGCCGGAGCGTCGCGGTGAGCACGGCGCGCAAATGTCCGGCCTGCGGCACGTACATGATCGGCAAGGCGACCGACTGCGCGCGGCCGGACTGTCCCTCCCGCGGCCAGACCTGACCGGAACGGTCCGCATTGGTCCTCGATCTCGTTCTCGCCGGTGTCGGCCTCGTCATCCTTCTGCTGGCGGGCGACGTGCTGGTGCGTGGCGCGGTCGCGCTTTCGCTGCGGCTCGGCATTCCGGTGCTGATCGTCAGCCTGACGGTGGTGTCGTTCGGCACCTCGGCGCCCGAGCTTCTGATCAGCATCCAGGCCGCGCTCGACGGGGTTCCGGGCATCGCCGTCGGCAACGTGGTCGGCAGCAACATCGCCAACGTGCTGATGGTGCTTGGCGTGCCGGCTCTGATCGCGTCGATGAATCCCGGCAACTGCGACTGCGCGCGCAGCTATTTCCAGATGCTGGCCGCGTCCGTCGTTCTCATCGCGCTCTGTTTCTTCGGCCCGCTGCATTTCTGGCAGGCGGCCGTGCTGCTTGTTCTGTTCGGTCTGATGCTGACGGACATGTTCATCCAGGGCCGCAACGGCGACGAGGAGCTGCTCGAGGAATTCGAAACCTCGCCCGGAATGCCGGTCTGGAAGATGTCGGCCCTCATCATCGCCGGCCTGATCGGTCTGCCGGTCGGCGCGCAGCTCCTGATCGACGGCGCGGTGGGCGTGTCGCGGACGCTGGGCGTGTCCGAGGAGGTCATCGGCCTGACGATGGTGGCGATCGGCACGTCGCTGCCGGAGCTCGCCACGACCACGATGGCCGCGATCCGCCGTCAAGCCGACGTGGCGATCGGCAACGTCATCGGCTCAAATCTGTTCAACATCCTCGGGATCCTCGGCGTCGCGAGCCTGTTCGGGCCGATCCCGATCGATCCGGCGTTCCTGACTCGCGATCTGTGGGTGATGCTCGCCTGCGCGCTGGTTCTCGCGCCCTTCGTGCTTGGCGGGTGGCGGATCGGCAAGCGCTGGGGCGTCGCGTTCCTCGCGCTCTACGCCATCTATATATTTGCGCTCTTCGCCCAAGGCGGGGTGACCGCGTGAGCGTCGGCGGCGCCGCGCTCGTCACGGGCGCGTCCCGGCGGCTCGGGCGGGCCATGGCGCTCGACCTCGCGCGGCGCGGCGTGGCGGTGGCGATCCATCACCATTCGAGCCCCGATGAAGCCGAGGATGTCGCGGCCGAGGCCCGGAGCGCCGGCGTGCGGGCCGTGGCGCTGCAGGCCGACCTTCTGGACCGGGAGGCGACGGCCGCCCTCGTCCCCGCCGCCGCGGAGGCGCTGGGCGCGCCGCTGAGCATCCTGATAAACAACGCGTCGGTCTTCGAGCACGACACCATCGCCACCGCGACCTGGGACAGCTGGGACCGTCACGTCGGATCGAACCTGCGCGCGCCGTTCGAGCTCATCCAGGCCTTCGCGGCCCAGGCGCCGCGTGCCGGACGCGACGCGAATGACGAGCCGGTCGCCCGCGCCTGCGTCATCAACATGATCGACCAGAGGGTCCGCAAGCTTACTCCGGAGTTTGCAACCTATACGATAGCGAAGATGGGATTGTGGGCCCTGACCCGGACGGCGGCGCAAGGTCTCGCTCCGGACATCCGGGTGAACGGGATCGGTCCGGGACCCACCCTTCAGGGCGCAAGGCAGTCCGACGGACACTTCGCCGCGCAGCGCGCGGCGACGGTCTTGGGGCGGGGATCGGACCCGGCGGAGATCTGCGCCGCGATGCGCTTCATTCTCGAATCGCCTGGCCTCACGGGCCAGCTTCTGTGCATGGACGGGGGTCAGCATCTCGCTTGGAAGACGCCGGACGTGCTCGGAGTGGAGTGACCCGGAAGGCGGCGATCAGTGACCGATTCAAGGGAGCCTCGCTTGACTTTTCCACGCCGCCCGAGCCCGTCACCAAACCGTCTCGATTCTGTCAATGATTCCAGAAATTTACTTCGCCTTAAGAAATAAAATGTTTTAAAACAACATGTTGACAAATTGCCTAAATTTTGATCAAACCCTTGAAGCGACCTGTTAACCAAGGGAAAAGCTTGATGCCGCCGGGTTGCCAACAGACTTATCCACACAAAGCGTGGACAGCTTTTCTCTTGAACCGCCGTCTGTCCGGAGGCAGCAGGGGAGAGAATCACCCGCAGGTTGTGGAGGCCTATCGGTGAGCGATACGAAAAACGTTGCGGACACGTTCGTCGAGGAGGGCGCGGAGGCACGGCCCGCCAAGGCCGGTCACGCGGTCATCCGCGACTATCTCCGCCGGCTCGACGACAGTCCGGGCGTCTACCGGATGCTCGATGCGAAGGGCGAGGTCCTCTATGTCGGCAAGGCGCGCAACCTGCGCAAACGCGTCTCGTCCTACGCCAAGCCGACGGGACACAGCTCGCGCATAGGGCGAATGATCTCGGCGACGGCGTCGATGATGTTCCTCACGACCGAGACCGAGACCGAGGCGCTTCTGCTCGAGCAGAACCTGATCAAACAGCTCAAGCCGCGCTACAACGTGCTGCTGCGCGACGACAAGAGCTTCCCCAACATCCTGATCACCGACGAGCACGATTTCCCGCAGATCAAAAAGCACCGCGGGCTGCGCAAGGAGAAGGGCCGCTACTTCGGACCCTTCGCCTCGGCGGGCAGCGTCAACCGGACGCTCAACCAGCTTCAGCGCGCGTTCCTGCTGCGCAACTGTTCGGATTCGATGTTCGAGAGCCGGACGCGGCCGTGCCTGCTCTATCAGATCAAGCGCTGCTCGGGGCCCTGCGTCGGCCATGTCGACCGCGAAGCCTACGGCGCGCTGGTCGAGGACGCGGCGCTGTTCCTCACCGGCAAGTCCACGCGCATCCAGAGCCAGCTCGCGGAAGCCATGGCCGAGGCCAGCGCCGCGATGGAGTTCGAGCGCGCGGCGGCGCTGCGCGACCGCATCCGGGCGCTGACCAACGTCCAGGCGAACCAGGGCATCAATCCGGAGGGTGTCGAGGAGGCGGACGTGGTGGCGCTGCATCAGGAGGGCGGCCAGGCCTGCGTCGAGGTGTTCTTCATCCGCGCCAACCAGAACTGGGGCAACCGGGCGTATTTCCCCCGCACCGGCGCGGGCGCCGATCCGGGCGAGATCCTCGAGGCGTTCCTCGGGACAGTTCTACGGCAACAAGACGCCGGCGCGGCTGATCCTCGCCAGCCATGCTCCGGACAATGCGGACCTGCTCGAGGAGGCGCTGACCGCGCAGCTCGGCCGCAAGGTCTCGATCTCGGTGCCGTTGCGCGGCGAGAAGGCGATGCTGATGGAGCAGGCGATGCGAAACGCGCGCGAGGCGCTCGCCCGCCGCGTGGCCGAAAGCGCGAGCCAGGCGGCGTTGCTTGACGGTCTGGCCGAGGCGTTCGATCTCGACACTGCCCCTGAGCGGATCGAGGTCTACGACAACAGCCACATCCAGGGCGCCCACGCGGTCGGGGGCATGATCGTCGCGGGGCGCGAGGGCTTCCTCAAATCGCAGTACCGCAAATTCAACATCAAGGAGGCGTCGCTGACCCCCGGCGACGATTTCGGGATGATGCGCGAGGTGCTGACGCGCCGTTTCGCACGGCTGGTCAAGGAGGACCCGGACCGCAAGTCGGACGCCTGGCCTGATCTGGTGCTGATCGACGGCGGCGCGGGGCAGGTCTCGGCGGCCGAGACCGCGCTGGCCGAGCTCGGGGTGGAGGACGTCGAGATCATCGGCGTGGCCAAGGGCGTCGACCGCGACGCGGGCAAGGAGGAGTTCCATCGCCCCGGAAAGCGGCCCATGGCGTTGGGTCACAAGGATCCGGTGCTCTATTTCGTGCAGCGGATGCGCGACGAGGTTCACCGTTTCGCGATCGGCGCGCACCGGGCCAAGCGCGCCAAAACGACGCGCGCGACGCCGCTCGACGAGGTGCCGGGCGTCGGCGGGGCCCGCAAACGCGCGCTTCTGGCGCATTTCGGCTCGGCAAAGGCCGTGTCGCGGGCGGGTCTCGCGGATCTGCGCGCCGTGCCGGGGATATCCGCCACGCTCGCCGAGACGATCTATGGCTTCTTCCATGGAGACGCCTGAGGGAGTATGTTCCCGCCCAAGGGCCGCGTGGCCCGGTTTGCGGAAGCGTACGTCATGCGTTGGACGATCCCGAACATTCTGACGGTGATGCGTCTCGTGGCGGCGCCCGGCGTCGCGTTGGCCTTCGTCGTGTTCGACCGTCCGACCGCCGACTGGGTCGCGTTCACGCTTTTCATCCTCGCCGCGCTGACGGACTACGTCGACGGGTATCTGGCGCGGGCCTGGGGGCAGGAGAGCGATTTCGGCCGGATGCTCGATCCGATCGCCGACAAGGCGATGGTGGTGATCGCGCTCGCGGTTCTCGTCGGGCTCTGGGGGACCAAGGCGCTGATCCTCGTGCCCGTCGCGTTCATCCTCCTTCGCGAGGTGTTCGTTTCGGGCCTGCGCGAATTCCTCGGCGCCAGGGCCGGCAAGCTCAAGGTCACCTCTCTGGCGAAATGGAAGACCACGGCCCAGATGATCGCCATCCCGGTGCTGCTGCTGGCCGGCGTGTTCGAATGGGATCGCCGCCACGGCCAGACCTGGGTGAGCGGCTGGTTCCACGACTGGGCGGAATGGATTCTCTCAAACGGCGGGCTGGCGCTGATCTGGATCGCCGGGATCCTGACCGTGGTCACCGGCTACGATTATCTGCTCAAGGCGATGCCGTTCCTGAAGGACCGCAAACGGTGAAGCTCGACGTGCTCTATTTCGCCTGGCTGCGCGAGCGGATCGGAGAGCCGTCCGAGCGGGTCGAGACCGATGCGGCCACGGTGGGCGATCTGGTGACCGAGCTGCGCGGGCGCGACGAGCGGCACGCGCTGGCCTTTTCCGACATGAGCGCCGTGCGGGTCGCGGTGGACCAGGAGCTTTCCGATCTCGACGCGCCGCTGACCGGCGCGCGCGAAGTGGCGTTCTTCCCGCCGATGACCGGCGGATGAGCGTCCGTGTCCAGCGTGAGGATTTCGATCTCGGCGCCGAGCTCGCGGCGCTCCGGGCCGGCCGCACCGATATCGGCGCGCTGGTAAGTTTCACCGGCCTCGTGCGCGACAGCGCGGACGGCGAGCCCGTCACGTCGATGGAGCTCGAGCATTACCCCGCGATGACCGCGAAGGCGCTGGAGGCCATCGAGGCCGAGGCGCACGGGCGCTGGCCGCTCCAGGCGAGCCTGATCCTGCACCGTTTCGGTCCTCTCGCGCCCGGCGACCAGATCATGATGGTCGCGACCGCCTCCAAACACCGCGCGGCGGCCTTCGAGGCGGCGCAATTCCTGATGGACTACCTCAAATCCCGCGCGCCGTTCTGGAAGAAAGAGGCGAATGCGGCGGGCGGCACCTGGGTCGACGCCCGCGACGAGGACGAGACCGCCATCGGGCGCTGGTCTGAGCCGGGCGGCTCCTAAGCCTCCTCCCCGCTTTCCCCGATCCGCACGATCCGCGTCCCCGCCGCCGCGTCCTCGCGGTCATGCGTCACCAGAAGCACCGGCAGCATCCGCCGCCGCGCCACGTCCAGCACCAGGTCGCGCGTCCGCGCCCGCCGGTCGCGGTCCAGCCCCGAAAACGGCTCGTCGAGCAGCAGCGCGGCAGGCTCCGAGAGCAGCATCCGCATCAGCGCCGCCCGCGCCCGCTGACCGCCCGACAGCGTCGCGGGATCGCGCCCGGCGAACCCCGCCAACCCGACCTCGTCGAGCGCCGCCTCGATCCGCGCCGCGCGCTCGGCCCGCCCCCGGACGCTCCGCCGGAGGCCGAAGGCGAGGTTCGCCCCCACCGACAGATGCGGGAACAGCAGCGCGTCCTGGAACAGGACGCCGATGCGCCGCTCCTCCGTCGGCAGACCCGTCACGTCGCGCCCGTCGAGCAGCACCCGCCCCGACAGCGCGAAAACCGGATCGAGCGCGCCGATGATCGCCGCGAGCAGCGTCGATTTGCCCGCGCCCGACGGTCCCATCACCGCCACGGTTTCGCCGGGCGCGACGGCCATGTCGAGCGCGACGAGATCCGTGCCGTCCCGCGCGATGCGCAGCCGGTCCAGCCGCAATCCCCGCTCAGGCTCCATCGCGCAGCCCCCGCCGGTCGGCCCAGACGAGGCGGGGCACGAGCAAGGCCGCCAGGAACGGCACCAGCGCGGCGGCGGTCTGCGCCAGTCCATAGACCCCGATGGCCCGCCGGTCGCCGCCCGCCGCGAGCGCCACCGCCTCGGTCGTGAGCGTCGCGACGCGGCCGCCTCCGGCCAGCAGCGTCGGCAGATACTGTCCCACCGACACCGCGAATCCGACCGCCGCCGCCGTCAGCACCGGCGCCAGCAGCATCGGCATCCGCACGGCCCAGAGCACCCGGTCGGGCCGCGCCCCGAGCGCCGCGGCGCTCGTGGCCAGGCGCGGATCCCAGGCGCGGAACGGATCGCCCAGCGACAGGAAAACGTAAGGCAGCACGAAAACCACATGCGCCGCGATCACCGCGCCGAGCCCGCCGGTCAGCCCGCCCGCGACCATCAGCGTCTGGAGCCCCGGCAGGAACGCCACCTGCGGGATCAGGAGCGGCATGTAGAGCACCCAGGCGCCGCGCGACGTCAGGCGCAGCCCGTGGCGATGCTCGGCCTCGAGACACCCGATGGTCAGGACCAGCGCGATCAGCGTCGCCGCCGCCGCGATGCCGATCGTGCGGAGCGCCGGTTCGGCGAGCCCGGGTCCGTGCCGCGCCCAGTTGCGCCATGTCAGCGCGTCGGGCAGCACCTCCGGAAACGACCAGAGCGCCGCGACCGACCAGACCGCCAGACCCGCGATCCCCAGAAGCACCGCCGCGCCCGACACGACGCCCATGCCGAGCGCGACCGGCCGGAGCGCCCGCAGGTCGCGCCCCCGGCCGCCCCGCGCGACCCAACGCAGTCCGATGCGGCGCACTGCGATCTCGCCGAGTCGCCAGAGACCGAGCGCGGCGACCACCAGTCCCGCCTGGACCAGCGCGCCGGCGGCGGCGCGCAGGCGCAGCGCGAGGTCCGGATCGCCCATCCACCGCACGATCTGGACCGACAGCGTGGGCGGCGTGTTCGGCCCGAGGATCATCGCCACGTCGACCACCGACATCGAATAGGCGAGCACCACATAGACCGGCAGCCGGATCTGAGTGTAGAGCCGCGGCAGCACGGCCTTCATCCAAGCCGCCTCGCGGCCGTAGCCGAGCGACCGGGCGGCCAGAACCTCTCGCTCCGGCCGGATCTGGCCGAGCGCCGCGAGCGCCATCAGCAGAAGAAACGGCGCCTCCTTGGCGACGAGCCCCGCGATGAGCGCGAAACCCATCGGATCCTGCACGATCAGAAGGTCCGGCGGCCGCTCCCAGCCGGTCGCCCAAGGCGAGAAAGCCCGCGCGATCCATCCGGACGGCGCGATGAGAAACGCGATGCCGAAGGCCGCCGCCGCGTGCGGAACCGCGAGCAGGGGCGAGAGCAGCCGCCGCACCGCCTCGAACGCGCGGGTGCCGTGCAGCGACGCCAGCACCAGCATCACGACGCTGAGCGAGACGATGGTCGAGGCGAGCCCGGTCACGACGCTGAGCCGCGCCGCGTCCTTGAAGCCGGGCCATGCGACGAGATCGCGGAACGCGGCCAGTCCCGGCGCGTCGGCGCCGATGGCGGGCAGCCACCCGAAGGCCGGCCCGATCGCGCCGAGCAGACCGGCCGCGACCGGCCCGAGCATCGCGAGGATCGTGAGCGCCGGCACGAGCGGCAGGAACCTGCGGCGCTGCGCCCGCGCTTGCGCAATCACCGCGCCCAAGACCTAGGGCGCCACGCCGTAGCGCGCGATCCAGTCCTCGGTCAGACGCTCCATCCAGGACGGATGCGGCTCCGGGAGCGCCGGCCCGAGCGCGTCGGGCGTCAGGGTGGCCACGCCGAGATCGATGCCCTCGAAAGCCGCGCGGTCCTCCGTCGACAGTTTCTCGATATCCAGAACGGTGCCGTAGCCGAGCACCTCCGGATCGAGCGCGCGGGCCTGCGCCTCGGGCGAGAGCAGGAAATCCGCCACCACCATCGCGCCCTCCTTGGCGTTCGCATTGTAGGGGATCGCGACGAAGCTCGCGTTGCCGATGGTCCCGCCGTCGGGCACGAAGGTCCGCACCGTGTCCGGCAGCTCGAAATTCGCGATCGCCGCCGAGGCCTCGCCGGGAGAGAAGGAGATCGCGAGGTCGATCTCGTCATCGGCGATCAGCCGCAACTGCGCCGGACCGCTCTGCGGATAGGCGCGCCCTTCGCGCCACAGGACCGGCGTCAGGGCTTCGAGGAAGGTCCAGAGCGGTTCCGTGACCGCGTCGTAATCCGCGTCCTCCACCGGCCCGAGCAGCGCCCCCGGATCGTCGGTCAGCCCGTAGAGCGCCTGTTTGAGAAACGTCGCGCCCAGAAAATCCGGCGGCTGCGGATAGGTGAAGCGCCCCGGATTGGCCATCGCCCAGTCCAGCAGCGCGTCCATGTCCGCCAGCGGCTCCGGCAGATCGGCGGTGTCGTGCATGAACACCACCTGCGCGGCGGCCCAAGGCGATTCGTAGCCTTCGGTCGGCACGGAGAAATCCGTGGTGACCGGCTTGCCCTCGACATCGACCAGCGCCCAGTTCGGCAGATCCTCGGCGAAGGGTCCGAAGAGCAGCCCGCCTTCCTTCATCGCCGCGAAATTCGCGCCGTTGATCCAGATGAGATCGACCGCGCCGCCCTCGTCGCGCCCGGCGGTCTTCTCGGCGATCACCCGGCTGACCGCGTCGGCGGTGTCGGCGAGCTTGACGTGTTCCAGCGTGACGCCGTGATCCTCCGCGACCCGCTCGCCGACCCATGCGATGAACGCGTTCGTCGTCGCCGATCCGCCCCAGGCGTTCCAATAGACGGTCTGACCTCGCGCGGTCTCAGCACCGCGTCCCAATCCGAAGGATCGGTCTGAGCCGACACGGGTCCCGCCAGGGCGGCCGCGATCAGGGCGGCGGTCAGGTATCGCATGATCGACTCCGGTCAGCTTCGGGCCCATCCCGTACCATGCGCGCGGCGTCAGGCCGAAACCACGATAAGATGACGCAGGTCCCGGACGTCGTCTGTAACATCCGGACGCCCGGCGACGAAACCGGCCCGAAATCGGCGGCATTCATGCGCCGTTAACGATGTTAACTTTTGTTACCGTCCTGAAATCAAACACTTGCCCAGGGTTCACGCGTGGACCCGTCCCGGTCCACGGCTTCAGCCGCCCCGCGCGCATCCCGCCCGGTCCAGCGCCTGCTCCAGATCGGCGATCAGATCGGCGGGATCCTCGATGCCGATCGAAAGCCTCAGCAGCGTCTCGGGCACCAGCGAGGCCGGTCCCTCGACGGTCTTGCGATGCTCGATCAGGCTCTCGACCCCGCCGAGCGAGGTGGCCGGAATGAACACCTCCACGAACCGCGCCACGTCCCGCGCCGCCGACTGGCCGCCGTTCGTCAGGATCGACAGCATCCCGCCGAAGCCGCCCTCATCTGCCGCGCCGCGACCGCGTGGCGGGGATGGCCGGGCAGGCCCGGATAGAGCACGCGGGCCACGGCCGGATGCCCGTCGAAATGCCGCGCCACGGCCAGAGCGCTCGCGCTCGCCCGCTCGTAGCGCAGGAAAAGCGTCCGGATGCCCCGGATCAGCAGCCAGGCGTCGAACGGCGCGATCACGCCGCCGGTCAGCGTCCGGACCAGCCGGATCTCGTCCCAGAGATCGTCGATCCGCGCCGCGCTCAACACGCCGGCCGTCAGGTCCGAATGCCCGCCCATGTATTTCGTGCCGGAATGGAAGGCGAAATCCGCGCCCAGTTCGAGCGCCCGCATCGTGCAGGGCGGGGCCACGGTGCAATCCACCGCGACCCGCGCGCCCGCCGCGTGCCCCGCCGCCGCCGCCGCCGCCACGTCGATCACGTCCCATGTCGGATTGGTCGGCGTCTCGATCCAGAGCAGCCTGGTCTGTCCGGGCCGCAGCGCCGCCTCCAGAGCGCCGTCCGCCGTCGCGTCGAAGAACGTTACCTCGATCCCGCGCCTCTCAGCCAGCCGCCGCAGCCACGCGATGGCCCCGTGATACATCACCGCCGGCGCCGCCACATGATCGCCGGTCCGCAGCGTGTCCATCAGCGCGATCAGCGCCGACATCCCGCTGGAGAACGCCAGCGACGCCGCCGCTCCGTCGAGATCGGCCAGCACCGCCTCGGCATGTTCCACGGTCGGCCCGCCATCGCGCGCGTATATGTAGGATTGGCGCGGCGCGTAATCCCCGTCGCGGGCGAACGTGCTCGACAGGTCGATCCCGGGCGTCACGCCACCGCCATGCGGGTCCACGTGACGCAGCGCCTGCGCCGCGCGCGTGGCGGGGGAGAGCGGCGGTCGCCGCGAATGGCCGGTCATCGGGATCGTCGCCTCGGGTCCAGGTCGTCGGCGCGAGTTTGCGGTGCGCCACCGACGGGCGCAAGCCGCGTCAGCCGACGATGTCCTGCATTTCCGGCCTCGACGCGCTCGCGGCGGCCGACGGGTCGTAGCTGGGCCGCGCCACCCCGAACCCTTGGGCGTGGGTGAAGCCCATCGCGCGCACGCGGTCGATCTGTTGCGGCGTCTCCACCCCCTCGGCGGTGATCTCCACCCCGATGGCGCGTGACCGCGCCACGATCGCGCGCACCAGATCCGCCGTCGCCGGCGTGTCGAGGTCCCGGATGAAAGCGCGGTCGAGTTTGACGCGGCTGTGCGGCAGGCGGGTGAGATAGGCGAGCGCGGTGTATCCCGTCCCGAAATCGTCGAGCGCGATTCGCACCCCGCGCGCGATCAGCGCCTCGATCCGGGCCATGGTCTCGGGATCGTCGCGCATCAGAACGGTTTCGGTGATTTCAAGCTCGAGCCGCGCGGGCTCGAGGCCCGACGCGTCGAGGGCGTCCGCGACATGGGCGGCGAAATCCGGCTGGTGGAACTGGATGGCGGAGATGTTCACGGAGAGCGTCAGATCATCGGACCAGGTGGCGGCCTCGGCGCAGGCGCCCCGGAGCGCCCATTCGCCGATGGGAAGGATGAGCCCGGTGTTCTCCGCCATCGGGACGAAGTCGCCGGGCAGGATCTCGCCATGCGTCGGATGCCGCCAGCGGAGAAGCGCCTCCCGGCCGGTGATCCGGCCCGTCGTCAGGTCGACATAGGGCTGATAGGCGAGGCGCATCTGACCGGCCGCGACGGCGCGCCCCAGATCCAGTTCCAGCCGGCTGCGCTCATTTACCGCGAGATCGTCACCGGGTTCGTTCACCGCGAACCGGTTGCGCCCGCCATGTTTGGCGCGGCGCAGAGCCGTGTCGGCGCGCAGCATCAGCGACGGGATCTTGCCGTCGTCGACGACACCCGGCACGATTCCGATGCTGGCCTGCATTGTCACGGACCGGTTCTCCAGAACGACCGGTCGGCCGATCGTGTCGAGCAGACCCTGAGCGAACTCGCGCAGCGCCCGCCCGGAGAGCGAGACCAGCATCGCGAACCGGTCTCCCTCGAGCCGGATCAGCGTGTCACAGGCGCCTGCGGCCTGTCCGAGCCGAACGGCGATCTCCGCAAGTACCGCGTCTCCAGCCGCGGGTCCGAGCGCCTCGTTCACCGCGCGGAACCGGTCGAGGTCGATCAGAAGGAGCGCGCGCGGCAGACCGGCGGCCCACCCGCGAAACGCCGCGCCGATCGCCAGATGGGCCGCGTCCCGCGACAATGCGACACACTGGGTGGCGCGGGCCCGGTCCGCCGGAATGGGGCGTGGCCTGATCGCCGCGGCCAAGGTGGCCGCGTCGCGGAGGTTGGACGCGACGCCGGCGGTAATCCGGCGACGTCGCGAATCGCACAGAAGGAGGTATTCCCTCGGGCCGGACCCTGGGCTGATCGGCCCGACGATGGCGGCGAACCCGAAGCCTTCGATCCGTAGGACGGCGACGACGTCTTCGGCCAAGGCGGTCTCCGCGAACGCGCCGACCGCGCGGGAGGCCTCCGCGTGGCCGATCAGCGCCGCTGTCGCTTCGACCGTTTTTACGCCGTCGGGATCGACGCGAAAGAGGCCGGCCGCGCTCACGTCCGTCCGGTCCAACAGGAGTCGGAGCAGAGCGCGCAGGGAAGAATCACGTGGTTGGGTCATCTTCGGCCTTTCCGGAGGAAGAATACCGGTTTCGGACATGAACTCAACCTTAAGTAGAATTTGCGCTGAAATGCACCAACGCGCGCCCCTGCGACGGAACGAAACGGGACGAAACGGCATTTGAGCCTTTGAACCTCATTGACAGGAGCCAGACAGATGAGCACCGGCATCATAGTACCCTTCCTCGCTTTCGGCACGCTCGGCGCGGTGATCGCATTCGCCTGGATGAGCAAGGTCAAGACGGATCGTCGCCGCGAATCGGAGAAGCGGAAATCTACACTCGCTGCCGACGCTCCCGACCGGGCGCCTGACGGGCGGAAACCGGTCGACGTTTGATGCGGCCCTCTCCGCGCGAGTGGACGCTTTCACGTGCCTTGCCGTCCACGCTCGTCCCGCTCCGTTCCGAAGAGCAAGAGTATCCTGTTTGAACTGGCCGCGAGGCGATAGCGGCCAGTGCGCTGTATCCCGTCTTCCCGCATCCGCTGGCAATGGGCCGGAAGAGCTCCATGTCCTCGGAAATGTCGGAAGGCGGGAGCGCTGAATGCCGCGCAAGGATCATGGTGAAGGGGCTTGGCCCGTGCCCGGCGGGCGGCTTGGCAGGATGTTTCGCCTCGGCGGGATGACTTCCGGCATCCTGACCGGAATGGCCGCAAGCGGCGTCCGCCAGATGGCGCAGGGCGAGAGGCCACGCCTGCCCGACCTGCTGCTGACGCCTGCGACCGCGCACCGCGTGACCCGGGACCTCGGCCGGATGCGCGGCGCCGCGATGAAGCTCGGACAGATGCTGTCGATGGATGCCGGCGTCGTTCTGCCCCCGGAGATGGCCGCCATCATGGCTTCGCTCCGCGACGGGGCGGTGCACATGCCGCCCAAACAGTTGCAGGGCGTGCTCGACGCCGAATGGGGCGCGGGATGGCACAAGCGGTTCGCGCATTTCGACGTGCGCCCTTTCGCGGCCGCCTCCATCGGACAGGTGCATCGCGCGCGGACGCGCGACGGCCGCGATCTGGCGATCAAGGTCCAGTATCCGGGCGTCCGCGCCAGCATCGACAGCGACATCGACAATGTCGCGGCGCTCTTGCGGCTCCCCGGTCTCGTGCCGCGCGAGATGGATCTGGGGCCGATGCTGCGGGAGGCGAAGCTCCAGTTGCATCAGGAGGCCGACTACGTGTCGGAGGCCCGGAACCTGGCCGCGTTCCATGATCTGCTTGCCGGGTCCGACGTGTTCCGCCTTCCCGAGCTGCATGACGATCTGAGCACGCCTCGGATTCTGGCGATGTCGTATGTCGAAAGCCAGCCGATCGACGCGCTGACCGACGCGCCGCAGACCTTGCGCGACCTCGTCGCCAAGCGGCTGATCGGGCTGGTCCTGAGCGAGCTGTTCTCGTTCAGGCTCATGCAGACCGATCCCAATCTTGCGAATTACCGGTTCGACCCCGCCTCAGGCCGCATCGTCCTGCTGGACTTCGGAGCGGTGATGATGATCGAGCCTGAGCTGGCGGACGACTTCCGCCATCTGTTGAACGTCGCGCTTGACGGCGACAGGGAGACGATCCGCGCCGCGATGCTGAGGATCGGATATTTCGACGCGGCGACGTCGCCGGCGCATCAGTCGCTGATCATGGAGATGTTCGAAACCGCGATGGCGCCCCTCAGACAGTCCGAGCCGTTCGACTTCGGCGCCACAACTCTGATCGAGACGCTGCGCGACATGGGGCTGGCCATGGCGGGTGAGCGCGATCTGGTCCATGTGCCGCCGCCCGCGACGATGTTCCTCCATCGCAAGATCGGCGGCATCTATCTGTTGGCGGCGAAACTGAAGGCGCGTGTCGGCCTGCGACCGATGGTGGAACGCTACCGTTGACCCGTCAGAACCGGCAAGCGGGGCGATCAGGCGGGGCCTCTTCTGGACGCTTCATCTTCGCCGAAATGTCTCGTTCCGCGAGATGAAATCCATTACATCCGACCACATGAACGGCTGCAGGGATAACGGAGTCGCGGTGATCGGCACGGGGATCATCGAAACCGTCCTTGTCGAAGAGGTCGCCGACAGCTTCGTGAGCTCCTTCCGCGCGGTCTGCGCGGACGTCGCGTGCGGCAGATGGCAGGAGGGACCGATCCGCTCGCGCGGAGTGTCAGGTCGACCTGGACGGAGACTGAGAGAGAGGATGCCATGAAACTGGGGCTTCTGACGGCGCCGTTCGACGGCGAGGATCTTCTCGCCGTGGCCGATTGGGCCGGCGACAACGGGTTTTCGGCTTTGGAGGTCGCCTGCTGGCCGGCCGCCGGCGGGGAACGCCGCCGCTATGCCGGGACGTCGCATGTCGACGTCGAGGGAATGACGGACGCGCGGGCCACCGAGATCACCGGCGCGCTCTCGGACCGCGGCATCGAGATCTCGGGCCTCGGTTATTACCCCAATCCGCTCCATTCCGACGCGGCGCACCGCGAGGAGGTCATCGGACACCTGATGAAGGTCATCACGGCGGCTCGCATCATGGGCGTCAAGGTCGTGAACACTTTCCTCGGCGGGGACCGGACGCTTAACCTCGACGAGAACTGGACACGGGCAAGGGAAATCTTCGCTCCGATCGTGGCCCATGCCGAGGCCTCGGGCGTCAGGCTCTGCTTCGAGAACTGCCCGATGATCTTCAGCCATGACGAATGGCCGGGCGGTCACAACATCGCCTATTCGCCCCGGATCTGGCGTCGCATTCTGGAGGAATGGCCGGGCGCGGTCGGCATGAATTTCGATCCCAGTCACCTGGTCTGGCAGATGATCGACCAGTCGCGTTTCATCCGTGAATTCGGCCCCGCGATGGCCCATGTCCACGCCAAGGACGTGATGATCGACCGCGACGGCCTCTACGAGAACGGGATCATGTCCGTCGGAATGGGATGGCAGATCCCGCGCCTCTGCGGGCTCGGAGACGTCGACTGGCCGGGATTCTTCTCCGAGCTTTATCGCGCGGGCTATGACGGGGCGGTGATCATCGAACACGAGGACAGGATCTTCGAGGGGACGGACGACAAGGTCAGGCGCGGGTTCCTTCTGGCGCGCGACGTGCTGGCCCCGTATATCAGATGAGAGGGCGTCAGGCCTCTGATTAACCAAACGAAAACAACCGGGAGGATTACACGATGAAGAAGTATCTCAACGGGGTCGCGGCCCTCGCGATCGCGGTGACACTGGCCCCGACGGCCTTCGCCCAGGACGGCAAGCCCTATACCATCGGCGTTTCAAACACCGTGCAGGGCAACGGATGGCGCGAGGAGATGATCTGCGCCATGCGCGCCCAGGCGGCGGTCGAAGAGGACGTGTCGGCCCTGATCGTCGCGCATCGCAACACGGATTCCGCAGGCCAGCTCGAGGATCTCAACAACCTCATCGAAGCGGGCGTCGACGCCATCGTGCTCAACCCGTCGAACCCGGACGCGCTGAATTCCGCCCTCGACGCGGCGATCGCGGCCGGGATCGTCGTGGTGGCCGTCGATGCCGGGGTCAGCGCCGAGGGCGCCTACGTCCTGTCGAACAACCAGGAGGAATACGCCTATCTCGGCGCGCGCTGGCTCTTCGAGCAGCTCGGCGGCGAGGGTGACGTCGTCTACATGCGCGGCATCGCGGGCGTGTCCGCCGATACCGACCGCGACAACGGGTTCAAGCGGGCCATGGCCGAGTATCCCGGGATCAACATCGTTCACGAGGTCTTCACCGGCTGGCAGCAGGACCAGGGCAAGCAGCAGATTTTCGACTTCCTCGCGACCGGCATTCCGTTTGACGGCGTCTGGACGTCCGGCATCGACAACGTGATCGTCGACGCCTTCGTCGAATCCGGCGCGCCGCTGGTGCCGATCGTCGGCGCCGACAACGCGGGCTTCGTCCAGCAGCTTTCCGAGGTCGAAGGGCTTCGAGGCGCCGCCGTGACCAATCCCGGTTCGGTCGGAGGCGCGGGCATCGCGTTGGCCGTCGACATCCTCAACGGCGAAGCGCCCGACAGCAATCTGGTGCTCGTCGATCCCGTCCTCTGGGAGAACGCGACCGAAGAGGGGCGCGCCATGATCGCGGCCGCGCAGAACCCAGATCTGGACCCGGAATGGCCCGTCTCGGTGACGATTCCCGGTTGGACCGACTACACGATGGAGCAGATCATCGCCTGCGAAGGCCCCGGCGCGTGAACTGACAGATCCGGCCTCCGGAGTTTCCGGAGGTCGGGCCGTCGCCGCGAGGCATCAAGAGAGTTCATGGCCATCTCCCCGGAGTCTCAACCCCTTCTGGACGCGACCGGCGTCGCCAAGAGCTTCGGCGCCGTCCGTGCCCTGAGCGACGCCCGGTTGACCCTGCATGGCGGGCAGGTGGTCGCGTTGATGGGCGCGAACGGCGCGGGGAAATCGACCTTCGTGAAGATCCTGACCGGCGCCCTGAAACCGGATGCCGGGCGGGTTCTGATACGCGGCTCGGAAGCGCGGGTCGGTTCCCCGGCGGAGGCGAGGCGCTCCGGTCTCGTTCCCGTCTATCAGGAACCGTCGCTCATTCCCGATCTCGACGTCGGCGACAATCTGCGTCTGGGCGACACGCCGGTCGAGCCGTTCCGGCACTGGATGTCCGCGCTCGGGATCGACGGCGTTCGTCAGACCGACATGATCTCCGACCTGCCGCTCGCCACGCTCCGCATTCTCGACCTCGCCCGCGCTCTCGCCAGCGACCCGGACGTGCTGCTTCTCGACGAGATGACCGCCGCTTTGCCGACCGATCTGGTCGACAAGGTGCTTTCCGTCGTGCGGACCGAGGCGGATGCGGGGCGCGGCGTGATCTACATCTCACACCGGTTCACCGAGATATCGCAGCTTTGCGATCGCGCGACCGTCCTGCGCGACGGCCGCACCGTCGGCGATCTCGCCATCGAACCGGGCGTGGAGGAACGCGCCGTCGAGCTGATGCTTGGCGCGAGGCTCGATCTCGGCAAGCGGGCCGCCGGCGGGACGTCCACGACGCGCCCCGGCACGCCGAGGCTGGCCGTCAGAAATCTGGCCGCCGCGCCGAAACTCGCGGACGTGTCCTTCGATCTTCATGCGGGCGAAGTGCTCGGTGTCGTCGCGCTCGAAGGCCAGGGCCAGGACGAGCTGTTCGACCTGCTCGCCGGATTCGCGAAACCGACCGGCGGCTCGATCGCCATCGACGGCGCTCCGGTCAGCCTCGCCCACCCGGCCGACGCCATCGCCGCCGGTCTCACCCTCGTCCCGGGAAACCGGGCGGATGCCCTTCTTCCCGAACGGTCCGTGCGCGAGAACATCGCCCTGCCGTTCTCCGCGAGTATCCGGCATTGGGGCCCACTTCGCGGGGCGCATGAGGCCGGGCGTGTCGCCCACGCCATCGACAGGCTGCAGATCGACACGCGGGCGAAGGGCGAAGTCCAGCGTCTCTCGGGCGGCAATCAGCAGAAGGTGACCATCGGACGCTGGCTGGCGACGGGCGTCGAGACGCTGCTGCTCTTCGATCCCACGCGCGGGATCGACGTGCGCACCAAGCGTCAGATCTATCCTCTGGTGCGCGAGTTGGCGGAGCAGGGCGCCGCGATCCTGTTCTACACGTCCGAACTTGACGAGATCGCTCTGGCCTGCGACCGCGCCATCGTGATCTTCAACGGGCGCGTCGTCGACGTGATCGAGGCGGACGAGGCTGACGAGCAGACCCTGATGCGCGCCGCCTACGGCCTCGGCGCCGCCGAAGGCGCTGCATGACGGCCTTTCTTCGCAAACACGCATGGGTGCTGGGGCTGGTCGTCCTTCTGGTCCTGCTCCTCGGGCTGACCAAACTGATCCAGCCCGCCTTCGGCGCGAACGGGCTCGAGAGCCTCGCCCGCTCGGCGCTCCCTTTCGCCTTCGCCACCGCCGGCATGGCGGTCGTCGTCATCGTGGGAGGAATCGACCTCAGTGTAGCCTCGATGATGACGGTCTGCGCCGTGACCGCGGCCGTCCTGATGGAGACCATCGGCGGCGTTCCGGCCTTTTTCTTCACGCTGATCGTCGGGACCGCGATGGGCGCGATCAACGGCGGACTGATCGTCGTGACGCGCGTCCCGGACATCGTCGTCACGCTCGCCATGCTGTTCGTCTGGGAGGGCGTGGCGCTTCTGATCCTCGACGCGCCGGGGGGCGCGGCGGCGGACTGGCTCAAGGACGGGATCGCCGGCTTCGTCATTCTGGAAGGCCTGCCCAAGGCGTTCGTGGTGATGGCCTTTTGCGTCGCCCTCGTCTGGGTTCCGCTCCGCCGCTCGAAGCTCGGGCTCTGGATCTACGCGACCGGCTCGGACGACCGCGCGGCGTTCCGCTCGGGCGTGCCCGTCGGCTGGAGCCGGGTCGCGGCTTACGCGGTTTGCGGCCTGTTCTGCGCCTTCGGAGGGCTCAGCCTCGCCGCGCTGACCGGGATCGGCGAACCGGTGCCCGGCCCCTACCTGATGGCGTCCGTCGCGGCGGTGGTGCTCGGCGGCGTCGTGCTCGGCGGCGGAAAGGGCGGCCTGCTCGGTCCGATCATCGCCGTCTTCATCCTGCGCATCATCCGGACGATCCTGACGCTGGCCGCCGTGGATCCCAATGTCACCACCATCGTCGAAGGCACGATCATGGTGGGCGTCGTCATGCTCGGGGCGCTTCTGGCCAGCCGAGGAAGGAGGCCCGCATGACCGATGCGACGCCCACCGACGAGGTCTCTCTCGCGACCCGGGTCGGACGCTTCATGGGCGATTTCCCCGTCGTTCCGCTGCTGATCATCCTTGTCGGGCTGATCGGAGTGCTCGAGTTCATGCGGCCCGGCATCATCTCAACCTTCTGGCTTTCGAACACGATCAAGTTCGCGATCCCCCTCGCCATGCTCGCGGCCTGCCAGATGCTTACGATGCTGACGGCGGGCATCGACCTGTCCGCGGCCGTGGTCGCGACGGTCGCCGGTTTCGTCGTGGCGTCCCTGACGCCGCTGTACGGGGCGCCCGTGGCGGTCTGCGTCGCGCTCGGCGTCGCCATTCTGGTCGGGCTCGTCAACGGTCTCGGCGTGGGGATCGCCCGCGTTCACCCGCTGATCATGACGCTCGGCACCGGCCTGATCGCGACGGGATGCCTGCAGGTCTATCAGCGCCATGTCATCAACACCGGCTCCGATATTCCCGCCTTCCTCGAATGGCTCGGGACGGGACGCACATGGGAGCTTCCCAACGGCCTGTTCCTTTTCGTTCCCTTCGCCTCGCTGATCCTTCTGGGATTGCGCTTCACCGGCTTCGGCCGGCTTCTCTTCGCGCTCGGCTCGAACGAGAACGCGGCGAAGCTCTCCGGGGTGCGAAGCTGGCAGGTCCTTCTCGCGCTCTACATGCTGGCCTCCCTGATCGCCGGTCTGACCGGGCTGCTCTATGTCGGGATGATCCGCGCGCCATCGCTTTCGCTCGCCAATCCGCTTCTGCTTCCCTCGGTCGCGGCGGCGGTGATCGGGGGCACGTCGATCTTCGGCGGTCGGGGATCGTATGGCGGCGCCATCGTCGGCGCCCTGATCCTCACCGTCCTGAACACCCTGCTCACGTTGCTTCAGATGCCCGAAGGAGCGCGTCTCGTGCTCTTCGGGCTGATCATCCTCGCCGTCACCGCGATTTACGTGCGCTTCACGACCAACCGCTGACAGGAGCGACCATGTCCAAATTCCGCATCATCGGCGTCAGTTTCGACCACATGCACATGGGCGACCTGCTCGCCTTGGTTCATGAGCATCCGGAGGCCGAGATCGCCGCGATCTTCGACCCGGATCGCGCGAAGATGCAGGTCGCGGTCGAGAAGTTCGGACTTTCCGAGGATCGCGTCTTCACCGATTTCGACGCCGCGATGGCGGCCGGACCCTACGACATGGCGATCCTCTGCGCCGCGACGGCCGATCATGCGGACTACACCGAAAAGCTGGCGCCGCATGGGGTCCATGTCTTCGTCGAAAAACCGTTCGCGGCCTCGGTCGCCGACGCGCGCCGCATGATCGAGGCGATGCGCGGGACCGGAAGGCAACTGGCGATCAACTGGCCGCTGCGCTGGGTCGCGAGCCATGTCACCGCGAAACGCCTGATCGACGAGGGGCTGATCGGGGATCTGCGCGAGGTGCGGTTCTACGACGGAAATCGCGGCCCGCTTTATCACCTGGCCGACAAGGTCGAGGTCACCCCCGAGGAGGTGGAGCGTCAGAAACCCGCGTCCTGGTGGTACAGGAAAACGTCCGGTGGCGGCTCGCTGCTGGACTATCTCGGCTACGGCGCCACGCTGGGCACCTGGTACATGGGCGGCGCAGCGCCGTTGGAAGTGACCTGCACCATCGACGAGACGCCGGGAATTCAGGTCGATCAGCACGCGGTCGCGGTCCTGCGCTACGCGAGCGGGCTTTCCGTGATGGAAACCCGTTGGGGCACCTTCACCGATCCCTGGACCCATCAGCCGCAACCGACATGCGGGTTCACTTTCGTCGGCTCCGACGGCACCATCGCCTCGCCCGACTATTCCGATCATGTCACCGTGCAGACCCGCGCCCGACCCGAACGGTACGCCATCCCCGCCGATCCCTTGCCGGAAGGAGCGCGGAACGCCATTGAATACGTGCTCGGCTGCATCGCGCGCGGCGAGCCGGTCGAGGGCCCGCTCGATCCGACGCTTTGCCTGACCGCGCAGCGCATCGTCGATACCGCCGCCCTGTCGGCCGCCAGGAAACGGACGCTGGAGTTGATCCGATGAACGACGGGGCAATAAGGGAATCCGGAGGCTCCAAAGCTCCCGTCCGCATTCTGGTGGTGGGGCTCGGCAACATGGGCGCGTCCCATGCCAGCGCCTATCATCGGCTGGACGGGTTCGAGATCGTCGGCCTCTGTTCGCGGTCGATCAGGTCGAAGGAGATCCCCGAAGAGCTTTCGGGCTATCCGCTCTTCGAAAACTACGAGACCGCTCTCGCCGAACTCGGCCCGACGCCGCGTCGATCAACACCTGGCCGAACACCCATGCGGATTTCGCGATCAAGGCGATGGACGCAGGCGCTCACGTCTTCATGGAGAAGCCGATCGGGATGACCAACGCGGAGGCCGAGGCCGTCGTGGCCAAGGCGCGCGAGACGGACCGCAAACTGGTGCTGGGCTATATCCTCCGGGTTCATCCGTCCTGGATCAAATTCGTCGAACTGGGAAAAACCCTCGGCAAACCGCTGGTGATGCGCCTGAACCTCAACCAGCAATCCTCGGGCGACGCCTGGATGTGGCACAAGAACCTGATCGACAGCCTGACCCCCATCGTCGATTGCGGCGTGCACTACGTCGATGTCATGTGCCAGCTCACCGGCGCGAAGCCAGTCCGGGTGCACGGGATCGGCGCGGCGCTCTGGGCCGAGGCGGCCAAGCAGAATTACGGCCATCTCCACGTCACCTTCGATGACGGCTCGGTCGGCTGGTACGAGGCGGGCTGGGGGCCGATGATGTCCGAGACCGCGTTCTTCGTGAAGGACATCGTGGGACCGAAGGGATCGGTTTCGCTGGTTCCGAACGACGAGGCGCGTCAGGACGCGGACAAGCTGTCGAGCAGCGCGGACATTGACAAGCACACCAAAACCGACGCGATCCGGCTTCACCACGCCGATGTCGGACCGGACAAGAATTTCGTCAAACCCGACGAGGTGATGTCGATGGACGACGAGCCGGGCCACCAGGACCTCTGCGACCGCGAGCAGGAGTTCTTCCTCAAGGCGATCCGCGAGAACCTGGACCTCTCCGAGTCCATGGACGCCGCCGTCAGCTCGCTGAGGATCGTCCTCGCGGCGGAACAGAGTATCCACGAGGAGCGCGCGATCCGGCTGGACTGAGGGTTTGTCCAAATCGACTTCTTGTCCTGAGGGTCGCCTGCTTGGGGGTAGCGGAATTGAGCCGCGCCGCGACATCTTCTCCCTCATCGACGGCTTCCAAGATTCACTCCGCCTTCCTTCCGCGACAGCCTGCCGTTCACCGGCCGACATGGAGCGCGCGACGGCCTGACCTTCTCCATTCAATCGGGGCATGATCACAAACAGGTTGGCAAAGCCGCCCGGTCTGTCCGAGAACGGCCTATTGCGGAAACACAGTTGAGAACAAAGGAGAGCAGACCAGCATGGCCGAACCGAAGCGGACGGAACTGATGCGCGGCGTGATCCACCCATGGCACCACGACCATTTCGGGCACATGAACGTGCGCCACTATGCGCCGTTCTTCGACGACGCCTGCTACCACATCTGGACGCGGCTCGGGATCGGTTACGAGCCGATGATCGCCAAGTACGGCGTGCATTGCGTGACCGCGCAGGCGACGACCGGCTTCGTGAAGGAGTTGACGGCGGGGGATCTGATCGTGATCGACGGGGCGGTGACCCGCGTGGGCGGCAAGAGCGTGACGTTCGGGCTGCGAATGCTGAATGCCGACACCGGCGCGCTGCACGCGACGTATGAGGTGGTCGAAGTGTTCTTCGACCCGGCCACGCGCAAGGCGGCGCCGATGCCCGGCGACGTTCGGGAAGTGCTGGAAGGATGGCTGGTGGCGGCCGGCGAGGGCTGAGCCGCCAAGCGGCTCAGATTGCGGCCGAATTGAAGCCGTCGAGAACCGAAGTCAGGTTGTCGCCCAGCCCGTCGCAAAGATACCCGCCCTCCTGGACGAACAGGCAGGGCAGCCCGAGCCTGGCGATCGCCGCGCCGATGCGGTGGAAACCCGGCGTCGTGACGGCGAGGCCCTTGAAAGGATCGTCGATGAAGGCGTCGAGGCCGAGCGCCACGACGACCACGTCCGCTCCGAACGCCCGTATCCGGCGCAGCGCCATGTCGAGTGTCGCAAGATAGTCGTCGTCCCCCGTGCCGCGCGCCAACGGCAGGTTCAGGTTGTAGCCCAGCCCGGGTCCCGCGCCCCGTTCATGCGCGGCGCCCCAGAAAAACGGGTAGAACCGTTCGGGATCGGCATGGATCGACACGGTCAGGACGTCGCTCCGATGATAGAAGAGGCCTTGGGTTCCGTTTCCGTGATGCACATCGACGTCGAGGATCGCCGGGCGCAGCCCGTTCGCGCGCAGCCGCTCGGCCGCGATGGCCGAATTGTTCAGAAAGCAGAAGCCGCCTGCCAGATCGCCGAAGGCGTGGTGCCCCGGCGGACGCGACAGCGCGTAGGCGGAACCTTCGCCCGACAGGATCAGATCCGCCCCACCGATGGCCGTCTGGGCGGACCAGTACGCCGCTTCCCAGGTACCTTCGGCGATCGGGCATGCGGTGTCGGCCTGATGGAACCCCGCCTGACCGACGGCGGATTTCGGATAGGTGTCACCGCGTCCGGAGGGGTGGATGTTGGGAATGACCTCGTCGCCGGCTCCGTCGATGCGCCGCCAGCGGGTATGGATGGTTTCGAGAAACACCAGATATTCCGGCGAATGCAGTGCGGCGATCGGGCCGATGCCCGCGTCCGCCGGCGCCTCGAACCGGCACCCGGCGGCCTTGGCGCCCGCCGCAAGGCGCTCGATCCGCTCGGCCTGTTCGGGGTTTGGCAGGATCGCCCCGTTGGCCATGAAATGGCGCGGCCGGTGGTTCCATTGGCGGTCGTCGAAAACGGCTTTCATCGGCTCTCCATGAGGTTGTCGAGCGCGTGGCCCATCAGGACCATGTTCGTCTCGCCGCTCTGCGCGGTGAAACCCAGCCGGTCATAGCTGGCGCGGGCGGTCGGGTTGTCGTGATAGACGCTGAGCTTGAGGAACGCGCCGCTGCCGCGCCGCACGCCCTCACGCAGCGCCGCGGCCAGCAGCCTGCGGGCGAGGCCCTGATTGCGGGCGGACGCGGCGACCCAGAGGTCGCTCACGAACAGGCCGACGCCGCCGCGCATCGTGGAGAAGGCCGGCGAGGCCAGAACGGCGCCCAGAACGGCGTTCCGACGGGTCGCGAGCAGCGCGAGGCAGCGTGGCGCCTCGCCGCACAGCGCGGCTTCGAGCGCGGCTTCGTCGGACAGGTACGCGTCCCCCAGATCGGCCGCCAATTGCCGCAGGGCGGAGTCCAGCAGCGGGATCTCTCCGGGGCCCGCCGGCGTGATCGAAACATCCTCCATGGCTCAGATCCCCGTCCGGTCCGCGCCCTTCAGATCCAGCATCTCGCGGGCGTCTTCGGGCGTGGCGACCGTGCGACCGAGGTCTTCGACGATGCGGCGGATTTTGCCGACCTGTTCGGCGTTGCTGCGCGCGAGCGTCCCGCGCGAGATCATCAGGCTGTCCTCCAGGCCGACCCGGACGTGCCCCCCCAGGATGGCGGACATCGTCGTCAGCGGCATCTGATGCCGACCCGCCGCAAGCACGGAAAACGCGTAGTCCTCGCCAAAGAGCCTGTCCGCCACCAGCTTCATGTGCGTGAGGTTTTCCGGATCCGTCCCGATGCCTCCAAGCACGCCGAAAACGAACTGGATGAAGGGCTTCCCGCTTACCAGGCCCCGATCCATGAAGTGCCGCAGCATGTAGAGATGGCCGACGTCATAGCATTCGAACTCGAACCGCGCGCCGCGCATGTCGCCCAATTCGTGCAGGACGTGGGCCATGTCGCGTGGCGTGTTCTTGAACACCAGATCGTCCGACCCTTCGAGGAACGGCTTTTCCCAATCGTGTTTCCAGTCGGTGATCCGGTCGGCGGCGGGGTAGAGGGCGAAGTTCATCGTGCCCATGTTGAGCGAACACATCTCGGGCGCGGCCAGTTTGGGCGCGGCGAGGCGGTCGTCGAGCGTCATCGTCGCGCTGCCGCCGGTCGAGATGTTCAGAACCGCGTCGCAGCGCTGTTTGATCCGGGGCAGGAAGGCCATGAAATGCGCCGGATCGGCCGAGGGTCGCCCGTTCTCCGGATCCCGCGCGTGGAGATGCAGGATCGCGGCGCCTGCTTCGGCGGCGCCGATCGAACTCGTCGATGATCTGCTCGGCCGTCACCGGAAGATGCGGCGACATGGACGGCGTGTGGATCGATCCGGTGATCGCGCAGGTGATGATGATCTTTGACATGGCGGGGCTCAGGCCGCGCTCGACAGGTCGGGAAGCTCGGCCATGTAGGTCGCCAGCGACCGGTCGAGGATCTCGACGATCTCGTCCAGCTGCGGCTCGTCCACGATCATCGGCGGGCAGACCATGAAATGATCCCCGGAGGCTCCGCCGCGCGTGCGCCGGGAGTAGATGATCAGGCCGTTGTCATAGGCGATGTCGACGAGCCGCGCATGGGCGTTCAGCGCGGCGGGCAGGGGCGCCTTGGTGTCGCGGTCGGCCATCAGCTCGAAAGCCGTCAGCAGACCCTTGCCGCGCACGTCGCCGATCAGCGGATGGCTCCGCATCAGACCGTCAAGCCGCTCCGCCAGCCTGTCGCCCATCCGCGCGGCGTTTCCGATCAGGTCATGCGCTTCGATCTGATCCAGCACGGCGCAACCGGCGGCGCAGGCGAGCGGGTTGCCGGCATAGGTGAAGCCGTGGATGAAGCCGCCCGCGCCCATCACCGCCTCGACGATGTCGTCGCGCGCGACCATCGCGCCCAGCGGGACGTAGCCGCCGCCGAACCCCTTGGAGAGCGCGATCAGATCGGGGACCACGTCCCAGTGCTCCCCCGCGAAGAACCGACCCGTCCGCCCGCCGCCGGTCATCACCTCGTCGTGGATCAGCAGCACGCCGTACCGCGTGCAGATCTCGCGGATGCGTCGCATGTAGCCCGCCGGAGGCGCCAGAGCCCCGGTCGAGGCGCCGCCGACGGGCTCCAGGATGAAGGCCAGCACCGTTTCGGGGCCCTCCTCGAGAATCCGCGCTTCCAGCATGTCGGCGTAGTGCAGCCCCGTCGCCGGATCGTCCGGGTCCAGCCCGTCGAGATAGGCGCGCGGCGCCGGCACCTTGGGCATCCGCTGCATCATCGGATCGAACGGGGCGGTCATCGGCGCATAGCCGGTGATCGCGAGCGCGCCAAGCGTGCAGCCGTGATAGCTCGGGTGACGCGAGATCACCTTGAAACGCTGCGCCTCGCCCAGCGTCAGGACGTATTGCCGCGCCAGTTTGAGCGTGCTTTCCACCGCCTCCGACCCGCCCGAGACGAAAAACACGCGGTTCATTCCCTCGGGCGCCAGCGCGGCGGTTCTGGCCGCCAGCATCTCGGACGCTTCCGTCTGGAAGTGCAGCCGGTAGCCGAACGTGGATTTTTCCATCTGGGCGCGCATCGCCGCGAGCACCGCCGGGTTGGAATGGCCGATATTGCTGACCATCGCGCCCGACGAGCCGTCGATGTAGCGTTTGCCCGCCTTGTCCCACATGTGGATGCCCTCGGCGCGGTCGAGCACGGGGCGTGCGGATTTCGTCTGATAGAACAGGTTCGACATTTGGCGCGCCTTTCAGCGGCTGAGATGCTTCCGCAGGAAGTTGCGGGTGCGGTCCTGTGAGGGGTTCTTGAAAATGACCGAGGGCGGGCCCTCCTCGACCACGACGCCCTGATCCATGAACAGCACCCGGTCGCAGACCGAAGCCGCGAAATCCATCTCGTGGGTCACGATGATCATGGTCATGTGTTCCTCGGCGAGCTGTTTCATGACCAGATTGACCTCTTCGACCAGCTCCGGATCCAGCGCCGAGGTCGCCTCGTCGAACAGCATCACCTTGGGTTTCATCGCCAGCGCCCGCGCGATGGCGACGCGCTGCTTCTGGCCGCCGGACAGCCGCGAGGGGTACTCGTCAATCTTTTCCGACAGACCGACCTTTGCCAGCTGCTCCTCCGCGAGCGCGTCGGCCTCCTTTTCGGACAGACCCTTGAGCATGCGCGGGGCCAGCGTGATGTTGCCGCGCACGGTCAGGTGCGGGAACAGGTTGAAGTGCTGGAAAACCATTCCGATGTTCTGGCGGACCTGATTGACGTGGGCCTCGTACTGGCGATGAGGCAGTTTCTTGTTGACCTGCGTGTCCTCCAGCCAGACCTCGCCAGAGGTCAGCGGATCAAGCTCGTTGATCGCGCGCAGCAGCGTCGACTTTCCCGATCCCGATGGACCGATGATCGCGACGATCTGTCCACGCTCGACCGTCAGGTTGATGTCCTTGAGAACCTCCAGGTCGCCGAAACTCTTGGCGGCGTTCTTGATCGTGACGAAGGCGTGATCAGTCATGCGACCCTCCAGGGTTCAGCGCGAAGCCGCGATGCGGCGCTCGACATGGCGCAGCCCAGCCTCGAGCGCGAGGTTGACGACGTAGTAGCAGAAGGCGGCCGCCAGATAGAATTCGAACGGTCGGTAGGTCCGGCTGATCGCCTGCTGGGCGGCGAGCGTCAGCTCCATGACGCCGATCACCGAGACGAGCGCGGAATCCTTCAGGAGCGCGATCATGTTGTTGCCCATCGGCGGGATCACCGCCCGTACCGCCTGCGGGATCACGATCCGCCGCAAGGTCTGTCCGCGCGACAGGCCCAAGGTCCGTGCGCCCTCGTACTGGCCCTTGTCCACGGCAAGGATCGAGGCCTGGATCAGTTCCGAATTGTAGACGGCGAAGTGCAGACCCAAGCCGATCACCCCCGCCACAAACGCCGGCAGGTCGATCCCGATCTGGATCAGCCCGAAATAGATCAGGAAAAGCTGCAGCAGCAGCGGCGTGCCCATGAAAAGCCATGCGAAAGCGCGGAACGGGAGGCGGAGGCTCCAGTGGCCGTAGAGCGCGGTCACCGCGAAAAAGATGCCGCCAAAAAAGCTGAGAACGCCGGCGCACACCGTGATGGCGATGGTCCATGCGGCACCCATCGCGAGCACGCCGAAAAAGCCGGGCACGACCGTGAAATCAAGTCCCATGCCGGCCTCCCTTCATTGCGCGCGCTTCGGTCATGTGATGCGCGCCCGGCGGTCGAGCCAGTTGATGCCCTGACCGACCACGTAAATGATCACCATGTAGAGAAGCCCGGCCAGCAGGAACATCTCGAACGGCTTGTAGGTCGATCCGATGAAGCGCTGCGCCGTATAGGTCAGCTCGACCACCGAGATCGGCGCGACCAGCGCCGTGCCCTTGACCAAGGCGTTGATGTTCACGCCCAACGGGCGGATCATCAGGCGGGCGGCCTGCGGCAGAACGACTTTTCGCATTGTCTCGCTTCGGCTCATGCCCAGCGTCCGGGCGGCCTCCGTCTGGCCCCGATCGACGGATACGATCGCGCCGCGGATGGTCTCGGTCATGTAGGCGCCGATGTTGACGCCCAAGCGCGATGGTTCCCGCCGCGAAGGCGTCGAGTTGGATGCCGATCTGCGGACCGCCGAAATAGAGGATGAAAATCTGGATCAGGGCGGGCGTGCCGCGAAACACGCTCACATAGGCGGCGGCCAGCCAGCGCAGCGGCGCGTGTCGCGAAAGGCGCATCGCCGCGCCCAGCGCGCCGCAGGCGAGACCCAGAACGCATGTCAGGACCGACAGCTGGACCGTGACGAGAGCGGCTTCCACAAAGAACGGATAGACGCGCAGGATGAGTTCAAGGTCCAACGGGGCTCTCCGTTATGGTCACGCGGGTTTCCGCAGATGTCGGGTCCGTCACGGGTTGCGATGAGCTCCGCCCGCGCGGCGACTGATTCGGCGCCACTCGATCCGCATACGCGGGAGCCGCGCGACCCGGCGCGGGCTGATACCGACCCGGATCGCGCGTGTCGCGAATGTCAGCGGATGTCGCCTCCGACCCATTCCTCGGCGATCGCGAGATACGTGCCGTCCTCCATCATGCTGTCCAAGGCCGCCTGCATGGCGGCGGCAAGTTCGGGGTTGTCCTCCCGGATCGCGATTCCGGCGGGGAACGCCTCCGCATCCGGCGCGTCGATTTCGGCCAAATCATACTGCCCCGCCTTCATCGCGAGGATGACTGGGATAGAGTTGTTGATGATGACGTCGACGCGACCGTTGGTCAGCTCCAGCAGCAACTCGGGCAGACCCTTGTAAGTCTTGACGTCGTATCCCTGTTCGCGCGCCCACTGGTCGTGGGTCTCTCCCAGCGTGACGCCGACCGTGACCCCGTCATCGTCCAACTGGTCGAGCGAGGTGATGTCCGACCCGGCGACGGTGAAGAAGGCGCGCTTGGTGTTGTAATAGGGGCCGACGAAATCTATGACCTCGTCACGTTCGGCGGTGATCGACATGGACCCGACCACGGCGTCGTATTTCTGCGCGATCAGTCCACCGATGATGCCGTCCCATGCGGTGGTGACGATTTCGGTCTCCAGACCCATCCGTTTGGCGATTTCGGTGCCGATGGCCGGATCGAAACCGACGACCTCGTTGTTCTCATTCACGAAATTGAACGGGGGATACTGACCCGTCATCGCGATGCTCAGAACGCCGCGCTCCTTGATCTCGGCCAGTTCATCCGCGCCGGCCGCCAGCGGTGCCAGACCAATTCCCATCGTCGCGGCCGCGCCGATGAGTACGCCGCGTCGCAGGATGTTGATGGATGTCTTCATTCCGGATCTCCCAGTTGTTGCCGAACTTTCCGCCCCGCGCCCAAGGTGTCGCAGGACAGGCACGTCATGCGACACAGGTTGCGCCGTGGCGATACATAGGGCAAATAGATAATCCCAATCTTGAAAATAGATGATCTCTATGCTCAAGCCTTATGAACAGAGATTTCCGTGGAGCCTGGACTGGAATCTCCTGCGGACCTTCATGGCGGTGGTGGATGAGGGTGGCATCACGCCGGCCGCGCATTTCCTCGGTCTGAAGCAACCGACGATCAGTGCGGCCCTGAAACGGCTGGAGCAGATCACGGAGTGCAGGCTGATCAACCGTTCGCCCAAACACTTCAGCGTCACTCCCAAAGGCCGGGTCCTCTACGCGGAGGCGAGCGCGATTTTCGGCGCAGTCGCGCAACTGCCCGATCTGATGAGCGGCATCGAGGATGAGGTGACCGGCCAGATCAGCATCGCTGTGGCGAGCCATGTCGTATCGCCGCATTTTGACGGGGTTCTGGAGCGTTTCAACGCGCGGTATCCGCGGGTCAGCTACACGATTTCGACCATGGACAGCGACGACGTGATCTCCCATCTGCGCCAGAACAGGGTCAGTTTTGGCGTCTGTCTGTTTCATGACCGGCCCGCCGGGCTGGAGACGCGTGTGCTCTGCCGCGAGTTCTTCGGTTTTTTCTGCGGCCCGAGACACCGGTTCTACGGCCGGAAGGACATCGGCGCCGCCGAACTCAGGAATGAGGACACGGTATCGTTTCAGACCGATGAGATCGAGGGTCCCCTTTCGGGTGTCGCCCATCTGCGGCGGCGGTTGGGAATGCGCTCCGAGCCGAGGGGGCTTTCGTCGAACCTGCCCGAGGTCCGCCGCATGATCGTGGCGAATATCGGAATCGGCGCCTTGCCGGTCCATGTGGCGCGAAGGGACGTTCAGTCGGGTCTGCTCTGGCAGGTGCCCCCCTACAAATCCCTTCCCGCGGTGGACATTCACGTGCTGACCAACGGCAAACGCAGCCTGAACCGCGCGGAGAGGGCTCTGCTTGAAATGCTGAATGCCGAGCTTGATGCCGTGCCGTTGGCCGATCGCACCTACGGCGACTGAACCGCGGCGCGAAATGGCACTTGATCAAGATCGCCGTGGCGCATGCGCGGACCACCACCTCGCACTGTTGCCTCGGTCGTCGCCACGCATACCCGCTTCACCGTCATCATTCGCCGTAGCCGACCGGCCGCCAATGCAATAGGTTCGTGGCGGGCCACCGGATGGCGGACGGGTCAATCTTTTCATTTTCCGATCGCGGTCCGCGTCAGGCGGGCAACACCATCCGTTCCGATTGGCCGACGCATCCCGGTGGCGAAAAACGAAAACGACTCCGGCACATGTCGTGAGCCAACACGAAGGGCAATGATGATGATCGAACGTCTGCATACCGGCACGCGCATGAGCAAGATCGTGAAGCACAACGGCACGGTCTATCTGTGCGGACAGGTCGGCGACGGCGGAACAGTCACGGAGCAGACCCGTGACTGCCTCGGCCGCGTCGACGCGCTTCTCGCCGAAGCGGGTTCGTCGCGTGAGAAGATCCTGCAGGCGGTGATCTGGCTGGCGGACATGGGCGACTTCGAGGCCATGAACGCCGTCTGGGACGGCTGGGTGCCAGAGGGACACGCGCCGGCGCGAGCCTGCGGTGAATCGCGGCTCGCCACTCCGAAACTGCTGGTCGAGATCATCGTGACCGCCGCATACGACCCGTCTTAGCAGCGGATCGTGACCGCCGGCTCAATCAGCCGGCGGCAGTTCCGCGACAAGCCCATGCGGGCGACGGTTTTACGACATCTCGCAATCCGATCCTCCGCACAGGCATCGGCGTGTCGCGGTCAACCGGCCTCGCAGGTCCAGCGTACGATGTCGGTAGGGGAAAGCTTCGGGATCATGACGCCGTCCGGCCCCCCGAGAATGCTCGATGCATTCCGGTAGCGCCCCGACGCGACCAATTTTTCGTCGAGCTCGGACTTGATGTCTTCCGCACGGATCCTCGTGAAGGACCGCGCGAAGCTGCCGTAATTCTCGTTGAGGGTCCGATCCAGAACGAAAACCTTCATGTCGTTCCACCCTTTAATCGTCGCTGGCCCGTGCCCATGAGACCCTGCTGCCTGCCCATGCATAGCAATTCCTGATCGCTCTTCGGAAGCATTTCGTTTATACGTTTCTCGGCAGGGTAGATCTGCCGCCTGTCGCCGGACGGGCTATTGTTCCTCCTCGAGATCCGCGACCCGTGGATCGCCCGGAAATCGGCTATGGATCCGAACTCACAAGGGTCTCGACCGCTTCGGCTTGAAGCACGGCCCATCGATATCTGACGAGCCGTTGGGTCTCAGCTCGACCTGCGGCGCGGTCGTGCCGGATCGGAACGCCGCGTCGCGCAGGTTGACGCGGCGTCTTCGATCAGAGGCGTGCCGCAATCGCAGATCCGCCGAACCAGTCAATCAGATGATGGATCTCGGCCAAGGCCGAAACCCGAACAGACGCCAGAATCGATTGGTACCCCGAGGATATTGGGTCACGAAACGGGTCAGAAGCCGGAAAGCTGCTTGAAAGCCGCAGTCTTATCAATTGATTTCTATGGAGCGGGCGATGAGATTCGAACTCACGACCCTAACCTTGGCAACGATCTGATCACCCACAGGTAAGCATCTGAAATCACTCGGCTTCTGGCGCTCCACTTTCTGCGTGTGTCAGATTTGTGCCAATCGGCTTTCTGGAAGCCATTGCTTCCGCTGCTCTTTTCCCGGCGTCCTTCGGGTGCATGTAGGTCTTCTGCACCAGCGCCACCGACTTCCAGCCGCCCGCGTCAGCCACCGCCTTCGCAGAGAAGCCAGCCTCCTCAAGCGCCGTGGCGAAGCTGTGACGCCCGACCTGATGCGTCGCCAGATACTCCAGCCCCGCCTCCTCGCAGACCTTCCGGAGAGTGCGGTAGACGCTCCGCGGTTCGACGTAGCCGAAGACCCTGCCGTTCCTTGGCGGGAGCGTGCGGAGATCCTCGATGATCTCAGGCGTGAGGTAGATGAGGCGGTCCTCGCCGTTCTTGGTGTCATAGGCGATCGCAGTGCCGTTCCTGAGATCCACGTCCTTCGGCTCGAGCCCCATCGCCTCACCGATGCGCGCTCCCGTCTGATGAACGAACAGCATCAGCGCTCCAAGATGCGGGGCGGGGTATGCGCGCGTCGTACAGCGCGACCGCAGCGCGTCGATGTAATCCCGATCAACAGCTTTGCGCGCGGGTGTCTTGCCGGCCTTGGACTTGACCGTGATGGCGCCGCACCAGCCCATCTGATGTCCGTGATTGATGACCGCCACGACCGGGACGATGACCTGTCGGCGCTGAGTTGATGGAGAGCAGTTCGGGAGGATGCGCCTGGGCCGCCTCCCTGATGTGTCCGGGCTTGATGCTCGTCAGGAGAACGCCCTTGAAATGACGAAGCGGGCGCGCGAGGTATCTGCCCTCGCCGCCCGCCTCCATGTAGCTCAGTGCCGCGGCCTCGAACGAGACTACGGCGTCCGCGCCGTAGACGCTTTCCTTCCAGGCTTTGGCTTCGAGTTCAGCCGCGGCCTGCGCTGCCCGTTTCGGGTCGCCAGTGCCAAGGCTTTGTCGAACTCGTTTGCCGTTGACGGTGCCGCTGGCCTGCGCAACGCCGTTGCGCCATGTGATCCTGATAGACATCCATCCCTCCTGATCGCGGAGATCTGATCCGCGTAGAACACTCGTTTGCGGGTTCCCCGGCCATCGAAATGAACGCCCGGGGAAAGCCTGTGTGTGGATCTCAGCATCGTCCTGTAGCTGACGCCGAGCGCCGCAGCTGCCTCTCGCATCGTCAGGGGCGACTCCATCATCGATCCGGCCAGCCTGAAGCCGGTCCGAGCTTTCCAACGTTGCTTGCGGGTCGGCTGTCCGCGATGGCGAACCATACGCGGCACAACTTACCTGTCGTTCGAGATTTCGGCATTTTGGGGCACCTCAAGTCGCTACCTTGGGGCCATAGACACGGGACAATCTTCCCTATTCACCCAATCCGAGAACAGGCAGTGAACATGCCCTCGCGCGTACGGAGATGTATGGAATATCGTCTTTTTTACAGTGCCTTAGGCGGAGATACTTTAGGCATCACGATTTGGTGAACTGTGCAGAAGCTTCCGATCTCCCGCCCAAACGCCAGACCAAACGACGAAACGCCGAGGCGGACGGCCCGGAAGGCCTCTCCTTTGGAACTCCGGGCGATATCGCGCCGTCGGCGGAAACGCTTAGGGTCCCATTAGCTGTGGTCGAAGTGGCTGGTTGGATGCGCCTTCGTCGCTGCTGCGTGAGCGCCCGGGAAACCCCATCAAATGCGGGCGGAAAGAGTTTCGTAGTATCGACCCTTGATAGGGCTCCGCGCGGAAGCCTACCGTGCGACCCCCCCCCGCCCTTGTCCCGTTGCATAGCTTTATGCAGACTTATCAGACCTTCGGGTGTGACCTCCATCAGGAGCGTCGCTTCGCAAAGGTCCTCCATGACGGACGCCCTGCCGCCCTTCATCGTCGCCCGCACCTGCAGCTTCGCGCAATCGGTGTTCTCGCAATAGCCGCGCGTCTCGGACGCTCTCGAGACCAGATCGGAGGTCTCGCTCGGCGAAACCTCGACGATCAACCCCAAGAATCCGTCCCGCGCAGCGAGAGACCGCATTGTAGGAGAGAGTGATGTGGCGGGTGATCTGGATCACGTGCTCATGTCTTGGATCAACGTAGTAATGATGTGATGCTTGCGATGTATCTGATGTTCAATGGGCTATTTTGATCGTCATAGATCATTAAGAGTAAATATTAACTTGCACTATTGTGCGTAAGTTGTTTGAAAGGTCTAGGAGTAATTGCAGATATGGAAAATTGATGATCCAGATAATCTATATTGTTTGCCTTGGTACTGCCAGGCCAATGCCGGAGAACAAGTTACACCAGCTCTCGGGACACTATCCCCGAAAGCCATGATTGGAGAAGCCAATGTCAAAGCGTCATCTCGAAAGAGCCTTTTTTCTGGGCCTGCCGGTCCTTCTCCCCGTGGTTGCCGAGGCGCAGATGCTGCACTTATGCGCGCAGGAATCCGCCGGTTTCGTGGTCGCTCTTCAGGAGGGTCAGGACTGCAACCAGCTTCCCGGCGCGTGGGTTCCGCTGGAACTCGGTGACGAGGACTGGACAGGCGCTGGCTCGGGCTCGATGCGCACCGGCCATCCAGGCGACCGCGTTGCAATCGGTGATGCGGACCCCGATGCCCGGCTTCACGTCGCCTATGACGGACAGGACCCGGCGGCGCTGATCGTCGCCAATCCCGACGTTCCGAGCGAGGCACTGCGCATCGGGGCGGATGGGCGAACGGTGCTTGGCGGCATCTCGGGCGACAGCGCGCAGCTAACCGTCAACGCCCCAGAAGGCGAAGAGGTGATCCGTGCCCGCTCGGGCCGCGTCACGTCTTTCGTGGTGGCGGGCGACGGGCAGGTCGGTGTCGGCACCTCGGCGCCCGGTGCCGCGCTTCAGATCAACGCGCAAGGCACCGAGGATCCGCTGCGCATCCGTACCTTCGGCGCGTCGCAATCCGCGTTGGTCTTTGACGCCGACGGCGACCTTGGCATCGGCGAAACCGCGCCCGAGGATAAGCTTGCCGTGCGGAACGAGGGCCTTGGGCGGGCGGGCTTCTTCCGCACCGAGAATTCCCAGAACATCGCCGCGGCCCTGTCGGCCACGACGAACGGGAACGGCAGCGCCCTTTTTGCCAATGTGCTGAACGGGGCAAGCACCAGCCCAGCGCTGCACGCCATACATTCCGGCAGTGGACGGGCGGGCCAGTTCGAAGGCGACGTGACTGTCAGCGGCGATGTCGGCATCGGCACCCTTTCCCCGACGACAAAGCTGCACATTCAGGGCAATGACGACGGCACCGATCTTCTGGTGCGCGACGACCGCTTTGCCCGGATGCGAATGATCGCCGACGATCCCGCGCAGGAAGTCCGCTTGACCGTCCAGGCGCGCGGCAGCGCCAATGTTCAAAGGGCCGAAATCGGTACGGTTTCCAATCACGGCATGGTTCTTTTCACCGACGGTCAGACGCGCATCCGCCTTGGGCAGGACGGCGCAGTCTGCATCGGTGATTGCTGACACGGGAAAAGACAAGGAGACATACCATGCTCAGAGTACCCTTAATCCTTGCCGTGGTCTTGCTCACCGCAAGCGGCGCGGCGGCGCAGCCCAACGGTGCGCTGCGTATTGTTCCCCCGGCGGAGAGTTACGTGCTGCCGAACGACACGCCGGTCGAAAACATCGTCATCAAGTTCCGCGAAGGCAGCGGAGTCAGGCTGGAGGGCCGCCGTTTCACGGTGGGCGAGCGCACCGAACGCGACCAGCGATCGCTCCGGGAATACGGCCTGACCGCGAGCGACGTGTCGGTCGAGCTGAATACCGCCAACCGTCTGGTCGCCACGGCGACCGCGGTCTCGCTGCAATCGGCGCGGCCCACCTTCACGGCACCCGCGGAAACCCTACTTGCCCAGCGGGAAGAGGGCGAAAGACGCGGAGGGCGGCCGCTGGCGGATCTAACGCTCTACCACAACCTGCCGCTGGCCGAAGGCACCGTCTATGGCGACGTGGCCGTGCTGATCCGCGAACTGAATGCGCTTTCTATCGTGGAGCTGGCCTATGCCACGCCACCGGCCACGGATCCGCAGGCCGATGCCCCGCCGGCAACACCCGACTTCGAGTTTCAGCAGGGCTACCTCGATCCGGCGCCCGGCGGGATCGACGCCCGCTACGGCTGGACCGTTCCCGGAGGCACGGGCACCGGAGTTCGCATCATAGATGTCGAACAGGGCATCAACGTCACCCACGAGGATCTGCCGCCGCTCTTCTCGGTCGGCGGCCAGATCAGGCCCGGCTCGCGCAATCATGGCACCGCCGTGATGGGGGTGCTCGTGGCTGCCGACAACGGGTATGGTATCACCGGGATCGCGCATGGCGCGGAAGCCGGGTTCGAAAGCCATTTTGGCCCGACGACAGACGCGGATGCGATCAATGCGGCGGCCGCATTGCTTGACGCCGGCGACATCATCCTGATCGAGGTCCAGCGTGGCGGCCCCGCGAACGGGCAGACCTGCCCGGCCGGGTGCGGCGCCTGCGCGGAAGACGCCATCGCGGTCGAATACTGGCAGGCCAATTTCGACGCCATCGAAACAGCCACCGCCATTGGCATTGTCGTCGTCCAGGCGGCGGGCAACGGGCGGTCTGATTTCGACGATCCGGCCTATGGCGGGCTGTTCGACCGGACAACGCGTGATTCCGGCGCGATCATCGTCGGTGCCGGAACCTCTGACACGCACGGGCCCACCTGCTTCACCAACTATGGTGGCCGGGTGGACGTGCAGGGCTGGGGGGAGAACGTTACGACACTGGGCTATGGCGGCCTTTTCGACGGAGTTGGCGCGCCAGGTGGCGCGAACGACGAGGATCAGCGGTATACTGGCGGGTTCAACGGCACATCTTCGGCCTCGCCCGTCGTGGCCGGGGCGGCGGCGGCGGTGCAGGGCGCGGTCATCGCGGCGGGCGGCACCCCGCTCACCTCGGCGGAGATGCGCGATGTGCTACGGGCGGGGGGCACGCCACAGGCGGCGGATGCCCGCAATATCGGCCCGCTGCCTAATCTGAGGGGGGCGATCGATGCGGCACTGCACCCCGATTGCGTGCCCCCGGCGACCGGTGACTGGATCGTCAGCCAAACCTGCGTGGTCAGCCAAAATCGCTCGGTCCCCGAAGACGTGCAGGTACAAAACAATGCCCGTCTGATCGTTCTGCCGAACGCCACGCTGGACATGGCATTCGATCAGAATACACTCACTGTGCAACCGGCCGGGCAGTTATTCGTTCATCCAGAGGGTCGGATTCGCTGATCGATCGAACACGAAAACCTTTCCGGAGCGCCTCGGATTAAAGGGCGCTCCTCCTCCGTCGAACGCTAGACCACATGTTCGCCTGAGATAGGGCGACCCGTCTCACAGTATGCAGGTTTCGAGGGTTGCGCCGGATGTCCTGGCGCGGAGCCTCCGGCATAGGAGACGGGCCATGGATGAGTGTATCACCTACATTGGTTTGGATGTTCACAAAGAGACTATTGCGGTGGCTTTGGCAGAGGGGAGCGGGCGCGACGAGGTTTGCGCGTACGGACAGATTTCCAACACGCCTGCCGCCTTGTCCCGGCTTTCCGTCAAGCTGTCCCGGCCTGGATCGGTGTTGCGTTTCTGCTATGAAGCGGGGCCGTGCGGTTACGGCATTCAACGGCAATTGGCTGCTGCGGGGCACGACTGCGTGGTGGTGGCTCCGTCGCTGATCCCCCGCAAGCCGGGGGATCGGATCAAGACGGATCGTCGGGACGCGATCAATCTGGCGAAGTTGCATCGGGCCGACGCATTGACGACCGTCTGGATACCGGACCCTGCCCACGAAGCGATGCGCGATCTGGTCCGTGCCCGCCTGGCCGCCGTGCGCGGCCTGCGGCAGGCACGACAGCAACTCTCCGGTTTTCTGCTGCGCCATGGCCGCCACTACAGCCGCCCCGCCTGGACGCTGATGCACCGCCGCTGGCTGGCCGGGTTGCGGTTCGAGCAACCCGCCCACCACATCGTCCTGGAGGACTGCATCGCGACGATCGAAGCCGCAACCGCCCGCCGCGATCGGTTGACCGCGCAGATCGAGGTCATGCTTGCGGACTGGGCGCTGGCGCCGGTCGTTCATGCACTGCAGTCACTTCGCGGATTGGCCCTGGTGGCCGCCGCGACCGTGATCGCGGAATTGGGCGACATCACCCGCTTTACCAACCCGCGCCAGCTCATGGCGTATCTCGGCCTGGTCCCCTCGGAGCACTCGAGTGGCGGAACCCGGCGTCAGGGCGGTGTGACGAAGGCGGGCAACTCGACCGCCCGGCGCATGTTGATCGAGGCGGCCTGGAGCTACCGGTTCCCCGCGAGAATCAGTCGCGAACAATTGCTCCGGCAGGAAGCACTTCCCAAACCGATCCGCGACACCGCCTGGAAAGCGCAGGTGCGGCTGTGCGGCCGGTATCGAAAGCTCAGCAGAGCCGGAAAGCCGGCCACCACCGTGACAACCGCCATCGCCCGCGAACTGGCGGGGTTCGTCTGGGCCATCGCCTGCCAACTGCCGCGGCCGACGAACTGACGGCGTGGACAAGACCATTCGTACCTCAACAGCAGGAGAAGAAGGCAGACACTGAACCCTCTGGCCCTGAGTAAGGCTGGAGGCACGGTCACGGCAGGAGA
>CAVORV010000058.1:0-47490 GCA_963698685.1 uncultured Alphaproteobacteria bacterium
GCTCACCATGGCCCAGTCGCTGATGATGGAGGCGCTGGAACGCCGCTCCGCGGACGGCCTCGAGCCCGCCGCCGAAGCCCCCGCCGCCTCGGCCGAGGCGGCGCAAGCCGCGCCGGCCGCGGAGGCGCCGGCGCCCGCCGCCGAAACCACCGCCGCGGATGCCGCCGAGGATGCCGACGACATCTGGAACATCCCGCGCGTGGTCTCGATGCACCAGGGCTGATTTCCGGGCGCGCCCGCTAACGCGCGCTTAACCAATTCATCCGACGTTGACGCTGTCTGATTTACCAGTTGGCGGTCCCCCGGGACCGCCCCGAGCGAGAAGGGCCTTACCCCGTGGACACCCAAGCCTCCGACGCCGCGACGGGCGTCCTGTCGAACCTGGTCGCGGCGGACCTCGTCACCCATGAGATGATCGGCGACCCCTCCCGGCTCGAAGGCGAGGCCGCCTGCCTGCGCGCGCTCTGCTCGGTGGTGGGCGGGTCCGTCTACCGGCTCGATCCGTTCCACTACGCCTTCCGCGCCGGACCGCTCGATCTCGGCGGCCGTCTGGGCGACGCGGGGCCCGGCGACTGGGCCGCGGAACTCGAGGCGGCGCTTCAGGAGATCCTGGGGCCGGATTCGCTCTGGATCAGCGCGACCCCGCCCGCGCCGCGTCTGGTCCGGGACGACGACGATGAGGCCGCCGGGACGCGCGCGCCGGTGGCGTATCTGCGCGCCTTCGCCGAGGCCGCCGGAGGTCTGGAGCCCCCCGAGCCCGGTCTGCGCGCGGTGATCGACGCGCGCTATGCCGCCGAGATCGCGCGCCTGACGGCGGGCGCGGCGCCCGGCGAGGCGCTCGACGGCCGGCTTTCGGGGCTGGAATCGCGCCTCGACGCCATGGCGCAGTCGATGATGTCCATCCTGGCCCGCCTCGAGGCGTCCGAGACCCGGCTCGAGCGGCTTCTGGAGCGGGGTGGCGACGGTTCGGCCTTCCAGGACAATGTCGGCCTCGCGCTCGCCGAGTTCCTGGCGCGGCTCGAGCAGCGCGCCGAGACCGGCCGCGCCGCGGCGCCCGCGCGGGAGGCGGCCCCGAAGCCGCTCTCCGCGGCGCTCGGCCTCTGAAGGGCGCGCGTGAGATGGGAACCGAGCCGACAGGACCCGACCTTCACCGTCGCAGGCTTGCCGCCCGCATCGCCGAGGAGCGGCGCAAACGCGCGGGCCGCGCCGCCGCCGCCGACCTGTCCGCCGCTCCCGATGCCGGGTCTCCGGCCGACGCGGCGGCGATGCAGGACTTCCTCACCCGCCTGACCGGCGGTCTCGGCCTCTCGGGCTGGACGCCCGCCTCGGAAACCGCGCAGGCCGATGCGCCGGTCTCGCGCGCCGTGCTGCCCTTTCCGGGTCCCGTCGCGGCCCCGCCGGCGCCGCAGGAGGCCGGACCGGAGCCGGATCCCGCGTTTCCGGAGGAGCTCGAGGCTCTCGCGGTCGCGCTCGAGGCGGCCTGCGATCTCGACCGTCTGCCCGGCGCGGGTCCGGGCCTCGTCTGGGCGCTCCGGCGCGCCGGACTGCGCCGTCTGGACGATCTCGCGCGGCTGGAGCCCGAAGATCTCGCCGAGCGGCTGGGACCGGTGGGCCTCCTGGTACCCTTGGAGCGCTGGATCGGCGTGGCGCGGACCGGGGCGGCGGCCTGATACGGTCGTGCGCGGCCGCGTTCATACTCCCGTACGCGCGTGATGGCGCTCCGCGGTGCGGTGTGATAGCGAAGAGGACAACAATCAGGCCGCAACAACTTATGGTTGACACATGTCCAGAGTAACGCTTTCCGCATCGGCGGCCCTCGTGCTGCTTCTCGCCGCCTGCGGCGGCTCCTCCTCCAGTGACGGTCCGACGCTTGACGAGCAGATCGAGAACGAGATCGACGACAACAACGGTGTGCTCGACGGGCAGATCATCACCACCCCCGACGGCACCCGCTACGTGGTCGACGCCATCGATCCCAACGCGCCGGGCGTGTCGTCCGGATACCTTCTGGTCGCGCGGCTGGACAGCCGGGGTCAGCCCGTCGAGGTCGTCCAGGCCGCGGCGATCGGCGACGCCTACGTGCGGCCGAACACGACCGGGACGTTCACCTATTCCGGGAACAACGTGGCCTATATCGCGAGGGCCAACGAGCCCTTCGAGCGCTTTGAAGGCACGTCTAGGATGGAACTGGATTTCGGGAACGGAACGGCCAGCTCGACAGCACCGCCAGGACCGGAAACGGCGAAGCGGTCGCGGTGATCGACGCGCCGCTCGACTTCGACGTGGCCACGGGCAAGTTCACCAGCGACGGCGGCAAGCTGACATACACCGACGCCGACGGCACCCTGAACCCCGATTGGGGCGTCGCGGGCGGCGTGAACGGCGCCAATGCCGGCTTCTCGGCGACGCACGGCTCCGAACAGGGCGCGACCGCCCTCATCGGCCGCGGCGTGATGGCGGGCGAGCGCAGCAACTGACAGGGCGCGCCCCGGCGGAGCCGCTTCGCGCGGTCTTGCCGGGGCGCCGCCGCGTCCCGTATAGGGACGCCTCACGAACGCGGGCGGGAGCGCCGGCTGCGAAATTGATCGTGATCCGCGTGCTTCCGTCAGAGAGACTCACCATGTCCGCCCGGTTCCCGCTTTTCCTGGCCGCGATCCTTCTCCTGCTCTGGCCCGCCCTGCTCAACGGCGGGCCGCTGATTTTCTTCGACAGCGCCTCCTATCTCGACCAGGGCCGCCAGGCCGTGGAGGAGGCCCTCCGTCTGGTGTCGAGCCGCCTCCCGCCGGGCGCGGCCGGAGAGGGGGCCGCCGCGGTCGCGGCCGAGGGCGCCGGATCGGCGAAGATCGTCCGCTCGGCGGTCTATTCGATCTTCGCCTACGCCGCCTCGGCGACGCCGCTGGGGGAATGGGGCGTCATCGCGCTCCATTCGGTCCTGATCGTGATCCTGCTCGCCATGCTGGCGGGGCGCGGTCTTCTGGAGGCCGCGCGGCCCGCGGACATCGTGCTGGCGATCCTGTTCTGCGCGTCGCTCACCTCGCTGCCCTGGTTCGTCTCGTATCTGATGCCCGACATCCTCGCGGCCGCGGTGATCCTGTGCGGGATGCTCGTCGCCGCCGGGCTCGAACGGCTCACTCTCCTGGGAAAGCTCTTCGTCTTCGGCGCGGCCAGTTTCGCGATGCTGTCCCATTACGGGCACATCCCGCTCGGCGTCGGCGTGGGCGCTGTGGCGCTCGGCCTGCTTCTGGTCCAGCGCCGGCTCACGGTCGCGGCGGTCGCGGTCGCGGCGCTGCCGGTCCTGGTGGCGCTGGGGGGCAACGCGGCCGTCAACCGGGTCGCCTTCCACGAGCCGGGCGTCGGCGTCGCCACCAAGCGGCTGCCGGTCCTGCTCGCCCGCTCGCTCGCGGACGGCCCGGCCCGGTGGCATCTCGAGGAGAACTGCGACACGGAGGGCTACGCGATCTGCGAGGTCTTCGAGGACGGCTTCTCGTCCAATCTCGGCGTGATCCTGTGGAGCGACGAGGGCCTCGGCGGCGCCAGCCCCGATCAGATGGACCGCATCCGCGCCGAGGAGGCGACGATCCTGCGGCGCGCCTTCATGGAATATCCCGCCGCGCAGATCTGGTCCTTCGCGGGCAACGCGGTCTCGCAGACCTGGACCTTCGGCATGGACGATTTCAGCTGGACGCGGCTCGAATGGCTGCCGGACGGGACCGTCGACACGGGGCCGTTCGATCCGGACCGGTCGCGCGCGGGTCTGGACGCGGTCGGTCTCGCGCATCTGGCGGCCTGATCGCCGCCACGGGGCTGATCCTCGTCTACGCCGCCCGCGACCGTCTGGGCGCGGGCGCGCGCGAGCGCGAGATGCTGCTCGTCGCGGTCGCGGGCCTCGCGATCAACGCGGCGATCTTCGGCGGCCTCTCGGTGCCGGTCGACCGCTATCAGGGCCGGGTGGTCTGGATCGTCCCGGTCCTGGCGGCGCTCTTCTGGCTGACCCGGCGGAATGCACGCTATACGCGTGTCGGAAACGGGAACCAACTGATATAAATAAGGTTCCCGGACCACGCTAACCTGAAGGGATCCAGGCGCTCCAGCCATTCTTACCGAAAAATCAGGGACCTCAATACATCAATGAGCGGTTTCACCGCCTGCTGCTTGATAACGGCATCACTCAATGAGCCTGTCCGGCCTTCGTCCGAGCGCCGTCATTCCCATGACGGTACAATTCAACGCATTCCAACTCTCTTGGCGCTCTTCCTCCAGCGGGCGTCGGGCTCTCAGGAGGGGCCGCGCCTCTCCCCGTGATGCGTGCCGTTCAGCCTTTGGGCGCGGTGCGACACGTCTCCGACGATCTCCTGCAGGTCTGCCGACGCCAGCGCCCGTCTGCAGAGCGAGTTGATGAGCGCCATCCGGTCGGGCAACCCCTCCTTCGCCGCGAGCAGGTCGAGTGCCACCAACTCCGCCGCGTCGAGCTCGGCCGCCCGGGCCGCGTCGCGCTCCCGGGCGGCTTCCGCGTCGGCATCCATCCGACGCGCGAGCGCCGCGACATCCCGGGTGAGGGCACCGAGGCCCTTGTTGAGCGCGAACATCAACGCCGGTACCGGAACGGATCCTGCAATGTCGTCGTCGGTGGCTGCGTTGGTCATCGTCGAAGTCCGTCTCTCCCGGTCCGATGAGGAAATTGGCCCGCCGCCGGAGGGCGGAAGGAAAAGCTTGGCGCGGAATCGGATTTCTTTGTGGGACCTCGATCGACCCCTCGGGCGATCCGTCTGGATGCTTCGCGGGAACATCGCCAGATCGTGACCGTGGTTCGGTATGAGAGCTTGCCGTGGACACGTCGTCTGCGAGGGTTGTGACCGTGGGGGAGAGCGGGTGCTCAGGGGTCCGGAACGGGATCTTCCGCCAAGGAACCTCCGACCTTGACCGTTCGCGCCGATCCGGCCTTCAGGAGACCGGAGACGATGACGGGCGTGTCGTCCCCGGTTCTCTCTCGTCTCATCTCCCCTGACCCCGATCGGACCGCGGTCCGAGCATTTCCAGGGGAGTTCTTTGAGTTCCTCTTCTTTCAAGAGAGTTCCGGAGCGGAATCCGGTTTGCTTTCAGGACGGTGCGGGCTTGAAAACGCCCTCGCGCCGGATCGGGCGGCGGATCGCGCGGCCTGGTCGGCATGGGTTCCGGACCTGATCGCGCTTCAGCCGGAAAGGGTGGCCGAAGGACCTTCGGCGCCGGCCGGTTTTCCGGAGCATGAGCGACGCACGTTCTCCCCGCAAACATGAAGGGGGAAAAGTCATGTCGCGGAAGACGATCGTCGAAGGCGGCCACCAGGCGTTCCAGCTGCCGGTGCCGATGTTGGAATGGCTGTTTTCCGGAAAGCTCAACGGCCGGGCGCTGCGCGTCCTGCTCTGGATCCTTTGGGACGCGCAGCAGCGGGACGTCTGGCCGCAACTCGAGGACGAGCCGGTCGATAAGATCGTACGGCTCGCGAGGCGGGATCTGAGCGCCGGCGCCGGGCTCGACCCCGACAACGGATACGCCGGCGTTCGCGACGCGTTGAGGCGACTGGCGGATCTCGGATCCGGAGATCTGCCGACGCTCCTCAACGAGGGCCCCGGACCATATTTCGACGTTTGTTGCCCCGCGCGCTCGCGGAAGAGAACTGGCGACCCCTCGAACGATATGCGCTGCTCAACATGGATCACATCCGCCAACTGCGCGAGCCGCTCGATTTCGCGCTCTACGCGTGCGCGTGCCTGGTCGCCCGAGCGCGGCACCCCCAGTTCGAGCTCACGCTCGACGAGATCGCCGGGGCCGACAGGCTCGCGGCAGGTGAACTGGGACGCGTCCAGAAGGCCGTTCCGCGGAGCGTGCGAGCGGGTCGCACGGGTCACCGGCGCGCGCCTGCTGATCCAGGGCTGGTGCGGTGGAGACCATGCCGGGATCGACCGGCTCCTCGTCCGCGTCGGACTTCCCGGACAGGCGATGGACACGCGCTTTCGGCCGCAGGTCTCGCAGCGCTTCTTCGAAGCCGACCCGGACGGGTGGAGACCGTTCGACCCGTCCGGACGGTGAGACGGGGACAGGTCTCGGCGGGCAGGGCCGCGCTCGGGCTCCATGCGCCTCTGCGGGGCTGCGCGCCGCCATCCCGGGCCCGGCGGGTCGTTCGACGACCTCGACTCTCCTCATGGCCTTAAGGCGCGTTCCACCGGCATGATCCGGAAATTTCGGAAATCTCCTTCCCGCACGACCCGGGGAGCCAATCTCATTGTCGGAGGCCGCGAGATGGGTCCTCAGGCGCCCGGGGACGAAGGACGTCCGGGTCGCAGGCCATCCCGGCCGGCCGTTCGGTCGGCCCAGGGCGCGTCGCCCGGCCCCGGCCCGCTTGATCCGCGCTTTCGCGGCTCGCCGACCGGAGACCTGCCATGACTGTTTCTTCTCCCGCTTCCTTCGACATCCTCCATGACCCCGTCGCCTGCGCGGCGGCCGCGTTCGGGCTCGCCCGGGAGGCTGCTCGGCTGACGCGGACCGGGACCGCCGCGCGTCCCCGCCTCCGGGCGGTGGCCGCCCTCGGACCGATCGCGGCCTGCGGCGCGGACGACAGCCCTCTTCGACGCGGATTTCCGGGTCCGGGTCGAGGACGCCATCTCCGCTCTCGAGGCGTTCGCCAACGGGGAGCGGAGCGTCCGGACGGAATGGTACCCCGACGCGGAAGACACGCTGATTCCCTGGCCCGTGGAGGGGCTTTCGGATGACGGCGCGGCCGCCGCGCGCATCGCGGCGGTTCTGGGGCGCCTGCTCGGCGCGGTCGAGCGCTTCGACGATCTGCGCCGGGCCCGTCGCCTCGCGCGGGCGGCGGACGTCGGACGCTGATCCGGAGCGCCCTCCGGCGAGACCGGGGGGCGCGTTTCCCGCCGGGGGTCGACGGCGGACCCTCGTCCGGAGGCGCCGACGCCTCGTTTGAACTTTCGCGTCAGGAGAATGGACATGGACCTTCTGGAAATCGACCGAGCCCTCCAAAGCGCCGACCGGGCAGGGGACCCGCGATGGATCGGCCTCGATCCGCTGGCCGCGCGCACCGCGCTGGCGATGCTGACGCCGATGTCGGGCCTGCCGCTCGCGGCGATCCGGCTCGGTCCGCCGCTGCTGTCGCGGAGGTTCCCCAAGCACGCGGTCCCGGCCGAGGCGCGAGGCGTCTTCGGCGCGGATCTTTCGCGGTACCGCAGCTGGCGTCGGCTGCTTCTCGACGCGCAGATGCTCGCGACGGGCGGCCCGGTGGAGGACGATCCCTGGGACGCCTTGCGGCGCGCGACGCGTCTCGTCCTCGGCGGGACCGTGTCGGTCAGGCTTCACGGGCTCGAGGCCCGGCTTCCGGCCGGTCTCGCGCCCGCGGCGCTGACCCGCGCGGTGGCCCTCTCGGTGGATCGGCCGCTTTACGGAAACGATCGCGCCGCGTTCCGCGCGGGTCTCTCGGTCTGCGACGTCATGCGCTCACGACCTCTCGGCCGGGCGGCGGGCCTGGGGGACGAGCCGATCGGCCGGATGCCGAAGATGACCGATCACGCCCTTCTCGCACCGCTTCCGCCGGGTCTCGCGGCGCTTCACGACGCGGCGGAGCGGCCGACGCGCAACGCGGTGGCGGCGCTCTGGCGCATGACCGCCTCGGCGGCGATCTTCGCCGAGGGCGCCGACCCGGCTCCGCGCGATTTCGCGGCCCCGGAGGTCTGGGCGCGGATCGCGGCGCTCGATCCGGCGGATTGCGGAATGCGGCTCTCGAAGGCTACGCGCGAAGCGTATCTGGACCGGTTCGCCCTGTCGCTCGCCGCCTCCGGCGCGCCGGATCCGCGCCATGCCGATGCCGGCGGCGCATGGCGGGCCCTGAAAGGGGCGGTCAGGGCCGCGGGAGGAGACGCGGACTTCCTCTCGGTCATCGCGCCCCGGGCCAAGGCGGCCGGGTTGCGGCCACGGGACGTGACGCCGGGATGGGTCGCGGGCCTGATCGACGCGGAAACCGATCGCGTCCGCGGCAACGCGCTCCGCAGCGCCTGCCTGCGGCTCGACGCGCTGCGCGCCGATGCCCGGATCCCGGCCGATCTCCTGCCGGCGGACCCCACGGGCGTCGTGCCCCGACCGCGCCGGGTCGCCCGTCCGAAGGAACCGCGTCCGCTTCCGTCTCCGGTCGAACAGGCGTGGGTCGACCTCTTCGCGGCCGCGCGGCGACACGGGTTCACGAATGCGATGCTCAATCCGCTTTCGGCGATCCGGGTGCGCGCGCTCGCGGAAAGCATGCCGCCGTCGGCGGTCGATCGCGACTGGCTCGAGGGGCTTCGCGCCGGCGCGAAGCGGGAGCGGTCGGCGAAGATCGCGATGGGGGCCCGGCTTCTCGACGACTTCCGGATCCGGCCGGACCTGCTGGCGCTGTCGCCCGCCACGGCGATCGGGGCGTTGAGCGATGGCCGCCGTTCCGCGCCTCCGGTCGCGGAAAGCGTCGCGGCGGATCTCGCCGGGCTTCTCGCCGCCCAGGGCGCCGCGGCGTCCACCCGGCGCGCGGCCGCGATCGCCGTCAAGGCGCTGGCGGACGCGGCGGCGGGGCGGGGGCGCTCCGCCGGATCGCTCGCGGCGCTGCTCGCGCTCGACGCGGAGGCGCTCGACCGGGGGCGTCACGCGGCCCGGGCCGACGCGCATCGCGAAGTCCTGGCGCGGCTCCGGGCCTTCCGGGATCTGCCCTGGACGCCGGACTGGCGCCGGCTTCAGGCCTTGGCCGTCGAGGCGGGCGTGGCGATGCGCGACAACCCGGTCCCGGCGCTGCTGCGCCAGGCGGATGGCCGCGGCCCTCGGGCGATCGGCGCCGAATGGGCGGATGCGGCCATGCGCGCGCATCGCCGGGCGGGGCGCGCCGATCTCGCGCTGACCCTGCGGGCGAACCTCGCCCGGCTCGACGCGCTGCGCGCCTTTCCCGCCATCGCGGCGTCCGGTCTCCTGCCGTCAGGACAGGTCACACCCACGAAGACCGGCTGACCCGCGCGGCGTCCGGCGGGGCCGCTCCCTGCGCGGCCCGTGCGGACGCCCCGGATCGTGCGACGGGTTCCCGGCGGTTCGCGCGGAAGGAAGGTGCGCGTCTGCACGACCTCCAAAAAAAGTCGTTGTCGTGATTTCCGGGCGCTGGATGGCGGACCCAGCTTCTCCGCACGGAAGGAGAAGACCATGCCCGACACCCTTGAAGTCATCGCGCCGAAGACCCCGGGACTGCTGACCCGGACCGAGCTCGCGGACTATCTGCACACCAATCGCAACGCGATTCCGTCGATCATCGACCGCTTCGGGCTCGTTCCCGTCGAGGACCGGTTCGCCTGGCGCGTTATCTGGCGTCAGGTGCTGGGCCTCGAACCCGACGGGCCGGAACAGGAGGCGCTGCTGCGGCAGAGTCTCCAGCCGATCGACTGGGTCGCCGCCCGGATCGGCAAGCGGCCCTCAACCGTGCGCAACCGGCTTCGCGCGGGCCGCTTCGCCTTTCCAGCCGCCGTCGAGCTCGGCGATCCGAAGACGGCCCCCCGCTCCCGGCGCTGGATCCCGGCCTCGGTGCTCGCGCGCTGCCAGGGCATTGAACCGCCCGCTTTCAAGACGATCAGGCCACTGCCCGCGAGGGCGGCCGCACGGGAAGACGTCCCCGACGGCCCCCGGCCGGATCCCGTCCATAGCGTTTTCGCCCGGATCGTGGCGGATAGCGCTCGAACCGCCGAACAACGCCGGAAATAACGAACGTCTGCTTTCTTGCGGCAGCGAAAAAACAACGGGCTTTTGTTATCGGTTGCCAGATAACGGCCAATATCTCCTGATAACGATCGAATGAAGAGAAGGAAAAGACAGATGAAGACCTCCCATACGATGCGCCATGTCGTGGCGTTCGGCAACTCGAATCCGGGCGCCAGTTTCCGGCAGTATGCCCGATGGCTCGTCCTTCTGCTCGAATGGCGCGGATACGCAGAGGCGGACCGGGACCGGATCGCGGGCGACATGCCCACGTTTCTGTCGCTCGCTCCGCGTTTCGACCGGCGCGACGCGACGCTCCTGCGCGACCTGCCCTGGAAGAAGGAGACCTATCAGCAGTATCAGCGCGGCGCGCGGCTGCTCGTCGAGACCTTCACCGGCGAGCGCGCCGCAAAGGTCGCGCGCAAGGCGGCCCGGGACGACGCCTGGGAAGCGCTCATGGGGGACACTTCGAGGCTGGCGGCGGCCGGGCTCGTGGCCGTTCAGCGCGTCGCCGGTCTGGCGACGATCGCCGATCGGTCGCGGGCGGCGGAAATCCGGCCGCGGGAGCTGACCGGGGAGATCCTCGTCGGTCTGAAAGCGTCGACCCGCACGCCGAAGGAATGGACGTCCGTGGTGAACGGCGGCCGGCTTCTCGATGATCTGCGGCAATTCCCCACGCTGGCGGCGCATCTTCCCGCACTGCCGATCGGGCCCGTCACTGCGAGCTGGCGCGCGCCGATGGTCGTGCCGCCGCATCTCGAGGCCCGGCTCGAAGCATGGCTGGGCAAGGCGACCGTCATTCCGCCAAACGGGAAGAAGGCTCCGGCGGCGTTCGCGGCGGCCGCCGGGAGGCACTCTCCGGGCGCGGCCGGGATCTTTCGGGCGGGGATGCGGGCCTACCTCACGACGCTCGGCGGGATCCGAAGCCTCGCGGACGCGCCCGGGCTGGAAGGGCTCTTCACCGAGCCGGACGTGCAGGCCGTGGTGATGGCCTGGACGGCGCGATCGGGCGCCACGGACGGTCTCAAGCCGACCACCATGACCTCGTATCTCGACTGCGTGAAGCTGACGCTGGAGCGGAATGGCCAGCCCGAGGCCGCCGGGCTCATAGCCGCGGCGCTGGATACGTTCCCGATCCTGCTGGAGGGAAGGGCGGCCCGAAAGCTCATGGCTCCCAGGAACAAAAAGTGGTGCAAGGGCCTGCTCGCCGATCCCGACCGCGTGCGTCTTTTCGAGACCCAGCACGTCGCCTACGTCCGTCGCGCCAAGGCGGCGCTCGACGAGGCCGCGGCGGCCGGTTTCGATCTCGTCGCGCTTTCGCGGGACCCCGAGGCCATGCGCCGCCTCAAGGGAAAACGGCGCAAGCGGGCGCGGCTGCTCCTCAGACGCGCCCGCAAGTTCGGCGTTTGCGCCGCGTTTGCGGCCATCGAGCTCGAGGGCGCGCCGCTGAGGCAGTCGAACACGCGCTGTCTGGACAGATCCGGCCCGAAAGCGACGTTCTTCGACCATTCACGGACGGCGGATCCGCACTTTCTGATCGTCATCCCCAACGAGCTCCTCAAGAACGGAAAAGCGCTGACCGGACGCGGTGCCGGACTGCCGCCGATTTTCATCCGCAGGCAGGGCTCCGGCGACGCCGGACCCGAGATCCTGAAGTTCTTTCTGGAGCGGATCCGGCCGCTCTTCCCGCGCGCCGCCACGAGCGCCGCGCTCTTCCCCGGTCTCGAGGCCGACGCGCCGCATCTTCTCAAGGCGACTTTCGGCAACTGGCTTCTGGAATGTTCGACGGAGATCGGGTTGCGGCAGACGTCGCACAATTTCCGGCACGGGATGTGCTCGATCCAGATCAACGACGATCCGGGCTGCATCGAGGAACTCGCGGTCTTTCTGGGCGACACGCCCGGGGTGCTGCGCCGGTACTACGCCTTCATCGACGAGGACCGCCAACTCAAGACCATGCAGCGCGGCTTCGCGGAGCGGCGCTCGCGGCACGGCGCGAGCCGCGGTCTCGCGGCGGCTCTTCGCGCATGAGCCGGCGCTCGATCCTCGCGAGGCCGCACTGGGCGGGCTTCCTGCATCTGCCCGGGCTCGACGCTCTCGCGACCCCGGCGCTGGCGGCGGCGGACCGCTTCTTCGGCTTCTGCGCCACGCGGGGGCTGAGCGATCCGGGCCCGCGCGACGTCGCGGACTGGGCGGAGGACGCCGCGACGGCGGAGGCCGAAGTCCCCGCGCTGTTGCGCGATCTCGCGGATGCGATGGCCGTCCTGATCCCGGACTTCGTCGAACGGATCGGTGCCGCCGGAGAGCTTTCGTCAAGGTCCTCCGGGAGACCGAAGACGCCGGTCGTCGGCGGGAAGGCGCCCTCAGAACCGAAGCCCCGGGCCGCGTGGGACCCGGTCGCCCCGCCGGAACGGACGGCCCCGGTCGGCCGGGAGGTCTCCGTGGCCCCCTGGGAGCTTCCCGAGGCGTGGCGGTCGGACCTTCGCCGCATGGCGCTCGGCGCGCCCGGCAACGGCGTCGTGATCTCACGGAGCATCGTCGTGCGCCTGCGCGAAAAACTCTGCCAGCTCGCCTGGTCGGCGCGTGAAGCGGGTCTCGACATCGCGCTCACACCGGACGCGATCGACGCGTACCGCGCCGATCTCGAGGCGCGGGGCGTCGTCGGTCGGAACGGCGGGATCCGGTGGGCGACCCTGCGCGCTTCCATGGAGGAGCTGTCGCGCTATGCCCGATATTCCGGGGAAGCCCGTCCGGTTCGGGACCATCTCGGCGTCTGGCTGGCCTGTTATGAGAGCAGGGAGAACATGCAGCCGCCGCTCAAATTCGCGGCTCTGGCGAAAACGGGCAACACGACGCTCTCCGTTCTCGACGAGGCCGACGCCCGCCTCGCGCAGGCCGCCGACGAGACCGATCCGAAAAAGCGCCATCGTCTGCGCAACGTCGCCTGCATCCTCGGCGTATTCCCGGTGACGCCGCTGCGGAACGCCTCGGCCAGTCTCGTGTTCGGCGACACGCTCCACTGGCGCGACGAATCCTGGGTGATCGACACCGTCATCGTGAAGACCCGGACGCGCCGTCCCGAGCCGTTCGTGATGCGTCTCGAACCTGAGCACGGCCGCTTCATCGACGCGGTGCTTCTCGGAGACCGCGATCCGGCGCATCTGCCGCGCCTCCGCAAGGACGCGGTCGACGCCGGTCGCCCGCTCATGATGCTCGACGGGGACCGCCCCGCCGCGAAGTCCTACATCCCGCGCCTCTTCAAGGAGTTCACCGGCAACAGCTTCACGACGACCCGCACGATGCTCCATACCGACCTCGCGACGACCCTGGGCGAAGCGGGCATGATCACCGCGATGATCGCCTGTCATCAGACCAGCCGGCAAGTCGCCGAGAAGTATCAGGCGCAAGCCGTCGCCATCGGCGCGATCACGCGGCGCCAGGCCGCCGCGAGCGCCCGGCGTTCGCTGCGTGAGGAGGACGAGCCTCTGAACCTGTGAAGCGGGATCGGGCAACCGGAACGGCAGGCATGAGACAGGACGGTCATGGCACCGACGGTCCGAAACTTGGTCAGGCCGGCCGCCACGGGCGCAGTTCAATCCTCGCCAGGATCGGCGTGCTGGAAGAACCGCCGCAGGTGCCGATACGTCGACGCCGTGCTCGCCACCGCACTCTCCAAGAGCTACCGCCGCACGTCGTGTTCGGCCAGTCTCGCCGGGAGGCGCTGAGCGTTCTGACGCTCGCGATGTCAGGTGCGCGCACGACGAACCTGAGGGTACTCGAGTGTGAGCGGCATGCGGCGACCGTCCTCGCCAACCCACTGGCGTGTAGGTAGACCTCGTAGAAAAGCGAGTCGCGCCTTCTGATCGCCGCTCTCCGACAGGCGGGTCATGGTTCGTCGAACTTCGCAGGGCACTGCAGGCATATGCAAGATGATCGCCGTTTCATGGATCTGTAAGGCATGCCATCCGCTTCCGTCAGAACCCGGGCTTGGTGGATTCGGGAATACCAATGGCGGCTCCGGAGGCGGCGCGCTTCGAGGATTTCAAGACCGTCCGGGGAATACCTGATCCAAAAAAGTCTTGGCCATGTCTGAAAACCGTGTTGGTCATGCGGCCATCAGTCGATCCCACGCGTCTTCGACGCGCTCCGGCTCGGTGCGAACCGAGCGCGCGATGAACCACGAGGCGTAGCCGGTCAGGTTCTTGGTTGCCGGCCCGCGGAACGGTTCCATGAAACGTTCGAAGCGGTCGTGCAGGCTGTTGATGGTCTGGATGTGGAATGCCCGGTTGATGACGAAAGGGCCCTTCTTCGCGTCGATGCGGTAGTGCGGCACGCCGTTCTGCCGGGCGAAGAAATCGTAGGCGGGGTCGCGGTCGCTGCAGAGGACGGCGTCGCCGCGCAAGCATCTCGCGAGCACCGCCATCAGCGGCGGCGCGCTGTGGTCGGGCAATACGTCCGCGCGCCTGGCGCCCCCGCGATCCGCCATCGTGAGGACCGGGATCTGATACTTCGAGATCCCGGCCGGCAGTTTCGTTCCCGTGCGTTTGTAATCCACCCAGCGCATCCGGTCCGGCTTCGTATGATTGACCGGATCGCGCTGATGCCTGACCCACTCACGCGAGCCCTTGCGGGATTCCCGGAAGAATTTCTCGTCCGCTTCGACCACGCCGCCGAGGTTGGAAGCGCCCGAACCGCCGAGGGCGCGGATGATCTTCTGGCGCCGACCGCCAGATGGTCATCTTGTCGAGAGCGAGCGCCCTGCCTGGTCGGCGACACGAACGGGGATGATCGGAGAACATGTCGGCGACCACCTGATGAAAGCGGGCCGGCGAATGGACGCGGGCAAGGGCCGTGCCGGTCGATGAGGAAAAGGTCCGCCTGCAGGACCGGCAACGCAACCGCTGGACGCCGGTCCGCGTCGAGCCCCAACGAGTGTTCCTGTCGTGGCTGCAATGCGGACACGCGACGGCGCCCTCCCGGCGCTTCTCGATCGCGCCGATCGCCTGCATCCGGGCGTCGAGCGACCGCAGCGCCCCCGCAACTCCTTCAACTGCGGCCCTGTCAGGCTGCCGAGCGCCGCGCAGAGCCTCCTGAACGATTTGCCATCCATGATCGACCCTCCATCCGAACGCCGCGCGAAAACCCTGCGCACACCATTCGGATATCAGAACAAACCAGAAACAACACGCTTTTCAGACATGGCCAAAGTCTTTCCACATTGTCGCGCGGGACACGGTCCGGATCATGGACATCCGCAATCCGCGCGTCGGAGGGAGGTTCCGGTTGAACCTGCCCGTCAGGGTGATTCATCCGCGCCTGCGCGGCGCGGACCGGCGCCGTTTCGTTTGACAGGCGGGGAAGCGGCGTTCATACTCCACAAAAAGGAGTATATGGAGTCCGTATCATGAGGGCGAAGGTCAATCTGTCGTTCGATCCCGACGTCGTGTCGGAGGCGCGGGCGCTTGGACTGAACATGTCCCGCCTCGCGGAAGACGCCGTCGCCCGCGCCATCAAGGTCGAACGCAACCGGAAATGGGTCGAGGAGAACCGCGAGGCGCTCGACGCCTATTCCCGCGAAATCGAGCGCGATGGACTGCCTCTGGCGCGCCACCGGCAATTCTGACGTCGTGGCGCAGTTCGAGGTGTTCAAGGTGGGCGACACGCTGGTCGTCGACGTTCAGACCGACCTGATCGGGCTCGACGTCACCCGGATCGTCGCTCCCCTGAGAGAGAAAGGTCTGTACGCCTCGTTTCCCCATCTGACGCCGGAGGTGGATTTCGACGGCCGCCGCTGGATCGTCCGCATCCAGGAACTCGCATCGGTCACGGCAGGCGATCTCGGTCCGACGATCGGGCGGATCGACGGGGAAGGGGACGACATCCTGAGGGCCGTCGACATCCTGACCCGGGGCTTCTGAGTCAGTCCGGATCCGCGGATCCGCTTCTCCGACACGACCGGTTTGGAAAGGCGGCGTGTCGCGCGGGTTGCCAAGCCGATAACGTGATCTGGAATTCAAACTGAAATCAACGGTTGCCGAATTGGCCACGCGTGGCCATCCCGCGCTTCAGGCCGGGACGGGGGCCTTCATGTTGCGATCGTGGAGGGCGATGGCGTCCCTGACGTTCTCGAAATACGTCGCCCGGCCGTCCTCCAGCACCAGACCGCTGGTGCAGTAGTCGAGGATCGTCTGGGTCGAATGCGAGACCATCAGCATGCCCGCATCCCGGAGCCGGTGCTTGAACACCGATAGGGATTTCTTGCGGAAGGCCGCGTCGCCCACGGCGGTGATCTCGTCCACCAGATACCAGTCGAAATGGACCCCCATCGAGAGTCCGAAGGCCAGCCGCGCCTTCATGCCGGAGGAGTAGGAGCGCACCGGCATGTCGATGAAATCGCCCAGTTCGGCGAAATCCTGGACGTAGTCGACCAGAGCGTCGGTGTCGATGCCGTAGATCCGCGCGACGAAACGGATGTTCTGCGCGCCCGTCAGGTCGCCCGCGAAGCTGCCCGCGAAGCCGAGCGGCCACGAGATGCTGCCCGCGCGGCGGATCTCGCCGCCGTCGGTGCGCACGATGCCCGAGATCATGCCGATCAACGTCGATTTGCCGGCACCGTTGCGCCCCAGCACGCCGACCTTCGCGCCCCGGGGCAGGGTGAGCGTCAGTCCGTCTAGAATGACTTTGCGCCCCCGGGACGTGAGGTAATGCTTGGAGACGTCGCGGAACTCGATCATCGGCGCGGTCGCCGCCCCTCAGCGGTTGTCACGCACATTGTACCAGACCAGCATCAGGACGCTCCAGCCGAGCAGAAGGAACAGCGCCGCCAGTCCCGTGATCGTCGCGCGGCGGGGATAGAGCGCCCGTTCGGCGAGCGTGGGTTCGACATGCGCCGCGAGATAGCGGCTCTGCCGGCGTGCCTCGGCGCGCGCCACGGCGAGATTGCCCAAGGCCTGGGTGTAGGCGGTGTTGGAGAATTCCAGATCGACCAGCAGCTCCTCGTAGGCGCCGATGATCTCGGGCAGCGTCGCCGCCCGCCTCCGCGACGCCCGCGATGCCGAGATTGGCGCGCTCCTCCTCGATCCGCTCGGTGATCGCCTCGATCCGGCGGTTGGCCTGGACGACGCGCTGGTCGCCGTCGGCGGCGTAGCTCAGCAGCATGTCGCGCTCGACCAGCGCCTGGGCGAGCTCGCCCGAGAGCGCGTTGACCAGCCCCATCTGTCCCGCCACGTCCGCCGAAGGGTCGACGATGCGGTTCTCGCGGCGGAAATCGGCGAGCCTCATGCGATCCGCCGTCAGGCGCGCCTCGGCCTCGCCGAGATCCTCGGTGGCGTAGCGGATCGCGTCGCTCCGCGACTGTTCGGACAGGCGGTTCACCAAATCGCTCGATTCCGTCAGGATGGCCGCGGCGATCTGCCTGGGCGTCCTCGGGAGTGAAGGCGTTGACGCGCAGGTTGAGGATGCCCGTGAGGGCCTCGTAGCGCACGTCGATCATGCGTCCCCAGTAGGCGGTCAGGTCCTCGATCGTGGCGTCCCCGCCCAAGGTGAAGACCGGATCGCCCTCGGGACGGTTGTAGATTCGCCTGAGGTCGAGATCGGCGTCGATGCTTTCGACCATCCGCTGGCTGAGGATGAATTCGAAGAGGATGTCGGAATCCGAGGCCGAGCCGCCGCCGCCTTGGGTGAGCGCACCGAGTATCCCGGCGGTCGCGGCGCCGGGATCCTCCGAGCGGATCGAGAAGGCGACCTCCGAATGGTACTGGTCGGCGGCGCGCGTGTAGAGGTATGTCGCCACGGCCGCGAGCGGCAGGAGCACGAGCAGTGCGAAGCCGAGAAGCGCGGCGTAGTGCCGGGGCCGGGGACGCGCGACAGTCTGTCGCGCGGATGGCGGGGGCGGCGCGGGCGGAGGAGCCACGGGCTTCGTCGCTGGAGCGGGCTTCGCCGCGGTCTCGACCGCCTTGAGTTCGGGGCGTTTCGGCGGCTCTGCCGCCGCGCCGTCCTGCGATGCTGTCGTCATCCGCGCCACTGCTCCGGTCCGCCGCTCGAGGCTTGTCATCCCGCTAGACCTAAGTCTACTCCTTGCGGGGCTCCGACGCAAATTTCGCGGCAGGGCCGGCCGGGATACGGGACCGATGACGATCTCCTCAGCATCACCTGCTCGTTCCGTGCGGCTCCAGTGGCTGCGTGTGCTCTTCGCGATGATGGTGCGCGAGATGGGCGCGAAGTTCGGCCGGTCCGCGGGCGGATACTTCTGGGCGATCGCCGAGCCTCTGGGCGGCATCGTGATGCTGGCGCTCGCGTTCAGCGTGGCGCTGCGCAGTCCGCCCATCGGCACGAGCTTCATGTTCTTCTACGCGACGGGCATGATCCCCTTCAGCCTCTACAAGAACGTCGAGGGGGCGGCGTCGGGCGCTGTGCGCTCGAACAGGGGCCTGCTGACCTATCCGGTGGTGACGCCGCTCGACGCGGTTCTGGCGAATTTCATTCTCGGCACGCTGACGACGATGGTCGTCGGCGCGATCCTGTTCACGGGGATCATTCTGGTCCAGGATGTCCACGTCAATTTCGACCCCCCACGGGTGGTGCTCGCGATGGGGATGGCGTCGGTGCTGGGTCTGGGCGTTGGCACGCTCAACTGTGTGCTGGTCGGGTTTTTCCCGACCTGGAGGAACGTCTGGTCAGTGGTGACGAAACCGTTGTTTCTGGTCTCGGGAATTTTCTATACTTACGATACAGTGCCGGCGGCCTTTCAGAGCGTGCTCTGGTACAATCCGCTCGTGCATGTGGTCGGCATGATGCGATCGGGTTTCTACGGGGTCTATCGCGATGAATACGTCTCGGTCCCTTACGTTCTCGGCATCGCGCTGGGAACATTCGTGATCGGAGCTTGGCTGCTGCGCCGGCATGCGAGCCATCTGATCGAGCAATGAGCCCGCCGGCGGCCTCGGTCATCACGCCGGTCTGGAACGCGCGGGCCACGCTTGAGGAGGCCGTGAATTCGGTCCACGCCCAGAGCTTCGATGACTGGGAGCTGTTGCTGGTCGACGACGGATCGAAGGACGGATCGAAGGCTTTGGCTGAAAGCTTGGCCGCGCGGGACGGTCGGATCCGGCTGTTCGGCTGGGACGGAAACCGCGGGCCGGCGGCGGCGCGCAACGAAGGCATACGGGCGGCGCGCGGGCGTTGGATCACGTTTCTTGACGCAGACGACCTGTGGCGGCCGGAGAAGCTCGCGGTGCAGATCGGCTACATGGAGCGCACGGGCGCGCCTTTCAGCTTTACCGCGCTCGACCGGATCGACGAGGGCGGCCGCCGCCTGGGCACGATCGGCGCGCCGGCGCGGGTGGATTACGCGCGGCTCCTGAAGGGCAACGTCATCCCCTGTCAGACGGCGGCCTTCGACCGGGAGCATTACGGGGCGATGGAGATGCCGGACCTGCCGCGCCGCCAGGATTACGGGTTGTGGCTCATGCTGCTGAAGCGGGGCGGCGAGGCGCACGGTATAGACCAGGTCCTGGCCGACTGGCGCATGCGGCCGGGATCGCTGTCGGCGAACAAGCTCAAGGCGGCGGCCGGCACCTGGCGGGTCTACCGCGAGGTGGCGGGGCTGGGGCGCGGTCAGGCGGCCTGGCATCTAGGCCAGAACCTCGCGCGGGGCGTTCTCAAGCGGCTGTGACGCGGGGCGGGGACGTGAAGCCACGCTCCGTGCCACGCGTGGCAGAATCGGCAAGTATCTGATGTGGAAGGGATTCCGAAATCGCGTTAACCCGGTGGAAAGCTTCGTTGACGCGAGGGCGGCGAGAGCATGCGGACGCGTCGCGGGACCGATGACGGAAACCTGCCGGTTCCGGTCTGTTCAGGCGGAAACGCCTTGGCATGAAGGGGTTCGGGCCGGTATCCCGGAAAAACCGATTCCGGGATACCTTTTCCCGAGTGGAAACTTGAGGATCAGACGTTGATCCGTCGTTGGTAGGTCAACATCACATCCGAAATCGACAAGTCGTCGCTGTTGGTGTCAGTTGTCGATCCCATCAACAAAAACTTGATTTCGTTCTGTTCACCGGGATTGAATGCATCGCCTGACAGGAATTCGTGATAGGCCCGCGTCACCGGCGCGGCGGCGAGATTCAGATTGATATGGGGCGTGGTGCCGCCCTGGCTGCTGGTGAGAAGGTTCACGTAGACGTTCACCTTGGTATCCTGATGCGCGCGGTACTTGAACTGCAGCACGGGCTTGGCCCGTCTGGTACCTTTCACGAAATCGTCGGGCAGATCGAAGGTCAGCACGAGCGCGTTCGGCGTACCGTCGATCCGCTTTGGCGGATCCTGAAAGGTCATGTAGTCGGTCAGTGTTTCGATCGGCATGAAATCGCTCCTTGTCTGATACGAAATTTCCCGGCTGGGATGTTCTCGTTCGGAGGTTTCCGAAAATCTGCGGTGACAAGCTGGATTTGGCCTTCGCCCGCTTCCCCCTGAACTGATGGTCAGAGCATGATCGCAGATGTGGCGGCCATGCGTCGTGACCGGCGTCACGACGGTTCCCTGAAGGCGTCGGACGACGGGCGCTCCGGTCCGAGACGAGAGGCCCTATCGGACACTTTCAGCCGATATTCCCCAAGTGGAGTGCCCTCCGGCGCCGGAGCGGGTCACGCCGCCAGCAGGTCGCGCATCGGGCCGGCGATCTCGATTTCGGCGGCGATGCGGCGGAGTTTGTCGGGCAGGCCGGCATTGCCGAGGACGTGGCAATGGATCTGGCGGGCCTGGAGGAAGAGTTTGCGGCGGAGCGCGAGGTCGCCCATCTCGGAGACGGGGAACCGGAACGACTCGGTCGGCCACGAACTCGTAGGGGTGCAGGTAGAGCTGCGGCGCGAGGCCGGCATCGGCGGCGGCGCGCAGGGATTTCACGGTGAGGGATGCGGGCGCGTATTTCAGCGCGGCGCCGCCGGTGCGCAGCGGCGGCAGGCCCGGGGCGGGGCGGCGGCGCAGGACGGGGAACAACGTCAGGCGGGTGGTGCCGGTGGCGGCGCGCAGGCCCTGCGCCTCGGCGGCGGTCTCGACGGTCAGGCTGGAATCGTAGGCGAGATGGCGTTCGAGCGCGGCGAAATGCGCCCGATCTTCGGGTTTCAGCGAGAAGCGCGGGGCGCGGAAGCCCAGCGTCTTGTGGCCCGAGGCAGCCTCGAGCGCGTCGATGGCGCGGCGCAGATTGGTCTCGAAGAGTTCCGGCGGGTCGAGCCGGCAGGGGTCGTGCCAGAAGTAGTGGCAGGCGATCTCGTGCCCGTCGGCGGCGATGCGCGCGACGATGTCGGGACATTTCTCCGCGACGATGCCGGTGGTGAAAAAGGTCAGGCGTGCGCCGTTCGAGGTGGTCTTGGCAGAAGGTTTCGATGGCGGCATAGGCGCGGCGGAGGGCGTCCGCGCGCAGGGAGCCGTCCTGGGGGATGGAGAACTCGCGTTTGAAGTCGTGCGCGATGTCCTCGAAGTCGATGCTGAGCCAGGCTTTCATGGGGTGGTGCCGGGTCGCGCCCGATGCATTGCATGAGCGCTTCTGGATGTGTTGCGCGCCGACGAGAGGACATCGCGCGTCCGCGGGCGGGCGAGAATCGCACGCCCTGGGGAGCGGTCGTGCGATTTCCGGGCCAGGATGCCCGGACGTAAGATGCCGGAGGCCTCGTTCTCAGGCGGCATCGGCCGCCTCCCGCCATGTCCGGTCGCAGAGGAAGCCGCCGATGGCGAGCAGGTCCATGTCCGAGCGCAGCCAGGTGTCGATGGCCTCGGCGGGCGTGTTCACGATCGGCTCCTGGATGTTGAACGAGGTGTTGAGCAGCACCGGCACCCCGGTCGCCGCGCCGAAGGCGGTGATCAGGCGGTGATAGAGCGGATTGGCTTCCGCGCTGACGGTGTGCACGCGGGCAGTGCCGTCGACATGGGTGACGGCAGGGATCGCGGCGCGCTTTTCCGGGCGCACCTCGGCCAGGATGTTCATGTAGGGGCTGGCCTGGGCGAGCTCGAAATACTCCGGTGCCGCCTCGATCGTCGTCGAGGGGGCGAAGGGGCGGAAAAGCTCGCGCTTCTTGATCTTGGCGTTGATCGTTTCGCGGATCGCGTCGTCGCGCGGATCGGCGAGGATCGAGCGCGACCCCAGCGCGCGCGGCCCGAACTCGGCGCGGCCTTGGAACCAGCCGACGATTTCGCCGGCGGCAAGCGCCTCGACGACGGCGGCGATCAGCGCGTCCTCGTCGACGGGACGCGGGGCGGGCAGGCCACGATCCTCGAATGCCCGCGCGATCCCGGAGTCGGTGAAGCCGGGGCCGAGATAGGGCGAGCGGGCGTTCCGGGCCGGTCCGCCGCGCGCGAGGGCGGCGCCGACGGCGCAGCCGGCATCGTGCGGGGCGGGAGGGGCGATGATCTCGGAGAAGAGCCCCGATTGCAGGACGCGGCCGTTGGCGGTGACGTTGAGCGCGCAGCCGCCTGAGAGTACGAGGCGGTCGATGTGCGGCGCCCGCGCCTTGCCCCATGCGAGAAGGTGCCGCTGCGCCGCCTCGAACGCGGCCTGGACCGAGGCGGCGAGATCGAGATGGGCTTGGTCAGGCTCGGCGTCCGGCGCGCGCGGCGGGCCGACGATCTCCGCGAGGCTCGCGTCGAAATCCCCCGCCAGCGCCCGGTGATAGTCGCAGAGCGCTGTGTCGAGCCGGTAGCCGCCGTCGTCCTCGAGACGCAGCAGGCGCTCGAGGATGGCGTCGCGGAAGGTCGGTTGGCCGTAGGGCGCGAGGCCCATCATCTTGTACTCGCCCTCGAGCATGCGGAAGCCGAGCCAGCCGGTGAAGAAGCTGTAGAAATGCCCCAGCGAGTTCGGCCAGCGGATGCGCTTGAGATCGGTGCGACGGCCGTTCCTCGACCAGCGTGAGCACGGTGGCGTCGGCCTCGCCGCCGCCGTCATAGGAGAGCGACAGGCAGGCGGGCCAGTCGCGCGTCGCCTCGCCGTAGAGCTGGTGCGTCAGGTGGTGGTCGTGGAACGTGACGTCGGCGGGGCAGGCGCCGAATTCCGCCTTCAGGATGCGGCGGATGCGGAAGAGGTCGGACCAGCGGCCGGAATCCTCCGGGCGGGCCTCGATGCCCGGGCCGCCGATCAGCGCGCGGCGCGTCCGCGCGGCGATCGCCCGGCGGGCCGCGGGCGAGGCCATCGCCTTGCCGAGCGTGCCGGCGGCGCGGGTCCCGACGCGCCAGCGCATCCAGTAGACGGCCACCGCATCGACTTCTGCCATCGTGACGCCGGCGACGCGCAGGCACTCCGCGATGGCGCGGAGCGGGAACGCGCCGTCGTTCTTGATCCGGCTGAGCCGCTCCTCCTCGATGGCGGCGACGATCTCGCCGTCCCGCATCAGGCAGGCCGCCGAGGTCCCCATCGTGGCGAGGCCGAGGATGATCATGGGCGCGGTCCGGTCATGGCGCCTCTCCTATCAGCGGCGGCCGGGGGGATGAAGGTGTCGCGCTCACCGCCGCTCCGGCGCGCCGCCGGCCAGAAGCCGGACCGTCTCGGCGAGTTCCACGCCCCAGATCCCGAACCGCACGGCGATCGCCATGGCGCGCTCGCGGGCGGGGAAGGGCGCGCGCAGATAGGCGAGCGTGTCGCGCAGCGGTGGCGAGAGCGTGCGCAGCGTCCAGGCGATGCGCCGGGGCAGGGAGCCTCCGCGGATCTGGCCGCCCTTGGTGCGCCGCGCCTTGGTGGCGATCTCGTCCCAGGCGGTGCGGCAGGGGTGGCTGACGACGGCGTCCGGAACCAGCGTGATCGCGTGGCCCGCGGCGCCCGCCCGGCGGCAGAACGCGGCGTCGCCGCCGGAGAAGCGGCGCGCGTCGAAGCCGCCGAGCGCGCGGAAGATCGTCGCGGGGACCGCCAGATTGGCCGTCGCGGCGTAGCCCCGGCGCACATAGGCGGCCTGGGGGATGCCGCGGACCAGATCGTAGGCGGCGAAGGCGTTGGCGCGCGCGGGCGGGGTCATGCGGACCGGGCCGGCCAGAAGGTCGCCTGGCCGCGCCCGGGCCGCCGCGCGCAGCGCCTCCAGCCAGTCCGGGTCGGGGCGGCAGTCGGCGTCGGTGAAGGCGACCAGCGCGCCGCGCGCGGACGCGGCTCCGGCGTTGCGCGCGGCGTAGGAGCCGGGCTCCGCGCAGGCCAGGACGTGGGCGTTGCCGGGCAGGGGGGGCGGCGCGGTCCCGGCGGCGGGGTCGTTGTCCACGAGCAGGATCTCGAAACGGTCCGGACCGATCGTCTGCCGCCCGAGCGCCGCGACGAGGTCCGGCACGAGCGTCCAGTGGCGATAGACCGGCACGACGACCGAAATCTCCGGCGGCGCGTCCACGGGGTCAGGCCCCGGCCGCGGAAAGCCGTTCGATCCGACCCGGAAAGACCGCGTAGCCGCAATTGTCCGCGACGAAGGCGCGGCCCGCGGCCACCCGCTCCGTCCAGAACGCCTCGTCCCGCCAGAGCCGCTCCACGAGCGGCCAGACGTCGTCCGGCGCGGCCGTCAGGGCCGCGGCGCCGTAGATTTCGCCAAGTTCGGGGGCGAGGATGACCGGGACGCCTGCCGCCATCGCCTCCATCGCGGCGCCGCCGAACTCCTCGATATAGGCGGGGTCGGGGAAATGCAGGAACACGTCGAGACCGGAGAGGAACTCCTGGACGTCGCGCGATCCGAAAGGCTCGACGCTCCAGTTGCGCGGCCAGCGACGCAGGCGCGCGCGCGCATGGCGCGCGCCGCCCAGAAAGCGCGTCTCGCAGGGCCGCCCGGCGCAGTAGGCCGCGCGCAGCGCCTCCGGATCGGTCGGCCATTTCAGCGGATGGTCGCGCCCGTGCCGGCCGAGGACCGGGATCCCGCCGTCCGCGCCGCGCCAGCGCGGGACGCGGGCGCACCAGGACGCGAGATCGCGCAGGGGCGTCCAAGTCTCGACATGGGGTCGCGGATAGCGCGGATCGCCTTCCATGATGCGCCGGACCCGGTCCGAGTTGGGAACCCAGACGCCTTCGGTCCCGAGCAGTTCGGCGAGATTGGCCCGCACGCGGGCCAGATCGTAGGCAACGTCCGTGCCGGCGACGTCCCGCTCGGCCATCTGGTTGACGACGACCGCGATCCGCTCACATGCGACCTCGGGAAAGTGGTCCATCGGCCGGTCGAAGACCGCCGGATAGGTCACCACGACGGTGCGGGCCGTCAGCCGCTCTCCGGGGGCCGTGATCCGCACGCCGTTCTCCAGCGCGAAGCGGCGAAAATCCGTGTCGAGCGGCCGGCCGGGCTCGAGGTCGTAGCGCCGGTAGTGCAGCGCCGCACAGTCGAGACCGGCGGCGAGACCGGCCCGGATCATGTTGAACGCCGAATGGAAGGCGCCGCCCTTGAGGTTCCAGTCGGCGATGAAGAGGACGTCGTGGGCGGGTTCCGGTCCCGGTCGTGACCGGATCGCCCAGGGTGCCGGGAAAAACGGCGGCGCATCCCGCCAGCCCGCCTCCCGCAGCCGGACCGGGTCGAGGCCGGCATGCCAGAGCGCCGCGGCCTCGCGGTATTCGCGGCGGATGCCGTGCGCCATCGTCGCAGCATGGGTGGCCGAGGCCCGGGTGAGCGAGCCCGCCTCGCTGCGTCCGAAGGCGAGCGGCACGCCTGGCAGGAGCCGGCGCCGGGATCCCTGCCCGTGCAACCGGTCGAGCCGGTCGGCGAATTCGCGGTCGGCCGAGACCCGCGCGGTGTCCCAAGGGCCGCAGCGCATCACGAGGTCGCGGCGGAAGAACAGGGAGGTGAAGTTCTCGCCCGTCAGGCTGGCGCTCGGCCGCCAGGGGCCGGTGAAGCGCAGATCCGTCGAGGCGCGGGCCCAGTCAGACACGTTGTAGGGTGCCGGACCCTGCAGGAGATCGGCCAGATGGCGCGCGATCCGCTCGGGATGCGACCAGTCGTCGGCATCCTGCACGGTGACGAAATCGCCGCGCGCCTCGGCCAGCGCCCGGTTGCGCGCGCCGTAGCTCCCGGTGTTCTCAGTCTGCCGGATCAGCCGGAAGCGCGGATCGGTCCGCGCGAAATCGGCGGCCACGTCCGCGCTCGCGTCGCGGGACGCGTCATCGACCACGAGGACTTCCAAGGCCGCATGGGTCTGGTCCGCGAGGCTCCGCAGGGCCGCCCCGAGGGTCGCCTCGGCGTCGTGGACGGGCACGATCACGGTGACGAGGGCCCCGGAGGTGGTTCCGGCCCCGGCCGCGCCGCGCAGGTTGTCGAGCGAGAGCGGTGCCGAGGGGTCGCGCAGGGCGATGCCGGACAGTCCGGAGCGCGCGAGGACCGCGTTGACCGCCGCGAGCCGCGCGGCGTCGTCATCGAGGGTGTTCGCGCGCAGGAGGGCCGCCGAGACGTCGAAGCCGCGGACGCGCGCGTCAATCAGCGCGCGCGCCTCGGCGCGCAGGCCCGTCCGGTCGAGCAGCAGGGTCTCGATCAGTGCCTGCCGGCGATCGCGGGCGAGAGCGGGGTTCCGGACGCGCGCCGCGCGGGCGAGATCGAGGGCCGTGTCGGTTGCGCCAGCGGCACCGTGCCACCGGGCCAGCGCGAGGGCGGCCGCGCCCGCGGCCCGGGGCGGGGTCGCGGGATCGGCGAGAAGCGCCTCGAGCCCGGCCAGCGCCGGGCGGGAGAACCCGCCCCAGAGCCGCGCCTCGAGCGCCGCGACGCCGCCCGTCCTGTCTAGCAGCGGCAGAAGTCGCGCGCGCGCCCAATCCTCAAACCCGGCTGGCACGCGGGCGCGCAGCGCCTGCGAGCGTCTATAGAACTCGATGATCTGGCCGGCTGGGCTCATCCGGAGTGACTCCTGCAGCGCTGGCTCAGAGTGGCCGCCGTCCTTTGCGGATGTCCGGGCTGAATTTGCGGGCCGGGTCTCGCGCATGGGTTCTCTTTGGAGGGCCTGCGGAGGGAAACACCGAATGTATCCTTCACGCGTTGGTTTGGAGATTTGGCGGCAGCAAGAAGGACCGGCATGGATCAGGCATGTCCGCCTGAGGCATGATGCTTGGCGATCATTGCCAAGATGGTGTCCACTCGGGCATCAAAACTATGATTTTGACACACTGTTTCGGCAATGGCTCGCGCGCGGCGCGGAAGGTCATGCCGTTCCGCCAAGGCTTCATTCCGGCTTGCGCGCGCGCCGTTCACCGCGTCGGTCAGGGTTACGCCGTCGCCGAAGAAATGGCAGGCTTCGGCGATGTCGTCGGGCATGCCGGACACACGGTCCGTGACCAGCGGCGCACCGGTCGCGAGCACATCGAAAATGCGGTTTGACACAAAGCCGTTCTCGCGCATGCTGTCCCAATGGTCGTTCAGAACCACGTCGGCGCTGGCGTAATAGCGGGGCAGGTCGATGTTTTCGATCGTTTCGCTTTTGATCCACTCGGCGGGCGCCAGCCCTTCCCACATCTCGCCGTATATGTCGATCGGCAGGTCCTGTTCGACCGCCTCCCGCACGACGCTGCGGAGCACTTTTCGCGAATTGGCTACGAAGAGCGCCGCGCTGCGAACGCGCTGATCATATAGCCCAGGGTGGAAACGCGAGCTGTCGGTGCATTGCAGCAGGGTCTGGCAACGGATTCCACGCGCGCGCGAAATCCGCTCAGTCCAGACCTTCGAGGCGATGAACACATGGTCGAAGCGTCGCAGCTCATCAGGCTTCACCCGGTCTGGATGGCTGATCAGCCACATCAGGTTGAGCGCGCCTGGTCTTGGCTCCCAGCGGTGCCGCCCCCGCAGCACCAGATTCACCTCTCCGGGCTTGGCATACCGGTTCGCATCGGCGGCGAAGTCGATCCGCGCGGTGACGCCCTTGCGCAGAAAGGCGGCGGCCAGCGCGACCGCGAAATGATAGTCGCCCCAATGGTCTTTCACTTCGGGGCGCGGGCATCCGATCTTCAGAGCGATCACTCGATTGTTCAGACTGGAGGGTGCCGCCGTTGGAGCCTTTGGACCTGTGCTCTCCACAGCGCCCGGGGTTCTGGTCAGTGTCTTGGGTCTCCATTGAGCCAAACCGGCTTCGACCAGTGTGGGTCGATCGGGCAGGTAGCGTCCGGGTGAGAAACCGTCCCGTTCGTAATGCGCCAAATCGTCCGCAGCCACGCGACCTCGCCAGAGAGACGCAAGCTCCCGGCGGGCGCTCTCCACCCGATTTGGCCGGATCGCCCGGTGTGACGGATGCTGCACGACGGTCGCATCGGGGACCGAGCGGAAAACCGGGGCGCCGTCTCCGAGCCGCAGGCAGAAATCAACATCCGCGCCCTCGAAGGGGAAGAGCGGATGAAACCCACGCAGCCGTGCGAAGTCCTTGGCGCGGAACGCGGCGCAGGAGGCTTCGATCGCGGCGATGGCGCGGGGGCGGCTCGTGGCCTCAAGCGCCCCCGGCTGGCCTGAATAGATCGGATAGGCAATTGGAGAATGCTCGGAAAAGGCGAGTCCGACCGAATGGATCGTGCCGTCCGGGTTCAGCACCTTGGGCTGGGCGCCCAGCACATCGTCATCCTGCAGGGCTCGAGTGAGGGGGCGCAGCCATTCCGGCGAGACCCGGGCGTCCTCATTCAGAAAAACCACTGTGGCGCCAGAGGAGGTCGCGAAGCCTATATTAGCGCCGAGCGGGAAATGAACGTCTTGCCCCGGCTCGACGATCCGGATCATGGGCCTGCGGCGCTGCCAGTCGGCCATGAGCGCTTTCGTGACGGCGTCACAGCCATTGTCGACCAGGACAAGCTCGAATTCTTGACCCGCCTCATGGGTGAAGAGCGACCTCAGGGGCTCTTCGTCTTCCCGCATCGGTCCCCGGACGCAGACGATTACTGATACAAGCTCGCGGTCGCGCATCGACGCGCGTGAAGCCTCGCGGTCCCAGTCGATCCAGTGCTTGTTGCGTACGATGTTCTTGAATGCGTGCGGCTCGCGCAAAGTCAGACGGTCGGACCGATCGCTGTGATCGTATTCCGCCCCGATGAAATTGGCGAAGCTCACCGGATCACCGCACGTGTAGCGCAGGATCAGGTCCCAGTCCACGGCCCGCCGGAGCTCCGTGTCGAAGCCGCCGAGGCGATCGAACATCTCGCGGCGGTGCATGAATATGTTGAGGTCGATAAAATTGGCGAACCGGAGCTTTTTGTAATCGAAGGGAATCGCCCGGCACTCGCTCGTGGCAGTGCCGGGCGAAGCCTTCTCTTCGTGGATACGCAATCCGGCATAGACGCTCGCGGCACCGCTGCGCTCGAATTCGGCGAGCATCAGCTCCAAGTATTCGGGTGTCCAGGAATTATCGCTGTCCAGATACGCCACGAACTCCCCGCTGGCTTCGGACAATCCGGCGTTTCGTGCGCCGGACACGCCGAGACCCGGCGTGCGTGCGACCAGAATTCGTGAATCCTGGTATGCCTTGGATACGATCTCCAATGTCCCGTCGGAGGAACCGTCATCCACAATGATCAATTCCCATCGCCGATGGGATTGCGCCAGTACGCTGTCGATGGCTTGGGGCAGAAACTTAACGCGGTCACGACTGGGCAAGATCACTGAAACCAGCGGGGGCTCGGCGCGGGTGCGGGCCGCCGCGGGATGCGCACGCAGAGCGGCGACCCATTCCTGCGACTCCGCCGGATCGAAGACCGTTCGTATGGCGGAGGTCTGCTGTGATGTCGGCCTGCTGATGATCCGCCCCCGCCTGCGCCCTTCCCTCAGATAGTCGAGCAGGGGATTGATCCTGGCCCGTGCGACGGCAGGATAGGATATCAAATAGGCGAGCGTATCGAAGGATGCTGAGGGATTATGACCCTTGCGCCATCCATCTTTCAGGAAATGATCCAACGGATCGAGACCTGCCTTGAGGATGTCGGGGTATTCGGCGAGATACCATGCAGGGTCGAAGAGGGTTGATGTCCGGATCAACCGATAGTCTTGGACGCGCATGCGTCGCCGCAGGAACCGGGCAACGGGTCCCAGTCGCGCACGTGCGTTCTGCACGGCTCCGGCAAGACCGTTCTGAATCCTCAGGATAAAATATCCGCGGGAGTTCTTCGTCAGATTGAGCGCAGCGCGGACCGGTGCCGTGATCCGCCAAGAGGTCGATGTTATAAGCGCTGCATTTTCTTTATGAGCGCGGCTCAGGTCCAATAAAGACATCTGTAGCGCTTGGTCCGCTTGACGCTTGGACCTCTTCAGATCCCTTATATTGTCGACTATACGCGCGTTGAGCGCGCGCTCTTCTGCCAAGGCTTTTTCCAAACATATGACTCGTTTTTTCGCTGCCGCCAAGGCCTCGTTCAGTTCGTCAGCTTCCTGATGTGTTGATTTCAAGGTTATCTCATGCGTTTGGACGAAAACTGGGGTGACCTTGCCCCGTGATCCCGGACCAGGCGACTGTTCGATTAGGCCGCGATTTTCGTCATCATGTCCATCCGCACGATCGGGATCGCGCGCGCCGAGGCCAAACTCACGCTCGCCAACCTCGCCTACAACATGGACCGCCTAGTCTTCCATGAGCGCGGAGGTGTCACGGGATGACTCCGTCCCGATCGCCGGATCCGCCCGGCCATCACGTCGAGGCAGCGAGAAAGGCCGCCGCGCCGTGCACGGCGACCCAAGTCATCCCGACGCCGCGCGAAAACCGGACGTTGATGCGGGTGTCCAGTTGCGCTTGTTCAAAGCACAAGATCATAATACCGGGATTAAGAAAACACACAAGGAATCCGTGACATGCAAGAAGGAAATTTCTCTTCCCCGCTCAAAAACGTAGAGAGCAGCCGGAAAAACCGTATGGCGACGAAAACTTCCACAAGAGTGGGAGTATTTTTAATGCAGAAGGATGAACATGATCTTTTCCCTGCATTTATAAGGTACTATGGGGAGTCTTTTGGCTATAATCACATTCATGTTTTTGACAATGGCTCATCGCCAACAATGGATGCAGCATTGGATCATGCAAAATTTCTGGGAGTTTCTGTAAACACCTATTATAATACTCCCCATCACTTTGAGAAAAAAGGCGAAATAATTGGTCAAGAAATCAATAATAACTATTGTAATTATGATGTTTTCCTTCCTCTTGACTGTGATGAGTTTATTGCTTTGAAAAAGTCTAATAATTTATATACATGTGACGTAAATGAACTGCTAAATTTCTTTGGCTCATTGGAGCCAGGAGCTTATCGTACAGCAGAGCGTATACGAAATAATTTAACCGATTTGGAGAGATATTTCATATATAATGGAACTCCTAAGATTTTTTTAGTAAAAAAACCTGTTTTAGGTCTCGATGTCGGTTTACACGTGTGCACAGAGCCAAAAAAAGTGGTCGATACCACTCTGTGCCATTTCGAAATGCATAACAAGCCGTTTGAAATTCTACAACAGCACGCTCGAAATAAGATGAAGCTGCGCGTTGACGTAAATGACATGGGTGCCCTTGAGCAGTACACTGGAAAGGGGATGCACCTCATTAGGTTTTTGCAGAAGAATGCCGAGGCCGCCTACATCTCCAGTATGCAAAATCAGAAATGGTTTCATACACAAGCCCTTGAACAGGCTTTCTTCAGACTTGGGTTGAATCATCCTTTCGCTATTAAATAAGTAAATTAGATAAATAAGTTAAAAAATTAAACAGTTGTATTTCTGAACGATTGAGCAACTTGCGGTCTGGAAATTCTGCGCTTGCGTGGTCATGCATCCTGAGAGCCCGACTCGAAAGTTCGTCATCAATAGCAATATCTTGCGAGTCGTCGGGTCAGGATGCGGATGTGAGCGACGAATATCCAAGCCTCGGCGGAAGCGATGGAATTCTCCCAGTCCTTGGCCAGTCGACGGGACCGTCCGAGCCAGGCGAAGGTGCGCTCGACGACCCATCTGCGTGGCAGGACCTCGAAACCCTTGGCGGTATCGGATCGCTTTATGATCTCGATGGTCCAATCTCCGAAGGGGCGCATGGCGCCTTTCAGTTTTGGGCCTGCATATCCTCCGTCTGCGAAGACATGGCGCAGCCATGGCCAGCGGGCTCGGATGGATTTCAGCACCTCCGGCGCTCCGTCGCGATCTTGGATATCGGCGCCATGGACGACGAGGCCGACCATAAAGCCGAGTGTGTCGGTGACGATATGACGCTTGCGGCCGTTGATCTTCTTGCCGGCGTCGAACCCGCAAACCCCTCCACTCTCGGTGGTTTTGACGCTCTGGCTGTCGATCACGCCCGCAGTCGGGCTCGCCTCGCGACCTTCGAGTTCGCGCCCCGCCATCACCAGATGGTTGCTGAGCGTCCGCCACAATCCGCCGTCTCGCCAATCGTAGAAGTAGCGTTGAACCGTCGAGGGCGGCGGAAAGTCCTTCGGCAGCATACGCCACTGGCAGCCGGCCGAGGCCATGTAGAGGATCGCGTTCATCACCTCGCGCAAGTTCGTGGTGCGCGGCCGGCCCTGCTGTCGTGGCGGCGGCAGGAAGGGCGCGATCAACGCCCATTCCCCGTAATTGCTCACCCCCTTGGCATTTTGGCTTGATCTGAGGTGGCTGATGTGAGTCAAGATTCCCATGACGCGCCCGCGCAATTATCGCCTGACTGACGCCGAGAGGGACGCCCTGCTGGATCGGCAGGCGCGGCTGATCGATCGCCAGGCGGTCCAGATCGAGGCGCTGATGGCGCGGATCGCGGCGCTCGAGGCGGGGCGGGCCAAGCCGCGCAAGACCTCGCGCAATTCCCATACCCCGCCCTCGCAGGATCCGGGCGGCGGTCGATCGGGCGGGGACCAGGCGGAGCCGAAAAAGCCGCGGCCCTCTCGCCCGGGCGTGTCGCGCCGCCTGGCGGCGGAACCGGACGAGACGATCATCCACCGTGCCGAACGCTGCGTCTGCGGGGCGGACGTGTCCGGGCTGAAGCAGACCTGCCGGATGCGCTACGATCACGTCGACATCCCGCCGGTCAGCCCGCACGTGACGCGGATCGAGTTGCATGGCGGGCGTTGCGCCTGCAGTCGGCGCTTCCGCGCCGCGCCGCCGGAGGGCATGCCGCCGGGCACGCCGTTCGGCCCGAACATCCACGCCGTGCTGGCCTATCTCCACCACAGCCACCACGTCGGGTTCGAGCGGCTGGCCCGGCTCGCCAGCGAACTGTTCGGGTTGACCATCTGCGAAGGCGCCATCGCCAATGCCCTGCACCGGCTGGAGACGCCGCTGGAGGCCGAGCGCGCGGCGATCCGCGCGAAGCTCCGCTCCGCCGCTGTCGTGTGGTCGGATGAAACCACCGCCCGGATCAATGGCCGGCCGCACTGGCATTGGGTGTTCGTCACCCCCGAGGCGGTGCTGCACGAGATCGCCCCGCGCCGGCCAGCAGGAGATGGCCGCCGCACATCAGGTCTGCCTGGCCCATGTGCTGCGCGACGTGCAGTACGCCATCGACTGTGGCGACGCCGTGTTCGCGCCGGCGCTGGCGAAGCTGCTGGCCTGGACGATCGCCGTCGGCCGACGGCGCGACGAGCTGAGGGACAGCACCCTGCGGCAATACCGGGCCAAGGTCGAATGTCGGCTCGACCGGCTGCTCGCCACGCCCGCGCCCCATCCCGCCGGACGCACCCTCCAAGCCCAAGTGAAGGCGTGGCGGACCAAGTTCTTCATCTTTCTTGAGGACCGGCGCGTCAGCGCAACCAACAACGTCGCCGAGCGGGAGATCCGGCCCTCCGTCGTGTTCCGAAAGGTCACCGGCGGCTTCCGCTCGCAGTGGGGCCCCAGCGTCCATGCCGGCTACAGGTCCGCCACAAGCACCGCCCGCATCGCAGGACAAACCGCTTTCGACACCATCCGCGGCATCGCAGACACCCTCTTCAGGCCAGTCGCTCAGACCGCCTAAAGCCAACCCCGTGAGCAATTACCATTCCCCGTCCGTCAGATCACTTGAATATCGGTATCCTCGCCGCGCGTACTCGCGCCGGGCGCTATCATTCCAGGGCATTGTTTCTCCGTCAGTCCATACAATCCGACGTGAATCACAACCCTCTGATATCGCTCAACTCGTTTGGCCATGTCTGAAAACCGTGTTGGTCATGCGGCCATCAGTCGATCCCACGCGTCTTCGACGCGCTCCGGCTCGGTGCGAACCGAGCGCGCGATGAACCACGAGGCGTAGCCGGTCAGGTTCTTGGTTGCCGGCCCGCGAAACGGTTCCATGAAACGTTCGAAGCGATCGTGCAGGCTGTTGATGGTCTGGACGTGGAATGCCCGGTTGATGACGAAAGGGCCCTTCTTCGCGTCGATGCGGTAGTGCGGCACGCCGTTCTGCCGGGCGAAGAAATCGTAGGCGGGGTCGCGGTCGCTGCAGAGGACGGCGTCGCCGCGCAAGCATCGTGCGAGCACCGCCATAAGTGGCGGCGCAGAGTGGTCGGGCAATACGTCCGCGCGCCTGGCGCCCCCGCGATCCGCCATCGTGAGGACCGGGATCTGATACTTCGAGATCCCGGCCGGCATCGCTGTCCTCGTGCGTTTGTAATCCACCCAGCGCATCCGGTCAGGCTTCGGATGATTGACCGGATCGCGCTGATGCCTGACCCACTCACGCGAGCCCTTGCGGGATTCCCGGAAGAATTTCTCGTCCGCTTCGACCACGCCGCCGAGGTTGGAAGCGCCCGAACCGCCGAGGGCGCGGATGATCTTCTGGCGCCACCGCCAGATGGTCATCTTGTCGAGAGCGAGCGCCCTGCCTGGTCGGCGACACGAACGGGGATGATCGGAGAACATGTCGGCGACCACCTGATGAAAGCGGGCCGGCGAATGGACGCGGGCAAGGGCCGTGCCGGTCGATGAGGAAAAGGTCCGCCTGCAGGACCGGCAACGCAACCGCTGGACGCCGGTCCGCGTCGAGCCCCAACGAGTGTTCCTGTCGTGGCTGCAATGCGGACACGCGACGGTGCCCTCCCGGCGCTTCTCGATCGCGCCGATCGCCTGCATCCGGGCGTCGAGCGACCGCAGCGCCGCCCGCAGATCCTTCAACTGCGGCCCTGTCAGGCTGCCGAGCGTCTCGCAGAGCCTCCTGAACGATTTGCCATCCATGATCGACCCTCCATTCATTCGAAGCGCGAAAACCCTGCGCACACCATTCGGATATCAGAACAAACCAGAAACAACACGCTTTTCAGACATGGCCACTCGTTTCGGGTCCGGCTCTGACATTCCCACTTGATGTAGGCCTTGGTGTCCGAGGCCCATTTTTCGTCGATCTCGACGAGGATGGCGGAGACGAGGCGCTCGAGGGCGTCTCGCCGGGAAAGACGCGGACCTTGACGGTGCGCCGCTTGAGCTCCTGCTGGACGGCGCGCTCCATCGGGTTGGAGGTGCGCATGCGACGGCGGTGGTGCTCGGGCAGCGCGAAGACGGCGAGACCCTCGGGCACGCTCTGCTCCAACCAACCTGCGAGTTTCGAGGCCGTGTGTAAATGCCGAATGAAAAATCCCCAGAAGTGCCGAACGAAAATTCCCCACTTTCGGGATATGCGTTCAGCCGGGATCAGGCATGCGAGGCTCCGTTCTTTGGCGGCCGGCCGCGTCGTTTTGGCGGTGGCGGCGGGGTGATGGCGGCGTGCGATCGGGTGTGCTCGGGGATCAGATCGGCGTGGGCGCGCAGGCGGTAGCTGGCGCCCTCGATCTGCACGACGACGGCGTGGTGCAGCAGCCGGTCGAGCAGCGCGGTCGCGACGACGGGGTCACCGAACACCTCCCCCCATTCGGCGAAGCCGCGGTTCGAGGTGAGGATCATGGCGCCTTTCTCGTAGCGGGCGTTGACGAGCTGGAAGAAGAGATTGGCGCCGCCGGGCGTGATCGGCCCCCTCTCGGTGATTGCGATGCAATCACCGAGAGGGCGGTGGATAGCCGATCTCGTCGACGATGAGCAGACTGCTGCGGCCCAGAAAGCGGATCTTCTCGATCAGGCGGCCCTCGCGCTCGGCGCGGCCGAGCGCCTCGATCAGTTCGGCCAGCGTGGCGCGATAGACCCTCCTGCCGGCCTTCACCGCGGTGACGCCAAGCGCGGTCGCGAGGTGGGATTTTCCCGTGCCCGGCGGGCCGAGGAAATGCACGACCTCGGCGCGGGCGACGAAGTCGAGCTGGGCCAGCGCCATGATGCGATCGCGGTCAAGCGAGGGCTGGAACGTGAAGTCGAAGCTCTCCAGCGTCTTCGGCGGCGTGAGCCTGGCGGTCTTGAGCGAGACGCCGATGCGGCGCGTCTCACGGGTGGAGTACTCCTCCGACAGCAGGGCGTCGATGGCCTCGAGAGCGCCGATCTCGCCACGCTCGAGCTGGCGCATGGTGTGATCCAGCGACTCCAGCGCGCAAGGCATGCGCAGGCCGACGAGGCTTGCGCGGATGCGATCGAGCGTCCCGGTCATCGCGCGGCCCCTTCGCCGGCCAGTCGGCGGGCGACGGCGTCGTAGAAACTCAGCGGCCTGACGCCGACGCTGACCGGCGCCGGCCGGCTCGTCGCGGCTGCCGGCGGCGGCGCCTTGCGATGCGCGGGGTCGACGCGGCGCTGGCTCTTGCCCTCCAGCACCGGGTGCGCCGCGATCAGCACGCCGTCTTCGAAGATGCGCACCTCGCCGGGGTGGTTCTGCACATCGAGGACGCGCTTTCTGGCGGTGTCCGGGACGCTGTAGAGATTGCCGCCGACCGACACCATTCCCTCGCAGCTGACGCGCCGCTCGATCATTGCCCGGCAGGGCATCACGCAGTGATGTCCCGAGAGGGGGTCAGCACCGCGCTGTATGCAATGGCGGGATGCGCGATCAGCGCAGGACTTTCCTCGGCGAAGTGCTCGTCGACGATGCGGTGCGTCGTGGCTTGCACCCTGGGATTGGCGATCCGCGTGCGCCAGTCGTCGAACTGGGCATTGAGATCGTCGAGATTGCGGAAGCCGCGCGCCAGCCAGAAGTCCTGCCGGACGTATCGGTAGGGCCGCTCGATCTTGCCCTTCGTCTTGGCCCGGTACGGCCGGCACGCCCGGGGAATTGCGCCGTAGTGATTGAGCAGGGCCACGAGCGAGGTGTTGTACTGGACCACGCCGTTGGCGTCCTCGCCGATCACCGCCGTCTTCATCCGGTCATAGAGCAACTCTGACGGCGCACCGTCCATCGCGGCGAAGGCGTCGATGTGGCAGCGCAGGACGGTCTGCAGGTCCTGGGTCGCGCAGAACCTGCCCCGGACCCAGCGGCTGTGCCCGAGGATGATCGTGAACAGCCACAGGATGCGCACGACGCCGGGCTCGTCCTCGAACTCGACCGTGAACTGGGCGAAATCCACCTGTGCCTGCTTGCCGGCGGCCGTCTCGAACCGGCGCTCGAAGGGCTGGACCCGCGGTGGCCGTGCGTCGCGCAGGAAATCGGTGACGACACTGTAGCAGCCCGCATAGCCGCGCTCCTTCAACTCGCGCAGAAGCCGCTTGCCCTACAGGTCCGGCCAAGCCGTGATGCGGGCGCGCAGGTGATCTTCGTAAGGCGCGAGCAACCGCGGCTGCGCCGCGCGAGGGCTGTAGGCCGGCGACGCCATGCCGGCCTCAAGGTGCCTGCGCACCGTTTTGCGGTCCATGCCGAGCTTGCGCGCGATGGCGGAGACGCTGAGCCCCTGCCGCTTCAAATCGTGGATCAAGACGATCTCTCCCAGTGTGATCACCTGCCTGCCCCTTCCGTTTCGGGCTTGCAGATGGGGTGTTTTGACCGCCGCTTATTTGCTGGGGGCATGCCCCCAGCAAATAAGCCCGACGGCGCTCAGACTGGGGACTTTTCAAACGGCACTTTTGGGGAGATTACCCTCGGCACTCACAGCCGTGTCGCGGTAAGCTGCGATCAGCTCAGCCAGGGCGGTTTCCGCCTTCGCCAGAGAGGCTGCGTTCCAGACGGCGCGCAACTCGGCGCCGATGCGCTTGCGGATCGCGAGGCTCGGCGCGTGATGGATGGCGTTCCGGGCGAGGTGGAACTGGCAGCGCTGCCATTTTGCGCCGCCCAGGACGGCCCGGCGCGCGGCGCGCAGACCTGCGTGATCGTCGGAGACCACATACTCGACGCCGCGCATGCCGCGCGCCTGCAGGCTTTCCAGAAAGGCCTGACCTTGCCCCCTGATCCCGGACCAGTGGCTTATTGGATTAGGCCGCCATTTTGTGCATCATGTCCATCCGTGCCTGTGCCGGAGTGCGGTATCCGATGCTGGAGTGGCGCCGCTGGCGGTCAGCCTCACCAAGAGTGATGGATCTTCTTGTTCGCATGCCACAGAGTCGCACTCGCGAAACTCAATGGGAATCCCGAACCGGACTCATCCGTCCCGGTCAATCCACTCTCATGTTCGCCCCTTCAAGGGTTCAGCATGTGAATTTTTTCACTTGCCTTGGCAAGCGTTTCGTTCGAATGGCCGCCCCTGTGCAAAGCAGGAGGCACGGTCAATGGAAAGCAGGGGGCAAGGCCAAACATGTGGTCTAGGATGCACGATCATGCCTACCCGAGAAGTCCAGACAACACGTTGCTTAATCTGCCACATATGAAAAATCCCCCCGATAAATCCCGTTTGATTGACCGAATCAAAATGTCAGGATTGTTCGACGAAAAGTGGTATCTGCAAGCCTATCCAGATGTAAATTACAGCGGATTAGGTGCAATCGAACATTACCTGCGCATCGGCGCATGGCTGGGGCGCGAGCCTAATCCCGATTTTGACACTGAACTATATCTGCGGAAGAATCCCGAAATCGACGGAAGTGGCGTCCTTCCTTTTGTGCATTCCATTATCAAAGATGATCCGGAGACGGAGGTGGAAGGCCCGGTTGCCAAGGGCGGTGTCAGGAAGGCGCCTAAGCCTTCAGAATATTCAATTCTGCCGGTGGATGACGTATATTACTTGCTGCACAATCCCGATGTGGCCGCCAGCGGCCTGAGTGCGCAGCATCATTTTGACTTGAATGGCTATCGGGAAATGCGGAACCCGAACCCGGAATTCGATATCTGGTGGTACACCCAGAACTATCTGCTGGGGACGCCGGATCAGGATGCCAACGCCCTATCTCATTACAACCGCACCGGGGCGGATCTGGGGCACCTGCCACGCCCTCCGCTGCCGGTTTCCTTCGATTTCAGTCATTCCCGCCCGCTGGCGGATAACCCGCGCCGGATTTGCCTATTCGCGGCATATGATCGCGATGGGGTCGTGGACGATTGTGTATTGGACTATCTGCGCGACATGGCTCGCCATGCGGACGTCTATTATCTGGCCGACTGCCCGATGGACGAGACCGAAATGGCCAAGCTCGACGGGCTGGTCAAGGGAGCCTGGGCTGATCGCCACGGGATGTATGATTTCGGATCATATTCTATTTTGGCTCGGGATCTGGTGGGGTGGGACGTCATCGAGACCTACGACGAGATGATCCTGGCCAACGACAGTTGTTATCTGGTGCGCCGGCTGGAGGACACATTCGCCTCCATGGCCGCACGTCCTTGCGCTTGGTGGGGCTTGCAGGCGACCAAAGGACTGGTGTCAACCATGCATCAGAATAGGATCCCTGAAGATACACCGCTGTCGATCAAGGAGATCAAGGAAAAGTACTTGGACCTGTTCGAGCAGGATCCGATCTATGATTTTCACGTCGGGTCCTATTTTCTGGTCTTCCGCCAAGATGTGATCAACGATCCCGACTTCCGACGGATAGTGAACAATGTTGGCAAAGAGACCAACAAGTGGCGCATTATTCGCAAATACGAAATCGGCCTGACTCGGTTCCTGGTCGGAAAGGGATACGAGTTCGACACTTTGGTCGATACCGTCACAAAGCAGCACCCAATCTTCACCGAGCGCGCCTTTGATTTGATCGATGAGGGATTTCCGCTGCTCAAGCGGTATTTCCTGACTGAGAACCACTACAAAGTCAAAGGACTGGCGCAGTGGAAATCACGGGTCAAACAGGCCAACCCGGAAGCGGATATCGCGGCCTTTGAGCGCAATCTTCACCGGACCGGCGACGCGCTGAAACTCTACAACAACTTTCACATCGGCCAAAATCCTACCTTGTCACGCGAACCGCGCAGCCACGAGGAGATGCGCAGCGAGGATTTGACCACACCAAAATACGACCATTGGTGGGTTTTTCCGGTCTGTGCCCATAATCACCTGTTGTCGGACAATACCCGCGCCGTATTCGAGCGGCTAAAAAACGACCCCAAAATCAAGAAAATAATCTTGACCCGCAGCGTCCGTATCGAAGCCGATGGCGTCAATGTCGTGATCGTTCCACTGCATAGTTATGAAGGACAGAGTTACTTATTGCGCGCAAGGCAGGTGTTCCTACGTCACGGAGTCCAAGCGAATATTGAATACCCCCTGTCAAGCGATCTGCATAATTTCTATAATCTGTGGCACGGCATTCCGCTTAAGCGAATCGGATATACGTCGCTGGACCAAACAGCGCGTCTTGATAGGCTTACTGCCGAAAACGAGCGGCTGAAGTCCGTGATCGCGTCATCGGATGTGGACCGTCTGGCGATGACCGCCGCCTATTGGCCACTGACATTTCACGATATCTGGATCACCGGCCTGCCACGCCATGACTTCATTCTGGCTGACGAGAATGATTTACCCAAGGATTTCCACCTCCGATCCGAACGGCTGAAGACCCGCCTGGCGGGCCGCAAATTTCTGCTCTTCGCGCCGACCTTCCGGGCCGATCAGAAAAATGGCTACTACAGCTTCGACGAAGACGAACTGAAGCAGCTCGCCGATTGGCTGATGCGTAACAACATAGCCATGGGCATCCGAGAACACATGGCCGACACCACTCGGCTTTACAGCTCACAACTGCGCGGAGCGTGTTTCTTCGACGCGTCGGAGCGACATTACCCCGACATCGAGCTGCTCTATCGACATGCGGACATGCTGCTGACGGACTACTCCAGCTGCTTCATCGACTTTATGTTGACCGGGCGCCCGATGGCGAGTTTCGCCTTCGATCAGGACAGCTATGCCAATTCCGAGCGCGGTCTGTTCTATGACCAGAAAATGGTGTTTCCTGGCCCGATCTGTACGAATTTCTTCGAGCTGATGCTGGGGCTGGACAAAATGCGCGAGCCGCTCTCGCAGGCGGAACGGAATGCCTATGATTGGAAGGTCGATTTCTTTCACAAACACCGAGACAGCCACAATGCAGACCGGGTGATCAAAAAGGTCTGGGAAACATCCACAGGATCAAAATTGCTGTGGTCCGATCAGGTCAAGCGTCCGCCAGGCGCGGCGCGATCCGTCACGTTCGTATATTCACCTTCGAACCTCATCACCAACCGTTATCGCATCTTCAATCTGGTCGAGCATCTGCAAAATTTGGGCTGGATGTGCCGGGTAGTGGCCGAGAACAAGCTCTCGCCCGCCGATCTCAAGAACACCGACGCCATGTTCATCTGCCGGATCCCCATGAGCGAAAGCGTGCGGGATTTTTGCGAGTCTTTCCGCGCGCAAGGTGGAAAAATAGTCTTTGATCTGGACGATCTGATCCACGACATGGGTATCTTCAGCCAGTCTGAGTACTTCCGAGAACGTCCTGGCTTCGCCAGTGATTTTACCGTTCTGTCGACCCGTACCCGCCAGATGATCGAGACTGCGGATATGGTGACGGTCACGACCGCTGCTCTTGCCGAAAGCCTGAGCGACATGGGCAAGCCGGTCGAGGTGGTGCCCAATTCGATCTCGTCGGGTCTGATCGACAGATTTGCCACCCCGTCCGCCCCACGGAGTGATGGAGATAGGGTGCGTATCTGTTATCTGTCCGGGACAGCCACCCACTCGGAGGATTTCTCGCAATGCAGCGCGGCGATCGCGCATGTGTTGGAGCGCCATTCACAGGCGGAACTGCACATCGTCGGCAAACTGGACGTGAGGGGAGCGGCCCGGATGGAAATCAGCGCCGTTCGCCATGACGTGATGTCCTATGAGGCAATGCACGAATTTCTCGACGGCATGGACATAAATCTCGCTCCGCTGGCGCCGACCTATTTTAACGACTGCAAAAGTGAGCTGAAGATCTTTGAGGCGGCGCTTCACAGGGTGCCGACTGTGGCCTCGACCACCCGCAGCTATGCCGACGCAATCCAAGACGGTCACAACGGGCTGCTCGCACAAACTCCGCAAGACTGGGAAATGGCCTTGGACCGGCTGATCGGCGATACTGCACTGCGTCGCAGATTGGGCTGCGCAGCCTTTGATGAAATCGCGCCTCGCTTCAAGGCCCTCGAGTCGGCACGACTTCTGGCCGGTGCGATCAATGCGTTGCTGCGTGATGAGATCCCAAACCGGTCGCTTAGTTTGTGACCAAGACAGAGCATAACACTTCACCAAATATTTTATTATAAAGGATTATTAATATTGCGCATAATCACTTATGGAACTTTCGACACCTTACATTATGGGCATATCCTGCTTCTAGAGCGAGCAAAAGCCATGGGAGATTATTTGATCGTGGGTATATCTTCAGATGAGTTCAATGCCGTAAAAGGCAAGCGTGCGCATTTTGATTACGAGACACGCAAGAGGTTGCTGCAGAGCCTGCGCTGCGTCGACCTGATCATTCCTGAACATAACTGGGAACAAAAACGTCGGGATATCGTGAACCATAAAGTCGATATTTTTACGATGGGTGACGACTGGAAAAATAAGTTTGACGATCTGTCAGACTTATGCACAGTACAATATTTGCCCCGAACACCCAGTGTCTCCAGCACATTACTTAGGCAACACCTAGTGATGCCGTAGTGAATTAAATAATTTTAACTTTAATATTTTTTTTCTTAATTCAAATACGGATCGTAACGGGGCGGTTATACGCCAAGATGTGCTGGAGACTATCGATTCATATTTTTTTCTAAAAAGTCTGCTTGTCGCGAGTTCGCTTCGAGTTCATCTGATGAGATTCTCGCTCGCGCTTCAATGCTTCTTCCGTATCGAGTAGGGCTCGAGTCAGCATTCCAATCTCTCTGAACCTGGCATTCTCATCTGATACGTCAGACGCTGTATGGAATGAAGACGATTTTTTGCCAACTTGATCCATAATCATATCATCTCTATTCAAAATTTTGCTGTCCACCGTCCAAAAGGCTTGAGCCCCTAACAGAATCGTGACAGCTTCGACACGAAGCAATTCTACTCGAGGAAATTCGGTTCAAAAATGCAATCAGAAACCCTCGTTTCAGAAAAAAACCAGTATGGCTTGAGAAATAACTCAAAATGCAACCAAATAATTGTCCTGTAAATTCTAATATTTGTGCAATAATATGCGTAAGAAACGAAAGAGATTACTTAGAAGGTTTAATTAAAAATCTTCATTATCAGGGAATAGACATAGTATTTATTGACAATGATTCAACGGATGGCTCACGAGAGATAATTGATGGCCACGTCGGCAGTAGCGTTTTGAGAGTTCTGAATCTGGCTTACAAGGGTTCATTTTCACTTTCTGATCAACTTCAGGCGAAGGCCAACGTAGAGCAAACACTCGAGCATGACTGGATTATGCATGTTGACGCCGATGAGATACACCATGCCAGTTCTGACGATATTAGCCTAGTCGATGTGGCACGGCGCGCCGATAAAGAAGGTTGCAATGCCATAAACTTCGAGGAATTCGTCTTTCTGCCCCAGCTGGGTCAGGGCACATCCCATCTCGAAACCCTACGATACTACTATTATGCACCACTGTTCAACCGACTGGTACGGCTCTACCGCCGAGGCCAAGGCCTTGATAACCGAGCACGCGCTGGGCACGGCGTCAACGGCAATCCAATCATTTACCCGCAGAACCAAGTCCTTCGGCATTATATTGCGCTAGATCAAAGCCACCTTATAAAGAAATATTTAGGACGCGTTTTTGATGAGGCCGACCTTCAAAAGGGCTGGCATCGCAACAGAGTTGGCCTGACGGAAGAGATGCTTTCATTAAGACGCTTTGAGGATGATATGTTTGATTATTTGCCCGCTCGCGATAGTCGGGCCTTCCTTCGTAACAGGCCACGAAATCGACATTTCTGGAGTTGGTGACACGCATGGACGCTTCTAAAAACCTCGCCAAATCGCGACGTGGTGATTCGATCGGCTCCATGTTTCAGGGATGGAGGGGTTGATGGCTGCCTGATCACCACCGTGCCCGGCATCGCCGCGGAAATCCTCCGCGCCATCATCGCGATCATGCAGCCGCGACCTGCGCGCCACATCCAGGCCCAATAAGTGCAACGCGTTCTTCACGGACGACGAACTCCACCGTGGCATTGGAACGCCGCCACACCCCAGGTCAAGGCTGCCTGACTGCGGCCTACGGCGGATGTTTACATTGCAACGTTCTGGTTGGCTCTAGGTCGGCGATCGCGATTGCGGACGTATATCCGGCTACTTTGAGCGGCCCGATCATTCGTCGCCGCGAGCCCCGATGGATTTCCGCGTGCTTCCTCCTCAATGCCCCCGAGACATCGGTCTTTGCCGTGCCGGTGTCCAGCTTGACGCGCTACTCAACTCGGAACGGGCAGCGACCGCAGCAGAATAAAACGTCAAATCGCGCCGAGTGAGTTCGTCAATGCGTGCTTGGTCTACCGGCTCAGGCATGAAGTCGGAGGGGGCAGCGTTCAGCCACCCGAGGGTAATGTCGAGTCCGAAAACCTCGCGCGCCACGCGGCGGCAGAACGGTTCAAGCTGGTCGAAGAAGCCGAGGAACTCGATCCGGTCGAGACCCTCGAGCGCCAGCGCGGTGGACGGAGCGGCCGCGTCGTATCTGATGCCGGAGAAGCGCTTGTGATAGAAATCATGCACCTGCGCCGGGGCAACAGCTTCGAGCACCTCCCGGAACGGGAGCCCCGCATGGCGCGGGTCGTTGCGCATGAAGTGGCGCACCACCGAGACCGCACGCTCGCGCGGCTCGCGCAGGACGGCGCAGACCCGGAAACCCTCCAGCTTATTCAAATCATTTATAGCGAAATGGCCGGAAATCAACTTGATCTTCGCACGCTGACCTGGAGGCAGCTCAGAAAAACGATTTGCGCTGAAATAGGCCCCCCCCCGCATATTTCCTTCGTTTGGGAAGCATTTGTCCTGTCCAAGAGCCTCAACAAGAGATCTGCGAAGTGACGTTCCACCAGTTTTAGGCACATGGAACAGACAGAGTCTATTCTTCATTGGATGTCACCTGTATGCATTGACGTATCCCCCATCCCAGTCTGTTGTTGCAACCACGCATGGCGCATTCATCGGAATCTGGAAATGTTCTGTTCAATGGCCCCCCTTCACCTGGTTCAGGAATTCCTTGCGCAGGAGCGCCATCATTTCCGGAGGCAGTCCGATTTCCGCCTCTCCGCGCGTGGCCTCGACGATCCAGACTGAAGGACAGCCCTCTGTGACCGCATAATTGCCATGCATCTCGATGTTCTGGAAGGCGGGCACCATGCTTTCGCCGTAGTCGCAGAACCGGACATCGACATAGCCCATGCCGTCGCACAGCCATTGCAGCATGCCTTTCGAATAGAGGAACTGATGTCCCCAGCCATGAAAGGCCCGGTTGGTACGCAGCGTGTCCAGCACCTGCCTGTGCGATCCGGGTGCGGCGAAACTGAAGTGCGAACGCATGACCCATTCGAGGGATGGCGTCGAAAGCCGGACATGCCCTCCGACCCGCAGCGCCCGTCCGGCATTGTTCAGGAACCGGACCGCGTCCTCAAGGGTGAGATGTTCCAGGAAATGCTCGGCATAGACGTGGTCAAGGATATCTTTCCAGCGCCACTGGCCGGCCGCGTCGAGCTCCTCATCAATGCCCTCGAATGCCCTGAGGTCGGTGTTCCACCAGTCGGTGCGTATATGCGCCGGACCGCATCCGATCTGGAGGTTGCGGATGCCGCCCGGCGCTTCGGGGGGGGGTCGCTTCGTCATCTGGCCGATCGTCTCTTGCTTTCGGATGCCGCTGGAAATGGCAGCGTGATGTCGAGATCCGTAAAGGTCGTCTTTTTTCTCTCTTTCGCCGCCAGTCAGTGGTGGCGCGGCAAATCCGTGATGGGTCGGTCCGCTGGGCAGTGCGGGCTTCTTGGCCAAGTGAGACCTCCCTAGACGTGGAATGAAGGGGGGGCGTGTGGGGCGGCGTTTCATACGCCGCAACAGATACCGCACCGGCTCCATCGCCCGCCAAGTACTACTTTCCAGTATGGAGGCGTGTTTCATCTCTAGCTCGCGCCCGTAGTTCTGCAGCTCGATGAGCTCGGCTTTGGCTTCGGCAAGATCTGACTGCAGTTGCTCAAGCGCAGCTTGCGCGCCATCTGGGCCCTCGGTATTCGAAGGTCTCTGACGAAACCCTAGCCGTTGCTTCAGTGGCGTCCACGGGACAGGCTTATATTCGCTTTCGGCAGTCGCCAGCTTCTGAGGCTGGAATGTCTCCGTAGTAAAGAAAAGCATTGGGAGCGTGCCGAGGAGGCTGATGATCTCCGGCGTGTTAAGGGGTCCCCCTTGCAACCTTTCAATCAGGCGATTCCTATCCACGACAGACCAAAGCTCAGAATCGGATCCTTCAATCCAGGATGAAATGGCAGATCGAACAGCCGGAACCTTGTTCACCGAGTGCTGCCATGAACCATGCACCGGCATCGCACGGTTTGGCATGGTGACTGGTCCGCGGGCAGGAACATCGAGCGAAGGATGCCAGCGCTGCAACGCAAAAGGTATATCCAAGAGTTCAGGTGCGGTCTTCTTGATCGCTGAGAAGTGGATTTGTTCAATGGATCTTTCTTCTGCGGTCGCAGTGAAGGCCATCCTGACTAGGGGCGGAACGCCCAAGGGCATAATGTTCGTTCCTGTGAAGCTGTGGACTTGGCGCGTGTTCCCGAGCCAGTTCGGTATTCTATTTTCATAATAGAATAAATCTGGCAGATCTTCTCTTGAGAAACCCTCTTCAAGCAGCGCTTTGAATCGGTCGAAAAGGTAGTCGGAGAGTGACTCCCTAACCGATTTTCCCGAGAATTTGTCTTGCCCAGAAAGGAATCCGATTGGATCGAATGGAGACTGCAACTTCAGGATCCCGATTGGGTCAATGGAGCTTTCGGGGTTGAACCGCCCCGTTTTGTCGTAGGACTTCAAGATTTCACCCATGAAACCACTCATCGTGAGTCCCTTGCCGGTCGTTTTGCCCAATATCATGTCCCAACACCCACACAGACCATCGGTTTGATAGGATGATATTCGAATCCGTTCGAGGAAAGGCTGTGGCCCGAGAGACGCGTCTTTTGCCAAAGGCGGCACCCTTATTTCGTGCCGGATGCCGATCCTTTCCGCGATCATCTTGCCGACGACGCAATCGGGATGATCTGGTTCACCCTGAGTGAACAAGATGAGGCGGTCTTTCAGACCGCCTGCTAGGCATAGGGCAAGCAGCAATCTGCTGTCTTTTCCACCAGTTATTGCCAAATGAATGGCATCATTTCCCTGCGAAGCGATACGAACGGCATTAGTTGCTGCACATATGGATTCATCCAAATCTGAAGCAAAAGCTTTTGGATTTTTGGAAACACCACGATTTCTTACTACATAACGACGGCCCATACGTCTAAGTTCGAATCGTGCCCCGTCCCAAATCAAAGCGTTATCTTGAGGAATGGCCTTGATTTCTTGATAGGGCGAATTTGGACCTAAGCCGTATCCGATTGAGGACACGGCAGAAATCCAATTCAGGTCAAGTCTCCCAGATCCCAGCAGCCGTGCCAGCATGGAGG
>CAVORV010000059.1:0-34016 GCA_963698685.1 uncultured Alphaproteobacteria bacterium
GGCTCACCATGGCCCAGTCGCTGATGATGGAGGCGCTGGAACGCCGATCCGCGGACGGCCTCGAGCCCGCCGCCGAAGCCCCCGCCGCCTCGGCCGAGGCGGCGCAAGCCGCGCCCGCCGCGGAGGCGCCGGCGCCCGCCGCCGAAACCACCGCCGCCGAAACTACCGCCGCGGATGCCGACGACATCTGGAACATCCCGCGCGTGGTCTCGATGCACCAGGGCTGATTTCCGGGCGCGCCCGCTAACGCGCGCTTAACCAATTCATCCGACGCTTACCCTGTCTGATTTACCAGTTGGCGGTCCCCCCGGGACCGCCCCGAGCGAGAAGGGCCTTACCCCGTGGACACCCAAGCCTCCGACGCCGCGACGGGCGTCCTGTCGAACCTGGTCGCGGCGGACCTCGTCACCCATGAGATGATCGGCGACCCCTCCCGGCTCGAAGGCGAGGCCGCCTGCCTGCGCGCGCTCTGCTCGGTGGTGGGCGGGTCCGTCTACCGGCTCGATCCGTTCCACTACGCCTTCCGCGCCGGACCGCTCGATCTCGGCGGCCGTCTGGGCGACGCGGGGCCCGGCGACTGGGCCGCGGAGCTCGAGGCGGCGCTTCAGGAGATCCTGGGGCCGGACGCGCTCTGGATCAGCGCGACCCCGCCCGCGCCGCGTCTGGTCCGGGACGACGACGATGAGGCCGCCGGGACGCGCGCGCCGGTGGCGTATCTGCGCGCCTTCGCCGAGGCCGCCGGAGGCCTGGAGCCGCCCGAGCCCGGCCTGCGCGCGGTGATCGACGCGCGCTATGCCGCCGAGATCGCGCGCCTGACGGCGGGCGCGGCGCCCGGCGAGGCGCTCGACGGCCGGCTTTCGGGGCTGGAATCGCGCCTCGACGCCATGGCGCAGTCGATGATGTCGATCCTGGCCCGCCTCGAGGCCTCCGAGACCCGGCTCGAGCGGCTTCTGGAGCGGGACGGCGGCGGTTCGGCCTTCCAGGACAATGTCGGCCTCGCGCTCGCCGAGTTCCTGGCGCGGCTCGAACAGCGCGCCGAGACCGGCCGCGCCGCGGCGCCCGCGCGGGAGACGGCCCCGAAGCCGCTCTCCGCGGCGCTCGGCCTCTGAAGGGCGCGCGTGAGATGGGAACCGAGCCGACAGGACCCGACCTTCACCGTCGCAGGCTTGCCGCCCGCATCGCCGAGGAGCGGCGCAAACGCGCGGGCCGCGCCGCCGCCGACCTGTCCGCCGCTCCCGATGCCGGGTCTCCGGCCGACGCGGCGGCGATGCAGGACTTCCTCACCCGCCTGACCGGCGGTCTCGGCCTCTCGGGCTGGACGCCCGCCTCGGAAGCCGCGCAGGCCGATGCGCCGGTCTCGCGCGCCGTGCTGCCCTTTCCGGGTCCCGTCGCGGCCCCGCCGGCGCCGCAGGAGGCCGGACCGGAGCCCGATCCCGCGTTTCCGGAGGAGCTCGAGGCTCTCGCGGTCGCGCTCGAGGCGGCCTGCGATCTCGACCGTCTGCCCGGCGCGGGTCCGGGCCTCGTCTGGGCGCTCCGGCGCGCCGGACTGCGCCGTCTGGACGATCTCGCGCGGCTGGAGCCCGAAGATCTCGCCGAGCGGCTGGGACCGGTGGGCCTCCTGGTACCCTTGGAGCGCTGGATCGGCGTGGCGCGGACCGGGGCGGCGGCCTGATACGGTCGTGCGCGGCCGCGTTCATACTCCCGCACGCGCGTGATGGCGCTCCGCGGTGCGGTGTGATAGCGAAGAGGACAACAATCAGGCCGCAACAACTTATGGTTGACACATGTCCAGAGTAACGCTTTCCGCATCGGCGGCCCTCGTGCTGCTTCTCGCCGCCTGCGGCGGCTCCTCCTCCAGCGACGGCCCGTCGCTCGACGAGCAGATCGAGAACGAGATCGACGACAACAACGGTGTGCTCGACGGGCAGATCATCACCACCCCCGACGGCACCCGCTACGTGGTCGACGCCATCGATCCCAACGCGCCGGGCGTGTCGTCCGGATACCTTCTGGTCGCGCGGCTGGACAGCCGGGGTCAGCCCGTCGAGGTCGTCCAGGCCGCGGCGATCGGCGACGCCTACGTCGCGGCCGAGCACGACCGGGACGTTCACCTATTCCGGGAACAACGTGGCCTATATCGCGAGGGCCAACGAGCGCGGGTTCGAGCGCTTTGAAGGCACGTCTAGGATGGAACTGGATTTCGGGAACGGAACTGGTCAGCTCGACAGCAACGCCAGGACCGGAAACGGCGAAGCGGTCGCGGTGATCGACGCGCCGCTCGACTTCGACGTGGCCACGGGCAAGTTCACCAGCGACGGCGGCACGCTGCGCTACACCGACGCCGACGGCACCCTGAACCCCGCCTGGGGCGTCGCGGGCGGCGTGAACGGCGCCAATGCCGGCTTCTCGGCGACGCACGGCTCCGAACAGGGCGCGACCGCTCTCATCGGCCGCGGCGTGATGGCGGGCGAGCGCGACTGACAGGGCGCGCCCCGGCGGAGCCGCTTCGCGCGGTCTTGCCGGGGCGCCGCCGCGTCCCGTATAGGGACGCCTCACGAACGCGGGCGGGAGCGCCGGCTGCGAAATTGATCGTGATCCGCGTGCTTCCGTCAGAGAGACCCACCATGTCCGCCCGGTTCCCGCTTTTCCTGGCCGCGATCCTTCTCCTGCTCTGGCCCGCCCTGCTCAATGGCGGGCCGCTGATTTTCTTCGACAGCGCCGGCTATCTCGACCAGGGACGGCAGGCCGTGGAGGGCGCGGTCCGGCTCGTGTCGGACCGCCTGTCTCCGGGCGCGGCCGGGGAGGGGGCGGCCGCCGGTGCCGCGGCCGAGGCTGCGGAATCGGCCAACATCGTCCGCTCGGTGGCCTATTCCGTCTTCGCCTACGCCGCGTCCTCGACGCCGCTGGGGGAATGGGGGGTCATCCTGCTCCATTCGGTCCTGATCATGATCCTGCTGGGAATGCTGGCCGGGCGCGATCTTCTGGAGGCCGCGCGGCCCGCCGACATCGCGCTGGCGGTCTTGGTCTGCGCGGCGCTCACCCCGCTGCCTTGGTTCGTGTCGTATCTGATGCCTGACATCCTGGCCGCGGTGGTGATCCTGTGCGGGATGCTCGTCGTCGCGGGTCTGGGACGCATCGGCTTCTGGGGCGGGCTCTTCGTGTTCGGCGCGTCCAGTTTCGCGATGCTGTCGCATTACGGGCACATTCCGCTCGGCTTCGGCGTGGGCGCGACGGCGCTCGGCCTGCTTCTGGTCCAGCGCCGGCTCTCGGTCGCGGCGGTGCTCGTCGCGGCGCTGCCGGTCCTGGTGGCGCTGGGGGGCAACGCGGCGGTCAACCGGGTGGCCTTCCACGAGCCGGGCGTCGGCGTCGCCTCCAAGCGCCTGCCGGTCCTGCTCGCCCGCTCGCTCGCGGACGGACCCGCCCGGTGGCATCTGGAGGAGAACTGCGACGCTGAGGGCTACGCGATCTGCGAGGTCTTCGACACCTTCCCCTCCAACCTCGGCGAGATCCTCTGGGGCGAGGACGGGCTGATGAACGCAAGTCCCGCGCAGATGGACCGCATCCGCGTCGAGGAGCCGCTGATCCTGCGCCGGGCCTTCATGGAATACCCCGCCGAGCAGACCTGGTCCTTCGTCGGCAACGCGGTCTCGCAGACCTGGACTTTCGGCATGGACGATTTCAGTTGGGTGCGGCTCGCCCGGTTGCCGGACGGGAACGTCGATACGAGCCCGCTCGGTCCGGACCGGCCGCGCGCGGGGCTGGACATGATCGGTCAAGCGCATCTGGCGGCGCTGATCGCCGCCATCGTGCTGATCGGCCTTTACGTCTGGCGCGACGGGCTGGGCGCGGGGCGCCGCGAGCGCGAGGTCCTGTTCCTGGCGGTCGCGGGCCTCGCGATCAACGCGGCGATCTTCGGCGGCCTCTCTGTGCCGGTCGACCGCTATCAGGGGCGGGTGGTCTGGATCCTCCCGGCACTGGCGGCGCTCTTCTGGCTGACCCGGCGAAGCGCGCGCGCGACACGCGTGACGGAATTGGCAACCGTCAGACGAAAATGATTTCCGGATCGTATTGGTTCGGTGCGAATCCAGCTCCCAGCCAAGCCCGCCAAGTCTCCGATTTCGTCGCGCGGGTTCTGTTTGCGTTGAAATCTTTCCGAGTATGTCACGGGGCGTGCTGTGATGAGCGAAATTTGCGCGCGATACGGGTCCGGACTCTACCGTGTGGGATGCATGTTCTGGCTGAAAGTCCGGACGCTGGCGGTGTTGCAGGAGCTTCGTCTCAGGAGTTTCTGGACCCTGCCCATTCGTGCTGGGCACGCCGGGCCGAGGGCTCGGGGATGGGGCCGGATCTACCTCAGGCGCCCGCCGATCCGCAGCGCGTTTTGCTCGATGAGTCTGGCGACCTGCTCGACATGTCCGGGTGCGATGCCGGGCAACGCGCAAACCGCACCCGTGACCTCGATGCGCCTGGCGACGATCCGCTCGATGAGCGCGCCGACGCGGAGGCGAACGTCGGCTGGCCGAAATCCCGCCTCCCGCGAGAGGACGTCCCAGTGCCGGGCGGCGATCTCGCCCGGCCTGCGCTTCCTTCCGGCGATCTTCTGCGCGGAATACGGATTGACATGCTCCCACGGCAGGACGCTCGACACGTCGTAGAGGGGCGCCAGGCGCGGCTCGCCCGCGACGGGCAGGAGGAGCGAATAGTTCTTGGCGTGGCCATCGGCGTTGGCGACGAGGATGTTGAAGATCACCTGATCGAGGAGCGAGAGCGTGTCGGAAGGCGACAGGTGCCGCCGTCCCGTGTCCAGGAGTCCGGAGAGGGTGAGGCCCGGGACGGTGCCGACCTCGTATTTCCGTCCGGGCGGCAGACCGTGGGCCTGCGCGAAATCCTCTTGGTGGATCCGGTGCAGCATCCCGTTCCTGGCGATGCGCCGGTCGTAGCGCAGCACGCAGAGCGCGGATCTTTCTCCCGCGGCGAGCGTGGTGACCGCGACCGCCCCGATCCCGACAGCCCTGGCCAGATGGAGGCAATAGGCTTCGTTCTCGACGATGCCCGGCAGGGCCGGGTTGTCGGGCTTCACGATGATCGTCGAGGGGGCCCCGAAGCGCGGCACGGTGAGGACGTCTCCCGCCTCCGGCAGGCGCAGCACCGGGTCGCCGTTCGGCGCGGCCACGGCGAGCGCCGATTTCTTCTGCCCTCCCGCGAGGCTTTGCCGCACCCCGTCTTCGCCGACGAGCAGCGGGCGCCGGTCCAGGTCGGCGATGTGCCGTCCCAGGGCGGTCGCGTCGTCCGGCGCGTCATAGAGTTCCCGCAGGGGCGTGCAGAGCCAGGCGCGCCGATCGCCCGGAGCGCCGAAGGACAGCGCGCCCGCCGTATCGGCTCCGATCTCGCGCAGGATGGCGAGCGCGTCCGTGCGGTCGAGGCCGAGGGAGCGCGCGACCATGGCGAGCTGCCGCTCCTCGGGGAGGAGATTGGCGAGCCAGGGCTCGGTGATCTCCTGGGTGTGAGGTCCGGGGCGCAACGGGATCGTGGTCGAGAGCGGGAAGGCTCCCCGCGTGTCCAGCCAGTCCCGACCGTATTCGAAGCCGAGCGCGCCGGTCTCGCCGACCGTGATGGCGCCGAGCTCGAACCCGTCGAAGAAGACCGGGACTCTTTCGGGTCATTCATACTCCCCGAGGTCGTAGCCCCGGGTCACGTCGGCCCCGGTTTCGGATCCCGTGTAGGATCCGGTCTCCGTCGCGGCCGCGCCGTCGCCCCGCGCTCCGCCGACCAGATGGGGCAGACCCACCCGCAGCGCGTCGGAAATGACGGCCAGCGTGGTGAGCCGGGGATCCCGCTTGCCGGTCTCGATCAGCGACAGGGCGCTGATGCTGAGACCGGTCAGGCGCGCGAATTCCTGGAGATTAAGTCCCGCATCGAGCCGTGCTGCGCGGATACGCGTCCCGGTCTCAGCCAGGATCGGCTTTCGTTGTGATCTGGTCATGGCGTGGCTGCCTTTTTATCGTCTGGGATAAAGTGGGTCACTTCCGGCTTGTTGGCAAGACTATTTTATCTCATAGGGTAAAAAGCGTGTCCCAAGGCGTATTTCGGCTATGATTTACCGCTTTAAGTAAATCAGGGAACCCGCCCCTTTCATGACCCGTAGGATTTCCTTCGGACCGGGAGAGCGGCCATGGTGGGATATTCCCAGAATTGTTCAATGAGATCGGAGGCCTGCCAACCGACAGATCGGCAGGGTCGTGCAACTTCACGTCTGGAAATTCGGCTTGCGTTGCGCTGCGCGCCCCTGCCGGGGCATGCCCCGGCAGGGGCGGCCCATCCTGATATTCCATGGAGTTGCGAAACCAACCATGGAGAAGCGCGAATGGACGGACGGAACGATACGGCGGTCGAGGCCCTCTTGGAACATCTGATCGAGCATGGCCCCGGCGACATAGCCACTGTCTTTGGCCGCGCGTTCGAGCTTGCCATGCGGATCGAGCGGGAGCGGTTCCTGCGCGCCGGCCCCTACGAGCGCACCGCCGAACGCCAGGGCTATGCCAACGGCTACAAGCCCAAGCGCATCGACACCCCGGCCGGCACGGTCACCGTCGACGTTCCCAAGACCGCCGGCCATGATGGCGCGCCCTTCTACCCGCAATCGCTGGAGCGCGGCCGCCGATCGGTGCGCGCCGTGATGCTGGCGGTGGCCGAGATGTACATCAAGGGCGTGTCAACTCGCGATGTCGAGGCGGTGATGCGCGAGTTCGGCATAGAGAGCCTGTCCTCCTCGCAGGTCAGCCGAGCCGCCAAACTGCTCGACGACGAGTTGCAAGCCTGGCGCACCCGGCCTCTCGGCGAGATCCGGTATCTGATCCTCGATGCGCGTTACGAGAAGATGCGCCACGGTGGGATCGTCCGCGACGCCGCCGTGCTCTCGGCGATCGGCATCGGCCCCGACGAGCGTCGCCGGGTGCTGGGCGTCTCGGTCGCCCTCTCCGAGGCGGAGGTTCATTGGCGGGCCTTTCTGGAAAGCCTGCAGGCGCGCGGCATGCGCGGCGTCGAGTATGTCGTCTCCGACGACCACGCCGGCCTGCGCGCCGCGCGCCGGGCCGTCCTGGGCGGCGCGAAATGGCAGCGCTGCCAGTTCCACCTCGCCCGGAACGCCATCCATCACGCGCCGAGCCTTGCGATCCGCAAGCGCATCGGCGCCGAGTTGCGCGCGGTCTGGAACGCAGCCTCTCTGGCGAAGGCCGAAACCGCCCTCGCCGAGCTCGTCGCGACCTGCCGCGACACCGCCCCGAAACTCGCGGCATGGCTGGAGGAGAGCGTGCCCGAGGGCCTCGCCGTCTTCGCGCTGCCCGAGCACCACCGCCGTCGCATGCGCACCTCCAACCCGATGGAGCGCGCCGTCCAGCAGGAGCTCAAGCGGCGCACCGTCAAGGTCCGCGTCTTTCCCGGCGAAGACGCCCTCGAGCGCCTCGTCTCCGCCATCCTCGTCGAGATCGACGAAAAATGGGCCTCGGACACCAAGGCCTACATCAAGTGGGAATGTCAGGATGCATGACCACGCAAGCGCAGAATTTCCAGACCGCAGGTTGCTCAATCATCGGCAGGCCTAGACCCCATAGAAAGGAAACCGTAGTCGCATCCAGGCCGGGTCTTCACGTCAGAACGTCAGGACGTCTGCCGCGCTTCGGTCGGCTCGCGTCCGAGCTCGAGACCCGCTTCGCCGCAGCGCCTCCGGAACCCCTGCGCCGCGATCGCCTCATGGGCGGTCGTCGCGAACGTGATCTCGGGCAGCGAAGACGTCATGTCGAAGGATGACGAGAAGCACGGGGCGTCGTACCAGCCGCGAAGCGAGACCTGATCGCGCCGATCGATCGGGTGCAGGACGAAGGTGTCGGGCGCGGTGTTGTTCCGCGAGTCCGGAGAAATGCCGACCTCGCCGATCCCGCCGGCGTGGCGGCTTCCCCGCTCCCGAGCGGCTTCAGCGCCTTTTCGAGAAAGGGCATCGCCTCCCTCCAGCCGATCGGCTTGTCCGGCACCGGGGCGAGGTCCGTGCCGGACGACGTGGCGTCCATCGTTCCGCACATCGGCAGGACGGCTCGGCTGCGAGCAATGCCCCTGTCGGCGGACTCGATCCAGTTCGCGGCGACGTCTCCCAAACCGGTCGCCATCGGCATGGGATCGAGTTCCATCAACCCGTCATTCCGGCTGAGAGAGAAAGGTCTGTACGCCTCGTTTCCCCATCTGACGCCGGAGGTGGATTTCGACGGCCGCCGCTGGATCGTCCGCATCCAGGAACTCGCATCGGTCACGGCGGGCGATCTCGGTCCGACGATCGGGCGGATCGACAGGGAAGGGGGCGACATCCTGAGGGCCGTCGACATCCTGACCCGGGGCTTCTGAGTCAGTCCGGATCCGCGGGTCCGCTTCTCCGGCACGACCGGTTTGGAAAGGCGGCGTGTCGCGCGGATTGCCGAGCCGATAACGTGATCTGGAATTCAAACTGAAATCAACGGTTGCCGAATTGGCCACGCGTGGCCATCCCGTGCTTCAGGCCGGGACGGGGGCCTTCATGTTGCGATCGTGGAGGGCGATGGCGTCCCTGACGTTCTCGAAATACGTCGCCCGGCCGCCCTCCAGCACCAGCGGTTTGGTGCAATAGTCGAGGATCGTCCTGGTCGAATGCGAGACCATCAGCATGCCCGCATCCCGGAGCCGGTGTTTGAACACCTCCAGAGACTTCTTGCGGAAGGCCGCGTCGCCCACGGCGGTGATCTCGTCCACCAGATACCAGTCGAAATGGACCCCCATCGAGAGCCCGAAGGCCAGCCGCGCCTTCATGCCGGAGGAATAGGACCGCACCGGCATGTCGATTAAATCGCCGAGCTCGGCGAAGTCCTGGACGTAGTCGACCAAGGCGTCATCCGCGTCACTGCTCCGGTCCGCCGCTGAGGCTTGTCATCCCGCTCGGCCCGGGTTTACTCCTTGCTTTCTCCACCGCAAATTCCGCGAGGGCTGGCCGGGAACCGAACCGATGACGACTTCCTCAGCATCATCCGCGCGTTCCGTGCGGTTCCAGCGGCTGCGCGTGCTTCTCGCCGTGATGGTGCGCGAGATGGGCGCGAAGTCCAACCGCTCCGCGGGCGGATTTTCTGGGCGATCGCCGAGCCTCTGGGCGGCATCGTGAAGCTGGCGCTCGCGTTCATCGTGGTGCTGCGCAGCCCGCTCATCGGCACGCTCAACTGTGTGCTGACCGGGCTCTTTCCGATTTGGAGGAACGTCTGGAAGGTGGTGACGCGGCCGATGTTCCTGGTCTCGGGAATCTTCTACCCCTACGAGTTTGTGCTGGCGGCCTTTCAGAGCGTGCTCTGGTACAATCCGCTTGTGCACGTGGTCGGCACGATGCGCGCGGGATTCTTCGGGGTCTACCGCAATGAATATGTTTCCGTGCCTTACATCCTCGGCATCGTGCTGGGAACTTTCCTGATCGGAGCTTGGCTGCCGCGTTGGCATGCGAGCCATCTGATCGAGCAATGAGCCCGCCGTCGGCCTCGGTCATCACGCCGGTGTGGAACGCGCGGGCCACGCTTGAGGAGGCCGTGGCCTCGGTCCATGCTCAGAGCTTCGATGACTGGGAGATGATCCTGATCGACGACGGGTCGACCGACGGATCAAAGGCCTTGGCCGAAAGCCTGGCCGCGCGGGACGGTCGCATCCGGCTGCTCGGCTGGGGCGCGAACCGCGGGCCGGCGGCGGCGCGCAACGCGGGCATCCGTGCGGCGCGCGGGCGCCGGATCACGTTTCTCGACGCCGACGACCTGTGGCGGCCGGAGAAGCTCGAGGTGCAGATCGGCTACATGGAGCGCACCGGCGCGCCCTTCACCTTCGCCGCTCTGGACCGGATCGACGCGGAGGGGCGCAGGCTGGGCACGATCGGCGCGCCGGCGCGGGTGGATTACGCGCGGCTCCTGAAGGGCAACGTCATCCCCTGCCAGACAGCGGCCTTCGACCGGGAGCATTACGGGGCCGTGGAGATGCCGGACCTTCCGCGCCGCCAGGACTATGGGCTCTGGCTCACGCTGCTGAAGCGGGGCGGCGAGGCGCACGGGCTGCCCCAGGTGCTGGCGGACTGGCGCATGCGGCCGGGGTCGCTGTCGGCGAACAAGCTCAAGGCTGCCGCCGGCACCTGGCGGGTCTACCGGGAGGTGGCGGGGCTGGGGCGCGGCCAGGCGGCCTGGCATCTGGGCCAGAACCTCGCGCGGGGCGTTCTAAAGCGGCTGTGACGCGGCGCGGCCGCGGATTTCCACGCTCCATGCCACGCGTGGCAGAATCGGCAAGTGTCTGATGTGGAAAGGATTCCGGAATCATATTAACCCGGCGGAAAGCTTTGTTGACGCGATGTCGCCGGGTGCCGTCCGCATCCGCTCGCGCCGCGGGTCGGTCGACTTTCCTGTTGCAAGCCATCGCTTCCGTGATCCGGCAGTGCCAGTCCGATCGGCCGGGAAGTCGAAGAAATCCTCGGGCGGAAGTCCTGGCCCCGCGGCATCAGGTCGTTTGCGGATCTCGACATTGCGCGGATTGATACGAGCCATTAGGCTGAAATCCGGAGAGCGCAGATGAAGACCGTCAAGATCGAACTTCCGGACGAGGATGCCGACGCGCTCGAGCGGGTCGCCGTGGATGGTGGCTTCGCCTCGTCCTCTGAATTTGTTCTGGCCGCGATCGGAGACCTCATTACCGCCCCGATCGCATACGATCCCGATGCCTTGGTTCGAGATGTCGCCGAGCACAAGGCTGCGAAACGGCGAGGGGATGCCGGTTTCACGCCCGAAGAAGCTCGGGCTTGGCTCAAGGCCAGCCGATCCGCGTAAGCCGGGGTTCGCGATGAATTCCAGAAAACTGATCCTGCGCGACGGCGCGCTGCGGGATATCGCGCGCCATGAGCGTCATTTGGGCGCAGTGCGCGGGATCGCCTTCGCTGAGGTCTGGAGTGAGGCCCTTCTCCATTGGCTTGAAAATCGCGCGGCGCTCGGGGCGCAGTTCGGGACAGCGCATCCGAGACATCCCGGCTACCGCACCTTTGGTTGCCGCCGGCAAGCGACAATCCTCGCCGAATTCGCGGATGGCGCGATGGATGTTGTCCGCATTCGCTTCGCCGGAGAAGACTGGCAGGAGTAATCCAGCGATCGTACTGAGGTTCGTCGCAATACTTGTGGAAAAGCGCTCCGATGTCCAAAAAGGCCTCCGATTTTATTTCAGAGCGGCAGGAGGCCGAGGCGCGTGAGGCGGAACTCTCGGCGCTGCGCGCGCTTCTCGACGCCCGGGCGGCGGGGGAGTTCGTGACGGTCGAGGCGGGCCGGAATGCCATGGAGACGATGATCGGCGCCAAACGGCGCGCGCTCGGTCTTTGAGGCCGTCAGGTCGCGCGCATGCTCGCGCGGCGCAGCCTGACGCGCGCCGCCGGAGCGGGTCAGGCCGCGAGCAGGTCGCGCATGAGGCCGACGATCTCGATTTCGGCGGCGATGCGGCGGAGTTTGTCGGGCAGGCCGGCATTGCCGAGGACGTGGCAATGGATCTGGCGGGCCCAGAGAAAGAGCTTCCGGCGCGGCACGAGGTCGCCCATCTCGGAGACGGGGAACCGGAACGACTGGTCGGCCATGAACTCGTAGGGATGCAGATAGAGCTGCGGCGCGAGGCCGGCCTCCGCCGCGGCGCGCAGGGAGCGGATCGTGAGCGACGCGGGGGCGTATTTCAGCGCGGCACCGCCGGTGCGGACCGGTGGCAGGCCCGGCGCGGGCCTCTGGCGCAGCACGGGGAAGAAGGCGAGGCTGTCCGTGCCCGTGGCGGCGCGCAGGCCGCGCGCCTCGGCGGCGTCGGCGACGGTCAGGCTGAAATCGTAGGCCAGACGGCGCTCGAGGGCGGCGAAATGCGCCCGGTCCTCCGCCCTCAGCGAGAAGCGCGGGGCGCGGAAGCCGAGCACTTTCTTCCCCGAGGCGGCCTCGAGCGCGTCGATGGCGCGGCGCAGATTGGTCTCGAAGATTTTCGGCGGGTCGCGCCGGCAGGGATCGTGCCAGAAGTAGTGGCAGGCGATCTCGTGCCCGTCGGCAGCGATGCGTGCGACGATGTCGGGACATTTCTCCGCGAGGATGCCGGTGGTGAAGAAGGTCAGGCGCGCGCCCTTCAGCTCGGCCTGGCAGAAAGCCTCGATCGCCGCGTAGGCGCGCCGGAGGGCGTCGGCGCGCAGGGTGCCGTCCTGCGGGATGCCGAACTCGCGTTTGAAATCGTGCGCGATGTCCTCGAAGTCGATGCTGAGCCAAGCTTTCATCGTGCTGCGCGGAGGGGGGGACCGCGCGCGCGGAGCGCGGGCGCGCGATGCGGCGACGGGCGCTCCCCGCCCGCCTCCCCCAGGCCCGGTCGCAGAGGAAGCCGCCGATGGCGAGCAGGTCCATGTCCGAGCGCAGCCAAGTGTCGATGGCCTCGGCGGGGGTGTTCACGATCGGCTCCTGGATGTTGAATGAGGTGTTGAGCAGCACCGGCACGCCGGTCGCCGCGCCGAAGGCGGTGATCAGGCGGTGATAGAGCGGGTTGGCCTCGGCGCTGACGGTGTGCACGCGCGCGGTGCCGTCGACATGGGTGACGGCGGGGATCAAGTCGCGTTTCTCCGGGCGCACCTCGGCCAGGATGTTCATGTAGGGGCTGGCCTGGGCGAGATCGAACCAGTCCGGCACCGCTTCGATGGTCGTCGAGGGGGCGAAGGGGCGGAAGAGTTCGCGTTTCTTGATCTTGGCGTTGATCGTCGCGCGGATCGCGTCGTCGCGCGGATCGGCGAGGATCGAGCGCGACCCCAGCGCGCGGGGTCCGAACTCGGTGCGGCCTTGGAACCAGCCGACGATGTGGCCGCCTGTGAGCGCCTCGACGACGGCGGCGATCAGTGCGTCCTCGTCCAGGGCGCGCGGGGCAGGGAGGCCGCGATCGGCGAAGGCCCGCGCGATCTCCGCGTCGGTGAAGCCGGGGCCGAGATAGGGCGAGCGGGCGTTCCGGGCCGCGCCGCCGCGCGCCAGCGCCGCGCCGACGGCGCAGCCGGCATCGTGCGGGGCGGGGGGGCGATGATCTCAGAGAAGAGCCCGGATCGCAGGATGCGGCCGTTGGCGGTGACGTTGAGCGCGCAGCCGCCCGAGAGCACGAGACGGTCGATCTGCGGTGCCTGCGTCTTGCCCCAGGCGAGCAGGTGATGCTGCGCCGCCTCGAAAGCCGCCTGGACCGAGGCGGCGAGATCGAGATGGCTCTGGTCCGGCTCGGCGTCCGGCGCGCGCGGCGGGCCGACGATCTCCGCGAGGCCCGCGTCGAAATCCCCCGCCAGCGCCCGGTGATAGTCGCAGAGCGCGCGTGTCGAGCCGGTAGCCGCCGTCCTCCTCGAGGCGCAGCAGGCGTTCGAGGATGATGTCGCGGAAGATCGGCCGGCCATAGGGCGCGAGCCCCATCATCTTGTATTCGCCCTCGAGCATGCGGAAGCCGAGCCAGCCGGTGAAGAAGCTGTAGAAATGCCCCAGCGAGTTCGGCCAGCGGATGCGCTTGAGATCGGTGCGGCGACCGTTCTCCACGCAGCGTGAGCACGGTGGCGTCGGCCTCGCCGCCGCCGTCGTAGGAGAGCGACAGGCAGGCCGGCCAGTCGCGCGTCGCCTCGCCGTAGAGCTGGTGCGTCAGGTGGTGGTCGTGGAACGCGACCTCGGCCGGGCAGGCGCCGAATTCGGCCTTCAGGATGCGGCGGATGCGGAAGAGATCGGACCAGCGGCCGGTATCCTCGGGACGGGCCTCGACGGCCTCGCCGCCGACCAGCGCGCGGCGCGCGCGCGCGGCGATGGCTTTGCGGGCCTCGGGCGAGGCGATCGCCTTGCCGAGCGTGCCGGCGGCGCGGGTTCCGATCCGCCAGCGCTTCCAGTAGACGGCGACGGCGTCGACCTCGGCCATCGTGACGCCGGCGACGCGCAGGCATTCCGCGATGGCGCGGAGCGGAAAGGCGCCGTCGTTCTTGATCCGGCTCAGCCGCTCCTCCTCGATGGCGGCGACGATCTCGCCGTCGCGCATCAGGCAGGCGGCCGAGGTCCCCATGGTGGCGAGGCCGAGGATGATCATGGGGGCGTTCCGGTCATGGGGCCTGATTCTATCAACGGCACCCCGGCCCGAAAGGCTCCGCCGGTCCGTGAAACCGCCTCCTGACGCCTTTGCCGTGAGGAAGGTCGACGTGCGGCTCCGGGACTCCGCGCGTGGCCCGGCTCTCAGGCCTCCCAAGGCGGCTTGATCGGGAAGGCCAGCGCGGGGAATTCGCGCTTGAAGGCCGTATAGCCTGCGTTCTGAAAGCTGCCGGCACCGTCGTTCACGCAGAAAAACGCGATTTTTCTATTCCAGTACGTGTTCTGGAACTCCGCATAATTCGTGTCTCGGACGATCATCGCATTCGCTGAAGAGGCGATTCCCTGTCCGGTCGCGGCGGCGTAATGGTGATAGAGGAACGAGGTGAACGAGACGTCGCTGTTCTGGCGGAAGCGCGCGGCCCGCGTCCGGCACATCTCCTCAGGGAAATCCGCCTCCATCCGGGCGTAGACGCTTTTGCAGAGCGAATAGGGCGCGTGACGATGGATCCGGGTCGGCAGGAAGCCGAACTGGGTGCGGATGAGTTTCGCCGAATTGACCGCCGCATGCTGCCATTCCGGCGCGTCGCCATGCTCCACCCGGGACAGCGTGTTCAGGAGCGCGCCGTATTTCTCCAGCCGGGAGATCGACTTGCCGTCATGGGTGAAGAAATCCTGCTTGTGAGCGATCTGCGAGAGCATGAAGTCGTCGTTCAGATAGAGGAAATGCTCCGAAATACCGGGGATGAGATGCAGGAAGGTCTCGATCGTATGGGAGTTGAACGTCGGCAGGAACTCGGACGGAATGACCTCGGCGTGATCGACCCAGACCACCCGGTCGCTGTCGAGCAGCCAGTCCGGCTTCGCGCAATTGCTGAATACGAAGATGCGGCGCACCCAGGGCGCGAAGAGAAAGACCGACCGCAGGGAATAGCGGAGTTCGTCGGACTGGCCGTAGCGGTCATCGTCGCGGGCGGAGAGCTCCCGGTAAGGTGCGATCAGGGCCCGCCACGCGGGATCCCCGCTGTCCACCCAAGTATAGACGATATCGATCGGAAACCGGACGGCGGTGTCGATCTGCCCGAGCGCGCCTTCCGCCGGCGCCTGCTTTGGAAAGACCGTGGCGGGGATGTCGTCGGCGTAGCAGCGATAGAACTCGCCGCGGTCCTTCCAGACGTTGATCGAGCGCCGTTCCAGAGCGCGCTGCCCGGGGTCGCAGACCAGGACGGCGAAGGAATGCTGGTTGATGATCGCCCGGATATCCGTGTCCTCGGCCGGAAGCACGCGCTTGCCGCTGAGCAGGTGCAGGACCTGGCCGTTGGCGAGGCAGGCGTCCCGGAGCGCGAACAGCGCGGGCTCGACCAGCGCGCCTGCGAGGTCGACATAGTCGTCACCCGCGCCGGCCGCTTTGCTGAAGCCCAGATCCACCGCGTCGAGCAGCGCGGCAGGCGTCGTCGCCGGCGCGAGCGGGATGCCGAACCGCACCGGGGAGGGGGAGGGAGCGGCTTGATCGAGCCAGCGACGCAGACGCCCGCGCAGGATCCCTCCGGGATTTCGGGCCAGCCGCCCGAGTCGGACGGGCAATCTCGACAGATAGGAGCCCATGGTTCGGCTTTCGCAAGGATCAAAGGGAACAAGCGGATGGGCCCAAGGCGCTCACGCTCACCGGCGCGGCGCGCTCATACCGCCACGAGTTGCGTATAGGGCTCCCGCGCGCCGGCTTCCATCTCGAACGACGAGGGGGTCGGATAATAGGTCTCAAGAAAATCTCTCAGATGCTCCTGATACCCCGGCATCTCCCCGTAGGGCGGTATATAGTCATTCAGGCAGGCGACGGCCCGCGCCCCCGGGTTCGTGCGTGCCGCCAGGATCTTGCGGTAGCGGTCGACCGCCGAGGCATCGCGCACCTTCACGTACCAGCACTTGTCATGGACGAACAGATAGCGGCCGGACAGGAAGCCCGCATATTGATGCAGGAAGCCCGTGCAGAGCACGTCGGCGGGGTTCCGGAACCGGTTCTGGCGAAAGGCGTGATAGGCGTCGCCGAACCTGCTCTCGCAGAGTTCGGCGATGGAGCGGATCTGCGAAAGATACATGTGGCTGAACCGGCGGTCGAAATAGACCCCCCATTCGCGCAGGATCAGATCCCGGGCGTTCTTGGTGCCCCATTCCGTCGCGGTTTCTCCGGGCCGGGGCGGTCCGTTGCTCACGGTGTTGGAGGTGATGAAGCCGTAGGCGAGGCCGTTCTCGGTGAAGGCGTCTGTCGGCTTGATCGGATGGAGCAGAAGCACGTCGTCGTTGAAGTACATGTAATGTTCACTCAGTCCGGGGATCCGGTGCAGGCAGGATTCGATCACATGCGAGTTGAAGGTCGGCAGATAGGCCGGATCGATGATGTCGCCGTGCGGAACGATGGTGATCCGTTCGCTCGGCCGCAGCCAAGACGGGATCTGGCCGTTGGTGACGATGTAGATGTGGTTGTACCAAGGCGCGAACCGCTCGATCGAACGGAGAGAATAGCGCAACTCGTCATGGGACCGGAAGCGGGCGTCCGAGGTCGCGTTGGCGGTGCCGCCGCCGGGGAGATGCCCCGCCAGCAGGGTTTGGAATTCCGGACTCTCCTGATCCACCCATGTATAGACGACATCGATCGGAAAGTTCGGTGCGATGAAGCCCTGCTCGATGACCTTCACGGCGGACTTCGACCGTTTCGTCCTGATCTCGACATATTTGTCGGCGATCTTCTTCGAGGCGTAGTTTTCCAAGGCCTGAACAGGACGGAGAAGGGCGTTTCGGAGGGAGCGCTTGTTGATCACTGTCTGCCCGGCCGGAAAGATCAAGTACGTCATATTGTTGTCATGGAGCGGTACCACCAATCTGCAAGAGGTGCAAATTGCGATGGATCGGCCTCCTTGCCGGCCCCTCCCGCGGCCCGGAAACCGCGTCGGTTCTGTCCGTAGATTTCACTTTTCTCATAGGAGTAAATATGTGATCTAAAAAGGGTTGCAGTGAGCGAGGGCGACTTTCATATGGCTGAAAAAGAAAGTGGTGCGAATTTTAGCATTGCCGAGATAATAAAGCGCTTCTATTCACCAGGAACTCAGATGTCCGTTGGGCAAGTCCATGCGATCATTTCAGCGATCGCGATGGCCGGTGCCGAGTGCAGACTGCTGGTGTTCGGCTGCGGCAAAGACAGCGCCATGTGGGCCGCAGCGAATAGCGGCGGCAAGACCGTGTTTCTTGAGAATAACGCCGGCTGGCTCCGAAAGACCAAGGAGGCGCAGCCGACCCTCGACATCCGCCAAGTCGATTACGGGATTGGGACCGTCTCCACCAGCCTGCCGATCGATGAGCAAAAGCTCGCGGCCTTCCCGATCCCAGACGTGATGCATGAAGAGCCGTGGGACGTGATCATCATCGATTCTCCCATGGGATATTCCAGCCGCATGCCCGGCCGCAGCCTGCCGATCTACTGGTCGAGCAGAGTGGCTTTGGCCCATACACAGATCTTCGTTGACGACTACGAGCGCGAACTGGAGCGGCAGTACGCGGATCACTTCCTGAACGCCACCCGCTATTGGCAGGCCACGATTCCCAGGCTCCTGAAAGAAGGCAAGAGCTCGAAAGGCGTAATGCTGTGGTCGATGGGGACCGGTGCACGAGCGGTCGAGAACCGGGACGAGACCGGCCGGGGCGCCGTCATCTTCCTGCTCGACTCCGCCTACCTGGCCGCCTTCCAAACATTCGCCCATTCGATCAGGAAGGCGATCCTGGCGGACACCCACGACATCGTGGTCATCAGCAATGATCCCTCGGTGTTCGAGGATGCCGTCGTGCGGAATCTGGCGCATCGCAGGATCCTGCTGTCGGACAGCGAGATCGACAGCATGAAACGCATCGACGCTTCGAAGGTCGATCCGGGTCTGCGTCATGAGAGCTTCGGCAAGTATACTTTCCTGAAATTCTTCGCCTTCAAGGATCTGGGATATTCCCACCACATCTTCCTCGACGTGGACATGATCTGCCTCGACCCGGACTTTTCCTTCAACGATCTGGTTCTGCCCTACGACTTCGCGGCCGCTCCGACCATGGGGTCGAAGTTTCTGCAAATCGGTGACGGCAAATCCGGGAAGGGTGCGCCTGAGGCGGTCCTGCAGCGGATCCGGCAGATGTTCCGCCGTCGACCCGGCGTGGAACGATCTTTCAATTCCGGGGTGTTCCTGGCCCGGCGATCGATTCTGTCGGACCAGTCCGTCGCCGATCTCCAGACCATCGGCGAGACCAATGCCTCCCGTCTCGAGCAGCAGATCACCCAGCGTTTCATCGCGACGCGCCCTGGCCTGCGCTTCGGGTCCTTGCCGGTCAGCTACAATTTCGCCTATGCTGCCGCCTTGGCGATCGGCAAGGCCGGGTTCGACACCCTGCGACCCAAACTGGTCTTCCTGCACTTCAACTCCAAGCTCAAACCTTGGCACCCAGGCGCCTCCGATGACTGGCTCAACGGGCTCTGGCACGCGGCGCACGCCGAGGCTGAGGGCTGGATCCCGCCGCCTCGCCAAGAGGCGGCGACCGAGGTCGACGCCCGCGCGCGCGACTTGGCCTGAGCCTGGTCAGGCGGCTTCAAGCTCAAAGGTCTCGCGATATTTCCGATCAAGGTGTTTCGCATCTTCCGCGTCCCGCCGCGCCGCAGATCTCGGTGATCGTCCCGGTCTATCGCCACTGGGACCTGATCCCGGGCCTGCTCGCGGCGCTCGCGGCCCAGAGCTTTCGCGACTTCGAGATCCTCCTCGTGGACAACGCGCCGGATGAGCCGCGGCCTGATCTTGCCCCGCCCCTGGATCTCGCGGCGGTGGCGAGAGTCCTGCCTTGCGCCACGCCCGGCTCGTATGCGGCGCGCAATGCCGGAGTGGAGGCGGCCCGGGGACGGATCCTGGCATTTACCGATGCCGATTGCCGGCCCGATCCGGGCTGGCTCGCGGCCTTCGCCGCCGCCGCGGCGGAGGGAGGCGAGCGGCTGCTCGCCGGACCGGTGCGGATGACGGTCGAAGGGGCGGTCCCGAACCGCTGGGAGGCTTACGATCTGATCCGCGGCATTCCTCAGGAACGCTATGTGCGGCTCGGCTATGCCGCCACCGCCAATCTCGCGGTCCCGGCCACGGTGTTCGCCCGGCTCGGCGGGTTCGACGCGACCCGGATGTCGGGGGGCGACGCCGCCTTCTGCCGACGAGTGGGCGCGGCGGGCGTGCCGATCGCGCTGGTCGCGGAGGCGGTCGTCTCCCATCCGGCGCGGGCGAGATGGGAGGACCTCGCCCGCAAGGCGCGCCGGGTGAAGGGCGGCCAGATCCGCGGCGGCGGACGGGCCGGCCGCCTCATCTGGCTGATCCGCAGCCTGACGCCGCCGCTGCGGGCGCATCGCCGCTTCCTCTTCGCGCCCCGTCCCTGGGCGCAGAGGCGCGACGCGATCCGGACGCTCTATCGACTCTGGGGGGTGGAACTCGCCGAAATTCTACGCCTGACGTTTGGTGCCGCCGCCGAGCGGCGCTGAGCGGCAGCGGGACTTCGATCTGCCAACTTTGCGGCGGGCCGGGACGAAGCAGCACCTCTATTGGTGGTTTCATCCCCAATTCCGGGAGTGCCCCACGCAGCCGCCCCCGATTTTTTTGGCCCCCTTTTGGCGGCGTCGTCGTGCTGATAGACGGTGAGCGTCAAGGCCTGCGACCAAGCGCACCAGTACGATTCAGTTGGTAATGAAATGAGCGAGAACAAAGCCGTCACTGTCCAGAACATCATTATAACGCCCGCCTTCGCGCATATTTTTATCGATGGATTGGCTTCTGGAGATCACGTCTATACCCGCCCATTCGATTTCGACGAAGCAAACATCAAAAATGTCAAAGCCAATCTTCAGCCTCAGTTCCAGTTCGAGGATTTGGACGGCGTCGTCCGCGACGTGGATTCGGATAGGCAAACCTGGGCATTTTCCCTAAGCGATCTCCATGCCGCACTGCTCAGGACGGGTACACAGACCGCCAAGGTCCGGTGGAGCATTCGATACTCCAGCGCGGCGACCGGGCATGTGAATGTGATCAGCTATACCGGCCGCAGCCCTTTTGGACATTTTGTGGCCGCCCGCGAGGCCTTCTACAGTGATTTTCCCAACTGGTCGAAATTCAGATTTTACGTTTCCGAACACAAAAACCGACTCATGCTCAAGCAGACCTTTGGATCTTCCTGTGTCCGTTGATTTTGGTTGGAAGGACGACGCATAGCCATGTCGAAGCCCTCCCTTCTTTATGTCGTGACGACGATCGACGCGCCTGGCGGCACTGAGCGCACGATCATCAACCAAGCGAACGTCGCTGCGGCGAACGGGCACCGGACCCGCATTCTCTCGGTCTATCGTGACCCTTTCTCAAAGGGCTTTGAGATAGCCGCAGACGTCGAGGTCCAAGGACTGATCGATTTGCAGCCGAAGGTGGCGGATGGTGGCCCTGATCGGACATTTGAGCGGATTGCCAATTATGCGCCCTCAATCCTTGTTCCGTCCGAATGGGATGATCAGTTCTGCGCCGAATCCGATGCCAAGATGCGCGAAGCCTTGAGAGGCTGCTCGCAGGACATCGTCATCACATCGACCCCCGCGCTTACAGCGCTGGCCTCCGAGTTTCTGCCGGAAAGCTGCATCCTTATCTGCCAGGAGCACCGCCCGACGATGTTCTCGGGGAAAAACCGGATCGCTCCGCTGCTCGCGCATGGGCCGCGCGTCGATCGTCTGGTCTCGCTGACGAATGGTGCGACGGCGGATATCGCGAAGTCCGTCATCGCGAAGTCCGGCACCGCCTTGGAGACGATTCCGAACGCCGTTCCGAGCGCCGACTATGGCACCTCGCCCCTCACCGACAAGGTCATCGTCGCTTCAGGACGTTTAGTACATTCAAAGGGCTTTGAGTTTCTCGTTTCCTCGGCTCGTTACGTCGCGGACCGACATCCCGATTGGAAGTTCCGGATCTTCGGTGATGGCTCCAAGGAAATTGAGCTTCGCGCGCAGATCCACGCCGCGCGTCTTTCGGACGTCGTGGAACTGGCCGGGCATACCGACGACATGGCCGCCGAATACAGGAAAGCGTCGATCTTTGCGCTCAGTTCGCGCTACGAAGCGCAGGGGCTGGTGGTGATGGAAGCGATGGCGTCCGGTCTGCCGGTGGTCGCCTATGATTGCCATTATGGACCGCGCGAGATGATCGAAGACGGGGCGCATGGCTTCCTTGTGCCTCCCCAGCAGGTTCGTACATTCGCTGGGCATCTGTCCTTCCTGATCGAGAATCGGACATCCGCACGGCTTTCGGTCAAGCGGCTCAAGAAAGGGTCAAATTGTTGTCAAACGAAGCGATCTATTCAAGATGGGCGCGCCTTTTCAGCCGTCTGCTGAAAGAGCGAGAGACGATTCGCACCCGCTCGGAACGGGCGTTGGCGCGGGTCCGACGCAAATTCGAAGCCCCTTCCGCGACAGGATCGAATAAACGCGCCGATCCGATCGCGACTCCGGTCGAGGCATCGGACGGTCTGTGCGGCGAGGTGGCGGACCTGCTGCACGCCCGTGGCATTCCGTTCTTCGCGCTGCCCCCAGCTTCCGGGTGGGACGACAAATGGCATATCGTGATCGGAGGAAATCACCGCAATGCCTTTTTGCGGGCATGTGCCGAGGTGGAAGGGCCGGACAGAGCGTTCCGCTTCGTTTACCGCGAGGATCCACGAAAGGCATTGGGCTTTTCTCCCAGCGCGCATCTGGACACGCTGGCGCACCGGATAGGCAGCATTATCAGGATTTCGATCGGCATCCGGCAGAGCGAGGCTTTGTACGGAGGGATCGACCTTGATTATCCTGCGGTGCAGGTGGAATTCTGGACCGAGGACGAGAGTGGCTCCCGCCTCAACAGAACCGGCCACAATCCTTATCTGCCCTCGTTCGATCTGACCGGTCTTGACGGGTTGGACAGTGTCGAAATGGGGGGAGCCGGCATCCCGGTCTTCGGTCTCGGCAAGACCGTTCCGTGGTGGAAGTGCCGCTTCCCCATCGACGTCGTCTATACATGGGTGGACGGGAACGATGCTGATTTCCGCAGGGCCAAAGCGCGCTATCTTTCCGAATGGAAAGGACAGTCGTCAGACGGGGCGGGGGTCAGCAACGATTGGGAAGAGCACCGCTTTCTGTCGCGTGACGAACTGCGCTATTCGTTACGATCGGTAAACGCCTACATGCCGTGGGTCCGGAAGATCCATATCGTGACCAATGGACAGGTCCCGGCATGGCTCCGGACAGAGGCGCTCGACGGCAGGCTCATCCTCGTCGAGCACAAGGACATCTTTCCCACTTCCGAGCATCTGCCGACCTTCAACTCGCACGCCATAGAAGCCAACCTGCATCGGATCAAAGGGCTGTCGGAGCATTTCCTTTATTTTAACGACGACGTGTTCGTCGGCTCGCCACAATATCCGGAGGATTTCTTCCTTCCGAACGGCAGCACCCGGTTCTTCCCCTCTTCAACGATGGTCGATCCGCTCTTTGCCGGAGATGAAGCCTATGTGAGAGCCTCACGAAATTCGAACCGTATCCTGACGGAGGAATTCAATCTGGAACCCGTGAACTCTATGCTTCACGTTCCGCATGCTTTGAACCGGACAATCCTGGCCGAGATCACCGAACGCCATGCCGCCGCGCTGGAGCGGACATCGGCCGCGCGCTTCCGCTCCGATGGGGACCTCAATTTGACAAGTTTCCTGCACCATTACTACGCTTATGGTAGCGGAAGGGCCGTTCCGTCCAAATGCAGAGCCCGCTACATCGGTTTGGGTGCACCAAATTGCGGGCAACAGCTGTTTGATACCATAAGCGCGCGGTTCGACTTCCTGTGCGTTGGCGACGCCCCCGTCGTATCGCGCATGACCGAACTCGATTTCGCGCAAGCGATGGAGCGATTGTTTCCGTGGGCTTCGCCATGGGAGATCGGTGTTCTGTGACCGCCCGGATTTTCCGCCATAAGAAGCCAGCTTCTGACCCGATGCGAGGATCGAACTGCTCAGACCTTGGACTGCTCCCCACGACGGACCGTCGCGTCTGGAACGAGAGTCATTTCCGGAACAGATCCTTCCGGACCTGCTCCAGGATGGATGCGAGAGGCGCGATTTTCAGGACGTCGATCTCCATCACGAGATCCTCGAAATGCTTCAAGCCGATGGTCTCGATCCGGCGCTCGGTGACCGAAGCCCTCGGGCGGCGCCAAAGGATGGCCTGACCGTGATTCTCCTCGACCGTTCGCCACGACATCTGCTGCAGGAACGTGTCCACGAAGTAGATCACTTTGTAGACGTCCCCCATCCATATCTGGCTTTTGCTGCCGATGAACTGACCCACCTTCTCGAATTGCGCCCGGTCCGGAAGCGCCGAAAAATAGAAGTCTCCGATTGATTAATTCGTGTTTCGGGTTTTTATTTGATTGGTCTCCGCAAGGCGTCGCGTCCACGGTCCGCGTAGTCGACATACCATTCCGCGAAGCGCCGCACGCCCTCGGTCGATCGGCGTCGCGGGCTGGTAGTTCACCGCTCTGGCGAGCCGCGAGCTGTCGGCCCAGGTGTCGGGAACGTCGCCGGGCTGGAGTGGCAGCATCTCCTGGACCGCCTTCTTTCCCAGCGCGGCCTCCAGCGCCGCGATGAAGTCGGCCAGTTCCACGGGCGCGTTGTTGCCGATGTTGTAGACGCGGAACGGCGCGTCGGAGGTGGCGGGGTCGGGCGCGGCCGAATCCCAGTCCGGATCGGGCGCCGCGATCAGGTCGGAGGCGCGGATCACGCCTTCGACGATGTCGTCGACATAGGTGAAGTCGCGGCTGTGGCGGCCGTGGTTGAAGACCTGGATCGGGCGGCCTTCGAGGATGGCGTCGGCGAATTTCATCGGCGCCATGTCGGGCCGGCCCCAAGGGCCGTAGACCGTGAAGAAGCGCAGCCCCGTGCAGGGCAGGCGGTAAAGATGGGCGTAGGAATGCGCCATCAGTTCGTTCGCGCGCTTGGTGGCGGCGTAGAGCTGGAGCGGGTGGTCGACGCCCTGGCCCTCTGCGAAGGGCATGGTGGTGTTGGCGCCGTAGACGCTCGAGGTCGAGGCGTAGGTCAGGTGCGGCGTCTCCGCCCTGCGGCAGGCCTCGAGGATGTTGGCGAAGCCCACGAGGTTCGACTGGATGTAGCTGCCCGGGTTCTCGATGGAATGGCGCACGCCGGCCTGGGCGGCGAGGTGGATCACCCGGTCGAAGGGGGTGTCCGCGAAGGCGGCCGTGACCGCGTCCATGTCGGCGAGGTCGGCGCGGATAAATGTCCAGTCGGCGCCGATCTCCGCCGCGATCCGGTCGAGTTCGGCCAGACGGGCCTCCTTGAGGGCGATGTCGTAATAGTCGTTGACCACGTCGAAGCCGGTGACCGCGTCGCCGCGCTTCATCAGTGCGCGCGCGGCATGGAAGCCGATGAACCCCGCCGCGCCGGTGACGAGGACGCGCATCTCAGGCGGCCGGGACGCCGAGGCCGCGGCCGATGGCGTAATAGGCGAAGCCTTTTCGGGCCATGCGCTCGGGATCGTAGAGGTTGCGGCCGTCGAAGATCACGGGCGTGCTCAGCCGCTCCTTGATCATGTCGAAATCGGGCGCGCGGAAGGCCTGCCATTCGGTCATCACCACCAGCGCGTCGGCGCCCTTGAGCGCCGCCTCCTTGGTGCCGCAGAGCGCGAGGTCGTCGCGGTCGCCGTAGATGCGCTGGGTCTCCTCCATCGCCTCGGGGTCGTAGGCCTGGACGGAGGCGCCGGCGTCCCAGAGCGCCTCCATCAGCACGCGGCTGGCCGCCTCGCGCATGTCGTCGGTGTTGGGCTTGAACGACAGGCCCCAGAGCGCGAAGGTCTTGCCCTTGAGGTCGCCTTTGAAATGCGCGCGGATCTTTTCGAAGATCACCGTCTTCTGCGCGTCGTTGCGGTCCTCGACCGCCTGCATCAGCGTCGGCTCGAAGCCGTTCTCGCGCGCGGTGTGGATCAGCGCCTTCACGTCCTTGGGAAAGCACGAGCCGCCGTAGCCGGCGCCGGGATAGATGAAATGGTAGCCGATGCGCTGGTCGGCGCCGATGCCCTGGCGGACCATCTCGACATCGGCGCCGAGCCGCTCGGCGAGCCCCGCGATCTCGTTCATGAAGCTGATCTTGGTCGCGAGCATGCAGTTGGCGGCGTATTTCGTCAGCTCCGCCGAGCGCACGTCCATCACGATGATCTTGTCGCGGCTGCGGTTGAAGGGCTCGTAGACCTCGCGCAGCAGCTCCTCGGTCTCGGCGCTCTCGGTGCCGATGACGATGCGGTCGGGACGCATGCAGTCGGCGACGGCGGCGCCCTCCTTGAGGAATTCGGGGTTCGAGACCACGTCGAAGCCGAGATCCGAGCCCCGGCCCTCCAGCGTCTCGCGCATGCGCGCGCGCACCTTGTCGGCGGTGCCGACGGGCACGGTGGATTTGGTCACGACGACTTTGGGCTCGGCCATGTGCTCCGGCGATGGTTCCCGCGACGCCCAGCACGTATTGCAGGTCGGCCGAGCCGTCCTCGTCGGGGGGCGTGCCCACGGCGATGAACTGGATGCGTCCGTGCTCGACGGCGCGGGCGGCGTCGGTGGTGAAGCTCAGCCGTCCTTCGGAATGGTTCTTGCGCACGATGTCCTCGAGGCCCGGCTCGAAGATCGGGATGCGTCCAGCCTCGAGGGCCGCGACTTTCTCCGCGTCGATGTCGACGCAGAGCACGTCATGGCCGACCTCGGCCAGCACGGCGCCCTGGACGAGGCCGACATAGCCGGTTCCGAAGACTGTTATTTTCATCGCTGGCCATCCGCGTTGCGTCGGTCGCCGGCGGAACCGCCGACGGCGCGCACTGATGCGCCATGCCGCCGCCCGGGGTCAAGACCGCGGGCGGCGAAAGAAACCGGGCGGGACCTTTCGGTCCCGCCCGGTTCCGTCCCGCGTCCGTCCGAGGGATCAGGCGGCGCGGAGCCGCCGGCGTCCCGCCATGCCGAGCCCCGCCAGCGCCGTTCCGAGCAGGAGCGCGCCCGCCGGCAGCGGCACGGCCGCCATGACGGTGACATCTCCGATGTAGATCTCCGGTCCGCCCGGCACGTATTTCAATTCGAAGGTGTCCGATGGCGCGATCAGCGCCAGCAGGGCCGCGCTCACGACACCGTTGGTGATCGTGAAGGTCTCGCCGCCAATCAGGAAGTTTCCGTTCGGAAGCAGATGCTTGGCGTCGAGGACCGTCAGGCTCTGGATCCGGACGGCCCTGTCGAAGGTGAAGATTAGCCCCTCCTCGTCGCGGTTGAGGTTGTCGTCCGCCGTGTTCGCGCCGGGGACGCCGGTCTTGCAGCTCGCCGACGAGCAGACGCCGAGGCCGGCGTTGTTGGAATCGAAGTACGCGTCCGCCAAGGCGCCCGTCGAATTGGTCCCCCGGGCGTAGACGGTGATGCCCGTCGTCGTGTCGACGATGCCTTCACCGTCGCCGACGACCGCGCCCACGGAGCCGTCGATCCCGTCCGGCCTGTTCCAGTTGCCCTCGAAACCCGCGCGGGCCGTGGCCGGGGCGGCCGTCGAATAGAACGTCGCGCCGTCCGCGATCGCGTTGAAGTCGAAGGTCGCGGTCGCCGCCGCGGCCGGCTGCGCGAAGGCCGCGAGGATGCCGGCCAGCGCGGCCCATGCCGTTCCATGAAGTCGTGTCATCAGTCCCACCCATACGCGAAGCCGAGCTCTGTCGCGGGAGCGCGGCGTTTCAGTTCAAACGAAATACGATTTAGCCTAAAAAACAAGCAAGCTCTAAGCTTTAAGATAACAAAATTCTACTCGTTACGCCAGCCTGAATTTGAAAACGTTTAAGGTTTACTTTTGGGCGAAGAGTGCTTTAGGAATATCAACCCTGAATTGAATTTCTCGAATCAGATATGTCCCTTTTTTGGAGAAACTACTTCGTCGCATGAGGTCGCATGAGATTGGAAAATCGTTTTACGTCGTATCGAGGTGTTTTGGTTTTGCCGGAGGCCTCCGGGAAGCCATTCCGGAGCTGAAGCGGGATCCGCCGGATGCGAATTCATCATCGTGTGGCGGAGACGGCCCGCGCGCGGGCGGCGCGGAGAAGGGGGCTCCTTTCACCGCGTTTCTTCCGGCGCGTCTTGCGCGTTGTCCCGCCGGGGCCGGACCGGTAGTTTCGCGGACATGATCCGAGGGAGGCCTCCCATGCCCGATCCGTCACCGCTCCGCCTGATCGCGGCCCTGTTCGCCGCAGGGCTGGTTCTCGCGCCCGCCGCGCCGGTCTTCGCCGAGCCGATCGGCGGCGTCGAGGAGGTCGACACCGACGAGGCGGACCTGCGCCGGGCGCTCGCGCTCGTCCGGGAGGGCGACGCGGAGGCGGCGGGCGCGCTGACGCGCGCGGTGCTCGCCCGCGCGCCGGATCTGGCGGCGGGTCACGAGATCCTCGGCGTCATCCTGGCCGGGCAGGGCGATCTGGAAGGCGCGGCCGAGGCTCTCGAGCGGGCGGTGGAGATCGAGCCCGCCCGGGTCGGCGCCTGGACCAAGCTCGGCGACGTGCGGCTGGCCCAGGGCGACCGGGCGGCCGCGCGGGGCCATTTCGTCCACGCGCTCGGGCTCGACCCCGCCGACCGGCACGCGAACCAGCGCATGGGTCTGATGCTGCGCGAGGAGGGCGACGTGGCGGGCGCGATCGCGGCCTTCGAACGCGGGATCGCGGGCACGCCGCCGGACTATCTGGGGGTGAAGCTCGATCTCGCGCTGCTCTACACGCTCGCGGGCCGGCCGGAGCGGGCGGTGGACCTGCTCGCGCCCTTCGCGGAGGATCCCGGCGCGGACATCGCCGTGCACCGGGCGCTGGCCAACGCCGAACTGACGCTGGAGCGTTTCGACGCGGCCGAGGCGGGATACCGCGCGGCGCTCGCGCTCGATCCCGACGACGCGCAATCGCTGCTCGGCCTCGGCGTGGCGCTGCGCGCGGGCGGCGATATGGCGGGCGCGCTCGCGGCGCAGGAGGCGGCGCTCGGGCGCGCGCCGGGCAATCCGCTGGTCATTCTCGAACTGGCCCGGACCCGCCATGCCGCAGGCGACACGGCGGCGGCGATCGCGGGGCTTGAAGCCGCGCTGGCCGAAGGTCCAGCCGATCCCGCGCCTTTCGAGACGGCGCTGGCCGAGCTTCACGCGGCGTCCGGAGACGCGGAACGCGCGGCGGAGATCTGGCGCGGGCAGATCGAGGCGGGCCGGGCGGCGCCCGCGGCCTATGCCAATCTCGGAATCCTGGCGCAGCGCGCGGGCGACGTCGCCCGGGCCGAGGCCGTCTATCTCGACATGGCGGAGGCCTTTCCCGACAGCCCCGAGCCTGATTTCCGGCTGGGCGCGCTCTATGGCGCGCTGGACCGCTGGCCGGAGGCGGCGGCGCGCTACGACGCGGCGCTGGAGCGCGCGCCGGGCGCGCCCGAGATCCTGCGCGGCGCGGCGAACGCGCGGCGGATGACCGGCGAGGGGGCGCTCGCGATCGGCTACGCCGAGCGGCTGGCCAACCGGGTCGACGCGGAGCCGGGGGATCATTTCCTGCTCGGCGTGCTGCTGCAGGGAGAGGGACGGACGGACGCGGCGGCGGACCGCTACCGCCGGACGATCGCCGTCGAGCCGGACCATTGGCCGTCGCTCAACAACCTGGCGGTGATCCTGACCGAAGAGGGCGATCTCGACGAGGCGCTGCGTCTCGCCCGGCGCGCGTCGGAGCTCGCGCCGGACGAGGCGGCGGCCACGGACACGCTGGGCCAGGCGATGTTCCGGGCGGGCGATCCGGAGGCGCGCGCGGTGCTGGCCCGCGCCGTGGAGCAGGACCCGCGCGGCGCGATCTACCGCCTGCATCTGGCCCGGGCCGAGGCCGCGGCGGGGGATGTCGAGGCGGCCCGGATGCAGGCCGCGACGGCGCTGGAGCTCGACCCCGAGGGGCCGGATTCGGCGGAGATCCGGGACTTTCTGGAGGGGCTTTGAGGCCCGAAAACGGGCGAAACGGCGCGTCCAAGTCTGGACGCGCCTCAAGCATCTGAAAATGAAAGACAAATAAGTGACTTAAGCATTAACGGCCTCCGGAGGCGGCCCTCGCGGCGGGAAACCGCGCAGTCGCGGAGCCAACGTGGACAGGGCGGAAGGCGCATAATAGAAGATCGCGCGCGCGCCGCATGAGGCCCGCCCGCGTGGCGCGCTGCGCGAAATTATGGCATTGTCAAGCGTCATCCGCTACATGTGCGGCGGGTGATGAGCGACGGGGAAACGTTTTGAAAACTTCGGTGGACACGCCGCGATCCGGCTTCAAGGGCGCGCATGGGCTTTTCCTGACGCTCGGCGTCTTCAGCATGTTCGTGAACCTGCTGATGCTGACCGGCCCGATCTACATGCTCCAGGTCTATGACCGGGTGCTCGCCAGCCGCTCGGTGGCGACGCTCGTGGCGCTGACGGTGCTGATCGCGGGCCTCTACGCGCTGATGGGCGTGCTCGACTACGCCCGCGGCCGCGTGGCGGCGCGGATGGGCGCCGAGTTCCAGACCCGTCTCGACGCGAAGGTCTTCGAATCCGGACTGACCCGCGCGCTGATGTCGGGGGAGCGCGGACGGCCCTGGTCGGGCCTGCGCGATCTGGAATCGGTGCAGCGCTTCATGTCCTCGCCGGTGCTTTTCGCGATCTTCGACATGCCCTGGACGCCGATCTTCATCGCGGCGATCTTCATGTTCCACCCCTGGCTCGGCTGGTTCGCGCTCGGCGGCCTGGTGCTTCTGGTGGTCGTCTCGCTGCTCAACCAGATGCTGTCGCGCCGCTCGATCGAGGAGGCCGCGACCGCCTCGATGTCGTCGGACGCCTTCGCCGAGACCGTGCGCCAGCAGGCCGAGGCCGTGCAGGCGCTCGGGATGCGGCCCGCCGTGCTCGCGCGCTGGCAGAAGAACCGCCGCGAGGCGCTGGCCGCCAACATCGCCTCGGCGGACGTGGTCAACCAGTTCACGACGCTTTCCAAGACGATCCGGTTTTTCCTTCAGTCGGCGATGCTGGGCCTGGGCGCCTACGTGGTGGTCCGGGGCGAGATGACGGCGGGCGCCATGATCGCGGGCTCGATCCTGCTCGGCCGGGCGCTGGCGCCCGTGGAGCAGCTGATCGGCGGATGGGCCGTGGCGTCGCGCGCCCGCCAGGGCTGGACACGGCTCAACGCGTCGATGGCCGCCGCGGGAGCACAGGCCGAGGAGCCGACGCCGCTGCCGGCGCCGCGGCCGCGCCTGGCGCTCGAAGGCCTCACGGTGGTGCCGCCCGAGCAGGAGCGTCCGACGCTGCGCGCGGTGAGCCTGGCGCTGGAACCCGGACAGGCGCTTGGCGTGATCGGCCCGAGCGCGTCGGGCAAGTCGACGCTGGCGCGCGCGCTGGCCGGCATCTGGCGGCCGGCGGCGGGGGCGGCGCGTCTCGACGGCGCGCGTCTCGAGCATTACGGCGGGGATCTGGGCCGATACATCGGCTACCTGCCGCAGGACATCTCGCTTTTCGACGGCACGGTGGCCGAGAACATCGCGCGCATGTCCGCCATGCCCGATCCCGAGGCGGTGGTCGCGGCGGCCAAGAAAGCCGGCGCGCACGAGATGATCCTGCGCCTGCCCGACGGATACGACACGCGCATCAACGTGGGCGGCGCCCGGCTTTCGGGCGGACAGCGCCAGCGCATCGCGCTCGCGCGCGCGCTCTACGGCGATCCGGTGATGCTGGTGCTCGACGAGCCCAATTCCAATCTCGACGGCGAGGGCGGCGAGGCGCTGATGATGGCGATCCGCGAGTTCAAGGCGACCGGAAAGCTGGTGGTGGTCATGGCGCATCGCCCGGCGGCGATCACGGAATGCGACCTGCTTCTGGTGCTGCAGGACGGCGTTGTCCAGGATGTCGGGCCGCGCGACGAGGTGCTGCGCAAGCACGTGCGCAACCATGCCAGCGTGGCGCTGCATCCCAAATCCGCCGAGGGGCGGCTCCGGCCCGCGCGGCGGAGGCGGGCGCGTGAGCGCGCCCGTGGCCGACACGACCGGCGGCTGGCGCGCCGGGCCTTTCGTTCTGATCGGCTATGCGGCCGTGGTTCTTCTGCTCGGCAGCGTGGCGCTCTGGGGCGCCACGGCGCGCATCTCGGGGGCGGTGATCGCGAGCGGCACCGTCGAGGTCGCGGGCAGCCGGCAGGTCGTGCAGCATCCCGATGGCGGCGTGGTCACGGAGATCCTCGCGCGCGACGGCGATCTGGTGGCGGCCGGCGACGTGCTTCTGCGGCTCGAGGGCGGACGGCTCGAGGCCGAGCTGGAGATCGTCGAGGGCCAGCTTTTCGAGGTGGTCGCCGAGGAGGACCGGCTGGTGGCGCAGCGCGACGCGGCGGACGCGGTGACGTTCAGCGCCGAGCTGACGGAGCGCGCGCCGGACATGGCCTCGATCGCCGAGCTGATGGTCGCGCAGAACGCCCAGTTCACGGCGCGCCGCGACGCGGTGCGCAAGGAGAGCGACCAGCTCGACGAGCGCGCGCGTCAGGTGCGCAACCAGATCGAGGGCCTCGAGGCCCAGGACGCGGCGGTCGTGGAGCAGATCGCCTTCACCCGCGAGGAGCTCGAACTCGAGCGAGAGCCTGCTGCGCCAGGGTCTGATCCAGATGGCCCGCGTGATGGAGACGCGGCGCGACCTCTCGGAGCTGAGCGGCGCGAAAGGCCAGGTCGCGGCGCAGATCGCCGAGAACCGCGCGCGGCTGGCGGAGATCGAGATCGAGAAGCTCAAGCTGATCGGCGCGCAGCAGGAGGAGGCGATCGACGCGCTCCGGGACCTGGAATTCCGCGAGATCGAGCTCCGCGCCCGACGCCGGGCGCTTCAGGACGACATCGCGCGGCTCGACGTGCGCGCGCCGGTGGCGGGCGTGGTCTACGGCAGCACGGCCGACACGCTTCGGGGCGTGATCCGGGCGGCCGAGCCGATCCTGTCGATCGTGCCCCAGGACGTCGATCTGATCGTGCGCTCGCGCATCGAGGCGGGCAAGGTCGACCAGGTCCACGAGGGCCAGGAGGCGGTGCTGCGGTTCCCGGCCTTCGACGCGCGCACGACGCCCGAGGTGCCGGGCCGGGTCGCGGCGCTCTCGGCGGACGTGTTCACCGACGAGCGCACGGGCGCGCCGTTCTACCGGGTGGACATCGCCCTGACGGAGGCGGCCGGGGACGCGCTGTCGGGGCGGACCCTGACGCCGGGCATGCCGGTCGAGGCCTTCATCTCGACCGACGAGCGCACGCCGCTGAGCTATTTCGTCAAACCCTTCACGGACTATTTCACCAAAGCCTTCCGCGAGCGCTGAAGGCCCGTCGCCCCGGCCGGTCGACGGCCGGGGCGGGCGGGTCCGCGACACGGGCGGCGGGGCCGGCGACCGGGGCGACGGCTCCCGCGCGGGGACGAATCCGTCCGCTTCGTCGGCCGCCTCTCTTCTCTCCGATCATCTGACGTCCCGGTCCGAACCGGGCCGGAAACCGGCCGCGAGCGTATGCGTGGCGCGGACGATGCACGTATTGCGCGTGTATTTTCTACCTGAAGTATAGTCCTGCGAAAGACACTCTTCCGGGATTAACCACTTGGCCCATTTGAGTAAAATTCGAGTTTCCTTTTGCCGGCATTTGTGGTGATTGGTCCACGGGTGTAGCTGTCGAGAGGGACGGTGGGGCCGGGGCGGACCGAATGACGGTTCCGCGCCGGAATGATTGGTCGAATGGCGGGACGAAGTCCCGGCGGTCTCCCGGTCGCGCAAGGCGCGGCGGTGAGGCGCATCCTCCCACATATTCTCTCGGCTTCGGGTGTCCGGACCTGGCGACGCGTTTCCGCGTCGTCCGGCCGGTTGGATTTGAGCCGCGGCGTCATGCGACGCGCCGGCATGCGAGGGTGGGACCATGGCCGTTACGAACAATTTTTCCGCGAGCACGCTGGATCTTAACGGACAGGTCGGCCTCAGCCAGCCGACCGCGCTGGTCTGGGGACCGGACGGCCGGCTCTACGTCACCGAGGTCGACGGCGACGTGAAGGTGCTGACGGTCGCGTTCGGCGACAAGAACCCCGCCGACGCCGACCCCACCGCGCAGTTCTACGTGACCGACGCGGTGACCGTGGACCTGATCAAGGGCGCGGTTCAGAACCACAATGACGACGGGACCGAGAACGGAAGCGCTGAACCGCCAGGTCACCGGCATCGACGTCACGGCGCAGTACGATGCGAGCGGCGCCAAGATGTTCCTGCCTGACGGCACACCGATGGTCACCATGTACGTGACCTCGTCGGACAGCCGCATCGGCGCCGGCGGCAGCGGCAACGACAGCGGTCTCGACACCAATTCCGGCGTCATCACGATGATGACGCAGACCGGCCCGAACACCTGGACGGCCATCGACCTTGTGCGCGGCCTGCCCCGGTCGGAAGAGAACCACGCCACCAACGGGCTCGAGGTGATCCAGGAGTTCGCAGCCGACGGCGTCACGCTGATCTCGGAACGGATGATCGTCGCCAACGGCGGCAACGCCAATACCGGCGCGCCCTCGAACAACTTCGCAGGCCAGGAAGAGCAGCCGCTGTCGGCCGCGATCCTCGAGGTCGACCTGACCATGCTCAAGGGCATGCCGGTCCTGAACGATGACGGGCGGGACTATATCTATGATCTGCCGACGCTGAACGACCCGTCGCGCCCGGACGACGTGAACGGCAACGACATCAACGATCCCGTTCGGCGGCAACGACAGCAAGAACAGCGCCAAGCTGCTGGCGGACGGTCCGGTGTCGATCTACTCGCC
>CAVORV010000060.1:0-22902 GCA_963698685.1 uncultured Alphaproteobacteria bacterium
GTGTCTCGAATCTGGTGGAAATTCTCTGGCGGCGTTCTCCGAGCATGTGGATTTCGGCCTGATCAGGCCGCTAGGTCAAGGCTGATCGGGGCGATGGGCTGAGCCAAGGTTTCCCAGCCATCGACCTTTCGCATCTGGATTTGGCCCGATGCCATCAGCGCCCAGAGTAGCATCGGCACGGTTTCGGCGCAGGGCAGCACGGTCTGGGTCTTGATGCGGCGGCGGAATTCCTCGTTCAGACGCTCTATGGCGTTTGTCGTCCTGGCCGATTTCCACTGCGATGGGTCCAAGCGCGTGAAGGTGAACAGCCGATCCCCGGCCTCGTCCAGGCTGTCGGCGATCGCGCGACATTTCAGGTGCCACTTGCGCAAGAATGCCTTCCGCCGCTTCTCGATATCTGCCGCGGTGTCGGCATAGATCATGTCGCGGTAATCTTCGGTCAGCTCGTCATGCATGTGCTTCGGGGCATGGCCGAGGAGGTTGCGGTGCTTGTGAACCGTGCAGCGCTGGATTGGCAGGTCATCGCCCCAGAGCGCGACAAGGGCGGCCTCCAGTCCGGGTGCGCCATCGACGATGACAAATTCCGGTTGTTTCAGACCGCGCGCATCGAGATCACCGAGGAACATGCCCCATGCGGCTTTGCTTTCCCCGCCCATATTCTTGATGGAAAGCAGCACTTTCTGCCCGTCCCGGCGCACGCCTATGGCTGCCAGAACCGAGATGTTCGTGGCCTTTCGATCCAACCGGGTCTTGATGACGGTGCCATCCAAAATCAGACGGACGATGTCTTCGTCGGACAGATTGCGCGCCACCCAGGCGTCCCAGTCGACCTTCACCTTGCGCCAGGCGCGGCTGACTACGTCCTTGCTGACCGCCCCTTCGAACAGCCCATACAGCGCCCGCTTCACCCGCCGCGTGTTGGTCCCGGCAAGATAGACCGAGGCAATGAGGGCCTCAGCCTTCTTGGTCAGTCGCTGGTAGCGCGGTAGCGCCTTCGAGCGCCATTCCGTAGTCTTGCCCACCTCGTCGATGCTGCGGGCGCGCGGCACGCTTATCGTCTCTGCCCCAAACGTGCCAATCAACTGACGCTCCCGGTGACCGTGCCGGTAGCCCTTGGGTTTGTCGGTGCCACGGTCATAGCGGCAGCGCCCCAAAAACGCGTCCAGTTCCTCTTCGAAAACCGCCTCGATCGTCGCACGGATATTTTCTCGAAGACGATCCTCGATTGGATCATAGCCCGCTTCATTGGCCAGTAGCGAAAGGGCGGCAGCGTCGGTATTGTTCTTCATGGCGTGATCTCCCTGGCGGTTGCTGCCGCCGGTTGGGTGGGTTCAGTTCACCCGGAGATTACGCCACCTTCAAATTTCCACCACCTTCGCGACACTACCTGACAACCGGCCGAGCAGATAGTCACGCACCTTGAGCAGATCGAAAAATTCGTCGGCTGCGAGCAAGAAAAGAAACCTGTCACGCTGTTGGCGAGCACTCGAAATCCAGTTTCCCTTTCCGAGCCGCTTTCAAGAGCACAGGGGTTGAAACTCCGAGTGTCCAATGCATCAGCAGGAAAAAATCTAGTGTCCAGCCGCGAGATCGCGTAGCGAAACGAGGAGGTCTGCGTCCAGGCCGAGGCCGCACGTCGCAGCCTTGGCACGAGCCGTTAGCCGGTTGCTGCCGGGCAGGCGAGCGCCCGGTTCCGCCGCGATCATTGCGATGAGCGAGCCGATCCGTCCGAGTGCCGCGTCGCCGCCCGAAGCCTTAGGATCCATCACCAGCAGGAATTGGCCCAAACCCGGAGACGGACCCTCGCCATCGAAAAGTGAACTCGCTTCGTGAGAGTAGTTCGCTCCCGCCAACCCGGCCGAGAGAAGCTCGACGACGAGCGCCAGCGCCGCGCCCTTCGCTTCTCCCGCGGGCAGCATCGTTCCCGCGAGTGCCGCTTCGGGATCGGTGGTTGGTTCGCCGTCGGCGTCGAGCGCCCAGCCTTCCGGGATGCGCTCGCCCTTCTGTCTGGCGGCCATGACCTTGCCGCGCGCGATCTTGGACAGGGACAGGTCCACCACCAGTGGCGGTCCTCCGGGAACGGGCGCCGCGAAAGCGATCGGGTTGGTGCCGAAGAGCGGGCGCTTGCCGCCCCACGGGGCCATTGCGGCGGGCGCGTTGGCCGTCATGAGCGCGACGAGCCCCGCATCGGCGAAGCGCTCCACGGTCGCGCCGAGGACGCCGGCGTGATGGGACCGGCGGATCGAGGCGCACGCCACGCCGGTTTCGGCGACGATGGCCGGGAGCATTCCTAACGCAAGGTCCAGCGCGGGGAAGGCGAAGCCGTGACCCGCGTCAATCCGGAGCAGCGCCGGGCGGACTCGGTCGGCGGCGGGACGGGCGCGGCCGTCGACTTTTCCAGTACGGATTTGCGCGCAATAGGCGGCGAGACGGCGAAGGCCGTGCCCGGACTGGCCGGCCGACTCCGCCCCGACCAGCGCGCGGGCGGTGGGTTCGGCCTGATGCGGCTCGGCTCCGGCGCGCCGCAGCGCTGCGAGTGCGATGTCCTCCGCCTCGCGGAGCGTGACTGTCGTCATCGGCGTTCTCCAAGCCTGAAGTTCAGATCACGCCAAGCCACATCACGGCGGCGACGGCCAACGCGAGCAGAACCAGCGTCTCGACGACGACGATCCCGACATGGCCTCCGCCGACCTCGGCCATCGCCTTGAGTGTGGTCTTCATGCCGAGCGCGGCGATGGCGGTGACCAACATCCAGCGCGAAACCTCCGTCAGAAACGCGACGACGGGCTGCGGGATCAGTCCGAAACTGTTCGCGGCGACAATCACGGCGAAGGCGATCACGAACGAAGGCACGGTCGGGCGCGCGCCGGGGCGCGCGGTCGAGCTGAGGACACCGATTACGATGAGGAGCAGGACGGGCAGAAGCGCCACGCGCAGCAGCTTGACGATGGTGGCGATCTCTCCGGTCTCGTCGGAGACCGAATAGCCCGCTCCGACGACCTGGGCGACGTCGTGGATGGTGGCGCCGATCAGGAAACCCGATTGGCGGTCGTCCAGACCGAGCCAGGCGAACAGGATCGGATAGGCGATCATCGCGATTGTCGACAGCGTCGTGACGGCGACGACCGTGAAGAGGGTGTTGCGCTCCAGCTTGTCGTTGGGGGGGATGATCGCCGCAAGCGCGAGGGCGGCGGAGGCGCCGCAGATGGCGACCGATCCGCCCGTCAGCAAGGCGAAGCGCCATTGGCGGCCGAAGAACCGCGCGGCGACGAAGCCGGTGGCGATCGTGATCCCGATCAGTACGACGACCGTCAGGACCGTCTGGAAGCCGAGCGCGGAGATGTCGGCGAAGGTGATGCGAACGCCAAGGAGCGCAACGCCGGCGCGCAGGATCGTGCGGCTGGAGAATGCGATCCCCTGGACGCCGCGCCCTTCGACGGAGAGGAAATGGAAAGCCATGCCGATCAGCAGGGCGAAGAGCATAACCGGTGCGCCGTAATGGTCGGACAGGAAGGTCGCCGCCGCGGCGATCGTCAGCGACAAGGCGACGCCCGGCGCGACCTCCCGTCCGGTGCGCCCGAGGGTCGCGAGCGATGTTCTGGAAGGTTTCATGGATCTTCCCGGGAATGAGACGACGAGCGGAGGGCCGCGGCAGGGAGTGCGAAACGCGCGCTCATGCGCACACACAATTCCGGACAAGCCATTGAGAGCTTGTGGATTAACCTTGGTTAATTTTTCGTTGCGAGCACGAGGCGCGGGAGTCCGAGGCGGCGCGGGCACCGCCTCGGGAAATAGTTCAGGCGCTGCGGTAGAGTTTGGTCATCGAGAATTCCCGATGCCCCAACGCCTCGGCGGCGGTCAAGCGGCCGTTGGCGGTGCGCTCGATCATCTCGATGAGCGCGTCGCCGGCCTGGTCGATGGTCATCTCGCGGGTCAGTACGCCGGTCACGTCCACGTCAATGTGCTCGGACATCGTGCGCAGCGTGCGCGGATTGCCTGAGATCTTGATGACCGGGACGATCGGATTGCCGACCACGTTGCCCTGACCAGTCGGGAAAGTGTGGATGACGTATCCGGCCGCGGCCATCAGGGTCACGCATTCGGCGGCCGCCGAGGACGTGTCCATGAAGTAGAGGCCGGGGCCCTTGGTGGGCGCCACCGCCGGTCCCATCGCGTCGAGATAGGTGCATTGCCGGCCGATTTTCTCGAGATTGCCGAGCGCCTTCTCCTCGATCGTGGTCAGACCGCCGAGGATGTTGCCCTTGGTCGGCTGACTGTCGGAGAGGTCGTCGGTCTGGTGCGCGAAGATCACGTCCTTGGAATAGGCCTCCCAGATTGCCTTGAAGGCGGCCGAGGCCTCGGGGGTCGCGCCGCGCTTTTCGCAGATGTGCTCGGCGCCGGTGATCTCGGAGGTCTCGCCGAAGACGCCGTAGAGCCCGTGCGGGATCAGCTTGTCGTACATGTTGCCGACGGTCGGACAGGAGGAAAGGCCGGTCGTGGTGTCGCTCTCGCCGCATTTGGTGGAGACCCAGAGATCGGTGAGCGGGCAGGGCTCCTTCTGCAGCTCGGTCGCCCAGTGGACGTATTCCTTGGCCTTCCAGCCAGCCTGGCGGATGGTCTCGAAGTCGCCCTTCTGCTCGATCGAGAAGCCGGTCACCGGCTTGCCGGTTTCGGCGATGCCGTCGACGATCTTCTGCGTCCAGTCCGGCTCGATGCCGATCACCACCACTGCCGCCACGTTGGGATTGGCCCCGGTGCCGATGATGGTGCGGAAATGGAGCTCCAGATCCTCGCCGAACTGCAGCCGGCCATAGGCGTGCGGGATCGCCATCGTGCCCTTGACGTTGTTGGCGACCGCCTCGCAGGCGGCGTTGGAGATGTCGTCAACCGGCAGGATGAGGACATGATTGCGCACGCCCACCCGGCCGTTCTCGCGCCGCCACGCGTTGACGGTCCTGTTCGTGAAATCGAGTGCCATGCTGTTCACCACCGCTTCGTTTTGAGGTTATGGGTATGGACGTGGTCGCCGGTCTTTGCCGGGCCGACCATCTTGCCGATGTCCTCGCCGTATTTCATCACCGTGTCACCCGCCGACAGGTCCTTGAGGGCCACCTTGTGGCCGATCGGGATGTCGGAATTCGCCTTGAGGCGGAAGTCGGAGTTGTCATGGGTCACGACGCAGAGCATCTCGGTGCCGGCCGTCAGTCCTTCGACGACGACGACGCCGACATTGTCGCTCTTCTCATGTACGAGAAGGTGGGGGTGTTGGCTCATCTGTCTTCCTTTCAGGGTTTGAGAATGATCTTGGGCGCGGCCGCGCGGCCCGCCTTGATGTCCGCGAAGGCGCGGGCTCCGTCCGAGAGCGGCCGGATCTCGGGCCAGTCGAGGACCCCGAGCGCGCCGGCGAAGATCGCCTGCGCCGTCTCGACGAAGTCGCGGGCGGTGTAGGTGTAGGTGCCGATGAAGGCGATCTCCTGCAGGGTGATCCGCCGGATGTCGAGGCCGCCGGAGGCGGAGCCCAGACCGATATGGGCGATGACGCCACCGGGGCGGACCGCGGCGCAGGCTGCGGCGCGGGTCGTCTCAAACCCGACTCCGTCGATGACCAGATCGATGTCACTCGGGCCACCCCCGGCCGGATCGAAAGCGCGAAAGTCTCCGGCGGCCGCGACGATCGCGCGCCGGGCGGGATTGGTCTCGGCGACGTGGATCTCGCGCGCGCCCTTGGAGGCGAGGACCAGCGCCGCGCCCAGTCCGATCGCGCCGCCGCCGAGAACGAGGCAGCGCGCCTCGCCGATCGGACGGTTCAGCGCGCGTCCGGCGACCCGCACGGCGTGCCATCCACAGGCGAGCGGTTCGGCGAGAGCCGCTTTCTCGGTCGGCACGCCGTCGGGGATCTCCACGACGTTGCGCTCGGGGATGGCCAGCCGCTGCGCGAAGGCACCCTCGCGGGGAGGCATCGAGATGATCTGGCGAGCGGCGCAGAGGTTCTCCCGGCCGGCCCGACAATCCTCGCAGGCACCGCACGTCACGAGCGGGTTCACCGTGACGCGCCTGCCCTTCCGCGGTCCTTCGATGATCGTGCCCGCCGCCTCGTGACCGAGGATCAGAGGGGCCGGTCGCCGTTCGTCGTGGCCTGCCCAGGCGTGCATGTCCGACCCGCAGATGCCCACATGGGCGATTTCGACGAGCACATCATCCGATGAGGGCGCGGGCTCGGCGGCCTCGCGGAAATCCAAGGTCTCGGGACCGGTATAGACGAGCGCTTTCATTTGGCGGTGAAGCCTCCGTCGACATAGAGGATCTGCCCCGTCACGTAGTCGGAGGCCGGGGAGCAAAGGAAAAGCGCGGGGCCGACGAGGTCTTCAAGAGCGCCGTTTCGGCCGATGCAGGTCTGGGCCGCGTTCCGGGCGCTGACCTGCGGATCGCTGAACACCGGGCCGGTGAGTTCGGTCGGGAAGAAGCCGGGAGCGAGCGCGTTCGCGGTGACGCCGTCGCGCGACCAGGCTTCGGCCATGGCGCGGGTGAGCTGGGCCACGCCGCCCTTCGACGCGCCGTAGGCGATGCCGCCCGGAAAGGCGCGTTCGGATTGCAGCGAGGCGAAGTTGACGATCCGGCCCCATCCGGCGGCCTTCATCGCGGGTACGAGCGCCTGGGCCAGAAAGAACGGCGTGGAGAGGTTGAGGTCGATGGTGGCCTTCCAGCCCTCGGCGGTCACGTCGTCGGCGGCTTGGCGCGTGTTGACGCCGGCGGCGTTTATCAGGATCGCGGGGGGGCCGAACGGACCGGAGGCGGCGCGCGCTATTCCGGCCGCCTGTTCCGGATCGCCGAGGTCCACCGCGACGGATGCGGTTTCGCCGTTCGTTTCCTTTTCCCACGCTTCGAGCGCATCGGCCCGGCGCGCGACGCCGACGACGCGTGCGCCTGCCTGCGCCAGCGCTGTCGCGATGGCGCGGCCGAGACCGGAACTCGCGCCAGTCACGCAGGCGACCTTGCTTTGAACGCTGAAGCGGTCGGACATGGCCCTATTCGGTCCCGGTCAGGCTGAATGTCTCGTCAGGGAAATATTTCTCCAGCCGGACGTCAGCGGTGCGGGCGTGACCTTCCATCCCTTCGAGGCGGGAGATTCGCGCGGTGGCCTCGGCGATCGGCTTCGCGCCCTCGCGGGTGGCGCGCTGCCAAGTGACGAGCTTCATGTATTTGTGGACCGACAGGCCGCCCGTGTAGCGCGCGGCGCCGGAGGTGGGCAGGACGTGGTTGGTGCCCGACGCCTTGTCTCCGAAGGCGACGGTGGTCTCCTCGCCGAGAAAGAGCGAGCCGTAGCATTTCAGGCGTTCGAGGAACCAGTCGAGATCGGCCGCCTGAACATGCAGATGCTCGGGCGCGTAGCTGTCGGCGACCTGGGCCAACTCCTCGCGGTCCGCGACGACCATGACCTCGGCCATGTCGCGCCACGCGGCGGCGGCGTTCTCGGAGTTAAGGTCCGGAAGCTGGGCGATCATTCCCGGCACCAGTTCCATGACCTTCTCCGCCAGCGGGCGGTGAGTCGTGGCGAGCCAAACCGGAGAATTGTAGCCGTGCTCGGCCTGGCCGACGAGGTCCCAGGCAACGATGTGCGGATCGGCAGTCTCGTCGGCGAGAATCAGGCTGTCGGTCGGGCCGGCGAACATGTCGATGCCGACGCGGCCGAAGAGGATGCGCTTGGCTTCGGCGACGAACTGGTTGCCCGGGACCGACGAGGATGTCGGATTTCGGCAGGCCGAAGAGGCCAAAGGCCATGGCCGCGATGCCCTGGACGCCGCCGAGCGCGAGGATGGAATCTGCGCCGCAGAGATCGGCGGTGTAGATGATGGCCGGCGCGATCCCGATGTCGGGGCGCGGCGGGGAGCAGGCGGTGATGTGGCCGCAACCCGCGACCTTGGCGGTGGTCACCGTCATCAGCGCGGAGGCGATGTGGCTGTAGCGGCCGCCCGGGGCATAGCAGCCGGCGGCCTGGCAGGGGATGGCCTTCTGACCCGCCATCAGGCCGGGGACCACCTCGATCTCCATGTCCTTGATGGTTTCTTTCTGGGCCTCGGCGAAGCGTCGCACGTTGTCCCAGGCGAAGCGGATGTCGTCCTTGAGCTTCGGCGAGACCTTGGCCGTCGCCGCGTCGATCTCGTCGCGGGTCAGGACGACGTTCCCGTCGTAGCGGTCGAATTTGGCAGCGTAGCGCCGGGCCGCGTCGTCACCGCCGGCTTCGATCTCGTCGAGGATCGCCTGCACGGTGGCACGCACATCACCGGAATCGTCGGTAGACTTTCGGGCGGCCTTCTTAAGGTACTCGATGGTCATGGCTTCCTCATTTGTAGATATCGGGGAGCAGTGTTGTCGAGATCGCCGGCACGTAAGCGATCAAAAGCGTCACGAGCAGCATGAAGAACACGAACGGTATGGCCCGGTAGGCAATTTTCAGGATCGATTCCCCGGTGATCCCGGAGACCACGAAGAGGTTCAGTCCCAGCGGTGGCGTGATGAAGCCCACACCCAAGGCCGTGATCATCATGATGCAGAACTGGATTTCATTCATGCCGATGTTGTCGGCCAGCGGCTTCAGGATCGGGGCCAGGATAACGATGTTCGGAGTCGTCTCCATCACGCAGCCCGCGGCGATCAGGATCAGTATCATCATCAGGATCAGCACCCAGGGCTCATCGCTGACCGTTGTCGCCGCGGCGACGAAGCCCTGCGGGACACCGAGGATCGCGAGCGCCTGCGCAAGCGGCAGCGAAAAAGCGATGATCGGCAGGATTACCCCGTTCACCTTGGCCGAACTGACCAGCATTGCAGGGAAGTCCGCGAGCTTCAGCGTGCCGAGAATGAAGCCCATGATGATGGTGACGACGACCGCGGTTGCGCCTGCCTCTGTCGGCGTGAGCCGTCCCGAGAAGATGCCGTAAAAGATGATGCCGGGCACGATGAATGCATACCAGCCCGACTTCAGAGCCGCGCCCAGCTTCGAGAAGTACTCGCCCATCGAGACGTTGCCGCCTCCCTCCCAGCCGTAGAGGCGGTTCATGATGATGTTGGTGGCGAGGATCGACAGCAGAATTGCGATGCCCGGGATAACGGCGGCCAGAAAGAGGGTCGAGGCCGAGATGCCGAGAACCAGACCGATGATGATGTAGGCAATCGACGGCGGGATCAGGATGCCCGTACAGGCGCCAGCCGCGACGAGGGCACAGGCGTAGGGGCGCGGATAGCCGGACTCGACAAGCCGGGCTATCGTCATCCGCCCCACGGCGGCGGCCCCGGCCGCGTCCGAGCCCGAAATCGCCGCGAACATCCCACAGACGAGCACCGTGGCCGAGCCGAACCCGCCCTTGGCGAATTGCGTTAGCGCTTCCGCAACGTCGAGGAACTTGCGACTGAGTCCTGTCCGGACCAGCACGTCGCCGGTCAGGATGAAGAGCGGGACGGCGGTCAACGCGAAGTGGTCGATCCCGTGAAAGAGACTCTCGCCGACGAGCGACAGCGGCAGCGCCCCCGAAATGAGAAGCATGGCGATCGCCGCCGCGCCGATGGCAGCCCAGACAGGCACTGCAAGGGCGACGAGAAGGACGAAGAGCAGGATCGGGCCGTAGAAGTCCCAACCGAGTTGGATGGTCTGATCTTGTACCTGATTCCAGAGCATGGCTGTTCCCTCAATCGAAGAGCTGTTCGCCTTCGAAGACGGGGCGCCCGTCTCGAAGGTCGGAGATGTCCCGAAGGAAGGACTGGATCAGCCGGAGCATCATCAGGGCGAAGCCGATCGGAACAGCCGCGAGGAACCAGACCTGGGAAATCCGCAGGCCGTGGGTGACCGAGCCAAACTTCGCGGAGACCAGAACGGTCTCGAGCGACCAGTAGAACGCCACGATGGCCACCGCGAACATCACGATGTCACCGAAGATGTAGAGAAGCGCCTTGGCCCGCGGCGGCACGTAGTGCATCAGCACGTCGATGCGGATGTGCCCGCGTTCCTTGACCGCCGCCGCGGCACCGATCCATGCGAGGTAGATGAACGAGTACCGCACAACCTCCTCGCCCCAGATCGACGAGTAGGAGAGCAGTTCGCGCCTTACGACCTCGATGAACATGGTCATCACGAGCATCACGTAAAATACGAGGAGCGCCCAGCGCTCGGCGTTTCTGTTCAGGGCGTCGAGAATGCGCGGCATGCACGTCTCCTTTCGCTGGCGCGAGCGTCGCCAGCGGTTCGAGAAGATTGATCGGTTCGGATCTCGCGATCGACCCCGGCGCGAAGGCTCGCGCCGGGGCTTCGGAAGGATCAGGCGTCGTGCACGTAGTAGCGGCCCTGCGTGCCGGCCGCCTCTTCGAGTTTGGCGAAGGTCTCCATCGATCCGGCGAGTTCGACCTTGAATTCATCCCAGTCCGGCAACTGGTAGCCACCGGCCGCCTGCCATTCGCCGAGCTGATCGTCGGTCAGCGTGTGGAACTCGACCCCTGCCTTCGACAACTCGGCCATCGCGTAGCTGCGAGCCGATGGCACCTTGGCGAGGTTCTGGTGCGCGGTCATTTCCCCTGCGAACTCGATGCCCTCCTGCACGTCGGCGGGAAGCGATTCGAACCATTCGAGGTTCAAGGAGTACACCTGACTGTCGGGAACGGCCTGCGTGAACGTCACGTGGCTCAGGATGTCGGCGAAGCCGAAAACGTAAAGCGCGCCCACCGACGGGTCGAGTGCATCGGCCACGCCCTGCTTGATCGCGGATGGCGTTTCGCCCCAGGCGACCGGCGTCGGGTTCGCGCCCACCATGCGGTAATACTGCTGCAGCATCGCGGATCCCGGGACGCGGAATTTCACGCCGGCCAGATCGGCGGGCAGAATCACCGGACCAGCGCCACCGGCGCGCACCGCGACGACTCTCGGGTCGATGACGACATAGAACAGGGCCTTGAAGCCGGCTGCCTCAATCTTCGGGTGCACTTCGGATTTCCACGCATCCGACGTTACGAGATTGGTGAACCTCTGGTTCGAGCCGCAGAAGTAGGGCAAGTTGATCAAGTCCGCAGCACTTGCGAAGGGTGCGAAGTTCGCCAACGAATGCTGCGCGCACTGGATCGTGCCGGTCTGAACCGCCTGCACCAGCGCGCCGCCGGCGCCAAGCTGTCCACCCGGTGCGAGCTTGACATAGACCTTGCCGTTCGTGGCGTTCTGAATGTTCTCTTTGAGATCTAGTTGCATGATCGGATAGCTGCGCGACGCGCCCAGAACATAGGCCGTGGCTAGGGTCATCACATGATCGGCGGCAGCTTGGCGCTCGGATTCTTCCTGTGCAGTCTGTGCCGCGGCTTGGGACGAATACAGTGTACCCGCCGCCCCGGCGACGATCGCTGCGGTGAACCCGCCCGATCCCGCAAGCTTGAGGAAATTACGCCGGGATTGCTCGGCGAGGCCGCGCTTCTCGAGATCATCCATGTTTCGGTTTTCTCCCAATAGTTTTGAACATGTTGGCAGTCACTCCTTCGCTCGAGGATCATTGGCCTCGCGTTCGAGAATGCAGATCACGAAGAAGATGGACGAGGCAAAGAGCGTCAACATCTCTCCCACATCTCCGAGGAAGGTCGAGCCGCTGGCCAACCCGCTGAAGATGTTGGCGACATACGCCAGAAATAGGGCTAGAGCGGCCAGCAAGGGCCAAGTACCCGGCTTCATGACGATTTCCTTCCCGATCTGCCGATGTTCTGCGACTCGGCATTTAAGGTCAGTGTAAGCACATACATTTCATCGAGCAAGCGCTTACATGTTGAGGGAAGCGCTTGCATTGGCTTAGATCCGGACAAGTTGCTGAAAGGAACCCGGTTATCGATCAAAAAAAAACGCGGCCGACGCTGAGCGACGTCGCGCGACTCGCTGGCGTCTCGACCGCGACAGTGTCCCGCACCCTGACACGCCCCGCTACGGTCAGCCTTGAAACCCGCGAGCGGGTGGACGCGGCGGTGCGGGAACTCAGCTACGTGCCAAACTTCGGCGCTCGGGCCCTTGCGTCCAACCGCTCCAACACGGTGGGTGCGGTCATTCCAACGATGGAGAACGCCATCTTCGCCAGAGGATTGCAGGCGCTAGAAGAGACGCTGTCCGCGAACGCTATAACGCTTCTGGTCGCGACGTCTCACTACAACGTTGACGCGGAGGCGGGGCAAGTGAGGACATTGCTCGGGCGAGGAATCGACGGGCTGGTTCTGATCGGAGAGGCGCGCCCACAATCGACCTACGACCTGCTCGCGCGGAGCGGCGTCCCGTTCGTTCTGGTCTGGAACCCCAATGGCGACGGTCCGCATTGCAGTGTGGGATTCGACAATCGCGCCGCGGCGTCGAAGATGACCGAGGAAGTCCTTGCCCGGGGCCACCGGCGGGTGGCGATGATCGCGGGCGTGACCGAATGGAACGACAGGGCGAGCGAGCGCGTGGCTGGCGTCAGAAGCGCCTTGTCGGAGCGGGGAATCGCCCTCGAGGCACCTTACATAGTCGAAGCTGCGTATTCCCTCGATGCCGGCGCCGAGGCGGTCAAGCGTCTGGCGCGACTTGACCCGAGACCCACGGCGGTTGTTTGTGGCAACGACGTTCTGGCAGCCGGAGCGATCCTCGGGCTCCGTGAAGTGGGAATAGTCGTGCCCGACGCGATCTCCGTTGTGGGGTACGACGACATCGATCTTGCGGGCGTCGCCACTCCAGCCTTAACGACTGTCCATGTGCCTCACCGGCGCATGGGCAACGCCGCCGCCGAGCTTCTGCTCGGAATGATCGGGAACGTGGAGGTGAAACGCAATGTCGTGCTGGAGACCAGCATCACGTTGCGCTCCTCTCTGGCACGCGTGGCGGATGCCGAACCGCCCGTCGGGTAGGGCGTCCATGTTCGAAGAGCGCGCGGACTGCTCGGTATGGCATTCCGGCCGCCGACGCATCGGTCGGTTTCTAGTGCGCTTGCCGAGCGCCACGTGCGGTGGACGTTGCCTCCGCTAGGTCAGTTTCCTGCGGACCGTCCTTCCATAGTCGGACGCTCCCGCGACGGAGACCTGACACGCGCCGATGACGGTTGAGTTTCTCCATCTCCAAGTCGCGAGGTTCGGTCACTCCCGCGGCATGCCACCGCTGATGTCAGAAAGTAATGTCAGCTTGACGCGACGCTTCAAGAGACGATTGGCAGCGCTAGTGTCTCATACTCCAAGTGAATGTCGGCACCCCGCAGAGGGTCGTGCATTGAGGCGCGGAACCTGTCTGAAGTCCGAACGCCTCCAACGGCAGGAAATGTTCCGCACAGCAACGCTGATGGGCTGGCCATGCCGGCGTTGGCGAGGAGGTCCTGCAAGGGTAATATCTGACTGATCGATCCGTCCTGATACAGTTGCCAAGAATCGCGCTCCCATATCCAGGAGCGGATGGTGATCCGGTCCAGATGGTCCGCGACAGAATCGAGATCCCAGACTTCGGCGGCGCAGGGTTTCTGGCAGATCTGTTTGGAGGCGGCGACGGAGGTCGCCTCCAGTGTCCGGTCGGTATGGTCGGACGCGAGCCCCAGCCAGACCTTCCCGTCATGCCTGATCAGCATCGGTTCCGCCTCGCCCGAGGTGGCGTCTCCCAACACCTCGATCGCGGGCTCGAAAGTCAGCAGGTTGGCGGCGGCCCGATAGAACAGGGGCACACGGGACGGCGGGGTCACGCCGATCGCGGCCAACTCGTCGATGTGGTGTTGAACCATTGTCGCGTCCCGCCCGGTCCAGCCGGCGATGGTCAGCTGGTCGATCGAGGTCTCGAAAGAACCGCTCTCAGTGATGAAGTGCATGGCGATCCTGAAAGCCCATTCAGCTAGAGGCCGACAATGCGAAGACTTAACTCAACTGTCCAGTCACATACCGCGTGTCAACAAAACTCACGTTCCAGCCATGAAGCGAGACCCTGAACGAGCCCTTGATCATACTCCGCCGCTCCACTGAGCACCAAAAAGGTCAGGCTCCAAAGCCGCCGCCTCCCGGCGTGTTCATGACGAAGATGTCGCCGATCGCCATCTCGATCTCGTCGTTCCCCGACAGCGGGACGGTTGACCCATCGGCGCGCTCCACGAAATTCACTCCTGTCATTGCAGGTTGGCCGCCCGCTGCCCCGGCTGGCGCGGTCTTTCTGTGCGAAGACAGGACCGTCGCGGTCATCGGCTCGAGGAAACGCACTCTGCGCGTGATCCCGTCACCGCCCTTGAATTTCCCTCCGCCACCCGAGCCTCGACGGATCGAGAATTCCTCGACCCGGACCGGGAAGCGGGTTTCGAGCACCTCCGGATCGGTCATGCGGGTGTTGGTCATGTGGCTGTGGACCGCGCTGGCGCCGTCGAAACCATCGCCCGCGCCGGTGCCGCCGCAAATGGTCTCGTAGTTCTGGTGCCGGTCGTTGCCGTAGACGAAATTGTTCATGGTGCCCTGCGACCCGGCGATGACGCCCAGCGCCCCATAGAGGGCGTCGGCGATGGACTGGCTGACCTCCGTGTTGCCCGAGATCACGGCCGCGGGGTATTGCGGGTTGATCATGGAGCCCTCGGGCACCCGGATGTCCAACGGCTTCATGCAGCCCTCGTTCATGGGGATGTCGGCGCCGACCAGAGTGCGGAAGACGTAGAGCACGACCGCCCGGCAGATCGAGAGCGGAGCGTTGTAGTTGAACTCGTCCTGCGGCGACGTTCCGGTGAAGTCGATGATCGCCTTGCGCGCCTCGCGATCGACGGTGATCCTGACCTTGATGCGCGCACCGCTGTCCATCGGGTAGTCGAAGGAGCAGTCCTTGAGCACGTCGAGAACGCGTCGCACGCTTTCCTCGGCGTTGTCCTGAACGTGGCCCATGTAGGCATGGACGACCTCGAGTCCGAACTGCCTGACGATCCCTTGAAGCTCGGCCGCGCCCGTCGCGTTCGCCGCGATCTGGGCCGACAAATCGGCCATGTTCTGATCGATGTTGCGGCAGGGATACCGGCCTGACGCAAGCAGGGAACGGGTCTCGGCCTCTTGCAGTCTGCCTTTCTTGACCAGCAGAAAATTGTCTATCAGCACGCCTTCCTCGTCGATGTGGCGGCTGTCCGGCGGGGCCGATCCCGGCGTCTTGCCTCCGATGTCCGCGTGATGTCCGCGCGAGGCGGCTATGAAGATGATGTGCTCCCCGGCCTCGTCGAAAACTGGTGTGATCACCGTCACATCCGGCAGATGGGTCCCGCCGTTGAACGGGTTGTTCATCATGAAGACGTCGCCCGGATTAATCTCGCCGGCGTTCTGCGCCAGCACGGCGCGCACGCTTCCGCTCATGGAGCCGAGATGCACCGGCACATGCGGCGCATTCGCGACCAGATCGCCGCTGGCATCGAAGATCGCGCAGGAGAAATCGTAGCGTTCCTTGATGTTGACCGAGTAGGCCGTGTTGGCGAGCGTCGCGCCCATCTGCTCCGCGATGGACATGAAGAGGTTGTTGAACACCTCGAGCATGACCGGATCCACACTGGTGCCGATCGCCTCCTGCCGCCGAAGGGCGGCGGTCCGACGCAGCAGCAGGTTGCCGCCGGCGATGCTTTCCGCCCGCCAGCCGTCCTCCACGACGTTCGTTCCTGTGGGCTCGACGATGATCGCCGGACCGTTCACGGTCTGACCGGCGGACATGCGGGTCCGGTCGACCATCGGCACGTCACGCCACTCCCCCATGCAGTACATGCGCGCGACGGCTTCCGAGGGCGCACCGCCAAGGACCGTCTCGGGAAGGGTCACGGCCTCTCCCGTCGCGCCGATCGCTTCTGACGTCAGCAGATCGATGATCAGTTCCCGCGCTTCCGGCACGAAGCCGAATCGCTGCCGATGCGCCGCCTCGAAATCGGCGCGCATCCGGTCCGGCGATCCGAACGGCACGCCCAAGGCCTGATGCGAGCCTTGAGGACGGATATGGGCGGTGCGCACCACCGATATCGCGCTGTCCGGGATCCCTTGTCCCGACACTTCGGCCTCCGCCTCGCCGTCCAGCCGATTGAAGACGGCCGTCGCGGCGGCGACCTCGTCCAACGCCTCGCCGAACTGGTGCTCCCGGATCGCGCGCACGTCGGCCAGTCCCATGCCGAATGCGGAGAGAACGCCGGCGAAGGGGTGGATGAAGATGTTGCGCATGCCCAGGACGTCCGCGACCTGACAGGCGTGCTGTCCGCCGGCGCCGCCGAAACAGTTCATCGTATAGCCGGTCACGTCGTATCCGCGCTGGACGCTGATCTTCTTGATGGCGTTGGCCATGTTCTCGACGGCGATGCGCAGGAACCCCTCCGCGAGATCCTCCGGGCTTCGGGCGGGCTCGCCCGTCTCCTCGGCGATCCGTTTCGACATCTCCTCGAATTTCGCGCGGGCCGCCTCGGCGTCGAGCGGATCCGCTCCGTCCGGCCCGAAGACGTGCGGAAACCGGTCCGGCTGGATCTTGCCGAGGACGACGTTGCAGTCGGTCACCGCGAGCGGGCCGCCGCGCCGGTAGGAGGCGGGACCGGGATTGGCGCCCGCGCTCTCCGGTCCCACCTGCATCCGCCCGTTGGCGTAGGTCAGGATTGAACCGCCGCCGGCCGCGACGGTGTGGATGCTCATCATGGGCGCGCGCATCCGGACGCCGGCGACCTCGGTCTCGAAGGACCGCTCGTACTCGCCGGCATAGTGGCAGACATCGGTCGATGTTCCGCCCATGTCGAAGCCGATCAGCCTGTCGAACCCTCCGGCTTCGGCGCTGCGGACCATGCCGACAACGCCTCCGGCCGGCCCGGAGAGGATCGCGTCCTTGCCCTGGAACAGGGACGCGTCGGTCAGCCCCCCGTTAGACTGCATGAACATAAGCGATCCGCAGCCGCCTTTGTCGGCCCCGATCGCGGTGCTGACCTGGCTGACATACCGGCGCAGGATCGGCGAGAGATAGGCGTCGACGACCGCGGTGTCCCCACGGGAGACCAGCTTTATCAGCGGGCTGACGGCGTGGCTGAGAGACACCTGCGTGAAGCCCGCGGCCCGCGCCAGCTCGCCGATCTGCTTTTCATGGTCTTGGAACCGGTAGGCATGCATCAGCGCCACGGCGACCGAGCGGTATCCCCGTCCGTAGGCGTCCGAAAGATCGGCGGCCACCTTATTGACATCCAGCGGTCGTATGATCTCACCATCGGCCGCAAGGCGCTCGTCGACTTCGACAACGTCCTCGTAGAGCAGCTCGGGCAGGACGATGTGAAGGTCGAACAGGCGCGGCCGGTTCTGGTAGCCGATCCGGAGCAGATCCCGCATGCCCTTCGTGATCAGCAGCAGCGTCCGCTCGCCCTTGCGCTCGAGGAGCGCGTTGGTCGCAACTGTCGTCCCCATTTTCACCGCCTCGATCGTGCCGGTTGGGATGGGGTCGTCGGCCTCAAGCCTCAACAGGTCGCGGATGCCCTGGACAGCGGCGTCCGAATACCGCTCGGGATTCTCCGACAGCAGTTTGTGCGAGAGCAGCGCCCCGTCGGGATCGCGCGCGACGATGTCCGTGAACGTGCCGCCACGGTCGACCCAGAACTGCCACATCGCGCATGTCTCCTGTGTTCGCCGCATCCGTTCAGCGCGGCATTTTTTCGGGATTTCGCTGAGTTCTCAGGGTGTCTCAGGTGGAAGTGGACGTCAGACGAATCCCGGCAGAAACAAGGCGATCTGCGGGAAAGCGATCAGGGCCACGACCATCAAGAGCATCACGACGACGTAGGGAAAGGCGCCGAGCATGACCTCGTTCAACGAGCCGCTTTTGCGCGCGCCCTGCACGACGTAGAGGTTCAGACCCACTGGAGGCGTGATCAGGGCCATCTCGATCAGGACGATCATCAGAATGCCGAACCAGATCGGGTCATATCCCTGCGCCACCACCAGCGGCACGATGATGGGGATCGTCACGACCATCAGCGAAAGCGTTTCAATGAAGAAGCCCAGCACGATGTAGATGAGGACGACGACGATCATGAACGCGAGCGGCGAAAGCCCCAACCCGGTCAGGAAATCCTGAAGCTCGCGGCCGAGCCCGGCCGAGGAGAGGGTGAAATTAAGGAACGACGCGCCGATGACGACCAGCATGATCATCGACGTGACCTTCATGGTCCCGAGCAGGCTCTCGGAGATCATCTTGAGCGACACCCCGCGAAAGAACGCGGCGATCGCGAAGGCGCCGGCCACCCCGACCGCCGCGGCCTCGGTCGGAGTGGCCCAGCCCTTGTAGATCGTGCCGATGATGATCGTGAACAGCACGATTATCGGGAGAAGATCGCGCAGAGCCCCCAGCATGATGGACAGGGGAAACACCCGCCGGTCGCCACCCAGTCCCGGCCGGACCGTGCAGATCAGGACGGTCGCCAGGACGAAGCACAAAGCCAGCGCGATCCCGGGGATCAGCCCGGCCAGAAACAGCCGCGGGATCGAGGTCTGCGTGAGGAACCCGTAGACGATCAGGTTGATCGAAGGCGGGATCATGATCCCCAAGGTGCCACCCGCGGCGATCGCTCCGGAGAAGAGCTTGGGGTCGTAGCCAAGCTTCTCGGCCTGCGGCATGGCGACGGTGGCGACGGTGGCGGCTGTGGCCACCGACGAGCCGGACGTGGCTGAAAACATGGTGGCCGTCGCGATGTTGGCGTGGATCAACCCGCCCGGCAGCCAGGACACCCATTTGTCGAGCGCGGCGTATGTCCGTCCCGCGACGCCGCTGCGGACGAGCACCTCGCCGAGCAGCACGAAGAACGGAATGGCGATCAGCGTGGCGCTGTTGGACGAGGACCAAACCAGTTGCCCCAGCCCGCGGATCAGCGGAAATGGACTGAAAAACGCATCGATGCCGAAGCCCAGCAGGAACAGCACGATCCCGACCGGGATCGACAATGACAGGAGGGCCAGAAGCCCGAAGGACACGTAGGCGATCATAGCAACGCGTCCTGTTCCGCGAAGGCGCCTATGGCGCTTTCAGTTTCGTCGAACTGGCCCTTCAGGAACAGGGCGAGCGCGGCAAGAAGGGTGGCCCATGACATCAGGGCGAACCAGGTCCAACCGGCGAACCACGGCAGCTGAACGAGCCACAACGGGGTCTCAAGAACCGTGTTCGCCCGAGACTGGTTGGCGATGGATTTGGAGAGAACGGGCCAGCACTCGAAAGCGATCAGAGTGATGGTTAGCGTCAGGACCAGCATTGAGAAGAGGTCGAAAAGCACTCTGCCGCGCGTGGCCATTCGGCTGCGCAAAATGTCGATCCGTACGTGACCGAGTTCGAGCAGGGCGAAAGCCATGCCCCAGGCTGAGGCAATGGCCATCGTGTAGCCGCTGATCTCGTCGGTGCCGCCGAACGAGGCTCCGAACTGGCGGAGGACGATGTCTGCCAGCACGTAGGTCGCACACAGAAGCAGACCGATCCCGATCAGGATCGCAAGGCTTCGGTTGAGCGCCCGCAGTTTGGTCAGAATGTCCTGTGCCATCCGAAGCCTCGCTTGAGTATTGGATCGTCAGTTGGCGACGATCGTGACGCCGACGACCTGGCCGACGCTGTCGTTCCAGCGCGCGGTCCAGTCTTCCCCGGCGCGCGACGCCCATTCGGGCAGGACCTCGGTTTCGAGGATCTCGCGCGCCCGCGCGGCATCGGCGTCCGACACTTCGACCAGCGTCATCGCGCGCGCGTCGCCGGAGGCGCATTCACCGTTGCCTGTCAGGCAGGCGACGTCGTTGGCCAGCGCGCCCTGGGCGCTCGCCCAGGCCGGGGCCTCGAAGCCGGTCGCGATCTGCGCGGTGATCAGCTCCTGGGTCGCCGGATCGAGCCCGTTCCACTTGTCCAGATTGATCGCGGTGATGACCGGATCCCAGCCGCCCAGCGGCAGGTTCAGCAGATGGGTCGACACTTCCCACCAGCCGGCGCTGTAGCCCGAGCCCGCGCCCGTGACGGCGCAATCGACGACGCCTTTCTGCAATGCTCCCGGCACCTCGGCGAAGCTGACGTTGATGCCTTCCGCGCCGAGCGCTTCAAGGAATTTGGCTGTCATCCGGCCGGAGGCCCGGACCTTGAGGCCGGCGAGATCATCAAGCCCCGCGATCGGCTTGTTGCAGAAGACCACCTGCGGCGGATACGGCGCGATGGCCAGAACGTGCGAGTTGAATCGGGTGTTGAAGATGTCCTCGACCATGGGCTTGGCCGCCTCGACCATCGCCTGGGCCTGAGCGGCGTCCAGGGCGAGGAGCGGCACGTCGAGACCTTCGAGTTCGGGCGCGTCGGCGACCGCGTAGTCTCCGACCGTCATCGCGACGTCATAGACGCCGTCGCCCAGCAGCCGATAGATGTCTCCGACCCCGAGCCCCATCTGATCGTGGGTGGTCAGCGCGATGTTCAGAGTTCCGCCGGAGGCGGCCGGGAGCGTCTCTCCCCAGAAAGGCGCCTCATACTGCTTGTGCAGCGGCAGGCCGGACCAGCTGCCCACCACGTTCAGATCTTCGGCGAGGGCCGGGCCCGCGAGCACGGTCGCGGCGGCCAGAAAACTCAGGGATCGTTTCATCTTGAGAACTCCTCGTTGGATGTCGGTTGCTTTGTTCTTGCGGAGACGATCGGGATTTCCGCGTCTTCGGGCACGTCCGTGATCAGCATGTGCCCCGGTTTATGCGATATGAAGATCGGCAGGCCCGCCTCTTCCATAGCGACCTGGGGCGTCACGCCACAGGCCCAGAACACGGGAACATGCCCCTCGGGCAACGGTACGGGATCCCCCCAGTCCGGTCGAGAGATGTCGGCGATGCCGATCTCGCCCGGGTCGCCGGAATGCACGGGGCCGCCATGCGCCAACGGATACCTGCGCGAGATCTCGGTGACGGCATCGACCTTTTCAGCCGGGATCGCGCGCATGCTGACGACCATCGCCCCGTGGAAAGGGCCCGCGGGGCAGGTCTCGATGTTCGAGCGGAACATCGGCACCGTGCTGTTGTTGTCGACGTGCCAGAGCGGGATCCCGGATTGGATCAGAGCATGTTCGAACGTGAACGAGCACCCCAAGGCGAACGCGACGAAATCGGGCCGCCACTCGGCGATGATGTCGACGACCGTCGCGTCCAGCACGCCGTCGCGGTATATGTTGTAGGCCGGCACGTCGGTCCGGATGTCTATGTCGCCGCCAAGCGTGAACATCATCGGGTTTCCGGTGTCGGATACACCGGACAGCGGACAGGGCTTGGGGTTGCGCTGGCAGTAGCGCATGAAATCGAGCGCGTATGCCTCCGGCAGGATGGCCAGATTGGATTGCAGCACGCCCGGGGCCAGGCCGGCGGTATGTGACCGGTACGCTCCGCCTCGGATGGCGGCGCGCACGGCTCCGCTGTCCAGTGCTTTCAGCAATTCGTACCCTGCGACCAACGGAAGTCCCCCTTCGTACGAAACATACTGGCGGCAACCTGGCGATAAAATCAAATCGATTAATTCTTCGAGATTCGATAAAAACTATTGATGGGCGTCGAACTCCAGCGCGACTTCACGTGCGATTTCCGCCGCCGTTTCAATCAGATGGCTCTTGGGCTCGCCCATGAAAGACGCCGTGAAGCGGAGTGGGCCTGGGACCCACCCGGGATCGAACTCGCGAATCCGGCCGGCTTCCACATGAGGCTTTCCCAGAGCTTTCGGGAGGGCCGCGACACCGATGCCCGCTTCCACGAGCCGGAAGCAGGCCGACAGCGAGAATGACGGAAACATCGCGACGCCAAGGCCGACCCGTTCGAACAGCATCGCTTTCAGTTCCCGATAGGGACGCGTGTTGCGGGCGTATGTGATCACCGGCTTCTGCAGAAACGAAGCCGGCAGGTTTCCGGGCGGCACGACGTCCGGAGCGACGTACCACGCGAGATCGAAGCCGGGCAGGTCGATGTTGTCGACGGTGTATTCGGAGATCGGGCCCAGCAGGAAGGCGAGGTCGATCTCCCGATCAAGCAGGCTTCTCCGGAGATTGACCGAAATGTCGACGTTGATCTCGACTTCAAGTCGCGGAAACGTCCTGTGCAGGCGACTGACGAAATCCGGCAGCCAGCATTGCGTGATCGTCTCCGACGCGCCGATCCGCAGGTAGCCTTCCATCCTGTTCGGATCGACCACGTTTTTTTCGACCAGATCGGCAAGCTGTTCGAACCGCTCGGCGTAGTTGAGCAGAAGCTCTCCATCCTTGGTCAGTCTCAAGCCCCCGGAAGTCCGGTCGAAAAGCACCTTGGAAACGCTTTCCTCAAGATTTTTGATCCGTGAGGTGACCGCAGGCTGCGTCAGGTTGAGCGCTTGCGCCGCCTTGCGAATGCCACCCAAGCGCACGACCGACAGGAAAGCCGTGATCTGATCGAGATTTATTCTGGTCATGCCGGACTCCTACTACAAAATGAGTCGAACGAGGATCCGCCTACAGAGGCCTCTCATCGCCTCGACGGCGGAGCGGTCGTTCGGCAGAGGACAAATGGCGAAGTGCGGCGGCTCGCACCCGCCGCAGTAAATGATCTCCTTCTCAATTCCGCCTTACGACAGATACAGACAGCCATCGACGCGAGTAACAAAATATATGTCGACCTCTTGTCACGACCTCCCGTCGTCAGCGAGAATATCGGCTTTCACGAGTAGAGGGCTAGTGCGGATCAGCTCTGGATTCCATCTCATTCACTTGGTCAAATGCTGCCAGAGAAAGATCCGAAACTGATCTCGCGGCGCAACCATCGGTTGGTTGCTCTTTCGGCTAGGTCAAACACCCATAAAAGCTGGAATCTGAGCCGTGAATGAGTAGCAACTTTCAATGAATGCGGTGATGCGTCGCGAATGGCAGATCCGGGCCGTTCACGACGGTTGGACGGGAACGAGTGAACGACTGTTTGGTTGGA
>CAVORV010000061.1:0-23881 GCA_963698685.1 uncultured Alphaproteobacteria bacterium
CCTGGCCAATCCGGACGACATCGACTACCTGCGCGATCTCTCGGCGACGATCATCGAGACGAGCCGCTGCGGGCTCGGCATGACCTCGCCCAATCCCGTTCTGTCGACGCTCGAGAACTTTCCGCTGGTCTATTCCGCGCTCGTGAAATCGTCGCCGGATCGTATCCGCGCGACCTTCGACGTCCAGTCGGCCATCGACGGCGCGCGCAAACTGGCCAAACGCCGATCCTACATTTTTGACAGGGATTTCACGAAATGAGCGATGACGCGTTCACGTTCACCATCGACGGCGCGGCGGTTTCGGGCAGGCCGGGACAGACCATCATGGAGGCGGCCGACGCGGCGGGGATCTACATCCCCCGGCTCTGCGACCACGAGGGGCTGCGCCACCAGGGCGGCTGCCGGGTCTGCACCGTAAAGGCGGGCGGGCGCAGCGTCTCCGCCTGCACCCAGCCGGCCGCGCCGGACGTCGTGGTCGAAAGCGAGACCGACCACATCAACAAGCTGCGGCGCGATCTGGTCGAAATGCTGTTCCACGAGGGCAACCACCTCTGTCCGATCTGCGAGGCCAGCGGCAATTGCGAGTTGCAGGCGATGGCCTATCGGCTCGACATGACGGAGCCCACGAAGTTCCCGTATCTCGAACCCTGCCGGGACCTCGACGCGTCCCACCCGGACATCGCCCTCGACACCAATCGCTGCATCAGCTGCGGCCGGTGCATCCGCGCCTCGCAGGACGTCGATCGCAAGGGCGTCTTCGGCTATGTCGGGCGCGGCATCCATCGACGGGTCGCGGTCAACGGCGACGACCTGGCCGATACCGATGCCGACGTGACCGACAACGCGATTTCGGCGGACGTGTGTCCGGTCGGATGCATCATCCGCAAGCGGGTAGGCTTCTCCATCCCGATCGGCGAGCGCGAGTTCGACCATGCCCCGATCGGCTCCGACATCGAGGCGAAGCGTCGTGGGTGAGCTGTCCAAACCGCGCATCGCGACTGTATCGCTTGCCGGATGCTTCGGCTGTCACATGGCGATCCTCGACATCGACGAGCGGCTGATCGACCTGATGAAGCTCGTCGAGTTCGACCGCTCTCCGCTGACGGACATGAAGACCTTCACGCGCCGATGCGACATCGGCATCATCGAAGGCGGCTGCTGCAACGAGGAGAACGTGCATGTGCTGCAGGATTTCCGGCGCAACTGCGACGTTCTGATCGCCATCGGACAATGCGCGATCATGGGAGGGCTGCCGGCGATGCGCAACGCGATCATGCATTCGGACGCGCCGCTGCGCGAGTGCCTCGAGGAGGCCTACATCACCGGCGAATACATCCGCAACACCACGCACCACATCCCGAACGACCCGGCGTTGCCGCTCCTGCTCGACGAGGTCTATCCGTGTTCCGAGGTGGTCGAGATCGACTATCAGATCCCCGGCTGCGCCCCGACCGGGGATGTGATCTTCGACACGCTCACCAGGATCCTCGCCGGCAAGTTCGACGGATTTCCGCGCGAAACCATCGCCTTCGATTAGGACCGATCAAAATGGCCGAACCCAGACTGATCGAGATCTCGCCCGTCACTCGCGTCGAGGGGCATGGCAAGGTGACCATCCATCTGGACGCCGACAACAACGTCGACAAGGCGCGCCTGCATATCGTCGAGTTCCGCGGGTTCGAGCGATTCATCCGCGGGCGGCTTCTGTGGGAAGTCCCGGTGATCGTGCAGCGGCTCTGCGGCATCTGTCCGGTGAGCCACCATCTCGCCGCCGCGAAGGCGATGGACATGATCTGCGGCGTGGACGAACTGCCGCCGACGGCCGAGAAGATGCGGCGCCTGATGCATTACGGGCAGGTGATGCAGAGTGACGTGCTGCACTTCTTCCATCTGGCGGCACCCGACCTCCTGTTCGGCTTCGACGCCCCCGCCGAAAAGCGCAACATCTTCGAGATCATCAAGGAGCATCCGGAACTCGGGCGCCGGGCCATCGCCATGCGCAAGTTCGGGCAGGACATCATCGAGGCGACCGCCGGCAAGAAGATCCACGGCACGGGCGCCATTCCGGGCGGCATCAACCGCAATCTGCCGATCGCGACGCGCGACGCGTTCCTCGCGACGATGGACGACATGCTGGGCTGGTCGCAGGACGCGCTGGCGCTGGCGCGCAGGTACACCCTGGAACACGATCATCTCGTGGCGGAGTTCGCGTCGTTCCCGTCCAACTACATGTCTCTGGTGCGTAAGGCCGATGGGGCGCTGGACCTCTATCACGGCCGCCTGCGCGCCATGAACGCGACCGGAGGGCCGATCTTCGACATGGTCGATTATACGAAGTATCATGAGGTCCTGGTAGAGGACGTGCGGTCCTATTCCTACATGAAGTTTCCCTACATCAGGGAAATCGGCCCCGAGAACGGGTGGTATCGCGTCGGCCCGCTGGCGCGGATGAACGCCGTGGATTTCATCGACACGCCGCTGGCCAATGCGGCGCTGGCCGATCTGAGGACCGTCACGATGGGGTCTCCGAACAATTCGACGCTCGCCAACCATTGGGCGCGGATGATCGAAGTGGTGCATTGCGTCGAGAAGATCCGCGAACTGCTTCACGATCCCGATCTGCAGGGCACGGACCTGAAGTCCACCGGGGACCGCCGCGAGGAAGGGATCGGCGTGATCGAGGCGCCGCGCGGAAATCTGATCCATCACTACAAGGTCGATGAGAACGACCAGGTCACCTACTGCAACCTGATCGTTTCCACGACCCATAACAACGAGGGGATGAACCGGGCGGTCAAGGATGTCGCGGTCAAGCATCTGAGCGGCAGGGACCGGATCACCGAGGGCATGCTGAACCATGTCGAGGTCGCGATCCGCGCGTATGATCCCTGTCTGTCCTGCGCCACCCACGCGCTCGGGCAGATGCCTTTGCAGGTCGAGCTTTTCGATTGCGAAGGCGCGCTGATCGACAGCCGGTTCCGGTCGGAGCCGACGGCATGACCATGCTTCTGATCGGCTATGGCAATGCGGGGCGCGGCGATGACGGTCTGGGTCCCGCGTTCGCCGAGCGCATCTCCGCCGCGCGACTGCCGGGGTGCCGGGTCGACATCGACTATCAGCTTGCCGTCGAACACGCCTTGCAGGTGGCCGAGGCCGAAAGCGTCCTGTTCGTCGATGCGTTGATGGGGGGCGATGCGCCGTATCGTTTCACTCAGGTACGGGCGGACATATCTTTCGACCTCGGGAGCCACAGCCTTCAGCCGGAGGCCGTCCTGACATTGGCCGAAACGTTGTATCGCAAGACCCCGCCGGCCTTCGTTCTGGGCATCGCGGGCAAGAACTTCGGAGAAGTGGCCGAAGGCTTGAGCGCCGCGGCGCTCGAGAACTTCCAACTTGGCCGAAGCGTTCTTCCTCGACTGGTTCGCGGCATCGCGAAGCGTCGATGCCGCGACGGAAGCGGAGGCGTAGGGCGGCATGCACGAGATATCGCTTTGCGAGAGCATTCTCGACATAATCAAAGAGCGCGCCGCGCAGGACCGTTTCAGCAAGGTGAAACGCGTCCGTCTCGAGGTCGGCCCGTTCTCGTCGGTAGAGCCGGAGGCGCTGCGGTTCGGCTTCGATGTCGTCATGCGGGGGTCCGTCGCGGAAGGCGCCACGCTGGAAATCGAAGCGCCAGAGGCGACGGCCTTCTGTCTGGCCTGTTTCGAGACCGTTCCGGTCCGGCACCGGCTGGATGTCTGCTCCAGTTGCGGGGAGAACGCATTGCAGATGAAAAGCGGTGAGGAACTCCGCATTCGGGAACTGGAGGTCATCTGATGTGCGGCACCTGCGGATGCGGAAGCGACGAGGCGCGGATCGAGGGCGCGCCTCACGGCCATGCGCACCACCACGCTCCTTCGGCCGATCAGACCAGGGTCATCCAAGTGGAGCGGGACATCCTCGCCAAGAACGATGGCCACGCGGCCGAGAACCGCGCTTTCCTTGCCGACCGCAGCATTTTGGCGCTCAATCTCGTGTCCAGCCCCGGATCCGGCAAGACGGCGCTTCTGGTCAAGACAATCGAGCTGCTGGGAGAGCGGCTGAAGTCCTATGTCGTCGAAGGCGACCAGCAGACGTCGAACGACGCCGACCGGATCCGTGCGGCAGGCGCGCCGGCGGTCCAGATCAACACCGGCAAGGGATGCCACCTCGATGCGCACATGGTGGGCCATGCGATCGGGCATCTGTCTCCGGAAGACGGATCGCTGGTGTTCATTGAGAATGTGGGCAACCTTGTCTGCCCGGCCGGTTTCGATCTCGGAGAGGCGCACCGGTTGGTGATCATGTCGGTGACCGAAGGAGAGGACAAGCCTCTGAAGTATCCGGACATATTTTCCGGGTCAGACCTTGTCCTGATGAACAAGGTCGATCTTTTGCCTCATCTCGATTTCGACATGGAGCAGGCGATTGCCAACCTTCGCCGGGTCAATCCGGATTGTGCTATCCTGCCGGTCTCGGCCAGGACGTGCGAGGGGCTGGAGGCCTGGATCGGCTGGCTCGACGAAGTGCGGACGGCGGCTTCGGCCGCTGACCCCGCGGCGGCGGAATAGGAGCCCGGGATGTGCCTCGCCATTCCCGCCCGCGTGATCGCGCTTGAACCCGGCGAGATGGCGGTCGTCGGCCTGGAAGGGGTGAGGAAGCGTATTTCGGTGGCCCTTCTCGATCAGGTCGCGGTCGGCGACTATGTTCTCGTCCATGTCGGCTACGCCCTTCACCTGCTGAGCGAAGACGAGGCTGAGCGCACCCTCGCACTGATGGCGGAGGCGGGCATTCTCGACGAGGAGCTGGCCGAAATGACGGGTGATGCGCCATGAGATATGTCGACGAGTTCCGCGCCCGCGACCTTGGAGAAAAGCTTTCCGTCCAGATCGCGCGCGAGGCCCATCCGGACCGCGACTACCATTTCATGGAGTTCTGCGGCGGCCACACCCATGCGATTTTCCGCTATGGCGTTCAGGACCTGATGCCCGCCAACGTGCGGTTCGTTCACGGTCCCGGCTGCCCGGTCTGCGTGCTTCCGGTGCGGCGTCTCGACGACGCGGTGGAGCTGGCTGAGCGGCATGGCGTGATCCTGTGCTCCTACGGCGACATGATGCGCGTGCCGGGAACGAAGAGGCGCTCGCTGATCCGCGCGAAGGCCGACGGCGCCGACATCCGGATGGTCTATTCGACGCTCGACGCGTTGAAGATCGCGCGCGACAATCCGGACCGCGAAATCGTGTTCTTCGCCATCGGATTCGAGACGACGACGCCGCCGACCGCGGCCGCCATGCTTGCCGCCCGCGCCGAAGGCCTCCGGAATTTCTCGGTCTTCTGCAACCATGTCCTGACACCCGCCGCCATCGGGCACATCCTGTCTTCGGCGGACTTCGCGCCTGGCGGGCCGGCGCGGATCGACGGTTTTCTGGGGCCGTCGCATGTCAGCGCGGTGATCGGCTCGCGACCCTACGAGGCGGCGGCCCTCAGCTACGGCAAGCCGGTGGTCATCGCCGGATTCGAGCCGCTGGACGTCATGCAATCCGTGCTGATGCTGATCCGCCAGGTCAACGAGGGCCGTGCCGAGGTCGAGAACGAGTATTTCCGCGTGGTGACCCGCGACGGGAATCTCAAGGCGCAGGGCATGGTGGACAAGGTGCTGGAACGCTGCCCGAGCTTTGAATGGCGCGGGCTGGGCGAGGTCGCCGACAGCGCCCTGTCGATCCGCACGGAGTTTGCTCATCTCGACGCCGAAAAGCGGTTCGCCCTGTCGGAGAAGCGGACCCGCGAGGTCAAATCCTGCGAATGCCCGGCGATCCTTCGCGGCGTCAAGAAGCCGACGGACTGCACGCTGTTCGGCACGGTCTGCACGCCGGACAATCCGATAGGATCGTGCATGGTCTCATCGGAAGGAGCGTGCGCCGCCTATTGGAGCTATGGGCGGTTCCGCCTGCCGGAAGCCGCCAGGGCGACCGTTCTCGCATGACGGGCCGGGACGGGTCCGTCCCCGCAAGGTCCGGCGCCGTGGACATGACCCATGGCGGAGGCGGCCGTGCGATGGCGGAGCTGATCCGCGACCTGTTCCGGCGGCATCTTGGCAATCCGATCCTGAACAGGGCGGGCGATGCCGCGCAGCTCGGGGCCGTGCAGGGGCGGCTGGTGATGTCGACCGACGGCCACGTGGTGTCGCCGCTGTTCTTTCCGGGCGGCGACATAGGCTCGCTGTCGGTACATGGAACGCTGAACGATATCGCGATGTCCGGCGCGCGCCCGCTGTTCCTGTCGGCGGCCTTCATCCTCGAGGAAGGCTATCCGCTTGCCGATCTCGAACGGATCGTGGTCTCGATGGCGGACGCGGCCCGCACCGCCGACGTGCCGATCGTGACGGGTGACACCAAGGTGGTGGAAAAGGGCAACGGCGACGGCGTCTTCATCACCACGACCGGGATCGGCGTCGTGCCCGATGGCGTCGAGATCGCGGCCGAACGGGCGCGACCGGGTCAGGCGATCCTGTTGTCGGGCTCCATCGGCGATCATGGCGTGGCGATCCTGTCGCGGCGCGAGAACCTCGAGTTCGAGACCGAGATCCGCTCGGATTCCGCCGCGCTGCATGGTCTGGTCGCGGCGATGGTGGCCGCGGCGCCGGGGATCGCGGTCCTGCGCGACCCGACGCGGAGCGGGCTGTCGGCGGCTCTCAACGAGATCACCCGCGCCGCGCATGTCGGAATGCTGCTCGAGGAATCCGCGATCCCGGTCAGGCCCGACGTGGCCGCGGCGTGCGAGCTTCTCGGCCTCGATCCGCTGCATGTGGCGAACGAGGGCAAGCTGATCTGCATCTGCGGGGCGGATGATGCGGACGCTCTGCTCGACGTCATGCGCGCGCATCCGCTGGGGCGCGATGCGGCGTTGATCGGGCATGTCACCGATGACGACGCGCCAATGGTTCAGATGAGGACGACGTTCGGCGGTCTGCGCGTCGTGGACTGGCTCTCGGGCGAGCAGTTGCCTCGGATCTGCTAGGCCCGCATGCCGGAAGCAGGCCGATTTGTCCGCGTTCGGGGCCAGGTGCAGGGCGTTGGCTTCCGGCCGCATGTCTGGCGGCTGGCGAGGCAATTGGGCCTCGGGGGCCATGTGCTCAACGACGGGGCCGGCGTCGCGATCGAGGTATGGGGCGAGGTCGCGGCGTTGGAGGCTTTCCTCGACCGGATCGAGGCGCGGGCTCCGCCGATGGCGGTGATCCGGTCCGTCGCCTGGCGACCGCTGTCGGGCGCCCCTGCGACCGGTCCGTTCCGGATCGTCGAAAGCGGATCAGGTCCGGTAACGACCGGCGTCGCGCCCGATACGGCGACCTGCGGGCGGTGTCTCGCGGAGGTCTTCGATCCCGGCGACCGTCGCCACGGATACGCGTTCACCAATTGCGCCGATTGCGGTCCGCGTATGTCGATCGTCAACGCGCTCCCCTACGACCGTTCCGGCACGTCGATGGCGTCGTTCGAGATGTGCCCGGCCTGCGCCGCCGAATACCATGACCCGCTCGACAGACGGTTTGACGCCCAGGCGAACGCCTGTCCCATCTGCGGACCGAGACTTTGGGTCGAGGACCGAGCGGGGCCCGTCACCTGCGGTGATCCAGTGGCCGAGATCGCGGCCTGTCTGCGGGCGGGCGGCATCGCCGCCATCAAGGGGATTGGCGGCTTTCACCTGGCCTGTGACGCGTCCGATCCTGAAGTGGTGACCCGGCTTCGGTCGCGCAAAAGGCGTCCGGCCAAGCCCTTCGCCGTGATGGCCCGCGACATCGAACAGATCCGGCGCCTCGCGACGTTCGGGGCCGGAGAGGCCGCGCTGCTGGCCTCTGGGGCGGCACCCGTCATGCTTTTCGACAAGGCGGGTCGGGACCTCGCGCCGGGGGTCGCTCCGGGGCAGAGCCGGATCGGTTTCATGCTCCCCTATACGCCGCTGCACCACCTGCTGCTGCGCCTGCTTGACAGGCCGATCGTCCTGACATCGGGCAATCCGTCCGGGGAACCGCAGGCGATCGACAATGAGACGGCCCGTACCCGCCTGGCGGCCATCGCCGATCTCTGGCTCCTGCACGACCGGGACATCGTCAACCGCCAGGACGATTCGGTCCTGCGCCTCGACGCATGCGGCCCTGCCGTGCTGCGGCGGGCGCGCGGCTTCGCGCCTGCGGCGCTGGTTGTCGCTTGTGACGAGGGTCCCGCCATTCTAGCGATGGGGGGCGAACTGAAATCGACCTTCTGCATGCTCAGAGCGGGGGAGGCGATCCCGTCACAGCATCTGGGGGATCTGGAGAACGCCACGAACTTCGCCGCGTACCGCAAGGCCGTAAATCTGTACCGCAAGCTCTACCGGTTCGAGCCCGAGCGTATCGCGGTCGATCTGCATCCCGACTACCTCTCGACGCAATGGGGCGAGACACTTGCCGCCGAGACCGGCGCACGCCTTGTGAAAGTCCAGCATCACCACGCGCACATGGCCAGCTGCCTTGCCGAGCACGGGCTGGCGCACGGCGATGAAACCGCGATCGGCATCATTCTCGACGGCTTCGGTCTTGGCGCGGACGGAACGATCTGGGGCGGCGAGATCCTCGTGGGCGGCTATGCGGAGGTCCGGCGTGTCGCGCGTTTTGCCCCCGTCGCCGTTCCCGGCGGCGCTCAGGCCGCGCGGCAGCCCTGGCGCAACACCGTCGCGCATCTGGCGGCCGCGTTCGGGGACAGCTGGCAGGAGCGCATCGCGCGGACCCCGCTTCGCGCGCGGCTTTCGGCGAAGCAGCTGAAGACGATCCTGCGGATGATCGACCGGGGGGTGAACGCGCCGGTATCGTCCTCCGCCGCTCGGCTGTTCGAGGCGGTGGCCGCGGCGGTCGGTCTGTGCCCTGACGGCCAAAGCTACGAAGGCCAGGCGGCGATGGAACTTGAGGCGCTTGCCTTGCCATATCTAGCGACGGCCGGTGCCTATCCGGTCTCGGTGGAGGTGGCGGGCGGCGTCGGAGAGCTCTCGTGGGAGCCGCTCTGGCAGGCGCTGGTCGGCGATCTTGAGCGCTCGGTGTCGCCTGGCGTGATCGCCGCCCGGTTTCATCTCGGACTTGCGGAGACGGTGGCCGGGACCGCCGCGCGGATCGCGGGCGAGACCGGACTCCGCCGGGTCGCGCTCTCCGGGGGGGTAATGCAGAACCGGGTGCTCCTTGAAGCGCTGGTTCGCCGGATGACGGACGATAGTCTCGATGTGCTCGTTCACGCGCGGGTTCCGGCCAACGATGGCGGGCTGTCGCTCGGTCAAGCCATGATCGCCGCTTTGAGCGGCAGGAACGGGTGACGCGATCCGTTTGACACCCCAGTGTGGTCGCGCGGATCTGGGATCCCGCTCGCATGAGGCCCAACTCGGTGGTTCATGTCCGCTTCAACCCCGCCCCGATCACCTCAGCGGGAACGGCTGACGGCGCGCTCTCGCTGCGCGCCGAAGCCATCCTCGCTCTGCTGGCACTTGGCGGTGGCGCTTCTGCCGGACCTCTGCCAAGAGCCGACGCGGTTTTCCCGCCGCAGGACGGTCGCGAGGTCGCGCTCGGGCGGTTGCTGTTCTACGATCCGGTGCTGTCCGGCAACGACGAGGTCGCCTGCGCGACCTGCCACCATCCGGCGTTCGGGACCGGCGACGGCGTGTCGCTGGGCATCGGCGACGGTGGTGTCGGGCTCGGCCCCGAACGTCGAGCGGACCCCTCGAACCCGCCCGAGCAGCGCATTTCGCGCAGCGCGCCGGGGCTCTTCAACCTCGGGGCCGCCGAATTCGCCACGATGTTCCACGACGGCCGTCTCGAGACCGATCCTTCCCGCGCCTCGAGGCTTTGCACGCCGCTCGAGGATGCCATGACCGAAGGCTTCTCCGGAGTGCTTTCGGCGCAGTCGATGTTCCCCGTCCTGTCCCCGGACGAGATGGCCGGCCACTACGCCGAAAACCCCGTCGCGCAGGCGGTCCGCCAGGGGTTTCTGTCGCTTCCTGGTGGCGCCTGGGACCGCCTGTCGGAGCGGGTCGCGGCCATTCCCGCCTACCGGAACCCTTTCGATGCGCTCGCCCCGGGCGAACCTGTGATCTTCACGGCGATCTCCGACGCGTTGGCCGCCTTCATCGCGGAGGAATGGCGAGCCGACGACAGCCCGTTCGATATCCACCTGCGCGGCGGCGTCCCGTTGACCGGCGCGGCCGCGCAAGGAATGGAGCTGTTTTACGGCAAGGCGGGCTGCGACGGCTGCCATTCGGGCTATTTCCAAACATGATTTTCACGCCATCGCCATGCCGCAGATCGGACCGGGCAAAGCCGAGCGTGTGAATAGGCGTCGAACAGTGGCTCTGAATCGATCTCGATGCACATCTTCCGTTTTCTGGCCTGATTTGTCTTGTGACCAAGGTCATGGAGGGGGCTGCTGCGATGGGAACGGATGGATGCGGGCGGGAAGTGGCTCCGCCCGGTTTGGTGGTGGATCGGGTTGAGAGGACGGCCGAGTTGGTCAGGGTTTTCGCCCGCTCGGGCATGGCCGGCGCGGCCTGTCCCTCTTGCGGCGTGGTATCGAGGGTAGGTTCGCAGTCGGTATGGACGGCGACTGGCCGACCTGCCTGCGCACGGTCGTCACGTCGTGATCAGCGTAGAGGTGAGGCGTTTCCGGTGCGCGGAGCGGGAATGCGCCCGTCGGATATTCGCGGAACGGTTGGAGCCTTCGGTTGCCGGAAGCTTCGCCCGGCGGACCGAGCGGCTGGACGGGCTGGTGCAGCATCTCGGCCGGGCGCTTGGCGGACGCCCGGGACAGAGGATGGCACGCCGGCTGTTGCTGCCGGTGAGCAAGGATACCCTTCTGCGCACCGTTCGTCGGCGGGCGGCGGTTCGCGGACCAACGGCCCCTGCGCCTGGGCGGTGAAGAGCGCCGGCAGCACGCCATAAGCCGCGAGCACGCTCTCGCGGGCCGCGCTGAGGGTCTCGGAGGCGAGGATTTTCGAGATGTCCGGTGAGAGGTCAGCAGGCCGCCAGTCAGTCGCCGGGACGGGGCCGCCGGCGGCGGTGACGGTGACGCTCTCGCGCAGAAGCACGCGCCCGCGCTGGCCGCGAAACGAGTGGCCCAACTGCGCGCTGTCGACGGCGGGATTCTCGGGGAACGGCACCACCTGGCTACCGATTGGCGCGGTCTCGTAGACCTCGGCGAGCATCGTCTCGACCGTGTGCAGGAGACCGGCCGACAGGCTCGCCCGACGAAGCGGCGACGTGCCGGACCACGGGGCCGCCGGATCCGGCGCGAGCACCACATGCAACACCTCGGCGGCGAGACGGGTTTCCGACCGGCCGCCGCTCACCTCGGGAATGCTGAGGCGGTAGGCGCGGGGCCGCCCGTCGCGGGTCGACAGACCCCAGTCCGAGACGGGAATCAGACCATCCTCGCCGATGATCGCCACCCATTCGCCGCGCAGCGCGGGAGACCTGGCGCAGAGGGCGTGCTGACCTCCGACCGGATCACCGAGACCGACATCCTCGACGGCCGCTGGGACAATGCCGAGGTCGAAGTCTGGCGGGTGCACTGGGCCCATACGAGCCAGCGCGTGCTGATGCGCCGGGGGCGCCATCGGGCAGATCCGGCGCGGGCGGCTCGCCTTCGTCGCCGAGGTCCGCTCGCTCGCCCACGTCCTCGGCCAGACGGTCGGGCGGACGTTCCAGGCGAAACGCAACTCGCGGCAGCGGATCGACCCGCTGATCGACGAAAGCCCGGAGCTGCGAGAGCGGGTCAAACCGGCCCGCTCGCGCGATGCGGGCAACACGATGCTGTCCAAGGAGTTCGCGGGCGGCATCCTGATTATGACGAGGGCGAACTCGGCGGTCGGGCTGCGCTCGACCCCGGCGCGCTACATCTTCCTTGACGAGGTCGACGCCCACGCGCCAAGGCGCGAGCCAGCCCGAACCAATGGCCCACTATTCCGCCGGGGCGTGGACCCTTTTTGAACCGGGATTGACAGCGCCGGTTCCCGACGGTTCAGGGCTTTCATCCCGTCACGTTCCGGCCGGAGGCCGGTGCGGGGACGCCGCCCGGCTATCCCCGACGGACGCGCGGGCGGGAGAAGACCATTTTCTGGCCGGCCAGCGCCTCGGGCGGACCTTCCCAGGCCCAGGCCAGCAGGCTCGGCTCGCGGTCGGAGACCGTGATGCGGTGCATGTGGCCGGGGGCGTTGAAGATGAGCGAGCCGGGGCCGTAGACGCCGGCGTTGTTCTCGGACGTGGCGCCCGACAGGCAGACGTAGCTTTCGGTGATGCCCTCGTGGGCGTGAGCGGGGTAGATGCAGCCCGGCGCGAAGAGGACGAGGCCGAGGATCAGGTCGTCGCTGAGCACCGGGCCGCGCGGGCCGGCGAATTCGGCGAAGGCGTATTTGCTGGCGAGCCCGGCCGGGACCTTGTCGTAGCCGTATTGCCATTCGAGGGCGTGGGCGATCGCCTCGATCGCGCGGATGAAGGAGGCGCCGGAGGCTTCGCGGCCCTGGTCGAGGGCGCGGCGGAGATGGGCGGTGACGGGCTTGAGGGTCGGGATCGTGGGCGCGATGACCGGGTTGGCGCGCACGAGCGAGGTGATGCGGGCGCGGACGTTGCGCTGATGGGCGCGGATGGGCGTGGATCCGCCGGAGGAGAGCGCGCGGTAATGGTCGTGGAACTCGCGCAGGAGGTAGCGCCAGTCCGGGGCGTCGGAGAGACGGACGGGGTCGGTCATGCGCGGTTCCGCGTGAGGGTCGCGACGAGGATCATGGCGGTGACGGCTCCGAGGGCGTTGAAGCAGAGGTCGAGGGCGGTGTTGTAGTAGCCGCCGACATTGGTGTCGGGGACTGAAAGGACGGCGATGAACTCGATGATCTCGTTGACCGCGCCCAGACCCATCGCGGCGAGGGCGGGGTAGACGAGGATCGTCCAGGTCCCGCGCAGCGTCGGGTAATGGTGCGCCATCAGATGCCAGAGCACCCAGGCGGTGACGCCGAAGCCGTAGGCGTGGACGAGTTGGTCGTATTTCAGGATGGTCATCTCGCCGGTGCCGACGATGGGGATCAGCGGCAGGGAATAGAGCACGCCGTCGCCGATTGTGACGCCGCCGCCGGCCATGTGGGCGAGGCCCCAGAGGGTCAGGGCCCAGAGCATGGGGGTGGGGAAGGCCGCGCTCCGCAGGTTCCAGCCGACGAGGCCGATCAGGAGCGCCATGGTGGCGACGTATATGATGAACTCGAAATTTCCGCGCAGCAGGAACCAGACGGTGAAGCCGCCGACATAGGCGAGCGTGAACCACAGGACGGTCCTCTCGCCGGAGGTCAGGGTCAGGCGAGTTTGACTCACGGGGGCGGCCTTTCGGGGTTCAGGTCGGCGGGAAGATAGCCAAGGCGGTCCACGCCGGAAAGGGGGTGCGAATCCGCGAAAGCGACACGCGTGTCGTTTTTGCCAAGGTGTTGATCGGAAATTGGAATTCGAATCGCGTTAACCGCGTGGAAAGGTGTGTCACACCGGTGCGATCGGCGCCATCGGTTGAGACGCGCGGGCTTCAGTCGGACGAGGGAGATGAAGGTTCGTCGACCACGACGATGCCGGAGCGCTTCCGCTTGTGCTCCGGCTCGACGTGGATCGTGATTCTCGGCGCCTTGGATCGCCTCCTTAAGGCCGGCTTCCACGCGGTCGCATATCTCATGCGCGTCAAAGACCGTGGTCTCGCCGGGCACGACGAGGTGGAAGTCGATGAAGGTGGCTTGTCCCGCGTGCCGCGTCCGCAGATCGTGCGCCTCGACTGCGCCCCCGGCCTGTCTGGAGATCACTTCGCGCACAATGTCCAAGGTATCCTCGGGAACAGCCTCGTCCATGAGGCCGCTGAGAGACTCATGTATCAGCTTGGAGCCAGACCAGAGGATGTTGACCGCGACAAGCGCCGCCATCAGCGGGTCGAGCACCCACCAGTCGGTCGCGATGGCGAGGAGCACCCCAAGCGCCACCCCCGCCGAGGTGATCACGTCGGTGAAAAGGTGCTTGCCGTCCGCGACGAGCGCCGGCGAGCGCGCGCGGCGCCCGCGGCTCACCAGAACCCACGCCCAGATCGCGTTGATCAAGGTGGCCGCACCGTTGATCAAGAGCCCCAGAATTGGCAGGTCGAACGCGACCGGGTTCATGAAGCCGTCGTAGGCTTCCCGCAGAATCAGCAGCGCGGCTACGATGATCATGACCCCTTCCAGCACGGCGCTGAAGAATTCCGCCTTGTGGTGACCGTAGGGGTGGGACGCGTCGGCCGGCCGCGCCGCGATGCGGATCGTGATCACGACGGCGATGGCCGTCGCGACGTTGACCGTGCTTTCGAGCGCGTCGGAAAACAGAGCCACCGATCCGGTGATCCACCAAGCCAAGCCCTTGATGGCCAGAACGAGGGCGCCGATGAAGACGCTTCCGACGGCGAGTTGGAGGGTATTGGTGATTTACGCCTCCCAGGAATGATCGGGAGCCCGGATTATCGTCGGGACCGGGCGCCTGCAAGCGCTCTCGCGAACGCGAGCGACGCTTGGGAAACTCTTGCTCGACGTCGTGAAAGAGCTTGAAGAAGGACGTTCGCGGCGCTTTGACCAGGCGTCCGCTCTTTCTCCGTCACCCGCCCGTATGGCTCATGTGGCGCGAGACCTGGCCGGCGACGGTCTGGCGGGAATGGTCGAAATCGTGGCCTTTCGGCTTGCGCGCGCCGGTCAGTGCCTGATGTCCACGAAAGTGAAGGCACCGGAGAGGACGTCGTTGAGAAACCCGCAGGGATCCGGAAGCGCGAAATAGTGGAGCCACGACCTCGCCCCGAAGATGAGCGGCGCGACACCGTAGATCACTCCATTGATCTCTTGGGCACTGACAGGCCTTGGCTCCATGAGCGCCTCGATCAGATCGTACCGCTCTTCGGGCGGGATGGCGGCGAATTGAATGACGGCGGCGACATACTCGTTGCCAACCCACTGTTTCGGCCTGATTCCGTTCGCGTGAAGGATCGCATGCGTTGCCTCATGCGCGGCGATGCTGCGGTAGGCGAGTTCGGGGCTGAGCAGGTCGAAGTACCCCTTCTCGATCCCCTCCGAGATGCAGACGTCCATCGGCGCGATGGAGATCGTCGTGTCCCGGGAATCGAACAGGGCGTGGGCCTTGGAGCCGCAGAAATCCAGCAAGGATCTCGCCACAACGAGATCCACCGGTTCTGATGATCTGATCCCGCAGGATCCGAGCAGGGCTTCGGCTTTCTCTACGCCTTCGCAGATCAGCCTGCGTTCAGCCGCAGTTCCACCTGTGACGGTCCAGTTGTTCGCAGCGCAATGTTCAGTAGTCTGAGGCAGCGCCGCATCCGCAAGAACGGGGAGCAGCGCCGCCGTCAGAAGACCCTGAAGCGAAAGCCGTCGGAGTTTCCGCAAAACTGCCATCTCCGATTTCTCGCTCCTTTGCCGGCGATCTATCCCCCGGTATGGCTCATGTGGCGCGAGACCTGGCCGGCGACGGTCTGGCGGGAATAGTCGAAATCGTGGCCCTTGGGCTTGCGGGCGATGGCGGCGTGGATGGCGGCCACGAGCGGCGCGTCGTCGTCGGGATGGGCGCGGAGCGGCGCGCGGAGGTCGGCCTCGTCTTCCTGGCCGAGGCACATGTAGAGCTGGCCGGTGCAGGTGAGGCGGACGCGGTTGCAGGATTTGCAGAAATTGTGCGTCAGCGGCGTGATGAAGCCGATGCGCCCGCCGGTCTCGGCGACGCGGACGTAGCGGGCGGGGCCGCCGGTGCGGTCGGTGGTGTCGGTGAGGGTCCAGCGGGTTTCCAGCTCGGCGCGGACGTCCTTGAGCGACCAGTACTGGTCGAGGCGGTCCTCGTTGCCGAGATCGCCCATGGGCATGACCTCGATGAAAGTCAGGTCCTGGCCGGTCTCGCCGCACCAGGCGGTCAGGTCATGGACCTCGACGTCGTTGAAGCCTTTGAGGGCCACGGCGTTGATCTTGACCTGGAGGCCGGCCTCGCGTGCGGCGGCGATGCCGTCCATCACCTGGTCGAAGCGGCCCCAGCGGGTGATGTCCTTGAATTTCTGCGGGTCCAGCGTGTCGAGAGAGACGTTGACGCGGCGCACGCCGCAATCGGCCAGCTCCTGCGCGAAGCGGCGGAGCTGACTGCCGTTGGTGGTGAGGGTGAGTTCTTTGAGCGCGCCGGTCTCGAGGTGGCGGGACATGGCGCGAAAGAAGGTCATGATGCCCTTGCGCACCAGCGGCTCGCCGCCGGTGATGCGGAGTTTCTCGACGCCCTGGGCGATGAAGGCGGAGCACATGCGGTCGAGTTCCTCGAGCGAGAGCAGTTCCGCCTTGGGCAGAAACGTCATGTTCTCGGACATGCAGTAGACGCAGCGGAAATCGCAGCGGTCGGTGACCGAGACCCGGAGGTAGGTGATCGCCCGCGCGAACGGGTCGACGAGGCGGGGCATGTCGTTCAAAGCGTCGCTCCGGCTGGATGTCGGCGCGAGTGTATTGGGCAATGCCTGAGTGTTCAAGTCGGGCATGTCGAAAGCCTGTGGAGGGCCGGGCCGGGCGGGCATAGACTTGGGTGGGCGCGGGTTTGAGGGAATGTCGATGGATCAGGGCGGCGGGATGCGCGGTCTCGCGGAGTTCGGGATCGGGCCGGGCGCGGATTGGGACGCGCTTCGGGCGGGGTTCCGGTGGCCGCGGCAGGCGCGGTTCAACATCGCGGAGGCGTGCTGCGATGGTTGGGCGCGGGTGGAGCCGGAGCGGCTGGCGCTGCGGGTGGTGGGGGAGAACGGGGGCGCGGATTGGAGCTACGGGCGGCTGGCGGCCGCGTCGCGGCGGTTCGCCAACGCGTTGCGCGCGCGGGGCGTGGGGCGGGGCGACCGGGTGGCGGTGCTGCTGCCGCAATCGTCCGAGGCGCTGATCGCGCATCTGGCGGCGTACCGGATCGGGGCGGTGGCGGTGCCGCTGTTCACGCTGTTCGGCGAGGACGGGCTCAGGGTGCGGCTGGCGGACAGCGGGACGGCGGCGCTGGTGACGGACGCCGCCGATCTGGCGAAGGTCGCGGAGATCCGGGGGGATCTGCCGGACCTCGCGACCGTGTGGTCCGTCGACGGGCCGGAGGCGGGCGCGCTGGGGTTCTGGCAGGAGTTGGAGCGTGGCGCGGATGCGGGCGGGATCGCGGCGACGGGGCCGGATGATCCGGCGCTGCTGGTCTACACGTCCGGGACGACCGGTCCGCCGAAGGGGGCGCTGCACGGGCATCGGGTGCTGATCGGGCATCTGCCGGGGGTCGGTCTCGCGCACGAGTTTCTCGGCGCGCCGGGCGACCGGCTCTGGACGCCGGCGGACTGGGCCTGGATGGGCGGGCTGATGAACGTGCTGCTGCCGGGGCTGTGTCTGGGGGTGCCTGTGGTCGCGGGGCGGGCGGGGGGCGGTTCGATCCGGAGGCGGCGGTGCGGCTGATGGCGGACGAGGGCGTGCGCAACGCGTTCCTGCCGCCGACGGCGCTCAAACTGATGCGCCAGGCGGAGGTCAAGCCGGTCGCGGGGCTCAGGAGCGTCGCCTCGGCGGGCGAGGCGATGGGAGCGGGTCTGCTCGACTGGGGGCGCGAGGTTTTCGGGCGTGCGATCAACGAGTTCTACGGCCAGACGGAGTGCAATGCGGTCGTGGCGAATTGCGCCGCGATCATGGAGGTGCGGCCGGGGTCGGCCGGGCGCGCGGTGCCGGGGCACGAGGTGGGCATCCTGGGGCCGGATGGCGCGCGGCTGGAGCCGGGCGAGACCGGGGAGATCGCGGTGCGGCGGCCCGATCCGGCGATGTTCGTGGGGTATTGGAACGCGCCGGAAAAGACGGCCGAGCGGTTCGCGGGCGACTGGCTGCGAACGGGTGACGAGGGGAGCATGGACGCGGAGGGGTACCTTCGTTTCGCGTCGCGGGCGGATGACGTGATCACGTCGTCGGGCTACCGGATCGGACCGTCGGAGATCGAGGAGTGCCTGGCGGGTCATCCTGACGTCGCCATGGCGGCGGTGGTGGGTGTGCCGGATCCGATCCGGACCGAAGCGGTCAAGGCCTTCGTGGTGCCGCGCGCGGGCGCGCCGACCGAGGGCCTGGCCGAGGCGCTGATCGCGCGGGTGCGCGCGCGGGTCTCGCCGCACGTGGCGCCGCGCGAGGTCGCGTTCGTAGACACGCTGCCTATGACCGCGACGGGCAAGATCCAGCGCAGGCTTCTGCGCGACGGTTGACGCGCGGAAAAGTGGATTTCGAGGGAGTTCCTGATGTATGGTCCGAGAGACCGGAACAGGCCGGTGACCGGGACGGGCGCAGCATAGATGGACCTCGACGAATTCGAAAGACGGATGAGCCGGATCGACACGCTGGAGCACGCGCATATCGCCGGCCTGCTGCTGGCGTTTCTCCATCAGCGCGGCATCCGCCAGGTCGCCTACCATCACCTGCCGCCACTGGGCGCGCCGGACGCCAAGACGACGCGGATCCTGAGCGACGGATTTTCGCCCGAGATCGTGCAGATGTACGCCGCCGGCCGCAGCAAGGGAACGACACCCGTCGTGAACTACGTGCAGCAGAACCCCGATCCGGTTTACTGGGACGAGATAGAGAGCCGAAGGGTCCTCACACCTTGCGAAAAAGCCTACGTCTCGATCCTGCGCGAGGCGGGCGCGGTCCACGGGCTTTCGATGCAGGTGTTCGGTCCGCATGGACGCAACGCCATCTTCTCGCTCGGGCTCGAGCCCGGCCTGACGCGTCTCGACGTCGAGACGCTGCGCGCCGTGCAGGTCGCGTGCCAGTCGGCGCATCAGCGGTATTGCGCGCTGCTCCTGCCGACGCTGGGCGAGACGCCGGAGCTGTCGCCGCGCGAGGCCGAGGTCTTGGCGTGGATCGCGCAGGGCAAGAGCAACGCGACCGTCGGCGAGATTCTCGGCATCTCGGCCCATACGGTGGACGCGCATCTGCGGCGCATCTACCTGAAACTCGGGGTTTTCGACCGGGTGAGCGCCGCGCTCCGGGGGCTCGGTTTCGGTCTGATCCAGCCGACGCCCTGAGGCCGCATCCCGCGATCACGTTACCCGAGGGCCGGAATACCTGGACCGGAGCCTTTCGACTACGTCCAGACCATATTCACGGGGAACGGAAATGGTCGTCGTCGGTCTGGAATTCGACACGCGTCTCGCGCGTGCGCTGCAGGAGGGGCCGGAGGTCCTGCCTGCGGATGCTGAGGCCCTGACAGGATATCTGGACATGATCGCGGGGCTTCTCGCGGATCACGCTACGGAGCGTCACGAGAGCTGGTCGAGCGCGGTGGAGAGCGAGAAGGAGATCGCCGATCTTCTCGCGCTCGAGGAGGTCGTCGCCGAGCGGGCGGTCTCGCTCCGCGCGGAGACCGTCGAGGCGGTTCTGCAAAAGCTCCGGGTCTGGCGGCGGTTGGATTCGGGCGACGGTGCGTGTGACGACGAGGACGGCCGCGCGACGGTGCGCGACCGGCTCGTCCTGTCGGTCGAGGCCGATCTGACCCGGATGGCGCGGGCGGCGCGCTGATCGGGGTCAGACGAGCCTGCTGGCGGCATCTTTGCGGGCGAAGGGTCTGAGATCCCGCCCCGGGCCATCGAGGAAGGCGCGGACGCGGTCCGGGTCGTGGATCGACAGGGACCGCAGCCACCACGAGACGGATTTCTGGATGAACCAGTCGGGGTCTGAGACGTAGCCGGCGGCCCAGCCGAGGATGCGGTCGCGGGCTGCGGTTTCGGCGGCCGACGGGTGGTTGCTTTTGGTCCAGGGCAGGGTGGCGACGAGGGCGGCGCGACGGACCCAGAGGTTCGGATCGGACGTCCAGCTCTCCACGACATCGAGACGGTCGGGGTCGGCCGTGAGGCGGCGTTCTCCGACCTTGCAGGCGTGATCGGCGATGGCCCAGGCGTCAAAGGTGGGCGCCCAGCGCAGAAATTCGTCCCAGACGAGAGGTTCGTGCTCGTGATATCGCGCTTTGGTCAGCAATTTGGCGGCGGCGACGCGGCCCTCGTGGATGTCGCTGTCCCAGAGGCCGGCGGCAAGCGCGACGAGGTCGGGGACGGCAAGGGCCGCCCGCCAGTCCGCCACCAGCGCCTCGATCGCGGGGACGGGAACGCCGAGATAGTCGCGAGGCGCCTTGTGGTAGGCCGCCATCTCCGCCGCCTTGGCCGGATCGCCGAGCGCGCGCAGGGCGTCGAGCGCCCCGGCGGCGTTCATTCCACCGTCACGGATTTGGCGAGGTTGCGCGGCTGATCGACGTCGGTGCCTTTGAGGACGGCGGTGTGATAGGCCAGAAGCTGCGCCGGGGCGGCGTAGAGGATCGGGGCCACGAAGGGATCGGCGGGGGGCATCTGGACGGTGCGCCAGACGCCGTGCGCGGCCTGGGCGAGGCCGGTCGCGTCGCTGAGCAGCAGCACCTTTCCGTCGCGGGCCATGACCTCCTGCATGTTCGACACGGTCTTGTCGAAGAGCGGATCGGGGGCGAGCACGATCACCGGCACCTCCTTGTCGATCAGCGCGATCGGGCCGTGCTTGAGTTCGCCTGACGCGTAGCCTTCGGCGTGGATGTAGCTGATTTCCTTCAGCTTCAACGCACCTTCAAGCGCAAGCGGATACATCGAGCCGCGCCCCAGAAAGAGCACGTCGCGGGCGCGCGCGAGATCGCGGGCGACCTCGATGATCTGCGGCTCCTGCGCCAGCGCGGTCGAGATGAGGCCGGGAACGGTGCAGAGCGCCGCGACCAGACGGGCCTCCTCCGCCGCGCCGAGCTTGCCGCGCTGGCGGGCGATGGTCAGCGAGAGGGCGGCGAGCACGGTGAGCTGGCAGGTGAAGGCCTTGGTGGAGGCGACGCCGATCTCGGGGCCGGCGAAAATGGGGAGGACGACGTCGCTTTCGCGGGCGATGGTCGAGGTCTCGACGTTGACGATCGAGACGATGCGGCCGCCCTGGGATCTCACGTAGCGCAGCGCCGCGAGCGTGTCGGCGGTCTCGCCGGACTGGCTGACGAAGACGCCGACGGTTCCGGCGTCCAGCGGGGGCTCGCGGTAGCGGAATTCGGAGGCGACCTCGATCTCGACCGGGATGCGCGCCAGCGATTCGAGCCAGTATTCGCGACGTGGCAGGCGTAGGTGGCGGTGCCGCAGGCGACGAGCACGAGGCGCGTGCAGTCGGAGAAATCCATGTCAGAGGGCAGGTCGACCGCGGTGCGGTCGCCATTGAGATAACGGTCGAGCGCGCCGGCGATCACCGAGGGCTGCTCATCTCCTTGGCCATGGAAGTGCTGTAGGGGCCCTTCTCGGCATAGACGTTCTCGAGCGGGACCTCGACGATCTCGCGGGTGACGGGCGCGCCGTCGGCGTCGAAGATTCTCCGCGCCCTCGCGGGTCAGGATCGCGTGGTCGCCCTCATCGAGATAGCAGACGCGGCCGGTCATCGGCGCGAGCGCCAGCGCATCGGAGCCGACGAACATCTCGCCGTCGCCGTAGCCGAGCGCCAGCGGCGAGCCGCGCCGGGCGGCGACCATCAGGTCGTCCTGGCCGTCGAAGAGGAAACAGAGCGCGAATGCTCCGTGAAGGCGGGCGAGGGTGGCGCGGGCGGCCTCGACGGGGGTCTTGCCGGATTTGAGTTCCAGATTGAGCTGGACGATGGTCTCGGTGTCGGTCTCGGTCTGGAAGACGATTTCCTTCGCCTCCATTTCGCTGCGCAGGTCGCGGAAGTTCTCGATGATCCCGTGTGGACCACGGCAACGTCGTCGACCCGGTGGGGATGGGCGTTGCGCTCGTTGGGCGACCGTGCTGGCCCAGCGGGTGTGGCCGATGCCGCCATGGCCGCGGCTCGGGTCGCGCAACAGGAGGTCGGCGAGGGCGACGAGCTTGCCCCGCGCGGCGTCGGACGAGGCGGCCTTTGTGGAGGGTCGCGACGCCGGCATCGTCGTAACCGCGGTATTCGAGCCGGTGGAGCCCGTCGAGGATCAGCGGCGCCGCCCGGGACTTCCATGTATCCGACGATGCCGCACATCAGTGCGTCGCCTTTGGCGGTGAGCGCCGGCGCTGTATGAGGCGGGCGCCGTAGCCAGGCTTGTTGATCTGGTTGGCGCGTCCGAGCGCCAGCGCGTCGGCCGGCACGTCGTGGGTGATGATCGAGCCCGGCGGCGACGATGGCGCCGTCGCCGATGTCGACCGGCGCGACGAGCGCGGTGTTGGAGCCGATGAAGGCGCCGGCGCCGATGACGGTGGTGTTTGAGGACGCCGTCGTAGTTGCAGGTGATTCGTGCCGGCGCCGACGTTGCGCCTGGCGCCGACATGGGGCGTCGCCGAGGTAGGCGAGGTGGTTGGCCTTGGCGCCCTGCCGATGACGGCTTCTTCATCTCGACGAAATTGCCGACCGGGCGCGCTCTTCGGCGAGCGGCCCCGGGCGCAGGCGGGCGAACGGGCCGACCTGGCGCCTCGGCGACGCGGCGCCTTCGAGGTGGGAGAAAGCGTGGACGATGGCGCCGGATTCGATCGTGACGCCGGGGCCCAATACGACGTCGGGCCGATGGTGACGTCGAGGCCGATCACGGTGTCGCGCGCCGACGAAGATGGGGCGCCTCGGGTCGGGTAAGGGTTGTGCCGTTCTCCATCGCGTCGAGCCGCGCGCGGCGCTGGAACGCGGCCTCGCCCGCGGCGAGATCGACGCGGGGATTGACGCCGAGGGTCTCTTCCTCGGGCAGGCGATCGCGGCCACCCTGCGGCCGTCGGCGCGGGCGAGGGCCACGAGGTCGGTGAGGAGTATCTGCCTTGGCGTCGTCGTTGGTGATGTTCGGCAGGAGGGCGCGCAGCAGAGCGGCATCCGCCGCCATCACGCCGGAGTTGCAGAGCGGCACGGCGAGCTGGTCCGGCGCGGCCTCGCGCGCCTCGACGATGGCGTCGAGCGTCCCGTCGGGGGCGAGGATCAGCCGGCCGTAGCCGCCGGGATTGGCTGGTGTCAAGCCGAGCACGCAGACGGACGCGCCGGCGCGGAGTTCGGCCAGTATCGCCTCCAGCGTCTCGGGTCGGATGAAGGGCGTGTCGCCGTAGAGGATGAGAACGTCGCCGTCGAAGCCGTTGATCGAGCGCGGGCAGGGCCATGAGAACCGCGTGGCCGGTGCCGAGCTGCGCCTCCTGTCGGATCGTGACGGCGTCCCCGTCGATGTCGCGGACGGCCCGGTCGACGGCCTCGGCGCAGGGCCGGTGACGATGCGCGGCGATCGGGGTCGAGGCTGTCGGCGGCGGCCATCGCGTGCTCGATGAGCGGCGCGCCGGCCAGCCGGTGCAGGTACCTTCGGCAGGTCCGACCGCATGCGGCTTCCCTGGCCGGCGGCGAGCAGGATCGTGGCGATCGGCATGGGGGCGGGCTCCTTGGGGCGGCTGGGCGGGTTCGAACAGCGCGCCTCGCGGGGGAAAAGGCCGCAGATGCCGGGTTTGCGTTGGGTTTTGCGGATGCGTTAAAGGGCCCTCCAACGAATATGGCAGCAAGAGCGGCATGCGCGTTGCGGTTTTCGATCTGGACGGAACGCTGGCGGATACGGCCGCGGACCTTCTGGCGGCGGCCAACGTCGCGTTGAGCGGGGCGGCAGGGACGCGGTGTCCTCGCCAGCCGCGACAGCGCCACCGCCTTCGCGGGCGGGCGGGCGATGCTGCGCGAGGGTCTGGGGCGTGACGGGCGCCTGGCGGGACGAGGCGGATGTCGACAGGCTTTATCCGGTGCTGCTGGAGGCCTACGGCGCGGCCATCGACACGCATACGCGGCTTTATGACGGGACCGAGGAGGCGCTGGATCGGATCGCGCG
>CAVORV010000062.1:0-54326 GCA_963698685.1 uncultured Alphaproteobacteria bacterium
GAGGGCGTCCGCGTCGGACGCTTCGGCCGCGCCATGGTCTGGTCATCCGGCGCGAAGTCGCGCGGGATGGATGGATTCTCCGGTTCTCGGGGCGCGAGGCGACGAGCATGCTTCTCGACGCGGTGTTCGACGAGATCGAAGGCATGTTCGCGCCCAGATGAGATCCGGGCCGGCGGTCGCGCCGGGGAACCGGCGCGCATCCATTGACAGGGTTCGGGCCCGCGTATACATCGCGCAAATCGACACCTGCCCAGGTGGCGGAATTGGTAGACGCGCTGGCTTCAGGTGCCAGTTTTGGAAACGAAGTGGAGGTTCGAGTCCTCTCCTGGGCACCATCCTCCCCGTGATGAGATCGACCGGCCCGACCGGAGCCGTCGCGTAAAGGGGTGAGGAACGATGGCGAATTACCTTCATCAGGGCGATCTTCCCGCCGGGCTCGATCTCGGGCCGGTCGTGGCGATCGACTGCGAGACGATGGGGCTGTACCCCGCGCGCGACCGGCTCTGTCTGGTCCAGATGTCCTCGGGCGACGGGCACGCGCATCTCGTTCAGGTCGGTCTCGGGCAGACGGAGGCGCCGCACCTCGTGGCGATGCTCGGCGATCCGAAGGTCCTCAAGCTCTTTCATTTCGGGCGCTTCGACATCGCGGTTCTGATGCATGCGTTCGGCGTGGAGACCGCGCCGGTCTATTGCACCAAGATCGCGTCGAAGCTGGTGCGGACCTATATCGACCGGCACGGCCTGAAGGACCTGACGCGCGATCTGATCGGCGTGGACATCTCCAAGCAGCAGCAGTCGAGCGATTGGGGCGCCACGATCCTGAGCCAGGAACAGATCGACTACGCCGCGTCGGACGTGCTGTACCTGCACCGCCTCAAGGCCGAGCTCGACGTGCGGCTGACGCGCGAGGGGCGCACGGAGCTGGCGCAGGCGTGTTTCGACTTCCTGCCGCATCGGGCGGCGCTCGATCTGGCGGGGTGGCCGGATACGGACATCTTCGCCCATTCGTGAGGGCGGCCCGTGACACCCTCGTCGGAGGCGCGCGATCCTGAGCGGCTGATCGCGGCGGGTCGCGGCGTGATTTCCGTCGAGGCCGAGGCTCTGCGCGCGCTGCATGACGGGCTGGGGGCGGATTTCGCGCAAGCCGTGAACCTGATCCTGACCTCGTCCGGGCGGGTGATCGTGTCGGGCATGGGAAAATCGGGCCACGTGGCGCGCAAGATCGCGGCGACGTTCGCCTCGACCGGGACGCCCGCGCTGTTCGTGCATCCGGCCGAAGCGAGCCACGGCGATCTTGGCATGATCACCGGCGCGGACGTGGTGGTTCTGTTGTCGAATTCGGGCGAGACGCCGGAGCTTGCCGACATGATCGCGTATACGCGGCGGTTCTCGATCCCGCTGATCGGGATCGCGGGGCGGAGCGACAGCACGCTGATCGCGCGGTCGGACGTGGGTCTGGTCCTGCCGGCCGCGCGCGAGGCCTGTCCGATGGGGCTCGCGCCGACGACGTCCACGACGATGACGCTGGCGCTGGGCGACGCGCTGGCCGTGGCGCTGATGGGGAGCCGGGATTTCACGCCGGAGGATTTCCGGGGGTTTCATCCGGGCGGGAGGCTCGGCGCGCGGCTCGCGACGGTGGCGCACCTGATGCATTCGGGCGACGAGGTGCCGCTGATCGGGACGGACGCGCCGATGGGCGAGGCGCTTCTGGAGATCAGCGCCAAGGGGTTCGGCGTGGTCGGCGTGCTCGAAGGCGGCGCGCTGGCGGGGATCATCACCGACGGCGACCTGCGGCGGAACATGGCGGGGCTGCTGGAGCGCGCGGCGGGCGACGTGATGACGCGCGGGCCGCGGACGATTCCGGCCGGGGCGTTGGCGTCCGAGGCGCTGGGCATCATGAACGCGGCCAAGATCACGACGCTGTTCGCGGTCGATCCGGACGCGCCGGGGCGGGTGCTGGGCATCCTGCACGTCCACGATTGTCTGCGGGCCGGCGTGGTCTGAGGTGGCGGCGCCGGGGCTTTATTCGCGCTTCGTGACGGTTCTCAAGGTCGGGCTGCCGCTGGTCGCGCTGGCGATGCTCTCGGCGCTGTTCGTGATCCAGAACGACGACGGTCCGGGGGGCACGATCACGTTCAACCAAGGCGATATCGAGGAGCTGGGCGACGGGCTGCGGGTGACCAACCCGACATTGACGGGCACGACGCGCGGCGAGGACCGGTTCCGGTTCACGGCGGAGGTCGTGGTGCCCGACGCGGCGCCGCCGACCCGCGCGACGCTGAGCGGGCTCGACGGGCGGATCGATTTCGTTGACGGGACGGCCGTGGATATCGAGGCGCGGGCCGGGGAGATCGATCTGGATGAGCAGGGCCTCGCGTTGACGGACGCGGTGCGGATCGCGACCTCGCAGGGACTGGAGGTGACGAGTGACGACGTGTCGGTCGACCTGCGGCTCGGGGTGCTGGAGGCGCGGGGCGGCGTGGTGACGGAGGGGTCGATGGGGCGGATCGATTCGGACACGCTGCGGATCGAGCCCTCGCCGGACGCGGACGGCGCGCGGGTGATCACTTTCGGAAACGGCGTGCGGCTGGTATACGATCCCGTGAGCCGGCCGGACTGAGAGGAAGACGAGACATGCGCGCGAGGTCCTGGGCCGCCGCCATATTGATCGGTGCGCCGGCTTTGGCCGCGGGGCAGGGCGCGCAGGTGCCTTTCGGGGGGCTCAAGCATGACCCGACCGCGCAGGTCGAGATCACTGCGGACGGGCTGACGCTCGATCAGGCGGCGGGAACGGCGGTCTTCGCGGGGGGCGTGAAGGTGGGCCAGGGGACGCTGCGCATGGCGGCGGACCGGCTGGAGGTGTTCTATGCCGGGCAGGACGGCGACGCGACGGGCGCTGTGGAGCGAATGCTGGCGAGCGGGAACGTGACGCTGAGCAATGGCGCTGAGGCGGCGGAGTCCGAGAGCGCGATCTACGACGTGGCGGCGGGGACGATCCTGATGGAGGGCGACGTTCTGCTGACGCAGGGGGCGAACGCGCTGTCGAGCGAGCGGCTGACCATCGATCTCAACGCGGGGACGGGGGCGCTGGACGGCCGGGTGCGCACGATCTTCACGCCGGGAGCCGCGCAGTGACACCGACGCCCGACCTGCGCGTGACGGAGGGCGGGTCGGGACTGACGGTGTCGAATCTCGGCAAGAGCTATCAGAAACGGCCGGTGCTTCGGGACGTGTCGCTGCAGCTTCGGCGAGGCGAGGTGGCGGCGCTGCTGGGGCCCAACGGGGCCGGCAAGACGACGTGCTTTTACGCCATCGCGGGGCTGATCCCGCCTGATACCGGCCGGATCACGGTCGATGGGCAGGACGTGACCTGGCTGCCGATGTATCGGCGCGCCAAGCTCGGCGTGGGGTATCTGCCGCAGGAGGCCTCGATCTTTCGGGGCATGACGGTGGCCAACAACATCCGCTCGATCCTGGAAGTGAGCGTCAAGGACCGCGAGAAACGGCATGAGATGCTGGACGAGTTGCTCGGGGAGTTCTCGCTGGCGCATCTGCGCAGGGCCTCGGCGATCTCCTTGTCGGGTGGCGAGCGCCGGCGGGTCGAGATCGCGCGCTGTCTGGCGGCGCAGCCGCGCTACGTGCTTCTCGACGAGCCGTTCGCGGGAGTGGATCCGCTGGCGGTCGCGGACATCCGGAATCTGGTGCGGCATCTGAAGGATCGGGGGATCGGAGTGTTGATCACCGACCACAACGTCCGCGAGACGTTGGATATCGTCGATCGCGCCTATATACTGCACGACGGAACCGTCCTGATGGACGGAACTCCGGAGGAGGTCGTGCGCGACGCCAATGTCCGACGTGTCTATCTCGGCGAGTCGTTCCGCATCTGAGGCCGTGGCCCGGTCCTTGTGGCGGAGGGCGTTCGGATGGCGATAGCGCCACGGCTTGAACTGCGTCAGACCCAATCGCTCGCGCTGACCCCGCAGATGCAGCAGGCGATCCGGCTGCTCAGGATGACCAATCTGGAGCTGGCGGAATTCGTCGCCGAGGAGGCGGAGAAGAACCCGCTTCTTGAGGTGGTCGCGCCGACGCGTCCGCAGAGCGCCCCCTCGACCGTCGGACAGGCCGGTGGCGGCGATTGGAACATGCTCGAGAACATCGCCTCGACGCAGAGCCTCTATGACCATCTTCATGCGCAGATCGGCTCGATGCGGCTCGACGCGGTCGTCGCGGAGGCCGCGCTGTTTCTCGCGGATGAGCTGGACGAGGACGGTTATCTGCGCGTCGCGCTGGGCGAGGTGGCGGAGCGCAGCGGATTGCCGGCGAGGGCGGTCGTCGAGGGGCTCGCGCGTCTTCAGACCTGCGATCCGGCTGGGGTCGGGGCGCGGAACCTGAAGGAGTGCCTGGCGCTTCAGCTGCGGGAGCGCGACCGGCTCGACCCGGTCATCCAGACGCTGGTCGACAATCTGGGGTTGGCGGCGCAGGGCCGGATGCCCGAGCTCGCGAAGCTCTGCGGCGTTGATCGTGACGAACTGGACGAGATGCTGGAGGAGCTGCGCGCGCTCGATTCCAAGCCGGGCGAGCGGTTCGGGGCCGCGCCGATCCAGGTGGCGGTGCCGGACGTTCACGTGCGGCGCGCCCCGGATTCGACGCTGACGGTCGAGCTCAACACCGAGACTCTGCCGCGCGTTCTGGTCAATAACGCCTATGCGGCGGATCTCGACGGGACGGATGCCGCGGCCAAGACGTTCATATCGGAGTGCAGCGCGAGCGCGAACTGGCTGGTGCGAAGCCTCGAGCAGCGGGCGCGGACCATGTTGCGGGTGTCCACGGAAATCGTCCGCCGGCAGGAGAAGTTTTTCGACGCGGGACCTGCCGAGATGCGACCTCTGACGCGCCGCGAGATCGCCGAAAAACTGGATCTTCACGAATCAACCGTAAGTCGCGTGGCTGCGGGCAAGATCCTGAGCTGCGAACAGGGGACGTTCGAATTCCGGCGGTTCTTCAGCGCCACGATCCACGGCCTTGGCGAACGTGGCACGTTCTCGGCCTTGGCGGTGCAGGATCGCATACGGCGGATGATACTGGAGGAGCGTGCGCCGATGACGCTTTCGGACGACAGGATCGTCAGGATGCTCAACGATCAGGGGATAGACATTGCGCGTCGGACCGTCGCCAAATACCGTGAGTCCATGGGTATTCCGTCTTCCGTACGGCGACGCCGGAACATGGCGAATGCCGGTCGGAGCGGACGCGCGGCGGCGACTGCCCTCACGGGGCCGCGTGATTGACACCGCGATGAGAGCCGTCCATAGGGTCCGCCCGTGGTAGGCGGACCGACAAGACAACAGTCGGTGGAAATCTCCGACGCAAAGCAGAGGATCGCATGCGTATTCAGGTCAGCGGGAAGCATATCGACATCGGCGAAGCGCTCAGCAGCCATGTCGAGGATCGTCTGGTGGAAGCCGTCGGCAAATACTTCGACCGCCCGGTCGAGGCGGTCGTGACGTTTTCCAAGGACCGGCACGAGTTCGTGACGGACGCGTCGGTCCATCTTTCAAGCGGCATGTCGGTTCAGGCCAAGGGGCGCGCCTCCGGGATCTACGCGTCGTTCGAGAACGCCGTGGACCGCATGGAGAAGCAGCTGCGTCGGTACAAGCGGCGGTTGAAGGATCACCATCGCAACCGTGTCGATCCGATCGACTCGATCGGCGCGCCGTCCTACGTGCTCGAAGGCGGGCGCGAGTGGGATGAGGGCGAAGAGCCTGCGACCCTGCAGCCGGTCATCGTCGCCGAGATGGAGACGCCGATCCTGACGCTCTCGGTCGGCGAGGCGGTCATGCACATGGAATTGTCGAACGCCCACATGATGGTCTTTCGCAACGAGAAGCATGGCGGCGTCAATGTCGTCTACACCCGCGAAGACGGGAATATCGGCTGGATCGACCCGCGGAACGCGAAGTAGAAACCCGAAAATCACGCGAGGGAGCCCGTCATGGAGCTTTCGGACATCATCGGCGCGGACGCGGTGCGCTCGCCGCTCAAAGCCACCAGCAAGAAACGTTTGCTTCAGGATCTCGCCGACATGGCGGACGGGGTCTACGGCCTGCCGTCAGACAAGGTCTACCGCGCGCTGATGGAGCGTGAGGGGCTCGGCCCGACCGGCGTCGGACGCGGCGTCGCCATTCCGCATGCGCGTTTTTCCGGTGTCAGTCACGTGATCGGTCTGTTCGCCCGGCTCGAGAAGCCGGTGGATTTCGAGTCGATCGACCGGCAGCCCGTGGATCTGGTTTTCGCGCTCTTCGCGCCCGACGGCGCCGGAGCGGAGCATCTGAAGGCCTTGGCCCGGGTGTCGCGGACGCTGCGGAACGAGGACGTGTGCGCCAAGCTGCGCTCGACGTTCGATCCGTCCGCGATCTATGCCATCCTTACCGACGACAAGGCCGAACAGGCGGCCTGAGCCGCCTTCGGCGCGTCGGCGGCTTACTGGGCCGCCGTTCGGGCGACGTTCGGGTCGTCCATCTCTTCCGCCACGATGTGCTTGAGAAAGCCGAGAAACTCTTCGCGCAACTCGGGCCGGGCGAGCGCGAACGCGACGGTCGCCTGAAGGTAGCCGGCCTTCGAGCCGCAATCGAAGCGGCGCCCCTCGAACCGGAACGCCGAGACGTCGCCGCGTTTGACGATCTCCTCGGCGATGGCGTCGGTCAGCTGAACCTCGCCGCCGGCCCCCTTCTTCATCTGATCGAGGTTCATGAGGACCTGCGGCGTCAGGATGTAGCGGCCGATCACCGCGAGGTTGGATGGCGCGTCCTCGAGCTTCGGTTTTTCCACCATGCCACGAACGGGCAGTGCGGAGCCTTCGGTGCTCTCGACGTCGAAGATGCCCAGCGACGAGATTTTTTCCGGCGGGACCTCCATCGCGGCGACCATGTTGCCGCCGGTCTCGGCGTAGGTTTCGATCATCTGCTGGAGGCACGGCTTGTCCGCGTCGATGATGTCGTCCGGAAGAATGACCGCGAAAGGCTCGTCGCCGATCAGGCGACGGGCGCACCAGACCGCATGTCCGAGGCCGAGCCGTTCCTGCTGGCGGATATAGGCGATCGATCCGCTTACCATGTCGGTGCGGCGGAGTTCGTCGATCAGGTCGTGTTTGCGGCCCTGCGCGAGATTCGCTTCGAGCTCCGGCGCGCTGTCGAAATAATCCTCCAGCGCGCTCTTCCCGCGCGAGGTGACGAAGATGAATTCCGTGATGCCGGCGGCGCGCGCCTCGTCGATCGCGTATTGGATCAGCGGGCGGTCGATCAGCGGCAGGATCTCTTTCGGGACGCTCTTTGTCGCGGGGAGGAACCGCGTTCCGAACCCGGCGACGGGAAAGATGGCCTTCGTTACTCTATTCGACATTGCTCACTCCGATCGAAAGACGATTGACAGACTCTTCGTCCTCAAGTTCCATTATACCGCAAAGCAACATCAACGGCCATTGGTTCCTCTACGAGGCGATGCGGGCGTCATGGCCGACCCAGCGACCGAAGGATGTCCTCGATGCGGGGAACGTCGGACGGGTTGTTGAGTTCCCAGAACGCGTGGCCGCGGGCCTCGACTTCAACGCACTGCACTGGAAGGCCGTTTTCCATGAAGCCGAGCTGTTCCAGTCCCTCCCAGGTCTCCAGTGGACCGGCATGCCATTGGGCGTAAGCCAGAAGCGGCGCCCGGCGGTAGGCGTATACGCCGACATGGTGAAAAACCGGAATCGCCTCGTAGGGACCGAGGGGGCGACCCACGTGCGGAATGACTTCCTTGGAAAAGTAGAGGGCCCGGCCGGTGCGGTCGAACACGGCCGTGGTCGCGCCGACGCGCCCGTTGCGGCGGTCCTCGAGGAATCCGGCCAGCGCGGTCGCGTCGCAGCGCAGGACGGGGGTCGCGACCGCGATCGCAGGGTCCGCATCCATCGCCTCGATGAGCGCGGTGACGAACCAGGGCGGCGTCAGCGGCGCGTCGCCCTGGAGATTGACGACGACGTCATGATCCGGGCCGAGCGCCTCGGCGACGGCGGCGCAGCGGGCGGTGCCGTTGCGGCAATGTTCGGACGTCATGACGACCTCGGCGCCGAAGCCTGACGCGGCGTCGGCGATCCGGTCGTCATCGGTGGCGATGACGACGCGGTCCACGCCGTCGACGGCGCAGGCCGCGTCCCAGCTTCGGCGGATGAGGCTGCGCGGAACGCCGTTCGCGCCGCGCAGTTCGACAAGCGGTTTGCCGGGGTAGCGGGTCGAGGCGTATCGCGCGGGGATGACGAGAAGGACCGACATCTTTTATCCTGAGACCAGACCGACGGAGGGCGATGCCGCGATGAAGAACGGGTTTTCGTAACCGGCCTTGCCGTAGCTCAGCGGCGTGTGGTCGTCGAAACGAACCACGGTGCCGCCCGCGCCGCGCAGGACTGCGTCGCCTGCGGCCGTGTCCCATTCCATCGTGCGGCCGAGACGCGGATAAAGGTCGGCCTCGCCTGCCGCGACGAGGCAGAATTTGAGTGAGGACCCGGCGGAGCGGAACTCGGCGACCGGGTAGCGGGAGATGTAATCGTCGGTCGCCTGATCGCGGTGCGATTTGGATGCGACAACGACGAGGGCGTCCGGATCGGGCTTCGTGACGCGGATGCCGGTGGCCGGTCCGATCTCGGCGACGTCATGCGCGCCACTCTCCTCGACGGAGACGCCGTCCGCGCCGGTGTAGAACAGCCGCTCGCGTGCGGGAGCGTAGACGACGCCGCGGGTCGGCACGCCGTTCTCGATAAGCGCTATGTTGACGGTGAAATCGCCGCGACGCTGAACGAATTCCTTCGTGCCGTCGAGCGGATCGACCAGAATGAAGGTGTCGGCCGACATATCGTGGCTCGCGCTCTGTTCTTCGGTGACGACCGGAATGTCGGGCAACGCCGCGCGGAGACCTGCGGTGATGACGCGGTCGGCGGCGAGATCGGCCTCGGTGACCGGGGAATCGTCGGACTTGGACATCACCTCGAAATCCGGCCGGCCATAGATCTCCATGATACGGGCGCCGGCCTCGAGTGCCAAAGTCCGGAAGGTCGCGGTGATCAAGGTGTAGTCCATCCGGCGCATCCCTCCCCGAACCGCTTCGGGAAAGTTCTATGGACCATCGGGTGGCGCGATGTAAACATCCGGCCCGTGCGATAGTGAACGCGTGCGGGCGGCGAACTGCCGATCGCGGGTCGAGGAGGAATGGTGACAGATCACACGCCTCGGGGCGAACTGACGCTTCAGACCATCGCGATGCCGGCGGACACGAACGCGAACGGCGACATCTTCGGCGGCTGGATCATGGCGCAGATGGATCTGGGCTCGTCCGTGCTGGCGCGGCACCGCGCGCGCGGCCGGGTCGCGACGGTGGCCGTGGAGGCGATGACGTTCCACCGCCCCGTCCATGTCGGCGACGTCGTATCCATCCATGCGGAGATGATCCGGGAAGGCACGACATCGATGACCATCGACGTGGAGGTCTGGGTCCGCCGCCAGCCGTCGGGTGACCATCACCGGGTGACGGAGGCGAAATTCGTTTTCGTCGCCGTTGACGCGGACGGCGTGAAGCGGGTGCTGCCGTGATCCGGGCGTTGGCGGGATCGGTTGTCGCGGCGCTGGTCATCGGCGGCACGGCGCTGGCCGAGGACGGGCCCTTGCCGGACCTTTTCGACGTGACGGGCGTGAACTCCAACGATGTGCTGAATGTTCGATCCGCGCCGGATGCGGACGCGGAGGTGATCGGCAGCCTCGATCACGATGCGCGCGATATTGAGATCGTCGCAGTCGAGGACGGATGGGGCCGGGTGAACCAGGGAGAACGCAGCGGCTGGGCGGCGATGCGCTTTCTGACGCGCAAGGACGTCACGTGGCAGGCGGGCGGCGTTCCGTCCACGCTGACCTGCTTCGGCACGGAACCGTTCTGGTCGCTGGGCTTCAAAGGCGACGGGGTGACGTGGTCGACGCCGGACGAGATGCTTGAAGTGAGTGATGTGTCCGTGCTCGGCGGAGAGATCGCGGGCGACATCCGTCGCGGACTCTCGGGCGCAGGCGGGGGGGTCACCGTTCACGCCGTCATCACGCCCGGCGCCTGCTCGGACGGGATGTCCGACCGGGGCTTCGGTCTGACGGCGGCGGTCATTCTGGATGAGGGTGAGGGGCCGCGACTTCTGCACGGGTGCTGTTCGATCGCGCCGTGACTGTCCTGCCGCGCCGCGGTCGGTCCGGTCGGATGTGGTACCCCAGGCCGGACTCGAACCGGCAAGCCTTTCGGCGGGGGATTTTGAATCCCCTGCGTCTACCAGTTCCGCCACTGGGGCGCCGGCGGGGCGCGATGCCCTCGGCGCGCACCGAATAGCGGTTTGGCGCTCTCCAGACAATGGGAATCGGAGGCGGGCGCTGCCGCGTCGGTCATGTTCCCAGTGTCGTCATCCAACCCAGACCGGCTTCCGTCGTGCCGCGCGGCCGGTACTCCGCGCCGACGGGCGTGTTCCATCCGAGCGCGTCAAGCGCGGCCAGCACGTGGCGGTAGTCGAGTTCGCCCTCGTCGGGTTCGGCGCGCGACGGAGCGCCGGCGATCTGGACGTGGCCGATGATCGGCAGCAGTTCGGTCATCCGGCGCGTCACGTCGCCCTCGGTGACCTGGGTGTGGTAACAGTCGAACATCAGTCGCAGACGCGGATCGGCGATCTCTTCGATGATCGCGCGGGCCTGACCGGAGGTCCGCAGGAAGTAGCCCGGAGCATCGTGGCGGTTCAGAGGCTCGATCAGCAGGCCCGGCACGTTCGCCTTCGCGGCGAGGTCGCAGGCGTGCCGGAGGTTCGCGAGGAACGTGGAATGCGCCTCCGGGCCTTCGGTGATGCCCGCCATGACGTGCACGTTTCGCGCGCCGATGGCGGCGGCGTAGTCCACGGCCTGCGCGATCGCCGCGCGGGCCTCGTCCTCGCGCCCGGGGATCGCCGCGAGGCCGTTGTCGCCCGTCTTGCCTCGGATCGTGTTCAGCCCGAGCATCGGCAGGCCGGTCTCGGCTAGCGCCGCGATTACGTCCGCCGGATCGACGGCATAGGGGAAATGGCACTCGACCGCCGCGAAGCCATGGCGCGCGGCGGCGCGGATCGCGTCCGGCAGCGGCAGTTCGGTCCAGAGAAACCCCAGATTGGCCGAAAAATGCGTCATTCCCATTCCACCTCGAATTCGCGCACCAGTTGGCCGATCTGCTTTTCGGTCAGAAGCCGGGGCGCCATGCCGCGCGTGAGCAGCGTGAGTTTCGCCGTCTCTTCCAGTTCCTCGATGGCGTTCACCGCCGCCTCGATGTCCTTGCCCGCCACGACCGGGCCGTGATTGGCGAGCACGACCGCGCTGCGCTTGCCCGCCAAGCCTCTGATCGCGTCGCCCATCGCCGGGTCTCCGGGCATGAAATACGGCAGAAGCCGCACCTTGCCGAGCCGCATCACGCCGTAGGCGGTGATCGGCGGAAGCATGTTGTCGGGATCGGTGTCCGGCAGGACCGAGAGCGCCACGGAATGGGTTGAATGGAGATGGACGACGGCGCCGGTCCGGTCGCCCCGCGTCTCGTAGAACGCGGCGTGGAGAGGCATCTCCTTGGTGGGCGGATCGCCCGAAACGTGCCGCATCGACGCGTCGAAGAGCGTGAGGCGTGCGGGATCGAGGGCGCCGAAGCTGCTTCCGGTCGGAGTGACAAGCAGGCCTCCGTCCTCGGTGCGCGCCGAAATGTTGCCGCTTGCGCCCGCCGTCAGGCCCCGTGCAAAAAGCGACGCGGCGAGGCGACAGATGTCCTCGCGCAGGCGAGCCTCGACGCTCATGGGGCGTCGAGTGCCTCGAGGGCGTCGGAGAAGAACGTCTCCGCGCCGAAATTGCCGGATTTGAGGGCGAGCGCCACAGGCTTGCCGCCACTCTCGCTGAAGGTCCACGGCACGCCGGGAGCGATCTCGGCTCCGATGGTCAGGCGCGTGACGCCGAGCGCGCGCGTGACGGCCCCGGCGGTCTCGCCACCCGCGACGACGAAGCGCCGCGCGCCGCGATCGCGCGCGTCGAGGGCAAGGCGGGCCAGAGCGTCCTCGACCAGCGCGCCGGCCTCCGCCACGCCGAGCGCGTCCTGGGCGGCGCGGACGTCATCGGGTTCGGCCGTGGCGTAGATCAAAGGGGTCGCCGCCGGGTCCTGCGCGGCAAGCCAGGCCCGCGCCTCGGCGTCGCCGTCCGTAGCGAGCGCGCGAGGGTCGAGGCGCAGGGAAGGGCCGGAGCCCGAGAAGGCGGCGACCTGGGCGCGGGTCATCGCAGAGCAGCTGCCCGAAAGGACGATGGCGCCGGGGCCGATTGACGGGCGGGGCGCGGGCGGGGCCGCTCGCAGCAGGCCGTCCTCGAGGTAGAGCGCGGGCAGGGGTGCTGCGACCGCGCTGCCTCCGGTCAGCAGCGTCATGTCGCGGCAGGCGGTCGCGATGGTTCGCAGGTCGTCATCGGCCACGGCGTCGACGATCACGTGCGCGACGCCTTCCCTGCGCAGGGTGTCGAGCCGGGCGCGCAGGGCGGCGGCCCCTCGGGCGACGACGAGGCGGTTGGCGAGGCCCACGGGGCGCGTGACCTGGGGCGCGAGAAGCCGCATGAGGCTCGAATCGCGCATCGGCGTCAGCGGGTGGTCTTTCATCGGGCTTTCGTCGATGGGGACTTCGCCGACGAAGAGGCGGCCCATGAAGATCGAGCGGCCGTTCTCCGGGAAGGCGGGACAGTAGATCGTCTGGTCCGCGCCGAGATCGGCCATCAGCGCCTCCGCCACCGGGCCGATATTGCCGCGCGGGGTGGAATCGAACGTGGAGCAGTATTTCCAGAAGAATCGCTCTGCCCCCGCCGCGCGAAGCCAGGCGAGCGCGGCGCGGCACTCGGCGACCGCCTCCGCCACGGGCGCCGTCCGGCATTTGAGCGCGATCACCTCGAACGGCGCGGGGTCGGCGGCGGTCGGATCCTCGTCGGGCACGCCCATCCGGAGCGACACGCGGACGCCGCTGCGCGCGAGGAGGCCGGCGAGATCGGTCGCGCCGGTGAAGTCGTCGGCGATGCAGCCAAGCGCGATCATGCGGCATGTCCCGTCTTCGAAGCCCTCGCCTGATTGAACAGCACGGGCGCATGGCCCGCAAGCCGCATCAGGCCCCGCCGGCGGGCTGGCAGACGGGCGGGAGGCCCGCTTCGCGTTCGAGCGCGACCAGGTCGCGCAGGGCGCGTTCGGGGATGCTGCCGTTCACGATGGTATGTCCGACGATCAGTCCCGGCGTGCCGCGGAACCGGAACTCCTCGGCAAGCGCGAAGCTGAGGGCGAGCCGGGACTCCACCTCGGGGCTTTCCATGTCGATGAGAAGCCGTGCGGGATCGAGGCCCTCGTCCTCGGAAAGCGCCGCGAGATAGGCGGGCGTGGGAGCGAAAGCGCCGTTCATCAGCCGCTGGTGGAACGCGAGATAGCCGCCCTGCATGTCGGCGGCCAGAGCGGCGCGGGCGGCGATTTTCGAGTTCGGACCGAAGACCGGCCACTCGTGCCAGGTCACGGCGATGCCGTCGTCGTCCATGTCGATCAGCATCTCCGACAGAACGCGGCACCAGGCGCATTGATAGTCGGAGAAAACCGCGATCGGAACGATTCCCTCGGCCGGGACGCCGCCGAAGACCGCGAGGCAGAGGTCGGGGATTTCGGGGGCGGGCGGGGCGATCTCGGCGCCGGGCGTGCCGATGCCGGCGAGGGGGTCGAAGGCGGCCGTGGCGTCTCCGCTCTCGATTCCGCGAAAGCCGGCGGGGCCGGCGGTCTCGCGGAATTCGAACCCGGTCGTGCTCGTCAACCACATCGCGTAGGCGCCGATGCCGGCCGCGAGCAGGAGGAGCGTCGTGATCGTGCCGCCGCGCATGGCCGTCAGCCCGCCAGCGTTTCGGTTTTCCGCGCGACGGCGTCGATGGCCCCGCGATAGGCGTCGAACCAGCCGAGGCCGGACAGATGCGCGCGGCACGCCTCGTTCACGCCGCCCGGGGTCTCATGGCGCCCAGGGAGGTTGCCAAGCGCGTCGGCAGGCGCCGCCTGGCCCGTTGCGGCCAAGGCGCGGTACATCGCCATCAGGTAGTCCCGCGCGCCGTCACGCGGAACGCCGTGCGCCTCCAGTCCCTCGACGCCGGCGTTCGCCATGGCGAAGAAGCTCGACATCAGGGCGCCGCCATGGGCGAAGGCCATCATCTTGGCCGCATCCGCCGGTTCGATCAGAGTGCCGAGCGGCGCGAAGAGGTCGCGGATTTCCGAGATCGCGGGGTAGAGCAGCACCGGCCCTTCGCGTCGCGCGATCATCGGCAGGGGCACGACTCGGCAGATGCGGGGCTTGGCGTCGACATGCGCGGCGACGTCCTCCAGATCGGCGCCGGCGACGAAACTCACGATGATCTGCGCGTCGCGGAAGTGCAGACCGCGAAGCACATCGGGCAACTGCGAGGGAAGGACCCCCATGCAGATGACGTCGGAGCCATCAACCACGTCCTGGTTGGCTTTCGCCCGCCGCACGTTCGGATGGCGGGTGGCCAGGTCGCGGCCGATTTTCTCCGAGCGGGGCGAGACGATGATCTCCGGCGCGATTTCGCCTTCCGGGACGCGGCACAGGCCTTCGATGACGGCTGCCGATATCACGCCGGTTCCGACGAATCCGATCCTCATGCGCTTTGCGCTCCTTTTGCGGCGTGCCGCGCCATGAACCGCTCCGTATCGGACGGATCGGGGGCCCGTCCCGTGAAAGTCTCGACATAGACCGGCATCCGGGCAAGCCGCATGTCGAGAGGTTCCTCGGTCATCATCGCGATATAGCCGACTTGGCTAAGGTATACGTTCCGCGCGCGGATGTCAGCCTGAACGGCGGAGAAGCCGTGGCGTTCGAACATCGTCCGGATCGCGTCGATCCGGTCGGCATCGGCTTGTTCCAGCACGCGTTTAAGCTCGGGCGCTGTCTGCGCCCAGTTCCGGATCGCGAAATCGAGGCGGGCGTCAAAGAGGTCCGGCGTGATCCAGCAGTCGAAGAGGTTGAACACGGCCTCCGAGATCGAGGCCGCGTAAAGTTCGGTCCGGGCGATCAGATTGCCGGTGTTCTTGTCCCGCCAACGCCGGATCAGCGCGTCCAGCAGCGCCTCGCGGTCCGGGAAATGCCAATAGAAGCTGGTGCGCGACAGGCCGAGCGTCTTGGCAAGCGTCATGACTTTGACCGATTCGACGCCGGTCTCGACCAGCAGAGTGTAGGCCGCGTCGATCCAGAGATCTTCCGACCCGCGCCAGCCTTTGCCGTTGCCCTCGAATTCGCCATCCATTCCGAAAGCGATATCACCGCCCTTCGCGGCTTGCAAATTTCTTGACAGCATCGTCGAATTAATCGACACAAGTGTCGAGTTCTCGATTTGACCGCTATTCCGGAAGGCCGTCCAATGTCCAAGGATCCGCTGCTTCAGCCATACACGCTCAAACACCTGACGCTGAAGAACCGGATCATGACGACGAGCCACGAGCCGGCCTACCCCGAGGACGGGATGCCGAAGGACCGCTATCGCGCGTATCACGAGGAGCGCGCGAAAGCGGGCGTGGCGATGACGATGACGGCAGGGTCCGCGGCGGTGTCGCGGAACTCTCCGCCGGTGTTCAACAACATCCTGGCCTACAAGGACGAGGTCGTGCCGTGGATGGCGAAGGTCGCGGACGCCTGTCACGAGCACGGCTGCGCCGTGATGATCCAGCTCACCCATCTCGGGCGGCGGACCCATTGGAACAAAGGCGACTGGCTGCCGGCGGTGTCGCCGTCCCACGAGCGCGAGGCCGCGCATCGGGCGTTTCCGAAGAAGCTCGAGGACTGGGACATCGCGCGGATCATCGAGGACTACGCCGACGCGGCGGAACGGATGAAGGCGGCCGGGCTCGACGGGATCGAGCTTCAGGCCTACGGGCATCTGATGGACCAGTTCTGGTCCGAGCGGACCAACACGCTCGACGCGCCGTATGGCGGCTCGCTCGACAACCGGCTGCGCTTCACGTTCGAGGTGCTGGACGCGGTCCGCAGCCGGGTCGGCGAGGAGTTCATCGTCGGGGTGCGTTACACGGCGGACGAGGACGCGGAGGGCGGCATCACGCCTGCGGAAGGCATCGAGATCTCGAAGCGGCTCGCCGACAGTGGTCAGGTTGATTTTCTCAACGTGATTCGCGGGCATATCGACACCGACCCGGGGCTGACGGACGTGATCCCGGTGCAGGGCATGAAGAGCGCACCGCATCTCGACTTCGCCGGAGAGGTCCGCAAGGCGACCGGAATGCCCACCTTCCATGCGGCACGTATTCCGGATGTCGCCACCGCGCGGCACGCCATCGCCGCCGGGAAGCTCGACATGGTGGGAATGACCCGCGCGCACATGGCCGATCCGCATGTGGTGCGGAAAATCATCGAGGGGCGCGAGGACGACATCCGCCCCTGTGTCGGCGCGACGTACTGCCTCGACCGGATCTATCAGGCGGGCGACGCGCTCTGCATCCACAACGCCGCGACCGGGCGCGAGCTGAGCATGCCGCACGACATCCCCAAGGCGGAGACCGCCCGCAAGGTGGTGGTGGTCGGCGCGGGGCCGGCGGGGCTGGAGGCCGCGCGGGTGGCCGCCGAGCGCGGCCACAAGGTGACGGTGTTCGAGGCGGCGCCGGACCCCGGCGGCCAGATCCGGCTGACGGCGCAGAACCCGCGTCGGCGGGAGATGATCGGGATCATCGACTGGCGCATGGCGCAATGCGCGGCGCGGGACGTGGAGTTCCGCTTCAACACCTTCGCCGAGGCCGACGACGTGACCGTGCTGGCGCCCGATCTGGTGATCGTCGCGACGGGCGGGCTGCCGCATACGGACGTGCTGTCCGAGGGGAATGACCTCGTGATCTCGGCCTGGGACATCATCTCGGGCGATGCCAAGCCCGGCGCGTCTGTGCTCGTCTATGACGACGCCGGCGATCACGCGGCGATGCAGGCGGCCGAGACGATCGCCGCGACCGGAGCGCATGTGGAGATCATGACGCCCGACCGGACTTTCGCGCCGGATGTCATGGCGATGAACCTGGTGCCCTACATGCGGAGCCTTCAGGACAAGGACGTGACATTCACCGTCACATACCGGCTCAAGGCGGCGCGGCGCGACGGCAACCGGGTGATCGCGGTGATCGGCAGCGACTACATCAAGAATTTGGCCGAGGAGCGCGTCTTCGACCAGATCGTGGTGAACCACGGCACGGTCCCGCTGGACGAGCTCTATTTCGACCTGCGACCCCTGTCATCGAATCTCGGAGCGGTCGATCAGGACGCGCTCATCGAAGGCCGCCCGCAGGCGATCGCGACGAATCCCGAAGGCGCCTTCCAGCTTTTCCGGATCGGCGACGCCGTGTCGGCCCGCAACACCCACGCGGCGATCTACGACGCGCTGCGGCTGATGAAGGACCTGTGACCGAAACCGACCGCGTCACGCCGCTTTCGGAATGTCGGCGGCGGCGCGGGGCGGGTACCAGACCCTGACGCCGATGCCGTGCAGAGGAGCGGAAAGATGACCCGAGACGCCGAGATGCTGTCGCTGCTGATGGCCCGCAAGCCGAACCATTCGCTGCCTGGCGCGCTCTATCACGACCCCGACCTCTTCGAGGTCGAGATGCGCCGCATCTGGTTCCGCGATTGGATCTTCGCGATCCCGGCCTGCGAGATCCCGAAGGCCGGCAATCACGTGACGATGGAGGTCGGCGCGTATTCGATCATCATCGTGCGCGGCGCGGATGCCGTGATCCGGGCGTTCCACAATTCGTGCCGGCACCGTGGCTCGCGGATCTGCCAGAGCGCGAAGGGGTCTGCGCCGAAGCTGGTCTGTCCGTACCACCAGTGGACCTACGAGCTCGACGGGCGGCTCCTGTGGGCGCGGGACATGGGGCCGGATTTCGACGCGTCGAAGCATGGGCTCAAGCCGGTGCATTGCCGCGAGGCGGGCGGGCTGGTCTTCGTCTGTCTCGGAGAGGACGCGCCGGCCTTCGACGCCGAGGCCGAGGCTGCCGGGCGGTTCACCGCGCCGCATGGCATGGCGGACCTGAAGGTCGCGCACGAGAGTTCCATCGTCGAGCGGGGCAACTGGAAGCTCGTGATGGAGAACAACCGCGAGTGCTACCATTGCTCGGGCAACCACCCGGCGCTCTGCCGGACGTTCGACGACAATCCGCACATCGCGGGATCCGGCGAAGGGATCGAAGACCCGGCGGTCGAGAAGCACGTGGCGCGGTTCGAGGCGGCGGGGCTGCCGTCTCGGTTCACCATCGATCCGATGAACCAGTGGCGCTTCGTGCGGGTGCCGCTGCTGGGGTCGGCCGAGAGCTACACGATGGACGGCAAGACGGCCGTGAACCGCCTGATCGGGGATATGCCGTTCAAGGATGCTGGGACGCTGCTGTTCTTCCACTATCCCAACAGCTGGAACCACTTCCTGTCGGACACCGTGACGCTGTTCCGAATCCTGCCGGTGAGCGCGCAGGAGACGCTGGTGACGACGAAATGGCTCGTGCACAAGGACGCGGTCGAGGGGGTGGATTACGACCTGAAGCGGCTCACCGAGGTCTGGACGATGACCAACGACGAGGACCGGCACGTGGTCGAGCAGAACCAGCTCGGGATCAACTCGCCGGCCTATGAGCCGGGGCCATATTCGGACCTGCAGGAGAGCGGCGTGATCCAGTTCGTCGACTGGTACGCCGACACCATGACGCGCCGGCTGACGGGGCGCGGCGTGATCGCGGCGGAGTAGGCATGGAGGACCGCGCCTTCCTTGCGGCCATGACTTACGGGGCGTCAGCCCGGGATCGCGCCTGCCTGCCTCGCGGGCCGGCGCGATTCTCGGGCCCGCCCCAGACCGGCGCGATCCTCCGCTCCGTGCATGGAAACGGTCGATGATCCCGCTCCCGCGCGAGGACACCCCCGTCTGGACCGACAGCGAGCCGCTGCGCTGCGTCGCGGTGGTGCCGGAGGGGCCGAACGTGATGACCTTCGCGTTCCGGCCGCCATCCGGGGCGACGTTCGTCTATCGGGCGGGTCAGTTCATCACGCTGGAGATCCCCGCGCCGGGCGGGGTGCTGCACCGGACCTATACGATCTCGTCCAGTCCGACCTCGAACGCGTACATCTCCGTCACGGTGAAGGCGCAGGCGGGCAGCGTGGCGACGCGGTGGATGCTGGACCATCTCAAGCCCGGTATGGAATTGCGCGCATATGGTCCGGCGGGCGTGTTCCATCTGCCGCGCCAGCCGGACGCGAAGTATCTCTTCCTTGGCGCGGGGTCCGGGGTGACACCGCTGATGTCGATGCTGACGGTGCTGTTCGAGCGGGGCGAGGAGCCGGACGTGAGCTTCGTGCTCTGCGCGCGGCGGCCGTCGGAGCTTATCTTCCGGCGCAAGCTCGAATACATGGCGAGCCGGGCGCCGGGGATTAAGCTGCACTTCGTCGTGGCGGAGGATGACCCTTTCGACGTTTGGACCGGGTATCGCGGGCGGTTCAACCAGCTGATGCTGGGGCTGATGACGCCGGATTATCTTGAGCGCGAGGTTTATTGCTGCGGGCCGGACGGGTTCATGCAGTCGGCGCGAGACAGCCTGATCAGCCTCGGATACGACATGGAGGCCTACCACCAGGAGACCTTCACCGCGCCGGTCGAGACGGTGGCGGAGGTCGAGGAATTCGACGACGTGGTGCCGTCGGACACCGCGAAAGCGGAGATCGTGTTCGCGGAGTCCGGGCGGAGCGTCGCGTGCCTCGAGACCGACACGATCCTGCGGGTGGCGAAGGAGGCGGGTCTGACGATCCCGTCGGGATGCACCTTCGGGGTCTGCGGAACGTGCAAGGTCCGCAAGGTCTCGGGCGAGGTCCACATGGTCCACAATGGCGGCATCGCGGACGAGGACATCGAGGCGGGGTATATCCTGGCGTGCTGCTCCAATCCGATCGGACGGGTCGAGATCGCGGTGTGACGCTTGGAAAATGACACGCGTGTCGCATTTGGTAAGTTTATGATATAAAAAGGTTATTGGAATCGTGTTAACCCGGTGTCAACCTGTTTGACACGCCGCTTCGCTCAAGCGACCCGGCCTCGGTTTGCGTTGTCGGGCCGATCAGGTGAGGGTCCGGTGGACCCTCACCCGGGCCAGTCGCCCGGAGCCCATGGCGGAGGGCGAGGGGGGTGAGGCTTGGTCCGGGAGCGCGCCGATCGGAGCGCGGCGGCCCAGGCTGGCGCGGTATCGCGCCTGCCCCGGGTGGGCAGGCGCGGTCCGATCCGCCACGGGTCGGATCGGACAAGAGGCACCGCCACCGCGTCTTTGAAACGTGGTCGTTCGGGGATATGTCGTATGGATCAACTCGTTGGAAAGGCGTGTCACACCCGCGCGAACCGGTTTGCCGGACGCTCCCGGGCCGCAGGGGATCGCGCCGCGTTCGGGGTGAATCGCCATCGGGCTCCGGGTTTCACGTCGCGACGGGGCGGATGGTCCTCCGCTTGCGCAGCTGAAGCCGGTGCGCCCGCAGCGAGTTGATCAGGACGGCGAGGAAGATGATCGCCGCCATCAGGATCGGCTGGAGATAGAGGTTCACCCCGGTGAACACCAGGCCCGTCTTGACCGTCTGGATCAGCGTCGCGCCGAAGACCGCCCCGAACGCCGAGCCGATGCCGCCGAAGAGGCTCGCGCCACCCAGAACCGCCGCCGCGATGACGTCGAATTCACGGCCCTCGCCGAAGCCCGCGTCGAGCCGTCCGATCTGGCTGATCATGACGAAGCCGGCGAGCCCGGCGCAGGCCCCGGAGATCACGTAGACGCGGAACCGGACCGACGCGACCGGAAGTCCGGCCTTGCGGGCGGCTTCGGGATCGTTGCCGATGGCGTAGACCTGCCGGCCGAACGTGGTGCGTGACAGCACCACATGCGCGCCCACCGCGAGGATCGCGAAGAAGACCACCGGGACCGGAACCCCGGCGACCGATGCGAGGCCGAATTCGCGCATCGCGGGCTCGAAGTCGAATTGCCGCGATCCCGTCAGGAACGCGCCGAAGCCCCGGAAGGCGAAGAGCGTCGCGAGCGTCACGATGAACGGCACGATCCCCAGACCGACGATCGCCGCCGCGTTGATCGCGCCGAGCGCGGCGCCCGCCAGCAATGCCGTCGCCAGCCCGCCGGGCACGCCGATCCCGAGATCGCGCATCAGCGGCGTCGTCAGCGTCGGCAGGAACGGCACGAGCGCCGCGAAATACGCCAGCGACAGGTAGAGAACGAAATAGGCCGACAGGAATAAGCCGCGCATCCGATGGCCGAAGCCACCGGTCGCGCCGCCTTCCCGGATCGCGATTTCCGGCCGGGGATTGCCCCCGGCCGGCCGCTCGTTCGTCATGTTCAGGACTTCTGCGCGAGCAGGATGCAGCCCCACATGTCCATCTCGCGCTCGCCGATGTTGTCGGATGTTAGCGCGAAGCCCGGATCCTCGATCACCTGGTCGGGCTGCGCCTCGCCGGCCTCGATCGCGGCCAGGATCGCCGTCATCGCCTGCTCCGCCTCGAAGTAGCGGTCCTGCACGCCGGTCGCGTCGACATATCCGTCCTTGATCAGCTGGCAGGCCGTCACGTCTCCGTCGAGGCCCGCCATCCAGACATGGCCGTCCTCACCCGTCGGTTTCCACATGCCGCGCGGCTCGAAGACCGAGCGGATCATGGGAAACAGGAAATCGGAGGAGGTGAACAGAAGGTCGATGTCTGGATTTGCCGTGACGGCGGCTTCGAGATTGGCCAGCGCCGTGGCCGCATCCCATTGCGAAGCGACCTCGATCACGTTGAGGCGGTCGGCGTGCGGCTCGATCGAGGCGTAGAAGCCGTCCTTGCGGCCGACCGCGTTCGGGTCGCCGAGGTCTCCGACGACGATGATGGCGTTGAGAGTGCCCTCGGGTTTTTCCGCGAGCGCCTTGTCGACCACGAAATCCACCGCCTGACCCGCGATTGTGGCGTTGTCGTCGACGACGACAACGCCCTTCGACAGGTCCGACGGCGGACGGTTTAAGACGGCGATCGGCGTGTCGGCGTCCTGCGCCTCGCTGACGATGGTGGTGGCGCTCTCCCCGTCCTGCGGGATCAGGATGATGCCGTCGACGCCTTGGGCGATGCAGTCGCGGACCTGTTCGAGCTGGCGGTTGGCGCCCTCGTTGGCGTTGCGCTCGATGACCGTGTGCCCGGCTTCCGTCAGCGTCGTGGTGATGGCGCCGTGGCCCGCCACCCAGAACCGGTCTCGAGATCCTGGAAGGCGAAGCAGATGGTCGCGGCCGAAGCTCCGCCGGCGAAGCCTGTCCCCAGCGCCATCACCGTGGCGCCCGCGGCCAGTCGTTGTGTTCGTGTCATGTCATCACTCCCTTGTTGATTATCGTTGCAGGATCGCCCGCGCCTCAGTCGGCGTCGGGGTGGCAGATGTCCCGAACGGATTTCAGAACGGCCTCGGGCGCGAACACCCGCTCCAGCCAGTCGTCGCGAAAGATCTGAGGCCGCGCCTGCGCGATGGCGTGCAGCGCCCCGTCGGAGAATTTCCCGTCCGGGAACGCGCCGAAGGCGATGGCGAGCTCGATGTTGAGATGCCCGAGCATGAAGTCGATGGCGGCCTGCTTCGGCACGCCCCGCCGCACCGCCTCGTCCGTCGCCTCGCGCAGGGCGAGCGCGAGCGTCGCGCCGACCGTCTCGGACAGCGCCGGCTCGAGAATGGCGAGTTGCTCGACCGTCACGCGGTGAGATCGCATCACCGGCTTGTAGATCTCGCGCGCCACCGCCTCGCAAAGCGCGTAGTGCTCCTCCGGCCCCTGCATCAGGGCGCAGACGATGTGCTGTTTGGCATGGATGCCGCCGAAATAATCGGTCTTGGCCGCCGTTTCCGTCTCGTCGTTGAAGATCGGCGGATGGCAGGGATGCGTCACGAAATACGTGACATCCGCCCGCTCCGGCATCTCGCCCGCATGGGGCGCCGCCGCGTCGAGCACGATCACCGCCGTTCCCGGATCGAGGTCCGGCACGATCTGACGCGCCACGGCCCCGATCGCCCGGTCCGGCACCGCCAGCAGCACCACGTCCGCCCGGCTCAGCGCCTGGCCCTGCTCCATGCAGTCCATTCCGGTCGCGGCCTTGAGCCGCGCGCGACCCGCCTCGGCGACCTCCACCGGCGCCACGTCGTATCCGCCGCCCATCAGGTTCGTCGCCAGACGCACCCCCATCTTGCCGCCGGCGCCCATCAGCGCGATTTTCGTCATGTCCCGTTCCTCCCCATGCCGTCCCTGACCCGGACGAAATACTCCGGCGGTCCCATCTGCCCGCCCTTCAGCGCGATCTCCAGCGAGCCGCCATCCGCCCGGTGTCCGCGCAGCAGCGCCGCCCCCGGCGACACGGGGTTCTCCGCCGTCAGCGCCACCAGCCCGAGGCCCCGCGCCGCGAAACTCGACGTGTCGCCGCCCGCGATCACCGCCCGGGTCACTCTCGCCTCGCGCACCAGCCGGTCGAGCAGCCGCCCGAGCCCCGTTCCGATCCGCCCGCCGTCGCGCACGCCCGGATCGCTCGCGCCCCGCGCCGTCGCGACGAGTGGAGAGCGCCCGGCTGAGAGCGAGGCCAGCGTCGCCTCCGTCGCGATCTCGAGGGCCGATTCCCAGTCCACGTCGCTCGGGTCGAGTTCGATGACATCGAACCCGTCCGCCTCCGCGTGGTCGATCTGGGTCGACGTCACCGGCGAGCACGAGCCCGAAACCACCGCGATCCGCTCCACGGGCTCCAGTGGCGGCGCGTTGTCCGGCACGCCGATCAACCCCGCCGCGCGCCAGGCCGCGACCAGCGCGTATTCCACCCCCTGCGATCCGATGACGAAGGCCGGCTGCGCCTCCCATATGTCCGCCCCCGCAGCCTCGAGCGTCTGGTCGTCGATGACGTCGAGCGCCACGATGCCGCCACCGCGCCCGCGCTCCTCGGCCAGCCGGGCGGAGCCGCGTCCGGCCTTTAGGTCCAGCAGGTCGATCAGCCCCGTCCGCGCGTCCGTCTGCCGCGCGAGATGGGCGCACACGTCCGCCTCGTCCATCGGCGTCACCGGGTGCCGCGCCATCGTCGGGTGCCGGTCGAGCCGGTGGATGCCGTCGCCGGCCCGCGCGAAAAGGTTGCCGAACGCCTGCCAGCGTCCGATGGCCGGGGCGCCGAGGATCAGAGGGACGACTTCGCCCGGTTCCATCCCGATCTCCGCCGCTGTACCGATCGAGCCCGTCTCGGGCGAGCTGTCGAAGGTCGAGCAGACCTTATAGTGCAGCATCGGCGCGCCAAGCGCGCGGAGCTCCGCGAAGGCGCGTGGCAGTTCGGCGCGCATCCAGTCCGGCCCCCGCGTCCGCGCGTCGCTCGCCAGACCCACCGCCCGCACGCCCGGAAACCGCGCCAACATGTCCGGCGTCGGCGGCTCGAGGAACAGCACCGCCGGAAGCCCCGCGAAGCTCAGCACCTCCATGACCGCGCCCGACCCGGTGAAATCGTCGCCGTACCATGCGAGTACCAAGCCTTCCGGTGGGAGAGGCCGCATCGTCACGCGAACTGCCCCAGCGCCGAGGCCAGCTCCGGCACCCGCGCCGACGCCGCCTCTGCGCTTTCGCCCGCCAGCGCCGCGTCCCAGGCCGCGCGCAGCGCCGTCACCCCCGCCGCCGGTCCGCCCGGATGCCCCATGATGCCGCCGCCCGCCGCGAAGATCAGATCCGCCGAACCGAGCGCTGCATAGGTGTCCCAGACCTGCCCGGCCGATTGTCCCGACGAGAACACCGGCATCACCGTGCAGGGCTTGCTCTGAAACATCGGCGTCAGACACGACCGCGCCGAGGCGATCACGCTCGCGTCCGGTTCGCAGAACTTGTTGCGCAGCCCGTTCACGTGCATGTGGTCAGCACCCGCCAGCCGGTGCATCTTGGCCCAAGGCACGTAATCGAAGCCCAAGGCCGGGGAGCGTGACAGCGCGCCCCAGCCGTTGCGATGCGCGTGGATCGGCAAGGCCGCGTGCCGCCGCAGCGCCAGAAGCCCGGTCAGCCCCACGCCGGTCAGGTTGACCATCACGCAGGTCCCGCCGAGTTCCAGCACCAGATCGTGACGGCGGCGCATCTCGTCCACCTCGCCGGTCACGTTGAACGCGAACATCGGCTTACGCCCCGTCCGGTCCGCCGCGCGGTCGATCTCCGCCATCACCGCCCGCGCGCGATCTTCGAACGGGCACGACGGCCCGTCGCCCTGCAACTCGTCATCCTTTATGAAGTCCAGCCCCGCCGCGCAGAGATCCGCCACCAGAGCGGCCGTCCCGGCGGCATCCAGCCCCACCGACGGCTTCACGATCGTGCCGACCAGCGGCCGCCCGTCGACCCCCGACAGACGCCTCGTGCCGTCGATCCCGAAGCCCGGCCCCGGATTGGCGTCGGCGAATTCCTCCGGCAGCCGGATGTCCAGAAGCCGCAGACCGGAGAACTGTCCAAGCTCGAACAGATTGCCCCCCACCGCCGCCATCAGGTTCGGCAAAGACGGCCCCATGTTCCCGATCGGCCAGCTCAGCGTCACGCGCCCCTGCCGGTGCGGCGCGTCGGGCCGACCGGCGCCGGGCAGCGACGGAGCCTCGACCGGCCCCAGATCCTCCAGCGCCTCGACACGGGCCGCCGCGCGCGCCTTCAGTTCCGGCGTCTCGCCCGGAACGGGCAGGAACGTCCCCGACGACTGCTCGCCCGCCATCTCCTCTGCGGCCTCGGCCAGCGGCCAGGCGGTCTCGATCCGGTAATCCGCCTCGATCCGGCTCATCGCGCGCATCCAGCGGCCACGAACCGCTCGATGTCCACGACCTCGCCCCGCGCCGCCGAGCGGTACGCCGCGAAGGTCACCGCGAGCGTTCCGAGATTGTGCCGCCCCGACGGCTGCGGCTCGGCGTCGCCGCGCAGAACGTCCACCACGTGCGCCTCGAAGGCCGCGACCGAATCCTGCACCATGTGCCACGGCTTCGCGCCCCACGACGGCACCGGCGGATCGCCGTCGATCTCGCGCACCGCGCCATCGCGATGCACGCGGACGCGGCAGCCATACGTCACCTCGATCGTGCCATCCGGCCCCTCGATCCATGCGAAGGTCTCCGGAAACGGATCCGGCGCGATCTTCGAGAAGAAGCTGCACTCCACGCTCGACACCCCGCCGGACGTGTGCCGCAGCAGCGCCGTGAACGCGTCCTCGCCCGTCACGATCGGGTTGAGCCGCTGCGTCATGCAGGCCACCGACGCCACGTCGCCCATCAGGAAGCGCGCCACGTCGAAGAGATGCAGGCCCACATCCATCAGCGCGAAATCCTCGACCCGGGCCAGGTACGGCTGGTTGGCGTAGACGTCGTATCCGTGCCGGAACGACAGCCGCGCGAAATGCGGCGCGCCGATCGCGCCCGCGTCGATCTCGGCGCGCACGATCCGGAACGCCCGCTCCCAGCGGAAATTCTCGTGCACGATCAGCGGCCGCCCCGCCCGCTCCGCCGCCTCGACCATCGCCACCGCGTCGGCCCAGGTCTCGGCGAACGGCTTCTGGCAGATCGTCAGCGCTCCATTCGCCAGCGCCAGCTCGACCAGCGGCCGGTGGCTCTCGACCGTCGTCGCCACATCCACGAAGTCCGGCTTCACCGCCGTGAGCATCGCCTCGGCGTCGGTGAAAACCTCCGCCACCCCGAAATCCCGCGCGAACGCCTCGGCCTTCGACCGGTCTATGTCGCAGACCGCAACGATCTCCGCGCCCTGCGCGTCTGCCCAGCCATGCATGTGATTGCGCGCGAAAAACCCGCAGCCGATCAGCGCTCCGCGAAACCCGCTCATCCGTCGCCCTCGAACACCACGACACCGAAGGGCGCCAGTTCAACATCCCCGACCCGTGCCGGACCCGGTCCCAGATTGGCGCCGATCCCCGCGCCGTCCCGCGCCATGATCCGCACGATCCCCGCGGAGGGCCCGCCCGTCACCTCGACCTCGCGGCCGCCCAAAGCAGCCAGCGCGCGCACGGCGTCGAATATCGGCCAGGTCCCGGCCGCGTCCCCGAGCCCCAGCGGCCCCGAGATCATCGCGGGCGCGTAGCTCGCGACCCCGCCCCGCGCCGCCTGCGCGGCCGCGCCGACGGCCCATGCGGCGCCGAAATCCGTACGCTGGCGCGGATCGTCCATCGCCATCGCCAACCGCGCGCCCTCGGGATTCGGCGCCACCGCCGCGCCGTATGGGTTCGACCGCATCCCGATCGAGACGAGCCCGAGATGCAGCGCCCGCCCCGGCGCGATCGACTTGGCGCTGTCGAACACCGCCGGCAGCGCCTCCAGCGTCTCCAGCACCGCCCGGTCGTCGGCCGCGTGCACGATCGCCGTCGTCCCGAACGTCACGAAGTCCACCGCCGCCGGATCGGGCCGGCAGCGGTTGAACTCGGTGAAATTCGTCAGCGATCCGCCGCCGACTTCAGCCTCCGGAAACGCCGCGCGCAGCAGCGGCACCAGATCCATCGGACCCAGACCGTCCGGCCAAGGCCCCTCCGGCTGATGACTCGCAAGATATCCGCGCGGCAGCGCCACGACCCGTCGCGGCTTCATTCCGGCGGCCAGACACGCCGCCGCGACCCGGGCGATGTCAGCCTCCGGATCGGAATCGGTGACGATCTCCAACGTAAGGCGTCCCTGCGACCTGTGGGATCTCCGGCAACGGCGCCCGCGCGTCGACCCGGACCAGAAGCCCGTCCACCGCCAGCCCCGAGACGGCGCGCGGCCATGGCCCGTCCGAAAGACCCGGTTCATGCGCGAGCAGGATCCGCGGCATGACGCGGGCATCGCCGTCGGCCATCGCCGCGGGCCGCGGTTCCGCCTCTCCGCCGACCGTGATCCGTATGCCCTGACGCACCGTCTCGCCGGCCTTGATCCGATAGGGGCGCGGAAGCGCCAGCGGCCGGCAATAGGTCTTGAACGAGGCGTCGGTCCAGTTGCGCTGATCCTCCATCTCGAAGACCTCGCCCTCGAAGGCGATCACCACCTCGACGCCGTGAACGTGATGCCGCAGGCCTGCGATGTCGAAGACCGGCTGGGACGGGCTCACCCTGTCGGGAAACCGCGTTCTCTCAACCGATCCGTCCGGATGGCCAACTTCGAGCGGCGCGCCGGCGACACCGTCAACCGGATGGAGCAGCACGAACCCGGCCCGGTTCACGTCCATGTCCGCCAGCGCCGTCAGGGTCAGCCGCGCCACCAGTTCGGCGCCCGTGTCGGTCCTGAAGGCTTCCACCTCCAGTTCTCCGGCCAAGCCGCGATCCGAGGTGCCGAACCGGCGCAGATACCTGAAACCGCCTTCCGTCTCGCGAACCTCCGCGGAGGTCTCAATGACCGGAAGCGTCCGCCAGCCCGCATCGCGGATCGGAGCGTCGATCTCGCGGACGATCTCGACGCCGGAATACGAGACCCGCACGCGGCCGTCGATGATCTCCGCGCGCAGCGGGCCGGCGGAAAACGTTCCGACGGAACCGGAGGCGGCCGATGCGACAGCTGGCGAATCCTCTGACATGCCCCCTCCATCCCCGCGACACTCATTATACCAGTTGTCGAAACGGCGCAACGATTTCGCGCCGGCGTCAACTCCGGGTCAGGTTCGATCGTCGGTACAGTTCGTTGGCGCGCATCAGATGGTCCCCCATCGCCGCGCCGGCCGCCTCCGCGTCTCCCCGCGCGATCGCCGCCAGGATTTCCCTGTGTTCGGCGATGGTCAGATTTTCGAGACCTGGAACCGAAACCAGTTCGCCGTGGAAGTCCGAGAGCCAGCGGAACACTCCGTCGATCAGCGCCGTGAAGATCGGATTGCCGCTGACGCCCGCGATCTCGCGATGGAAGCGTCCATCCAAGGCGCGAAACTTCGGCAAATCCTCGATCGCGGCCTCCTGCTCGGCCAAGAGTTCCGTCAGCCGCAGGATATCCCCGTCCGACCGCCTGCGCGCGGCGATGCGCGCCATTTCCCGCTCGATGGTCGCCCGGGCCTCCTTGAGATTCTCCAGCGATGCCGGCGAATTCGCGAGCAGATGCTTCATCGTCTCGCCGACCTGCTCGACCATGCGGCCGACCGAGGGTTCGGCCACCCGCGCACGGCCGCCATGACGGATCTCGATCAGGCCGATGGTCTCGAGCGACTGCATCGCCTCGCGGATCGCCGGACGCCCGACGCCGAGGCGCTCCATCAGCTCCCGCTCCGAGGGAAGCGGCTCGCCGGGTCCGAGGGCGCCGCTGCCGATCAGATCGAGAAGCCGTCTGCGGACCCCCTCCGAAAGCTTTTCCCGGATCACGATCCGCTCCTCCTCAAGTCATCATATCAGTTAGCCCAAATCCGTGCGGTCGAGCAAGCCTGACGGCGGACGTGTCTCTGGGCTTCACCCGCAAGCCGGCCCCGCGACCGATGCCGGGACTGATCATGAGGCAGGCCAGAGGACGCGCTCCGATCCAAGGTCGGTGGCCAAAGACAGATTGGCTCTCCGGATGCTGCCGCGTGGCGCCGAACCGAGCGGTTTGTCTCCACAGGACGCCGGAAAAATTCGAATTCGATGCGATCGACATGCCGCTTGTCGATCATCTGGAACGCAACCGAAACGGGATCAGAGAGCGGCATGAAGGCGACGCGACGGAACGTGACACTCGGGATCGCCAGTGCGCCGACTGATACCGGTCCGTCGGGCGATCCGCCATCCGCCGCGACCGCCGGACGCCAAGGCGCGTTCAGACCGGGTTCTGCGCTCCGACATAGTAGAGCAGTTCGCCGTCCTCGTCGAAGAGGGGGCGGATGCGCAGACGGTTCAGAAACGGGACGCCGTCCTTGCGATAGTTCACGAGGTCGATGGTGAACGTGGTCCGCGCCTTGAGCGCTTCGCGGATGGCTTGGACGGCATGCGGATCCGTGTCCGGGCCCTGCAGGAAACGGCAGTTCCGGCCGATGGCCTCTTCGGGGCTGTAGCCGGTCTGAAGCTCGAACTCGTCGCTGACATATATCATGGGATTGTCCGGAAGCGCCGGATTGGAGAACACCACGCTCATTTCGATCTCCTCCGCCTCGAGAAGATCCAGCAGTTCGGCGTCGGTCGGTTCGGTTCCGCGCATGTCACTCTCCCACCAAGCGGCAGTCGATATCCGATCCATCCCTGCGCGTAAAGACCGTGCGGAACTTGAACACGCCGGCGGTCCGGAATGGGCGGACCGCCGGCGCGGAAGTCAGTCCGCCGACCGCATGGCCGCGCGCGTGTTCGGAGTATCGGCCGCGAGGGTCGAACGGACGCGTCCCTCGCGACGCATGCGCTCCGTCTCACGCGCGCTGTAGAGGGCGAACATCTGTACCGCCACGAGAGTGCCGAAGGTCAGAATGCCAAGTCCAATATCCATAGCTTTTCTCCTGTGTTTGTAAGGTGAGTTGCGAGTTAGCCCCAATTCCTCGAACAAAAAGTCGATTAGACAGAGCATTTCGGTCTTGGAAACGGAGTAGACGATGAAGCAGGATCGCAAAAATTATTGTTACTTGACTTGTCGGCCTGAGCGCTTGCCCCAAGCATCCGAGGCCAGTGTCCGAACACCGGCTGTATTGCTATTCGATTTCAACAGATTGGACGTGGTCACGCCTCTGGAGCTCTGACCGCCTGGACAAAATGCGGGCGTGCGGTTCAGTGCCGCAGGCTCTCCGACTCCCGAGGCGAGATGTCGCGGCTGCGACCATTTGTTCCGCCGGCGATGCGTGCCCGGCATGATCCGGGGCGGTCTTCCGGTTCGCGGTGACGGGAGGTGGGGCTTCACCCCGGCGCGGCTCCCGCTTGCCGTCGCATGGCGATCATCTAGAGTGCGGCCGAAATCGGGATCGGAGAACGGCATGAAGGCGACGCGGCGGAACGTGACATTCGGGATCGCGGCGGCGCTGCTCGCGGGATGCGCCGGCGGGTCGGGCGGGGGCGTCGCGCCGGCGGCGCTGGCGGTCGATCCGTCGATGCGGCCGGTTCCGAACGCGGGGTGGGACGCGTGGGTGGCGGGGTTCCGGCCGCGCGCGCTGAGCGCGGGGGTCACGCCAGCGACGTTCGACATGGCGTTCGAGGGGCAGGGGTTCCTGCCCGGCGTGATCGAGCGGGACCGGAACCAGACCGAGTTCACGCGGACGCTGGAGGATTATCTCGCCATCGCCGCGTCGGACAAACGCGTGACGAACGGTCAGGCGGCGTTGCGCCAATACGGGCCGACGCTTGACCGGATCGAGGCGCGCTACGGCGTCGAGCCGGAGGTCGTGGTCGCGATCTGGGGTCTGGAGAGCAGCTTCGGCGAGCGGCGCGGCAACATCGAGGTGATCTCGGCGCTGTCGACGCTGGCCTATGAGGGGCGGCGCGGGAATTTCTTCGAACAGCAGTTGATCGCGGCGCTCAAGATCCTCCAGAACGGCGATATCGGGCCGCATCAGATGACCGGGAGCTGGGCCGGGGCGATGGGGCATACGCAGTTCATTCCGACCTCATACGAGGCCTACGCGGTGGATTTCACCGGCGACGGGCGGCGCGACATCTGGGCGGACGATCCGACGGACGCGCTGGCCTCGGCGGCGGCGTATCTGTCGCGGAGCGGCTGGACGCGGGGCCTTCGCTGGGGCGGCGAGGTCGGCGTTCCGGGCACGCCGCCCGGCCGGATCATTCAGCCGCAGCCCGGCGGGCCCAGATTCGCCGTGACGTCGAATTTCAACGTGATCAAGCGCTACAACAATTCGGATTCCTACGCGATCGGGGTCGGATACCTGTCGGACCGGATCGCCGGACGTCCCCCGCTTCGGGGCGGGTTTCCGCCCGACGCGGCCGGAATGACCATCGACGACCGCAAGGAGCTTCAGCGGCGATTGACCTCGGCTGGGTTCGATACCGGCGGCAGCGACGGGGTGATCGGGCCGGATACGCGGGCGGCGATTTCCGGGTATCAGGCGCGGGCCGGGCTGGCGGTGACGGGCGAGCCGTCGTTGGGGTTGCTGGCGGCGTTGCGGTAGGCGCGGGCGACGGCGTCAGGTTTCGGCCCGGTTCTCCATCTCGGCGACGGGCATGAACGGGAAGAACGTGCCGCCGGACCAGATTCCGAATTGCGCGACGCCGTCGACGACGTGGGCGGTCCCGAGGTCGACGAGGCGGTAGAAACTCTTGCGGTCGATCAGCGCTTCGAGGTTCCGGCGTATGAGAATGTAGGGCGCGGGTTCTCCCGTGGCGGGATCGGTGGTCATGCGGATCGGGTGGGCCTCGCCCGCCTCGGCCGTGTCGTCGACATTGGTGGTGAAGGTCAGGACCTGCGCCGCGTCCTCGCCCGCGACGGTGAAATCGACCGCGACGAAGGGCGCGTCGTCGACCTTGATGCCGACCTTCTCGACGGGCGTGACGAGGAAATAGGCGTCGCCCTCGCGCTTGAGGACCGAGGCGAAGAGCTTGACGAGCGGGCGTCGGCCGATCGGCGTGCCCAGGTAGAACCACGTGCCGTCGCGGGCGATACGCATGTCGAGATCGCCGCAGAACGGCGGATTCCAGAGGTGGACGGGGGGCGGGCCCTTTTTGGCGGCGGAGCGCGCGGCGGCGGCGATGCCGTCGGCCGACGGGGCGCTGTCCGGTTTGTGATCCGCATTGGTCATTGCCGGAGGTGTCCGCCAAGCTATTGTCCGTTATGATGTAGGTCCGGCGGGATCGGCGGGCAACCATGGAAGGCTTGAGAGACATGAGCGACACCGATGGAATGCTGCGCGAGATCGACGAGACGGGCGAGCGGCTGGTTCGAGCGCGCGCGATGGTCGCGCGCCGGATCATCGGCCAGGACGACGTGGTGGAGCAGACGCTGATCGCGATCCTGTGCGGCGGTCACGGCCTGCTGGTCGGGGTGCCGGGGCTGGCCAAGACGCGGCTGGTCGAGACGCTGGGCACGGTTCTGGGTCTGAACGCGCACCGCATCCAGTTCACGCCGGATCTGATGCCGGCGGATATTCTCGGGGCGGAGGTGCTGGAGACCGGCGCGGATGGAAGCCGTGCATTCCGGTTCATCGACGGGCCGATTTTCTGCCAGCTGCTGCTCGGGGACGAGATCAACCGCGCGAGCCCGCGCACGCAGTCGGCGCTGCTTCAGGCGATGCAGGAGCACGAGGTGTCGGTGGCGGGGCAGAGGCGGCTTTTGCCCCGGCCGTTCCATGTTCTGGCGACGCAGAACCCGATCGAGCAGGAGGGAACCTATCCGCTGCCCGAGGCGCAGTTGGACCGCTTCCTTTTGCAGATCGACGTGGATTATCCGGACCGCGACGCCGAGCGGGCCATCGTTCTGGCGACGACCGGCGTGGACGACGCGCAGGCGGAGCCGGTGTTCGATGCCGAGAGCCTGATGGCGGCGCAGAAACTGATCCGGAAACTGCCGGTGGGCGAGGCCATCGTGGAGCGGATACTCGACCTGGTGCGCGCGGCCCGTCCGGGCGAGGCGGACGCGCATCCGGCCGTGACCGATTCCGTGAGCTGGGGGCCGGGGCCGCGCGCGGCGCAGGCGCTGATGCTGGCGATCCGGGCGCGGGCACTGATCCAGGGGCGGCTCGCTCCGGATCTGGACGACGTGGCGGCATTGGCCAAGCCGGTGCTGATCCACCGCATGGCGCTCGGCTTCGCGGCGCGGGCGGAAGGGCAGACGCTCGACGGGTTGATCGGACGGCTGGTCGAGGACGTGCTGCGGGTCGAGGCCGCGGCGTGATCCAGCCCGCGCCCCGCGGCCGGAACAAGCCGCAGGGACCGGTCGGACTCCGTCGCGACGCGGAGAAGATCGCCGGCGCGCTGCCGCCGCTTCTGGCGCAGGCCGAGATGCTGGCCGCGACCGTGGCGATGGGCGAGCACGGGCGCAGGCGGGCGGGGACCGGCGAGAATTTCTGGCAGTACCGCCAGGCGGCCCCGGGCGACGCGCGCTCGATGGTCGACTGGCGGCGATCGGGTCGGTCGGACGCGCAGTACATCCGCGAGATGGAATGGGAGGCGGCGCAGACGGTCAGCCTCTGGGTCGATGACGCGCAGTCGATGGATTACCGCGCCGATACCAGCCCGCGCAGCAAGGCGGAGCGGGCGCGGCTTCTGGCGCTGGCGCTGTCGGTCCTGCTGGTGAACGCCGGCGAGCGGGTGTCGCTGATGGGCACGCCGGCGAGCCCGCCGCGCGGAGGCCGGACGCAGCTCAACAGGATGGCTTTGGCGCTGGCTGGCGACGAGGCGAGGGAGCGGCCGGAATACGGCGCGCCGCCGGCGGATCGGATGGCGCGGGGCGGACGGGCGGTTTTCCTGTCGGATTTCCTCGGCGATCCTGACGATCTGATGCCGGCGCTGGCGCATGCGGCCGATCAGGGCGTGCGGGGATGTTTCGTCCAGGTGCTGGACGAGACCGAGGAGGCGTTTCCTTTCGACGGCCGTGTGATCTTCGAGAGCATGGGCGGAGGCACGGAATTCGAGACGCAGCGGGCGAAGGCGCTGCGCGAGGCGTATTCCGCGCGGCTGGCGGAACGCCGGGCGCGGCTGAAGGACCTGGCGCGGACGCTCGGCTGGCGCGTGCTGTTTCACCGGACGAGCCAGAGCCCGCGTTCCGCGCTGCTGTGGCTCTACATGGCGATCGGGGACAAGGCGTGAGCGCGCGATGATCGGAGGGGTGGCATTCCTGGCGCCTTGGCTGCTGCTCGGGCTCGCGGCCTTGCCGGTGCTCTGGTGGCTGCTGCGCGCGGTGCCGCCGAGCCCGGCGCGGCGGCTGTTTCCGGGCGTGCGGCTGCTGCTCGGCTTGCACGATCCGGAGAGGATGCCTGAGCGCACGCCGTGGTGGCTGCTGCTCCTGCGGATGCTGGCGCTGGCGGCGGCGATCCTCGCGTTTGCGGGGCCGGTGCTGAACCCGCGCGCGCAGTTCGGCGACGGGCCGCTTCTGGTGCTGCTCGACGGCGGATGGGGCGACGCGCCGGACTGGTCGGGGCGCGTCGGCCGGATATCCGAGGCGCTGAGCGACGCGGGACGCGCCGGGCGCACCGTCGCCGTCCTGTCGATGGCGTCTGAACCGCCGCCGGAGGGGGAATTGCCGCTTCGGGCCGCGTCGGACTGGTCCGAGCGGCTTGCGGGGATCGCCCCGCAGGCCTGGGCGCCGGACCGGGCGGCCTGGGCCGAATGGCTGGGCGGGTTGGACGCGGATTTCGAAACGCTGTGGCTGACGGACGGGATCGCGCATGAGGGCGGCTCCGGGGACGTCGCGCGGGCGCTGTTGGATCGTGGGCCGGTGACGTTGGTGCGGCCGGGTGCCGAGGCGTTGGCGCTGACGCCGGCGCGGTTGGAGGAAGGCTCGCTGGTCGTGACGGTGCTGCGCGCGGAGACCGCGGGCGTCAGGGAATTCGGCGTGTCGGCGGTCGGGCCGGATCCGAACGGGGTGGAGCGGGTGCTCGGAACCGCGACCGGCGCGTTTGAGGACGGGGCGGACACGGCCGACCTGGCCGTCGGAATGCCGGTCGAACTGCGCAACCGCGTGGCGCGGGTGGCATTGTCGGACGGACGCTCGGCGGCGGGGGTCGTGATGGCGGATGACAGCGTGCGGCGGCGCAAGGTCGCGCTGATGGCGGGCCATGCGCGTGGCGAGGCGCAGGATCTGATCGATCCGCTGCATTATCTGCGCAAGGCGTTGGAGCCGTTCGCCGAAACGATCGAGGCGCCGTTGCCGGAGATGCTGAACGCGGCGCCGGACATGCTGGTGATGGCGGATGTGGGCGGCCTGGGCGATGCGGAGCGCGTGGCGCTGACGGAATGGATCGAGAAGGGCGGCGTGCTGGTGCGCTTCGCCGGACCGCGTCTGGCGCAGTCGGGCGCGGGGCAGCTTGAGGAGGATCCGCTTCTCCCGGTGCGGCTTCGCGCGGGCGGGCGTTCGGTCGGGGGCGCGATGTCCTGGGGTGCGCCGCGACGGCTTCAGCCTTTCGCGGAAGAGTCGGCGTTCGCGGGGCTGGAGGTGCCGGGAGACGTGGACATCTCGGCGCAGGTGATGGCGCAGCCCGATCCGGATCTTCCGGGGCGGGTGATGGCGACGCTGGAAGACGGCACGCCGCTTGTGACCGGTCGGGCGATGGGCGACGGGCGCGTGGTGCTGTTCCATGTCACGGCGAACGCGGAATGGTCGAGCCTGCCGCTGTCGGGGCTGTTCGTGAGCATGTTGGAGCGATTGACGCAGAGCGCGGGTGGCGTGGCGGCGGGCGAGGAAGCGTTGGAAGGCGCTGTCTGGACGCCTGTTCAGGTTCTCGACGGGTTCGGCGCGGCGCAGACGCCGATCCTGGTCGCGGGCGTGGCGGGCGAGGATCTGGCGGTGGCGCGGGCCTCGGCGGTGACGCCGCCTGGCATCTACGCGAGCGGCGATCGGCGGGCGGCGCTGAACGTCATGCGTGCCGAGGATCGGCTTGAGCCGATGGGCGCGCTGCCGGACGGCGTGGTGGTCGAGGCGCTGGAGCGGGCGGAGGAGACGCGGCTGGGGCCGTGGCTGATCGCGCTGGCGCTGATCTTGCTGGCGCTCGACGTGCTTGCGACGCTCGTGGTGTCGGGGCGGCTGCGGAACGGCGGACGGCCGGCGCGCGCAGCGGCGGCCGCTGCGGGCTTGGCGCTCGCATTTCTGATGGTCGGAGCCGGCGGCGCGGACGCGCAAACGGACGACGCCGCCGCGATCTACGCCGCGAACGAGACGGTTCTGGCCTATGTCGAGACCGGCAGTCCCCGCGTGGACGCGGTGAGCCGCGCGGGCCTTCTGGGGCTGAGCCGCGCGCTCTTCGACCGGACGGCGATCGAGCCGGCGGAGCCGGTCGCGGTCGATCCGGAGGAGGACGACCTCGCGCTCTATCCGTTCCTCTACTGGCCGGTGACCGAGGCGCAGGGGCCGCTGTCTGACGAGGCCTACGCCAATCTCAACACCTTCCTGCGCAATGGCGGGATGATCCTGTTCGACACGAAGGACGCCGATCTGGGCCAGACGATCGGCGGTACGACCCCGAACGCGCGGGCATTGCAGCGGATCGCGCTCCGGCTCGACGTGCCGGCGCTCGAGGTTCTGCCGGAGGATCACGTGCTGACCCGGACGTTCTATCTTTTGCAGGAGTATCCGGGGCGCTGGACCGGCGGGCCGGTCTGGGTCGAGGCGGCGCCGGAAGCCGAGGCCGTCGAGGGGATGCCGTTCCGCAACCTCAACGACGGCGTGACGCCGGTGGTGATCGGCGGCAACGACTGGGCGAGCGCATGGGCGGTGCAGGAGAACGGCCAGGCGATGTTCCCGGTGGGGCGCGGTCTGGCCGGCGAGCGTCAGCGCGAGATCGCGATCCGCTTCGGCGTGAACCTGATCATGTACGTGATGACCGGCAACTACAAATCCGACCAGGTCCACGTTCCGGCACTGCTCGACCGGCTGGGGCAGTAGATGTTCAACGCCGTCACCTTCGATCCTCAGCTGCCGCTCGTCCTGATCGCCGTGCTGGCGGCGATCGCGGTGGCGGCTTTGACCGTGGCGCTCTGGCGCGGGCTGACGGGGTGGTGGCTGCGCGCGCTGGCGGCGCTCGTGCTGCTGACCGCGCTGGCGGGCCCGTCGCTGCGCCAGGAGGACCGCGCGCCGGTCTCCAACATCGCGATGGTCGTGCTTGACGAGAGCGCGAGCAACCGGATCGACGGACGCGACGCGCAGCTGGCCGAGGCGCTGGAGGCGCTGCAGGCGCGGCTGGACCGGCTCGGCGAGACCGGCGGGCTTGAGGTGCGCACGATCCGCGTCCGCGACGCTGGCGAGGACGGCACGGCGCTTCTGACGGCGCTGTCCGAGGCGGTGGCGGAGCTTCCGGCCGACCGGATCGCGGGGGCGATCCTGGTGACGGACGGGCAGGCGCATGATCCTGCGGCGTTGGCGGATTTCCCGGCACCGGTGCATGTTCTGCTGACCGGGAGCGCGGGGGACTGGGACCGCAAGGTGACGGTCGAGACGGCGCCGGCTTTCGCGATCGTCGGCGAGCCGGTGAGTCTGACGCTCAAGGTCGAGGATGCGGGCGCCGATCCCGAGCCCGGCGGCTTCGCGTCGCTGGCGATCTCGCTCGACGGCTCCGAGCCGCTGGAGTTCGACGTGCGGGTCGGCGAGAGCGTGACCCTGCCGGTGACGTTGCAGCGCGGCGGCATGAACGTGCTTCAGATCTCGACGCCGGAAGTCGCGGGTGAGCTGACGCCGCGCAACAACGCCGCCGTCGTGTCGATCAACGGCGTGCGTGACCGGCTGCGGGTGCTGCTGGTCTCGGGCGAGCCCTATCCGGGCGAGCGGACGTGGCGGAACCTGCTGAAATCCGACAGCGCGGTCGATCTGGTGCATTTCACCATCCTGCGCCCGCCGGAGAAGCAGGATTTCGTTCCGGTCTTCGAGCTGAGCCTGATCGCGTTTCCGACGCAGGAGCTGTTCATGGAGAAGGTCGACGAGTTCGACCTGATCATCTTCGACCGCTACAAGCGGCGCGGCATTCTGCCGCCGCAGTATTTCGAGAACATCGCCCGGTATGTGCGGGATGGCGGCGCGCTGCTGATCGCCAGCGGGTCGGATTTCGCGGGGGCCGAGAGCCTGTACCGGACGCCGCTGGCCGACGTCCTGCCGGTGTCGCCGACGGGCCGGGTGATCGAGGAGGGCTTCCATCCCCGCATCTCGGAGCTTGGCCGGCGCCATCCGGTGACGGCCGGCCTCGAGGACCATTCGCCGATGCCGGCGGGCGCCGACGGCGAACCCGGCTGGGGCCGCTGGTTCCGCATGGTCGACATGGACGTGCCGCTCGGCGAGGTGGTGATGGAGGGGCCGGACGGACGGCCGCTTCTGGTGCTGGAGCGCGAGGGCGAAGGGCGCGTGGCGGTGCTCGCTTCGGATCAGGCGTGGCTGTGGAGCCGGGGTTTCGAGGGGGGCGGACCGCAGCTGGAGCTGCTGCGGCGGCTGGCGCATTGGATGATGAAGGAGCCGGAGCTTGAGGAGGAGGTCCTCTCGGGCGCGGGCGAGGGCGGCGAGATCGTGATCTCGCGCCGGACGCTGGCCGAGACGGTGCCGCCGGTCGTAGCGACGTCTCCCGAAGGCGAGAGCGTCGAAGTCCAAATGACCGAAGTCGCGCCTGGACGTTGGGAGGGCCGGCTGGATGCGACCGGCGATGGCGTCTGGCGGCTCGAGAACGGCGATCTGGTGTCGGTGGCCATCGTCGGACCGGCCTCGCCGCGCGAGTTCCGCGATCCGGTCTCGACCGGAGCGATCCTGGAGCCCCTGACGGACGCGACGGGCGGCGGCGTGGCGCGGCTGGAGGATGGCGATCCGGAGGTGCGGATGGTTCGCGAAGGCCGCGTGTCGGCCGGGCGCGGATGGCTCGGGCTGGCGGACCGCGAAGCCTATCAGGTGCGCGACATCCGGCAGGTCGATCTTGCGCCGGGTTGGCTGATGTTGCTTCTTGCATCGGGCCTGGTCTTCGCCGCGTGGCGGATCGAAGGCAGATAAAGAAGAAGCGGGGACGGAAGAATGCACAAACGGCGGCTGGGTCCGGACGGACCCATGGTCTCGGCCATCGGGCTGGGGGCGATGTCTTTCGCGGGCATCTATGGCGAGGCGAGCGAGGCGCAGTCGCACGAGGTTCTGGACGCCGCGCGCGAGGTCGGCATCGACCATCTCGACACGTCGAACGTCTATGGCGCCGGCCGGTCCGAGAGCATCGTCGGCGCGTATCTCGCCCGTCAGGGCAAGGGCGCGCGCGACATCTTCACCATCGCGACCAAGGGCGGGATCACCAAGGATCCGGCGACCGGCGCGCGGCGGTTCGACAATACGAAGGCGCATCTGACGGAGGAGCTGGACGGGAGCCTGAAGCGGCTCGGGGTCGAGTGCGTCGATCTCTACTACGTCCATCGCCGCGACCCTTCGCTTCCGATCGAGGAGGTGACGGAGACGCTCGCCGGGTTCGTGAAGGCCGGCAAGACGCGCGCGATCGGCTATTCGGAGATCGCGCCCTCGTCGCTTCGCAGGGCGGCGGCGGTGCATCGGGTGGCGGCGGTGCAGTCGGAATATTCGCTCGGCGTCCGGGCGCCGGAGCTCGGCCTGGTCCGTGCCTGCGAGGAGCTTGGCACGGCGCTGGTCGCGTTCTCGCCAGTCGGGCGCGGTGTCCTGACGGACCATCCGCCGACACGCGAGGCGATCGACGGGATCGATTTCTTCAAGGGCAACCCGCGGTTCATGGAGCCGAATTTCTCGGCGAACGAGGCGTATCTGCGCGGCTTCCGCGCGCTCGCGGCGGAGATGGGCACGAACGCCGCCGCGCTCGCCAACGCGTGGCTGCTCGCGCGCAGCCCCTGCGTGATCCCGATCCCGGGGACGCGGTCGGCGGCGCATCTGCGCGAGCTGGCGGCGGGCGGTGACATGGAACTGAGCGACGCGGACATGGCGCGGATCGAGGCGGTTCTGCCCTGCGGATGGGCGCATGGCGACCGCTATTCGGCCGCGCAATGGGTCGGCCCGGAGCGGTATTCCTGAGCCGGCGCCGGGCCGGGGTTGGCAGGAAGGCGCATTGGTAATATAAGTTTACCACTGAGCGTCGAGAATCATTGCTCAAGGAGCGAGACCCCTCATGCGGATGCCCGATCCCGACATCTCCATACTCGACCGCAAAGCCGAGATCGTGACACGATTGCAGGCGGTTCTGCCGGACGAGGCGGTGGTGTCCGATCCGCTGGAGCTGACCGCCTATGAATGCGACGCGCTGACGGCCTATCGCTGTCCGCCGCTCGCGGTGGTTCTGCCGGCCACGACCGAGGAGGTCTCGGCGATCCTCGCGATCTGTTCCGAACTCGGCGTTCCGGTCGTGCCGCGCGGATCGGGGACCAGCCTCGCGGGCGGAGCGCTGCCGACGGCCGACAGCGTGATCCTCGGCGTGGCGCGGCTCAACGCGGTGCTTGAGGAGGATTACGAGAACCGCGTGATCCGGGTGCAGAGCGGTCGGACGAACCTGAGCGTCACGGGCGCCGTGGAGCATGAGGATTTCTTCTACGCGCCCGACCCGTCGAGCCAGCTCGCCTGCGCCATCGCGGGCAACATCGCGATGAATTCGGGCGGGGCGCATTGCCTGAAATACGGCGTGACGACCAACAACCTGCTCGGCGTGACGATGGTGCTGATGGACGGCACGGTGGTCGAGATCGGCGGCGCGCATCTCGACGCGCCGGGATATGACATCCTCGGGATCATCTGCGGGTCGGAGGGGCAGCTCGGCGTCGTCACCGAGGCGACGCTGCGCATCCTGAAGAAGCCCGAAGGCGCGCGGCCGGTGCTGATGGGGTTCGATTCGAGCGAGGTGGCCGGCGCCTGCGTCGCGGACATCATCAAGGCGGGCGTCCTGCCTGTGGCGATCGAGTTCATGGACCGTCCCTGCATCCGCGCCTGCGAGGATTTCGTCCATGCGGGCTATCCGGACGTCGAGGCGCTTCTGATCGTCGAGGTCGAGGGGTCCGAGGGAGAGATCGCGGAGCAGCTGGAGAAGATCGTCGCCATCGCCCGGCGGCATGACCCGGTCGAGTTGCGCGAGAGCAAGTCGGCGGAGGAGAGCGCGCTGATCTGGAAGGGCCGCAAATCGGCGTTCGGCGCGATGGGGCAGATCAACGATTACATCTGTCTCGACGGCACGATCCCGATCAACGAGCTGCCTCTGGTGCTCCGGCGCACGGGAGAGCTGGCGGATCAGTACGGCCTGAAGGTCGCCAACGTGTTCCATGCGGGCGACGGCAACATGCATCCTCTTATCCTCTATGACGCGAACGCGCCGGGCGAGCTGGAGAAGGCCGAGGCGCTGGGCGCGGACATCCTGACGCTCTGCGTCGAGGTTGGCGGCTGTCTGACCGGCGAGCATGGCGTCGGCGTCGAGAAGCGCGATCTGATGAACGTGCAATACGCGCCCGCGGACCTGGAAGCGCAGCTCCGGGTCAAGGACGTGTTCGATCCGCGCTGGCTGCTGAACCCGTCGAAGGTTTTCCCGCTCGCCAGTACCGAGGCGCGCCGCGCCGCCTGATTCTTTGCCGAAAGTCGGAACATGACCGCATTCAATCCCTCGAGTGAGGACGAGGTCGCTGCTCTCGTGCGCGACGCGGCGGCCTCCGGGCGCGGTTTGGAGATACGTGGCGGCGGCACGCGCGGGATCGGCGCGGTTGAGGCCGACGACGTGCTGGGCACCGGCGGTCTCACGGGCGTAACGCTTTACGAGCCGGGCGCGTTGACCCTCGTGGTGCGGGCGGGAACGCCGCTCGGCGAGATCGAGGCGGTGCTGGCGGCGGAGAACCAGCAATTGCCGTTCGAGCCGTGGGACGGCCGCGCCCTGACCGGGTCGAACGGCACGCCCACGATCGGCGGCATGGTCGCGGTGAACGCGTCGGGGCCGCGCCGCATCCAGGCCGGCGCCTGTCGGGACAGCATGATCGGGGTGCGCTTCGTCGACGGGACCGGCGCGGTGGTCAAGAACGGCGGGCGGGTGATGAAGAACGTCACCGGCCTCGATCTGGTCAAGCTGATGGCCGGGAGCCGCGGCACGCTCGGCGTTCTGACCGAGGTCGGGTTCAAGGTGCTGCCACGGCCGGAAACGACGGCGACCATCGCGCTTGACGGTCTGGAGGTGCCGGATGCGGTCGCCGCCATGACCGCGGCGATGACGACACCCTATGACGTGACGGGCGCGGCGCATGCGCCTGCCGGTCTTGGCGAGGGTCCGGTGACGATGCTGCGGCTGGAAGGCTTCGAAGGTTCGGTCGCGCATCGGAGCCGGGAACTGGTGCGCGCGTTGGGCCGTTTCGGCGCGGCGCGGGTGGTCGAAGGGCCAGGAGACTGGGCGTGGGTCCGCGACGCGGCGGGCTTCGCGGGACGTGAGGGCGCCGTCTGGCGCGTGTCGGTGAAGCCGACGGACGGCGCGCGGCTCGCCGCGGCGCTGGGGTTGGCCGAGTTGGTGTTCGACTGGTCGGGCGGGCTGGTGCAGGTGTTGGCGGCGGAGGATTTCGACGTCCGGGCCGCGATGGCGGGAATTCAGGGTCACGCGACGCTGCTCCGGTCGGGGGGCGGCGCGCGGGCGCGGTTCGGCGCGCTGCATCCGGAGCCTGCGCCGCTGGCCGCGATCGCGGAGGGTCTGCGCAAGAAATTCGACCCTGCCGCGATTCTCAATCCCGGAGTCCCGCGATGAGCTGCCTCGGGCTCACCGGCGTCGAGCTTCAGCTCTGCCGCGCCGCGGATGCCGCGGAACAGGCCGCAGCGGCGGCGAGCGCGCTGCGGGCGCAACGCGACGCGGCTGGTGCCTTCGCGACGGTCGCGGACGCGGTCGCCGCGCTGGCGGTTCCGGTCGTGCTGTTGCTTCTGCTCTGGCACCTCTGGCCGGTGCTCCGGGAAATCCTCGAGAAACGGAAGTTTACGATCAAGATCGCCGGGTTCGAGTTGAGCGCCCAGGAGGCGACGGATCAGCTTCGGACCCAGATCGAGGATCTCCAAGGCAAGGTCGCGGCGCTCTCGGCGGCCGCGGCGGGGGAGATCGATCCGGATCGCGGCGCGGACGAGGTCGCCGGGGACAGGAGGCCGCCGGAAAGGCGGCGGCGCGGCGCGGCGATCCTCTGGGTGGACGACGTGCCAGCGAACAACGCCGTGCTGATCGCGGGCTTCAGGGATTCCGGGATCGAGGTCGTAACCGCCGCCTCGACGTCCGAGGCGATGTCCCTGCTCGGCGACGGGCCCGGGCGGTTCTCGGCGGTGATCAGCGACCAGGGCAGGATCGAGAACGGCACCTATGTGAAGGACGCGGGAAACGGTCTCGTGCGGCAGATGCGTGGTGCCGGATTCGACGTTCCGGTCGCAATCTTCGCGTCCGCGCGCGGCGTCCAGGCGGCGCGCGACGTCGACGTCGAGCTGACGACGATCTCGGGTACCGAACTTCGGCGTTTCGTCGAACATTATGCGGGAGTGACGCGTGCAGACTAGATTCACCCCCGAACAGCTTCGCGATCCCGGCACCGCCCGGGCCAACGAGATCCTGCGGACATGCGTGCATTGCGGGTTCTGCACGGCGACCTGTCCGACCTACCAGGTGCTGGGCGACGAGTTGGACAGTCCGCGCGGGCGGATCTATCTGATCAAGGACATGCTCGAGAACGGGCGGCCGGCCGACGAGAAGACGGTCAAACACATCGACCGGTGCCTGAGCTGTCTTGCCTGCATGACGACCTGTCCCTCGGGCGTGCATTACATGCATCTCGTCGATCACGCGCGGGAATACATCGAGCAAACCTACAGGCGGCCGATGTTCGAGCGGGTGCTGCGCTGGACGCTGGCGCGCATTCTGCCCTATCCGGGGCGGTTCCGGCTCGCGTTGCTCGGGGCGAAAATCGGTCGGCCCTTCGCGCGGCTGATGCCCGATCCGCGTCTGAAGGCGATGCTGGAGATGGCGCCCAAGAGCATCCCGCCGGTGAGCCGGATGGACGATCCGCAGACCTTTCCGGCGCAGGGCGAGCGGCGGATGCGGGTGGCGCTGATGACCGGCTGCGCTCAGCGGGCGCTCAACACCGACATCAACGAGGCCACCATACGGCTTCTGACGCGGCTCGGCTGCGAGGTGGTGATCGCGAAGGGGATGGGGTGCTGCGGCGCGCTGACGCACCACATGGGCAAGACGGACGAGAGCCACGCGACGGCCGCGCGCAACATCCGCGCCTGGATCGCGGAGGCGGATGGCGACGGGCTCGACGCGGTGGTGATCAACACTTCGGGTTGCGGCACCACGGTGAAGGATTACGGGCACATGTTCCGCGACGGGCCGATGGCGGAGGATGCGGCGCGGGTGTCCGCGCTCGCCCGCGACGTGTCCGAGGTGCTGGTCAAGCTCGGCGTCGAGGGCGGGGCGGCACCGCGCCTGCGTGTCGCCTACCACGCCGCCTGCTCGCTCCAGCACGGGCAGCAGATCAAAACCTACCCCAAGGACCTGTTGAAATCGGCGGGCTTCGAGGTGGTGGAACCGCGCGATTCGCATCTCTGCTGCGGCTCGGCGGGCACCTACAATCTGATGCAGCCGGTGATCTCGGCCCAGCTCAAGGACCGCAAGGTCGCGACGCTCGAGGAGAAGCGCCCCGAAGTGATCGCCGCCGGGAACATCGGCTGCATGATCCAGATCGGGTCCGGGACGCAGACGCCGGTCGTCCACACGGTCGAGCTTCTGGACTGGGCCACCGGCGGGCCGAAGCCGCGCGCGCTGGCGGACCTGCGCGTTCCGGCCTGAGGTGCGCGGGTTCGGGCTCGCGCTGTCCTGTCGCTCGCGCTCGGGACGGCGGCGCGGGCGGACGACACGCGGCGGATGCTCGACGACGGCGAGGCGGCGGAGTTCCGGGGCGTCGGTCGGCTCAACATCGCCGGGTCGCGGTTTTGCACCGCGACATTGATCTCGGACCGGGAAGTGCTGACGGCGGCGCATTGCCTGTTCAATCCGCAGACGGGACGCCGCGTGCCGGACGGGTTTCTGCGCTTCGTGGCGGGACAGGTGCGCGACACCTACGCGGTGGTGGCCGAGGTGGCGCGGAGCGCGCCGCTGACCGGCTACGGGTTTTCGGACGAGATCGAATACGAGGACGTCCGGATCGACCTCGCGCTCATCGAGCTGAAGGAACCGGTCGCCGTGGACCTCGCGCCGCCACTGACGCCCGGTGCGATGGAGGCGGACGCCGAGAATGTCGTCATCGTGTCCTACGCGCGGGACCGGGCCTACACGCCCTCGATCCAGGACGGGTGTCCGGTGATCGCGATGAACGACGGCGTCGCGGTGATCGGATGCGAGGTCACGCGCGGCATTTCCGGCTCGCCGGTTCTGACGGGGACGGGCGGCGCGCGCCGTCTCGTCGCGGTCGTCTCGGCGATGGGATCGGGGCGGGACGGCGCGCCTCTGGCGCTGTCGGTGATCGCCGAACCGCGCCTCGCGGCGCTGCGGCGGGCGCTGGAGGACGCGCCACTTGACGGGGCCGAAGACGCTTCCCATCTCCGTCCTGTCCGGCGCCCCTAGCGGGTCGGATGCCTGAAAACCGGGCCTGTCCATTGCGGAAGGTCCGAATTCCGTATCGCTTCTCAAGGAGGATGCACACATGCGTCATTTCGATCTCACCCCGCTCTACCGCTCCACCGTCGGCTTCGACCGTCTGGCCTCCGTGCTTGACCAGGTCATGGCCTCCGACGTGAGCCAGAACACCTATCCGCCCTACAACATCGAGAAGACGGGCGATGATTCCTACCGGATCACCGTCGCGGTGGCCGGCTTCTCGGAAGACGAGCTGACCGTCGAGGCCCGCGAGGGGCAGCTGGTGATCAGCGGACGCAAGGCCGAGGGCGAAAGCCAGGACGCCGCCACGTTCCTGCATCGCGGAATCGCGACGCGGGCGTTCGAGCGTCGGTTCCAGCTTGCGGATCATGTGCGCGCGCTCGATGCAGTGACGGAGAACGGCCTTTTGCATGTCGATCTCGTCCGCGAGGTTCCCGAGGCGCTCAAGCCGCGTCAGATCCGGATCGCGACGAAGGGCGGCGCGGCCATCGAGGGCAAAGCGGACGCCCCCGTCGCCTGATCTGACGGCACGAAAACGACATTACGGGGCCGGGAGAGCATCTCCCGGCCTTTTCAATGCCCGGCGGCCTCACCGTCCGGCCCTGCGATGAAGCCGAAGCCCGGGAGCCGGAATGTTCGATTGGATCGTGGACATTGTGACCGGCGCCGGGCTGTGGGGCGTGGCGTTTCTGATGTTCATCGAGAACGTGTTTCCGCCGATCCCCTCGGAACTCATCATGCCGCTGGCCGGGTTCAGCGCCGCGCGGGGCGACATGAGCCTGATCGGCGTGGTCTTCGCCGGGACCGTCGGCGCGCTGGCGGGAGCGGTCCTGTGGTACTGGATCGGCCTGAGCGTCGGTCTGGACCGGGTGAACCGGTTCGTGGAGCGACATGGGCGCTGGCTCACGCTCACCACCGATGACGTCGCGCGCGCGGTGACCTGGTTCGCGCGGCATGGCGGCATCGCCGTGTTCATCGGACGACTGATCCCGACCATCCGGACACTGATCTCCGTGCCGGCGGGCGTGTCGCGGATGGCGCTTCTGAGTTTCGTCACATGGAGCACGCTCGGTACCGTGATATGGACGCTGTTTCTGGCGCTGATGGGCTACGTTCTGGAATCGCAATACGAGCGGGTGGAGGAGTGGATGAGCCCGATCTCCATCGCCGTCCTGGTCGGGTTCGCGGGATGGTACCTCTGGCGCGTCGTGACCCACGAGGGGCGTGGTGCCAGAGGGTGACCAATGAGGGGCGACGGAGGATCACTTCGCGTCCGTCGGTCCCAAGCGCAGGGAACCGGATCGTCCCCACATGACCGCGCCGGAGTAACGTCTTCGTGACGGCTCCGTGTCTGTTCCGCGGCACGGCGGTGGGGTTTCTTGACGCCCGACGAAGCGCGGCTGATCGCATGGAGCGACGCCGCTCGAGGGGGGACACATGAACGCGCGGGCCTTGGGGATCATCATCCTGCTGGCGGGCATTCTTGTCGCCGGAATCGGGGCGGTCGCCGTTCCGGCCGATTGGCGGCCGGTCGCGGTCGGACTCATCGTCGGCGTGGCGGGCGTTTCGGGAGGCCGGAGGATCCTGTCGGGCGGGAAAGCGGGCTTCCGGCTTCTCGCCCTGTTGGTCGTCTACGGTCTCTGCGTCGGCGGGCTTGTCGGTATCGTCAGCGCGTTGGCGCCTTGACCGATGCCAGCCCCACGCGAAAGACGGCGCGTTTCGGCGGCCGGACATGCAAAAGCCGCGCACGATGGCGCGGCTTTTTCGTTTCGAATCGCAGGATTCAGCCTTGGCGGGCTTTGAACCGGCGCTGCGTCTTGTTGATCACGTAGACGCGTCCCTTGCGGCGGACCACGCGGCAATCGCGGTGGCGCAGCTTCAGGGAGCGAAGCGAATTGCGAACCTTCATGGCCTCTCTCCTTCATGCGGCGCGCGGACCGGGCCTGCGCCTTGTTTCAACATCCCTTTCGGGAAAATCGGGTCATTTCCCGATAGGGAAATGGTGGGCGTAACAGGGATTGAACCTGTGACCCCTTCGATGTCAACGAAGTGCTCTCCCGCTGAGCTATACGCCCGAAGGACGCCCGCTTGCACGGACGCTCCGTCCGGTGTCTATATGCGGGGCCGCAGGAAGGTTCAAGACGTTTTGCCGTGCGCGCCCGGCATCGTATAGTGACCGTGCAACTTCGAGGATCGGATGTCGAACGCGGTCTATTCCCTGACGATGCCGGAGGCGCGGACGTCCTGCGCGGTGTTCAATTCACCGCATAGCGGATCGGCCTATCCGGATGAATTGTTGCGGCGCACGCGTCTTGCGGGGTTGCAGCTGCGGTCTTCGGAGGACGCGTTCGTCGACGAGTTGTTCGGCGGAGCACCGGTCGAGGGCGCGCCGCTGCTCGCGGCGCTGACTCCGCGGGCATGGGTCGATTTCAACCGGGCCTGCGACGATCTCGATCCCGCGCTCATCGCCGGGGCGTCCCGGCGGTTCGTGAACCCGCGAATCGCCGCCGGCCTCGGGGTGATTCCCCGGGTCGTGGCCGAGGGGCGTCCGATCATCGACGGAAAGCTGACCCTTTCGGAGGCGCGGGCGCGGCTCGACACGTGCTGGCGTCCCTATCACCGGGCGCTGCAGGACGTTCTGCGCGCCCAACGGACGCGTTTCGGCGTCGCGATTCTCTTCGATTGCCATTCAATGCCGCATGACGCGCTGTCCACCGCGCCGGTGGTCTGGGGGCGTCGGCCGGAGATCGTCCTTGGCGATCGGTTCGGCGCCGCCTGCGGCCGCTGGCTGGTGGACGCGGCAGCCGACCTGTTCGCGAGCGCCGGGTTCACCGTCGCCCGCAACGCGCCCTTCGCCGGCGGGTACATCACGCAGGCCTATGGCCGCCCGCGTCAGGGCTATCACGCGCTTCAGATCGAGATCGATCGCAGCCTCTACATGGACGAGGCGACGATCGAAAAACGGTCGGACTTCGACGATGTGCGGGTTAGGCTCTCGCGGGTGGTCGCCGACCTCGTCAGCATAGGGCCGAAGGCGCTGCCGGTCGCGGCCGAGTAGATCCCCAAAAAAAAGGCCGTGCACGAGGCACGGCCCAAGTTTAGGGAGGAAACGCCCGAAGGCGTGATATGATGCAACGCATCACGTGGACGATATTATGCCGCAACGCAGCATAGTCAACCACCGCGTGGCGCTTTTTGACATTCGCGAGGCCGTTTCGCCGCGAGAGGTCAATATTTCAGCAGCTGCCGAGCATCTGCCGAGTTTTCAGTCGAGTGATCGGCCCAGAATGATCGAATCTGATCCGAAACGGGCTCTGACGACGTCCGCTGCGCGTTCGGCGGCCAATCTTTTGGCTCCGGAAGGGTCGAGGAGGTCGTCTTCGGGGTCGCAATCGATGGCGGGAACCAAGGTTCCCAGGCCGATTCCGATCAGGCGGAAGGGGGCGGCGTCCATTGTGCGTCGCAACAGGGTCTCGGCGGTGCGATAGATCCGGTCAGCCATCAGGGTCGGCGCGGGGAGGGTGTGGCTGCGGGTCAGGGTGGAATGGTCGGTCTTCTTGAGTTTCAGGGTGATGGTGAGACCGCCGGTCTCGGCGGCTTTGGCGCGGGCGGAGACCTGTTCGCAGAGGGTCCAGAGGATGCGTTTCAGGGCGGCGGGGTCGGCGATGTCGTCGTTGAAGGTGGTCTCGTTGGAGATGGATTTGACCACGCGGGAGGGTTGGACGGTGCGGGTGTCGTCGCCTTGGGCGAGGGACCAGAGGCGGTCGCCGAGGGCGCCGAAGCGGCGGATGAGGGCCTTGCGGTCGCGGGTGCGGAGGTCGGCGATGGTGCGGATGCCTTCGGATTGCAGGGCGGCGAGGGTGGTTTTTCCGACGCCCCAGATCAGGCTGACGGGCTGGCGGGCCAGAAAGTCCTCGGTCTCGGCGCGGCCGATGATGGCGAAGCCGCGGGGCTTGTCGAGATCGGAGGCGATCTTGGCGAGGAACTTGTTGTGGCTGAGACCGACGGAGACGGTGATGCCGATCTCGGCTTCGATGCGGTTCTGGAGGCGGAGCATCTGGGCGGCGGGGGAGAGGCCGGTCAGACGGGTGGTGCCGGTCAGGTCGAGGAACGCCTCGTCGAGGGAGAGGGGTTCGACGGCGGGGGTGAGGGTCAGCATCATGTCGCGGATGGCGCGCGAGACCTCGACGTAGTGGGACATGCGGGGCTTGAGGACGACCGCCTCGGGGCAGAGCTTGAGGGCCTTGAACATCGGCATGGCGGACCGGACGCCGCGGATCCGGGCGATGTAGCAGCAGGTGGAGACGACGCCGCGTTTGCCGCCGCCGATGATGAGGGGGCGGCCGTGGAGGGTGGGGTCGTCGCGCTTCTCCACCGAGGCGTAGAAGGCGTCGCAGTCGAGATGGGCGATGGAGAGGTCGTTCAGCTCGGGATGGGAGAGCGCGCGGGGAGTCCTGCAGGCCGGGCAGCGGCCCGGACCGGAAAAGGGGGTCAGACAGTCTCGGCAGATCGACGGGGAGTCCATGGAAGGCAGGATAGCAGAGGTCCGGGAGGGGTGGGAGAGGGTGTGATTCACTCGCCCGCGACACGCGTGTCGTTTTGGGTAAGCTGTTGATACAGAACAGCTATCAGAAACGTGTTAACTTGGTGGAAAGGTGTGTCAAAGTGGTGGGACAGGGATACTCGAATGACCGCTCCGAGCCTATTCCGTTGAAAAAGGATTGTTGAAACTCGGCGCAGCCGCTGATTCAATTCGCTAAATCGGGGAGGATTTGGCGATGATGGGGCCACGGCAGGAGGCGCAGGGCGCTCTGTTTTATGAGTTCCGTCTCGACGACAATGTCCCGGCGGACCATCTGCTTCGGTCCATCGACCGTTTCGTCGATCTCTCGCCGGTTCGCCCGCGCCTGACGCCGTTCTACAGTTCCATCGGTCGGCCGTCGGCGGACCCGGAACTGATGGTCCGCATGCTGCTTGTCGGCTACGTCCACGGCATCCGATCCGAACGCCGCCTGTGCGAGGAGGTCCATCTCAACCTGGCGTATCGATGGTTCTGCCGCCTGGACCTGACCGACCGCGTGCCCGACCACTCGACCTTCTCCAAGAACCGCCATGGCCGCTTCCGCGACAGCGATCTGCTGCGGACCGTGTTCGAGACCGTTGTCGCGCGATGCATCCGGGAAGGCATGGTCGGCGGTGAACGCTTCGCCGTCGATGCGAGCCTGATCGAGGCGGACGCCAACAAACAGAACTCCACGGCCAAGGAAGACTGGAACCCGGGCGCGATCGATTCCGCTGGCGCGCCCCGCGCCGTGCGGGAGTACCTGGACACGCTCGATGACGCCGCGTTCGGGGCGGCCACCGAGGTCGCGCCAAAGTTCACGTCTCATTCCGATCCGGCCAGCCAGTGGACGGCCGCCCGCCATGGCCCCGCCTTCTTTGCTTATTCCAACAACTATCTCATCGACACCGACCATGGGATCATCGTCGATGTGGAGGCGAGCCGGTCCATCCGCACCGCCGAGACCGGTGCGGCCCGGACCATGATCGACCGGGCCATGGATCGCTTCGGGCTCTATCCCGAGCGTCTGATCGCGGACACCGCGTATGGCTCGGGCCCGATGCTCGGATGGCTGGTCGAGGAGCACGGCATCGAGCCGCATATTCCGGTTATCGACAAGTCTGACCGGGCGGACGGCACGTTCTCGGCGCGCGAATTCAGCTATGAACACGAGGCGGACGCATACACGTGCCCCGCGGGACAAGAGCTCAGGCCCTACTGGCGGGACATATCCCGATCCAGACCGGAGTTCGGCAAGGACGGGTTCAAGCGCTACTTCGCCCGCCGACAGGATTGCGGCGCATGTCCGATGAAACCCAGATGCACGCCGAACCAGCCAGCCCGAAAGATCGCCCGCTCCGAGCACGAGGGCGCTCGCCAGATGGCGCGGGACATCGCCAAGACCGAAGAGTACGGCGTCTCGCGCAAGCTCCGAAAGAAGGTCGAGATGCTGTTCGCGCACCTGAAGCGCATTCCGGGGCTCGGCAGGCTCAGACTGCGGGGGCCATGCGGCGCAAAGGACGAATTCCTCCTCGCTGCAACCGCCCAGAACCTCAGGAAACTGGCCAAACTCTTCCCGGCAGGTCCCAAGCCAGAAATCGCGTAACCAGGCCGAGAAGGACTATTCCTGCGAACCGCGTCCGGCGACTTTCCAGAACGACTTTTTCAACGGAATAAGCCCTGAGCCGTCGTTGACCTGATGTGGCTTATCGACGAAAGGGAGTGTGGCGGCCCCAAGGATTTGCTCCTCCGACGTCGGGAAGATTGATGGTCACTCTGCCCCTCGTCTGGCTCGTAAGCGTGCTGGCGACAATCGCCGCGTTCGCACTGGCGCAGGACACGCGCTCGCCCTTTCCGGCGCGCCTGTTCCTCTGCACCTTCCTCCTCTCTCTGGCGGCTGTCGGCCTGCTCCTCGGGTTTCGGCTGTCGCTTGACGCGACCTGGGCCGGGCGCGCCCAGCCGCTGGTTGCGGTGATGATTGCCCCGTCCGCCTATCTCGGTTTTGCGGCCCTGACCCAGGACGGCGTGGGAGATTGGCGCAGGACGCTCCTCGTGAACGGGGTGCCGGTCGCCCTGGCGCAACTGGCCATCCTGGCCGACATCCCGGTCTCGGCGGACATGTTCGTCCTCGCGATCACAAGCGTCTACCTTTTCCGCACGGCGCGCCTCCTGCGCCATGACGCGGATGACTTCCCCCACGTCGCGCCGCACGCGCTGCGGTTCCTGCGCGCCGCGCTCTGCGCCACGATCGCCCTGCTCGGCATGATGGTCGCGACCGACTTCTCGATCATCGCGGCCGGCCTGTTCGCGGACGATATCTTCATCCTGACGTTCCTGACCGGGGCGTCGGGCTTGCTGACGGCGTTCATCCTTATCGTCGCCCTTGTCGGCGCGCCGATGTTGCTCCGGATGACGAAGGACGATGTGGCAAAGGCCGAGGCGCCCACCGACAGCGACCAGGCGATGCTGGCCGCGCTCGATGCGCTCATGAACGACAGGCACATCTACACCGACAGCAACCTGACGCTGGCGCGGCTGGCGCGGCGCCTGTCTGTGCCTGTCCGGGACGTGTCGAGCGCGATCAACAGGGCGACGGGCGAGAACTTTTCCCGCTACATCAACGGCTTTCGCATTCGCCACGCCCAAGCCGCGCTCCGCGCGACCGATCTGACCATCACCGAGGTGATGTTCGACGCGGGCTTTGTCAGCAAGTCGAGCTTCAACACCGAATTCCGCCGGATCGTCGGGCAGACCCCGTCGCAGTTTCGCGCGGGAAAGGCAGACGCCTGACGGCGTCTGCCTCGCTGGTGCGTCGCTACAGCTCCGAGCACGCCGTATGGGTTGCCGTCGCGCCAAAGACGTCGGCCACGACGGACCCACCCGGATTGAGAACGAAGCCATGGCTCTCGCTCAACCCGCTCTGGATGATAATGTCCGCGTCGTCGTCATCCTGCCGGCTGCTGACGCGATACATGTCGCTCACCACGTCATCGCCATCCGCCAGGGCGTCGGCGACACGCGCGCTCCGCAGGATCAGCCGAATTGGGCTTGTCCCGCTGATCGAGATGTCATCGCCGCCGAAATCGCCGGCGACGAGGCGGATGGGAAGCGTCAGGCAATCGTGGCTTTCGTCGCTTCTCAGGATGACGGTGCCCCGTCCGGTGACGCCCCTCAGCTTGAGCAGCGCCGCTACGCGCGGAGCATCGATCTGGGCAACGCCGAAGGCGCCGGCGGGTATCTGCTGTCCGGTCTCGGTCTGGACGGCAGCGCTCGTTGACTGGCTGGCCGGTTGATCCGCGTCTTGGGCGCTGGCCCCGAATGATGTGAAGGGCAACGCGATCTGGGCGGTCAGAAGAAAGAGAAAGTTCAGGCGGGTCGACATGGCTGGATGTCCCTTTGTGTGCTGGTTGGTTGAGTTGCAGCACGGGGCGGCAACAGCCCGCACATGGCAGGCGGCGGCGCGCAGAGAGCCCGGATACGTGATCCAGAACGTTCGGAATCGCCATTTCGAACGTCGTCCGTGCAATC
>CAVORV010000063.1:0-21982 GCA_963698685.1 uncultured Alphaproteobacteria bacterium
CCGTCGGCTGGCCCGCCGCGACAGTCAGACAATGGCTGGACGGCCGGCTCCGCAACGACGGAGCGGCGCAGTGACACGTGCCAGCGCGACCACGTTGCGTCAGGAAAACTCCCGAACGCGCGGGATCCAGCCGAACGATTGGCATGGGGGATGGACCGCGGCGGAACGGCACGCGGGAGTAAGAGCCGCGCGATGAAAAGCGCGCGGCGCAGCCGCGAAGGCTCTGGGCGGGAACCGTGGCGATCTGCGACGCCATCGCCGAGATCCACCTTCGCGGGCGCGGCATCACCTGCGTTCTTGCTGCGCTCGACGCGGCGCAGTCGGCCCTCGGCGACGCGCTCGCTCAGCTCCGCGGGGTGACGGCATGAAGAGGACATGCCCCGGTGCGACGGCTATTGAGGCCAATCCCGAATGCGAGACGACCGAAAAAGAACCCGCCGCTCCGACCGCCATCGGAAACGGCGGAGAAAGCTCATCGAGAGCGGAAAACGATCAAGCAGCGATCCATCGTCACCATGCGCGATCGTCAATCTCCAAGCACGCCGGCCCCGCTGTCACGGGAACCGGCGCATCTCAGAATGCCAATGCAAGCAGCACACAGCGTAAACGTTATCAGCACCCGGAACGCGTCGCAATTCGTAAAGACCGCGCGGCGTTCGAACGGATGCTCCGCGCCATCTTGGCATTCAACAGCCTGTCTGCGGATGAGCAGCGTCTATTCTCCGATCACCTGACCGTAATTATGGCGGCGGGACAGCCGGTCCCGGCCTTCGACGGGGTCATGGTCGAAGCGGCGTTCTGGCAGATATGGCTGAGCCAAGGGAACTTGAAGCCTATTGTCTCGCCAGCTTCAGCGCCATGCCGCGCAGTCGGCAGGCAGCTTTCCTCGACCATGTGCAGGAAAGGGCGGTGGCGTGATGCGTGACTTTCCTGACATGGCGGAGCATCTGAAAGTCCATCGAGCGGACTTCCCGCGTGAGCGTGGAGATCGTCTGCCGACCGCCTTCGTCTGGCGTGACCCGTCCACACTTCCGTCCCGGTCTTGGGTCTACGGCCAACATCTGATCCGAAAACAGGTGTCGGTCACGGTCGCCCCCGGCGGCGTCGGGAAGTCATCCCTGACGATCTGCGAGGCTCTGGCGATGGCGTCCGGGCGGAAACTGCTGGGAGACTGGACCGCCCAAGACCTCAAGGTCTGGATTTACAACTTGGAGGATCCGCGCGACGAGATGGACCGGCGCATCATCGCGGCGATGCAGCACCACCACGTCTCTCCCGAGGAAATCGCGGGGCGGCTCTTCGTGGACACGGGCCGCGAACGTTCTCTGAGCACCGCCATTCAGACCCGCCTAGGCGTCCGGATCATCAGGCCGGAACTGGACGCGCTCGCCCGCGAGATCGAGGCGCGCGGAATCGACGTGCTGGTGATCGACCCTTTCGTGTCGTCACATCAGGCATCCGAAAACGACAATGGCGCAATCGACCTTGTGGCTAAGGAATGGGCGCGGCTGGCGGATCGCTGCGACTGCGCGATCGAACTGGTGCACCACACCCGCAAGACCAACGGCGAGGAGGCGACGACCGAAAGCGGCCGCGGCGCGTCCGCCCTGCTGGCGGCGGCGCGGTCCGGTCGGGTGCTGAACAAGATGAGCGACGACATGAAAGCTGAGGCCGGGGTGCAGGATGACCCCGGCACCTACTTTTCGATCACCCGCGACAAGACCAATCTCGCCCCGGTTGGCGGGCGCGTCTGGCGGCGCATGGCGTCGGTGCAGCTGGCCAACGGCGATAGCGTTGGCGTGGCCGAGGTCTGGCAATGGCCCGACACATTCGACGGCGTGACGCTCGACGACCTGTTGTCAGTGCAGCGCGCGCTGGACGGCAAGCAGCTTCGCTATTCCGATCAGACGGACGATTGGGCCGGTGTCACAGTAGCCGAGGTTCTGGGCTTGGACGCCACGGCTGACCGCAGGCGCATCAAGAAAATGATCGAGACGTGGCTGAAAACCGGGGCGCTGGTGAAAGGCCACAAAATCGGCCCGAACCGCAAGCCTGTCCCGACCGTGGAGGTCGGGAAATGGGCAAACACGTGATGTGCGTCGCCACCCCGAAAACAGGGGTGACGCAAGGTGACGCAACCACCCTGAAAACAGGTGCGTCACCACCACCACCCCTAAAGGGGGGGTGGGTGGTGGTGAAGCTGCGTCACCTGTTCGCTGCGAGGTGGTGCGCAATCTGGTCCCAATGCCCCGGTTCTCAGAACGCGAAGGGTCGGAGGGTCGGGGTGCTCGCGAGACGACGGATCGGGCCGAATGATCCCGACTGAACGTTTCCCTGCTTAAGCATTTTCTGATTCCGAAAATGCCCTTTGCAGAGAACGTCGCAATGGCCGGTGCGAACGACGACATAGGGCAACTTGGCGGCCTCGACCCCGAAGAGCGGGCACCGGCCGGCGGCGTCGTCAGCGCACCGTCAAAGTGTTTTCTCGGGACGCCGTAGCCGACGTGCGGACGGAGACGGCGGCGGGACAGCCGATGCGACCCCAGTGTCGGGGCTACGCCGCCGCGATCATCGCCACCTCGGCGACCATCGGCCCGATCATCCCGCCCTCGATTCCGATGGTGCTCTACGCGCTCGTCTCGAACACATCGATCGGCTATCTGTTTCTGGGAGGCATCGTTCCCGGCCTCTTCATGGGCGTCGTGCTGATGGGCATGAACTGGTACCTGTCGAAACGCCGCGGCTTCGCGTTCGAGGAGCCGGCACCGCTCAGCGAGCTGCCGCGCCGCACGACGCGGGACTTTCCGGCGATGCTGATGCCCGCGACCCTGCTCGACGGCATCTACGGCGGCGTCACGACCCCGACCGAGGCCGCCGCCGCATTCTACGCGCTGCTGCTGGCGGGGCTGTCCTACCGGGCGCTCAACCTAGGCGCGCTCTACCGGATCCTCGTCGACAGCGCGCGCTCGTCCGCCGCCATAGGTCTCGTGATCGGCGGCGCGCTCATCCTCAACTACGTCGTCGCGTCCGAGAAAATCCCCGGCGTGCTGGCGCAACGCCTCGTCGGTCTCGACGTCGATCCGCTCGTGTTTCTTCTGGGCATCAGCCTTCTGTTTCTGCTTCTGGGCTGCGTTCTGGACGCCACCACGATCATCCTCGTGATCATCCCGCTGTTCATTCCGACCTGCCGCGAACTCGTGCATTTCGGCGTCGTGTCGGTCGTCAACTACATGATCGGGCTGATCACGCCATCCTACGGCATCCTGCTTTTCGTGATCACCGCGGTCACCCGGATCCCGATCTCCGAGATCATCCGCGAGGTCTTGCCGTTTCTCGGCGTCCGTCTGCTGGCCCTGCTCTGCATGATCCTTTGGCCCGCCCTGATCCTGACTCTGCCGCGCCTGTTCGGCTACGCCGGTTGAAACGGAGCCGGGAAATGACGGAAGGGAACCGTCTGGCCGTCGTGACGGGGGCGAGCTCTGGCATCGGCAAGGCGATCGCGGAGACCCTGCTCGGGAGCGGTTGGTCGGTGCTCTGCCTGAGCCGGACGAGGCCCGCCATAGCGCATCCGCGGATGAGGTTCACGCCGGTCGATCTTCTCGACCCGGCGGCGCTCGACGCGGTCCTAGGCGAGATCGGCGCGGTCGACGCCCTGGTGCACTCGGCGGGCGTCCTCAAGACCGGACGGCACGACAGGATGTCGCTCGCCGACGGCGAGACGATGTGGCGCCTGCACGTCGACTGCGCCGTGCGGATGGTGAGCCGTCTCGCGCCCGGCATGCCGGATGGCGGCCGGATCGTGCTGATCGGCAGCCGCGTCGCGGCGGGCGCCGCCGGGCGGTCGCTCTACGCGGCGTCCAAGGCGGGCGTGATCGGATTCGCGCGCTCGGTTGCGGCGGAACTGGCACCGCGGCGGATCACGGTCAACGTCATCTCGCCGGGCGCCACCGACACGCCGATGCTCCGCGACCCTGCGCGGGCGGGCGAGCCGCCGCGACTTCCGCCCATTGGCCGCTTCGTGAGGCCCGAGGAGGTCGCCGCCCTCGCCGGATTCCTGCTTTCGGACGGCGCGGCCAGCCTGACCGGCCAGAACATCTTGGTCTGCGGCGGCGCGTCTCTCTGAGCGTCAGAGCGCGACTTCGATCAGGAACGGCCCCGGCTCGGCGAGACCCGCGCCGAACGCCCGTTGAAGCTCTTCCGTCGTCCCGACCCGGACCGCATCCACGCCCAAGCCTTTCGACATCGAAACCCAACCAAGATCGGGCCGCCGCAGCGACAGCATGTCCGACGCCCTCGGGCCCGGGTTCAGCACGCCGACATTGCTCAGCTCGCCGGTCAGGATCCTGTAGCTCCTGTTGGCGAACACGAGGATCGTGACGTCGAGATTCTCGCGCGCGATGGTCCAGAGCGATTGCAGGGTGTACATCGCGCTGCCGTCGCCGGTCAGCGCCACCACCTTGCGGTCCGGACAGGCCATGGCGGCGCCTGTCGCTACGGGCAGGCAGAACCCGATCGAGCCGCCGCAATTGTAGAGCCAGGTGTGCGGCGGCGCCCCGGCCGTGAGCGGAAAGAACGCGCGCCCGGTGGTGACGGATTCGTCCACCACGATCGCGTTCTCGGGCAGACTTGCGCCGATCACCGCGCCGATCGCATCGTTGCCGAGCGGCCCGGTCGGAATATCGGGCGTAGTCGGCCGCGCCACGAGCGACGGCGTGGCCCGACCCGCCCCGGTGGCCTCGGCCAGCGCGCCGACGGCCGCCGGAATGTCGTCGCCCGCCTTGGCCAGTTCGACGAAGCGCGTTCCGGGCCGCGCCAACTCCCCCGGCTTGCCGGGATAGGCGAAAAACGCAACCGGCCGGCGCGCGCCGATCAGAACGATCGTGTCGAAACCTTTCAGCGCCTCGACGGCCAAATCGACGTTGAACGGAATCCGCGGCGCGTCGATCCGGCCCGCCCCGCGGTCGAGACGCGCGTTGGCCCAGTCGGTCATCAGCGCGGCACCGGTCCTTTCCGCGATCCGGGCGGCGAGCGTCAGCGTCTTCGGCTCCAGCCCCGCGCCGCCCGCCAGGATCATCGCGCGCCGCGCTTCGCGAAGGGCCGTCGCCGCCGCCTCGATCGCGGCATCTTCAACCGACGCGGGCACCGCCGGCTCCGCGACCGCCGCGACCCCGCCGCCCGCGTTCCACGCCGTGTCGCCGGGCAGGATCAGCGTCGCGATCTGGCCGGGTGCGACCCGCGCCGCGGCGATCGCGTCGGCGCCGTCCCTCGCCACCTCCTCCGACGACCGGCAGGTTCTGACCCAATGCGACACCGGACGGGCCAGACCCTCGATGTCGGCCGTCAGCGGCGCGTCCAGCGCCAGATGATAGGTCGCGTGCTCGCCGACGATGTTGACGATGCCGGACCGGGCCTTTTTGGCGTTGTGCAGGTTCGCGATGCCGTTGGCGAGGCCCGGTCCCAGATGCAGGAGCGTCGAGGCGGGTCGGCGCGTCATGCGGAAATACCCGTCGGCGGCTCCGGTGGCCCCACCTTCGAACAGGCAGAGCGAACTGCGCATGCCCGGCACCGTGTCGAGCGCCGCGACGAAGTGCATCTCCGACGTGCCCGGATTGGTGAAACACATCTCGACGTCACCCGCGACGAGGGTGCGTACGAGGCTTTCCGCGCCGTTCATAGGTCCGACTTCGGTCAATTCGGCTCGGCCTCCAGACGCGCGCGACGCCTCGCGGCCTGGACGGCCGGATCAGGGTCGAGGCTCGCGGCCAGAAGATCGCGCGTGTAATCCTCGCGCGGAGCCTCGAAGATCTCGCGTACGGGGCCGGTCTCGACAACCCTGCCGCCCTGCATGACCATCACGCGGTCCGCGAAATCCCGGACGACCGGAAGATCGTGCGCGATGAAGATGTAGGACAGGTCGAACTCCCCCTTCAGCCGGTCCAGAAGCCGGATCACCTGTGACTGGATCGAGACGTCCAGCGCCGAGACGGCCTCGTCGCACACGATGATCCGCGGCTCCAGCGCCAGCGCCCGCGCTATGGCGATCCGCTGCCGCTGCCCGCCGGAGAACTGATGCGGGTAGCGGTGAGCGTGGTCCGGCTCGAGCCCGACCTGTTCGAGAAGCTCGCCCACCCGCGCGCGCCATTTCGCCTTGGCGAGGATCTCCGGATGGATGGCCCAGGCCTCTGAGATCAGCTGATGGACCGTCATTCGCGGATTGAGGCTTTGCGTCGGGTCCTGGAACACCATCTGGATGTCACGCCGCATCGCGAAGAGCTCATGCGGCGAAAGCCGGAAGATGTCGCGACCCTTGTAAAGCGCCTCGCCGGAATCGGGCTCCTCAAGCCGCAGAAGCACCTTCGCGGTCGTCGATTTGCCCGAACCGCTTTCGCCCACGATCGCCAGCGTCTCGCCCTGCAGCAGATCCATGTTCACGCCGTCGATCGCCTTGAGCGTTCCATAGGATTTCGTGACCCCGCGCAGCAACAGCAGTGGCGCGACCTCCGCCACGCCGTCCGACATGGCCCCCTTGCCGGGCACCGCCGCGATGAGCTTCCTGGTATAGGGGTGCCGGGGGGTCCGGTAGACCTCGGCCGCCGTGCCGGTCTCGACGATCTCGCCCGCGTTCATCACCACGACCCTGTGGGCGGTCTCGGCCACCACCCCGAGATCGTGGGTGATGATCAGAAGGCCCATGCCGGTCTCCTCCTGCAACTCCTCGAGCAGCGACAGGATCTGGGCCTGCACGGTGACGTCGAGCGCGGTGGTGGGCTCGTCGGCGATCAGCACGTCGGGCCGCAGCGCCAGCGCCATCGCGATCATCAGCCGCTGCCGCTGTCCGCCCGAGAATTGGTGCGGGTACTTGGTCCTCGCGGTCTCGGGTTCGGGGATGCCGACCTTCCGCAACAGGCTGACTGTCTCCCGACGTGCCTCCTCACGCGAGGTTCCCCGGATGGTCATGGTCTCCTCTATCTGCCAGCCGACCGAATAGACCGGGTTCAGATGGCTCAGCGGATCTTGGAATATCATCGCGATCCGCCTGCCGTTGATTGTGCGCCGCTCGTCTCCGGGCAGCTTCAGCAGGTCCCGGCCGTCTAGCAGCACCTCACCCGAAGAGATCTCGCCCGGCGGACAGTCGATCAGATCGAGGATCGCCGAGGCGGAGACCGATTTGCCCGAACCGCTTTCGCCCAGGATCGCCAGAACCTCGCCCCGATCGAGATGCCAGCTCACGTTCCGCACCGCATGGACCGGACCCCGGACCGTGTGGAACGTCACCGACAGATCGCGCACCTCGAGCAGATGATCAGCCATGTCCGCGCGCCTTGAGTTCCAACCGCCACCGCTGCTCGGGATCGAGCGCGACCCGCAGCCAGTTCGACAGCAGGTTGAGGCTCAGCGTCGTCAGGATGATCACCAGACCCGGCCAGAAAGACAGCCACCATGCGGTCGTGAGGTACGGCCTGCCTTGGGAGACCATCAGACCCCAGGTGATCTCGGGCGGCTGGATGCCTATTCCTAGGAACGAGAGCGAGCTTTCGGCAAGCATGACGAAGGCGAAATCGAGCGTGGCAATCGTCAGAAGAGTAGGCAGCACGACCGGCAGGATGTGGCGCAGCACGATGCGTCGCGACGAGGCGCCCATGACTTTGGCGGCCTGAACGAACATCCGCTCGCGGATCTCCAGCACCTCGGCGCGCGTCGTCCGCAGATAGATCGGGATGCGGGTGATCGCGAGCACGATGATCAGGTTCCTGACCGCCGGCTCCAGCATGTAGAGCACGATGACGGCCAGAAGCAACGACGGGAACGACATTATCACGTCGGCGAGGCGCGGGATGACCTGGCCGGTCCGTCCGCGCGAATATCCCGCCGCCAACCCCAGCGCCGCGCCGATCACCAGCGACGCGGCGACCGCGCCCGCCGCCACCATCATCGTGTTCTGCGCGGCCACGATGATTCGCGCGAGCAGCGGCCGCCCGAGCTGATCGCCGCCAAGGACGTACATCCAGCCGCGCGAAAGGTCGAACGGCGGCGAGTTGCGCCCGCGCAGGTCCGGCCGCGACGTCGCCTCCTCCAGGAAATACGGCCCGAAGATCGCGCACAGGATCACGATGATGAGGAAGATCGTCGCCGCGCTCGCCCATCTGTCGGCCCACAGCATGCGAAGGACGCGTGCCGGGCGGCCGCGCGCGTTATGCTCGGCGGTTAGGACGTCCGCTTGCGGATCGGCCATCCCGACCCTAGTGCCTGATGCGCGGATCGAGGATCGCGTAGGCGATGTCGATCAGGATGTTCATCACGAAGATGGCGAAGGCCGTGACGATGATCGCGGCCAGGATCACCGCGAAATCCCGTTGAAGGATCGAATCGATCATCAGTTTGCCCACCCCGGGAAATCCGAAGATCGTCTCGACGATCACCGCGCCGTTGAGGATGCCCGCCGCCTGGTCGCCGATGACCGTGATCACCGGCAGCAGGGCGTTGCGCAGGGCGTGGACGAAGATGATCGGCCGGTCGCGCACGCCCTTGGCCCGCGCCGTTTTGATGTACGGTGCGTTCAGCGTCGAGATCATCGAGCCGCGCACGACCTGGACGATGAGCCCGAACGGCCGGATGAACAGCACCGAGACCGGCAGGACCCAGTGCCAAACCGTTCCGGTGCCCGATGTCGGCAGCCAGCCGAGATTGACCGAGAAGACCACGATCGCCACGATTGCGATCCAGAAATCCGGAGCGCTGGCGCCGACCAGCGAAAAGAACGTCGCGACGCGGTCGAACGCGCCCCCGATTCGGAATGCCGCCAGCGAGCCCACGACGATCGCCAGCACCGTGACCAGCGACATGGTGATGAACGCGAGCCACAGCGTCCACTGGAACCCGCGCAGGACCGCGTCGATGGCGGGCTCGCCCCTGCGGATCGACTCGCCGAAATCAAGCCGCGCCAAGTCCATGACGTAATGGCCGAACTGTACGATGAGCGGATCGTTCAGGCCGTGGACCTCCCGGAACCGCTCGCGCGTCTCCAGCGTGGCGTTCAGGGGCAGGTACAGATCCGTCGGATCCCCCGTCAGGCGGCTGAGAAAAAACACCATGACTACGAGGCCGATCAGCGAGACCGCGCTGGCGACGGCCCGTTTTCCGAGAAAGGCTTTCATTTCAGACCGCTTTCGGTCCGGGGGCGCGCCCGTGCCCGCCCCCGGACGCCACCTTACTCGAAGCCGATCTGCGAAAGCTGCAGCTCGCTGTTGGTCCGGATGGTCGGCTGGAAGTCCAGTCGCGGATTGACCCGGCTGAAACCGACCATGTGGAACAGGAGCACGTCGATGACCTTCTCGTCGTGGATGTAGGCGAACACCTCTTTCCACTTGGCCTCGCGCGCGTCCCCAGTCGCGGCAGTCGCCTCCGCGATCATCCCGTCAAGCACCGGGTCGCTGACGCCGGATTGCAGGCCGTCGGACGCGTACTTGAAGTACATCGAGAACACCGGATCGCCGTTGGCGTTGTCGTGCTGGGCCATGACCATGATCGGCCCGCGATCCTCCGCGAACGGCTTGGAATAGTATTCCAGCCATTCCGCGACCTCGACCATCTGGAGCTTCACGTTGAAGCCCGCGTCGGTCCACATGGAGGTCAGCGCTTCCATAGTCTCGAGGACGTTCCCGAAGTTGTTGATGCGTCCGATCACCAGGATCTCGTCGTCGACCGGAACTCCGTCCGCCCTCGCCTCGGCGAGCAGCGCCTTGGCCTTCTCGAGGTCGTAGGGGAACGGCTCGAGATCGGTGTTGTACCCGATGGTCGAGGGCGGAACCATGCCGGTCGCCAGAAGCGTGCCGTCCGCCAGGATGGTCCCGATGAAAGCCTCGCGGTCCACCGCGTAGTTCAGCGCCTGCCGTACCCGGATGTCGTCCGTCGGGGCGATCTCGTTGTCGATGCGGACGTAGACCGTCTCGGAATTGGGGTAGGAATAGTCCATCGCCGGGTCAGTCGCGTCCTGGATGGCTATGCTCGGCACGATGTCGGCCTCGCCCGTGGCGACCATCGCGGCGCGGACCGCGCTGTCGGAGCGGAACAGGTAGGTCGCGCCTGTCACCGCCGGCGTCTCGCCCCAGTAATCCGGGTTCGCCGAGAGCTTGATGTACTGGCCGCGCGCGTATTCGTCGAAGATGTACGGACCGGTGCCGACGGGCACGTCCATGCGCTCGTTCAGCGGGACCTCCGAGGGCGTGATCGTCACCGTTGACATCAGAAGCGGAAGGATCGGCTGCGCCGGCGTGGCCGTGATGTCGATCGTGAGGTCGTCGACGACCTCGGAACTCAACTCGATGCCCCCGAAGAACTTGGCGCCGATCTCGCACAGGATGGTCTCGTCCTTGATCCGCTCGAGCGTGTGCGCGACGTCGCCGGCGTCGAGCGCCGTGCCGTCCGTGAACATCACGTCCGGGTGCAGGTTGAACCGCCAGGTGCCGCCGCCCACGTCCTCCCAGCTGTCGGCCAGGCGCGGCCGCAGGCCTTCGCCGGGAACCAGCTCGGTCATCGTCTCGGAAATGTTCTGGAGAACGACGCGGCCGACGTTCGACCGCGAGGCCTCGCAGGGATCGACGATGTCGAGTTCCTCGGACAGCACGACCGTCACCTCGGTGTCCTGGGCCAGAACGGGGAACGCTGACGCCATCGCGAGCGCGGTTCCCGGCAGCAGATGTCTCAGTCTCATGGTCTCTCCTCCTTGTTTTTCAGCGTTGGCCTTTTCGGACGGTCTCGCCGGTTGACCGGCGTTATGGCGTCGCCTCTTTCATACGTGTCGGGAGCCCCGCGGTCCAGGAATCATGGCCGCGCGATCGTCCGGCCTCTGGACGTCGAGGCGATCATCAGGATCGCGACGAAGATCAGGGACGCGCCGATCCAGGTGGCCTGATCGGACATCTCGCCGAAAAACAGGAACGCCGCCAGCGCGACGAACGGAAGCCGCAGGAAGTCGATGGGCGCCACGAGCGAGGCGTCCGCGAGCTGGAACGCCTTGGTCACGAGGAACTGGTTCCCGGCGCCGAGCGCGCCCTGGAGCCCCAGAAGCATCCACTCGGTCGGCGTCGGCGTGGCCCAGAACCAGATCGCCGGGATCAGCGCGATCGGCACCGTCAGGATGAGGTTCCACGCGACCAGCGTGTCGGCCTTCTCGGTGCGCCCCATGTATTTCAGCATGAGCTGGATGGTTCCGACCAGCAGCGCCGAGATCAGAGCGTAGACCAGCGCGACATTCAACTCGCCGCCCGTCGGTCGCAGCAAGACGACGATGCCCGCGAACCCGAGCAGGGCCCCGGCGACCCGTACGGGCCGCGGCGACTCGCCGAAGAAGAGCCACGCGCCGACCGTGACGAAAAGCGGGGCCGCGAAGCCGATCGCCGTGACCGTCGCCAGCGGCGCGCTCGCCAGCGCCGCGAAGAGCGCGACCAGCGATCCGAGTTTCAGCGTGGCCCGGAGCGCGTGCAGCCAGTGCCGGCTCGTCTTCATGATGCCCGGCCTGCTCAGGATCCAAGGCAGCATCGCCATCGCGCCGAAGGCGGCGCGGGTGAAGGCCATGACTACCGGATGCACCCCGCCCGACAGCAGACGGACCAGCACGGCGTCGAACGCGCCCATGCCGGCGACCAGAACCATCAGTGAAACCCCCAGCAGGGAGCGTTGGTCCAGCATCGCGTCTCCGCCGGCGTCCGCTGCGGGGCCGCTTCCCCGTTTCGCATAGGACAACAGGCGTCCCGCCATTTGTAAACTGAAAATTCGCTTCCAAATGGGATTTGTTAACCATCTGAATAAGCGAAATATAAACTCGAGCCTTTCTCCCGTGGCGGGTCGCTCGATGAAGCTGTCTCCAACTTGACAACCCGGCGGCCGACGCCGACAACTGTCCGCCCGACCAGTCTGAGATTTTCCCGGATGCACGCCCGCTCTCTGCCAGACACGCCGGACGAGGTCGCCGCCCGGATGGACGGGACGCTTCGCCCGACGCGGGACGGACGCGCGGTCGCTTTCCTGCCGTCGCCCTGCGTTCAGAACCACGCCGCGTTCCTGCTGCGCGGGCGCGACGGCGTCCTGCGCTGCGCCTGGTTCGCGGGCGGGCTCGAGGGCAGGGCGGACATCCGCATCCACCTGAGCGAACTCGACCAAGGCTCCGGCCGATGGAGCCCCGCGCGGCAGATCACCGACGATCCGGACCGTTCCGAACAGAACCCGGTCCTCTTCGACGCGCCCGACGGCAGGCGGCTGCTCTTCCACACCGCGCAACCGGGCGGCGACCAGGACCGCTGCGTCGTGCGCCTGCGCGAGATCGGCGGCGAACCCGTCGACCTGCCGCTTCCGCCCGGAAGCTTCGTCCGGGCGCGGCCGATCGTGCGGGACGACGGCGCTTGGCTCCTGCCGCTTTTCCACTGCGTCCACGCGCCGGGCGCCCGCTGGACCGGCCGGCACGACACCGCCTCCGTCGCGATAACCTCCGACGCCGGCCGGACGTGGCGACGGGTCGAGGTGCCGGGCTCGACCGGCTGCGTCCACATGACCGTCGTGCCGGCGGGCGGCGCGCGCCTCGTCGCGTTCTTCCGCCGCCGCCAGGCCGATTTCGTCCACCGTTCCGAAAGCCTCGACGACGGCGAGACCTGGTCGGTTCCGGAGCCCACCGATCTTCCGAACAACAATTCCTCGATCGCGGCGATGCGGCTGCGCGACGGCCGGATCGCGCTCGTCTGCAATCCGGTCAACGCGGCGATGGATCCGTCCCGGCGCGCGTCGCTCTACAACGAACTCGGCGACGACGACCGCCCGGAAGCCGAGGGCGGCTGCGCGCCGGTCTGGGGCGTCGCGCGCGGACCTCTCATCCTCGCCTTCTCTACAGACGAGGGCCGGACCTTCCCCCGGCGGATCACCGTCGCGGACGGTCCCGGAACCTGCCTGTCGAACGATTCCGAGGATGGGGCCAACAGCGAACTGTCCTATCCGGCGATGTCCGAGACGGAAGCGGGCGACGTCGACATCTGCTTCACGTATCACCGCCGGGCCATCGCCCACATGCGCGTTCCGGCCGACTTGGTCGCGACGCCGGAATGACCGGCACCGCGGCCCGAAACCCACAAACGCGGAGACACGCGACATGACGCACGCCATCCAAGGGGTATTCTGCGCCGTCACCACCCCGGTCGGATCCGACGCGTCGGTGCGGCTCGACCTTCTCGTCGAACATTGCCGCGCGCTGCTGGACGAGGGTTGTCACGGCATCGCGCTCTGGGGCACGACCGGCGAGGCCAACAGCTTCTCGGTCTCCGAACGCCAGGCGACGCTGGAGGCCCTGATCGCGGCCGGAATCCGCGGCGACCAGCTCCTGCCCGGAACCGCGAGCTGCAACATCCCCGAGACCGTCGAGCTCACCCGCCACGCGGTCGAGCACGGGGTCTCGGGCTGCGTCATGCTGCCGCCGTTCTACTACAAGGGCGTCAGCGACGAAGGCCTTTTCCGTTTCTATGCCTCGGTCATCGAAGGCGTCGCGGACGACCGCCTCCGGGTCGTTCTCTACAACATCCCGCAGGTCTCGCAGGTCCCGCTGGGCCTTGATCTGATCGGGCGGCTGATCGCGGCCTTCCCCGACGCGGTCGTCGGAATCAAGGACAGTTCCGGCGTCCTGGAGAACATGGTCGCGATGGCCGACCGTTTCCCCGGCTTCGCGGTGCTCGCGGGCGCCGATCCTCTGCTCCTGCCGCTTCTGGAGGCGGGCGGCGCCGGCTGCATCACCGCCACGTGCAACCTGCGCGCGGACGATCTGCGTACGGTCTGGGACGGCTGGCGGGATCCGGCCCGGTCGGACGACGTCGCCGTCGCGCGCGACCGGATCGTGGCCTGGCGGGACCTCGCCAATTCCAACGTCCAACTGCCGACCGTCAAGGTAATGGTCGCTAAGGCTCGCGGCGACGACGCTTGGTGCGCCCTGCGCCCGCCGCTGGTCGCCCTGAGCGGCGGCGACCGCGAGAAGGTTCACGCCGCGATGGCCCGTCTAGAAGGCTGAGATCGGTCGCGGGTGTCCGTCCGCGCCCGATGTTGGATCCGCCCTTGACCGGATCCGCGCGGCGGTCGCCGCGCATCATAGCCGCGAAGTTCCCCGCCACCAAGAGCCTCGACAGCTTCCACTTCAGGGCGATCCCGTCGCTAAACAAGGTGCTGGCAACGGAGTTGGCGCGTTGCTCCTTCGTCGATCGCCGTGAGAATGTCATCGCGCTCGGGCCCTCCGGAACTGGCAAGAGCCATGTCGCCCTCGGCCTCGGACTGGCGGCCTGCCAGAAGGGGCGGAAGGTCGGCTTCATCACCGCCGCTGCCCTGGTCCATGAACTCATGGAGGCCGTCGACGACCGCAGGCTCCAGCGCCTCCAGAAGAGCCTTGCCACCCATGACCTGTTGATCATTGACGAGCTTGGCTTCGTACCGCTCTCCAAGACCGGCGCCGAACTGCTCTTCGAGGTTATCTCCCGGCGCTACGAGCGCGGCTAGATCATCATCACCTCGAACCTGCCCTTCGACGAATGGACCGAAGTCTTCGGCTCGGAGCGGCTCACCGGCGCCATCCTCGACCGAATGACACACCACGTGCACATCCTCGAGATGAACGGCGAAAGCTACCGGCTCAACCAGAGCCGCAAGCGCACAGCCTGATCAAACCCACCCGAAAACATGACAAGACCGGCCCGCGACCGGTGCGCCCGGCCGCGCTAGTGATCCGGCACAATGGACACCTGATGCAGGTAATCAATGAATCGGGCCTCCAAGGCCGCTCCTTCCTTCGCGCCCGGCGGGGCGGACAGGCGGATATCTACGATGGTCGGTCGCAGAAAGCCGCACACGACGAGGCGCTCGCGGGAAAGCGGGAGCTCCGGACCTGCCAGCAGAGCCTCGGCTTCCTTGGTAACATCGGGGGGATAAGGCACGCATTCCTCGGAGCCTCGCCGTGGCGTCACCTCGACTTCCACAGGATCCCTCTCGTTCTCGATACTGCGGCTCACCGCATTGACGGTCAGCCGGAACGTGGCGAAACGCTTTTTGTGGCGGAAGAACAAATAACAGGCGATATCCCGGGCGAGACCGGAGATGGCATGCGCCTCCGCACCGCTGAAACATCGATGGTTGAGATAGTCGGGCCAGACATATCGCTCTCCCGTGAGGCATCGATCCTCCACGGCTATCCGTCCGTCCGGGTTGCAGGTCTCGCCGATTATGCCCTCGTGCGGCGCCCCGGGCAGAGGCTTGCGCAAAGCCGGGAAGCGCGGAATCGCCGCGGCATGGATCCGGGCCTCAGCCAGCAATTCCGCCCGCAACACCGGGGCTTGGCAGCGATGCGGGCCCGGCTTCAATTCACTCCGCCAATCGCTTCTTCCGGCACCGCTCGCATCGGCGAAAATGAACCTCAGGCCGTCATTGTCATCCGGCTCATGGCATATGCGATACGGCTCGCCTCGGATGCCCCCGCGCGGCGCGAGGACTTCCGGCAGATGGAAGATGCGCGGCAGAAAGGCGATCTCAGGGTCTCCATCGGGAGCCGTTTCCGGCCACGACTTGGCGTCGTGCCTACTGAAGACGAGGACCGAGCTGTCGCGAAACACTACGAGACCCACTCCTGCTCCTGATCTGTGCCGGCCGAGCAGCTTTTCCGTCATTCGGTTGTGACCGCGCCGAGTGACGAGATCGCTGAGGCTGCAAAGGCGACTGACCAGCCCTCCTGGCGGAGCCCGTCGCCTCTTCCGCTTCAGGAGGTTGCCTACAGCCGAAGCCGCACTGCTTTCGACGGGGTTGGAATGCGGCTTCAGCATAGGCATTGAGGGCGGCAGCGGTTCGGGCTCCGGTTCCTCCAAGACAAATCTGCATCTGGTGGTCCGAAAAGAAATGACCATTCTGCGAGCAAGCGGAAATACGATGGGATCGTCTCCGGACATCGGCCGCATCTCCTGATTCGCGTATTCAAGGAGAACGATTCGCCTCCCCGCGAATCATTGTATAATGCCGAGTCAATCCGGCGGTGTTGCCCCTCCCGGCGAGGTCGGGAGAGCGCGAGGCGGTCGGCCGCACCGACACCGGGCGCACCAGCTTCCACTTTTCCAACAAAACGCGGATCGAATCGAAAACGACGCCCGCGCGCCATTGACGAGGTCACGAACTCGGCGGGGCGTAGCGATTCTTGATGCTGCAGCGTTCGGGATTCGGCGGTCGAGAGCTTGCCGCCGACCGAGGGACTTCGCTATCAGACGTTCATGGCATCAAAGACGACCCTCAACGCGAAGAACCTCGAGGCGCTCGGTGCGAAGCGGCTGGCAGAGTTGCTGATCGAGGTCAGCACCGGGGACGCCGCGATGAAGCGGGGCCTGCGCCTCGAACTCGCCGGCGAGAAGAGCCCGAAGGAAGTGGCGCGTGAGGTCCGGAAGCGGCTTGCGACCATCGCCCGCTCCCGTTCCTTCGTCGATTGGCAGACGCGCAAGGCGCTCTTGAACGACCTCGAGACCCAGCGTCGCGCCATCGTCGACAAGGTGGGGCCGGAGGATCCCGCCGAGGCGCTCGATCTGATGTGGCGCTTCACGGAGCTCGCGGAGTCGGTTTTCGAGCGGTGCGACGACTCCAGCGGGACGGTGATCGGGATCTTCCACGACGCCTGCGCGGATCTCGCCGCCCTTGCCGCCGCGGCCGGGCCGGATCCGGCGGCACTCGCAGATCGGGTCTTTGCCGCGATACAGGAGAACGGCTACGGCCAGTACGACGACCTGATCGGTCTGCTGGCGCCGGCGCTCGGCGCGGACGGCCTCGGGCATCTCAAGGCGCGCGTGAAGGAGTTGTCGAAGGCGCCGGTCCCGAGGTCGGCCGGGAAGGACCGCACGGTTATCGGCTATGGGACCGGCGGCCCAATCTTCGCGGACGACGTCGACCACCGAAGCCGCGACATCACCGTCCAGCTGGCGCTGGAGGCGATCGCCGACGCGCAGGGTGATGTCGACGGTTTCATCGTGCAGCAGAGCGCCAATGCGAGAACGGTGCCGACAGTCGCCGCCGAGATCGCGCGGCGGCTGCTGGACGCCGGCCGTCCGGAAGAGGCTTGGAAGGCGATCAATGCCGCCACGGATCGTGCCGGCCATATCCAGTTCGAGTGGGAGGAGACGCGGCTCGCGGTGATGGAGGTTCTCGGCAAGACGGAGGAGGCGCAGGCCTTCCGCTGGCGCTGTTTCGAGCGGCACCTGAACGCGACGCATCTGCGCGAGCATCTCAAGCGGCTGCCCGACTTCGAGGACATCGAGGCGGAAGAGCGGGCGCTGGACTTCGTCCATGCCTCGCCGCGTTTCCACGAGGCGCTCTGGTTCCTCGTCCACTGGCCGGCTCTCGACCGCGCGGCCGATCTGGTGGTGACGCGGACGAGGGAGTTGGACGGCGATCTCTATCACATCCTCGTTCCGGCCGCGGAGGCGCTGGAGGCGAAGCATCCGCTCGCCGCCACGCTGATCCGGCGGGCGCTGATCGACTTCTCGCTCGGCGCCGCGCGATCGAGCCGCTACCGCCACGCCGCGCGGCACCTGCTGGAATGCCAAGGGCTCGCGGGCCAGATCGAGGACTTCGGCCCCTTCGAGACCCATGAAGCCTACCGTGCCCGGCTCAAGGCCGAGCACGGCCGCAAGGCGTCGTTCTGGAGCCTGCTGGACTGACGGCGTCCACGCGGTCAGTGTCGCCAACAGTCCGCAATAGGGTCACGCCCACGCTTCGAGCAGCAATCGGCGTTGGCATCCTGTCCCCGCAACCAAATTCCTACACCATATCAAACGCTTAAAAGCCTCCCTCACGGGAGGCTTTTTGCGTTCCAGCACCCCTGGAAGCACTGTGGAAGCAAGAGGGACGAAGTCCTTCATATCACGGCGAAAGGCGGCACAGGGCTACACCATGCTTTCAGGAGGTTCCGGATCCCGGCCTTGTTCCATGGCTTGAGCGCGACTTTCAGCTCGATGTCGAGGGAGGCCGGATCTCCACACTCCGCGAAAATCTCGAAGAATGGGGGCTGAAGGCACCGGAGACCATCAGAAATCTGAGGTTCTCGACGCCATTGAAGACGAAAGACGAATAAGCCGCATTCGGACACGAATGGCGCTGATGTGCCATCGCTAACGACGCCTTACGTGGTGTTCACGAACGACGGACGCCCAAGCGGGCGCAACCCGATGTTCGGATGTCACCGCCGCCCAGTGTCGCCCAAATCCATCTCAATGGTGGCACCAAACTTCGGATAGACCCGATTTAGTTTGCGCTTGAACTCGTCCCAGTCGTCGGCCGCGCGAAGCAGTGCGATCACACCGGAAATGTGCTCCCGAAGCAGAGGATGACCGTTCTTCGGGTCCAACCATTGATGGTGTCGGTGCGACCGGCGACCAGTATCCGTGACCGGGTTCTTGTTGCGCAGTTCCTCCGTCAGATTTGGCGCGAGGCGATCATAGACGAAGTCATCCGTCCACCTTGCAATGACCTGAGGACGTTTGGTGTTCCATGGTTCAAACCGCCAGTCCCGTAGGCGGTAGATCTCTTGGTAGAACGCCAACGGGAAGGTGAGCGTCCACTTCTGACGTTCCTTGGCGAGGAACTGTGCGAAGATCTTCGCGAGAGCATCCTTCGCGCGCGCATCCTGTAGCCTGTCGCCTCGTCGATGAGGGCAACGACGCCAGTATTGGCCAATGCCAAGGTCAGCATCTCAGCCTTCTGAGCCTTCAACAGCTGTTGCTTCTGGAGGGCGCCTTCTGATCTCGCGCGAAGCCAAATGCCGCAGACCGCCACGAGAACCTCTGCGTCGTAACCTCGGACGACACGCGAACCCTCCACATAGTCGATGGGTGCGAGGCAACCCTCAAGGAGCTCGTCCGTGATGAAGGGCTTGAGCTGGCGCGGCGCGACGAAGATCGGCAATGCGTCGCCCGTATCCGCGCCAGACTTCTTCAGCCGCTTCGATGCGCCGCTCCTGTTGCCGAGGATGGCGTTTGAGATGCCACTTTCACTGAGGACGCGCTGGACCGTGCCGTCCGGCCATTCGATCACAGCGCAAGGGAGCCGGACGCCTTCGAGTTCCAAGTAGCTCGAATAGCCTTCGATGATTGTCGGCATGTCGGGGCGGGGCAGTTCCACGGTTCCGCCACCGTGCACGCGCTGCATCCGAGGCGTATCTGAGACCGCTCCTCCGGGCTCAGCTTCTCCGCCCGCGCTTTACCGCCCCAGCTCTGCCTTCCGTGTCGTCGTCCTGCATTGCAAGCATCCTCTGACTAATGATGCCTGCATAGATCCCGATTCTCCGCCGCAATGCAAGCAGTTTTCGTGCAGCATGCTTGCATTGCAGTGTGCGTTGAGAGGGTGTCACCTCCCGCCCTTGATCACCCGCAGCCCGCCACGCTGGACTTCCGCGCCTTCGCTCTGCCCTACACCGTTGCAAGGGCGGCTCCACGACAGACTTGCCGTTCCTTGCGCTGGTCCGGATGGGTGTTCCACCAAGAATCCTTGCTGTTGAGCGTGGCCTAGCACCAAGGCATGCTCGGCACTGTTCGAATGAGGCGGATGGCCGCTTGGGGTGGGGCGGTTAGTTGGGGCGGCGGCTCTGGTTCAGGTTCCCTGCCGTTCGGAGCCTTAGGATGCAGGGATGTTTTTCACCACCCATTCACCTATATTATTGCTACGTGGAATATAGTCGTGACAGGGGTGTTGCGGTCATGCGAAGTCACAGGGCCGACTCCATCTTTGTGAGTGATTTGAAGAGGAGATGACACTGGACCAGATGCCGACATGCTCGCAGCATGACGTCGCGCAGCCCGTTTTGGCGGCGATGTTCCTGGATGACGTGATGCGTACCGGTCCGATACCTGTCCGACCTTCTGCGACCCCCTCGTCACCTCTCTCCTGTCTCTGCCGTCACTGAAGCGCCTCGCCGGTATCGGGTTCCTCGGAGCAATCGACTACGTCCGACACGGATCAGGCCGGGATGGGCATCGCCGTCGTCACAGTCGGCTCGAACATTCGGTCGGTGTGGCACGTCTCGCTGATATCTACGCAAGGGAAGCGGGGCTCTCGGATGATCGTCGTCGTCTCCTGCTTTGTGCTGCCCTGCTGCACGACGTGGGCCATGGTCCGCTGTCGCATACGCTCGAACCCGTCTTTTTCGAAGAGTTCGGACTGGACCATCACATCGTAACGCGTCGGATTGTGGCAGGTGATGTCGCGATGGGAGAAGAAATCCCGGGAGTCCTCTCCGATGCTGGCGTCAACCTCGAGGAGGTTCTGGCGCTCATCGATGGCGAGCATGACGGCGATGTAGGACATTTGTTCTCCAGCCAAATCAACCTAGACACGCTCGAAGGAATTACCCGCTGTAGGGCTTTTGTCGCTCCGCGGCCTGCCTACGGCATGGCGGAACACATTGTGCGCAGATGGTCCCGAGGAGTGGAGATGCCCGAAGCTTGGTTCGATGCGTTCTGGGCGCTGAAGCACGATGTCTACAACCTCTTCATCGGCGCGCCTCGTGGAGCTGCACTCGATGCGGTAGCGCAAACATACATGCGTGCCAACATTTCCACCTTCTCGCCTAATGACTTCTTCGTCACCGAGGGCGCGCTTCGCAGGCGTCATCCGAAGCTGTACGCATACTTGAGAACCGCTTCACGAGCGGAAGGAAGTCTCAGGGAGGCGATCCCTTCGAACTGGAAGAGGCAGACGGTACGCGTGAAAAAGCGCGACTTCTTCGTCGAACACGATGCGCGCCTCGCAGACAATATGTCGATCGACCAACGCTACCGCCAGAGAAAGTCGATGACGTCTATGACCTTGGCCGACCTCTTGGACTGAGCGCACATGGTGATCAAACAGCTTACAGATGCGGATGACGTCCGCAAAGTCCTGCAACGCGCCCGCGAGCAATCGCAGCTCCAGCTCACGACCATGCGCAAGGCGGCAATTGAACGCCTCGGGGACCACACCAACATCATAGTGGGCGTGAATGGGAGCGTCGCTCGGCGCGAGGTTACCAGCGGGTCCGATGTCGATCTGTTTTTCCTTACGGTCGATGGGGATATCGATGCCGCGCGCAGGGTACAGTCCGAGTACCGTGCCGACTTGGGCAGCTCTTGGCATTAAGATGCCTGCCCATGGGGGCGTGTTCGAGACCCGCTCAGCGTCACTGACCTGCTCGCAAATATTGGGGGCGATAAGGATACGAACGAGTCCCTACCGTAGAATGCTCTATCTCTTGCAGGGGGAGTGGCTTTATAATGAAGCCGGATTCGAGCGTGTACGGGCGGACCTAATCGAGCATTATGTCACCGAGGAGCTTGAAGAGCGGAAGCTCTGTCGATACCTCCTCAACGACATCATCCGTTACTGGCGCACAATCTGCGTCGATTTCGAGGAAAAGACCGCCGCCGGCAACAAGCCTCGCGCCATTCGCCTCATCAAGCTGCGGTTTGCCCGTATGATGTTGTACTTCGGCGGTGTCGCTGCGATCAGCAAGACAGGCGACATTCCCGCGCCTCAGAAGCGCATAGTGCTGCTGGGATGTTTGCCACGCCCCCGATCAAACGACTGGTCGATGTTTTTGGTGAGCAGGAAACACAGTTAGCGCTGAATGCCTACGCGACGTTCCTCCACGCGATCGATGAGGCAGCCGTCCGGGGCAAACTGGATCAGGACGGTTTCTCCGGTATGGAAACTGAAGAGTACAAAGAGCTTGTCAATGTCGCGCGGGACTTCCGGGATCGTCTCCAAGACCTTCTCGTCGACCAACACGGTCTCCTCCGCCACGGAATCTCATCAGCACTGCTGCTGTGACGCTGTCCGGTCGTATCGCCGAAGAGGCCCGCAAAAAACAGGGACCGGTTGCGTTTCTCATGCGTCATGGTTTGACCGACTGGAATGAGAGAGGTCTTGTCATGGGTCAGACAGACATTCCTTTAAGCGCCCGCGG
>CAVORV010000064.1:0-29578 GCA_963698685.1 uncultured Alphaproteobacteria bacterium
GTCCTGGCCGGCGGCGTTGAAATAGTCCGGCGGCGCAACCCTCACATGGACCCGGGCACCACCATCTCGCGATCGCTCCACGTGCCGGAGCCGTCCGGCGCCTCTCCCACGGCGAAGTCGAGATAGAGACCAGGGCCACCGCCGCGAGCGCGGCGTCCCGGGCGGCCGCCAGCTGCCGGTCGGGAACTGGAGCGATACGTGAAAATCGACCTCGTCGGCCTCGGCTACGGCGAAGGCGCGCGCGGCCGGACTGTCCGGATCGCGGGTATTTTCGGGCCAGGCGGTCCAGCCGGGACCGTGACCCTCGGCCTCAAGCCGCAGGGACAGCGCCTCGAAGAGCGCGTGACGTTCGAGTCGCGCCGCCTTCGGCCCGGAACCGGCGAGGGCCTCCGCGTCGGGCTGCGCCCGCGTCCAGCAGGACCGGGAGCGCGGCGAGCTTCAGGGCGGCGACGGCGCGGTAATCGACGAACTCCGCGGCCTGTGCGGCCCAGAAGCCTCCGCGTCTATGTCGTCCGGATCGAATTCCGGCAGACGGTCGACGGCGACGTAGAGCGGGTCGAGGTAACCGGCGGTTCGAGGGCGAGACGAAGCTGCAATGCTCCGGGTTCGCGATGAACAGGGCGCGGAGCGTCCACGCCGACGAAGTCCGCGCCGTGGCGCCGAGCAGCGTCGCCATATCGGCGAGATCGGTGAGTCTTCGATGCCCTGGTTCGTGATGAGCGGATCTGATAGAGTTGCAGCGCCACGCCCAGACGCGGCTCTTCGCCGAGCCAGTCGGGCATGTGGCACTGTGCTTCCGGTGGGGCGGAGAGGCGCGGCAGGGTTCTGCTTGGGCGCCACGGTGGCGGCCTCGACATCCGCGGAGGGCACGCCGACGCCGCGACAAGGGTGCAGCGTTGGCGTCCGGAGCCTGGCGGAGCTGGCCTTCGATGCCCTCGTAATCGGTACAGAATGTGATGGAGCGCCAGGTCTTCTGCGACTGGTCACGCGGCTCTCCGACACGTCCAGCGTCACGATCACATCGTCGGGGCGCAGGTCGGCGTCGAGACGCGCCCCGTCGGCGTGTGGAGCACCGCGCCCGGCGCGTCGAGGCCACGACGGGGAGCTTCGCCGAGGTCGCGCGCAGCCGCAGAACGGCCCCGTCGCAGCCGCCAATCGACGGCGATCAGCCCGCGCCGTCCGCGACCACCCGGCCGGCATGGCGGGCGGCGCCCGCGAGACGCGGACCACCGCGCCGGATCGCCAGCAGGCGCGACGTGAAATCCAGCCAGCCGCGCACCTTCTCCGCGCTCCCGGTCGTCCCAGTCGATCCGGGAGGCCGCGAACGTCGCCGCGTCGTTCGGATCGGACGCGCGGCGCGCCGTCGGGATCGTCGAAGGCCGCGAACCTGCTGAACTCCCGCGCTTGCCCTCGCGGACGGCATCGGCGATTTCGCGTACCGGGTAAAGAACATGAAGGCGGCGTTCTCCTCCATTCCTCGCCCATCAGGAACAGCGGAAACGCGCGGCGACAGGATCGCGGCAGCGACGGTAGCCTCGGCTCCGGCGTCAGCGCGATCAGCCGCTCGCCGAGGTAGGCGGTCGCCGGGCTGGTCATGGTCTTGCAGGAAATCGACGAAGGCCGCCGGCGGCAGATGCGTCGACGGCTCTCCGCGCGCCTCGCCGGAAACGGTCGCCTCGCCCTGGAGACGAAGCCCTCCGCCAGCGCGCGGGCGAGGCGCCGCGACCGTATCGGCCACGAAATCGGCGTAATAGGCTTCTGGCTGCTGGTCGCTACGACATGCGCGGCGTTGTGGAAATCGTCGTTCCACTTGGCGGTGTAGCGCGGACGGCACTGCCCTGGCCGCGTTCGTGCAGCTGTGTGACGTCGGCGGTTGTCCTCCGTCGTCAGATGGATCGGACGCCGGGGATCCAGCGCGCGGATCCGCTCGGCGATCTCGACCAGCAGCTCGGTCGGCGACTTCGGGTCGCGGACGTGGTCGACGGCGTCGAACCGGGTCCTGGTCGAGCCGGAGATCCTCAAGCCATCGGAGCGCGTCTCGACGAAGAAATCTTGCACCGCCGGCCGGTCATAGGCGATCGCGGCGCCCACGGGGTCTGGCGGCGCGCCTCGTCGAAATTGGGCGCGTAGGCGATAGATGGTTCCTCGGGGCCCGAAGTGATCGACGATGTCGAGCAGGACCATCAGCCCGCGCGAATGCGCCGCGTCGACCAGCGCCGAGATCGTCCGGCGTCCCGTAGGCCGGATGCGGCGCGAGCAGCACCCCGTCGCAGCCAGCGGCGAATTTCTGGAAACTGCGCGACCGGCATGGCTCAGCGCCGCGAGCCTGGTCTTCGCTATATGGTCGAGGCGGTCTATCGCGGCGCGGAAGGTCCTCCGGGCGTGAAGGCGCCCACATGCGCCTCGCAGATCACCGCCTCCTCCCACGGTCGCCCGGCCAGTCGGGTTGCCGACCGGAAGGCTTCGGGATCGACCAACGCACCGTACGCCCATGTACTTCCTGCCAGCCTGCGCTCGCGCCGCCGGGTCCGGGACCGCATTCCCGTCCCTCCAGCACGAACAGGTATTCGGATCCGACGCGGGCGTCCCGCGCGATCGCCTCGAACCATCCGTCGCCGACCGACTCGATCTCCTGGTTCTGCTCGTCCATCCGAAGGCCGAGCGACCGTGCGCCCGGCGCCCAGAGCCGGAACTGGCGCGCCGCCGCCGGGGAGAAGGCGCGGCCCCGCAGCGTCTGTTGCTCACCGCCGCGCCTCGAGCACGAGCAGAGCGCGCGCGGGCACGTCGACCGGACCCTCCGCCCAGACGGCGCGCGCCTCCGGCCGCACCTCTCCGGCGGCGGTGTCGAGCACTACCCGCCAAACCTCCCCGGCCCCTTCGGGCACCGCGAAGGCGACCGGGCTCAAACGGCTGTTGAAGTACGGCGACCTGTTCGTCCCGGTCTGCAGCAGCATCGAGCGCGCGCGCCTCCGGCTCCCGCCAGTCCGTCCTCCATCCGCGTCCTGCTCCTGGTCCGCATCCAGTGGACCTCGACCGCCTCCTGGTCCGGTCGGCGCGCTGGTGCAGGAACCGGTCCTGCTGGAACAGCGCAGCAGTCGCGCCTAAGCGCGATGACCGCGCGCGTGAACGCGAGGAACGCCAGTCGCGCGGATCGTCGCCTTTCACCTCCAGCCAGTTCTTGATCGCGTTGTCCTGGACAGGCGTTGTTGTTGCCGCCTGGCTCGCCGACCTCGTCGCCCATCAGAAGCATCGGCGTGCCTTGGCCGACCAGAGCGTCGAGATCATCGCCCGCCGGCATCTGGTTCGCGCAGGTCGAGCACCTCCTGTATCGTCCGTTTCCTCGACGCCGCAGTTCCAGCTCAAGATTGTGCGAATGGCCGTCGCGCAGTTCGAGATTGGCCTCGTTCGTGCTCTTCGTTGTACCAGAACGTGTCGATCAGCGTGAAACCGTCATGGGGCGGTCCACGAAGTCTCCACACGTTGTCCGCTATCGCGGCTGCGTCTCTCGAACCGGTCCGAAGAGCCGAGAAGCCGGGCCGACAGCTCGGGCAGCGCGCCGGAATCGCCTTTCCAGTACGACCGCACCCCGTCGCGGTATTGGTCGTTCCACTCGGCCCATCCAGGCGGAAGTTGCCCACCTGATAGCCGTCGGGCCCCGTATCCGAAGGCTCGGCGATCAGTTTCACGCGGCCGAGCACGGGGCGCTCGCCGTACTGTGTCCAAAATCTGCGTCGGGGTTGAACGTCTCGTCGCGCCCGAGCGCTGCTAGATCGAAGCGGAAACCCGTCGACATGGCAGGACTCTACCGAGAACCGGTAAGCGAATCCATCACCATCTGAAGCACGCGCTGATGCGTGATGTTCACCGTGTTGCTGGAGCCGGTCGTTGTAGAGTACCGGCGGATCGTCGGCCGGGATACAGCAGGACGTGTCTGTCGATTCCGCGAAAACTCAGGGTCGGCCCGAGATGGCTGCCCTCGGCGGTGTGGTTGTAGACCACGTCGAGGATCACCTCGATCCCGCCTTGCGGCCGCCGCACCATCAGCTTGAACTCGGTGGACGTCCGAGCCCGGGCGAGATGTAGCGCGGCGCGGCGCGAAAAAGCCGATCGTGTTGTAGCCCCAGAAATTGCTTAGCCCCGGTCCACCAGGTGCCGGTCGTCGAAGAACGCCTGGATCGGCATCAGCTCGACCGCCGTCACCCCGAGCCTCGAGGTGGTCGATCACGCCCGGCCGCCAGCGGCGAACGAACCGCGCAGCCGCTCCGGCACCGAACGGTCGAGCGCCGTCATGCCCTTCCACGCGCCTCATAGATGACGGTCTCCGACCATTTCCGTCTCGGCGGCATGTCGTCGTCCGAGTCACGGCCTGATCGACGACGACGATTTCGGCATCACGAATGCCGAATCCGCCGTCGAACGACAGATCCTCGCGCGCGTGTCGATCCGGTAGCCGAACAGCGCGTCGTGCCAGCGGATCTCGCCGTGATAGGCAAGCGCATACGGGTCGACAAAATTATTGGGATTGAACCGGTGGCCCGCCTCAGGCGCGTTGGGTCCATGGACGCGGTAGCCGAAGCTTGCCCGGGCCGGCACCGACGGCAGATAGCGGTGCCAGATCTCGTGCGTGTATTCCGGCAGCGGCACGCGGGCGATCTCGCGCCGTCCCCGGTCGTCGAACAGGCAAAGCTCGACCTTCGTGGCGTTCGCCGAGAATAGGGCGAAGTTGGTGCCCAGACCGTTCCATGAACCACCCAGCGGAAAGGAGATGTTCCGGCCTCGATGGCAAAACCAGCAATCGTCATTCACTCAGCCTTCGAATTTGAAATTGTGCAGGCGAATTGCTGGCTCATCGGTGGGACCACTGCCAGCCACACCACTTTTCCATCATCAGCTTTCCTGTGGCCGACAAAGCCGATGCGGATCATTGAAGGACCGGCGGCATCCCGAGCGGCGATACCGCTGACCTCATGGTCAGTTTTCTCCTCGAAATTTATTCGCATCCAAGTGGTTTTGGGAGCCTATAGATGAATGAACGCGATGGCACGTCCAACGTTCCAAGCGGGAATCGCGACGGAGCCGCCTGATCCTGCTCCGAAAAAGCGGACGGGGTGCTTCGCGGACCGTATGGAACGCGTGCCGACCCGTCCTGGGCGCACGTTCGATCCGCCAAGGACCCGAAGGAACGGGGTATCGGACGCGACGCCCGTGCAATGGCTACTCCGGTATAGAAGATCGTGGCGAGGGGCGGCAGGGTGAGCGACAGCGACGCGGGATACCCGTGCAGCCCCTCGTCGTTGGCGCTCAGAGTGCCGGAGTTGCCGGTGCCGGAACCACCGTAAACCCGTGCATCAGTATTCAGCCGCTCGACCCACGTGCCGCCCTTCGGCACGCCGATCCGGTAGCCTTCGCGCACCACGGGTGACACACGTTCGACAGGACGCAAACGGTTTCGTTTCGTCCTCGCCGTAGCGGGCGAAGGAGAAGACGTTGTTCTCGGTATCGCCGCCCTCGATCCAGCCGAAGCCCTCGGGCCACAGTCGCGCTGGTGCAATGCCGGCTCGGTCCGGTAGAGCGCGTTGAGGTCACGCAACACCCGGCGAACTCCCTCGTGATGGGGATCCTCCAGCAGGTGCCAGTCGAGCGACCGGTCGTGGTTCCATTCGCGCTCCTGTCCGAACTCGCAGCCCATGAACAGCAGCTTCTTGCCCGGATGCCCCCCATGAAGCCGTAATAGGCCCTCAGGTTCGCGAACTTCTGCCAGCGGTCGCCGGACTCTTGCCGCAGTATCGACCCCTTGCCGTGCACGACTTCGTCGTGGCTGAGCGGCAGCACGAAGTTTTCGGGGAAACGCGTAGAAGTCCGAAGGTCATGTGGTGGTGGTGGTATTTCCGGTTGATCGGGTCCTGGGCCATGTAGCCGAGCGTGTCGCATCGAGCCCATGTTCCACTTGAAGTCGAAGCCGAGCCCGCCCTCTGCAACCGGCCGCGAGACGCCCGGCCAGGCCGTGCTCTCCTCGGCGATGGTCAATGCTCCGGGAGCATAGTCCCGCACCGTCTGGTTCACGCCCTTGAGGAAGTCGATGGCGTCGAGGTTCTCGCGACCGCCATAGCGGTTCGGCACCCATTCGCCGTCCTTGCGCGAATAGTCGAGGTAGAGCATCGAAGCCACGGCATCCACGCGCAGCGCATCGACATGCAGCTCCTTCAGCCAGTAGATCGCAGAGGCGCGCAGGAAGTTGGCCACCTCGGGCCGCCCGAAATTGTAGATCAGCGTGTTCCAGTCCTGGTGGAACCCCTGCCGCGGGTCGGCGTGCTCGTAGAGTGCGGTGCCGTCGAACTGCCCCAGCCCGTGCGCGTCGTTCGGAACGCCGGCACCCAGTCGACGATCACGCCGATGCCCGCGCCGTGCAGCCGGTCCACCATCTCGGCGAAATCCTCGGCGGCCCCGAAGCGCGACGTCGGGGCGAACATGCCCACCGGCTGGTAGCCCCAGGAGCCGGAGAAAGGATGTTCGCTGACCGGCAGGAACTCGACATGGGTGAAGCCCATATCGCTCACGTAATCGATCAGCTCCGTGCCCAGTGCGGCATAGTCGAGCATGCCGTTCTCCAGGGTGCGCCGCCAACTGCCCAGGTGAACCTCGTAGATCGATACGGGTTCGGCGCGCCGGTCCGCCTCGCGGGCGGCGATCCAGCCCGCATCGGTCCATTCGTGGCGGACGTTCCCGTAGACCACGGACGCGGTGTCGGGCGGCATCTCGGCACAGAAGCCGACCGGGTCGGCCTTCAGCGGCTGCAGGTGACCATATGCGTTGAGGATCTCGTACTTGTAGACCTCGCCGCGCCCGATCCCGGCAGAAAGATCTCCCAGCCGCCGTGCCGCCGCGGCGCCGCATCGTATGCCGGCGGCCGTCCCAGGCATTGAAATGACCAACCACCGACACCCGCCGCGCATCGGCGCCCAGACCACGAAGGCAGTGCCATCGACGCCTTCATGCGTGAGCGGGTGCGCGCCCAGCCGGTCGTAGAGTTGCTCATGACGCCCCTCGCCCATCAGTATTCGTCCACCTCGCCAAGCATCGGGCCGAACGAATAGGGGTCGCAGAGCTCCCATTCATGGTCCGTGGCAGAACGCAGCCGAAGTCTGTAGGCGAAGGGCCCGCTCTTTCTTTCCATCGTCCCGTGAAAAAAGCCCTCCAGGTTCACTAGCCGTAGCGCGGCCACCTCCGTGCCCTCCAAGTCGGTCACCGTGACCTCCACCGCATCGGGCGCGAAAACGTTGACGTGTACAGGCCCCTGGGCTTCGGTCTGGTGCATGCCGAGGATGCTGAACGGGTCGCTGTGCTGCCCGCGCAGTATAGCTTCGATCTCGGCGACGGGCGGGGCGGTATCGGGCGGGATCGCGACCTTCATGGGCATCAACCTCCGGTTTCTTCTGCGAGTGCCAGCAGCCCGCGCAGCGGGATGTCGATCCAGTCGGGCCGCATCGCCATTTCGTAGCCGACCTCGTAGACCGCCTTCTGGATGAGAAAGAGGCCGAGCAACGCCTGTGCGAAATCCGCGTCGTCGGGATAAACCGCCGCGCCGGCCATCGTCGCGCGATAGGCGTCGAGGAATGTCCCCTGCGTCGCCTGACGCCAGTCATCGACGCTCGCCAGCGTTCGCTCCCGGTCGCCGCCCAGCTGAAGCCGGCGGCGGACGGTGGACCAGAGCGCATAGTCGAAGCTCCGCAGCATCCCTGCGACATCGCGCAGAGGCGAGGTCTTCGCGACCCGTTCGGCCAGCGAACGGGTGGGCTCGCCCTCGAAATCGATGATCATCACATCGGTCTGAACGACCAGAACCTGGCCCAGGTGATAGTCGCCATGCACCCGGCAGAGCCCGCCCGAGGGCGTCAGGCCCTTGAGCCCGTCGAGCCGCTCCAGCAGCGCCTCGCGCCGCGCCAGCACCGCTTCGGCAAGCGCCTGTCCGGTTTCGTCGAGGCGCGCCCCTTGCCCCGCGAGGCGGTCCAGCAGCGCTGTCGCCTCGCCCTTCACTTCATCGACGAGGCCGGAGAGGCGATCGGAGGTCAGGGCCTCGATGCCGAAGTCACTGCCGTCCCTGCCGCTCGACAGGGCGCGGTGCAGTTCGGCCGTCCGCCGTCCAAGCACGTCGCCGAGGTCGAGCGGACCGCCCATGACGGTTCCGACCTCCTCGACCGCAGCGTCGCGATCGCCGGTGTCGAGCCGCTCCATGTCGCGGTCGAGCGCATCGGTGACATAGGTCCAGGCATCGCCCTGGTTCCGGACGTACTCGGACGCGGCACCAAGCGTGGTGACCTGGCCCCCGGCGTCGATCCAGTCGATCGTGCCCAGCAGCGGCGGAGTGGCTTGGAAATCCGTCTCCTCGGTCAGGAAGCGAGCGATCTCGATATCGGGCTGCACGCCCGCACGCAGGCGGCGGTAGAGCTTCAGGATCAGCTTGTCCGAGAACGCGATGGAAGCATTCGACTGCTCCGCCGACATCAGCCGCGGCTCGCCCGGCTCGGCGGCGACCTCGCGCAGGCGCTCACCGGACGCGAATACCAGCCGCCCTTCCGCGCCGGCGTCGGTCTCCCGGTTGTCGCGCAGCGAGGCGAGGAGCGCGTTGGCCATATCCTCGTTGACCGCGCCGTCGAGGATCGCGCCCACGCGGTTGGCCTGCCGCAGCTTGGCCAGCGTGGCCGGCAGGCGCGGGCCCATGGTAAGATGATCCTCGCCCCAGACGGCGGAGAGCGGCAGGAAATAGCTCTGATCGCTGCCCCGCACGCTGACATCGACCACCGAGAGAAGGTGGCGGCCGTCGATCTCGGCGAGGCGACGCAGCTTCACCCCGTCGATCGGGTCGTCCTTGGCTGCGAACCAGCGCTGCAGAGGGCAGGTAGTCGCGCAGGGTCTGGCGCTCGAAGTCCGGGGCGGACTTGTCCTCCAGCGCGCCGCCGATGGTGCCCGTCCGCGTCGTCAGCGTGATGAAGTCGGGCAGCGTCTGGGCGTAGGGAGTATGCCAGCTCGGCGCTTCGTGTTCATCGGCGAGTTGGAACCAGTAGAACCCGTAGGCCGGCAGCGTGAGCAGGTAGGGCAGTGCGCCCACCGGCGGGAACGGAGACTGGCCCATCATCTCGATCGGCACGCGGCCCTCGAACGCGCTCAGGTCGATTTCCGCGGCCTGCGCCTGCCGCGACAGGTTCGCGACGCAGAGCACGACCTCGTCGCCAAGGCGGCGGATATAGGCAAGCACCTTGCGGTTGCGCGGATAGAGCAGCTCAATCTTGCCGCGGCCGAACACCTGGTTGCGCTGGCGCACCGCGATCATCCGCTTGATCCAGTTCAGCAGCGACGACGGAGAGGATTGCTGCGCCTCGACATTGATAGCCTCGTAGCCGTGCACCGGGTCCTGGATCGTCGGCAGGTAGAGCTGCTGAGGGTTGGCGCGGCTGAACCCCGCATTGCGGTCGGCGGTCCATTGCATCGGGGTCCGGACCCCGTCGCGGTCGCCGAGATAGTAGTTGTCGCCCATCCCGATCTCGTCGCCGTAATAGACCACGGGTGTTCCGGGCATCGAGAGCAGCAGCGAGTTCAGCAGCTCGATCTTGCGCCGGTCGTTCTGCAGCAGCGGCGCGAGACGGCGACGGATGCCCATGTTGATCCGCGCGCGCTTGTCCGATGCATAGAAGTCCCAGAGGTAGTCGCGTTCCCGGTCCGTCACCATCTCTAGCGTCAGCTCGTCATGGTTGCGCAGGAAGATCGCCCATTGGCAGTTGTCCGGGATCTCCGGCGTCTGCCGGATGATGTCGGTGATCGGGTAGCGGTCCTCCTGTGCGACGGCCATGTACATCCGCGGCATCAGCGGGAAGTGGAAGCCCATCTGACATTCGTCGCCCTCGCCGAAATAAGGTCGCGTGTCCTCGGGCCACTGGTTCGCCTCCGCCAGCAGCATCCGTCCCTGGTAATGCCTGTCGAGGTCGGCGCGGATCGCCTTCAGCACCGCGTGGGTCTCGGGCAGGTTCTCGTTGTTGGTCCCGTCGCGCTCCACGAGGTAGGGGATCGCGTCGAGCCGCAGCCCGTCGACGCCCTTGTCGAGCCAGAAATGCATGGCGTCGAGCACCTGTCGCAGCACTTCGGGGTTGTCGAAGTTCAGGTCCGGCTGGTGATCGAAGAACCGGTGCCAGTAGAACTGCTCGGCGATCGGGTCCCAGGACCAGTTGCTGTCATGGGTGTCGTTGAAGATCACCCGGGTCTTGTCCATCCACTTCTTCGGGTCGTCGGACCAGACGTAGAAGTCGCGCTCCGGGCTGCCCTTGGGCGCGCGCCGGGCGCGCTGGAACCATTCGTGCTGGTCGGAGGTGTGGTTGATCACAAGCTCGGTGATGACCTTCAGACCGCGCCTGTGCGCTTCCTCGACGAAGCCCTCGAAGTCCTCCATCGTGCCGTAGGACGGGTTGACCGCCTTGTATTCGCCGATGTCATAGCCGTCGTCGCGTAGCGGAGACGGGTAGAAGGGCAGCAGCCAGACCGCCGTGGCGCCGAGGTCCTGCACGTGGTCGAGCCGGCTCATCAGCCCGGCGAAATCGCCGATCCCGTCGCCGTTGCTGTCCATGTAGGCCTTGACGTGGATCTGGTAGATCACCGCGTCCTTGTACCAGTCCTCCGCTTCGGCGCCGGGCGCGGGTGCCAGGAGATCCTTGTCGATGACGTTCATTGGGCGCCTCCCGGCGGATAAAGTTTCCAGATCGCATACGGTCGGGTCTGCGGATCGAGCCAGAGGCGGTGATCCTTGCCGTGCCAGGTGAACCGGTTGCCGTGGATGGCATCCTCGACCTCTATCGAGGCCTGGTCCGGCAGGCCGAATTCCCAGAGCGGCAGCTCGAACCCGAACTCGGCACCGGCCATCGGGTCGATCAGCACGTGGAACAGCAGATAGTTGCGGCTCGTCTCGTCGAACCGGCCGTAGTACAGCACCCGGTCGTCATGGGCGGTGAAGAACCGCAGGTTGGTCAGGTCCTTCATCGCAGGGTTCGCGCGCCGGATCCGGTTGATAAGCCGGACATCGGCCTTGATGTTGCCCGGTGCGTTCAAGTCGCGGTGTTTGATCTCGTATTTCTCGCTGTCCAGATACTCGTCCTTTGGCGGCAGCCAGTCCAACTCGCAGAACTCGAAGCCCTGGTAGAGACCCCAGTTGCCCACCAGTGACGCCGCCATCACGGCCCGGGTGCGGAAGCCGGGGCGACCGGAATTGTGATTGAAATAGGGATTGATGTCGGGCGTGTTGGTGAAGAAGTTCGGCCGCATGTAGTGGCGGCACTCCTCGGTCGTCAGCTCCGTCAGGTATTTCGTGAGTTCGGCCTTGGTGTTGCGCCACGTGTAGTAGGTGTAGCTCTGGTTGAAGCCGATCTTCGCCAGCCGCTTCATCACCTTCGGCCGTGTAAAGGCTTCGGAGAGGAAAATGGCCTCGGGGCAGGTCAGCCTGACCTCGCCGATGATCCATTCCCAGAACGGGAATGGCTTGGTGTGCGGGTTATCCACCCTGAAGATCGTGACGCCGTGACCGATCCAGAAGAGGAACAGATCGCGGATAGCCTCCCAGAACGGTGAGTTCGGAGTGCCATCTGCGTTGTAATACTTGAAGTTGACGATGTCCTCGTACTTCTTGGGCGGGTTCTCGGCGAACTTGATCGTGCCGTCGGGTCTGCGCTCGAACCAGTCCGGATGCTCGTGGACCCATGGGTGATCGGGCGACGCGTTCAGCGCGATGTCGAGCGCGATCTCCAGCCCCTTCTCGCCGGCCGCCGTCACCAGCATGTCGAAATCGTCGAGCGATCCCAGCTCCGGATGCACCGCATCCATTCCTCCGTCGGGAGAACCGATCGCGTAAGGCGAACCGACATCGCCTGAACTCGGCCGTGAGCGCGTTGTTTTTGCCCTTGCGGTTCGTGGTCCCGATGGGGTGGATCGGTGGAAAATAGAGCACGTCGAAACCCAGGTCGGCGACATAGTCCAGTCGCCCGATCACGTCCTTGAACGTGCCGTGCCGCCCTGCGGGCCCTTGCGACCGGGGAAACAGTTCGTACCAGGCTGAGAAAGCGGCCCGTTCCCGGTCCACCCAGACCGGGACCGTCATGCTGCGGGTGATGTTCGCCCTTGGCCCGTTGGCGGCCATGAAGGCAGAGGTTTCCGCCGACAGTAGGGTGTCCGTATGGCCAGCCTTGGCGGCCTCGATCATCGCCCGCAGCGCTTTGGCCTCGCCCCGCGGTGCCTTGGTCTGGTCGAGCAATTGCAGCGCCTCCTGCAATTCGACCGACACATTCTGCCCGGCTTCGATCTTCTTTCCCGTATCCCGGGACCAGAGACCCCACACATCGCGCCATGCGAGTACCGCGTACTGGGCCGGGCCATTCTTTGGGAACACGACATTGGCACTCCAACGGTCGTTGCCCACATGCGCCATCGGGATCAGAAGCCCCCCCGGGATTTCCACCGCGGCAGCGAAGACCTCATGACCGTCCCCGAAAAGGTCCGCCTCGATCTTCATGGGCCAGCCTTCGACGGCCTTGGCCGCAAAGCGTCCCGCGTCGACGCAGGGGCTCACCGCCTCGATGACCATGCGGCTGGCCGCCAGCCGTTCAAGGGCGATAGACTTCCCGCGGGGCGTTTTCGCCGCCATTCAGTTCTCCTTCGCTGTCTGATCTTGGCCAGGCAACACGACGTGCCCGCGCTATCCCGCCATTCGGCCGCGCGGACCGGTGTCCGTGCAGCGGCTGTTCTTGGACGAATGACGATCGCCCGGCATCAGTTCCGAATCCATACACATTTCAAGGCAACACGAAAGCGACATGCACTGCAACCGGACATGCAGAGAAACCTATAATGCGGAAGTGGCAGCGGTCTATCCGCGGTGACCGCCTCAACCAGATCCTACATCACCTCGCGGGACACGATCTCGGCGGCGAATTTCGGTCGGTGTGGACGATGAGGATGATCTTACCGCGTCGATGGCTCCGACCAAAGTTTCGCGTAAGTCCTTGCGATGACCGATCAGAACAGGTCCATATGACCGGAGATCAGCGTGAGCGACAGGCCGACCGCGATGATCCCCACGAAGGTGGACTGCTCAAGAATGCTGAGCAGGATGCCGATCTGGAAAAACTTGGGAATTAAGGCGCTGAACGCCGCCGAGGCGGCGATCACACTGATCGAGACAAGGTTGTCCAGTACGAAGGCGATGGCGGTTCTGCCCCGCCCGCTACCCGCGTCGGCGGGACATGAACGGTCCCGTCCGTCAACGCGCCGATCCGTCCCCGTTCAGACCGTAGACATGGGTGACGGAGATACCCATCGCCTCCATCCCCTTGATAACGCTGGCAGGGGGCGGCGCCGCCGCGGTCATCATCCTGATCTTTTGCGGGAAATCGCGCTTCGTTTCCGCCCCCGAGATCATCGACATGATGATCGGCGCGCCGCAAAGATGCGTCACACCATGGTAGGCGAATGCGTCATAGATCGGATCCGCCCGGGGCGCACGCAGGAACACATGGGTCCCGGCCAGCATGGTGATCGTCCAAGGAAAGCACCTGCCGTTGCAGTGAAACAGCGGCAGCGTCCAGAGATAGACAGGATGGTGCGGCATTTCCCACGTCACCACGTTGTTGACCGCGTTGGTCCATGCGCCGCGGTGGGAATACACGACACCTTTGGGCCGACCCTCGATATTGATGACACGTTCGACGCCGTCCATGGCCAGCAACAACTCACCTTCTGGAACGGGTTCCACCGGGAGCGCGGCTACGCGCCGATCCATGTCTACGAGAACGGAACCGGCAGGCCCGTCGCGTTCATCCTGCGCCCCGCCCGCACCCCGTCCGGCAAGGAGGTCAGGGGCCATGTGCGCCGCCTGATCCGCCGTATCCGCCGGCATTGGCCACACACCCGGATCACGATGCGTGGTGACGGTCACTATGCGCGGCCCGAGGTGTTGGCTTGGTGTGAAGCCCACGGCATCGAACATATCTTCGGTCTGCCGGGCAATTCCGCGCTGAGAGACGACCCGGTTATCGCAGCCACCGCTGATGCCTGCGCGGTGATCCGGGCCGAGCGGGAGCTCATCGCGCACCGCAGCCATTGCGAGACGACCTATGCCGCGAAAGGCTGGAAGACCGCGCGGCGGGTCATCGCCCGCATCGAAGCCACCACGCTCGGCATGGACATCCGCACCATCGTGACCTCGCTGAAAGGCTCCACGCCCGAACGGCTCTACGAGTTCGACTACTGCGACCGGGGCCGGGCAGAGAACCTCATGAAACTCCACAAGACCCAACTGAAAAGCGCCCGGACGTCATGCATGAGTGCCGCCGCCAACCAGATGCGCCTGATGCTGCACACCGCCGCCTACTGGCTGCTGTGGACCGTCCAGCAGGCCATCCCGGAAGGCGCGGCACTGAGACACGCCGAGTTTGCCACTCCGCAAATCCGCCTCGTCAGAATCGGCGCCCGCGTCATCGAGACCGCCTCGCGCATCCGCATCGCCTTCGCCTCGGCCTGCCCGGAAAAGGCGCTCCTCGGCCATCTGGTCGAATCCCTCGGCCAGCCTGCACCGCAACGGCCAGCAGCACCGTAGACGCCCCTATCCCTTCGCGCCCGCCCGCCTCAAAGAGCAACCCAAAACCCAAATGGACCCGCCGGTTTCCGCGCAGGGCTCCCCCTTGCCCAAACCGACCTGAGTCGGATCAAGTCAACCCACGCAGCAATGCAGTCAGAGGTCCAAGAGCAGCGACCGAGGCGACCGGCTCAGCCCCTGCCTGCCAGCATTGGCTGGCGACCCGATCGAACATCCAGGCAGGGATCTCAATCCGACGATCGGACGCGACACCGGTCAGGCTACAGCGAAACGCCGTCCAGCCGGCCTTCTCGATCACCTCGTGAACGTGAACTCGTCGGCCGGCCCAAGGATGCCAAGGGTGGAGCACCTCGCGCTCATCGATCCCGTGAGCGTTCTGTGATCCAGTTGTACAACGGGACGCGGCCGCATTCGTCGCTTGGCGGGCGGACGCCCGACAAGGCCTACCTCAACCAGCCGACGCCAATCCCGGCGGCGGCGTAACCAGGGCGGAATTCCACTTAACCGAAGCCCGGAAGCTGTTCAGACAAACCGAGCCACCTCTGATCGTCCTGATCTACGGCTACATCGCCATGCTGATATCCTGAAGGGCCGTGATCGCGGATTGACGCAAATCAATCTCTTTGTGGCGCGTCCTGTTAAGCTTGATACATCGATCAATCCTCCCGAAGTCTCTTGGGCACTCGGTTCGACAGACAGGGGCATGGGAGTTGCGGGGCGTGCCTGTCGCGCGTCGCCCGGACTTCGACAGGTGTGAAATGACGCTTGAAGCGACCGCCGACGCAGCGCGGACCAACGGACGTATCGCCGCCATTCGTGGCGGCGTCGTCGACGTCGCGTTCGACGGGCCAGTGCCGAAGGTCCACGATCTTCTCCGCGCGGGCGACGTGGCGCTCGAGGTCGCGGCGCTCATCGGGGACGGGCTGGTGCGCGCCATGGCGATGGCCCCCGTACGCGGCCTCGGGCTCGGCATGACGGTCAGGGCGACGGGCTCCCCGATCATGGTTCCCGTCGGCGACGAGGTTCTGGGACGGATGCTGGACGTGTTCGGCGCGCCCATAGACGGGCTGCCGGCGCCGGAAGCCGCGGATCGGCGGTCGATCCACCGGGCTCCGCCGAAGCTGAGCGAGCGGGTGCTTCACACGCAGATCCTCGAGACCGGCATTAAGGCGATCGACCTGCTGTCGCCCATCGAGCGCGGCGGCAAAACCGGTCTCTTCGGCGGGGCGGGGGTCGGCAAGACCGTCCTGATCACCGAACTAATCAACAACACCGTGCAGCACTACAAAGGCGTGAGCCTGTTCTGCGGCATCGGCGAGCGCTCGCGCGAGGCTGAGGAACTCTACCGCGAGATGGGCGAGGCGGGCGTGCGCGACAAGACGGTGATGCTCTTCGGCCAGATGAACGAGGCGCCGGGCGTGCGGTTCCGCGTCGGCAACACGGCCCTGACGATGGCCGAGTATTTCCGCGACGACAAGGGTCAGGACGTCCTACTGCTGATCGACAACATTTTTCGCTTCGTGCAGGCGGGATCGGAGGTGTCGGGCCTATTGGGGCGGATGCCGTCGCGCGTGGGCTATCAGCCGACGTTGGCCACGGAACTGGCGACGCTCGAGGAACGCATCACCTCGACCGATCAGGGCGCCATCACCTCGATCCAAGCGGTCTACGTGCCGGCCGACGATTTCACCGACCCGGCGGCGGCGCACATCTTCTCGCATCTCTCGGCGTCGGTGGTTCTGTCACGCAAACGCGCGAGCGAGGGGCTCTATCCGGCGGTCGACCCGCTCGCCTCGGCTTCCGTCATGCTGACACCCTCGGTCGTCGGCCAGCGGCATTATGACATTGCCCGCGCGGTGCGCCGCACACTCGCCGAATACGAGGAACTGCGTGACATCATCGCGATGCTGGGGCTCGAGGAACTGTCCTCCGCCGACCGCGCCACCGTGGCGCGCGCCCGCCGGCTGGAACGCTTCCTGACCCAGCCGTTCTTCACGACGGAGTCCTTTTCAAACACGAAGGGCAAACTCGTGCCCATCGCCGACACGCTCGACGGCTGCGAGACGATCCTATGCCAGACCGAATTCGACCACCCCGAGAGCGCCTACTACATGATCGGCGCCCTGAGCGATCTGGCGGAGGCGCCATGAGCATGGCCGCTGACATGACCGTCACCTTGCGGCTCCCCACGCGCACGCTGTTCGAGGGCCGCGCCATCTGCATGCAGGCCGTGGCGCAGGACGGCGCCTTCGGCATCCTGCCCAACCACGTCGATTTCGTCACCGCGCTGGTGCCATCGGTGATGACACTCGGCATGGCCGACGGATCCGAGGCGATCTTCGGAATCGACGAGGGTCTGCTGGTGAAAAAGGGTCACGGCGTGGTCGCGGCGGTGCTGCGCGGGGTGCGCGGCGACGATCTGGAGACGCTCAACGAGACGGTCAACGCCCGGTTCATCGAGATGGACGAGGAGGAACGCCAGGCGCGCTCGGCCTTCTCGAAGCTGGAGGCGGACGTCGTCCGCCGCTTCGCCGAACTGCGAAAGCCCGTCCCATGACGCCCGAACCCGACAAGCCGGCCGACGCCATCGCGCGCCAAGCCAAACGATTGAAATCCGCGCGGGACAACCCGGGTCCGAGCCCGCTGCGCGGGATCGGCACCTTCGGAATGATCGGCTGGTCCATCGCCGTCCCGACCGTGGGCGGGGCGTTTCTGGGGCTCTGGCTTGACCGCGTCGCGCCGCAGGCGTTTTCCTGGACCATCGCCCTGATCCTCGGCGGCGTCGTTCTGGGGGCGTTCATCGCGGCGTCATGGATCAACAAGGAAAGAGGGGACGAATGATGGAGATGGACTGGAGCGCCCTGGCGCTTGGACTGGCTGTCGGCGTCGCCGCTTCGGCGGCCTTTTTTGCCGGGCTCGGATGGGGGATGCGCATCGCCCTGAAGTCCGGGAGGCCGGCGATCATTCTGATCCTCAGCGCAATCATGCGGATTCTGGCGCTGCTCTGGATCGGCTGGACCGTGGTCACGTTCCTCGGCCCGGTCGCGCTCCTCGGCTTCGCCGTCGGGTTCTTCATCGCGCGCACGATCGCCACGGCCATCGTCCGAACCGGCGCACCCGCCGGAGGCGCCCCGTGAACCTCTCACCGGATGCGACGATCATCTTCGAGGCTTGGGGCGTTCCGATCAACGCCACGGTGTTCTTCACCTGGATCGTCATGGCGTTGCTGACGGCGGTCTCCATGCTGATCACCCGCGATCTGCGCGCCGACGTGCCGCCCGACCGGTGGCGCACGACGCTCGAAGTCATCGTGCTCGGCATCCAGAGCCAGATCGAGGAGGTGGCGCGCGGCCCGTCACGCTACCTGCTTTACTACGCGGGCACGCTCTTCCTGTTCGTGGCGGTCTCGAACCTGCTGCTGGTCGTCCCGGGCTTCACGCCGCCCACGGCGTCGCTCTCCACGACCACCGCTCTGGCTCTGTCGGTCCTGATCGCCGTGCCGTTGTTCGGCGTCACCAGCCGCGGGCTCGGCGGGTATCTCAAGACCTACATTGAGCCCTCGGTCATCATGCTGCCCTTCAACATCATTTCCGAGTTCTCGCGCGGGATATCGCTGGCGATCCGGCTCTACGGCAACATCATGAGCGGGGCCGTCATTGCGGCCATCCTGCTGACGGTCGCGCCCTTCTTCTTTCCGGTCGTCATGGACGTCCTCGGCCTGCTCACCGGGATGATCCAAGCCTACATCTTCGCGATTCTGGCCACGGTCTACATCTCATCGGCGACCGCGCCGCCTCGCTCTTCCCGGACTGAAAAGGAAACCTCATGACCGATCTCGCAATCATCGCTGCCATCTCGATCCTCACGGCCGGAGTCACTGTCTCCTTCGGCGCCATCGGTCCCGCCCTCGGCGAAGGACGTGCGGCCGCCACCGCGCTCAGCGCGATCGCGCAGCAGCCCGACGCGGCGCCCACGATTTCCAGAACGCTGTTCGTCAGCCTCGCGATGATCGAATCCACCGCCATCTACTGCTTCGTCGTGGCCATGATCCTGATTTTCGCCAATCCGTTCTGGAACGCGGCGGTCGCCGCCGCGCAGGCGGCGGCCGGCTGATCCATGTCGATAGACTGGATTACGGTTGCCGCCCAGATCGCCAATTTTCTGGTGCTTGTCTGGCTGCTGAAGCGGTTCCTCTACCGTCCGATTCTGGACGGCATCGACGCCCGCGAAGCCGAGATCACGAACCGGATGCGGGAGGCCGTTCTCGCGCGCGAAAAAGCCGAGGCCGCGGAACGCGAGCGCCTCGACCAGGTGAGTTCCCTGAAGGCGCAAAAAGACGGCATCGCCGAGGACGTGCGCAAACAGGCCGAGACGGCACGCGACGCGCTTCTGGCGGAGGCGCGGAAGGGGCTGGAGCGGGACCGCGCCGCGGCACAGGCCCACCTCGACGACGAGGCGCGCCGCTACGGCGCCAAGCTCCAACGCGCCGGCGGCGCGGCATTGCTGTCGCTGACCCGCAAGGCGCTGTCGGATCTGGCCGACGAGACGCTCGAGGACCGGATCGCGCGGCACCTCGGTCAACGTCTTGAAAATCTGGCCCCCGATCTGCGCACGGCCGCCGGGCGCGCCGAAGCCGCCACGATCACCAGCCACGATGACCTGCCGCGATCCGGCCGAGACGATCTCACCGCCAGTTTAAGGGCGGCCTTCCCCGACGTGTCGGTCCGCTTCGAAACCGATCCGGACCAGTCCCCCGGCCTCGTCCTGCGCATCGGCGGCGCGGAACTCGACTGGACGGTGGGCGGCTATGTCGACAGCTTGGGCGACGTGCTGACCGCGCAACTGGCCATTCCGGATGAGCCGAAAGCAGTGCGGCCATGACCGACGCGCCGTCCCCGTCCATCGCGGACCCCCAGGCAATGGTCGACGCGCTCGTCGCGAGCCCGACCCCCGCGCCCCGTCTCAGCGAGATCGGACAGGTGGCCGAGGTCGCGGACGGCATCGCCATCGTGACCGGCCTCGAGCGTGCGCTCTCCGACGAGCTCTTGCGCTTCGCCAGCGGCGTCCAAGGCATCGTGCTCGACCTCGAGCCCGGCCGCCTCGGCGTCGTCCTGCTCGGACCGAGCGAGCGCGTCACCGTCGGCGAAAGCGTCCTGCGCACCCGCAAGGTCGTCAGCGCCAAGGTCGGGCCAGCACTTCTGGGGCGCGTGGTCGACGCCTTGGGAGATGCGCTCGACGGCAAGGGCGCGATCAAGGCCGACGAGACGCGACCCGTCGAGGCCGAAGCGCCCGGCATCCTCGACCGCTCCGCGATCACGCGCCCTCTCGCGACCGGGATCAAGGCCATCGACGCCGCCGTGCCTGTCGGTCTGGGACAGCGCGAGCTGATCGTCGGTGACCGCCAGACCGGCAAGACGTCCCTTGCGGTCGACGCGATCCTGAACCAGCGATCGACGGGCGTCGTGTGCATCTACTGCGCCATCGGCCAACGTGGCGACGCGGTGGCCAAGGTGATCGGCGCGCTCCGCGACGGCGGCATGATGGAGCGCAGCATCGTCATGTCCGCGGGAGACGAGGATGCGGCCGGCCTCGCCTATGTCGCGCCCTATGCCGCGATGACGATGGCCGAGCATTTCGCGGACCAGGCGCGGGACGTGCTCGTCGTGCTCGACGATCTGACCCACCACGCGCGATCCTACCGCGAGCTGTCGCTTCTGCTGCGCCGCCCGCCGGGTCGCGAGGCCTTTCCCGGTGACATCTTCTACATCCATGCGCGGCTGCTGGAACGCGCGGGGCAGTTCACCCAAGCCGCGGGCGGCGGATCGATCACCGTCCTGCCGGTGGTCGAAACGCAGGCCGAGAACCTCGCAGCCTACATCCCCACCAACCTGATTTCCATCACCGACGGGCAGATCTACCTCTCGCCCCGGCTCGTGCGGAAAAACCAGTTCCCGGCCGTCGATCTGGGCGTGTCGGTCAGCCGCGTGGGCGGCAAGGCCCAGAGCAAGGCCTTCCGCTCGGTCGCGGGCAATCTGCGCGTGACGCTCTCGCAGTTCGAGGAGCTGGAGGATTTCGCCCGCTTCGGCACCCGGCTCGACGACGCGACGCGCGCCCGTCTGACGCGCGGGGCCGCGGTGCGGGCGTCACTGCGGCAACCGGAACGCGACCCCATCCCCGCGGTCGAACAACTCGCCGTTCTGGTGGCCGCGATGGAGGGGGTTTTCGACGGCCTGAGCGACGCCGACATCGCGCGGGCGATGCGCGGGCTCCGGTCGGCTGCTTCCCGAGAGCTTGGCGACGTCGCCAAACGCATCGCCGAGAACCAAGCGCTCGCGGATGACGATCGCGCCGCGATGGTGGCGTTGGGCAAGACGGCGCTGCCCGCGCCGGGAGGTCCGGATGACGCAAAGCCTTGAGGCGCTCGCCCACCGCACGTCCAGCATGCGGGGCATCCGCAGCGTCGTTCACACCATGAAGACCCTGTCCGTCATCAATTCGGCCCCATACGAGCAGGCGGCCCAGGCCATCGAGGCTTATCATGCGACGGTTCTCGAGGGCCTGCACGCGTTCCTGACGCGGTTCGGTCCGATCGACATGCCCGCGTCCGACCGCGCGGCGCGGGTCCTGATCGTGTTCGGCTCGGATCACGGATTGTGCGGCAATTACAACGAGACGCTCGCGGCGCATGTCTCGGACCACTTCGCCCGCATCGCCGACGACCCGCCGGCGGTTCTCTGCGTCGGGGCGCAGATGGCCGACGCCCTGACGGATCAGCGGATCACGGTGGAGAAGACCTTCTTTCCGGCGGCCTCCGCCGACGGGATCGGTCGTCTGGCCAATCTTCTCACGCGACGTCTGGACGCGCTCCGCCGCGAGAGCCGTCCCCGCGACATGGCCGTGTCGCTCGCCCATGTCGCGCGGGACGCCTCGGCCGGACAGAAACCCGTCCTGGCAGCCTTGCTGCCCATCGATCCCGCGCTCCTCGCGGACCTGCGTGCCAAACCCTGGGCGTCGCGCAGCCTGCCGACATATTCGATGCCGCCGGACGATCTCTTTCTCGCGCTCGTGCGCGGCCACCTCTTCGCCAGCCTCTTCCGCGCCATCGCCGAGGCGCTTCTGACCGAGAACGCCGCGCGCCTCGCGCTGATGCAGCAGGCGGAGCAGTCAGTAGACGACAGGCTCGAAGAGCTGATGTCCGAGACCCGCATGGTTCGGCAAAGTGAAATCACGACCGAGCTTCTCGACGTGATCATCGGGTTCGAGGCGGTCAGGAAAGACAGGATCAAAAGACCGAGCCCTCCCCCGGCACGACCGGAACGGGATCCCCCGATTTCGACACCGGACGGGACAGGCCCCTGATCAGCACCCCTCCATGCTTTCGATGGCGCCCTTAGGCAACGGCGGGCGTGACTGAATTGGCGACGCCCTGAAGCATCTGGTACTTCTCAGGCGTCGCCATCTCGATCTGTCGCCTCACCTTGAGTTCGGTGAACGCGCGGCTGACCGTCTCCAACGACATGCCAAGATGATCCGCGATGTCCCGACGGCACATCGGCAGGGCGACCGGCCGGTTCCCCACTCTGGGTCTCGACGCCGCGAACTCGTCGAGAAAGCCGCGAAGGCGTTCCGGGGCCCTGTTGTTGACGAGCGCGAGTAACTGTCTCTCCCGGCGCTCGAGCAGGTTGCAGACGTATGCTCTGACCTCCCGGCGCAGGACGGCGTTCTCCTTCAGACGGCGCTCCAGAACCGCTCTGGGAACCGCCTTCACGATTACATGGTCGACCGCCTCGGCCGTGAAATGCCAGACGTCGAGATCGGAAAGGCCGATGAATCCGCCTTTTTTCGAGAAGCAGATTATTTGTCGGCATCCGTCCGCATCGACGGTGCAGCATCGCACCGTCGGCGGCAAGATCCATCATCTCTGACGCGCCGTCGACGACGAGGGCGAAGTTCTCGACATCATCATGCAGCCGCGGCGTGACCGGAGAGCGGCCCTCAAGCTGATGCGCCGGCTGCTGAAACGGCAGGGATACCTGCCGGACGCCATCGTCACCGATCGGCTTCGGTCCTATGGCGCGGCTCCACGCGACCTTGGCCTGACCGATCGCCATGTGACCGGCGGTCGGTCGTACAACCGCGCGGAAGTCTCGCACCAGCCGACGCGCCGCAGGGAACGGCAGCGCCGCGGATTTCGATCACAGGGCACGGCGCAACGGTTCCTAGCCACGCATGCCGCCGTCTACAACCACTTCAACGTTCAACGCCATCTGATCGCCCGCCGCACCCTTCGCGAACTCCGGTCCCAGGCGTTCGCCACGTGGCGCGAGATTGCCGCCGACTGAAGGCATATGGCAGCCACGCTTCGCGTCTGCCGCCGTCAACGTGACAAAACCAGTCTCAGCCTTCCCTCTGCGAAATGGATGGAACGCGTACGAAATGACATCGATCATCCTGCATCCGAGCCGCGCTCACTTCGGGACCCCTCTCGTTGGATCTCGCGGAGGATCGCCAGCAACCTTCCGACACGGGGGTCGGCGATGCGATAGTGCAATATCTGCGCTTCCCGTCGGGCCTTGACGACCCCGCCCGCACGGAGCCGGGCGAGATGCTGGGAAATCGCGGGTTGCCGCAGACCCACCGCAAAGCCAAGCGCAGTGACCGACATCTCGCCCGACAGCGCGAGATGATGCAGGACGAGAAGCCGTTTCTCGTTGGCGAGAAGCCGCAGAATGGCACTTATGTCGGCTGCCTTGTTCCGCAGAACCTTGATATCGGCCGTGGGATCCATGAGTCCCCGCAAAAACACATTGCAACATTAGAACTTTCTAATATATAGTCAATCCAGAGGGGAAGAGCACACCCGGGGCTCGGCAGTAGAGCTGTCGGCGGCGCGGGGACTTCCCAGCGGAACACGGAAAACCAGAGGGAGGACCCACGATGGCGCGCACGGTTGTTCTAGGTGCCGGATTAGGGGGCACAATCGCCGCCTACGAGTTGCGCGACGCGCTCGACAAACGTCACGAAGTCGCCGTCGTCTCGGAAGGCGGGACGTACAGCTTCGTTCCCTCCAACCCCTGGGTGGGTGTCGGTTGGCGCAAGCCGGCGGACGTCGAAGTCGATCTGGGGCCGGTGCTGAACAAGCGCGGCATCGCGCTCCATCCGCAGGGCGCCAAGCGGGTCGATCCGACGGCGAAGCAGATCGAACTCAACGACGGAACGACGCTTTCTTACGATTATCTGGTCATCGCGACCGGGCCGGATCTCGCCTTCGACGAGATCGAGGGCTTCGGTCCGCCAGCCAACACGCATTCGGTCTGCCATGTCGATCATGCGTCCAAGGCGAAGACGGCGGTCGACGCGCTCATCGCCAAGCCGGGACCGGTGGTGATCGGCGCGGTGCAGGGCGCGTCCTGCTTCGGGCCGGCCTATGAGTTCGCGTTCATCCTCGACAAGGCGCTGCGCGACGCGAAGGTCCGCGACCGGGTCCCGATGACGTTCGTCACGTCCGAGCCCTATATCGGGCATCTCGGCCTCGACGGTGTCGGCGACACGAAGGGTCTGCTGGAGAGCGCGCTTCGGCAGCAGCACATCAAGTGGATCACGAACGCCAAGGTCGACAAGGTCGAGGCCGACATGGTGCACGTCTCGGAGATCGCGGAAGACGGGTCCGTGGTCCGGACGCATGACGTGCCTCAGGTCTTCACGATGATGCTGCCCGCCTTCCGCGGCGTCGCGGCCGTGCGGGGCATCGAGGGGCTGACCAACCCGCGCGGGTTCATCCTGGTCGACAAGCATCAGCGCAATCCGGCCTTTCCGGAGGTCTTCGCGGTCGGCGTCTGCGTCGCCATCCCGCCGACCGGAAAGACGCCGGTGCCGGTCGGGGTGCCGAAGACCGGGTTCATGATCGAATCGATGGTCACGGCGACGGTCCACAACATCGGGCGGATGATCGAGGGCAAGTCGCCGGACGCCCAGGCGAGCTGGAACGCGGTCTGTCTGGCGGATTTCGGGGATGGCGGCATCGCCTTCGTCGCGCAGCCGCAGATTCCGCCGCGCAACGTCAATTGGTCTTCCCAGGGGAAGTGGGTCCATGCGGCCAAGATCGGCTTCGAGAAATATTTCCTCCACAAGATCCGGTCCGGCCGGTCGGAGCCGTTCTACGAGCGGCTGGCCCTGCAGGTGCTGGGAATAGACAAGCTCAAGACCGTGAAACTCGATTCGACGCCGGCGGAATGATCGCGCACGATGATCATGCACCGTGCACAATCGGATCTGGCGTCGTAATTTACCGGAAATACCCACTACGTTAAGACCGTTGAAACCAGTGCCCGACGCGGGGCCGCGCGTGCGTTCGATCGCGGCGCGGCCCGCCCTGAAACCCCGAAGCCGGAGATTACGTCATGTCACTCGATCGATCCGTGCTAGCCTTCGCGGGAGCGATGGTTCTGCTTTCCGTGGCGCTGACCGCATGGGTCTCGCCCTATTTCGTCTGGTTCACGGTCTTCATCGGCCTGAACCTGCTGCAATCGGCCTTCACCGGGTTCTGTCCGGCGGCGGCGGCGTTCCGCAAACTCGGCGTGAAGCCGGGCACGGCGTTCTGAGCCGGCCGGTGCGCGCGCTCGTCCTCATGGTGGCGCTTCTGGCGTCGGGAACCGTCCGGGCCGGAACGCTCGATCTGGCGCTGACGGAAATCACCGAGTGGAAGGCGGTCTACGGCCGCGTCGAGGCGCGCGACACGGTGCCGGCCCGCGCGCGGGTCGGCGGGATCGTCGAGGAGCTGAACGTCAGCGAGGGCGACTCGGTGGCCGCCGGCCAGCGGATCGCTGTGGTGCGCGACGACAAGATCGTCTTCCAGATCGCGGCGCTCGACGCGCAGATGCGCGCGCTGGACTCGCAACTCGCCACGGCTGAGACCGAACTCACGCGCGGCGAGACCCTGGTCGATCGCGGCGTCGCCACCGCCCAGCGGCTCGACCAGCTGCGCACCGCTGTGGATGTCGCGCGCAACCAGCTGGCCTCTGTCGGGGCGCAGCGCGAGGTCGTGGTCCAGCAGGGCGCGGAGGGCGAGGTGGTCGCGCCGGGTGACGGCGTCGTCCTGAGCGTGCCGGTCACGCGCGGCGCGGTCGTGCTCGCCGGCGAGCCGATCGCGACGATCGGCGGCGGCGGGTTCTTCCTGCGCCTCGCGATCCCCGAGCGGCACGCGGACACCCTTGAGGAGGGCGCCTCGATCCGCATCACCGCGAACGGCGAGGAATCGGCGGGGCGTCTGGCGAAGATCTACCCGCTGATCCAGAACGGACGGGTGATCGCCGACGTGTCGGTGGAGAATCTCCAGACCGCGTTCGTCGACGCCCGCGTGCTCGTCGAGGTGCCGGTCGGGACGCGCCAGGCGCTGATGGTTCCGCGCGCCGCCGTCGATACGAGGTCGGGGATCGACTTCGTTACGGTGAGCGAGGACGGGGTCGAGCGCGCGCGCGCGGTTATGCTGAACGAAAGTCGCGCCGAGGACGGCGATCTGGTTGAGATCCTGACCGGCCTCCGGCCCGGCGACGTGGTCGTCACGCCGTGACCCCGTCGTCGGTTCGCCTCGGGATCGCGGGAGGGCTGACCCGCGCCTTCATCACCTCGCCGCTGACGCCACTATTCCTGCTGGCGGCGATCGTGTTCGGGATCGTGGCCCTCGTCTCGCTGCCGCGCGAGGAGGAGCCGCAGATCTCGGTGCCGATGGTGGACATCCACGTCCGCGCCGACGGGCTGCGCGCCGAGGACGCGGTGAAGCTGATCGCCGAGCCGCTGGAGACGATCGTCAAGAGCATAAACGGCGTCGAGCATGTCTATTCGCAAACCCAAGACGACGCGGTGATGGTGACGGCGCGGTTCGTCGTCGGCACCCAGTCGGATTCCGCGATTCTGCGGGTCCATGAGAAGATCCGCGCCAACATGGACCGCATCCCGGTCGGGGTGGCCGAGCCGCTGATCGTCGGCCGCGGCATCGACGACGTGGCGATCCTGGCGCTGACCCTGTCGCCGGTTCCCGAGGCCGCCGACCGGATCACGCCCAACGATCTGACGCGCATCGCCCGCGAGCTGCGCGCCGAGATCGCCAAGATCGACGACGTCGGCCTGACCTATCTGGTCGGCGAGACCGGCGAGATGATCCGGATCGCGCCGGACCCCGTGCGACTGGCGCTTTACGGCGTGACGCTTCAGCAGCTGGCCGCCAAGGTGTCCGGCGCCAATTCCGCCTTTCCGGCGGGCCGCGTCCGTGACGGCGGCGAGCAGGTGGCGCTCGTGGCCGGCGAGACGCTGCGCGCGCCCGAGGAGATCGCGAACCTTCTGGTCACGACCCGTGACGACCGGCCGGTCTACGTGCGCGACGTGGCCGATGTCGGCTTCGCCACCGAGAGCGGCGACGCTCTGGTCTCGACGGTGTCGCTGGTGGAGGGGGCGCCCGAGCGCGTGCCGTCGGTGACGCTGGCCGTCGCCAAACGCGCCGGCGCGAACGCCGTGACGGTCGCCGAGGCGGTGCTGCACCGCGTGAAGAGTCTGGAGGGCACGCTGATCCCCGAGGACGTCGGCATCGAGATCACGCGGGATTACGGCGAGACGGCCAACGAGAAGGCCAACGAACTGCTCTATCATCTGGGCCTCGCGACGGTGTCGATCATCGCGCTGGTGGCGCTCGCGATCGGGATGCGCGCGGCGCTGGTGGTGGCGGTCGTCATTCCGGTGACGATCCTGCTGACCCTCTTCGCGTCGTGGCTGATGGGCTACACGCTGAACCGGGTGTCGCTTTTCGCACTCATCTTCTCCATCGGCATTCTGGTCGACGACGCCATCGTGGTCATCGAGAACATCGCCCGGCATTGGGGGATGGGCGACGGGCGGCCGCGCCGGCAGGCCGCGATCGAGGCGGTGGCGGAGGTCGGCAACCCGACCATCGTCGCCACGCTGACCGTCGTCGCGGCACTTCTGCCGATGCTGTTCGTCTCGGGCATGATGGGCCCCTACATGAGCCCGATCCCGGCGAACGCCTCGGCGGCGATGATCTTCTCCTTCTTCGTCGCCGTGACGGTCACGCCCTGGCTGATGCTGAACGTCGCCGGGCGGGCGCCCGCCGCCGCCCATGCCGATCACGCCGAGGGCGGGAAGCTCGGGCGGATCTATGCTGCGGTCGCGCGGCCGATCCTCGCGAGCAAGGCGCGCAGCTGGCTGTTTCTGGCGGTCGTCGGCGCGCTGACGCTGGGCTCGCTGTCGCTGTTCTATACCAAACACGTCACGGTCAAACTGCTGCCCTTCGACAACAAATCCGAGCTGTCGGTGATGGTCGACCTGCCCGAGGGCACGTCGGTCGAGGCGACGGACGCGGTCGCGCAGGACGTGGCGCGCGAGGTTCTGGCGCTTCCCGAGGTCCGCTCGGTGCAGGTCGCGGCGGGCACCGCCGCGCCGTTCAATTTCAACGGTCTCGTGCGGCATTCCTACCTTCGCGCCCTGCCCGAGCAGGGCGACGTCGCGATCAACCTGCTGCCCAAGGATGAGCGCGACCGGCCGAGCCACGCCATCGCCCTCGACATCCGCGAGCGGATCGCGGCGCTCGACGTGCCGCCAGGCACCAGCCTCAAGGTTGTCGAGCCGCCGCCCGGACCGCCGGTGATGGCGACGCTTCTTGCAGAGATCTACGGCCCCGACGCCGAGACCCGCCGTCAGGTGGCGGCGAAGGTCGAGGACGCGTTCCGCTCGGTGCCGTTTATCGTCGACGTGGACAATTCCTACGGCGCGCCCGCCCGCCGGCTGCGCGCGACGATCTCGACCGACGATGTCGAGTTCTTCAAGGTCGAGGAGCGCGACGTGTTCGAAACCATCGCGATCCTCAACGGCGGCGAGACCGTCGGCTATTCACATCGTGGCGGCGGCCGGCAGCCGATCCCGATTCGGATCGAGCGTCCCGCCGGGGCGCGGACGCTCGACGAGCGGTTCCTGACCACGCCGATCCCGGCGAACGTGTTGCCGGGCGACCGGGGCGTGGTCGAACTCGGCGACGTCGTGCGCGTCGCCTCCGAGCCCGCCTCGTTTCCGGTTTTCCGCCACAACGGCCGCGCCGCCGAGATGGTCACCGCCGAACTCGCCGGCGATTTCGAGGCGCCGCTTTACGGCATGCTGGCGGTGCGCGACGCGCTCGACGCGCAGGACTGGACCGGCCTGTCGAAACTGGAAATCAGTCTGCACGGCCAGCCCGAGGACGAAACCGCGCCGACGCTTCTATGGGACGGCGAATGGGAGGTCACATGGGTCACGTTCCGCGACATGGGCGCAGCCTTCGGCGTGGCGCTCCTCGGCATCTACATCCTCGTCGTCGCGCAGTTCCACTCCTTCAAGGTCCCGCTCGTCATCCTGACGCCGATCCCGCTCACCTTCATCGGCATCCTCGCAGGGCATTGGCTTTTCGGTGCGCCGTTCTCCGCCACGTCGATGATCGGCTTCATCGCCCTCGCGGGCATCATCGTGCGGAACTCGATCCTGCTGGTGGACTTCATCCGCCATTCCGGCACGCCCGGCCGGCCGCTGACCGGGATCCTGATCGAGGCGGGCGCGATCCGCTTCGAGCCGATCCTGCTGACCGCACTCGCCGCGATGATCGGCGCCTCGGTGATTCTGACCGACCCGATCTTTCAGGGCCTCGCGATATCGCTTCTCTTCGGCCTCGCCTCGTCGACGCTTTTGACCGTCCTCGTGATTCCCGCGATCTACCGCGTTCTTCGGACATAGGATATGAGCAAGTGTCGAACTGCGGGTCGGGTCGGTTCCGCTCGGATTCGACGGTAGATCGTCCCTTGACAGCGCGAGTACAGGGCTTTGGGCATTGAAAAGTGACCGGTGGGTAGTGCTCTGACCATTAAATCTCATCTAAATGAAACCACAACGACGCCAACAGAACTATTATTGGGATCTGAT
>CAVORV010000065.1:0-31835 GCA_963698685.1 uncultured Alphaproteobacteria bacterium
GTCGTCCAGGAGTTGCCGGCGCTCCGTCTCACGAATTTCCGATTGTTCGACGGCGGCCTCCGCGCCGATGAGACCGAACTCGGCGCGCAGCTCGACGTCGTGGCCGTCCCACCATCCGAGAAAGGTCGGCAGGTCGTGGGTCGACAGGCAGACCAAGGCGCCCCGCGGATAATCCCGGGGCGCGATGAACCCCTCGTCGTCGCGCTCGAACAGCAGGATCCGATAGGACAGGATCTCGGCCGCGTCCATCACGTCGCGGAAACCCGGCGGGACGTTCCCGAGGTCTTCTCCGATGATGATCGTTCCGTTCGTCCCCGACGCTTGGGCGAGGGCGCGGAGCATGTCTCCGATCGGAAAGCGGACATAGGTCCCATCCGCCGGCGACATGCCCTCCGGAATAAGGAAAAGCTGCCAGAGCGCCATGGCGTGATCGATGCGCAGCGCTCCGGCCCGGCGGGTGGCGTTCTCCATCAGCGCCCGGAACGGCGCGGCGCCCGAGGCGGCCATGCCCACGGGCGAGATCGGGGCGAGGCCCCAGTCCTGACCGGCGGCGTTGAAGTAATCGGGCGGCGCTCCGACATGGACCCCCGGCACCACCATCTCGCGATCGCTCCACGTGCCGGAGCCGTCCGGCGCCTCTCCCACGGCGAAGTCGAGATAGAGACCGATACGCATTCCCGCCGCGAGCGCGGCGTCCCGGGCCGCCGCCAGCTGCCGGTCGGCTAGAAACTGGAGCCAGACGTGAAAATCGACCTCGTCGGCCTCGGCTACGGCGAAGGCGCGCGCGGCCGGACCGTCCGGATCGCGGTATTTTTCGGGCCAGGCGGTCCAGCCGGGACCGTGACCCTCGGCCTTGAGCCGCAGGGACAGCGCCTCGAAGAGCGCGTGACGTTCGAGTTGCGCCCCGCCTTCGGCCCGGAACCGGGCCAGGGCCTCCGCGTCGGGCCGCGCCCGCGTCCAGCAGGACCGGAGCGCGGCGAGCTTCAGGGCGGCGACGGCGCGGTAATCGACGAACTCCGTGTCCCGCGTGGCTCTGAGAGCCTCCGCGTCTACGTCGTCCGGATCGAAAGCCGGCAGACGGTCGACGGCGACGTAGAGCGGGTTGAGGAACCGGCGGTTCGAGGGCGAGAACGGGCTGCAATGCTCCGGGTTCGCGATGAACAGGGCGTGCAGCGGGTTCACGCCGACGAAGTCCGCGCCCGCCGCGCCGAGCAGCGTCGCCATATCGGCGAGATCGGTGAAGTCTCCGATGCCCTGGTTCCGTGACGAGCGGATCTGATAGAGTTGCAGCGCCACGCCCCAGACGCGGCCTTCGCCGAGCCAGTCGGGCATGTGGCACCGCGCTTCCGGTGGGGCGGAGAGGCGCGGCAGGGTTCCGCTCGGGCCCGCCACGGCGGCGGCCTCGACATCCGCGGAGGGCACGCCGAACGCCGCCAGAAGGGCGCGCAGCGTCGCGTCCGGAGCCTTGTGGAGCTCGCCTCCGATGCCCTCGTATTCGGGCAGAATGCGGTACCGGAGCGCGAGGTCCGCCAGACCGGTCACGCCGGCTCTCCCGACACGTCCAGCGTCACGATCACATCGTCGGGCCGCAGGTCGGCGTCGAGACGCGCCCCGTCGGTCGTGTGGAGCACCGCGCCCGGCGCGTCAGGGGCCACGACGGGAGCTTCGCCGAGGTTCGCGCGCAGCCGCAGGAAGGCGCCGTCGAGCCGCCAGTCGACGGCGACGAGCCCCGCGCCGTCCGCGACCACCCAGCCGGCATGCCCGGCCGCGCCAGCGAGACGCGGCACGATCTCGCGGCGGCGGATCGCCAGCAGGCGCGACGTGAAATCCAGCCAGCCGCGACCCTCCGGCGTCTCCCGGCGGTCCCAGTTGATCCGGGAGGCCGCGAACGTCGCCGCGTCGTTCGGATCGGGGATGCGCGCGCGCGCCGTCGGATCGTCGAAGGCCGCGAACCCGCCGAACTCCCTGCGGCGCCCCTCGCGGACGGCATCGGCCAGATCTCCGTGGAAATCGGTAAAGAACATGAAGGGGCGCGTCTCCCCCCATTCCTCGCCCATCAGGAGCAGCGGAACGTGCGGCGAAAGCAGCAGGATCGCCGTAAGCGCCCGGAGCCTCGGCTCCGGCGTCAGCGCGATCAGCCGCTCGCCGAAGGCGCGGTTGCCGGTCTGGTCATGGTTCTGCAGGAAATCGATGAAGGCCGCCGGCGGCAGATGCGTCGACGGCTCTCCGCGCGCCTCGCCGGAAACGGTCGCCTCGCCCTGGAAGACGAAGCCCTCCGCCAGCGCGCGGGCGAGCGCCGCGACCGGATCGGCCACGAAATCGGCGTAATAGGCTTCGGTCTCGCCGGTCGCGACCACATGCGCGGCGTTGTGGAAATCGTCGTTCCACTCGGCGGTGTAGTGCGGCACGGCACCGCCCGGTCCACGTTCGTGCAGCCGCGTGATGTTGCGGTTGTCCTCCGTAGTCAGATGAATCGGACGCCCGAGATCAAGCGCGCGGATCCGCTCGGCGATCTCGACCAGAAGCTCTGGACGGGATCTGGGGTCACGGACGTGGTCGATGGCGTCGAACCTGAACCCGTCGAGCCGGTATTCCTCGAGCCAGTGGAGCGCGTTCTCGACGAAGAAGCGCCGCACCGCCGGCCGGTCATAGGCGATCGCGGCGCCCCAGGGGGTCTGGCGCGTCTCGTCGAAGAAGTCCGGCGCGTAGGCATGCAAGTAGTTCCCCTCCGGCCCGAAGTGATTGTAGACGATGTCGAGCAGGACCATCAGCCCGCGCGAATGCGCCGCGTCGACCAGCGCCCTGAGATCGTCCGGCGTCCCGTAGGCCGGGTGCGGCGCGTAGAGCAGCACCCCGTCGTAGCCCCAGCCGCGGTTTCCTGAAAACTGCGCGACCGGCATGAGCTCGAGCGCCGTGAAGCCGGTCTCCGCCAGATGGTCGAGGCGGTCTATCGCGGCGCGGAAGGTCCCCTCCGGCGTGAAGGTGCCGACATGCGCCTCGCAGATCACCGCCTCCTCCCACGGACGCCCCGGCCAGTCGGGCACCCGCCACCGGAAGGCTTCGGGATCGACCACGACTGACGGCCCATGCACTCCGCCAGCCTGCGCCCGCGCCGCCGGGTCCGGGACCGCATTCCCGTCCTCCAGCACGAACAGGTATTCGGATCCGACGCGGGCGTCCCGCGCGATCGCCTCGAACCATCCGTCGCCGACCGACTCCATCTCCCGGTCGCGCCCGTCGATCCGAAGGCCGAGCGACCGTGCGCCCGGCGCCCAGAGCCGGAACCGCGCGCCGCCACCGGGGAGAAGGCGCGGCCCCCAGGTCGTCTCGCTCACCGCCGCGCCTCGAGCACGAGCAGAGCGCGCGCGGGCACGTCGACCGGACCCTCCGCCCAGACGGCGCGCGCCTCCGGCCGCACCTCTCCGGCGGCGGTGTCGAGCATGACCCGCCAAACCTCCCCGGCCCCTTCGGGCGCCGCGAAGGCGACCGGCTCGAAATGGCTGTTGAAGAGCACGGCCACCTGTCGCTCCCGGTCCCGCAGCAGCATTCCGAGCGCGCGCGCCTCCGGCTCCCGCCAGTCGTCGTCCTCCATCCCGCGCCCGTCGGTCCGCATCCAGTGGACCTCGACCGCCTCCGGTCCGGTCGGCGCGCCGTGCAGGAACCGGTCCTGCCGGAACAGCGAGCAGTCGCGCCGCAGCGCGATGACCGCGCGCGTGAACGCGAGGAACGCCAAGTCGCGCGGATCGGCGCCCTCCACCTCCAGCCAGTTCATCGCGTTGTCCTGGCAATAGGCGTTGTTGTTGCCGCCCTGGCTCCGCCCGACCTCGTCGCCCATCAGAAGCATCGGCGTGCCTTGGCTGACCAGAAGCGTCGAGATCATCGCCCGCCGCATCCGGTCGCGCAGGTCGAGCACCTCCGCATCGTCCGTTTCTCCCTCGACGCCGCAGTTCCAGCTCAGATTGTGCGAATGGCCGTCGCGGTTTTCCTCGAGATTGGCCTCGTTGTGCTTGTCGTTATATGAGAACGTGTCGATCAGCGTGAAACCGTCATGGGCGGTCACGAAGTTCACGCTCGCCCAGGATCGCCGGCCGCGTCTCTCGAACCGGTCCGAAGAGCCGAGAAGCCGGGCCGACAGCTCGGGCAGCGCGCCGGAATCGCCTTTCCAGTACGACCGCACCCCGTCGCGGTATTGGTCGTTCCACTCGGCCCATCCAGGCGGGAAGTTGCCCACCTGATAGCCGTCGGGCCCCGTATCCCAAGGCTCGGCGATCAGTTTCACGCGGCCGAGCACGGGGTCCTGCCGCACCGCGTCCAAAAAAACCGCGTTGGGGTTGAACGTCTCGCGGTCGCGCCCGAGCGAACTCGCCAGATCGAAGCGGAACCCGTCGACATGGCAGGACTCGACCCAGAACCGGAGCGAATCCATCACCATCTGAAGCACGCGCTGATGCGCGATGTTCACCGTGTTGCCGCAGCCGGTCGTGTCGTAATAGTACCGCGGATCGTCGGCCGGGATATAGTAGGACGCGTTGTCGATTCCTCGAAAACTCAGGGTCGGCCCGAGATGGCTGCCCTCGGCGGTGTGGTTGTAGACCACGTCGAGGATCACCTCGACCCCCGCCTCGTGAAGCCGCCTCACCATCAGCTTGAACTCGTGGACGTCCGAGCCCGGCGAGATGTAGCGCGGCGCGGGCGCGAAAAAGCCGATCGTGTTGTAGCCCCAGAAATTGCTCAGCCCCCGGTCCACCAAGTGCCGGTCGTCGAAGAACGCCTGGATCGGCATCAGCTCGACCGCCGTCACCCCGAGCCTCGAGAGGTGGTCGATCACGCCCGGCTCCGCCAAGCCGGCAAACGAACCGCGCAGCCGCTCCGGCACCGAACGGTCGAGCGCCGTCATGCCTTTGACATGCGCCTCATAGATGACGGTCTCCGACCATTTCCGTCTCGGCGGCATGTCGTCGCCCCAAGTCACCGCCTGATCGACCACGACGCATTTCGGCATCACGAACGCCGAATCCCGCCGGTCGAACGACAGATCCTCGCGCGCGTGTCCGACCCGGTAGCCGAACAGCGCGTCGTGCCAGCGGATCTCGCCGTGATAGGCAAGCGCATACGGGTCGAGCAGAAATTTATTGGGATTGAACCGGTGGCCCGCCTCGGGCGCGTAGGGTCCGTGGACGCGGTAGCCGTAAAGCTGCCCGGGCCGCACCGACGGCAGATAGCCGTGCCAGATCTCGTGCGTGTATTCCGGCAGCGGCACGCGGGCGATCTCGCGCCGTCCCCGGTCGTCGAACAGGCAAAGCTCGACCTTCGTGGCGTTCGCCGAGAATAGGGCGAAGTTGGTGCCCAGACCGTTCCATGACGCACCCAGCGGAAAGGACGTTCCGGCCTCGATGGCAAAACCAGCAATCGTCATTCACTCAGCCTTCCAATTTGAAGTTGTGCAGACGAATTGCTGGGAGCTCATCGGTGGGACCACTGCCGGCCACACCATTTTCCATCATCAGCTTTCCTGTGGCCACAAAGCCGATGCGGATCATTGAAGGACCGCGGCATCCCGAGCGGCGACACCGCCTGACCTCATCGTAGTTTTCCTCGAATCTATTTCGCATCCAAGTGGTTTTGGGAGCCTATAGATGAATGAACGCGATGGCACGTCCAACGTTCCAAGCGGGAATGCGACGAGCCGCCTGATCCTGCTCCGAAAAAGCGGACGGGGTGCTTCGCGAGACCGTATGGAACGCGCGCCAACCCGTCCTGGGTGCACGTTCGATCCGCCAAGGACCCGAAGGAACGGGGTATCGGACGCGACGCCCGTGAATGGCTACTCCGGTACAAGGAAGATCGTGGCGAGGGGCGGCAGGGTGAGCGACAGCGACGCGGGATACCCGTGCAGCCCCTCGTCGTTGGCGCTCAGAGTGCCGGAGTTGCCGGTGCCGGAACCACCGTAATCCTGTGCATCAGTATTCAGCCGCTCGACCCACGTGCCGCCCTTCGGCACGCCGATCCGGTAGCCTTCGCGCGTCACGGGCGACATGTTCGACAGGACGACAACGGGTTTCGTTCCGTCCTCGCCGTAGCGGGCGAAGGAGAAGACGTTGTTCTCGGTATCGCCGCCCTCGATCCAGCCGAAGCCCTCGGGCACGCAATCGCGCTGATGCAATGCCGGCTCGGCGCGGTAGAGTGCGTTGAGGTCGCGCACCACCCGGCGGACCCCCTCGTGATGGGGATCGTCCAGCAGGTGCCAGTCGAGCGACCGGTCGTGGCTCCATTCGCGCTCCTGTCCGAACTCGCAGCCCATGAACAGCAGCTTCTTGCCCGGATGCCCCCACATGAAGCCGTAATAGGCCCTCAGGTTCGCGAACTTCTGCCAGCGGTCGCCGGGCATCTTGCCCAGCATCGACCCCTTGCCGTGCACGACTTCGTCGTGGCTGAGCGGCAGCACGAAGTTTTCGGAAAACGCGTAGAAAAGTCCGAAGGTCATGTGGTGGTGGTGGTATTTCCGGTTGATCGGGTCCTGGGCCATGTAGCCCAGCGTGTCGTGCATCCAGCCCATGTTCCACTTGAAGTCGAAGCCGAGCCCGCCCTCGGCAACCGGCCGCGAGACGCCCGGCCAGGCCGTGCTCTCCTCGGCGATGGTCAATGCTCCGGGAGCATAGTCCCGCACTGTCTGGTTCACGCCCTTGAGGAAGTCGATGGCGTCGAGGTTCTCGCGACCGCCATAGCGGTTCGGCACCCATTCGCCGTCCTTGCGCGAATAGTCGAGGTAGAGCATCGAAGCCACGGCATCCACGCGCAGCGCATCGACATGCAGCTCCTTCAGCCAGTAGATCGCAGAGGCGCGCAGGAAGTTGGCCACCTCGGGCCGCCCGAAATTGTAGATCAGCGTGTTCCAGTCCTGGTGGAACCCCTGCCGCGGGTCGGCGTGCTCGTAGAGTGCGGTGCCGTCGAACTGCCCCAGCCCGTGCGCATCGTTCGGAAAATGCGCCGGCACCCAGTCGACGATCACGCCGATACCCGCCCCGTGCAGCCGGTCGACCATCGCGGCGAAATCCTCCGGCGTCCCGAACCGCGACGTCGGGGCGAACATGCCCACCGGCTGGTAGCCCCAGGAGCCGGAGAAAGTATGTTCGCTGACCGGCAGGAACTCGACATGGGTGAAGCCCATATCGCTCACATAATCGATCAGCTCCTTGCCCAGTGCGGCATAGTCGAGCATGCCGTTCTCCAAGGTGCGCCGCCAACTGCCCAGGTGAACCTCGTAGATCGATACGGGTTCGGCGCGCCGGTCCGCCTCGCGGGCGGCGATCCAGCCCGCATCGGTCCATTCGTGGCGGACGTTCCCGTAGACCACGGACGCGGTGTCGGGCGGCATCTCGGCACAGAAGCCGACCGGGTCGGCCTTCAGCGGCTGCAGGTGACCATATGCGTTGAGGATCTCGTACTTGTAGACCTCGCCGCGCCCGATCCCGGGCAGAAAAATCTCCCAGACGCCTGTGGCGCCGCGGTGCCGCATCGTATGCCGGCGGCCGTCCCAGGCATTGAAATGACCAACCACCGACACCCGCCGCGCATTCGGCGCCCAGACCACGAAGGCAGTGCCATCGACGCCTTCATGCGTGAGCGGGTGCGCGCCCAGCCGGTCGTAGAGTTGCTCATGACGCCCCTCGCCCATCAAGTATTCGTCCACCTCGCCAAGCATCGGGCCGAACGAATAGGGGTCGCAGAGCTCCCATTCATGGTCCGTGGCAGAACGCAGCCGAAGTCTGTAGGCGAAGGGCCCGCTCTTTCTTTCCATCGTCCCGTGAAAAAAGCCCTCCAGGTTCACTAGCCGTAGCGCGGCCACCTCCGTGCCCTCCAAGTCGGTCACCGTGACCTCCACCGCATCGGGCGCGAAAACGTTGACGTGTACAGGCCCCTGGGCTTCGGTCTGGTGCATGCCGAGGATGCTGAACGGGTCGCTGTGCTGCCCGCGCAGTATAGCTTCGATCTCGGCGACGGGCGGGGCGGTATCGGGCGGGATCGCGACCTTCATGGGCATCAACTTCCGGTTTCTTCTGCGAGTGCCAGCAGCCCGCGCAGCGGGATGTCGATCCAGTCGGGCCGCATCGCCATTTCGTAGCCGACCTCGTAGACCGCCTTCTGGATAAGAAAGAGGCCGAGCAACGCCTGTGCGAAATCCGCGTCGTCGGGATAAACCGCCGCGCCGGCCATCGTCGCGCGATAGGCGTCGAGGAATGTCCCCTGCGTCGCCTGACGCCAGTCATCGACGCTCGCCAGCGTTCGCTCCCGGTCGCCGCCCAGCTGAAGCCGGCGGCGGACGGTGGACCAGAGCGCATAGTCGAAGCTCCGCAGCATCCCTGCGACATCGCGCAGAGGCGAGGTCTTCGCGACCCGTTCGGCCAGCGAACGGGTGGGCTCGCCCTCGAAATCGATGATCATCACATCGGTCTGAACGACCAGAACCTGGCCCAGGTGATAGTCGCCATGCACCCGGCAGAGCCCACCCGAGGGCGTCAGGCCCTTGAGCCCGTCGAGCCGCTCCAGCAGCGCCTCGCGCCGCGCCAGCACCGCTTCGGCAAGCGCCTGTCCGGTTTCGTCGAGGCGCGCCCCTTGCCCCGCGAGGCGGTCCAGCAGCGCTGTCGCCTCGCCCTTCACTTCATCGACGAGGCCGGAGAGGCGATCGGAGGTCAGGGCCTCGATGCCGAAGTCACTGCCGTCCCTGCCGCTCGACAGGGCGCGGTGCAGTTCGGCCGTCCGCCGTCCAAGCACGTCGCCGAGGTCGAGCGGACCGCCCATGACGGTTCCGACCTCCTCGACCGCAGCGTCGCGATCGCCGGTGTCGAGCCGCTCCATATCGCGGTCGAGCGCATCGGTGACATAGGTCCAAGCATCGCCCTGGTTCCGGACGTACTCGGACGCGGCACCAAGCGTGGTGACCTGGCCCCCGGCGTCGATCCAGTCAATCGTGCCCAGCAGCGGCGGAGTGGCTTGGAAATCCGTCTCCTCGGTCAGGAAGCGAGCGATCTCGATATCGGGCTGCACGCCCGCACGCAGGCGGCGGTAGAGCTTCAGGATCAGCTTGTCCGAGAACGCGATGGAAGCATTCGACTGCTCCGTCGACATCAGCCGCGGCTCGCCCGGATCCGTGGCAACCTCGCGCAGGCGCTCACCGGCCGCGAACACCAGCCGCCCTTCCGCGCCGGCGTCGGTCTCCCGGTTGTCGCGCAGCGAGGCGAGGAGCGCGTTGGCCATATCCTCGTTGACCGCACCGTCGAGGATCGCGCCCACGCGGTTGGCCTGCCGCAGCTTGGCCAGCGTGGCCGGCAGGCGCGGGCCCATGGTAAGATGATCCTCGCCCCAGACGGCGGAGAGCGGCAGGAAATAGCTCTGATCGCTGCCCCGCACGCTGACATCGACCACCGAGAGAAGGTGGCGGCCGTCGATCTCGGCGAGGCGACGCAGCTTCACCCCGTCGATCGGGTCGTCCTTGGCTGCGAACCAGCGCTGCAAGGGCAGGTAGTCGCGCAGGGTCTGGCGCTCGAAGTCCGGGGCGGACTTGTCCTCCAGCGCGCCGCCGATGGTGCCCGTCCGCGTCGTCAGCGTGATGAAGTCGGGCAGCGTCTGGGCGTAAGGAGTATGCCAGCTCGGCGCTTCGTGTTCATCGGCGAGTTGGAACCAGTAGAACCCGTAGGCCGGCAGCGTGAGCAGGTAGGGCAGCGCGCCCACCGGCGGGAACGGAGACTGGCCCATCATCTCGATCGGCACGCGGCCCTCGAACGCGCTCAGGTCGATTTCCGCGGCCTGCGCCTGCCGCGACAGGTTCGCGACGCAGAGCACGACCTCGTCGCCAAGGCGGCGGATATAGGCAAGCACCTTGCGGTTGCGCGGATAGAGCAGCTCAATCTTGCCGCGGCCGAACACCTGGTTGCGCTGGCGCACCGCGATCATCCGCTTGATCCAGTTCAGCAGCGACGACGGAGAGGATTGCTGCGCCTCGACATTGATAGCCTCGTAGCCGTGCACCGGGTCCTGGATCGTCGGCAGGTAGAGCTGCTGAGGGTTGGCGCGGCTGAACCCCGCATTGCGGTCGGCGGTCCATTGCATCGGGGTCCGGACCCCGTCGCGGTCGCCGAGATAGTAGTTGTCGCCCATCCCGATCTCGTCGCCGTAATAGACCACGGGTGTTCCGGGCATCGAGAGCAGCAGCGAGTTCAGCAGCTCGATCTTGCGCCGGTCGTTCTGCAGCAGCGGCGCGAGACGGCGACGGATGCCCATGTTGATCCGCGCGCGCTTGTCCGATGCATAGAAGTCCCAGAGGTAGTCGCGTTCCCGGTCCGTCACCATCTCTAGCGTCAGCTCGTCATGGTTGCGCAGGAAGATCGCCCATTGGCAGTTGTCCGGGATCTCCGGCGTCTGCCGGATGATGTCGGTGATCGGGTAGCGGTCCTCCTGTGCGACGGCCATGTACATCCGCGGCATCAGCGGGAAGTGGAAGCCCATCTGACATTCGTCGCCCTCGCCGAAATAGGGTCGCGTGTCCTCGGGCCACTGGTTTGCCTCCGCCAGCAGCATCCGTCCCTGGTAATGCTTGTCGAGGTCGGCGCGGATCGCCTTCAGCACCGCGTGGGTCTCGGGCAGGTTCTCGTTGTTGGTCCCGTCGCGCTCCACGAGGTAGGGGATCGCGTCGAGCCGTAGCCCGTCGACGCCCTTGTCAAGCCAGAAATGCATGGCGTCGAGCACCTGGCGCAGCACTTCGGGGTTGTCGAAGTTCAGGTCCGGCTGGTGATCGAAGAACCGGTGCCAGTAGAACTGCTCGGCGATCGGGTCCCAGGACCAGTTGCTGTCATGGGTGTCGTTGAAGATCACACGGGTCTTGTCCATCCACTTCTTCGGGTCGTCGGACCAGACGTAGAAGTCGCGCTCCGGGCTGCCCTTGGGCGCGCGCCGGGCGCGCTGGAACCATTCGTGCTGGTCGGAGGTGTGGTTGATCACAAGCTCGGTGATGACCTTCAGACCGCGCCGGTGCGCTTCCTCGACGAAGCCCTCGAAGTCCTCCATCGTGCCGTAGGACGGGTTGACCGCCTTGTATTCGCCGATGTCATAGCCGTCGTCGCGTAGCGGAGACGGGTAGAAGGGCAGCAGCCAGACCGCCGTGGCGCCGAGGTCCTGCACGTGGTCGAGCCGGCTCATCAGCCCCGCGAAATCGCCGATCCCGTCGCCGTTGCTGTCCATGTAGGCCTTGACGTGGATCTGGTAGATCACCGCGTCCTTGTACCAGTCCTCCGCTTCGGCGCCGGGCGCGGGTGCCAGGAGATCCTTGTCGATGACGTTCATTGGGCGCCTCCCGGCGGATAAAGTTTCCAGATCGCATACGGTCGGGCCTGCGGATCGAGCCAGAGGCGGTGATCCTTGCCGTGCCAGGTGAACCGGTTGCCGTGGATGGCATCCTCGACCTCTATCGAGGCCTGGTCCGGCAGGCCGAATTCCCAGAGCGGCAGCTCGAACCCGAACTCGGCACCGGCCATCGGGTCGATCAGCACGTGGAACAGCAGATAGTTGCGGCTCGTCTCGTCGAACCGGCCGTAGTACAGCACCCGGTCGTCATGGGCGGTGAAGAACCGCAGGTTGGTCAGGTCCTTCATCGCAGGGTTCGCGCGCCGGATCCGGTTGATAAGCCGGACATCGGCCTTGATGTTGCCCGGTGCGTTCAAGTCGCGGTGTTTGATCTCGTATTTCTCGCTGTCCAGATACTCGTCCTTTGGCGGCAGCCAGTCCGACTCGCAGAACTCGAAGCCCTGGTAGAGACCCCAGTTGCCCACCAGTGACGCCGCCATCACGGCCCGGGTGCGGAAGCCGGGGCGACCGGAATTGTGATTGAAATAGGGATTGATGTCGGGCGTGTTGGTGAAGAAGTTCGGCCGCATGTAGTGGCGGCACTCCTCGGTCGTCAGCTCCGTCAGGTATTTCGTGAGTTCGGCCTTGGTGTTGCGCCACGTGTAGTAGGTGTAGCTCTGGTTGAAGCCGACCTTCGCCAGCCGCTTCATCACCTTCGGCCGTGTAAAGGCTTCGGACAGGAAAATGGCCTCGGGGCAGGTCAGCCTGACCTGGCCGATGATCCATTCCCAGAACGGGAATGGCTTGGTGTGCGGGTTATCCACCCTGAAGATCGTAACGCCATGACCGATCCAGAAGAGGAACAGATCGCGGATAGCCTCCCAGAACGGTGAGTTCGGAGTGCCATCTGCGTTGTAATACTTGAAGTTGACGATGTCCTCGTACTTCTTGGGCGGGTTCTCGGCGAACTTGATCGTGCCGTCGGGTCTGCGCTCGAACCAGTCCGGATGCTCGTGGACCCATGGGTGATCGGGCGACGCGTTCAGCGCGATGTCGAGCGCGATCTCCAGCCCCTTATCGCCGGCCGCCGTCACCAGCATGTCGAAATCGTCGAGCGATCCCAGCTCCGGATGCACCGCATCCATTCCTCCGTCGGGAGAACCGATCGCGTAAGGCGAACCGACATCGCCTGACTCGGCCGTGAGCGCGTTGTTTTTGCCCTTGCGGTTCGTGGTCCCGATGGGGTGGATCGGTGGAAAATAGAGCACGTCGAAACCCAGTTCGGCGACATAGTCCAGTCGCCCGATCACGTCCTTGAACGTGCCGTGCCGCCCTGCGGGCCCTTGCGACCGGGGAAACAGTTCGTACCAGGCTGAGAAAGCGGCCCGTTCCCGGTCCACCCAGACCGGGACCGTCATGCTGCGGGTGATGTTCGCCCTTGGCCCGTTGGCGGCCATGAAGGCAGAGGTTTCCGCCGACAGTAGGGTGTCCGTATGGCCAGCCTTGGCGGCCTCGATCATCGCCCGTAGCGCTTTGGCCTCGCCCCGCGGGGCCTTGGTCTGGTCGAGCAATTGCAGCGCCTCCTGCAATTCGACCGACACATTCTGCCCGGCTTCGATCTTCTTTCCCGTATCCCGGGACCAGAGACCCCACACATCGCGCCATGCGAGTACCGCGTACTGGGCCGGTCCATTCTTTGGGAACACGACATTGGCACTCCAACGGTCGTTGCCCACATGCGCCATCGGGATCAGAAGCCCCCCCGGGATTTCCACCGCGGCAGCGAAGACCTCATGACCGTCCCCGAAAAGGTCCGCCTCGATCTTCATGGGCCAGCCTTCGACGGCCTTGGCCGCAAAGCGTCCCGCGTCGACGCAGGGGCTCACCGCCTCGATGACCATGCGGCTGGCCGCCAGCCGATCAAGGGCGATAGACTTCCCGCGGGGCGTTTTCGCCGCCATTCAGTTCTCCTTCGCTGTCTGATCTTGGCCAGGCAACACGACCTGCCCGCGCTATCCCGCCATTCGGCCGCGCGGACCGGTGTCCGTGCAGCGGCTGTTCTTGGACGAATGACGATCGCCCGGCATCAGTTCCGAATCCATACACATTTCAAGGCAACACGAAAGCGACATGCACTGCAACCGGACATGCAGAGAAACCTATAATGCGGAAGTGGCAGCGGTCTATCCGCGGTGACCGCCTCAACCAGATCCTACTTCACCTCGCAGGACACGATCTCGGCGGCGAATTTCGGTCGTGTGGACGATGAGGATGATCTTACCTCGTCGATGGCTCCGACCAAAGTTTCGCTTGAGTCCTTGCGATTACCGATCAGAACAGGTCCATATGACCGGAGATCAGCGTGAGCGACAGGCCGACCGCGATGATCCCCACGAAGGTGGACTGCTCAAGAATGCTGAGCAGGATGCCGACCTGGAAAAACTTGGGAATTTAAGCGCTGAACGCCGCCGAGGCGGCGATCACACTGATCGAGACAAGGTTGTCCAGTACAAAGGCGATGGCGGTTCTGCCCCGCCCGCTACCCGCGTCGGCGGGACATGAACGGTCCCGTCCGTCAACGCGCCGATCCGTCCCCGTTCAGACCGTAGACATGGGTGACGGAGATACCCATCGCCTCCATCCCCTTGATAACGCTGGCAGGGGGCGGCGCCGCCGCGGTCATCATCCTGATCTTTTGCGGGAAATCGCGCTTCGTTTCCGCCCCCCGAGATCATCGACATGATGATCGGCGCGCCGCAAAGATGCGTCACACCATGGTAGGCGAATGCGTCATAGATCGGATCCGCCCGGGGCGCACGCAGGAACACATGGGTCCCGGCCAGCATGGTGATCGTCCAAGGAAAGCACCTGCCGTTGCAGTGAAACAGCGGCAGCGTCCACAGATAGACAGGATGGTGCGGCATTTCCCACGTCACCACGTTGTTGACCGCGTTGGTCCATGCGCCGCGGTGGGAATACACGACACCTTTGGGCCGACCCTCGATATTGATGACACGTTCGACGCCGTCCATGGCCAGCAACAACTCACCTTCTGGAACGGGTTCCACCCCTTCGCCACGATCGTCGGCAGCCTGACCTGAACGCAGCCCAAAGCGCCATGGCCCGCACCGCTTAAAATTAGGGGGCTGGGTAATTACGAGCTGACTGATGAGGGTATCGACGTTGGCCGCAAGCGTGTCGAAAGGCTGATGAAGGCAGCGGCTTTGACAGGCGTAAGCCGCAGAAAAGGCACGCGTACCACGATCCGGGACGGCCGGGTCCGGCCAGCCAACGATCTTGTCGACCGGAATTTCCGGGCCGATGAGCCGAACCAGCTCTGGGTGGCGGACATCACCTGCGTGCCGACATGGGCGGGCTTCAGCCGACGTCTCACGCTCGGACTTCATCCACGTGGCCGCGTAGCGCCGCACGGCATCGTAGCCACCGTCGTAACCAAGCGCCCGGAGCTCCCCGAAAATCCGGATGCGGGTCAGCCGCTCGCGCTTCGGCTTCCCGGCGTTCTCCGCCAGAATCCGGTCGAGTTCAATGCGCCAAGGCCCGATCTTCGGCTGCGGCTGGACCCCGCGCTCATAGGTGAACTCGGTCACGCCGGATCGCACCACTTTCCGTACGGTCTTCCGCGACACCCGAAGCTCGCGACAGATCTGCTTGATCGGCTTCCTGTCCTGAAAGTAGTGCCTCGCGGGGTGGTGTAATTCCGAGGGTAGCGCGGGCTGAGCGGAGCCTTGCGCAGCTCAGGCGAAGCCCGTGCGGGTTGCCGGGCGGCCATGGACGTTCTCCGGCAGGATTTGGGTTGCACACCTGACCTGCCGATCAGGGAGATCACCCATGACCAAGGACATGATATCAGAAACGGCTGCGCTGAAGGCGCTTCTTTCGGAGACCGCCGATCATCAGATTCTGGCCGGGATGCCGGGTTTTGTCGCCGACCGTTTGATGGCGCCGGATGTGGACCAGCTGTGCGGTGCCGGGTCGCATGAACGCTCGGTTGAGCGGATGAACCAGCGGAACGGGTATCGTCCGCGCCGGCGGGAAACCCGTGCCGGGGCTGTCGATGTCCAAATCCCCAAGCTGAGGAAGGGGACGTATTTCCCGGAGTTTCCGGAACCGCGTTGCGCCTCGGAAAAAGCCATGACGGCCGTGATACAGGAAGCCGACATTCAGGGCGTCTCAACGCGCTCGGTCGATGACCTGGTCAAGGCCATGCACTGCCCGGCAGGCGATTGCGAAGCAATCTGCCGAGAGGGGGCATGACTGGCATTTCCAAAAGCCAGGTCTCCCGCCTGTGCGTCGAGATCGACGAACGCGTTGACGCCTTCTTCGACCGGCCACTGGAGGGCGAATGGCCCTGTCTCTGGCTGGACGCCACCTACATCAAGATGCGGCGTTCGGGACGGATCGTCAGCGTGGCAGCCATAGTGGCCGTGGCGGTCAACACCGACGGGCGGCGCGAGGTTCCGGGCATTGCCATCCAGCCCAGCGAGGCCGAGGTGTTCCGGGACGAATTCCTGCGGTCGCTTGCGGATCGCGGTCCGCGTGGGGTGAAGCTGATCATAGCGGACGAACATAAGGGTCTGAAGGCTGCCGCCGCCAAAGTGCCGGGGGCTGCGATCCAGCGCTGCCGTGTGCACTTCATGCGAAATGATGCGAAATGCGCTGGCCTGCGTCGGCAAAAAGGACCGGCCCATTGTCACGGCCGCACTCAGGACTGCCTTTGACCAGGACACGCTGGCGGCCTCAAAGGAACACCGGGCCAAGCTGATCGAGGCATTCCAGCCACGACACCCCAAGCTTGCTGAGCTGATGCTTCGCGCGGAGGATGACGTGCTGGCCTACAAGACTTTCCCGCAATCCCACTGGCGGCAAATCCACTCGACCAACCCCTTGGAGCGATTGAACAAGGAGATCAAGCGCCGCACCAATGCCGTCGGTATTTTCCCAAACGAGCCAGCCATCAGACGCCTCGTCGGGGCGCTCATGCTGGAGCAGAACGACGAATGGGCCGTCACACGTCGTCACATGACACTGGGAACCGTCGCCGCCATCTGCGAGGACAACACCATGGACCCGGCGAAAATCGCCGCCCTGTAAACCGGCTCAACACCCAGCCGGAGAACAATTTGCACCACCTCCCGGGGCATTATCGCCCAGACCGATGAGGCGGTGTTCGAGCGATCCGGCAGGCCGCCAATTTCGCGGCCATCGCATCGCGCGGCGTCAGTCACCGACCAGGTGCGGATGAACCGATACCGGCGATCCGCGCCGATATGGCTCTTGCAGCCACAGGCTGGCGTGGCGACCTCCATCATCAAAGAACCATCGGGACGCCTCTTGCGGCGACCTCGTTTCAGGGTCCGGCGGCCGTCTCGGTCTTTCCGGCGAAGCTTCGCCGGCCTGGCCTCCCATTCCTCCGGAATGCGCCCGGCCTTCAGGTCGTCCTTCTCGGCCTCGGTGTTCCGTTGCCGGGGCGCCTCAATGATCGAGGCGTCGATCATCTGGCGTGCTGCGCCGTCTTGGACCCGCCTACGCCCGCATGCGTGGGGGAACAACTCGAGTTGCTGTGGTGTGGATCGGCGTCGCATCGGCATCTCCCGGAATCGCATCTTGGGACTCCGATTGCGCGCTCGAATCTCGCGTCTGTAGTGCCCCATAGTGAACGCCGGCCGCGCTGCGCAGCAATGCAGTCAGAGGTCCAAGAGCAGCGACCGAGGCGACCGGCTCAGCCCCTGCCTGCCAGCATTGGCTGGCGACCCGATCGAACATCCAGGCAGGGATCTCAAGCCGACGATCGGACGCGACACCGGTCAGGCTACAGCGAAACGCCGTCCAGCCGGCCTTCTCGATCACCTCGTGAACGTGAACTCGTCGGCCGGCCCAAGGATGCCAAGGGTGGAGCACCTCGCGCTCATCGATCCCGTGGGCGTTCTGTGATCCAGTTGTACAACGGGACGCGGCCGAATTCGTCGCTTGGCGGGCGGACGCCCGACAAGGCCTACCTCAACCAGCCGACGCCAATCCCGGCGGCGGCGTAACCAAGGCGGAATTCCACTTAACCGAAGCCCGGAAGCTGTTCAGACAAACCGAGCCACCTCTGATCGTCCTGATCTACGGCTACATCGCCATGCTGATATCCTGAAGGGCCGTGATCGCGGATTGACGCAAATCAATCTCTTTGTGGCGCGTCCTGTTAAGCTTGATACATCGATCAATCCTCCCGAAGTCTCTTGGGCACTCGGTTGGACAGACAGCGGCATGGGAGTTGCGGGGCGTGCCTGTCGCGCGTCGCCCGGACTTCGACAGGTGTGAAATGACGCTTGAAGCGACCGCCGACGCAGCGCGGACCAACGGACGTATCGCCGCCATTCGTGGCGGCGTCGTCGACGTCGCGTTCGACGGGCCAGTGCCGAAGGTCCACGATCTTCTCCGCGCGGGCGACGTGGCGCTCGAGGTCGCGGCGCTCATCGGGGACGGGCTGGTGCGCGCCATGGCGATGGCCCCCGTACGCGGCCTCGGGCTCGGCATGACCGTCAGGGCGACGGGCTCCCCGATCATGGTTCCCGTCGGCGACGAGGTTCTGGGACGGATGCTGGACGTGTTCGGCGCGCCCATAGACGGGCTGCCGGCGCCGGAAGCCGCGGATCGGCGGTCGATCCACCGGGCTCCGCCGAAGCTGAGCGAGCGGGTGCTTCACACGCAGATCCTCGAGACCGGCATTAAGGCGATCGACCTGCTGTCGCCCATCGAGCGCGGCGGCAAAACCGGTCTCTTCGGCGGGGCGGGGGTCGGCAAGACCGTCCTGATCACCGAACTAATCAACAACACCGTGCAGCACTACAAAGGCGTGAGCCTGTTCTGCGGCATCGGCGAGCGCTCGCGCGAGGCTGAGGAACTCTACCGCGAGATGGGCGAGGCGGGCGTGCGCGACAAGACGGTGATGCTCTTCGGCCAGATGAACGAGGCGCCGGGCGTGCGGTTCCGCGTCGGCAACACGGCCCTGACGATGGCCGAGTATTTCCGCGACGACAAGGGTCAGGACGTCCTACTGCTGATCGACAACATTTTTCGCTTCGTGCAGGCGGGATCGGAGGTGTCGGGCCTATTGGGGCGGATGCCGTCGCGCGTGGGCTATCAGCCGACGTTGGCCACGGAACTGGCGACGCTCGAGGAACGCATCACCTCGACCGATCAGGGCGCCATCACCTCGATCCAAGCGGTCTACGTGCCGGCCGACGATTTCACCGACCCGGCGGCGGCGCACATCTTCTCGCATCTCTCGGCGTCGGTGGTTCTGTCACGCAAACGCGCGAGCGAGGGGCTCTATCCGGCGGTCGACCCGCTCGCCTCGGCTTCCGTCATGCTGACACCCTCGGTCGTCGGCCAGCGGCATTATGACATTGCCCGCGCGGTGCGCCGCACACTCGCCGAATACGAGGAACTGCGTGACATCATCGCGATGCTGGGGCTCGAGGAACTGTCCTCCGCCGACCGCGCCACCGTGGCGCGCGCCCGCCGGCTGGAACGCTTCCTGACCCAGCCGTTCTTCACGACGGAGTCCTTTTCAAACACGAAGGGCAAACTCGTGCCCATCGCCGACACGCTCAACGGCTGCGAGACGATCCTATGCCAGACCGAATTCGACCACCCCGAGAGCGCCTACTACATGATCGGCGCCCTGAGCGATCTGGCGGAGGCGCCGTGAGCATGGCCGCTGACATGACCGTCACCTTGCGGCTCCCCACGCGCACGCTGTTCGAGGGCCGCGCCATCTGCATGCAGGCCATGGCGCAGGACGGCGCCTTCGGCATCCTGCCCAACCACGTCGATTTCGTCACCGCGCTGGTGCCATCGGTGATGACACTCGGCATGGCCGACGGATCCGAGGCGATCTTCGGAATCGACGAGGGTCTGCTGGTGAAAAGGGGTCACGGCGTGGTAGCGGCGGTGCTGCGCGGGGTGCGCGGCGACGATCTGGAGACGCTCAACGAGACGGTCAACGCCCGGTTCATCGAGATGGACGAGGAGGAACGCCAGGCGCGCTCGGCCTTCTCGAAGCTGGAGGCGGACGTCGTCCGCCGCTTCGCCGAACTGCGAAAGCCCGTCCCATGACGCCCGAACCCGACAAGCCGGCCGACGCCATCGCGCGCCAAGCCAAACGATTGAAATCCGCGCGGGACAACCCGGGTCCGAGCCCGCTGCGCGGGATCGGCACCTTTGGAATGATCGGCTGGTCCATCGCCGTCCCGACCGTGGGCGGGGCGTTTCTGGGGCTCTGGCTTGACCGCGTCGCGCCGCAGGCGTTTTCCTGGACCATCGCCCTGATCCTCGGCGGCGTCGTTCTGGGGGCGTTCATCGCGGCGTCATGGATCAACAAGGAAAGAGGGGACGAATGATGGAGATGGACTGGAGCGCCCTGGCGCTTGGACTGGCTGTCGGCGTCGCCGCTTCGGCGGCCTTTTTTGCCGGGCTCGGATGGGGGATGCGCATCGCCCTGAAGTCCGGGAGGCCGGCGATCATTCTGATCCTCAGCGCAATCATGCGGATTCTGGCGCTGCTCTGGATCGGCTGGACCGTGGTCACGTTCCTCGGCCCGGTCGCGCTCCTCGGCTTCGCCGTCGGGTTCTTCATCGCGCGCACGATCGCCACGGCCATCGTCCGAACCGGCGCACCCGCCGGAGGCGCCCCGTGAACCTCTCACCGGATGCGACGATCATCTTCGAGGCTTGGGGCGTTCCGATCAACGCCACGGTGTTCTTCACCTGGATCGTCATGGCGTTGCTGACGGCGGTCTCCATGCTGATCACCCGCGATCTGCGCGCCGACGTGCCGCCCGACCGGTGGCGCACGACGCTCGAAGTCATCGTGCTCGGCATCCAGAGCCAGATCGAGGAGGTGGCGCGCGGCCCGTCACGCTACCTGCTTTACTACGCGGGCACGCTCTTCCTGTTCGTGGCGGTCTCGAACCTGCTGCTGGTCGTCCCGGGCTTCACGCCGCCCACGGCGTCGCTCTCCACGACCACCGCTCTGGCTCTGTCGGTCCTGATCGCCGTGCCGTTGTTCGGCGTCACCAGCCGCGGGCTCGGCGGGTATCTCAAGACCTACATTGAGCCCTCGGTCATCATGCTGCCCTTCAACATCATTTCCGAGTTCTCGCGCGGGATATCGCTGGCGATCCGGCTCTACGGCAACATCATGAGCGGGGCCGTCATTGCGGCCATCCTGCTGACGGTCGCGCCCTTCTTCTTTCCGGTCGTCATGGACGTCCTCGGCCTGCTCACCGGGATGATCCAAGCCTACATCTTCGCGATTCTGGCCACGGTCTACATCTCATCGGCGACCGCGCCGCCTCGCTCTTCCCGGACTGAAAAGGAAACCTCATGACCGATCTCGCAATCATCGCTGCCATCTCGATCCTCACGGCCGGAGTCACTGTCTCCTTCGGCGCCATCGGTCCCGCCCTCGGAGAAGGACGCGCGGCCGCCACGGCGCTCAGCGCGATCGCGCAGCAGCCCGACGCGGCGCCCACGATCTCCAGAACGCTGTTCGTCAGCCTCGCGATGATCGAATCCACCGCCATCTACTGCTTCGTCGTGGCCATGATCCTGATCTTCGCCAATCCGTTCTGGAACGCGGCGGTCGCCGCCGCGCAGGCGGCGGCCGGCTGATACATGTCCATCGACTGGATCACGGTCGCGGCCCAGATCGCCAATTTTCTGGTGCTGGTCTGGCTGCTCAAACGGTTCCTCTACCGCCCCATCCTCAACGGCATCGACGCGCGCGAAGCCGAGATCACGAACCGGATGCGGGAGGCCGTTCTCGCGCGCGAAAAAGCCGAGGCCGCGGAACGCGAGCGCCTCGACCAGGTGAGTTCCCTGAAGGCGCAAAAAGACGGCATCGCCGAGGACGTGCGCAAACAAGCCGAGGCGGCGCGCGACGAGCTTCTGGCGGAGGCGCGGAAGGGGCTGGAGCGGGACCGCGCCGCTGCACAGGCCCGCCTCGACGACGAGACGCGCCGCTATGCCGCCAAGCTCCAACGCGCCGGCGGCGCGGCGTTGCTGTCCCTGACCCGCAAGGCGCTGTCGGATCTGGCCGACGAGACGCTCGAGGACCGGATCGCGCGGCACCTCGGTCAACGTCTTGAAAACCTGGCCCCCGATCTGCGCACGGCCGCCGGGCGCGCCGAAGAAGCCACGATCACCAGCCACGACGACCTGCCGCAATCCGGGCGAGACGATCTCACGGCCAAACTGAAGGCGGTCTTCCCCGACGTGTCGGTCCGTTTCGAAACCGATCCGGACCAGTCTCCCGGACTCGTCCTGCGCATCGGCGGCGCGGAACTGGACTGGACAGTGGGCGGCTATGTCGACAGCCTCAGCGACGTGCTGACCGCGCAACTGGCCGTCGCCGCTGAACCGAGAGCGGTGCGGCCGTGACCGGCGCGCCGACCTCCTCCATCGCGGACCCGCAGGCCATGGTCGACGCGCTCGTCGCGAGCCCGCCTCCCGCGCCCCGTCTCAGCGAGATCGGGCAGGTCGCCGAGGTGGCGGACGGCATCGCCATCGTCTCGGGACTGGAACGCGCACTGTCGGACGAGCTGCTGCGCTTCGCCAACGGCGTCCAGGGCATCGTGCTCGATCTGGAACCCGGCCGGCTGGGCGTGGTCTTGCTCGGGCCGAGCGAATGGGTCACCGTCGGCGAAAGCGTCCTGCGCACCCGCAAGGTCGTGAGCGCCAAGGTCGGGCCAGCGCTTCTGGGCCGTGTCGTGGATGCTTTGGGCGATCCGCTCGACGGCGAGGGTCAGATCAAGACCGACGAGACGCGACCGGTCGAGGCCGAAGCGCCCGGCATCCTCGACCGCTCCGCGATCACGCGCCCTCTCGCGACCGGCATCAAGGCCATCGACGCCGCCGTGCCTGTCGGTCTGGGACAGCGCGAGCTGATCATCGGAGACCGCCAGACCGGCAAGACCTCACTCGCGGTAGACGCGATCCTGAACCAGCGATCGACGGGCGTCGTGTGCATCTACTGCGCAATCGGCCAACGCGGCGACGCGGTGGCCAAGGTGATCGGCGCGCTCCGCGACGGCGGCATGATGGAGCGCAGCATCGTCATGTCCGCGGGAGACGAGGATGCGGCCGGCCTCGCCTATGTCGCGCCCTATGCCGCGATGACGATGGCCGAGCATTTCGCGGGCCAGGCGCGGGACGTGCTCGTCGTGCTCGACGATCTGACCCACCACGCGCGATCCTACCGCGAGCTGTCGCTTCTGCTGCGCCGCCCGCCGGGTCGCGAGGCCTTTCCCGGTGACATCTTCTACATCCATGCACGACTGCTGGAACGCGCGGGGCAGTTCACCCAAGCCGCGGGCGGCGGATCGATCACCGTCCTGCCAGTGGTCGAAACGCAGGCCGAGAACCTCGCAGCCTACATCCCCACCAACCTGATTTCCATCACCGACGGGCAGATCTACCTCTCGCCCCGGCTCGTGCGGAAAAACCAGTTCCCGGCCGTCGATCTGGGCGTGTCGGTCAGCCGCGTGGGCGGCAAGGCCCAGAGCAAGGCCTTCCGCTCGGTCGCGGGCAATCTGCGCGTGACGCTCTCGCAGTTCGAGGAGCTGGAGGATTTCGCCCGCTTCGGCACCCGGCTCGACGACGCGACGCGCGCCCGTCTGACGCGCGGGGCCGCGGTGCGGGCGTCACTGCGGCAACCGGAACGCGACCCCATCCCCGCGGTCGAACAACTCGCCGTTCTGGTGGCCGCGATGGAGGGGGTTTTCGACGGCCTGAGCGACGCCGACATCGCGCGGGCGATGCGCGGGCTCCGGTCGGCTGCTTCCCGAGAGCTTGGCGACGTCGCCAAACGCATCGCCGAGAACCAAGCGCTCGCGGATGACGATCGCGCCGCGATGGTGGCGTTGGGCAAGACGGCGCTGCCCGCGCCGGGAGGTCCGGATGACGCAAAGCCTTGAGGCGCTCGCCCACCGCACGTCCAGCATGCGGGGCATCCGCAGCGTCGTTCACACCATGAAGACCCTGTCCGTCATCAATTCGGCCCCATACGAGCAGGCGGCCCAGGCCATCGAGGCTTATCATGCGACGGTTCTCGAGGGCCTGCACGCGTTCCTGACGCGGTTCGGTCCGATCGACATGCCCGCGTCCGACCGCGCGGCGCGGGTCCTGATCGTGTTCGGCTCGGATCACGGATTGTGCGGCAATTACAACGAGACGCTCGCGGCGCATGTCTCGGACCACTTCGCCCGCATCGCCGACGACCCGCCGGCGGTTCTCTGCGTCGGGGCGCAGATGGCCGACGCCCTGACGGATCAGCGGATCACGGTGGAGAAGACCTTCTTTCCGGCGGCCTCCGCCGACGGGATCGGTCGTCTGGCCAATCTTCTCACGCGACGTCTGGACGCGCTCCGCCGCGAGAGCCGTCCACGCGACATGGCCGTGTCGCTCGCCCATGTCGCGCGGGATGCCTCGGCCGGACAGAAACCCGTCCTGGCAGCCTTGCTGCCCATCGATCCCGCGCTCCTCGCGGACGTGCGTGCCAAACCCTGGGCGTCGCGCAGCCTGCCGACATATTCGATGCCGCCGGACGATCTCTTTCTCGCGCTCGTGCGCGGCCACCTCTTCGCCAGCCTCTTCCGCGCCATCGCCGAGGCGCTTCTGACCGAGAACGCCGCGCGCCTCGCGCTGATGCAGCAGGCGGAGCAGTCAGTAGACGACAGGCTCGAAGAGCTGATGTCCGAGACCCGCATGGTTCGGCAAAGTGAAATCACGACCGAGCTTCTCGACGTGATCATCGGGTTCGAGGCGGTCAGGAAAGACAGGATCAAAAGACCGAGGCCTCCCCCGGCACGACCGGAACGGGATCCCCCGATTTCGACACCGGACGGGACAGGCCCCTGATCAGCACCCCTCCATGCTTTCGATGGCACCCTTAGGCAACGGCGGGCGTGACTGAATTGGCGACGCCCTGAAGCATCTGGTACTTATCAGGCGTCGCCATCTCGATCTGTCGCCTCACCTTGAGTTCGGTGAACGCGCGGCTGACCGTCTCCAACGACATGCCAAGATGATCCGCGATGTCCCGACGGCACATCGGCAGGGCGACCGGCCGGTTCCCCGCTCCGGGTCTCGACGCCGCGACCTCGTCGAGAAAGCCGCGAAGGCGTTCCGGGGCCCTCTTGTTGACGAGCGCGAGTAACTGTCTCTCCCAGCGCTCGAGCAGGTTGCAGACGTATTCTCTGACCTCCCGGCGCAGGACGGCGTTCTTCTTCAGACGGCGCTCCAGAACCGCTCTGGGAACCGCCTTCACGATGACATGGTCGACCGCCTCGGTCGTGAAATGCCAGACGTCGAGATCGGAAAGGCCGATGATTCCGCCTTTTTTCGAGAAGCAGAATATTTGTCGGCATCCGTCCGCATCGACGGTGCAGCATCGCACCGTCGCCGGCAAGATCCATCATCTCTGGCGCGCCGTCGACGACGAGGGCGAAGTTCTCGACATCATCATGCAGCCGCGGCGTGACCGGAGAGCGGCCCTCAAGCTGATGCGCCGGCTGCTGAAACGGCAGGGATACCTGCCGGACGCCATCGTCACCGATCGGCTTCGGTCCTACGGTGCGGCTCCACGCGACCTTGACGCGACCTTGGCCTGACGGATCGCCATGTGACCGGCGGTCGGTCGTACAACCGCGCGGAAGCCTCTCACCAGCCGACGCGCCGCAGGGAACGGCAGCGCCGCGGATTTCGATCACAGGGCACGGCGCAACGGTTCCTAGCCACGCATGCCGCTGTCCACAGCCACTTCAACGTCCAGCGCCACCTGATCTCCCGGCGCACCCTTCGCGAACTCCGGTCCCAGGCGTTCGCCACGTGGCGCGAGATTGCCGCCGCCTGAAGGCAGATGGCAGCCACGCTTCGCGTGTGCCGCCGTCAACGTGACAAAACCAGTCTCAGCCTTCCCTCTGCGAAATGGATGGAACGCGTACGGAATGACATCGATCATCCTGCATCCGAGCCGCGCTCACTTCGGGACCCCTCTCGTTGGATCTCGCGGAGGATCGCCAGCAACCTTCCGACACGGGGGTCGGCGATGCGATAGTGCAATATCTGCGCTTCCCGTCGGGCCTTGACGACCCCGCCCGCACGGAGCCGGGCGAGATGCTGGGAAATCGCGGGTTGCCGCAGACCCACCGCAAAGCCAAGTGCAGTGACCGACATCTCGCCCGACAGCGCGAGATGATGCAGGACGAGAAGCCGTTTCTCGTTGGCGAGAAGCCGCAGAATGGCACTTATGTCGGCTGCCTTGTTCCGCAGAACCTTGATATCGTCCGTGGGATCCATGAGTCCCCGCAAAAACACATTGCAACATTAGAACTTTCTAATATATAGTCAATCCAGAGGGGAAGAGCGCACCCGGGGCTTGGCAGTGGAGCTGTCGGCGGCGCGGGGACTTCCCAGCGGAACACGGAAAACCAGAGGGAGGACCCACGATGGCGCGCACGGTTGTTCTAGGTGCCGGATTAGGGGGCACAATCGCCGCCTACGAGTTGCGCGACGCGCTCGACAGGCGTCATGAGGTCGCCGTCGTCTCGGAAGGCGGGACGTACAGCTTCGTCCCCTCCAATCCCTGGGTGGGTGTCGGGTGGCGGAAGCCCGCGGACGTTGAAGTCGATCTCGCGCCGGTGCTGTCGAAACGCGGCATCACCCTGCACCCGCAGGGCGCCAAGCGGGTCGATCCGTCAGCGAAGCAGATCGAACTCAACGACGGAACGACGCTTTCCTACGATTATCTGGTCATCGCGACCGGGCCGGATCTCGCCTTCGACGAGATCGAGGGCTTCGGTCCGCCAGCCAACACGCATTCGGTCTGCCATGTCGATCATGCGTCCAAGGCGAAGACGGCGGTCGACGCGCTCATCGCCAAGCCGGGACCGGTGGTCGTCGGCGCGGTGCAGGGCGCGTCCTGCTTCGGACCCGCGTATGAATTCGCGTTCATCCTCGACAAGGCGCTGCGGGACGCCAAGGTCCGCGACCAGGTCCCGATGACCTTCGTCACGTCCGAGCCCTATATCGGACATCTCGGTCTCGACGGTGTCGGCGACACGAAGGGTCTGCTGGAGAGCGCGCTTCGGCAGCAGCACATCAAGTGGATCACGAACGCCAAGGTCGACAAGGTCGAGGTCGACATGGTGCACGTCTCGGAGATCGCGGAAGACGGGTCCGTGCTCCGGACCCATGACGTGCCGCAGGTCTTCACGATGATGCTGCCCGCCTTCCGCGGCGTCGCGGCCGTGCGGGGCATCGAGGGGCTGACCAATCCGCGCGGGTTCATCCTGGTCGACAAGCATCAGCGCAATCCGGCCTTTCCGGAGGTCTTCGCGGTCGGCGTCTGCGTCGCCATCCCGCCGACCGGAAAGACGCCGGTGCCGGTCGGGGTGCCGAAGACCGGGTTCATGATCGAATCGATGGTCACAGCGACGGTCCACAACATCGGGCGGCTGATCGAGGGCAAGTCGCCGGACGCCCAGGCGAGCTGGAACGCGGTCTGCCTCGCGGATTTCGGGGATGGCGGCATTGCCTTCGTCGCGCAGCCGCAGATCCCGCCGCGCAACGTCAACTGGTCTTCCCAAGGGAAGTGGGTCCATGCGGCCAAGATCGGCTTCGAGAAATATTTCCTCCACAAGATCCGGTCCGGCCGGTCGGAGCCGTTCTACGAGCGGCTGGCCTTGCAGGTGCTGGGAATAGACAAGCTCAAGACCGTGAAACTCAATTCGACGCCGGCGGAATGATTGCGCAAGATCATCATGCACCGTGCACAATCGGATCTGGCGTCGTAATTTACCGGAAATACCCACTACGTTAAGACCGTTGAAACCAGTGCCCGACGCGGGGCCGCGCGTGCGTTCGATCGCGGCGTGGCCCGCCCTGAAACCCCGAAGCCGGAGATTACGTCATGTCACTCGATCGATCCGTGCTAGCCTTCGCGGGAGCGATGGTTCTGCTTTCCGTGGCGCTGACCGCATGGGTCTCGCCCTATTTCGTCTGGTTCACGGTCTTCATCGGCCTGAACCTGCTGCAATCGGCCTTCACCGGGTTCTGTCCGGCGGCGGCGGCGTTCCGCAAACTCGGCGTGAAGCCGGGCACGGCGTTCTGAGCCGGCCGGTGCGCGCGCTCGTCCTCATGGTGGCGCTTCTGGCGTCGGGAACCGTCCGGGCCGGAACGCTCGATCTGGCGCTGACGGAAATCACCGAGTGGAAGGCGGTCTACGGCCGCGTCGAGGCGCGCGACACGGTGCCGGCCCGCGCGCGGGTCGGCGGGATCGTCGAGGAGCTGAACGTCAGCGAGGGCGACTCGGTGGCCGCCGGCCAGCGGATCGCTGTGGTGCGCGACGACAAGATCGTCTTCCAGATCGCGGCGCTCGACGCGCAGATGCGCGCGCTGGACTCGCAACTCGCCACGGCTGAGACCGAACTCACGCGCGGCGAGACCCTGGTCGATCGCGGCGTCGCCACCGCCCAGCGGCTCGACCAGCTGCGCACCGCTGTGGATGTCGCGCGCAACCAGCTGGCCTCTGTCGGGGCGCAGCGCGAGGTCGTGGTCCAGCAGGGCGCGGAGGGCGAGGTGGTCGCGCCGGGCGACGGCGTCGTCCTGAGCGTGCCGGTCACGCGCGGCGCGGTCGTGCTCGCCGGCGAGCCGATCGCGACGATCGGCGGCGGCGGGTTCTTCCTGCGCCTCGCGATCCCCGAGCGGCACGCGGACACCCTTGAGGAGGGCGCCTCGATCCGCATCACCGCGAACGGCGAGGAATCGGCGGGGCGTCTGGCGAAGATCTACCCCCTGATCCAGAACGGACGGGTGATCGCCGACGTGTCGGTGGAGAATCTCCAGACCGCGTTCGTCGACGCCCGCGTGCTCGTCGAGGTGCCGGTCGGGACGCGCCAGGCGCTGATGGTTCCGCGCGCCGCCGTCGATACGAGGTCGGGGATCGACTTCGTTACGGTGAGCGAGGACGGGGTCGAGCGCGCGCGCGCGGTTATGCTGAACGAAAGTCGCGCCGAGGACGGCGATCTGGTTGAGATCCTGACCGGCCTCCGGCCCGGCGACGTGGTCGTCACGCCGTGACCCCGTCGCCGGTTCGCCTCGGGATCGCGGGAGGGCTGACCCGCGCCTTCATCACCTCGCCGCTGACGCCACTATTCCTGCTGGCGGCGATCGTGTTCGGGATCGTGGCCCTCGTCTCGCTGCCGCGCGAGGAGGAGCCGCAGATCTCGGTGCCGATGGTGGACATCCACGTCCGCGCCGACGGGCTGCGCGCCGACGACGCGGTGAAGCTGATCGCCGAGCCGCTGGAGACGATCGTCAAGAGCATAAACGGCGTCGAGCATGTCTATTCACAGACCCAAGACGACGCGGTGATGGTGACGGCGCGGTTCGTCGTCGGCACCCAGTCGGATTCCGCGATTCTGCGGGTCCATGAGAAGATCCGCGCCAACATGGACCGCATCCCGGTCGGGGTGGCCGAGCCGCTGATCGTCGGCCGCGGCATCGACGACGTGGCGATCCTGGCGCTGACCCTGTCGCCGGTTCCCGAGGCCGCCGACCGGATCACGCCCAACGATCTGACGCGCATCGCCCGGGAGCTGCGCGCCGAGATCGCCAAGATCGACGACGTCGGCCTGACCTATCTGGTCGGCGAGACCGGCGAGATGATCCGGATCGCGCCGGACCCCGTGCGACTGGCGCTTTACGGCATGACGCTTCAGCAGCTGGCCGCCAAGGTGTCCGGCGCCAATTCCGCCTTTCCGGCGGGCCGCGTCCGTGACGGCGGCGAGCAGGTGGCGCTCGTGGCCGGCGAGACGCTGCGCGCGCCCGAGGAGATCGCGAACCTTCTGGTCACGACCCGTGACGACCGGCCGGTCTACGTGCGCGACGTGGCCGATGTCGGCTTCGCCACCGAGAGCGGCGACGCTCTGGTCTCGACGGTGTCGCTGGTGGAGGGGGCGCCCGAGCGCGTGCCGTCGGTGACGCTGGCCGTCGCCAAACGCGCCGGCGCGAACGCCGTGACGGTCGCCGAGGCGGTGCTGCACCGCGTGAAGAGCCTGGAGGGCACGCTGATCCCCGAGGACGTCGGCATCGAGATCACGCGGGATTACGGCGAGACGGCCAACGAGAAGGCCAACGAGCTGCTCTTTCATCTCGGCCTCGCGACGGTCTCGATCATCGCGCTGGTGGCGCTCGCGATCGGGTTGCGCGAGGCGCTGGTGGTGGCGGTCGTCATTCCGGTGACGATCCTGCTGACGCTCTTCGCGTCGTGGCTGATGGGCTACACGCTGAACCGGGTGTCGCTTTTCGCGCTGATCTTCTCCATCGGCATTCTGGTCGACGACGCCATCGTGGTGATCGAGAACATCGCCCGGCATTGGGGGATGGGCGACGGGCGGCCGCGCCGGCAGGCCGCGATCGAGGCGGTGGCGGAGGTCGGCAACCCGACCATCGTCGCCACGCTGACCGTCGTCGCGGCACTTCTGCCGATGCTGTTCGTCTCGGGCATGATGGGCCCCTACATGAGCCCGATCCCGGCGAACGCCTCGGCGGCGATGATCTTCTCCTTCTTCGTCGCCGTGACGGTCACGCCCTGGCTGATGCTGAAGGTCACCGGGCGGGCGCCCGCCGCCGCCCATGACGATCACGCCGAGGGCGGGAAGCTCGGGCGGATCTATGCTGCGGTCGCGCGGCCGATCCTCGCGAGCAAGGCGCGCAGCTGGCTGTTTCTGGCGGTCGTCGGCGCGCTGACGCTGGGCTCGCTGTCGCTGTTCTACACCAAACACGTCACGGTCAAACTGCTGCCCTTCGACAACAAATCCGAGCTGTCGGTGATGGTCGACCTGCCCGAGGGCGCGTCGGTCGAGGCGACGGACGCGGTCGCGCAGGACGTGGCGCGCGAGGTTCTGGCGCTTCCCGAGGTCCGCTCGGTGCAGGTCGCGGCGGGCACCGCCGCGCCGTTCAATTTCAACGGTCTCGTGCGGCATTCCTACCTTCGCGCCCTGCCCGAGCAGGGCGACGTCGCGATCAACCTGCTGCCCAAGGATGAGCGCGACCGGCCGAGCCACGCCATCGCCCTCGACATCCGCGAGCGGATCGCGGCGCTCGACGTGCCGCCGGGCACCAGCCTCAAGGTGGTCGAGCCGCCGCCCGGACCGCCGGTGATGGCGACGCTTCTTGCCGAGATCTACGGCCCCGACGCCGAGACCCGCCGTCAGGTGGCGGCGAAGGTCGAGGACGCGTTCCGCTCGGTGCCGTTCATCGTCGACGTCGACAATTCCTACGGCGCGCCCGCCCGCCGGCTGCGCGCGACGATCTCGACCGACGATGTCGAGTTCTTCAAGGTCGAGGAGCGCGACGTGTTCGAAACCATCGCGATCCTCAACGGCGGCGAGACCGTCGGCTATTCACATCGTGGCGGCGGCCGGCAGCCGATCCCGATTCGGATCGAGCGTCCCGCCGGGGCGCGGACGCTCGACGAGCGGTTCCTGACCACGCCGATCCCGGCGAACGTGTTGCCGGGCGACCGGGGCGTGGTCGAACTCGGCGACGTCGTGCGCGTCGCCTCCGAGCCCGCCTCGTTTCCGGTTTTCCGCCACAACGGCCGCGCCGCCGAGATGGTCACCGCCGAGCTCGCCGGCGATTTCGAGGCGCCGCTCTACGGCATGCTGGCGGTGCGCGACGCGCTCGACGCGCAGGACTGGACCGGCCTGTCGAAACCGGAAATCAGTCTGCACGGCCAGCCCGAGGACGAAACCGCGCCGACGCTTCTATGGGACGGCGAATGGGAGGTCACCTGGGTCACGTTCCGCGACATGGGCGCAGCCTTCGGCGTGGCGCTCCTCGGCATCTACATCCTCGTCGTCGCGCAGTTCGGCTCCTTCAAGGTGCCGCTCGTCATCCTGACGCCGATCCCGCTCACCTTCATCGGCATCCTCGCCGGGCATTGGCTTTTCGGTGCGCCGTTCTCCGCCACGTCGATGATCGGCTTCATCGCGCTCGCCGGCATCATCGTGCGCAACTCGATCCTGCTGGTGGATTTCATCCGCCATTCCGGCACGCCCGGCCGGCCGCTGACCGAGATCCTGATCGAGGCGGGCGCGATCCGCTTCAAGCCGATCCTGCTGACCGCGCTCGCCGCGATGATCGGCGCCGCGGTGATCCTGACCGACCCGATCTTTCAGGGCCTCGCGATCTCGCTTCTCTTCGGCCTCGCCTCGTCGACGCTGCTGACCGTCCTCGTCATTCCCGCGATCTACCGCGTTCTTCGGACATAGGATATGAGCAAGTGTCGAACTGCGGGTCGGGGTCGGTTCCGCTCGGATTCGACGGTAGATCGTCCCTTGACAGCGCGAGTACAGGGCTTTGGGCATTGAAAAGTGACCGGTGGGTAGTGCTCTGACCATTAAATCTCATCTAAATGAAACC
>CAVORV010000066.1:0-37670 GCA_963698685.1 uncultured Alphaproteobacteria bacterium
ACTTGCTTGGGAAGCAAAAGCTCTACCATTGAGCTACACCCGCGCCGTGTATGTCGATTAGATCGCGGCGCGCGGCCGGTCAAGCTCTTCGAAGGCGTTGCGGGCGGCGGCGATCGGCGTCAGGATCGCGACATGAAAGATCTTCCAGCAATCGTTCGACGGCGGCTCGACGCGATCGGTCCGATCCGCGTCGGCGTGATCGGGGCCGGCAAGTTCGGGTCGATGTTCCTCAACCAGATTCCGTTTTCGCCGCATCTGCAGGTCGTTGCGATCGCCGACCTCGATCCGGGCCGGGCGCGTGCCGCCTGCCGGTCGGTCGGGTGGAGCGAGGAGCGGATCGCGGCGGTCGATTTGCTTGATGACGGGATGGAGGTCATCGCGCGGCCCGATGTCGAGGTCGTGCTCGAGATGACCGGATCGCCGTCGGCGGGCTGCGCGCATGCGCTCGCGGCGGCGGAGCACGGCATGCACATCGTGATGGTCAATGTCGAGGCGGACGTGTTGGCGGGGCCGGTGCTGGCCGCCGCCCATGCCCGCGCCGGGACGGTGTTCTCGATGGCCTACGGCGACCAGCCGGCGCTGGTGGCCGAGATCGTCGACTGGGCGCGGATCTGCGGATTCGAGGTGGTGTCGGCGGGCAAGGGAACGAAGTACCAGCCGCACTATCACGACGTCACGCCCGATGGTGTCTGGGACCATTACGGGCTGAACGCGGATGAGGCCGCGGCGGCGGGGATGCAGGCGCAGATGTTCAACTCGTTTCTCGACGGGACCAAATCGGCGATCGAGATGGCGGCGATCGCGAATGCGACGGGGCTCGGCGTGCCGGAGGACGGATTGCGGTTTCCGGCCGTTGGATACCTGTCGCTTCAGGAGCGGCTGATACCGGCGGAAGCGGGCGGAATGCTGGAGCGCGCCGGTATGGTCGAAGTGGTCGCATCGGCGGAGCGGGGATCGGACGCCGAGCTGGAGGACAGCCTGCGTTGGGGCGTCTATGCCGTGTTCAAGGCGCCGAACGAGTATGCGCGGGCGTGTTTCGCGCAGTACGGGCTCCGGACGGATGCGTCGGGCTGGTACGCGTCGCTGTACCGGCCGACCCACCTGATCGGGCTTGAGCTGGGGGTTTCGGTGGTGAACGCGGTCCTGCGCGGCGAGGCGACAGGTGCGACGCGGGACTGGGCCGGGGATGTGGTGGCGGTGGCGAAGCGGGATCTGGCGGCGGGCGAGGTTCTGGACGGCGAGGGCGGGTATTGCGCCTGGGGCAAGCTGGTGCCGGCCGCGCGGTCGATGGCGATCGGGGCGCTGCCCATCGGGTTGGCGCACGGGGTCGCGTTGGCGCGGCCGGTCGCGCACGGATCCATCATCACGTGGGCCGACCTCGAGGTGGCGCCGGAAGGTCCGGCGGCCGAGGCGCGGGCGACGCTGGAGGCGGAGGTGTCGCCGAGGCTGGACGGACGCGGGGCCGGCGGCTAGGCAGGGGGCCGCAATCGGGAAGGATCCAGACATGAAGCGGGCGTATGTGTTTCCGGGACAGGGCGCGCAGGTCATCGGGATGGGGCGCGACCTCGCGGAGTCCTATCCCGCCGCGCGGGCGGTGTTCGAAGAGGTCGACGCGGCGTTGGGCGAGAACCTGTCTGGGATGATCTGGGACGGGGTGATCTCGGACCTGACGCTGACGGCCAACGCGCAGCCGGCGCTTATGGCGACGTCGATCGCGGCGCTCCGGGCGATGGAGGCGGAAGGGTTCGGGGTGGACCGGGCCGCGTTCGTGGCGGGGCATTCGCTGGGCGAATATTCGGCGCTTTGCGCGGCGGGGGCGCTGGGGTTGGCCGATACGGCGCGGCTGCTGCGGTTGCGCGGCGCCGCCATGCAGGAGGCCGTGCCGGTCGGCGCGGGCGCGATGGCGGCGATCCTCGGGCTGGATCTCGAGGCGGTGATCGCGGTCGCGGAGGAAGCGGCGGGCGGCGAGGTCTGCCAGGCGGCGAACGACAACGATCCGGCGCAGGTGGTGGTTTCGGGGAGTTACGCGGCGGTCGAGCGGGCGGTGGAGATCGCCAAGGCGCGCGGGGCGAAGCGGGCGATGCTTCTGCCGGTGAGCGCGCCGTTCCATTGCGCGCTGATGGGGCCGGCGGCCGAGGCGATGGAGGCGGCGCTGGCGGAAGTGGAGATTTCCGCGCCGACCGTGCCGCTGGTTTCGAACGTGAAGGCCGAGGCGGTGAGCGATCCGGACGAGATCCGGCGGCTGCTGGTCGAACAGGTGACCGGGCGGGTCCGGTGGCGCGAGAGCGTGCTCTGGATGGCCGGGCAGGGTGTGGGCGAGATCATCGAGATCGGCGCGGGCAAGGCGCTGTCGGGGATGGTCCGGCGGATCGACAAGGAGATCGCGACGCGCAACGTGGGGTCGCCCGCGGATGTGGCGGCGCTGAAGGGAGAGAGCGATGTTTGATCTGGGCGGCAAGACGGCGCTGGTGACGGGCGCATCAGGCGGGATCGGCGGGGCGATCGCGCGGGCGCTGCACGGGCAGGGTGCGGTCGTGGCGCTGTCGGGGACGCGTGTGGATCCGCTCGAGGCGCTGGCCGGGGAACTTGGCGAGCGGGTCCATGTGCTGCCCTGCGATCTGTCGGACGCCGAGGCGGTGGAGGCGCTGCCGAAGCGGGCCGTGGAGGCGATGGGCGGGCTGGAGATCCTCGTGAACAACGCGGGGATCACCAAGGACCAGCTGATGATGCGGATGTCGGACGATGATTGGAGCCGGGTGATCGAGGTGAACCTGACTAGCGTCATGCGGCTTTCGCGCGGGGTTCTGCGGGGCATGATGAAGGCGCGGGCCGGGCGGATCGTCAACATCAGCTCGGTGGTGGGCGTGACCGGCAATCCGGGGCAGGCGAATTACGTGGCCTCGAAGGCGGGGGTGATCGGCATGTCGAAGGCTCTGGCCGCGGAGGTCGCGAGCCGGGGGATCACGGTGAACTGCGTGGCGCCGGGCTTCATCGAGAGCGCGATGACGGAGGCGCTCAACGACGATCAGAAGGGACGGATCCTCGCGCAGATCCCGGCCGGCCGGATGGGGTCGGGGGACGAGGTGGCGTCGGCGGTGGTCTGGCTCGCCTCGGCGGAGGCCTCCTATGTCACGGGGCAGACGATCCACGTCAACGGCGGGATGGCGATGATCTGAGGGCGTGACAGGCGGAAAACGTCACGCGTGTCCGCGAGACGAAATCTCTTCAAAGCAATGAGTTGCGGTTTTTCGGTAACGGAGTTTTAACCCGTGTCACACGGCCTCCCGCAGGCCGCTTCCGGGTGTTTCGGGCCGGGAGGCATGTCCTGCGCCTTGGAAAGGTCGAAAAACCGGGGAAGGGTCCGAAGAGCCCCATCCAAGACGTGCTGTTGTTCTCGACCCGACGCGGGCGCGGTCATCGACGGAGCCATCGTCCGCTTCGAGCCTATTCCGTTGAAAAAGTCTCTTTTTGAAGTTGCTCCGCCGAGAGATGGGGGGCGCTCGAAGACGAGGCGAACCGCCGCCGCTCATGCGGGTCGCGGCGCCTTTGGCATCGGGAGGAGCTTGGCGAGCTTTCTGAGGTTCTGGGCGGTTGCGGCGAGGAGGAATTCGTCGTTTGCGCCGCATGGGCCGCGCAGGCGGAGCCTGCCGAGGCCGAGGATGCGCTTGAGATGGGCGAAGAGCATCTCGACCTTCTTTCTGAGCTTGCAGGAGAGCGCGTATTCGTCAGTGGCCGCGATGTCGCGGGCCATCTGTCGCGCGCCTTCATGCTCGGAGCGCATGATCCGGCGCGGCGCGCCTTTCGGGCAGCATCGCTCCTTCAGATGGCAGGCGTCGCACTCGGCCTTGATCGCGCCGTACTTGGCGAAGCCGGTGTCCTTCGGCTCATTTCGGATGCTCTGGAACTTGCGCCTGTTCCGGCGCGGCTCCTTGCCGGCGGGGCGGAGACAGGCGTCGGTCTTGTGGTCGTAGGCGAAGTCCTCGCGGGAGAACGTCCCGTCGGCGCGCTTCGATTTGTCGATCACCGGGATGTGCGGCTCGATCCCGCGCTCCTCGACCAGCCATCCGAGCATCTCGCCGGAGCCATAGGCCATGTCGGCGATCAGACGCTCCGGCCACAGCTCGAAGCGCTTGCGCACCCGGTCGATCATCGTGCGGGTCGCAAAGGTCTCGCCGGTGCGGACGGATCTGCTGGCCTGGACGTCGAGGATGATCGCGTGGTCGGTGTCGATCAGAAGGATCGTTTCGCCGAAACGATCTTGTTGTTGGAGTAGGCGAAGTAGCCGGGCCGTGATGGGCCGCCGTCCATTGGCTGGACGGATCGGCGTGCGACGTGAACTTCGGCGTGACGTCGGTCGCGGCACCGAAGGCGGCGTCGTCCAGCGCGGACAGGTACTCCACCACGGCGCGCGGCGCGGTTTCGGGATCGATGGCGTCGAGGTCCCAATCCTCTTTGGCGGTGGAGTTCAGCTTGTTGGCGTCGGCATGGATGAGGCTGGCGTCGGCCGCGAACCGCTCGCCACCGACGAGGCCCTCAGTGATGCATCGGGCGACGACGTCTTCAAAGACCTTCCGGAACAGGTCGCTGTCGCGGAACCGTCCCCTCTCGGCGATGCGCGCATCGCCTGCCGGGCAGCGCATGCCGGTTCTTCGAAAAGGTGGAGTGATCCGGGATCGGGTCGGTCAGATCGAGCCGGCAGAACCACCGGTACGCCAGATCGAGCCGCACCTCTTCGCAGAGCCGCCGCTCGGACCGGATGCCGTGGGTGTATCCGACGATCAGCATGCGGAGCATCAGCTCGGGATCGATCGAGGGCCTCCCGATGGCGCTGTAGAACGGAGCCAGATGCGCGCGGACGCCGGAGAGATCGACAAATCGGTCAATCGAGCGCAGGAGATGATCCTGAGGCACGAGCGCATCGAGATTGAACTCGTAGAAGAGAGCGCCCTGCGCCACCTGCCGCGGTCCCATCATCGCCAGATCCTCCCCGATCCAGCGAATTGAATCAGCGACTACGCCGCGTTGCAACAATCGTTTTTCAACGGAATAGGCTCGGAGCGGCCGCATTGAATTTTCGGCCTTCGCTCATGCGGCAAATCGATCATCTCGGCCAAACCAAAAGGCACGCTGCAGCGCGGACACGAAAGCCGCATTCGTTGTGAAGACGGCGCGGATCAGGCGGCGATGACCAAGTTGCGCAAAGACAGGGCATTCCTTCGGTCGGCCTGTCAGCCCGAAGGTTCCCAAAGCTCGAAAGTGTTACCTTCCGGATCGGCTGCATGCGCGAACCGACCGATGCCTTCCATTTCGGTCTCGTTGAACGGCTCTACCCCGCCGGCACGCAACTGCGTCAGCATCGCGTCCAGGTCAGACACCCGAAAGTTGATCATCACCTGCTGCGCCTTTGGGAAATAATCGGTATCAACCGCGAAGGGCGCGAAGACCGTCACCCCTCCCGCGCTGATCCACGCCGGCGTGTCCACATCGGTTGGCGCCAAGTCTATACCGAGCGTGTCGCGATACCACGCGGCCAGTGCAGTCGGGTCCTTGGCCCGTATGAACACCCCGCCAATTCCGTTTACCTTTTCCATGCTGGCTCCTGTGTGTCTTGTCCAATGTGGACGTCCGACGAGGGACTGGCCTTCTCCGGCGCTTTGCCTGTTTCGCGGCGGTGGCCAACGCGACGGCCCAAGGGCCTTCGATCGCCGCGCTTGTTCCGGCAAGCTTCTCCGGGAAGACGTATAGAAGGCACGCGGTAAAGCAACCGACTGTGGGGCTCGTCTGCCGTGCCCGCCATTGGTAACGTCGTATTCATGGCTCCGCTCGCGAACACCAGGCTCAACCTGCTTCCGTGTCTCGCTGTCGGACTGTTCGCGGCCATCGCCGGCCAAGGTGGTGCGCGCGACGTTCGCTGTGAACCGTTGCTACTGGAGGTCTGGCGGGTTGAGAAGCCGCCCGTTCAATACGCCGCTTTCTGCGTTGAGGAACCCCGAGCCTGCGACCTTTCGGGCGATCCCACGATCAAGTTCGAGACCGCGAAACCGCAGCTTGAGCGGATCAATCGCGCAGTCAACGCCGAAATCGAATATTCCCCCGACGAGCCTGGGGAGCGTGGCGAGGAATGCTGGGAATTCCCCGCGAAGGGCGAGGGAGACTGCGAAGACTTCGCGCTGGAAAAACGACGGCGGCTCGTCGCGGAGGGAGTGCCGTCGGCGGCATTGACGATGGCGATCGTCCACCATGAGGTGCGGTTCTTTCCGCACGCCGTTCTTCTTGCCGAGACGACTCGGGGTACTTGGGTTCTCGACAATCTATTGGACGAGGTGGTCTGCTGGGATGCCGTGCCATACCGCTATGAGCGGCGCGAACGCCCCGATGGAATGTGGGAGCGGTACACCGTGCGGTGACCGTTCGAGGATCGCTGTCCTGCAAGTGGACGCTTCTGAAAACCTCGCCAAATCGCGACGTCGGTGATTCGATCGGCTCCATGTTTCAGGGATGGAGGGGTTGATGGCTGGGCAGCCGGGACTGTTTGATCTGGATGAGCGGTATGCGGCGCCGTCTGAAACGGGCGATCCGCTGGAGCGGCTCGCGTCGGTGGTGGATTTCGAGATGTTCCGTGGCGATCCGGATGCGGCGGCGCGCCGTTCGGACAGGTCGAAGGGCGGTCGGCCGCCCATGGACCCGGTGCTGATGTTCAAGGTTCTGATCCTGCAGGCGCTCTGCGGGTTGGCGGACGGGCGGACCGAGTTCCAGATTCCGTTGGCCGGCAGGCGATTGCCTGCAATCGCCGAGAGGCGGGACCGTCTCAGCTTCATGCGGTTCCCTGGGCTTGATCCTCATGGCCGGATTCCGGATGCGCGGACGATCCGGCTGTTCCGCGGACATCCGACCAAAGCCAAGGCGGCGGATGTTCCGTTCGCCCGCTTCGACGCGCATCTGAAGGAGCGGGGCTGCCTCGCGATGGGAGGCCGGATGATCGACGCCTCGATCATTGAGGCGCCCCGGCAACGGAACACCGAGGCCGAGAAGGACGACCTGAAGGCCGGGCGCATTCCGGAGGAATGGGAGGCCAGGCCGGCGAAGCTTCGCCGGAAAGACCGAGACGGCCGCCGGACCCTGAAACGAGGTCGCCGCAAGAGGCGTCCCGATGGTTCTTTGATGATGGAGGTCGCCACGCCAGCCTGTGGCTGCAAGAGCCATATCGGCGCGGATCGCCGGTATCGGTTCATCCGCACCCGGTCGGTGACTGACGCCGCGCGATGCGATGGCCGCGAACTTGGCGGCCTGCCGGATCGCTCGAACACCGCCTCATCGGTCTGGGCCGACACCGCCTGTCGCTCGGCGAAGAACGAGAAGCGCATCGCCAGGGCCGGGCCGGTTTCCAAGGTTCATTTCCGCAGGCCGCCCGGCAAGCCCCCTCCCGGTGAATGTTCCATTCACCTGCCGGGCAACGGATGCCCGAGCCGAGGCGGCGCGCCAACGCGGCCCGATCCCGGCCAAGGTCGGCGATCGAGCATGTCTTCGCCGAAGAGAAACACCGCATGGGCCTCTTCATCCGAACCATCCGCTGCCAGGCAGTGGTTCGCTTGCACACCACGAGAGGGGGATCGCGAGAGCCAGAACCAGGATCGGCATGGCCAACATCGCCCGCAATCCTCGCCGGCATGTATTCCGGGAGACCCGGGAGCTCGCTCGACAGGACCGGGCGGCAACGCGAGGCGCTTTTATCGCTGAAAGCCGCCGCGACGGTGGCAACAAACGCGCGCGCCGAAATCAGGCTGTCTCAAACCGCGCAAATGGAAGCGTCCAGTAGACCATGCAACACGCGCCGCTTCACGCGAAATCGCCGTTCGGTCCCAATTCACGAACAGCAACAAAATCCGCTTTGCCGACCTCCCGTCCATTCGCTTCGTACGGTCGGTTGAGACCGGCTCATCCGAGCCAACATGAACATTCGCTATCGGAAAAGCGAGCCGCAACGCGGCAAACTGAATTGCGGAATTAAGCCATGACCTTCGCGGATCGGGCCGCACGTGCGCGAGGCCGCATGATCCGCGCCGCCGGCACTCCAGACGGAAGCGCCACCTCGGATTCCCGCGAGGGGTCACGCGTTTACGGATTGCGACCGCCGGGGAGCGTTTCGGGCGCAAACCGAGGGTACTGCGGTGGCGGAATGGCGGCATTCGTGATTTGCTCAGATCCTCATCGCTTCGGCGCAGAGCGCCTCGTAGGCCCCGATGACGATCCGTCGTAGCCATGCGTTGCCCGGGTCGGCCGTGAGCCTCGCGCTCCAGAAGAACCTGAAGGTGATGTCGGGCAGGTCGACCGGCGGGCGGCGCGCGACGAGGCCGTAGGTCGCCATGTCGGCGCCGAGGAACGGTTTGACGTTGGTCGCGAGCATGTTCGAGCGCGCCAGCAGCGGGCCGATCCCCGAGAAGTCGGGAATGCGGGCCCCGATCCGGCGTTCCATTCCGTCGCGCGCGACCCGTTCTTCGACCGTCTGGCGCGCCGCATCCGACATGCCGACCATGACATGCGGCCAGTCGAGCCAGGCCTGTCTGCCCCAGGTCTTCAGCGCCGGGTGGCCTTCGCGCATGAAGGTGTGACGCGCGAGAGGCGGCATGACGTGCTCCATCAGACCGTCCGGCAGGGGCTTGTCCGCCCCGAGGAGCGCCAGGTCGATCCGTTCGTCGGCGACCGAATTGTAGAGGTGCGGACCAAGCCCGACCCATTCCAGCGCGACGCCGGGCGCCTCGGCGGAAAGGCGGGCGAAGACCTCGTTGATCAGGGCGGGAATGGCGGGGACGGCGATCCGGAAGGCGCGGGTGCTGGTGGCGGGGTCGAAGGCCTGCGGTGGCGACACGACCCGCTGGATGTTGCGCAGGATGGGGCGGATCTCGTCGATCAGCGTGAGCGCGCGAGGTGAGGGCCGCATTCGGCCGCCCACCTTGACCATGAGCGGATCGCCCATCTGGTCGCGCAGCCGGGCGAGCGCGTGACTGACCGCCGAGGGCGTCTTGTTCAGTTTTTCCGCCGCGCCGGCGACACTGCCCTCGTCCATCAGCACCTCGAAGGTGACGAGAAGATTGAGGTCGAGGCGGCTCAGCTGAATTTCACTCATGATGCATGAAATCGTTTCGCTTGGATGGTGATGAATTCAGTTCACAATCTAGGCCATCGACGCATTGAGGCACAGCCCGAAAGGAGACACGCGATGGCCCTTCTCGCTTTCGATCACGTCAACATCCGCACCGCCCGTCTGGAGGGCATGGTCGCCTGGTACGAAGAGGTGCTCGGGCTCACCTCGGGCCCGCGGCCCGAATTTCCCGTTCCCGGCGCGTGGTTTTATCTGGGCGAGACCTGCGTCCTGCATCTGATCGAGGCGGATCCCGCGCCGATGGTCCATTCGGAGGGCGAGAGTCTCAGGATGGAGCACATCGCGTTCCGGGCCGAAGGCATGGCGGCCTTCCTCGATCACCTCGATGCGTGCGGCGCGTCCCGCAAGCTCTTGCCCTTCGAGGCGCTGGACATGGTTCTGGTGTTCATCCGCGATCCGGACGGCAACCGGATCCATGTGGACTTCCCCGCCTCCGAGCGGGGATGAGGGCGCTCAGCCGTCCTCGGCCGTGCAGGCGGTCGTGAACGGACGGACTGAGAACACGCCGCTTCTGCTCCGTCCGTCCCCGTCGGTCGCGCGGAAGTGGATGAAGGCGCCGCCGCTGGAGCCGCGGTCGCGGATGAGGGCGCCCAGCGCGATGTCGGTGCGGGTCGCGGCCGGATCGGCGTATTCGAGAGCGACGACGGAATCGACCGTGTCGTAGCCGTGCCCGGGCGCGGCGCGCAGTCGCGCCGTCTCGGGGAAGACGACGACGGCGCTCGCGTTCTCGATGCCCACCTCGGCGCTGCGGATGCCGTCGCGGTCGGTGAAGCGGAAGTGCAGGAGCGCCTGCGTCCGGTTCGGGACGAGCCGGTAGAACGGCTCGCCCGGGAAGAGGGGAACGAAGCCCTCGGGACAGGTGGAGTTGTCGGCGGTGACGCCCGGCACGTTGGAATACACGGTCGCGAACGGATCGCCGACCTCGGTCACCGTCAGGCGGGGGGCCGTGCAGGCGCAGAGCAGGAGCAGGGCCGGCAGAGCAGGTCGGATGTCGGGCATGCGGCGGCTCCTTGCCGGTCGGGTTGAGCTTACGTCGGGCGCGGCGTTCGGGCAACCGGGGGGCGGCGGTGGTCCGGCTCGCCTCCGCGGAGGCGTCCCATGTCGCGGGGCAGACGATCGACGTGAATGGCGGGACGGCGATGATCCGAGGGGTGTGGCGGGCGGGATGAGTCACGCGTGGCACTTTTGGAAAATTGTTTTGAGACAAAGGGTTGCGGATTTCTGGTAACCGCGTGTTAACCCGTGTCGCACCGGGTCCGACTGCGTCGAGATGCCGCCCGTAAACATCAGTTGCCATGGGGTGCGGCGTGGTGCGTGACGTGCGCGGGACCAAGGTGGCAAGGTTGGTTGCGGTCGACGCTTCTGGGCCACGTCGCACCTGATACTTCGAGTTGCGGGTCGTTCGGAAACCTAGCAGGATCGGAGGATGCTGATCCGGATCGCGACTTTGACGGATGTCGACGCCTGGGTCGGTCTTCGCGCCCGGCTTTGGCCCGACACGTCGCTTGAGGCGCATCGGGGTGAGGCCGTCGCAATGCTTGCGAAGCCGACGGGGGAAGGCGTCGTCCTTTTGGCGGTGGATCCGGAGAGGGGCATCTGCGCCTTTGCCGAGGCGTCTTTGCGGCATGATCACGTCAACGGATGCGAGACGTCGCCTGTGGCCTTTCTCGAAGGCATCTATGTCCGGCCCGGGAACCGGGGTTCGGGACTGGGCAGGCGTCTGGCCATGGCGGTCAAATCCTGGGCGCGCGAGCGGGGCTGTGCGGAACTGGCCTCCGATGCGCCGTTGGACAACGTCGGGAGCCACGCGTTTCACGCGGCCGTGGGCTTCGAGGAAACGGCGCGTGTCGTCTATTTTCGAGAACGGCTTCGGACGCGCATCTGACCGCGACCCGTTCCGACTTTCACGGCGGATCCGATGCCGGTCGGGTCTGGCCGTGGACCATGCAAGCGGGGCGCGTTTCGCCGCGGCGGGGCGGCGGGGCCGGCTCCGGTCGACGCGCGGTCAGACACTCAGGACGAGCGGGCAATGATCCGAAACCTCGGGGTCGCGGATGATTTGGAAAGCGCGGATTTCGGTCTTGCGGCTGACGAGCATGTAGTCGGCGAATTTTCCGGGTTTGGCATAGTGCGAGCTGCGGGTGCCGGGGTGGCCGCCGGCGGTGACGAGGTCGGTCATGCCGGCGTCCCGGAGGAGGGCGAGGGTTTCGCTGCCCGGTTCGACGTTGAAATCACCGCATATCACCGTGAGGTCGTCGGGTTCCGAGACCTGTCGGGAGAGGTCGAGGAGGCGGCGGGCCTGCGCGGCGCGGGCGGGCGTGTCGTGTTTGCCGGCGGGGTCGCGGAGGCCGTGCATGTGGGTGACGGAGATCTGGCGGTTCCGGCCGAAGTCGTGGAGGCGGACGGCGTGTGCCGTGCGCGAGCGCGGGTGGTCGCCGTAGCCTTCGGGGGACCATGACTTGTGCACGAAGCCTTGGGCCTGGGCGATGATCGGGAAGGATTTGTGGACGAAAGTGGCGAGGCCCCATTGCGACGGGACGGGGCGGTCGCCGTCCCAGAGGGCGCCTTGGGCGGCGGGGCAGAAGGTCGCGACGTGATCGGGAAGGGCTTGGCGGATCTCGTGGAACAGGTTGGCGCGCTGGGGCAGGACGTGGTCGCCGTCGCGGTAGGTGAGCCAGGGCGCTTCGGTGTCGGGGGAGTGGATGACTTCCTGGAGGCAGAGGATGTCGGGCGCGGTTTTCGCGACGTACGGGAGGAGGGCGGTGTGGAGTTTGCCGCCCCAGGCGTTGAGGGACATGATCTGCATGGGCACCTCGGCGTACGGCAGAGGGTACAAGGCTAGCCTTTTGCTTCCGTTGCGTCAGCCACGGATCGCGCCCACCCCAGGCAGGCGCGATCCTTCACGTCGCGTTGGTTCAGCCGTTGCGGGCCGGGATGCTGAGGGCGGCCTTGGAGGCCGGGCGGGCGAGAGTTCGTTCCATCCACGGGTGGATGTTGGTGAACCTGTCGTAGCCGACCAGGTCGGACGCCCCGTAGAAGCCGGTGAGGGTGCGGACCCAGGGCCAGATCGCCATGTCGGCGATGGTGTAGTCGTCGCCCATGATCCAGTCGCGGCCTTCGAGGCGGCCGTCTAGGACGTTCAGAAGGCGGGCGGCTTCGGCGATGTAGCGGTCGCGGGGGCGGGGATCCTCGATGTCCTTGCCGCCGAGCTTCACGAAGAAGCCCATCTGGCCGAACATCGGGCCGATGCCGCCCATCTGGAACATCAGCCATTGCAGGGTCTCGTAGCGCGCGGCGGGATCGGCGGGCAGGAAGCGGCCGGTCTTCTCCGCGAGGTAGATCAGGATCGCGCCGCTTTCCCAGAGCGGGAGCGGGCGGCCGCCGGGGCCGTCGGGATCGACGATCGCGGGGATCTTGTTGTTCGGGTTGAGCGAGAGGAATTCGGGGGTTGTCGTCTGGTCGAGCGGGATGAAGTGCGGCTCGTAGGGCAGGCCGGTCTCCTCCAGCATCGCGGAGACCTTGATGCCGTTGGGGGTGGGATTGGAATAGAGCTGGATTCGGTCAGGTCGTGTCGCGGGCCAGCGGGCGGTGATCGGTCGGGTGGCGGCGTCGAGCATGTGGAGTCTCCTTTCTCAGGAGGTCCACGTGACCTCGCCCGAGTTCGATTGCAATGGCCGTGCCGGGGTCAGTCTGTCGCCAATCGCGCAACCGGGCGCGTCGAGAGCGCGCGTTCGCGCAGGACGATGTAGAGGCCGGCGCCGACGGTGATGGCGATGCCGAGGGCGGCGAGACCGTTGGGCAGGTCTCCGAAGATGGCCCAGCCGAGCAGGGTGGCGACGGGGATTTCGAGATACTGCATCGGCGCGAGGGTCGCGGAGGGGGCGAAGCGCAGCGACCAGGTCATCGCGAGATGGGCGATCGTGCCGACGACGCCGATGGCGACGAGCAGGAGCGCGTCGGGGCCGGCGGGAATGACGAGGTCGAAGAGCGGCGACGCGGCGAAGGGCGGCAGGATGAAGGCCGCGATGACGAGCGGCGTGGCCATGAGGCCGGAGACGGCCTGGAGGGCGACGGGGTCGGTCTCCTTGGCGATCTGGCGGGTGATGAGCATGAAGAAGGCGAAGCCGAACGCGACGCCGAGCGGGAGGAGGGCGGGCGGGCCGACGGCGGCGAAGCTCGGCTGCACGACCATCAGCGTGCCGACGAAGCCGACCGCGCAGGCGGCGAGGCGGCGGGGGCCGACCTCCTCCTTCAGGACGTAGCGGCCGAGCAGCAGCATGATGAACGGCATGACGAAAGCGATGGCGACGGTCTCGGCAAGGGGCAGAAAGCGCAGCGCGGTGAACATCGCCGCCATCGCGCCGACATGGAGCAGGGTGCGCAGCGCCGTCAGCCGCAGGATGCGGGGCGTCATGGCGAGACCCGCGCCGAAGAGGTGGACGATCGGCGCGAGGATGACGGCCTGGAGGCCGAAGCGGGCGAGCAGCAGAACGCCAAGCGGGACGGTGTCGCCCAGAAGTTTGGCGATGGAATCGCCCAAGGGCGCCAGAACGCAGAAGCCGAGCATGAAGCCGATGCCGAGAAGGGGACGGTCCGCGATCATGGCGTGACGCTAGGGCCGCCGGGGGCCGGGCGCAACGACGGGCTTGCGGCCGCGCGGCGCCCGTGCATTAACATTTGCCACCGCTCGCGTCTGTGGTAAGACGCGCGACGAGTTGGGATCGGGCCGCGCGCCGCCTTCGGGTCGCGCGCACGGGCTTCGGTCCCGAGGGCGCAGACACATGAGAAGTCCAGTCGCCCGAGGCGGGACGGGACCAGAAGAGGAAGACAAGATGAGCGATATCGCGGACCGCGTTAAGAAGATCGTCGTGGACCATCTGAGCGTCGACGAGGCCAAGGTGACGGAGAAGGCGTCGTTCATCGACGATCTCGGCGCGGACAGTCTCGACACGGTCGAGCTGGTCATGGCGTTCGAGGAGGAGTTCGGCATCGAGATCCCCGACGACGCCGCCGAGACGATCCAGACCTACGGCGACGCGGTCAAGTTCATCTCGGAGCACGTGACCGCCTGACGCCTTCGGGCGGACGAGCGACACGAAGGAACGGCGTCCGGGAAACCGGGCGCCTTCTTCGTTTTCGGGGACGGGTTTCCCGTCAGCCGCGGCTTGTCGGCTGGTAGATGCTCTGGTGGCGGCCCCGCAGGCGGCCGAGTTCCTCTCTGCGTCTGTCCAGTTCGCTGAGCTCCTGGTTGACGGTGGCGTCATCCGGGGCCACCGCGTTCGCGGCGACCGTCAGCTCCTCCTGCCGGTTCCGCACGCCGACTATCGCGATGTCGATGTTGGCGGTATTCTGGGTGAGCAGGGCCGGGTCGAAAGCGGCTTGCGTCGGCGCGGTCGCCGGAGCCTCGGGCGCGGGTTCCGGCGCGGAGGCGGGGCGGGACCTGGCGGGCGCGGAGGCGCCCGGCGCCGCGGCGCGGGGCGCGGATGCGACGGCGCGCTCGTCCTCGGCGATGACCTTTTCGACGGTCCGGATCGCCGCCTCGGTCTCGGCGTTGGCCAGCGCGATGTCCGAGCGCAGGCGCGCGCGGCGCTCGGCCTCGGTGTCGTATTGCTGCAGGAGGAAGCCCGCGTACGTGCCGGTGGTGATCACGATGGGAACCACGCCGACGAAGCCGACGGGCGGGCCGCCGAAGACGTAGACGCCGCCGGCGCCGAGGAAGCCTTTCAGCGCCGCCTCCCGGACGTCGCGGGTCAGGTCGCGGGCGCGGATCTCGAGTTCCTCGTCGGGCGTGAGCGGCTCTCCGCGTCCGCCGCCGGTTTTCACGACGCAGGCGGAGGGAAACATGCAGGCCGCGAGCGCGAGGGTTCCGAATTTCCGGCGTCTCATGGGCATATGTCCTTCGATGGTCGGTGGGCCTGCGTCATGGTTCGATCTCGCGGAAGTCGCGCCATTTCTGGTCGGCGATCTGGTTGCTGACGGTCACGCGGCGGATGTCGTCGTTCTCGTCCTTCATCTTCAGAAGCTCGGTCACGGCGTCGAGCAGCGGGCCGGCGGTGCCCTCGACGAGGTCGGTGAAGAGGTTGCGGGTCTTGACGTCGGTCTCGTCGACGAGGCCGCGGGTCTCTGCGCAGAAGATCTCGCGCTTCTCGACGCCGGCGCGGAGCTGTTCCTCGATCACGACCGGATCGGGGTCCTCGTCGCCGTTGGAGATCGACAGGATCAGCGTGGCCACCACGGCGTCCATCTCGGCCTTGGCGGCGGTATAGTCCATGTCGGCGAGCGCGAGGTTGAGGTCCTTGTCGGCGGCGATCTGTTTGCGCAGGGTGGCGCAGGATTCCGCGAGCGTTTTCTCCTTGGCGAGGCGGCCGATCGCGGTGTCCCAGTCGACGGGCTCCGTCTGGGCCGCGGCGGGGCCCTGCGCGAGGGCGGCGGCCACGAGGGCCGCGGCCCCGGCGGGTTTCAGTCGTCTCATCTCAGCGCCTCCAATGCCAGTCCGCTGGAGCGGATTTCAAATGTGGGTGTCTGGGCGCCCTCGGTCAGGGCGGGCACCCGCGTCTCGACGTATTTGCCGATCTCGAGCAGGTCGACGCGGCCGTCGCGATCGATGTCGGCGGCCCCGTCGAGGGCCTCGAGGATCGATTCCGTGAACGCTCCGTTCTCCCAGGCCGGGCCTTCCTGTGACGCCTGGTTCTCGCTGGCGGACATGAAGACGTTGACGTTCGGCGCGCTGATGATCCGGCGCAGACCCAGAACGTCGGCCGGGAGCCGGTCGCCGGTTCCGGTGGTGATGTCCGTGCGGCAGGCGTCGACGAGGACGATGAGGCGGGAGCCGACGGCCAGCCGCTGAAGCTCGGTGTTGAACTCGGCGGCGGGGAAGGAGGTGGCGCGGAGCGTGTAGGGGTTCTCGTCTATCGCGCCGTAGGGGATCAGGTAGAACGCGTCGTCTATCATCGCGCCGTGGCCGGAGAAGTGGACGATGACGACGTCGCGGCCGTCCTCGGCGATGCGTTTGCGGATGCTGCCGAACCCCTGGAAGATGCCGGCCGGGGTGGCCTCCGCGTCCGTGAGCCGGTTGGGGTTCACGACGAAGGACGCCTTCTGGTTCGTGTAGAGACTGCCGACGAGATCGACGGAATCCTGAGCGGCGTAATCGAGCGCGAGACCGGGCGCGTCCGCGCCGTAATCGCTGACGCCGATGGAGAGGACGTGGAGCGCGGGCCGGGGATCGAATTCGCCGCCGAGCGTCACGCGGATCCGGTCGTGATGGGCGTCCTTCTCGGCCTGGGTCACGAGGCCGTCGGTGCCGAGCGCCGCGAGCACGCGGTTGATGATCTCGGGGCTTTCCTCGCCGTTGACGGGTACCGCCACGGCCGCGGCGTCCGCGCCCTGGTTGACCTGCCAGCGCAGGTTGCCGCGCGCGCCCGGCGACGCGGTGTAATAGCCGTCGGGGGTCCAGGCCACCCAGTTCTCGCGGTCGGGGAACGGGAAGAAGGCGAGGATCTCGATGCCGTCCTCCATGCGGTGCCAACGGATCGTGCCGTCGCCGAAGACCGAAACCGCGAGCCTGCCGTCGCCGGTGACGGAGGTGGTCCAGACCGGGGCGGGGGCGGCGCGGCGCCAGAGGGTCGCGCCCTGGGGCGTGAAGGCGCTGAGATGCCAGTCCGAGCCCAGTACGAGGCGGCCGTCCGGCGCCAGCGCGTGGGAGAGCGCGCGCTCGCCTTCGGCGATGGCCAGCGCGACGTCGTTGAAGACCGGGCGCGACTGGAAGTCGATTCCGTTCGGCTCGACCGGCACGGGTCTGACGGTAGCGCCGTCCGACGGGGCGGGGAGCGTCACGGCGAGGTCGACCGCGCTCCAGCGCGCGAGCGCGCCCTCGAAGACGTCGTAAGTGAAGTCCACCTGGCTTCCGTCATCGGAAACGGCGAAATCGATGTACTGGTGGCGCGCCTCGATCTGTCGCGGATCCTGTTCCCAGAGCGGCGCGCCGTCCGGGCCGGACGCGGCGATGCGCGGGTCGCCGGAGACCACGACGAGGCGGTCGTCGGGCAGGGGCAACACGGCGCGGACGGTGTCCTGCGCGCCCTCGATGACGCGGCGGGCGCCGAGCCCGCCGGCGGCCCATGCGACCACCGGATAGGAAAACGAGGTTTCGGACTGGTATGTGCCGCCGGCGTACAGGGTCTTGCCGTCGGGGGACCAGGCGACATCGGAGAGGCCGCCGTTCTCGATCCCGGCCGTGTCGGGTTCGGCGACGGTCTTGAGGCTGCGCGCGTCGAGGATCAGGACGCGTGGCGCGCTGGTGCCGACCGCGAGGGCGAAGCCGTCAGGGCTGAAGGCCAGACCGATCGGACCGTCGAGGCGGGCGTCGCCGAGGCGCGCGCCGTCGGGGGCGTGCAGCCGGACATGGCCGTCGCGGCTCGAACTCGCGAGCCGTCCGTCCGGGGCGAAGGCGAGGCCGTAGCAGTCGTCGGCGTAACCCGCGTCGCTCCAGATCCGGTCCCAGCCCTCGCGCCGGGCGTGGACGCGGACGCCGTGGCCGCCGCTCAGCCCGATCGCCAGCAGTTCGCCATCGGGCGAGAAGGCGAGGCGCAGGATGTTTTCGGGCAGGCCTTCGAGCTTGCGGATCATGCGGCCCGTCAGGTCGAAGAGATAGACATCGCGGGTGTTCTCCTCGCTGCCGGTCCAGCCGCCGACGGCGATGACGGACGCGTCGGGCGAGATCGCGACGGCGTAGGCCTTGCCCCAGTTTCCGGGGCCGCGCGGAAGGTGGATCGTCCGCAGCAGGTCGCCGGTCGCGGCCTTCCAGAGGCGCAGGGTCTTGTCCTGCGAAGCGGTCGCGATGATGCCGGCTTGGGAGGCCACGCCGGCGGCGCTGATGTTGCCGACATGGGCGCCGGGCTCGACGGTGAGGATCGGCAGATCGCTCAGCACGGCGGCGCTCGCGAACGCGGATACGCCCCACAGCAGTGTCAGGCAGGCGGTCAGGATTGCGATCGGTCTGCGACCACGCACGAGCGGTCCTCGAACTGTCTTCATTGTTTATTAAAAATGGTTAACACGAATTGCGCGCATCGGAAACGTTGTTGTGCGGCGTGCGCGATCAGCCCGCGGCGCGGGCCGTCAGAAGCAAAAGTTCCAGACATCGAGCGCGAGAGCCATCGCCTGCCCGCGCCAGGCGAGGAAGGCCATGGTCGTGGCGGCGGTGGCGAGGAAGAGCGTCGCAAGACCGAGGATGGCGCGCGCGGTCATGCGGCGCGCTCGCCGGCGGGCGTTTCGCGGATCGGCCAGTTGAGCGCCGCGGAGACGAGGCTGAGCGCGATGGCGATGCCCCACGCCCAGTCGTAGGAGCCGGTGCGGTCATAGATCCAGCCGCCCATCCAGCCGCCGGCGAAGGAGCCGAGCTGATGGGAGAAGAAGACGACGCCGCCGAGCATGGACATGTGCCGTACGCCCCAGACGCTGGCCACGGTACCGTTGGTCAGAGGCACGGTGGAGAGCCAGAAGAGGCCCATCAGCGCGCCGAAGACGTAGGCGGTGGCGGCGGTGAGCGGCAGGAGCACGAAGGCCGCGATGACCGCGCCGCGCGCGAGGTAGATCCAGGCGAGCAGCATGGGCTTGCGCATGCGGCCGCCCCAATAGCCGGCGAGCCAGGCGCCGGCGATGTTGACGAGGCCGATCAGCGCGAGCGTGGTCGTGGCCACGGTCATGCCCAGGCCGCCGTCGGTGATGTAGGCGGGCAGGTGGACGGCGATGAACACGACCTGGAATCCGCAGGCGAAGAAGCCGAGCGTAAGGAGCCAGAAGTCGCGCGCGCCGAGCGCCTCCGCCAGCGCCTCGCGGGCGGTGGTGAGGCGGATCGCGGGATCGGCCGGCAGGGGCGCCTCGCGCAGGCCCCAGGCGAGCGGGATCATGGCGAGGGCGATGACGGAGAGGCCGACGAGCGCGCCGTGCCAGTCGAGCCACGCGATGAGGCCGAGCGAGACGGGGAGCATGACGAACTGGCCGAAGGAGCCGACGGCCAAGGTGATCCCCATGGCGAGGGAGCGTTTCTCGGGCGCGACGAGGCGTGAGAGCGCGCCGAAGATGACCGGGAAGGTGGTGCCCGAGAGGCCGAGGCCGATGAGCACGCCCGCGCCGAGCGTGAAGGCGGCCTCGCCCCCGGCCGTGGCCATGAGCCAGAGGCCGGCGGCGTAGAGGACCGCGCCGAGCGCGGTGACGCGCACGGCGCCCCAGCGGTCCGCGAGCATTCCGGCGAAGGGCTGGCTGGCGCCCCAGACGAGGTTCTGGAGCGCCATGGCGAAGGCGTAGGTCTCGCGGCCCCAGCCGTTCTCGGCGGAGACGGGAGCCAGAAAAAGGCCGAAACCGAATTTGACGCCGAGCGAGATCAGCAGGATGAGCGAGCCGGCGACGAGGGCGGTGAGGGCGGCGCCCCAGGCGGTGTCGGTCTGGCGGCTCATGGGGCGGATCCATCCGCGTCGATCCCGTCCAGTAAGGCGGGCAGGGTTTCGGCGCGCGGCCCGAGACGGTCGCGCATGCGCGACCGCGCCGCGTTCCACAGCGGGCGGGCGGCGGCGAGGCGGTCGGCGCCGAGCGCGGCGCCGTCGATGATTGCGACGCGATTGAGCAGCCGGTAAATGGTGACCCGGAGGACCGAGGGCGTCGGCGCCGCGTCGTAGAGACGGGTCGAGGCGAGGGCGGATCGGCTCGGCGCCATGCAAATGCAGGACACGTCTTCCATGATACGAGTATCCGCCCGAATTCCGGTCCGGTCAATGGCGGGCTCCGGCGCCGAGGGACATGGCGGCTTGCCGGGTCTCGGGAAATCGCGCTAGACGGGGCCAAGCATGGTTAACATGGACGGAACGCTATGAGGCGTGTGGTCATCACAGGAATGGGGCTCGTGACGCCGCTGGCCTGCGGGGTCGAGGCGACATGGTCGCGGCTGATCGAGGGGCGGTCGGGCGCGGGGAAGATCGCGCAGTTCGACGCGTCGCATCTGGCCTGCGACATCGCCTGCGAGGTGCCGCTGGGCGACGGGACGGACGGGACGTTCAACGCGGACGACTGGATGGCGCCCAAGGAGGCGCGCAAGGTCGACCGGTTCATCCTGTTCGCGATGGCGGCGGCGCAGCAGGCGATCGAGGACGCGGACTGGACGCCCGAGGCGGAAAGCGACCGCGAGCGGACGGGCGTGATCATCGGGTCGGGCATCGGCGGGCTGAGCACCATCGCGGACACGTCGATCATCCTGAAGGACAAGGGGCCGCGGCGGGTGTCGCCGTTCTTCATTCCCGGCAGCCTGATCAATCTGTGTTCGGGGCAGGTCTCGATCCGCTACGGGTTCAAGGGGCCGAACCATTCGGTGGTGACGGCCTGTTCGACGGGCGCGCACGCGATCGGCGACGGCGCGCGGATGATCAAATACGGCGACGCGGACGTCATGATCGCGGGCGGCGCGGAGGCGGCGATCTGCGAGCTCGGCATCGCGGGCTTCGCGGCGTGCAAGGCGCTGTCGACCGGGTACAACGACGAGCCGACGCGGGCGAGCCGACCTTATGACAAGGGCCGCGACGGTTTCGTGATGGGCGAGGGCGCCGGCGTCGTGGTGCTCGAGGAATACGAGCACGCCAAGGCGCGCGGCGCGCATATCTACGCCGAGGTGGCGGGATACGGGATTTCGGGCGACGCGTATCACATCACCTCGCCGGCGCCGGACGGCGATGGCGGGTTCCGGGCGATGTCCGCGGCGCTTCGCGACGCGGGGATGTCGGCGGGCGATCTGGATTACGTGAACGCGCACGGGACCTCGACGCCATTGGGTGACGAGATCGAACTGGGCGCGGTGACGCGGATGCTGGGCGACGCGGCGGGATCGGTGACGATGTCCTCGACGAAATCGGCGATCGGGCATCTGCTGGGCGCGGCCGGAGCGGTCGAGGCGATCTTCTCGGTGCTGGCGATCCGCGACGGGGTCGCGCCGCCGACGCTGAACCTGGAGGATCCGTCGGTCGAGTCCGTGGTGGATCTGGCGCCGCTGAAGGCGGTGCGGCGGAAGATCGACGTGGCGCTGTCGAACTCGTTCGGGTTCGGGGGCACGAACGCGTCGCTGGTCCTGCGGCGGGTGGAGTAGGCCGATGGCGCGGCATGTCGCGGCGAACGCGCTGACGTTCATCATCGTGGGGCTCGTGGTCGTCTTCGGGCTCGTGACTTGGAGCCAGTCGGAATACCGCGCGCCGGGGCCGTTGACCGAGGAATTGCGGCTCGAGGTCGAGCGGGGCGAGACCTTCGCCAGCGTGACGCGCAAGCTCGAGGACGCGGGGGCGGTGTCGAACCCGGCCCTGTTCCGGGTGGCGGCGCGGTACACGGACATGGATGAGGGGCTGCGGTTCGGGGAATACGAGATCCCGGCCGGCGCCTCGATGCAGGACGTGCTGGCGCTGCTCAACCGGGGCGGCAACGTGTTCCGGCAGGTCGTGGTGCCCGAGGGCTGGACGAGCTGGCAGGTCGTTGAGATGCTCAACGCGCGCGAGGAGCTGACGGGCGAGGTCACGGAGATCCCGGCGGAAGGGTCGCTCGCGCCGGCGGGGTACGATTTCAACGTCGGTGATACGCGGCAGAGCATTCTGGACCGGATGGCCGAGCGGCAGCAGGAGATCCTGGCGGCGGCCTGGGCGGGGCGGAACCCGGACGTGCCGGTGAATTCGCCGGAGGAGCTGCTGATTCTCGCGTCGATCATCGAGAAGGAAACCGGGATCCCCGAGGAGCGGCCGGAGGTCGCGGCGGTGTTCGTGAACCGCCTGCGGCGCGGGATGCGGCTTCAGACGGACCCGACGGTGATCTACGGGATCACGTTGGGGCAGGGAACGCTGGGGCGGGGGCTCAGGGCGAGCGAGCTCGCGACGGCCACGCCGTACAACACCTATGCGATCGACGGGCTGCCGCCGACGCCGATCGCCAATCCGGGGATCGACGCCATCGAGGCGGCGGCGAATCCTGTGGAGAGCGAGTATTATTACTTCGTCGCGGACGGGACCGGCGGGCACGCGTTCGGCCGGACGCTGGAAGAGCACAACGCCAACGTGGTGACGTGGCGGCGCATCGAAGCCGAGCGCGCGAGGGCTGCGGAAGAGGCCGCGGCGGCGGAGGCGGAAGCGGGCGAGGCGCCGCCCGGAAACTGAATTCGACTCAACCTTGAATTTAGTTGTTGACTTAGAGAACGCTCTAGCGTATACGTCTAGGCAAGCTGGAAGAAGTGGGCAAGCGGGTCCGTCGCAAGACGGGGCCGCTTTTTCATTTTCGGCCCGGGCGGAGCAGCCAGGGCGATCATCACATGACAATTTCAGCAAATGGTAGAGCGCCGTCCGACGACACGTTGGAACGGTCGCTCGAATTGTATCGTGATCTTTCCGTGGCACTCAGCGAGAAGATCGCGACGTTCAAGAGTATCGGCGGCGACCCCGTCGGCAAAGAAGGCCCTGTCGAAGCGGTGAAAGAACACCGCAAGGCCCTTCAAACCGTTCTTGATATCGAGGCGAGTCTTGGCAAACGAAGCAGAGCATGGATCGAAGGGACGAGCCTTGAGCTCGATCTCCTCGCCGCCCGCGCCGAGATCGTTGCGAGACTTGCTGTCTGGCTTACCTGACGGTGGGCTTGACGGTTTTCTCGAAGGGCTGAGCCCCAACGCCCTCATGTCCCTGCCCTGGCTCTTCGAGCACTGGGCGATCGAGGGACACCAGATGCCTCCCGCGGGAGACTGGACCACCTGGGTGATCCTGGGCGGCCGGGGGGCGGGAAAGACGCGCGCGGGTTCGGAGTGGATCCGCGCGCAGGTCGAGGGCCCGAAACCGGGCGATCCGGGGATATGTTCCCGGGTCGCCCTCATCGGTCAGACGATCGATCAGGCCCGCGAGGTGATGATCTTCGGGGATTCGGGGATCATGCGGTGCACGCCGCCGGACCGGACGCCGGAATGGCAGGCGAGCCGGAAACGGCTCCTCTGGCCGAACGGCGCGGTGGCGCAGGTTTTCTCGGCCAGCGATCCGGAATCGCTCCGGGGGCCGCAGTTCGACTGCGCCTGGTCCGACGAGCTGGCGAAATGGACGAAGCCGCAGGAGGCGTGGGACATGCTGCAGTTCGGGCTTCGTCTGGGCGATCGGCCCCGGCAGGTCGTGACAACCACGCCGCGGGCGAACATGACGCTCAAGGAGATCATCGAGGATGCCGCGACCGTGGTGACCTCGGCGCCGACCGACGCGAACCGGATGCATCTGGCGCGGAGTTTTCTTCAGACGGTCGCGCGGAAATACGCGGGCACCTCGATGGGTCGGCAGGAGCTGGACGGCGAGATGCTGATGGACGCGGAAGGCGCGCTCTGGACCTGGGCGACGCTGGACGCGGCGCGGCGGCCCCGGAGCGTCGAGCCCGACCGGATCGTCGTGGCGGTCGATCCGCCGGTGACGAGCGGAACGTCCTCGGACGAATGCGGCATCATCGTCGCGGGCGCCGCCCGACAGGGGCCGCCGCAGGATTGGAGCGCGCTGGTGATCGAGGACGCCAGCGTCCAGGGCGCCTCGCCGCAGGTCTGGGCCGAGCGCGCGGTCGCCGCGTTTCACCGTCACAAGGCGGACCGGCTGGTGGCCGAGGTAAATCAGGGCGGCGAGATGGTCGCCACGATCGTCAAAAGCATCGATCCGATGATCCCGTTCCGCGCCGTGCGGGCCACGCGCTCCAAGGTGGTCCGGGCCGAGCCGGTCGCGGCGCTCTATGAGCAGGGGCGCGTCTCGCATGGCGGATCGTTTCCGGAACTCGAGGCGCAGATGGCCGCGATGACCGGACGCGGCTACGCCGGAAAAGGCAGTCCCGACCGCGTCGACGCGCTGGTCTGGGCGATCACGGATCTGATGATCGACGCCGCCGCCAAATACAGCAGACCGGGCATCCGCGGTCTGATCTGACGCCCGGCGGCCCCGCGCCGCCGGTTCTCGCCGTCCCGAAATTCAAAATTCAGGAGCAAGCATCTCATGGTCTTGCAGTATTTCCGCATGTCCAAACCGCCGGCCGAGGCGCCGGAGGCCAAGGCCTCGGCGGCGCCGGTGGTGGCGTTTCACGGGGCCGGCCGGGTGGCCTGGTCCGCACGGGACGCGGGCACCATGACGCGCGTCGGGTTCCTGAACAATCCGGTGGGATTCCGTTGCGTCAAAGTCATCGCCGAGGCGGCCGCCGCGGTGCCGCTGGTGGTGCAGGATGCCGACCGGCGGTTCGAGGCGCATCCGGTGATCTCGCTCCTGGCCGCGCCCAATCCGGGCCAGGGCGGGTCGGCGCTGATGGAGAGCTTCTACGGACACATGCTCCTGAGCGGCGACGGGTATTTCGAGGCCGCCGGCGAGGTGATGTCGGGCGGGCCGCGCGAGCTTTACGTGCTGCGGTCCGACCGCATGAAGGTCGTGCCGGGCAATGATGGCTGGCCGATCGCGTATGAATACAGCGTGGGCGCCAAGAAGCATGCGTTCGACATGCGTCAGGAGCGGCCGCCGATCCTGCATGTGAAGTCCTTTCACCCGCAGGACGATCACTACGGCCTGTCACCTCTGGCGGCGGCGGCGAGCGCGCTCGACGTCCACAATTCGGCGTCGACCTGGTCGAAATCGCTGCTCGATAACGCGGCGAGGCCGTCGGGCGCGATCATCTACAAGGGCGCGGACGGGCAGGGCTCGCTGGCGCATGACCAGTACGAGCGGCTCGTGGACGAGCTTGAGAGTCACCATCAGGGCGCGCGCAACGCCGGTCGGCCGATGCTGCTCGAAGGCGGGCTGGACTGGAAGCCGATGGGCTTCTCGCCCTCGGACATGGAGTTCCACAAGACCAAGGAGGCCGCCGCGCGCGACGTGGCGCTGGCCTTCGGCGTGCCGCCGATGCTGCTCGGGCTGCCGGGCGACAACACCTACGCCAATTATCAGGAGGCGCACCGCGCGTTCTATCGGCTGACGGTGCTGCCGCTGGTGGCAAAGACGCTGGCCGCCTTGTCGGGATGGCTGCCGCAATTCTACGGCGAGACGTTCCAGATCAAAGTGGACGACGACAACGTGCCGGCGCTCGCCGCCGAGCGCGAGGCGCTGTGGAACCGGATCACGACGGCCGCTTTCCTCAGCGACGCGGAAAAACGGCGCCTGCTCGGTCTGCCGGCCGCGCAGGAGGATTGATGAAGGGCGCAGGCACCCGCGGCGGCGGTTCGCGCTTTCTCTATGAGCCCTTCGATGTCGCATCGGCGAGGATCGACGTGAACGAACGCATCGCGGAGGAGCGCTGGCATCAGCTCGAACGGCGGCTGAGCCATCTCGATTCGACGTTGGAGCGGCTCGAGAAGCGGGTGTGGCTGGCGGTCTACGGCGCGGCGTCGCTGATCATGGCCGACATCGCCTACGGGCTCCTGAAATTCAGTGTTTTGCCGTGAGGAGAGCAGGATGATGCACATGCAAGGCGGGCTCGGCTCGCTGGAGACGAAGTTCCGCAAATTCGACGCGGAACTGGCCCTCAAGGACGGGGCGGAGATCTCGGGATACGCCAGCCTGTTCGGCGCCGCCGACCAGGGCGGAGACGCGGTGCAGAAGGGCGCCTACGGCGCCTCGCTGGCGCGTCTGGCGAAAGCCGGCGGCGGGGTGAAGATGCTCTGGCAGCATGATCCGACGCAGCCGATCGGCGTTTGGGACGAGGTCCGCGAGGACGCGAAGGGCCTCTTCGTCAAGGGACGGCTGCTTCTCGACGTGGCCCGGGCCCGCGAGGCGCATGTTCTCGTCCAGGCGGGCGCGATCGACGGTCTGTCGATCGGCTACCGGACGGTCCGCAGCGAGAAGGCGGCCAAAGGCGGGCGGCTTCTCCACGAGATCGAGCTTTGGGAGGTGTCGCTCGTGACCTTCCCGATGCTCCCCGAAGCGCGGGTGCGGGCGGACGTCCCGGACGCCGAGGCGGACCTCGCGCGGACCCTGGCGGACACGTTCCGCGAAGCCAGGGCCCTTCTGGCGTGACGCGGCGCCATCCCGAACCATCAGCCATCAAGGAAGTGTCCGATGTCAGAACATGAAACCGGATCCGGGGCGGGCAGAACCGCGCCGGACCAGAGCCCGCACGTCGAGGTCAAGAACGCCTTGTCGGGTTTTCTGAGTGAGATCAATACTTTTCAATCTGAAATGAAATCGAAGTTCAAAGAACAGGAAACCCGTTTGGCCATGCTCGACCGTAAAAACATCGCACTGTCCCGCCCCCATCTCGCGCGTGGCGCCGAGTCTGACGCGCCGCACAAGAAGGCGTTCGCGGCCTATCTGCGCTCCGGCGACGACGACGCGCTTCGCGGCCTGAGCGTCGAGGAGAAGGCGCTTTCGACCGCCGTCTCCGCCGATGGCGGCTATCTGGTCGATCCGCAGACCGCCGCCGAGATCGTGGGCGTGCTCCGCTCGTCCGCGTCGATCCGGTCCATCGCGAGCGTCGTTCAGGTCGAATCGAGCGCCTTCGACGTTCTCGTGGATCATTCGGACGTGGGTGCCGGCTGGGCGACCGAGAGCGCCGAGCGGACCGAGACCGGCACGCCGCAGGTCGACCGCATCTCGATCCCGCTCCACGAGCTTTCGGCGCTGCCGAAGGCCTCGCAGCGTCTGCTCGACGACACGGCCTTCGACGTCGAGGGCTGGCTCGCGCAGCGGATCGCCGACAAGTTCAGCCGCGCCGAGGCCTCGGCCTTCATCAACGGCGACGGCATCGACAAGCCGACGGGCCTGCTTAACTATCCCAAGGTCGACAACGAGCTCTGGGCCTGGGGATCGGTCGGCTATGTTCCGACCGGCGCGGACGGTGATTTCCTCGGAAGCGAGCCGGCGGACGCGATCGTCGATCTGGTCTACGCGCTCGGCGCCCGCTACCGCGCCAACGCGTCGTTCGTGATGAACTCCAAGACCGCCGGCGCCGTGCGCAAGATGAAGGACGCGGACGGCCGGTTCCTGTGGTCCGATGGTCTGGCGGCCGCCGAGCCCGCTCGGCTTATGGGGTATCCGGTGCTGATCGCCGAGGACATGCCGGACATCGCGGACGGCTCCTTCGCCATCGCGTTCGGCGATTTCCGCGCCGGCTACACGGTCGCCGAACGTCCGGACCTGCGGATCCTGCGCGATCCGTTCTCGGCCAAGCCGCACGTCCTCTTCTACGCCACGAAGCGGATCGGCGGCGACGTCAGCGACTTCGCCGCGATCAAGCTTCTGAAGTTCGCCGCGAGCTGATCCGGAGGGCTTCGGCCCGAAGGTCGCGCGCGCGAAGGCCCGTCCGGAGTTCCGGGCGGGTCCGGCACGTCTCCGCATCATCCAGTTGCTGCTCCTCCCTCCGCTCGGGCGGTGCGGGGGCGTGCCGATATCGAGACATTCGAGAGGTACGTGCAATGAGCGGCTATGTCCTGAAACCCGCCGATGCGGATATCGTCCACGAGATCGACTGGAGCGTCGGTCATCTCGAGGATGGCGAGAAGATCTCCGCCGACCTCGGCTGGAGCGTCCTGCCCGATCTGGGCGGGGTCGACGAGCTGAGGATCACGGAGCAGTGCCATGACCGCACGACGTCGAAGGCCGCTTTCTCGGGCGGGGTTCCGGGGCGGTTCTACCTGATTTCAAACAGGGTCCGGACGTTCGACGACCGCGTTCTGGCGCGATCGATCGTCATGCGGATCGCGGTCCGCAAGGCCGCCCGGTAAGGAGATTTCGATGGATTTGACCGAAACGAGCGCGCCGCCCTCCGAGGCGGTGCCGGTCCGGGCTTTCGCCGAGCATCTGCGTCTGGGCAGCGGCTTTGCGGATGACGGCTCGCAGGACGCGATCCTCGAGCTCTATCTTCGGTCCGCGATCGCGGCGGTGGAGGCCCGGATCGGCCGGGCGCTTCTGCCGCGGTCGTTCACGTGGACCGTGACCCGCTGGCGCGAGGAATCGAGCCAGGGTCTGCCGATCGGACCGGTGATGTCGGTCGAGGCGCTGACGCTCATCGGAGCGGACGGGGAGGAGACGACGTCCGATCCGGAGACCTGGTCGGTGATGCGCGACGCGCAGCGTCCGCGCGTGGTGGGTCGGTTCGGACGGCATCTGCCGCGCATTCCGCGCTCGGGCCATGCGGAGATCCGATTCCGGGCCGGGTACGGCGAGAGCTGGGAGGACACGCCGGCCGATCTGCGGCAGGCGGTGTTCCTGCTGGCCGCGCATTTCTACGAGAACCGGAGCGAGAGCGCGCTTTCGGGCGGGTCGATGCCTTTCGGGGTGCTGGTTCTGCTCGAGGCGCATCGCACGACCCGCATCGGCGGTGGTCTCTCGTGAGCGGCGATCCGTCGCTCACGCGCAGGTTGACGCTTGAGGAGCGCGAGGACGTGCCGGACGGGTCGGGCGGCTATTCCGCCGTCTGGCGGCCGCTCGGCGCGCTCTGGGTGGACATGTCGGCGCGGACGGGACGCGAGGACTTCATCGCCGGCCAGACACGGCCCCGGGTGAAGTATCGCATCGTGACGAGGGCCTCCCCGACGGGCGCCCCTTCCCGTCCGCGCCCGGACCAGAGGTTCCGGGAAGGCGCACGCATCTTCAACATCCTGACGGTCGCCGAGAACGATCCGCACGGGCGGTATCTCGAGATCTATGCCGAGGAAGGGGTTCTGCCGTGAGCTATGAGTTTTCGGCCGGTCTTCAGGCGGCGGTGTATCAGCGTCTGTCGGATGATCCGGACCTGGCCTCGATGATCGGCGGGGCGATCCACGACGCGCCGATCAAGGTCGCGGCCGGGGAGACGGCGCCGGACCACATCACGCTCGGCGAGGAAAAGGTCCGGAGCAACGACACCCAGACCAGTCGCGGCGCGGTGCACGATTTCAACGTCACGGTCCATTCGGGCCGTGACGGGTTCGAGACCGTGAAGCGGATCGCCGGCGCCGTCTGCGCGAGCCTGATCGATGCGCCGCTGGCGCTGGCGTCGGGGCATCTCGTGGCGCTGCGGTTTCTGGCCGCGAAGGCGGAACGGGGCCGTGCGCCGGAGAAACGGAAGGTCTCGCTGCGGTTTCGCGCGGTGGTCGACCAGAACATCTGAACCGGAATTCAACAGTCAGGAACAACGATATGGCCGCGCAAAGAGGCAAGGATCTTCTGATCAAGCTCGATATGAACGGAACCGGCGCGTTCGAGACGATCGCGGGGCTGCGCGCCTCGCGGATCACGTTCAACGCCGAGACGGTGGACGTGACGAATCTCGGTAGCGAGGGGCGGTGGCGCGAGCTTCTGTCCGGCGCGGGGGTCCGCAGCGCGGCGATCAGCGGCTCGGGCGTTTTTCGCGACGCCGCGACGGACGAACGGGCGCGGGCGATCTTCTTCGCCGGCGAGATCCCGCGTTTCCAGGTGATCATTCCCGACTTCGGGATCGTGTCGGGCGCGTTCCAGATCACGAGCATCGAATATTCGGGGCAGCACGACGGTGAGGCCGTTTACGAGCTGTCGATGGCATCGGCCGGCGCGCTCGCGTTCGAGGCCGCCTGATGGCCAACCCGTATCGGGGCGAGGTGGCGCTTTCGATCGATGGCGAGCCGCGGACGCTGCGGCTTACGCTCGGCGCGTTGGCTGAGCTTGAAGCCAAGCTCGAATGCGAGTCGCTGCTGGACATGATCTCGCGGTTCGAGACTGGCGGTTTCCGGGTGACCGATCTGGTCGCCCTGATCACGGCGGGCTTGAACGGGGGCGGGTGGAAGATCAGCGAGCCCGAGCTTTTGGCGCGCACGATCGACGGCGGGCCGCTTGAGGCCGCGCAGGCGGCGGCACGGCTGTTGAAGATCACATTCACGCTGCCGGGCGAGGACGGCGACGCATGAACCGCGTCGCCTGGCCGGAGCTGATGCGGCTGGGGCTGACGCGGCTCGGTCTGCCGCCTGACGTCTTCTGGAATCTGACACCGGTGGAGCTGATGCTGATGGCCGGCGGTGGTGACGGGGATGGTCGTGAGGCGCTCACGCGAAGCGGTCTTGAGGATCTCGTGGCGCGCTTTCCCGACGCGCCGGCGACGAAACGCGAAATAGCGGAGTGAACATGGCGGATTTCGAAACGGATCTTGGCCAGCTGGAAGCGCAATTCGACGGGCTGGAGGGGAGTCTCTCGGGGCTGCAGGGTGTCGCGGTCCAATTCCGGCGTGAGCTGGAAGGCGTCCAGGGCGGGATGAAGGAGGCTGGACGCGAAGCTTCCAGCATGTCGCGCTCGCTGACGTCGTCGATACGCGGAGCGTTCGAGGGCATGATCTTCGACGGGAAAAGGGTTTCGGACGCTCTGTCTTCGGTTGGACGGAGCATGGCCGGAAGCGTGCTGGATCAGGCGCTCGCGCCAGTCCAGAACTCGCTTGGCTCGATGGTCGGGACCGGGATCCAGTCGCTGCTCGGCGGCATGATGCCGTTCGCGAAAGGCGGGGCCTTCTCTTCCGGTCGCGTCGCCGCGTTCGCTCGCGGCGGTGTTGTCGACGGTCCGACGCATTTTCCGATGCGCGGCGGGGTCGGGCTCATGGGCGAGGCCGGTCCGGAGGCCATCGTGCCGTTGGCGCGCGGCGCGGACGGCAAGCTCGGCATCCGGTCGGGCGGTGGCGGTGCCGGCGCCGTTCACGTGACGATGAACATCTCGTCGCCGGACGTGGCCGGCTTTCGCAAGTCTCAGACCCAAGTCGCCGCCGAAATGAGCCGCGCGATTCAGCGCGGACGCCGAAATCTGTAGGAGGAGCGAAGATGAGCTTTCATGAGATCCGCTTTCCCGCGCCGCTTTCGATCGGTTCGAGCGGTGGCCCTGAGCGCCGCACCGAGATCGTAACGCTCAGCAACGGCTTTGAGGAGCGGAATTCACCATGGGCAGGTTCGAGGCGTCGGTACGATGCCGGGCTCGGGGTGCGTTCGCTGGATGATCTGGCGGAGGTCATCGCGTTCTTCGAGGCGCGTCACGGGCAGCTCCATGCGTTCCGCTGGAAAGACTGGACCGATTACAAGTCATGCCAGCCCTCCAGACAGCCTTCGGCGTTAGATCAGCGCATCGGCACTGGGGATGGCGCGCGAAGGGTTTTCGCGCTTTCCAAATCGTATTCGTCAGGGTCGCAGGCCTATGACCGTGCGATCGCCAAGCCGGTCGATGAAACGGTGCTGGTCGCGGTCGCGGGCATCGCGCTCACCTATGGTGTCGATTTCTCGGTGAACCATGAGACCGGCGAAGTCAGCTTCGTCACGGCGCCGACGGCGGGCGCGGAAGTGACGGCAGGCTACGAATTCGACGTGCCGGTGCGCTTCGACACGGACCGGATCGCCACGAGCCTTTCCGGTTTCGCGGCGGGGGACATCCCGTCGATTCCCGTCGTCGAGGTGCGGGTCTGATGCGCGCGATTCAACCCGAGCTCCAGGCGCGGCTCGACAGCGGGGTCACGAGGCTTTGTCGATGCTGGCAGGTCACGCGGCCGGATGGCGTCATTCTGGGGTTTACCGACCACGATCGGGATCTCGAGTTCGGCGACGCGGTGTTTCGAGCCAGCACCGGGATGGACGCGTCGATGATCCAGACCGGCACGGGCCTGAGCGTCGACAATGCGCAGGCGGTCGGCGCGCTCAGCGACGCCTCCGTGACGGAGCGGGACATCAGCGCCGGACGGTTCGACGCGGCGGAAGTCCTGCACTGGATCGTCGACTGGGAGCGCCCGGACTTGCGGATTCTGATGTTCAAGGGGACGTTTGGAGAGATCAAGCGGGGCGATGGGGCCTTTGAAGTGGAATTGCGCGGGCTGGCGGAGGCCCTGAACGTTCCGGTCGGTCGAACGATCGTGCGGACGTGCGACCGTGCGCTCGGGGATCGGAAATGCGGATTTGATGTCGAAAAGGCCGGTTTTTCCGCCAGCGGAGTGGCGGACGGGAAATCCTCGGGCGCGCGGGTCATCTGCGATGGGCTCGGTCCGTTCGAGGACGGGTGGTTCCGCCAAGGCGTTCTGACGTGGACCAGCGGCGAAAACGCGGGAACCGTCAGTTTGGTCAAGATGGACCGGGTGTCGGGCGCTGAACGGCGGGAGGTGTCGCTGTGGCAGCAGCCTGGACGGCCGATCAAGGGCGGGGACGCTTTCAAGATCGTCGCGGGATGCGACAAGACCGCCAAAACGTGTCGTGAGAAGTTCGGAAACTTCCTCAACTTCAGAGGCTTTCCGCACATTCCCGGTGAAGACTGGGTGACGGCCTACCCCAAGAGTGGAGCGGTGCATGACGGATCAAGTCTCCAAAGGGACTGAGATGGACAGGGGTGCGGAAGTCATTGCGCATGCGCGTTCGTGGCTCGGCACACCGTATGAGCATCAGGCGAGTTGTCGCGGTGCGGGAACGGATTGCCTGGGGCTTCTGCGGGGCGTGTGGCGTGAAATGCTCGGTGAGGAGCCGGAGCGCGTTCCGGCCTACACGGCCGATTGGTCGGAGCCGTCGCGGAGCGAGGATCTGATGCATGCGGCGCGGCGGCATCTAGTTCGCGTGGAACCTCGCGATCGGATGCCCGGCGATGTGCTTCTGCTTCGGATGAGAGACGGCGCGGTGGCGAAGCACGTCGGCTTTCTCGCGGAGTCGGGAGACGGGTATCCGACGCTGATTCATGCATATACCGGTCACGGCGTCGTCGAGTCGCCGCTGACCCCGTCGTGGATGCGTCGCATCGCGGCCACGTTCCGCTTCCCTGACAGGAGGATCTGATGGCTACTCTGGTATTGGCGGCCGCAGGTTCCGCTTTGGGTGGCGCCGTGGGCGGCTCGGTCGCCGGATTGACCTCGATGGTGCTTGGAAAGGCGATCGGCGCGACCGTCGGATCGATGATCGACCAGCGTGTGATGGGTCTTGGAGCGGAACCGGTGGAAACCGGCCGTGTGGACCGCTTCCGGATCATGGGATCGAGCGAGGGTGCTGGTCTGCCAAGGGTTTTTGGCAGGATGCGGATCGCGGGCCAGATCATCTGGTCCAGCCGCTTTCTCGAGTCTTTCTCCGAGGACCGTGTCGGCGGGAAAGGCGGCGGTGGCGGCCAGACCGTCCGCGAGTTCAGCTATTCAGTGAGCCTTGCCATCGCCTTGTGCGAAGGGGAGGTCCTGAGGATCGGAAGGATCTGGGCCGATGGCCAGGCGATCGATCAGAAGGGCCTGACGCTCCGGCTGCACAAGGGCGGAGAGGATCAGCTGCCGGATCCTGTCATCTCGGCCTTGGAAGGACCGCAGCGGGCTCCGGCCTACCGTGGTACCGCATACATCGTTCTGGAGAACCTCGACCTGACGCCATTCGGCAACCGGATTCCGCAGTTCAATGTCGAGGTTTTCCGTCGCGCATCCGGGACGGTCCATGGCTTGCCGCGATCGCCGTTCGAGGATGTTCGTGGCGTCGCCTTGGTTCCCGGATCCGGCGAGTATTCGTTGGCGACCGAGCCGGTCTACCTCGAAAGGGGGAAGGGGCGGGGCGAGTATCTGAACGTCCACAACGATCTTGGCGAACCCGACTTGAACGTCTCATTGGACCATCTTTGGTCGGAATTGCCGGCGACGGAGTCCGTTTCGCTGGTCGTAAGCTGGTTCGGTGACGACCTGCGCTGCGCGCGGTGCGCGCTCCGGCCGGCGGTGGAGCAGAAGGAACAGGACGCCGAGGAGATGCCTTGGCGCGTCGCCGGCCTCGGCAGGAGCGGGGCGAAGCTTGTCAGCCGGCTTGATGGCAGACCCTTGTTCGGCGGCACCCCGACGGATCAATCGGTAATCCAGGCGATCCAGCGCATCCGCCAGCAGGGCAAGGTGGTGATGTTCTATCCGTTCATCTTGATGGACATCCTGTCTGACAACGGGCTGCAGGATCCGTGGACCGGCGGCCCCAGTCAGCCGGCGGTTCCTTGGCGGGGCAGGATCACTCTTTCGCATGCCCCAGGTCGAGACGGTTCGCCAGACAAGACGGGAAGAGCCGCCGATGAGGTCTCCTCGTTCTTCGGGTCGGCCCGACCGGCTGATTTTCGAATTCAAGACGGACGGGTCGGATATGATGGCCCCGACGAGTGGTCATATCGACGCTTCATTTTGCACTATGCGCATCTTTGCGTCGCCGCAGGTGGTATCGATTCATTCTGTATCGGCTCTGAACTTCGGGGACTTACCCATATCCGGGACGGCGCAACCACCTACCCGGCCGTTCGGGAATTGAGGCGATTGGCCCAAGAGGTCAAGGCCATCCTAGGTTCGGAAGCGAAGGTGGGCTACGCGGCCGACTGGTCCGAATACTTTGGGCATCAGCCGGCGGATGCGTCCGGAGATGCCATTTTCAATCTTGACCCGCTCTGGGCCGATCCGGCAATCGATTTCGTCGGTATCGACAACTACATGCCTCTGTCAGACTGGCGGGATGAGGCCGGACATCGTGACGCCGCGCGAGGTTCCATCCATGATCTGGACTATCTGTCCGCAAACGTGGCCGGCGGTGAAGGGTTCGACTGGTACTATCCGGACGAGGCTGCTCGTGAAGTTCAGGATCGGACACCGATCAGCGACGGGGCGTATGGCGAGGATTGGATTTTCCGATACAAGGATTTGGTGGGGTGGTGGTCAAACCGCCACGAAAACCGGATCGGCGGCGTCAAAGCCGGTGCAGCGACGGATTGGCGGCCGGGCCTGAAGCCCATCTGGTTTACGGAACTCGGATGCCCGGCGGTCGACAAGGGAACCAATCAACCGAACGTATTCTTCGATCCGAAGTCGTCCGAGAGCTTTTTACCACATCACTCCAACGGGATGCGCGATGATTACATTCAAGCGCGCTATCTCCAAGCCACGTTCGCTCACTGGGGAGAAGCCGACAACAATCCTGTTTCGAGTCTCTACGGCGGGCGGATGGTCGACATGTCCCGTGCGCATGTCTGGGCGTGGGACGCGCGACCTTGGCCGGACTTTCCATCGCGGATCGAGACGTGGATCGACGGGGCCAATTACGAAAGAGGGCATTGGCTTAATGGCCGCGCAAGCTCTCCCACAGTCGCGGAGGTCGTCGGAGAAATATGCAATCGGGCGAATGCCAATGATCTGGAGCTGTCTTCCCTCTTCGGCTCGGTCACGGGCTACGCGATCGATGGTGTCGAAACCGCGCGACAGAGCCTGCAGCCGCTCATGCTCGCATACGGTGTCGACAGCCATTCTGATGCCGGAACTTTAAAGTTCCAGAGTCGGAGCGCAATCGTGCGCGCCGCGTTTGACGAGTCGCGTTTCGTTTCGGAGCGAGGTGAACCGGCGACGTCAAGAAGCCGGGGGCCATTGGCCGAATCTGTTGGCCGACTCTCGATATCATTCATCCGCGCGGACAGTGACTACCAACCTGGGGCGGCTGAGGCGTCGAACCCCGCGGTACGGGAAATCTCCACTGCGATATCGAGCGTCCCGCTTGTTCTGTCGCAAGGACAGGCGAAGGCTCTCGCGGAGCGGTGGATGGGAGAGGCCGGAGTGGGGCGCGACACGATCCGGTTCACTTTGCCGCAGTCCGACTTAAGCTATGTCGCGGGAGATGTGATCTCCGTGGGGCACAGTACGGATGGAGAGCTTTACCGGATCGACCGGGTCGAGGATTCTGGCCGGCGTATCGTTGAAGCTGTTCGAATAGAGCCATCTACGTACGATGCTCTGGTCTTTCAGAACGAAGCGCCAAACCTGCCGACGTTGACTGCGCCGACACGTGTTTACGCCCGGTTCCTGGACCTGCCACTGCTATCCGGCCGAGAGATGGAGCATACGCCACACGTCGCAGTCTCAAAGTCGCCTTGGGCAGGACCTGTGGCGATCTATTCGGCCGGGCAAGACGCCGGTTATTCCTTGGCCGCGGAAGCGCTCCGTCCGGCCGTGATCGGTGAGACGCTCAACGAACTGGATCCTGCGATACCCGGCGTGTGGATGCGACGATCATTGCTCGTCAAAATCGAGTCCGGTCGTCTTCAGTCCGGCAACGAAGCGGACGTGTTGAACGGAGGCAATACCGCGGCTCTTCGGTTTTCGGATGTTGATGACTGGGAGGTCGTTCAATTCCGAAGCGCTGAACTGGTCGATGCGGGAGTCTACCGGCTTGATGGACTGCTTCGGGGACAGGCCGGCACAGATCCGTTTGCGGCACTTGTCCTGCCCGCTGGCAGCGAGTTCTTTTTGCTCGATGGCGCTCCAGTGCAATTGGACTATCCGCTTTCCGCTCGAGGTATTGAGAGGCACTATCGGGTGGGGCCTGCCAGACGATCGTATGACGATCCTAGCTTTCTGCATCGAGAGGCCGCTTTCGAGGGCGTGGGCCTTCGACCATACTCTCCCGCTCATCTGAGGGCGAGCCGACTGGCGAGCGGGGCGGTCGTTTTCAGCTGGATCCGAAGAAGCAGGGTTGATGGTGACAGTTGGATTGGTGAGGAGATCCCGCTGGGAGAGGACCGGGAACTGTACAGGGTCAGGGTTATTTCCGAGGGGGTTCGGATACGCGAAACTGACATTTCGAACGCGTCGTTCACGTATACAACCGAGGCTTGGGAACAGGATGGCAGACCCGCCTCGATTGGTTTCGAAGTCGCTCAGGTATCAAGCCGGGTAGGTCCGGGGCCGTTTCAAAGGATTCAATTCCATGTATAGCACATCTCAACTCGGCCTGCCGCTCGTTATGCCGGCGCAGGCTCAAAAGCACGTCACCGTCAACGAGGCGTTCGTTCGCCTCGATGCCGCGGTTCAGATGCGGTTCGCGCGCAGCACGCTTCGATCGCCGTCGTCCTTGTCGGTTGAGGGTCAATGCTTTCTGATTCCCACCGACGCCACTGCCGAGTGGGAAGGTTTGGCTGGCAAGATCGCCGCCCGCAGCAACGGAGGGTGGGTCTATCTTGCGCCGTCTGCTGGGTGGACCGGCTGGGATGCGGAGACCGCAACCCGTATGTTCTTTGATGGCGTCGTCTGGTCGCCGGAGCCGCAGGCTGCTTCCAGAAGCGGGGCTGCCACGGTCGCCGAAGTTCTTGAATTTGATCATGAGATCATTGCCGGACAAAGCAACCTTACGTCGTTTGTCATACCGGCGAACACGCAGCTCTTGGGCGTAACCGGAAGGGTGAAAACCGGTATAATCGGATCCGCGCTTTCGGGATGGCGGTTGGGAGTTGAAGGGGCAGACGATCGTTATGGTGCCGGTATCGGCGTGTCATTCAATTCCTACGTTCTTGGCATGTCTGGCTATCCCGTCACATACTACGAAGATACGCCCCTAAAAATAACGGCAGAAGGCGGAAGCTTTGGAAGCGGTGCCGTTCGGCTCTGTGCACATCTCGTAGCCGTGCGCCCGCCTGCTCCTTTTTGATAATGACCTGCCATCTTCTGGCAGAAGCTTGCGGAGTGCCGAGGCTTCAGGCATCTGGTCGGCGATCGAGCTGGACACCTCTGTGGTTTCCGCCCGTGATGCAAGTTGTTTTCGGCCCTTTTGGCGTGTGATCGAGTGCGCTCTTCT
>CAVORV010000067.1:0-48597 GCA_963698685.1 uncultured Alphaproteobacteria bacterium
ATCGCGGACCGCGTTAAGAAGATCGTCGTGGACCATCTGAGCGTCGACGAGGCCAAGGTGACGGAGAAGGCGTCGTTCATCGACGATCTCGGCGCGGACAGTCTCGACACGGTCGAGCTGGTCATGGCGTTCGAGGAGGAGTTCGGCATCGAGATCCCCGACGACGCCGCCGAGACGATCCAGACCTACGGCGACGCGGTCAAGTTCATCTCGGAGCACGTGACCGCCTGACGCCTTCGGGCGGACGAGCGACACGAAGGAACGGCGTCCGGGAAACCGGGCGCCTTCTTCGTTTTCGGGGACGGGTTTCCCGTCAGCCGCGGCTTGTCGGCTGGTAGATGCTCTGGTGGCGGCCGCGCAGGCGGCCGAGTTCCTCTTTGCGCCGGTCCAGTTCGCTGAGCTCCTGTTGGACGGCGGCGTCATCGGGGGCGACGATGTTGGCGGCGACGGTCAGTTCCTCCTGCCGGTTGCGTACGCCGACGATGGCGATGTCGATGTTGGCGGTATTCTGGGTGAGCAGCGCCGGGTCGAAGGCGCGAGGCGTCGGCGCGGGCGCCGGGTCTCGGGCGCGGGTTCCGGCGCGGAGGCGGGGCGGGCCGCGGGCGCGGAGGTGCCCGGCGCCGCGGCGCGGGGCGCGGATGCGACGGCGCGCTCGTCCTGGCGATGACCTTTTCGACGGTCCGGATCGCCGCCTCGGTCTCGGCGTTGGCCAGCGCGATGTCCGAGCGCAGGCGCGCGCGGCGCTCGGCCTCGGTGTCGTATTGCTGCAGGAGGAAGCCCGCGTACGTGCCGGTGGTGATCACGATGGGAACCACGCCGACGAAGCCGACGGGCGGGCCGCCGAAGACGTAGACGCCGCCGGCGCCGAGGAAGCCTTTCAGCGCCGCCTCCCGGACGTCGCGGGTCAGGTCGCGGGCGCGGATCTCGAGTTCCTCGTCGGGCGTGAGCGGCTCTCCGCGTCCGCCGCCGGTTTTCACGACGCAGGCGGAGGGAAACATGCAGGCCGCGAGCGCGAGGGTTCCGAATTTCCGGCGTCTCATGGGCATATGTCCTTCGATGGTCGGTGGGCCTGCGTCATGGTTCGATCTCGCGGAAGTCGCGCCATTTCTGGTCGGCGATCTGGTTGCTGACGGTCACGCGGCGGATGTCGTCGTTCTCGTCCTTCATCTTCAGAAGCTCGGTCACGGCGTCGAGCAGCGGGCCGGCGGTGCCCTCGACGAGGTCGGTGAAGAGGTTGCGGGTCTTGACGTCGGTCTCGTCGACGAGGCCGCGGGTCTCTGCGCAGAAGATCTCGCGCTTCTCGACGCCGGCGCGGAGCTGTTCCTCGATCACGACCGGATCGGGGTCCTCGTCGCCGTTGGAGATCGACAGGATCAGCGTGGCCACCACGGCGTCCATCTCGGCCTTGGCGGCGGTATAGTCCATGTCGGCGAGCGCGAGGTTGAGGTCCTTGTCGGCGGCGATCTGTTTGCGCAGGGTGGCGCAGGATTCCGCGAGCGTTTTCTCCTTGGCGAGGCGGCCGATCGCGGTGTCCCAGTCGACGGGCTCCGTCTGGGCCGCGGCGGGGCCCTGCGCGAGGGCGGCGGCCACGAGGGCCGCGGCCCCGGCGGGTTTCAGTCGTCTCATCTCAGCGCCTCCAATGCCAGTCCGCTGGAGCGGATTTCAAATGTGGGTGTCTGGGCGCCCTCGGTCAGGGCGGGCACCCGCGTCTCGACGTATTTGCCGATCTCGAGCAGGTCGACGCGGCCGTCGCGATCGATGTCGGCGGCCCCGTCGAGGGCCTCGAGGATCGATTCCGTGAACGCTCCGTTCTCCCAGGCCGGGCCTTCCTGTGACGCCTGGTTCTCGCTGGCGGACATGAAGACGTTGACGTTCGGCGCGCTGATGATCCGGCGGAGACCCAGAACGTCGGCCGGGAGCCGGTCGCCGGTTCCGGTGGTGATGTCCGTGCGGCAGGCGTCGACGAGGACGATGAGGCGGGAGCCGACGGCCAGCCGCTGAAGCTCGGTGTTGAACTCGGCGGCGGGGAAGGAGGTGGCGCGGAGCGTGTAGGGGTTCTCGTCTATCGCGCCGTAGGGGATCAGGTAGAACGCGTCGTCTATCATCGCGCCGTGGCCGGAGAAGTGGACGATGACGACGTCGCGGCCGTCCTCGGCGATGCGTTTGCGGATGCTGCCGAACCCCTGGAAGATGCCGGCCGGGGTGGCCTCCGCGTCCGTGAGCCGGTTGGGGTTCACGACGAAGGACGCCTTCTGGTTCGTGTAGAGACTGCCGACGAGATCGACGGAATCCTGAGCGGCGTAATCGAGCGCGAGACCGGGCGCGTCCGCGCCGTAATCGCTGACGCCGATGGAGAGGACGTGGAGCGCGGGCCGGGGATCGAATTCGCCGCCGAGCGTCACGCGGATCCGGTCGTGATGGGCGTCCTTCTCGGCCTGGGTCACGAGGCCGTCGGTGCCGAGCGCCGCGAGCACGCGGTTGATGATCTCGGGGTTTTCCTCGCCGTTGACGGGTACCGCCACGGCCGCGGCGTCCGCGCCCTGGTTGACCTGCCAGCGCAGGTTGCCGCGCGCGCCCGGCGACGCGGTGTAATAGCCGTCGGGGGTCCAGGCCACCCAGTTCTCGCGGTCGGGGAACGGGAAGAAGGCGAGGATCTCGATGCCGTCCTCCATGCGGTGCCAACGGATCGTGCCGTCGCCGAAGACCGAAACCGCGAGCCTGCCGTCGCCGGTGACGGATGTGGTCCAGACCGGGGCGGGGGCGGCGCGGCGCCAGAGGGTCGCGCCCTGGGGCGTGAAGGCGCTGAGATGCCAGTCCGAGCCCAGTACGAGGCGGCCGTCCGGCGCCAGCGCGTGGGAAAGCGCGCGCTCGCCTTCGGCGATGGCCAGCGCGACGTCGTTGAAGACCGGGCGCGACTCGAAGTCGATTCCGTTCGGCTCGACCGGCACGGGTCTGACGGTAGCGCCGTCCGACGGGGCGGGGAGCGTCACGGCGAGGTCGACCGCGCTCCAGCGCGCGAGCGCGCCCTCGAAGACGTCGTAAGTGAAGTCCACCTGGCTTCCGTCATCGGAAACGGCGAAATCGATGTACTGGTGGCGCGCCTCGATCTGTCGCGGATCCTGTTCCCAGAGCGGCGCGCCGTCCGGGCCGGACGCGGCGATGCGCGGGTCGCCGGAGACCACGACCAGGCGGTCGTCGGGCAGGGGCAACACGGCGCGGACGGTGTCCTGCGCGCCCTCGATGACGCGGCGGGCGCCGAGCCCGCCGGCGGCCCATGCGACCACCGGATAGGAAAACGAGGTTTCGGACTGGTATGTGCCGCCGGCGTACAGGGTCTTGCCGTCGGGGGACCAGGCGACATCGGAGAGGCCGCCGTTCTCCATCCCGGCAGTGTCGGGTTCGGCGACGGTCTTGAGGCTGCGCGCGTCGAGGATCAGGACGCGTGGCGCGCTGGTGCCGACCGCCAGGGCGAAGCCGTCAGGGCTGAAAGCCAGACCGATCGGACCGTCGAGGCGGGCGTCGCCGAGGCGCGCGCCGTCGGGGGCGTGCAGCCGGACATGGCCGTCGCGGCTCGAACTCGCGAGCCGTCCGTCCGGGGCGAAGGCGAGGCCGTAGCAGTCGTCGGCGTAACCCGCGTCGCTCCAGATCCGGTCCCAGCCCTCGCGCCGGGCGTGGACGCGGACGCCGTGGCCGCCGCTCAGCCCGATCGCCAGCAGTTCGCCATCGGGCGAGAAGGCGAGGCGCAGGATGTTTTCGGGCAGGCCTTCGAGCTTGCGGATCATGCGGCCCGTCAGGTCGAAGAGATAGACATCGCGGGTGTTCTCCTCGCTGCCGGTCCAGCCGCCGACGGCGATGACGGACGCGTCGGGCGAGATCGCGACGGCGTAGGCCTTGCCCCAGTTTCCGGGGCCGCGCGGAAGGTGGATCGTCCGCAGCAGGTCGCCGGTCGCGGCCTTCCAGAGGCGCAGGGTCTTGTCCTGCGAAGCGGTCGCGATGATGCCGGCTTGGGAGGCCACGCCGGCGGCGCTGATGTCGCCGACATGGGCGCCGGGCTCGACGGTGAGGATCGGCAGATCGCTCAGCACGGCGGCGCTCGCGAACGCGGATACGCCCCACAACAGTGTCAGGCAGGCGGTCAGGATTGCGATCGGTCTGCGACCACGCACGAGCGGTCCTCGAACTGTCTTCATTGTTTACTAAAGATGGTTAACACGAATTGCGCGCATCGGAAACGTTGTTGTGCGGCGTGCGCGATCAGCCCTCGGCGCGGGCCGTCAGAAGCAAAAGTTCCAGACATCGAGCGCGAGAGCCATCGCCTGCCCGCGCCAGGCGAGAAAGGCCATGGTCGCGGCCGCGGTGGCGAGGAAGAGCGTCGCAAGGCCGAGGGCGGCGCGCGCGGTCATGCGGCGCGCTCGCCGGCGGGCGTTTCGCGGATCGGCCAGTTGAGCGCCGCGGAGACGAGGCTGAGCGCGATGGCGATGCCCCACGCCCAGTCGTAGGAGCCGGTGCGGTCATAGATCCAGCCGCCCATCCAGCCGCCGGCGAAGGAGCCGAGCTGATGGGAGAAGAAGACGACGCCGCCGAGCATGGACATGTGCCGTACGCCCCAGACGCTGGCCACGGTACCGTTGGTCAGAGGCACGGTGGAGAGCCAGAAGAGGCCCATCAGCGCGCCGAAGACGTAGGCGGTGGCGGCGGTGAGCGGCAGGAGCACGAAGGCCGCGATGACCGCGCCGCGCGCGAGGTAGATCCAGGCGAGCAGCATGGGCTTGCGCATCCGGCCGCCCCAATAGCCGGCGAGCCAGGCGCCGGCGATGTTGACGAGGCCGATCAGCGCGAGCGTGGTCGTGGCCACGGTTATGCCCAGGCCGCCGTCGGTGATGTAGGCGGGCAAGTGGACCGCGATGAACACGACCTGGAATCCGCAGGCGAAGAAGCCGAGCGTAAGGAGCCAGAAGTCGCGCGCGCCGAGTGCCTCCGCCAGCGCCTCGCGGGCGGTGGTGAGGCGGATCGTGGGATCGGCCGGCAGGGGCGCCTCGCGCAGGCCCCAGGCGAGCGGGATCATGGCGAGGGCGATGACGGAGAGGCCGACGAGCGCGCCGTGCCAGTCGAGCCACGCGATGAGGCCGAGCGAGACGGGGAGCATGACGAACTGGCCGAAGGAGCCGACGGCCAAGGTGATCCCCATGGCGAGGGAGCGTTTCTCGGGCGCGACGAGGCGTGAGAGTGCGCCGAAGATGACCGGGAAGGTGGTGCCCGAGAGGCCGAGGCCGATGAGCACGCCCGCGCCGAGCGTGAAGGCGGCCTCGCCCCCGGCCGTGGCCATGAGCCAGAGGCCGGCGGCGTAGAGGACCGCGCCGAGCGCGGTGACGCGCACGGCGCCCCAGCGGTCCGCGAGCATTCCGGCGAAGGGCTGGCTGGCGCCCCAGACGAGGTTCTGGAGCGCCATGGCGAAGGCGTAGGTCTCGCGGCCCCAGCCGTTCCCGGCGGAGACGGGCGCCAGGAAAAGGCCGAAACCGAATTTGACGCCCAGCGAGATCAGCAGGATGAGCGAGCCGGCGACGAGGGCGGTGAGGGCGGCGCCCCAGGCCGTGTCGGTCTGGCGTCTCATGGGGCGGATCCATCCGCGTCGATCCCGTCCAGTAAGGCGGGCAGGGTTTCGGCGCGCGGCCCGAGACGGTCGCGCATGCGCGACCGCGCCGCGTTCCACAGCGGGCGGGCGGCGGCGAGGCGGTCGGCGCCGTCGATGATTGCGACGCGATTGAGCAGCCGGTAAATGATGACCCGGAGGACCGAGGGCGTCGGCGCCGCGTCGTAGAGACGGGTCGAGACGAGGGCGGATCGGCTCGGCGCCATGCAAATGCAGGACACGTCTTCCATGATACGAGTATCCGCCCGAATTCCGGTCCGGTCAATGGCGGGCTCCGGCGCCGAGGGACATGGCGGCTTGCCGGGTCTCGGGAAATCGCGCTAGACGGGACCAAGCATGGTTAACATGGACGGAACGCTATGAGGCGTGTGGTCATCACAGGAATGGGGCTCGTGACGCCGCTGGCCTGCGGGGTCGAGGCGACATGGTCGCGGCTGATCGAGGGGCGGTCGGGCGCGGGGAAGATCGCGCAGTTCGACGCGTCGCATCTGGCCTGCGACATCGCCTGCGAGGTGCCGCTGGGCGACGGGACGGACGGGACGTTCAACGCGGACGACTGGATGGCGCCCAAGGAGGCGCGCAAGGTCGACCGGTTCATCCTGTTCGCGATGGCGGCGGCGCAGCAGGCGATCGAGGACGCGGACTGGACGCCCGAGGCGGAAAGCGACCGCGAGCGGACGGGCGTCATCATCGGGTCGGGCATCGGCGGGCTGAGCACCATCGCGGACACGTCGATCATCCTGCGGGACAAGGGGCCGCGGCGGGTGTCGCCGTTCTTCATTCCCGGCAGCCTGATCAATCTGTGTTCGGGGCAGGTCTCGATCCGCTACGGGTTCAAGGGGCCGAACCATTCGGTGGTGACGGCCTGTTCGACGGGCGCGCACGCGATCGGCGACGGCGCGCGGATGATCAAATACGGCGACGCGGACGTCATGATCGCGGGCGGCGCGGAGGCGGCGATCTGCGAGCTCGGCATCGCGGGCTTCGCGGCGTGCAAGGCGCTGTCGACCGGGTACAACGACGAGCCGAGCGGGCGAGCCGGCCTTATGACAAGGACCGCGACGGTTTCGTGATGGGCGAGGGCGCGGGCGTCGTGGTGCTCGAGGAATACGAGCACGCCAAGGCGCGCGGCGCGCATATCTACGCCGAGGTCGCGGGATACGGGATGTCGGGCGACGCTTATCACATCACCTCGCCGGCGCCGGACGGCGATGGCGGGTTCCGGGCGATGTCCGCGGCGCTTCGCGACGCCGGGATGATCGGCGGGCGATCTCGATTACGTGAACGCGCACGGGACCTCGACGCCGCTGGGCGACGAGATCGAACTGGGCGCGGTGACGCGGCTGCTGGGCGACGCGGCGGGATCGGTGACGATGTCCTCGACGAAATCGGCGATCGGGCATCTGCTGGGCGCGGCCGGCGCGGTCGAGGCGATCTTCTCGGTGCTGGCGATCCGCGACGGGGTCGCGCCGCCGACGCTGAACCTGGAGGATCCGTCGGTCGAGTCGCGGTGGACCTGGCGCCGCTGAAGGCGGTGCGGCGGAAGATCGACGTGGCGCTGTCGAACTCGTTCGGGTTCGGGGGCACGAACGCGTCGCTGGTCCTGCGGCGGGTGGAGTAGGCCGATGGCGCGGCATGTCGCGGCGAACGCGCTGACGTTCATCATCGTGGGGCTCGTGGTCGTCTTCGGGCTCGTGACTTGGAGCCAGTCGGAATACCGCGCGCCGGGGCCGTTGACCGAGGAATTGCGGCTCGAGGTCGAGCGGGGCGAGACCTTCGCCAGCGTGACGCGCAAGCTCGAGGACGCGGGGGCGGTGTCGAACCCGGCCCTGTTCCGGGTGGCGGCGCGGTACACGGACATGGATGAGGGGCTGCGGTTCGGGGAATACGAGATCCCGGCCGGCGCCTCGATGCAGGACGTGCTGGCGCTGCTCAACCGGGGCGGCAACGTGTTCCGGCAGGTCGTGGTACCCGAGGGCTGGACGAGCTGGCAGGTCGTTGAGATGCTCAAAGCGCGCGAGGAGCTGACGGGCGAGGTCACGGAGATCCCGGCGGAAGGGTCGCTCGCGCCGGCGGGGTACGATTTCAACGTCGGTGATACGCGGCAGAGCATTCTGGACCGGATGGCCGAGCGGCAGCAGGAGATCCTGGCGGCGGCCTGGGCGGGGCGGAACCCGGACGTGCCGGTGAATTCGCCGGAGGAGCTGCTGATTCTCGCGTCGATCATCGAGAAGGAAACCGGGATCCCCGAGGAGCGGCCGGAGGTCGCGGCGGTGTTCGTGAACCGCCTGCGGCGCGGGATGCGGCTTCAGACGGACCCGACGGTGATCTACGGGATCACGTTGGGGCAGGGAACGCTGGGGCGGGGGCTCAGGGCGAGCGAGCTCGCGACGGCCACGCCGTACAACACCTATGCGATCGACGGGCTGCCGCCGACGCCGATCGCCAATCCGGGGATCGACGCCATCGAGGCGGCGGCGAATCCTGTGGAGAGCGAGTATTATTACTTCGTCGCGGACGGGACCGGCGGGCACGCGTTCGGCCGGACGCTGGAAGAGCACAACGCCAACGTGGTGACGTGGCGGCGCATCGAAGCCGAGCGCGCGAGGGCTGCGGAAGAGGCCGCGGCGGCGGAGGCGGAAGCGGGCGAGGCGCCGCCCGGAAACTGAATTCGACTTAACCTTGAATTTAGTTGTTGACTTAGAGAACGCTCTAGCGTATACGTCTAGGCAAGCTGGAAGAAGTGGGCAAGCGGGTCCGTCGCAAGACGGGGCCGCTTTTTCATTTTCGGCCCGGGCGGAGCAGCCAGGGCGATCATCACATGACAATTTCAGCAAATGGTAGAGCGCCGTCCGACGACACGTTGGAACGGTCGCTCGAATTGTATCGTGATCTTTCCGTGGCACGGAGCGAGAAGATCGCGACGTTCAGAGATTCGGCGGCGACCCCGTCGGCAAAGAAGGCCCTGTCGAAGCGGTGAAAGAACACCGCAAGGCCCTTCAAACCGTTCTTGATATCGAGGCGAATCTTGGCAAACGAAGCAGAGCATGGATCGAAGGGACGAGCCTTGAGCTCGATCTCCTCGCCGCCCGCGCCGAGATCGTTGCGAGACTTGCTGTCTGGCTTACCTGACGGTGGGCTTGACGGTGTTCTCGAAGGGCTGAGCCCCAACGCCCTCATGTCCCTGCCTTGGCTCTTCGAGCACTGGGCGATCGAGGGACACCAGATGCCTCCCGGCGGGAGACTGGACCACCTGGGTGATCCTGGGCGGCCGGGGGGCGGGAAAGACGCGCGCGGGTTCGGAGTGGATCCGCGCGCAGGTCGAGGGCCCAAACCGGGCGATCCGGGGGATATGTTCCCGGGTCGCCCTCATCGGTCAGACGATCGATCAGGCCCGCGAGGTGATGATCTTCGGGGATTTGGGATCATGCGGTGCACGCCGCCGGACCGGACGCCGGAATGGCAGGCGAGCCGGAAACGGCTCCTCTGGCCGAACGGCTCGGTGGCGCAGGTGTTCTCGGCGGAGAGGCGGGACGTTCGCTCCGGGGGCCGCAGTTCGAATTCGCCTGGTGCGACGAGCTGGCGAAGTGGACGGAGCCGGAGCAGGCGTGGGACATGCTGCAGTTTGGGTTGCGTCTTGGGCGATCGGCCCCGGCGGTCGTGACGACGACGCCGCGGCCGAACATGACGCTCAAGGAGATCATCGAGGATGCCGCGACCGTGGTGACCTCGGCGCCGACCGACGCGAACCGGATGCATCTGGCGCGGAGTTTTCTTCAGACGGTCGCGCGGAAGTACGCGGGCACCTCGATGGGTCGGCAGGAGCTGGACGGCGAGATGCTGATGGACGCGGAAGGCGCGCTCTGGACCTGGGCGACGCTGGACGCGGTACGGCGGCCCCGGAGCGTCGAGCCCGACCGGATCGTCGTGGCGGTCGATCCGCCGGTGACGAGCGGAACGTCCTCGGACGAATGCGGCATCATCGTCGCGGGCGCCGCCCGACAAGGGCCGCCGCAGGACTGGAACGCGCTGGTGATCGAGGACGCCAGCGTCCATGGCGCCTCGCCGCAGGTCTGGGCCGAGCGCGCGGTGGCCGCGTTTCACCGTCACAAGGCGGACCGCGTGGTCGCCGAGGTGAACCAGGGCGGCGACCTCGTCGTCAGCGTGCGTGCGCAAGCATCGATCCCAACGTCGCCGTGCGCACCGTGCGGGCGACGCGCGGCAAGTGGCTGCGCGCTGAGCCGGTCGCGGCGCTCTATGCCGAGGGCCGCGTGGCGCATGTCGGCGTTTCCGATGCGCTGGAGGAGCAGATGTGCGTGTTCGGCGCCGACGGGGTTGCCGAAGGCAGTCCCGACCGGCGTCGACGCGCTGGTGTGGGCCCTGACCGACCTGATCGTCGACGCCGCCGCCGCCGCCGTGCAGCAGCTTAAGTTCGCGCGGCTCGCTCGTCTGACATCCTCGGGCTTGTCGCGAGACCCCGTCGACGTCGGCTCCGCCGGCGGGATCTGCTGAGCGCGTGGAGCAAGAGATCGAACGTCCGGTCCATTGAGGAATCGGTGCTGGGACAAGCCCGAAGGGGCTGACACCGTATTGAGAGCGCGGCGCGCTCATCGAACCAAAAAAGGAAACGCATGTCGCGCATCCTCGATGGGTTCGGCCGGCTGCTGTCCGGCCGCGCCCTCCAAGCGGAAGCCGGCCGATGCCAAGGCGAGCGCGGTAGGCCCGCTGATCGCCTGGGAGCCGCTCGGCCAGCCGGTGTGGAGCCCGCGACGATGCACGCCTTCGCGCGCGAAGGCTCATGCAGAACGCGATCGTCTATCGCTCATGCGCATGATCGCCGAGGCGGCCGCCTCGGTGCCGCTGCTGGTGCTACGAGGGTGACCGACGAGTTCGAGGCGCATCCGCTGCTCGATCTTTTCGCGCGCCTTCGCCCCGACCAGACGACGGCCGACTCTTCGAGAGCCTGGTACGGCTTCCTGCTCGTGGCCGGCAACGCCTATGTCGAGGCGGTTGGCGAGGTGAGCGGGCGCTTGCGCGAGCTTGCACGTGCTGCGGCCCGACCGCATGAAGGTGATCCCGGGGCCGCGACGGCTGGCCGGAGGCGTTCGGTGTTCGGCCGGTGGGCGCCACGAGCGTGCGCTTCGAGCGAGGAGCCGGTGAGCGGGCGTGCGTCCCATCCTGCACGTGCGCCTGTTCCATCCTGCAACGATCACTACGGCATGAGCCCCATCGAGGCGGCGGCGAGCGTGCCATCGACATCCACAACGCGGCCGGCGTCGTGGAACAAGGCGTTGCTCGACAACGCGGCGCGTCCGTCGGGCGCGCTGGTGTACGCGGGCAACGGCGGCAGACCTCGACGGGCGCTGAGCAGTTCGAGCGGCTCGCGGCGAGATTGGGAGCGGCTTCCAGGGCGCGCGCAATGCCGGGCGGCCGATGCTGCTCGAAGGCGGGCTGACTGGAAGCCGATGTCGCTGTCGCCCACGGACATGGATTTCGTCGACGCCAAGGACGCGGCCGCGCGCGAGATCGCGCTGGCGCTGGGCGTGCCGCCGATGCTGCTCGGCCTGCCGGGCGACAACACCTACGCCAATTACAGGGAGGCGCAGCGCGCGTTCTGGCGGCTGACGGTGCTGCCGCTGGTGCAGCGCTTGGCGAAGGCCGTCTCGGGCTGGCTGGCGCCGGCTTACGGCGGGCACGTTCGGACCTGAGCGCCGACCTCGACCAGGTGGCGGCGCTGGCCGCCGAGCGCGAGGCGCTGTGGAACCGGATCACGACGGCCGCTTTCCTCAGCGACGCGGGGAACGGCGCCTGCTCGGTCTGCCGGCCGCGCAGGAGGATTGATGAAGGGCGCAGGCACCCGCGGCGGCGGTTCGCGCTTTCTCTATGAGCCCTTCGATGTCGCATCGGCGAGGATCGACGTGAACGAACGCATCGCGGAGGAGCGCTGGCATCAGCTCGAACGGCGGCTGAGCCATTCGAATTCGACGTTGGAGCGGCTCGAGAAGCGGGTGTGGCTGGCGGTCTACGGCGCGGCGTCGCTGATAATGGCCGACATCGCCTACGGGCTCCTGAAATTCAGTGTTTTGCCGTGAGGAGAGCAGGATGATGCACATGCAAGGCGGGCTCGGCTCGCTGGAGACGAAGTTCCGCAAATTCGACGCGGAACTGGCCCTCAAGGACGGGGCGGAGATCTCGGGATACGCCAGCCTGTTCGGCGCCGCCGACCAGGGCGGAGACGCGGTGCAGAAGGGCGCCTACGGCGCCTCGCTGGCGCGTCTGGCGAAAGCCGGCGGCGGGGTGAAGATGCTCTGGCAGCATGATCCGACGCAGCCGATCGGCGTTTGGGACGAGGTCCGCGAGGACGCGAAGGGCCTCTTCGTCAAGGGACGGCTGCTTCTCGACGTGGCCCGGGCCCGCGAGGCGCATGTTCTCGTCCAGGCGGGCGCGATCGACGGTCTGTCGATCGGCTACCGGACGGTCCGCAGCGAGAAGGCGGCCAAAGGCGGGCGGCTTCTCCACGAGATCGAGCTTTGGGAGGTGTCGCTCGTGACCTTCCCGATGCTCCCCGAAGCGCGGGTGCGGGCGGACGTCCCGGACGCCGAGGCGGACCTCGCGCGGAGCCCTGGCGGACACGTTCCGCGAAGCCAGGGCCCTTCTGGCGTGACGCGGCGCCATCCCGAACCATCAGCCATCAAGGAAGTGTCCGATGTCAGAACATGAAACCGGATCCGGGGCGGGCAGAACCGCGCCGGACCAGAGCCCGCACGTCGAGGTCAAGAACGCCTTGTCGGGTTTTCTGAGTGAGATCAATACTTTTCAATCTGAAATGAAATCGAAGTTCAAAGAACAGGAAACCCGTTTGGCCATGCTCGACCGTAAAAACATCGCACTGTCCCGCCCCCATCTCGCGCGTGGCGCCGGCGTTCGACGCGCCGCACAAGAAGGCGTTCGCGGCCTATCTGCGCTCCGGCGACGACGACGCGCTTCGCGGCCTGAGCGTCGAGGAGAAGGCGCTTTCGACCGCCGTCTCCGCCGATGGCGGCTATCTGGTCGATCCGCAGACCGCCGCCGAGATCGTGGGCGTGCTCCGCTCGTCCGCGTCGATCCGGTCCATCGCGAGCGTCGTTCAGGTCGAATTGAGCGCCTTCGACGTTCTCGTGGATCATTCGGACGTGGGTGCCGGCTGGGCGACCGAGAGCGCCGAGCGGACCGAGACCGGCACGCCGCAGGTCGACCGCATCTCGATCCCGCTCCACGAGCTTTCGGCGCTGCCGAAGGCCTCGCAGCGTCTGCTCGACGACACGGCCTTCGACGTCGAGGGCTGGCTCGCGCAGCGGATCGCCGACAAGTTCAGCCGCGCCGAGGCCTCGGCCTTCATCAACGGCGACGGCATCGACAAGCCGACGGGCCTGCTTAACTATCCCAAGGTCGACAACGAGCTCTGGGCCTGGGGATCGGTCGGCTATGTTCCGACCGGCGCGGACGGTGATTTCCTCGGAAGCGAGCCGGCGGACGCGATCGTCGATCTGGTCTACGCGCTCGGCGCCCGCTACCGCGCCAACGCGTCGTTCGTGATGAACTCCAAGACCGCCGGCGCCGTGCGCAAGATGAAGGACGCGGACGGCCGGTTCCTGTGGTCCGATGGTCTGGCGGCCGCCGAGCCCGCTCGGCTTATGGGGTATCCGGTGCTGATCGCCGAGGACATGCCGGACATCGCGGACGGCTCCTTCGCCATCGCGTTCGGCGATTTCCGCGCCGGCTACACGGTCGCCGAACGTCCGGACCTGCGGATCCTGCGCGATCCGTTCTCGGCCAAGCCGCACGTCCTCTTCTATGCCACGAAGCGGATCGGCGGCGACGTCAGCGACTTCGCCGCGATCAAGCTTCTGAAGTTCGCCGCGAGCTGATCCGGAGGGCTTCGGCCCGAAGGTCGCGCGCGCGAAGGCCCGTCCGGAGTTCCGGGCGGGTCCGGCACGTCTCCGCATCATCCAGTTGCTGCTCCTCCCTCCGCTCGGGCGGTGCGGGGGCGTGCCGATATCGAGACATTCGAGAGGTACATGCAATGAGCGGCTATGTCCTGAAACCCGCCGATGCGGATATCGTCCACGAGATCGACTGGAGCGTCGGTCATCTCAAGGATGGCGAGAAGATCTCCGCCGACCTCGGCTGGAGCGTCCTGCCCGATCTGGGCGGGGTCGACGAGCTGAGGATCAGGGAGCAGTGCCACGACCGCACGACGTCGAAGGCCGCTTTCTCGGGCGGGGTTCCGGGGCGGTTCTACCTGATTTCAAACAGGGTCCGGACGTTCGACGACCGCGTTCTGGCGCGATCGATCGTCATGCGGATCGCGGTCCGCAAGGCCGCCCGGTAAGGAGATTTCGATGGATTTGACCGAAACGAGCGCGCCGCCCTCCGAGGCGGTGCCGGTCCGGGCTTTCGCCGAGCATCTGCGTCTGGGCAGCGGCTTTGCGGATGACGGCTCGCAGGACGCGATCCTCGAGCTCTATCTTCGGTCCGCGATCGCGGCGGTGGAGGCCCGGATCGGCCGGGCGCTTCTGCCGCGGTCGTTCACGTGGACCGTGACCCGCTGGCGCGAGGAATCGAGCCAGGGTCTGCCGATCGGACCGGTGATGTCGGTCGAGGCGCTGACGCTCATCGGAGCCGACGGGGAGGAGACGACGTCCGATCCGGAGACCTGGTCGGTGATGCGCGACGCGCAGCGTCCGCGCGTGGTGGGTCGGTTCGGACGGCATCTGCCGCGCATTCCGCGCTCGGGCCATGCGGAGATCCGATTCCGGGCCGGGTACGGCGAGAGCTGGGAGGACACGCCGGCCGATCTGCGGCAGGCGGTGTTCCTGCTGGCCGCGCATTTCTACGAGAACCGGAGCGAGAGCGCGCTTTCGGGCGGGTCGATGCCTTTCGGGGTGCTGGTTCTGCTCGAGGCGCATCGCACGACCCGCATCGGCGGTGGTCTCTCGTGAGCGGCGATCCGTCGCTCACGCGCAGGTTGACGCTTGAGGAGCGCGAGGACATGCCGGACGGGTCGGGCGGCTATTCCGCCGTCTGGCGGCCGCTCGGCGCGCTTTGGGTGGACATGTCGGCGCGGACGGGGCGCGAGGACTTCATCGCCGGCCAAACACGGCCCCGGGTGAAGTATCGCATCGTGACGAGGGCCGCCCCGACGGGCGCCCCTTCCCGTCCGCGCCCGGACCAGAGGTTCCGGGAAGGCGCGCGCATCTTCAACATCCTGACGGTCGCCGAGAACGATCCGCACGGGCGATATCTCGAGATCTATGCCGAGGAAGGGGTTCTGCCGTGAGCTATGAGTTTTCGGCCGGTCTTCAGGCGGCGGTGTATCAGCGTCTGTCGGATGATCCGGACCTGGCCTCGATGATCGGCGGGGCGATTCATGACGCGCCGATCAAGGTTGCGGCCGGGGAGACGGCGCCGGACCACATCACGCTCGGCGAGGAAAAGGTCCGGAGCAACGACACCCAGACCAGTCGCGGCGCGGTGCACGATTTCAACGTCACGGTCCATTCGGGCCGTGACGGGTTCGAAACCGTGAAGCGGATCGCCGGCGCTGTCTGCGCGAGCCTGATCGATGCGCCGCTGGCGCTGGCCTCGGGGCATCTCGTGGCGCTGCGGTTTCTGGCCGCGAAGGCGGAACGGGGCCGTGCGCCGGAGAAACGGAAGGTCTCGCTGCGGTTTCGCGCGGTGGTCGACCAGAACATCTGAACCGGAATTCAACAGTCAGGAACAACGATATGGCCGCGCAAAGAGGCAAGGATCTTCTGATCAAGCTCGATATGAACGGAACCGGCGCGTTCGAGACGATCGCGGGGCTGCGCGCCTCGCGGATCACGTTCAACGCCGAGACGGTGGACGTGACGAATCTCGGTAGCGAGGGGCGGTGGCGCGAGCTTCTGTCCGGCGCGGGGGTCCGCAGCGCGGCGATCAGCGGCTCGGGCGTTTTTCGCGACGCCGCGACGGACGAACGGGCGCGGGCGATCTTCTTCGCCGGCGAGATCCCGCGTTTCCAAGTGATCATTCCCGACTTCGGGATCGTGTCGGGCGCGTTCCAGATCACGAGCATCGAATATTCGGGGCAGCACGACGGTGAGGCCGTTTACGAGCTGTCGATGGCATCGGCTGGCGCGCTCGCGTTCGAGGCCGCCTGATGGCAAACCCGTATCGGGGCGAGGTGGCGCTTTCGATCGATGGCGAGCCGCGGACGCTGCGGCTTACGCTCGGCGCGTTGGCTGAGCTTGAAGCCAAGCTCGAATGCGAGTCGCTGCTGGACATGATCTCGCGGTTCGAGACTGGCGGTTTCCGGGTGACCGATCTGGTCGCCCTGATCACGGCGGGCTTGAACGGGGGCGGGTGGAAGATCAGCGAGCCCGAGCTTTTGGCGCGCACGATCGACGGCGGGCCGCTTGAGGCCGCGCAGGCGGCTGCACGGCTGTTGAAGATCACATTCACGCTGCCGGGCGAGGACGGCGACGCATGAACCGCGTCGCCTGGCCGGAGCTGATGCGGCTGGGGCTGACGCGGCTCGGTCTGCCGCCTGACGTCTTCTGGAATCTGACACCGGTGGAGCTGATGCTGATGGCCGGCGGTGGTGACGGGGATGGTCGTGAGGCGCTCACGCGAAGCGGTCTTGAGGATCTCGTGGCGCGCTTTCCCGACGCGCCGGCGACGAAACGCGAAATAGCGGAGTGAACATGGCGGATTTCGAAACGGATCTTGGCCAGCTGGAAGCGCAATTCGACGGGCTGGAGGGGAGTCTCTCGGGGCTGCAGGGTGTCGCGGTCCAATTCCGGCGTGAGCTGGAAGGCGTCCAGGGCGGGATGAAGGAGGCCGGACGCGAAGCTTCCAGCATGTCGCGCTCGCTGACGTCGTCGATACGCGGAGCGTTCGAGGGCATGATCTTCGACGGGAAAAGGGTTTCGGACGCTCTGTCTTCGGTTGGACGGAGCATGGCCGGAAGCGTGCTGGATCAGGCGCTCGCGCCAGTCCAGAACTCGCTTGGCTCGATGGTCGGGACCGGGATCCAGTCGCTGCTCGGCGGCATGATGCCGTTCGCGAAAGGCGGGGCCTTCTCTTCCGGTCGCGTCGCCGCGTTCGCTCGCGGCGGTGTTGTCGACGGTCCGACGCATTTTCCGATGCGCGGCGGGGTCGGGCTCATGGGCGAGGCCGGTCCGGAGGCCATCGTGCCGTTGGCGCGCGGTGCGGACGGCAAGCTCGGCATCCGGTCGGGCGGTGGCGGTGCCGGCGCCGTTCACGTGACGATGAACATCTCGTCGCCGGACGTGGCCGGCTTTCGCAAGTCTCAGACCCAAGTCGCCGCCGAAATGAGCCGCGCGATTCAGCGCGGACGCCGAAATCTGTAGGAGGAGCGAAGATGAGCTTTCATGAGATCCGCTTTCCCGCGCCGCTTTCGATCGGTTCGAGCGGTGGCCCTGAGCGCCGCACCGAGATCGTAACGCTCAGCAACGGCTTTGAGGAGCGGAATTCACCATGGGCAGGTTCGAGGCGTCGGTACGATGCCGGGCTCGGGGTGCGTTCGCTGGATGATCTGGCGGAGGTCATCGCGTTCTTCGAGGCGCGTCACGGGCAGCTCCATGCGTTCCGCTGGAAAGACTGGACCGATTACAAGTCATGCCAACCCTCCAGACAGCCTTCGGCGTTAGATCAGCGCATCGGCACTGGGGATGGCGCGCGAAGGGTTTTCGCGCTTTCCAAATCGTATTCGTCAGGGTCGCAGGCCTATGACCGTGCGATCGCCAAGCCGGTTGATGAATCGGTGCTGGTCGCAGTAGCGGGCGTCGCACTCACCTATGGTGTCGATTTCTCGGTGAACCATGAGACCGGCGAAGTCAGCTTCGTCACGGCGCCGACGGCGGGCGCGGAAGTGACGGCAGGCTACGAATTCGACGTGCCGGTGCGCTTCGATACGGACCGGATCGCCACGAGCCTTTCCGGTTTCGCGGCGGGGGACATCCCGTCGATTCCCGTCGTCGAGGTGCGGGTCTGATGCGCGCGATTCAACCCGAGCTCCAAGCGCGGCTCGACAGCGGGGTCACGAGGCTTTGTCGATGCTGGCAGGTCACGCGGCCGGATGGCGTCATTCTGGGGTTTACCGACCACGATCGGGATCTCGAGTTCGGCGACGCGGTGTTTCGAGCCAGCACCGGGATGGACGCGTCGATGATCCAGACCGGCACGGGCCTGAGCGTCGACAATGCGCAGGCGGTCGGCGCGCTCAGCGACGCCTCCGTTACGGAGCGGGACATCAGCGCCGGACGGTTCGACGCGGCGGAAGTCCTGCACTGGATCGTCGACTGGGAGCGCCCGGACCTGCGGATTCTGATGTTCAAGGGGACGTTTGGAGAGATCAAGCGGGGCGACGGGGCCTTTGAAGTGGAATTGCGCGGGCTGGCGGAGGCCCTGAACGTTCCGGTCGGTCGAACGATCGTGCGGACGTGCGACCGTGCGCTCGGGGATCGGAAATGCGGGTTCGATGTCGAAAAGGCCGGTTTTTCCGCCAGCGCAGTGGCGGACGGGAAATCCTCGGGCGCGCGGGTCATCTGCGATGGGCTCGGTCCGTTCGAGGACGATTGGTTCCGCCAAGGCGTTCTGACGTGGACCAGCGGCGAAAACGAGGGAACCGTCAGTTTGGTCAAGATGGACCGGGTGTCAGGCGCCGAACGGCGGGAGGTTTCGCTTTGGCAGCAGCCCGGACGGCCGATCAAGGCCGGGGACGCTTTCAAGATCGTCGCGGGATGCGACAAGACCGCCAAAACGTGTCGTGAGAAGTTCGGAAACTTCCTCAACTTCAGAGGCTTTCCGCACATTCCCGGTGAAGACTGGGTGACGGCCTACCCCAAGAGTGGAGCGGTGCATGACGGATCAAGTCTCCAAAGGGACTGAGATGGACAGGGGTGCGGAAGTCATTGCGCATGCGCGTTCGTGGCTCGGCACACCGTATGAGCATCAGGCGAGTTGTCGCGGTGCGGGGACGGATTGCCTGGGGCTTCTGCGGGGCGTGTGGCGTGAAATGCTCGGTGAGGAGCCGGAGCGCGTTCCGGCCTACACGGCCGATTGGTCGGAGCCGTCGCGGAGCGAGGATCTGATGCATGCGGCGCGGCGGCATCTAGTTCGCGTGGAACCTCGCGATCGGATGCCCGGCGATGTGCTTCTGCTTCGGATGAGAGACGGCGCGGTGGCGAAGCACGTCGGCTTTCTCGCGGAGTCGGGAGACGGGTTTCCGACGCTGATTCATGCATATACCGGTCACGGCGTCGTCGAGTCGCCGCTGACCCCGTCGTGGATGCGTCGCATCGCGGCCACGTTCCGCTTCCCTGACAGGAGGATCTGATGGCTACTCTGGTATTGGCGGCCGCAGGTTCCGCTTTGGGTGGGGCCGTGGGCGGCTCGGTCGCCGGATTGACCTCGATGGTGCTTGGAAAGGCGATCGGCGCGACCGTCGGATCGATGATCGACCAGCGTGTGATGGGTCTTGGAGCGGAACCGGTGGAAACCGGCCGTGTGGACCGCTTCCGGATCATGGGATCGAGCGAGGGTGCTGGTCTGCCAAGGGTTTTTGGCAGGATGCGGATCGCGGGCCAGATCATCTGGTCCAGCCGCTTTCTCGAGTCTTTCTCCGAGGACCGTGTCGGCGGGAAAGGCGGCGGTGGCGGCCAGACCGTCCGCGAGTTCAGCTATTCAGTGAGCCTTGCCATCGCCTTGTGCGAAGGGGAGCTCCTGAGGATCGGAAGGATCTGGGCCGATGGCCAGGCGATCGATCAGAAGGGCCTGACGCTCCGGCTGCACAAGGGCGGAGAGGATCAGCTGCCGGATCCTGTCATCTCGGCCTTGGAAGGACCGCAGCGGGCTCCGGCCTACCGTGGTACCGCATACATCGTTCTGGAGAACCTCGACCTGACGCCATTCGGCAACCGGATTCCGCAGTTCAATGTCGAGGTTTTCCGTCGCGCATCCGGGACGGTCCATGGCTTGCCGCGATCACCGTTCGAGGATGTTCGTGGCGTCGCCTTGGTTCCCGGATCCGGCGAGTATTCGTTGGCGACCGAGCCGGTCTACCTCGAAAGGGGGAAGGGGCGGGGCGAGTATCTGAACGTCCACAATGATCTTGGCGAACCCGACTTGAACGTCTCATTGGACCATCTTTGGTCGGAATTGCCGGCGACGGAGTCCGTTTCGCTGGTCGTAAGCTGGTTCGGTGACGACCTGCGCTGCGCGCGGTGCGCGCTCCGGCCGGCGGTGGAGCAGAAGGAACAGGACGCCGAGGAGATGCCTTGGCGCGTCGCCGGCCTCGGCAGGACCGGGGCGAAGCTTGTCAGCCGGCTTGATGGAAGACCCTTGTTCGGCGGCACCCCGACGGATCAATCGGTAATCCAGGCGATCCAGCGCATCCGCCAGCAGGGCAAGGTGGTGATGTTCTATCCGTTCATCTTGATGGACATCCTGTTTGACAACGGGCTGCAGGATCCGTGGACCGGCGGCCCCAGTCAGCCGGCGGTTCCTTGGCGGGGCAGGATCACTCTTTCGCATGCCCCAGGTCGAGAAGGTTCGCCAGACAAGACGGGAAGAGCCGCCGATGAGGTCTCCTCGTTCTTCGGGTCGGCCCGACCGGCTGATTTTCGAATTCAAGACGGACGGGTCGGATATGATGGCCCCGACGAGTGGTCATATCGACGCTTCATTTTGCACTATGCGCATCTTTGCGTCGCCGCAGGTGGTATCGATTCATTCTGTATCGGCTCTGAACTTCGTGGACTTACCCATATCCGGGACGGCGCAACCACCTACCCGGCCGTTCGGGAATTGAGGCGATTGGCCCAAGAGGTCAAGGCCATCCTAGGTTCGGAAGCGAAGGTGGGCTACGCGGCCGACTGGTCCGAATACTTTGGGCATCAGCCGGCGGATGCGTCCGGAGATGCCATTTTCAATCTTGACCCGCTCTGGGCCGATCCGGCAATCGATTTCGTCGGTATCGACAACTACATGCCTTTGTCAGACTGGCGGGATGAGGCCGGACATCGTGACGCCGCGCGAGGTTCCATCCATGATCTGGACTATCTGTCCGCAAACGTGGCCGGCGGTGAAGGGTTCGACTGGTACTATCCGGACGAGGCTGCTCGTGAAGTTCAGGATCGGACACCGATCAGCGACGGGGCGTATGGCGAGGATTGGATTTTCCGATACAAGGATTTGGTGGGGTGGTGGTCAAACCGCCACGAAAACCGGATCGGCGGCGTCAAAGCCGGTGCAGCGACGGATTGGCGGCCGGGCCTGAAGCCCATCTGGTTTACGGAACTCGGATGCCCGGCGGTCGACAAGGGAACCAATCAACCGAACGTATTCTTCGATCCGAAGTCGTCCGAGAGCTTTTTACCACATCACTCCAACGGGATGCGCGATGATTACATTCAAGCGCGCTATCTCCAAGCCACGTTCGCTCACTGGGGAGAAGCCGACAACAATCCTGTTTCGAGTCTCTACGGCGGGCGGATGGTCGACATGTCCCGTGCGCATGTCTGGGCGTGGGACGCGCGACCTTGGCCGGACTTTCCATCGCGGATCGAGACGTGGATCGACGGGGCCAATTACGAAAGAGGGCATTGGCTTAATGGCCGCGCAAGCTCTCCCACAGTCGCGGAGGTCGTCGGAGAAATATGCAATCGGGCGAATGCCAATGATCTGGAGCTGTCTTCCCTCTTCGGCTCGGTCACGGGCTACGCGATCGATGGTGTCGAAACCGCGCGACAGAGCCTGCAGCCGCTCATGCTCGCATACGGTGTCGACAGCCATTCTGATGCCGGAACTTTAAAGTTCCAGAGTCGGAGCGCAATCGTGCGCGCCGCGTTTGACGAGTCGCGCTTCGTTTCGGAGCAAGGTGAACCGGCGACGTCAAGAAGCCGGGGGCCATTGGCCGAATCTGTTGGCCGGCTCTCGATATCATTCATCCGCGCGGACAGTGACTACCAACCTGGGGCGGCTGAGGCGTCGAACCCCGCGGTACGGGAAATCTCCACTGCGATATCGAGCGTCCCGCTTGTTTTGTCGCAAGGACAGGCGAAGGCTCTCGCGGAGCGGTGGATGGGAGAGGCCGGAGTGGGGCGCGACACGATCCGGTTCACTTTGCCGCAGTCCGACTTAAGCTATGTCGCGGGAGATGTGATCTCCGTGGGGCACATTACGGATGGAGAGCTTTACCGGATCGACCGGGTCGAGGATTCTGGCCGGCGTATCGTTGAAGCTGTTCGAATAGAGCCATCTACGTACGATGCTCTGGTCTTTCAGAACGAAGCGCCAAACCTGCCGACGTTGACTGCGCCGACACGTGTTTACGCCCGGTTCCTGGACCTGCCACTGCTATCCGGCCGAGAGATGGAGCATACGCCACACGTCGCAGTCTCAAAGTCGCCTTGGGCAGGACCTGTGGCGATCTATTCGGCCGGGCAAGACGCCGGTTATTCCTTGGCCGCGGAAGCGCTCCGTCCAGCCGTGATCGGTGAGACGCTCAACGAACTGGATCCTGCGATACCCGGCGTGTGGATGCGACGATCATTGCTCGTCAAAATCGAGTCCGGTCGTCTTCAGTCCGGCAACGAAGCGGACGTGTTGAACGGAGGCAATACCGCGGCTCTTCGGTTTTCGGATGTTGGTGACTGGGAGGTCGTTCAATTCCGAAGCGCTGAACTGGTCGATGCGGGAGTCTACCGGCTTGATGGACTGCTTCGGGGACAGGCCGGCACAGATCCGTTTGCGGCACTTGTCCTGCCCGCTGGCAGCGAGTTCTTTTTGCTCGATGGCGCTCCAGTGCAATTGGACTATCCGCTTTCCGCTCGAGGTATTGAGAGGCACTATCGGGTGGGGCCTGCCAGACGATCGTATGACGATCCTAGCTTTATGCATCGAGAGGCCGCTTTCGAGGGCGTGGGCCTTCGACCATACTCTCCCGCTCATCTGAGGGCGAGCCGACTGGCGAGCGGGGCGGTCGTTTTCAGCTGGATCCGAAGAAGCAGGGTTGATGGTGACAGTTGGATTGGTGAGGAGATCCCGCTGGGAGAGGACCGGGAACTGTACAGGGTCAGGGTTATTTCCGAGGGGGGTCGGATACGCGAAACTGACATTTCGAACGCGTCGTTCACGTATACAACCGAGGCTTGGGAACAGGATGGCAGACCCGCCTCGATTGGTTTCGAAGTCGCTCAGGTATCAAACCGGGTAGGTCCGGGGCCGTTCCAAAGGATTCAATTCCATGTATAGCACATCTCAACTCGGCCTGCCGCTCGTTATGCCGGCGCAGGCTCAAAAGCACGTCACCGTCAACGAGGCGTTCGTTCGCCTCGATGCCGCGGTTCAGATGCGGTTCGCGCGCAGCACGCTTCGATCGCCGTCGTCCTTGTCGGTCGAGGGTCAATGCTTTCTGATTCCCACCGACGCCACTGCCGAGTGGGAAGGTTTGGCTGGCAAGATCGCCGCCCGCAGCAACGGAGGGTGGGTCTATCTTGCGCCGTCTGCTGGGTGGACCGGCTGGGATGCGGAGACCGCAACCCGTATGTTCTTTGATGGCGTCGTCTGGTCGCCGGAGCCGCAGGCTGCTTCCAAGAGCGGGGCTGCCACGGTCGCCGAAGTTCTTGAATTTGATCATGAGATCATTGCCGGACAAAGCAACCTTACGTCGTTTGTCATACCGGCGAACACGCAGCTCTTGGGCGTAACCGGAAGGGTGAAAACCGGTATAATCGGATCCGCGCTTTCGGGATGGCGGCTGGGAGTTGAAGGGGCAGACGATCGTTATGGTGCCGGTATCGGCGTGTCATTCAATTCCTACGTTCTTGGCATGTCTGGCTATCCCGTCACATACTATGAAGATACGCCCCTAAAAATATCGGCAGAAGGCGGAAACTTCGGAAGTGGTGCCGTTCGGCTCTGTGCACATCTCGTAACCGTGCGCCCGCCTGCTCCTTTTTGATAATGACCTGCCATCTTCTGGCAGAAGCTTGCGGAGTGCCGAGGCTTCAGGCATCTGGTCGGCGATCGAGCTGGACACCTCTGTGGTTTCCGCCCGTGATGCAAGTAGTTTTCGGCCCTTTTGGCGTGTGATCGAGTGCGCTCTTCTGTCATCTGGACTGCCCCCCGTTTCACCGGACAGTCCGGCATGATCATGGAAGGCCCAAGCCTGTGCTTGGGGACATGCTTATGCCCAACGAGAACCACCACCGCGTCGAGGTGATCACCGGCCTTGCCGGACGTCGCTACTGGCCGTCTCACGAGAAGCTGCGCATCATCGAGGAAAGCCTCATGCCGGGGGAATCCGTCTCCGCCGTCGCGAGGCGGAACGGCGTGGCTCCGAACCTCCTGTTCCGGTGGCGCCGGCTGATGGACGAGGGGGGTGCCATGGCCGTGGGATCGAACGAGCCGGTGGTCGCCGCCTCCGAGGTTCGCAAGCTGGAGGACAAGGTACGCGCCTTGGAACGCATGCTTGGTCGCAAGACCATGGAGAACGAGATCCTGCGCGAGGCGCTGGACCAGGCACGGGCAAAAAAACAGACGTGGCATCTGCCGTCGCCGCCCAGGGGCGGTTCCCGGTGAGCCGCGCGGCCGAGGTTCTGGAGGTGAGCCGGTCCCAACTCCATGCGCGGGCATCCGGCGCGGCCAGGGCCCGCGGGGTCTACATCAAAGCGGAAGATGCCGCCCTGCTGCCTGCGATCCGCCGTCTCGTCGATCAGCGCCCGACCTACGGCTATCGTCGCCTCACGGCCCTTCTGAACCGAGAGCGCCGCGGTCTTGGGCTGGAGCCGGTCAATCGCAAACGGGTGCTGCGCATTCTCGGCCAGCACGGCCTGACGCTCGAGCGATCCACCGGCCGGCGGGAAGGCCGCGTCCATGACGGCAAGGTCGCGGTCATGGCATCGAACATCCGCTGGTGCTCGGATGCGTTGGAGATCGGCTGCTGGAATGGCGAGCGCGTCCGCATCGCCTTCATCATCGACGCCTTCGACCGCGAGATCATCGCCCACGCCGCAGTTGCGGGTGCCGGGATCTCCGGCTCGGACATCCGCGACATGATGCTCGCCGCCGTCGAGCGCCGCTTCGGAACCGACCGCGCCCCGCAGGCGATCGAGCATCTTTCAGACAGCGGCAGCTGCTATACCGCCAAACAGACACGCGACTTCGCCGCCGCCTTGGGTCTCACCCCCTGCTTCACGCCGATCCGGTCACCCGAGAGCAACGGGATGAGCGAGTCCTTCGTGAAAACCCTCAAGCGCGACTACGTCCGCGTCACGCCCTTGCCCGACGCCGCCACGGTGCTCGGGCTCGTCCCCGGATGGATCACCGACTACAACACGGTCCATCCTCACTCCGCGCTCCGCATGCGCTCGCCAGCCGAGTTCCGCGAGGCGCTCAACCCCAGCCGGACTGTCCGGTGAAACGGGGGGCACTCCACAGGCCTTCATTTGCGACGTTCCAGAAGCAGCTGGCCGGTATGGTTGGACTGCCTCTGTCGAGTGGAGACTTCTGTTTTTCGCCATTTGAGACCCGGTCGGGCGGGTGAACCGCCCCGGTTTCATTGGAGGCTCCAGAGTGAGTATGGATGGAGCCTATGGAAAAAGACACGAGAGCGAACCGGTACCTGCCTGAGACCCGCGAGCGGGCCGTTCGGATGGTGCTGGCGAATGAAGGAGGCCATGCGGACCGGGCGGCTGCGATCCGGGCGATTGTGCGCCGAAGATCGGGTGCAGCCGGGAGAGCCTGCGTCGCTGGGTGATCGGGGCTGAAGTCGATGACGGGACCCGAGACGGCATGACGCGCGAAGAGCGGGATCGGATCAAGGCGTTGGAGCGGGAAAACCGCGAGCTCCGGCAAGCCAACGAGATCCTCAGTAACCGGCCGCTCAGCACGCGGGGTCAAGCCGCCTTCGGCTTGGCCTCGCGGACCGCTCTCCAGGTCCAGGGAAGCAGTTCGTCGAGGTGCTTTGGATCGTGAGTGTGGACGCGGCCGAGGATGTCGGCGAGGTATGTTTCGGGGTTGATGCCCGACAGCTTGGCGGTCTCGATGACGGTCATGGCGTCGGCGAGGATTTCGCCACCAGCGTCGGAGCCTGCGAACAGAAAATTCTTTCTTCCCGGAACGATGGGCTTGATGGCCCGCTCGGCCGCGTTGTTATCGGGCATGCTGCCCTTGGCGCTCCGATTTCGAGGCTTGGCCCTCCATCTGTTGTGGTAGGCTCGAGTATCGGGACAGGGGCGTCGGAGTGCGAAGAAGCGGGCAGGCCGTTTTGACTATGAGCTGCGAGCTCGCGTTGTTATCTGGCCGCCCCTGCGACCTGCCCGTTTGCGCCGAGAGCGCGTATCCGTAGATGTCGCATCAGCCCGCGCACTCCCCTGACAATGATTGGGAGAGCAAGGCATGAGATCTATCGGAATGGATGTCCATCGAAGTTTCGCGCAGGTCGCGATCCACGAGGACGGTATTACCGCCAAGAGCTTCAGGCTTGAGCTGGAGCACGATGCGGTCGTGGCCTTTGGCAAGGACCTTCGAGCGGACGACGAGGTCGTGCTGGAAGCGACGGGGAACACAGCGGCCATTGTGCGGCTGCTCACGCCCTTCGTCGCGAGGGTGGTGATCGCCAACCCGATGCAGGTGAAGGCTATCGCGCATGCGCGGGTGAAGACCGACAAGGTCGACGCCGCGATCCTCGCTCAGCTCCACGCCGCCGGCTTTCTGCCCGAGGTCTGGGCGGCGGATGACGATACGCTCGCCCTGCGGCGGTTCGTCTCCGAACGCGTGGCGGTGGTGCGATCGATCCGCCGGGCGAAGAGCCGCGTGCATGCGGTGCTGCATGCGAACCTGATCCCGAAGTACGAGGGCCACCTCTTCGGTAAAGGCGGGCGACGCTGGCTGGTAAAGGCGCCACTGCCCAAGACCGAGCGCGATCTCCTCGCGCGTCACCTCGACGCGCTGGACTGGCTGAATGGCCGCCTCGCGTCGCTGGAGACGGCGCTGATCCGCTTCTCGCTCGATGATCCGCGCATGCGAAAGCTGATGAGCGTGGCCGGGATCAGTTCGGTGATCGCCACTGCGGTGGTCGCCTCCATCGGCGACATCAGTCGCTTCTCCTCGCCAGAGAAGCTTGCCAGCCACTTCGGCCTGACGCCGCGCGTGCGGCAGTCCGGCGACCGCGGCGCGATCCACGGACGCATCACCAAGCAAGGCAATGCGACAGCGCGGACGATGCTGGTCGAGGCGGCCTGGTCCGCGGCGAGTGTGCCGGGCCCTTTGCGGGCGTTCTTCCTGCGCATCAAAGACCGCAAGGGCGCGAATGTCGCGGCCGTTGCCACCGCGCGCAAGATCGCGACGCTGATCTGGACGCTTCTCGCGAAGGAAGAACCGTATCGCTGGGCGCGGCCAGCCTTCGTGGCGATGAAGATGCGCAAGCTCGAGCTGCGCGCAGGGGCGCCCAAACAGCACGGCAACAAGCCCGGACCGGGCCGGGACTACTGGATCAAGGAGATCCGTCACCGGGAGATGGAACTCGTCGCCAATGCAGAGGCCTCCTACGCGCGGATGGTCGAAGTCTGGCGGGACAAACCGCGCAAACCCAAAACGACCTGACGGGGATGCAGAAAGGGGCTGTTCAACATCATCCGTGTCGATGGCGACGCGGCCGTCGTCGAGGAACAGGGCGAAGCTCACCCAGCGGTTCAGGGCGTAGCGGATGGCCTTGGCCAGATCGCCCTTGCCCGGGATCAGGGTCAGCTGGCGCTCGCACCACCCGCGGAAGGCCTCGACCTTCGGGCGGCTCTGTTTCTGGCGCATGGCGTGGCGGACATCGCGCGGCTTGGCGTTGACCGCGGCCTCGATGTCGTAGAGCGCGCCGATCCTCTCCAGCGCTTCCCGCGCGACGGGGCTGTCGGTCGCCTTCCAGACGTCATGGAAATCTCTCCTCAGATGAGCCCGGCACGCCGCTTCGCGCACGCGCGCCACGCCGTCGGAGCCGGGCTCGCAGAGCTGCCTGAAGCCGGTATAGGCGTCGGCCTGGAGGATGCCGTTGAAGTCGGCCAGGTGCGCGCGGGGGTGCTCGCCCTTGTGGTCGGGCGCGAACCAGTAGGCGGCGGCGGGCGGGTCGGATCCCGCCCAAGGGCGATCATCCCTGACGTAGACCCGGATGCGGCCCTCCTTCACGCCGCGCGCCAACCCCTCGACGCGTTTCTTCCTGGGATCGAGCACCGGGATCGGCGTGTCATCGGCGTGGATGCGGTCCGAGGCCACCACCACGTCGCGGATCAGATCGGCCAGCGGCCGCAGCGCGCCGGCAGCCTGGCCGCACCAGTCGATCAGCGTGGAACGGGGTATGTCGGCGCCCATGCGCGCGAAGATCTCGCCCTGACGATAGAGCGGCAAGTGGTCGTCGTACTTTGCGACCAGGATGTGGGCGAGCAGCGCGGGGCTGGCCATGCCGCGCGGGATCGGGCGCGGCGGCGCGGGGGTCTGCACCATGCGCTCGCAGTCCCGGCAGGACTTCTTCGGCCGGTGGACCTCGACGACCTTCAGCTTCGCCGCGATGAAGTCGAGGATCTCGGCGACGTCTTCTCCGACCAGCCGCAGCACGCCGCCGCAATCGGGGCAGCGCTCACCGGGATCGAGCACGATGGCTTCGCGCGGCGCGTCATCGGCGATGCGGGGCTTGCCGCGCCGTCGCTGCGGCGGGATGCTGTCGGGTGCGGCGGTCCCGGCGTCAGGCGCTTCCTCGGCCTCCGGGGTGTCCGCCTCCGGCGTCGTGTCGGCTGCGGCGCGGGCGGTCTCGAGGCTCTCGAGCGCAAGCTCCAGTTGTTCGATCTCGCGCTCGATCTTCTCCGAGCTCGCGCCGAAGCGCTGCTTCTTGAGCCGGGCGATGGTGATCCTGAGCGCCTGCACCAGGGCCTCGTAGGCGCGGTTGGCAGCCGCCATCCCGGCATTCTCCGCCCGCAGGCCCAGCACCATCGCCTGCAGCAGCGCGGGGTCTTCGGGGAGGGTGCAGGCCTCGTTCGTCATGGTCGGATCATATCCGACGCAGGTGCCCAAGGCCATGTCAAATCATTGATTCAAAGCATAAATCACACCACTCGCGCGGGCGGCGCCGTCCAGGCCGGACGCCGCCAGTCGATGCCTTCCCACAACATCGACAACTGGCCGGTCGTCAACCGCAGAGCCGTTCCGTCCGCCGAAGACGGCCACGGGAAACGCGCCTTCTGCAGCGCCTTGCAGTAGAGGCAGAACCCCTGGCCATCCCGGAACAAGAGCTTCAGCCGGTCGCCGCGGCGACCGCGAAAGCAAAAACACCGCCCCCGACGCCGGCTTCCGCTTCAGGACCTCCTGCGCGGCCAACCCCGTCATGCCCTTGCGCATGTCCGTCACACCGCCAGCGAGATAGACGCGCACTCCGGCGCCCGGCGCAATCATGCGTCCTCCACCGCCCGGATCAGCCGCTTCAGTTCGGCGGTCGTCAGCGATGACGACGCCTTCAGCGCACGTCCCCCGGGCAGCACGATTTCGATCGGCGTCCCGACCACGGGCGCCTCGCCCGGAGCGGCGACGTCGAGCGCGGAGCCCGCCACCTCCAAGAACCCGATCGACCCGCCGCAAGGATCGGTCAGCCGACCCTCCCGCAGCGCCACCCGCCACTGGTACGGCTGCGCCGCCGATATGTCATGCCGTCGCGCACCATCAGCGTAGCGAACTCCGGGCTCCTGCGCCTCCCGAACGATCCGGCACTTCTCCTCATCGGACCATCGACGCCGACGCTCAGGCCCCGCGAGCACCTCCATCCGCATCCGCAATCTCCGCAAATCTCGATGCCACTATCGATATCAGCCTCGATACTTCGCAGATCAGCCACAGCCAAAGAAGGCGGCCTCAAGCGGCCGGTTACGATCCTCAGGAAGGCATCGGCATATTTCGCTCAGGCGGAGCTCGACCGCCCGTTCAGGAGATGATCGCGTTCATCGATGATCATCGCGCCGTCCATGGGGTCGAGCCGATCTGCAGGGTTCTGCCGATCGCCCCGTCCATTGCCGGCAGGCGAATGCCCGCATTCGCCGAGAGGGACATATCATGTCCATGCCGCCACCCGTCGCGACCCATCGAGGGCCAGTACCCGGGCGCGTCGGGACGCGGACCTGATCCCTGAGATCAGACGGGTCTGGGAGGAGAACTTCCGGGTCTACGGGGTCCGGAAGGTCTGGCGCCAGCTCCGTCGGGAGGGCTTCGATATCGCCCGCTGTACGGTCGAGCGGCTCATGAGGATGCTGGGCCTTCAGGGTGTTATCCGCGGTCGCGCCCGACGAACGGCGATCCCGGACCCGGCGCTGCCTTGCCCGCCGGATCGTGTGAACCGGCAGTTCCGGGCACCCGCGCCGAACCGGCTCAGCCCTTTCGGCGATGCGGGCATCGCCTGTCGGGTAACAGGTCAGCGATTTCACCTATGTGAGCACTTGGCAGGGCTTCGCCTACGTCGCGTTCGTCATCGACACCTTCGCCGACCGCATCGTCGGCTGGCGGGTATCGAAGTCCCGGCAGACCCAATTCGTCCTCGACGCGCTCGAGCAGGCCCCGCACGAGAAAAGGCCGCGCGGTGACTGCGGGACTGGTCGCCCATTCGGATCGCGGGTCGCAATACCTGGCGCTGCGCTACACCGGGCGGCTGGCCGACGCAGGGATCGAGCCGTCCGTCGACTGGGAACAAACGCCCATGAAAGGGAAATGCAATGCAAAACAAGCAAAACGGAGGAAAACGGATACATCTCGACGACGGATCCGTTGACGCAGCAACGCGCCGCAAGTCAGAGACCGCGAGATAAGCAGGATCGTAGGAGATCTGATCTACGACGGAAGCCGCTCGCGGATCGATCCGCGACAATACGATCTTCGAACAGCCCTCGCGGAGAGAATATACATCGCCAGAAATATATGTCTGACGCCTAGCCGAGATAGCGGTGATCGGGATCAGATGACTTCGGTCGGCAAATCGGACGAACGCCCAAGCTCCGCGAGACGATCATCGGTCTGTTCAAGGCCGAGGTCATTCACCGCCGCCCGTCCTGGAGGACCATCGATGCCGTCGAATGGGAGACCCTCCGTCGGGTCGATTGGTTCAATCACCGACGCCTCCTCGGCCCAATCGGCCACATCCCGCCCGCCGAGGCCGAAAGGGACTTCCTTGAAACCGCAAAAGGCCTCAACATGGCCGCCTGAGACCAACTAAATCGCCTCCGGTGAAACCGGGGCGGTTCACATGCGACGACCAATACGCCGGAAGACGTCTTGATCTCGGCGCGCATGCCGTCCGAAAGCTTGACGCCGATTGCTGCGCAAACCCGGGCGATGATAGCGGCAAGAAGCGCCGCGAGCGGCCGACGCATCAGGACCGCCAATACGATTAGAAGTGCCGCCACCATCAAGCGATCCGTATCGAGACCTGCGCCCCAGGCGACAATTTTCCCTATAATGGGATTGGACTTCTCGATTTCGTTCAGCATTGTGCTGTCCTTCTGCTGCGGCCCATTTAACCCGCCCAATTCACGGAATGCGGCTCTTTCGGGTGCGTTCGCGTGAAAGAGCTTTGGGTTCGAACTGCCACGACAGGGCTGCCGGCAACTCCTGACGCTAGCATGGGTGAAAGTCTCGAGACTGTCACGCCTTGGACAGAGCGGCCATCCAACACAAACGCTCGGATGACCGCCGTATCGGGCGGAAAGCCGCACTCGGGACCCGCGGCCGCTTCGGGCTCTGAGCCGTCATCCGAGTCTTTTGGTCGGATGACCGACTCGTCGCCTGCTGCGGACAGAGGGCGGCAAATCTCGGCCCCACCGAACTCGTCCACCCTCGGTTTTCCCACGGAACTCCCACGCAAGTCCCACGGAGCTCCCACCAAGGGCCACGCTCATTCCTGCAGTCTCGGTTCATCGACAACGATGACCGAGGCCATGAGCGATGCATCCCCCGATTTCCGAACCCGACCTTGTCACCCTGCTGGAAGAGGCCGACGCCGCGGCGTCGCGACTCTGGCGCCGCGTGAGGCTGCCGCGCGCCGATCTCGATGATCTGCGTCAGGATCTGCTTCTCGACCTGATCCGCCGCCTGCCCGCGTTCGACGCCCGGCGCGGCACGATGGGCACCTTCGCCGGCATCGTCCTGTGCAACCAGACCTCCCGCTGTCAATGGCGGAGCAAAAACCGGCCACGTGGCGGAATCGAACGGACGGCGCGCGGCGAAATATCAGCAATCACTGGCGTACAAGCTGTGCGAGCAAACGAGGTGAAGGGGCGGCCGGCCCTGAAGATGCGAAGCGTCGCGACGTGTGCGCCAGGTAACGACACTAGTAAATGCACGTGACGTCGCAACGCGACGTGGGATGCAAAACCAGGCCATTGGCGGCGCGCCAAGCGCCATGGCGCGCGCGCTCCCCACATGGCTGGCGCGTGCCATGGCGCATTGGCCCGCAGGGCCAATCCTGCGACTAGTGATCAGGTGGCTGCTTCGGCCTTTCGGGCGCGGCTTTGGCCGAGCCGATAGCTGTCGCCGTTCATCTCGAGAATGGTGACGTGGTGGGTCAGCCGGTCGAGCAGCGCGCCCGTGAGGCGTTCGGAGCCGAAGGTCTCGGTCCATTCGTCGAAGGGCAGGTTGCTGGTGATCAGCGTCGAGCCGCGTTCGTAGCGCTGGGAGATCAGCTCGAAGAGCAGCTCGGCGCCGGTCTTGGAGAGCGGCACGAAGCCGAGCTCGTCGATGATCAGGAGCTTGTGGTTCGCCATCTGCTTTTGCAGCCTCAGCAGCCGGCGCTCGTCGCGGGCCTCCATCAGTTCGTGTACGAGGGCGGCCGCGGTGGTGAAGCCGACGGAGAGGCCCTTCTGGCACGCCGCCAGACCGAGGCCGAGGGCCGCATGGGTTTTTCCGGTTCCGCTCGGACCGAGAGCGATGACGTTCTCGCGCCGTTCGATCCATTCGCAGCGGGCCAGTTCCAGCACCTGCATCCTGTTCAGGCTCGGGATCGCCTTGAAGTCGAAGCTGTCGAGGCTTTTGACCGCGGGGAACTTCGCGGCCTTGATCCGGCGCTCGATCATCCGCCGCTCGCGGTCGATGAGCTCCAGCTCCACCAGCCGGGCGAGGAAGCGGACGTGGTCCAGCCCCTCGGCCGCGCACTGGCGGGCCAGCTTCTCGTATTCCCTGAGGAAGGTCGGCAGCTTCAGCGTCTTGAGATGATGGGCGAGCAGGATCTCCGGGGCCTCGGTCACGCCGCATCCCCCGAGACCAGGCACATGTAGCTGGCCGCCGAGGTCCGGGCGACGGTGGCCCGCGGCAGATAGGGGTAGACGTCGAGATCGAGCCTTGGCGGGCGCTTCTCGACCCGGCAGCCGAGGGGCTCTTCGAGATCTATTACGCTCCCGCCGACACCTTCGAGACGGTGAACACCCTCGGCCTGCCGCTCTATGCCCGCACAATCCCCGACCGGGACCGCGACGAATGGGTGCGGCTCGAGATCGAGAGCAACCCGCTGCCGATCTGCACCCGCCCGCAGGTGCTGCGCTCGGCGCGACGGACCTGATGAGCGAGGTCGCCGCCGCGCTCGACGCGCTCTTCGCGGACGGCAACATCGCCCGCGATGCCGTCCATATCGCGGACGGTGGCTTTCAAGTCCTCGTCCGCGTGATCACCCGCCGCGCGGACGAGGTCACCGGCTTCGGCGAGGCGCGGCTCTGGTCGGAGACCACCCGCATCGACCTGCGCGTGGTGGAGGTTCCGAACCCGCGCCCCGGCGATCGCCTCGAGATCGACGGCGAGGCCTTCCTCATCCAGGGCGAACAGGTTCGCTATCGCGAGCGGCTGGTCTGGACCGTGCACCTGCGCCCGGCGTAACGACGATGAAGCTCAAGCTCGACATCGATCCGGACATCGTGGCGATGATGGCCGCCGAGGTCGCGGCGGGCGAACGCGCCGTCACCACAGCCATGCGCGAGGCCGGGAGGGGGCTGAAGACCGCCTGGCGCGCGCAGATCACCGGTGCCGGACTCGGGCGACGGCTCGCCAACTCGATCCGCAGCCGGAACTTCCCGAGGTCGGGCGCAAGCCTCGATGCCGCCGCGCTGGTGTGGTCCAAGGTGCCGGTGATCGTCGGCGCGCACGATACCGGGCCGCTCATCCGCTCGAGGGACGGGTTCTGGCTGGCGATCCCGCTGCCCGCTGCCGGGCGCGGTCTGCGTGGCGGCAGGATCACGCCCGGCGAATGGGAGCGACGTCGCGGCCTGCGGCTGCGCTTCGTCTATCGCCGCACGGGTCCGAGCCTGCTGGTCGCGGAGGGGCGGCTGAACACGAAGGGCCAGGCGGTGGTGTCGCGCTCGAAGACCGGGCGCGGCAAGGTCACCGCGCCGATCTTCCTGCTGGTGCCGCAGGTGAAGCTGCCGAAGCGGCTGGACCTCGCGCGCGATGCAGAGCGCGCTGTGGACGGTGTGCCGGGGCTGATCGTGGCGAATTGGGTGGAGGGGCGGGCTCTATGACCATGGCCGCAATGTGAAATGTCCGAGACATCCGACCAAAACACTCAGATGACCGAGTTGAGCCCGAAGCGGCCGGATTGAAATCGCGCCCTTCGCTCACGCAGCAAACCGGCCGCCCTCGCCCAATTGCCTGGATTTGCGCCGCGGTTAACACATCAGAACATCAATATGGTTTTCGGAGGCATCGCACGTCCCGTCCGCGGTTTCTTGCGGTTCGGGGCATCTGGCCGCGGCCGGATTTCATCGCAAGCCTGACGCCCCTTGGTTCATTGAGCTGTATACCCGCCGTCAACCACCAGTTCGGTGCCGGTGGCGAACTTCGACTCTTCCGAGGCGAGGTAAAGCACGGCGTAAGCCACATCGTCGGGCTCGCCCAGATGGCCAAGCGGATGCTTCGCCACCAGGTCCGCTCGGGCCTTGGCGACGTCGCCGTCATCCGAAATGGATTTGAGGAACCCCTGCACCATCTTGGTCTCGATGAAACCGGGATGCACGGTATTGACGCGGATGTTGTATTTGTTCTTTGCGCAGTGCAGTGCCGCCGAGCGGCTGAGCAACACGATCCCCGCCTTGCTTGCGTCATAGGCGACCATGCGGCGGTCGCCGACCAGCCCCTCGATCGACGAGATATTGACAATCGATCCGCCGCCGGTGGTCTTCATCGCCGCGATCGCCTTCTGGGTACCCATGAAGGTGCCCTCAAGGTTGATGCCCATCACCCAGCGCCATTCCTCCAAGGTCGCTTCTTCTATGTCCTTGCCGGCACCCACGCCCGCGTTGTTCACCAGAATATCCAGCTTGCCATGGGTCTTGATGGTCTCGGCGATGGCCTTGTTCCAGCTCTCTTCGCTGGTGACGTCATGTTCGAAAAAAACCGCCTCGCCGCCCGCGTCGGCGATCTGCTTGAGAACCACCTCGGACCCGTCGGCCTTGCGGTCGGTCAGAACCAACTTGGCGCCTTCGCGGGCCAGCATGGCGCTGATCGCGGCACCCAAGCCCCGCCGCGCGCCGGTCACGAACGCGACCTTGCCTTTGACTCTATCCATTTCTCGGCTCCTTTTTATCGCGTTACGAGAGGGTTTCGAGCGCCAAGGCGATGCCCTGACCGCCGCCAATACACAGCGTGACAACCCCGCGTCTGATCCCGTCGCGCCGCATCGAATGCAGCAGGCGGGTGGTCAGCACAGCCCCGGTGGCCCCGATCGGGTGGCCGTGTGCAATCGCGCCGCCTTCGACGTTCACCACGTCCTCGGGCAGGTCCAGTTCCTTCATTACCGCCAGAACGATGGCGGCGAAGGCCTCATTGATCTCGAACCGTTCGACATCACCGATTTTCCAGCCCGCGCGCTCCAGCGCCTGCCGGACGGCGGGCACCGGGCCAAGCCCGAAAAAACCCGGCTCGACCGCGCCGATGCCGTACGATACCAGCCGCGCCATCGGTTTGAGGCTCTTCTTTTCGGCCCAGCCGCGTTCGGCCGCGATCATCGCCGAAGCGGCGCTGTTCAGCCCGGGCGCGTTGCCCGCGGTGATCGTGCCATCCTTTCGAAAGACGGGTTTGAGCTTGGCCAGGCTGTCGGCCGTCGTGTCTGGACGATTGTGTTCATCCTTGGCGAAATCAACCGAACCCTTCCGGGTCTTGATCTCGACCGGCACGATCTCGGCCTCGAACTTGCCAGCTGCCTGTGCGGCGGCAAACCGCTGCTGCGAGCGCAGCGCCCAGCGATCCTGATCTTCGCGGCTGATCTTGTAGCGAGCGACCAGATCCTCGGTGTGCCAGCCAGAATGCCGCCCCGAAAACGCATCGTTCAGACCGTCACGCAACATGGCGTCATAGATCTGCGCATCGCCCATCCGGTAACCCCAACGCCCGCCTGACATCAGGTAGGGCACCATGTCCATGTTCTCCATGCCACCGCCAATGGCGCTCTGAAGGTTGCCCAGCCACACCTCTAGCGCGGCCGAAACGATGCCCTGCGCCCCCGATCCGCAGACCCGGTTGACCGTCATCGCGGGCACGTCCACCGGCAACCCGCCGCCAATCCCAGCCTGACGCGCAGGGTTCATCTTGTTGCCGGCCTGGATCACGTTGCCCAATACGACGGTGCCGACGTCCGCGCCCGCCACGCCCGCGCGTTCAAGCGTGGCCTTGATGGCGACCGCGCCAAGCGCGGTTGCGGGCGTGTTCTCCAACGTCCCGTGATAGGTGCCGATTGCGGTGCGCACAGCGGCACAAAGTACAGTTTCCGGTTTTGACACTTTCACGATCCTTGCCGTTTCAGGTCGCATGCTCAGGCGCCATTGGCCTCGTCGGTGGCGAATTCATCGACCGCCTGCAAAAGGCGTGTCATCCACATGAAGGCGGGGCCGCCGTGCATGACGACGGCCTGAAAACCGGCCTCGACCAGTTCCCCCTTGGTGGCGCCAAGTTCGGCGGCATTCTTCACATGGAAGGCGATGCACCATTCGCACTGCGCCGCGACCGACAGGGCCACGTTGATCAGTTCCTTGTTCTTGGCCGAAACGTTTATGCCGCTTTCGGCCTCCTTCAGAAACGTCAGGAAGCCCTCTGTTTCCTTGGGATATTCCGATTGCAGCCGATGCGTCAGAGACGCCATTTCCGTCATGCGCTCGCTCATGTAGGTCATCGGGTGTTCCTTTCGGGTGCTGTCGCGTTGATGAGCCTCGCCGTGTGGCGCGCGATCATCAGGTCCTCATCGGTCGGGATCACGAACACCGGCACGCGGCTGTCGGTGCGGCTGATGCGGGGGCCGTTTGCGGCATTCGCTGCCGGATCGAGGCTGGTGCCCAGCCATTCGATCGCCCGGCACACGCCATCACGCACCTTTGCCGCGTGTTCACCGATTCCGCCGGTAAAGATCAGCGCATCAAGCCCGCCAAGGGCTGCGGCCAGCGAGCCAAGCTCGCGGGTGATGCGGTAGACGAACATGTCCACCGCTTCGCGGGCCTCGGGCGCTGCGCTGGCCAGCAGCGTGCGCATGTCATTGCTGATCCCCGACACGCCCAGAAGACCCGATTTTCTGTAAAGCAGATCGGTGAGCGCATCATAGCCCATGCCCTTTTCCTTCATCAGGTAAAGCAGCACACCGGGGTCGATGGCGCCGCAGCGTGTGCCCATCGGCAGCCCGTCAAGCGCAGTGAAACCCATCGTCGAGGCGACGCTTTTGCCACCATTGATTGCGCACATGCTGGCCCCGTTGCCCAAATGCGCGACAATCACGCGGCCACCGGACTTTTCGCCCAGATAGTCGGGCAGGGTGGTCGTGATGTACTCGTAGGACAGACCGTGAAAGCCATAGCGGCGCACCCCTTCGGCGGTCAGGTCGCGCGGCAGTGCGAAATGCGTCACGCCGGGGGCGTTGGTGACGTGAAACCCGGTGTCGAAGCAGGCGACTTGCGGCAGGTCCGGTGCGGCGGCGGACAGAGCCCGGATCGGGGCAAGGTTGTGCGGCTCGTGCAGCGGGGCCAACGGGGTAAGGGCCGCCAGCGCCTCGATCAGCGCCGGAGTGACGCGGGTTGGCGCGCTGAAATCCGCACCGCCATGCACCACGCGATGACCGGCCGCGACAAGTTTCAGTCCCGCCGAATGGCCCCTGATCCAGTCCAGCACCATGCGCAGAATCGCGGTCTGATCGGTGCCCGCGGGCAGGTCGTGATCCGTCGCGGGCGACCTGTCGGCATCGGCGATCTTCAGATGCGGCGCCGTGCCGATCCCGTCTGCGGCGCCCTCGGCCAGTGGCGTCGACGCCACCACACCCTTTTCAACCGAATACAGCGCAAACTTGATGCTGGAAGATCCGGCATTCAGCGTCAGGATGGTCTCGGTCATGCGACGGTTTCCGTCTGATAATTCTTGATCAGTGCCGCGACCGCACAAGAGGCCAGGCGGCTTTGCACGTTGTCGGCGCGGCTGGTCAGAATGATCGGCACGCGGGCGCCGAGCACGATGCCCGCCGCATCAGCTCCCGCCAGATATTCAAGCTGCTTGGCGATCATGTTGCCCGCATCGAGGTCCGGCGCGACCAGAATGTCGGCCAGGCCGGCCACGTCGGACACGATGTGCTTGGTCTTGGCGGCAGCCAGCGAAACCGCGTTGTCGAAGCCCAGCGGCCCATCGACGATGCCGCCCGTGATCTGCCCGCGCTCGGCCATCTTGCACAATGCCGCCGCATCCACGGTCGAGGGGATCTTCGGGTTTACCTCCTCGACCGCCGACAGGATGGCGACGCGCGGCGCGGCGATCCCCAAAGCGTGGGCCATGTTGATCGCGTTCTGCACGATGTCCTTCTTGGCCTCCAGATCGGGGCTGATGTTGATCGCACCGTCGGTGATGAACAGCGGGCGCGGATAGCTGGGCACATCCATCAGAAAGACATGGCTCAAACGGAACTTGGTGCGCAGGGAGTTGGCCGCATCCATCACCGGGTGAAGGAATTCATCGGTGTGAAGGCTGCCCTTCATCAGGGCATGAACCTCGCCTTTATGTGCCATCTGGGCCGCTATTTCCGCGGCAGCGTCGGAATGCTCGGTCGCCACCAGCCGGTAGGGCGAAATATCGAGCCCGGCCTCCTGCGCCGCCGCACGGATCCGGGCTCCCGGCCCGACCAGAACCGGCACGATCAGGCCCGCCTGCGCCGCAGCCGCCGCCCCACCAAGCGAATTGGCATCCACCGGGTGCACAACGGCGGTCAGCAGGGGTGGCAGTTTCTCGGCCATTGCAATCATCGTGCGGAACTTTGCGCCGTGATCCTCGATCACCACATCAGGCAGCACGACCCGCGCGCGCTTGATCTTTTCGGTGGGCGCGATCACCAGTGCGGTGCCATCGATCACCACCTTGCCATCTTGGTTGACGCAACGGCATGCGAAGGTAATTCTGTGGTGCGCCGGGTCCTTCTCGCGCGCGGTGACAGTCACGGTGACAACGTCGCCCAAGCCGATCGGCCCGAGAAAGCGCAGGCTCTGATCCAGATAGATCGTGCCAGGCCCCGGCAATTCGGTTCCCAGCACCGTGGAGATAAGCGCGCCCCCCCACATGCCATGCGCGATTACCTTGTGGAACATGTCGCTTCTGGCAAAATCGGGATCGACATGCGCGGGGTTGATGTCCCCCGACATCGTCGCGAACAGTTCGATGTCGCGTTCTGTCAGGGTGCGGGTCAGGCTGGCCGACTGTCCGGGCGCGATATCGTCGAAAACGCGGTTCTCGATGAAATCCTGTGCAGGGTTCATGGGAAGCCTCCTGAAGTCTTGCCTGTTTGCACCGTCGTTCCGGACGGCTGCCGGGTGACAGCGCGCCGCCCCGTATCGGCGTGCTCAATCCACGACGTGATACCCCGCATCCACATAGATCGTGTCGCCTGTGACCGAGGCGGCCGCATCGCTGACCAGAAACGCCGCCATCGCCCCCACGTCATCGACACTGACCAACCGATGCTCGGGGGCCCTTGCAGCGGCCTTTTCCATAAGCTCATCGAAATGGTCGATTCCCGAGGCGGCGCGGGTTTTCAGCGGCCCGGGCGAGATCGTGTTGACCCGAATGCCCTTGCCGCCCAGTTCCGCCGCCATGTACCGCGTCGTTGCCTCGAGCGCGGCCTTCACCGGCCCCATGAGGTTATAGTGATCAACAACCTTTTCGGCCCCGTAATACGTCATCGACAAGAGGCAGCCACCGTTACCCATAAGCGGTTCGGCAAGTTTCGCCATCCGTACGAACGAATGGACCGACACATCCATCGCCAGCGCAAACCCATCCTTTGAGCAATCGACCACACGTCCCTGCAGGTCTGCCTTCGGGGCGAACGCGATGGAATGCAGCACGAAATCAAGGCGCCCCCAGGTTGCCCGGATGCGATCATGGACCGCTTCCAGCTCGCCCGGGTTTTCAACGTCGCACGCCATGATGATCGGGCTGCCCAGATCCTCGGCGAGCGGGCGGACATATGGTTCTCCCTTTTGAGACTGATAGGTGATCGCGAGTTCGGCACCCGCAGCCCGGAATGCGCGCGCGCAACCATGGGCAATGCTGTGCTCGTTTGCGATCCCCAGGATCAGTCCGGTCTTGCCGTGAAGGTCCGACACCGTGCCCTCCTATTTCTCGAGAACATAGGCGCCGGGCGCATCACAAAGGGGCGCCATATCCGCCTTCGGGTTGCCCATGGCAGGTGGCTTGACGGGGTCACCCGACCGTTCGCTGAGCCAGGCCTGCCATGTCGGCCACCAGGACCCTTCCTGCACCGGGGTCTGCGCCAGCCAATCATCGGGGCTGGTATAAGGCTTGCCTTCCTTCCTCGTGGCGATGCGGAAGTGCCGGTGCGGATGCCCCGGATCACTGATGATACCGGCGTTGTGTCCGCCGGAGGTCAGCAGGAACGTCACGTCCGTGTCGGTCAGCAACTGGATCTTGTAGACCGATTTCCAGGGAGCCACATGGTCCCTCTCCGCTCCCACCTGGAAAATCGGAATACGGATGTCTGTCAGGGCAACCGGTTTGTCACAGACCATGTAGTGCCCTTCGGCGAGATCATTGTCGAGAAACAGCCGCCGCAGGTATTCCGAGTGCATTCGGTAGGGCATCCGCGTCGCGTCGGCGTTCCACGCCATCAGATCGATCATCGGCCGACGCTCACCCATCAGATAGTCATGCACCATCTGCGACCAGACCAGATCGTTCGTGTGCAGCATCTGGAATGCGCCGACCATCTGCTTGGCGTCGAGATAGCCCTTGTCCCACATCATGTCCTCCAGAAAGGACACCTGGCTCTGGTCGATGAACAGCATCAACTCGCCCGCTTCGGTAAAATCGGTCTGAGCCGCGAAGAGCGTCATCGAGGCCAGCCAATCCTTGCCGTCGCGCCCAAGCCCCGCCGCCGCGATCGTCAGAAGCGTGCCGCCGATGCAGTAGCCCACCGTATGCACCTTCTGATCCGGCACGATCTTGCGCACCGCCGAGAGTGCCGTAACAACGCCGGAGTCGATATAGTCGTCCATCCCCAGATTGCGGTCTTCCTCGTTCGGGTTTCGCCACGAGATCATGAATACCGTATGGCCCTGATCGACGAGATATTTGACCATCGAATTTTCGGGCGACAGATCGAGAATATAGTATTTCATGATCCAGGCCGGCACGATCAGGATCGGTTCGGGGCGGACTGACTTGGTCGTTGGCGCATACTGGATCAGTTCGATCAGGTGATTGCGATACACGACCTTGCCGGGGGTGATCGCAACCTCTTTGCCGACGCGGAACTGATCGGTCCCCTCTGGCGGCTTCCCCAGCAAAGCGCGCTGCCAGTCTTCGATGAGGTTCTGATAGCCCTGCAAAAGATTCCTGCCGCCGGTCTTGCGGATCTCGGCAAGGACTTCGGGATTTGTCGCGGGAAAATTCGACGGCGACATCATGTCCAGCACCTGACGGGCGGCGAAATCGACCATGTTGAGATGGTGATCCGTGACGCCCTCCACGTCGCTGGTCGCGGCATGCCACATCTGTTCGAGCATCAGGAACGGCTGATAAATCGCCGCGAAAGGCATCTTTTGCCATTCCGGCGCCGCAAAGCGGTGATCCTGAGGCAGCGGCTCGACGAAAGGTGCGGTTTCTTTGCCTGAAGCCACGCGCGCCAGATAGGCGGTGAAGGCGGCACCTTTTCGCGCCGCATCCTGCATCAGTTCGGCCTGTCTGCCCGGCGAATTCATGAAATGCACGATCCAGTCCAGATAGGCCGCCATCGCCGCGGACGGAGACATGCCGGATGCCAGACGCGCCTCGTTCGCATGAAGCCGCCGATCGAAAGAGTCCACGGGCCTCTTGTCTTCCATTTCGTTCACCTCGCTTTCTTTCCGGCCGGAAGCGGTGCGGCCTCGGGTTTCGCGGCTCCAGGCGTGGCGGCTGTCTTTTCAACGTTCCGCGCCATCTGATGTGCGAGCGCGGCATGGCGGGCTCCGACCTGTTTTGACAGATCGGTCCAGATCTCAGCGCGCTGCGACGAGGCTTCAAAGAACAACGCCAGCATCTTCAGCGGTATCTTCATGGCTTCTTGCGGCTGACCTCCAAGCAAATGTCCCGGTATCCGATCGGAAAGCGCTGTCGTTCCCCGAAGAAGCAGGTCGCGGTTCCGATTGAAGGCGTCAGCATAGAATTTCCGAAGATCCGAAGCGAAGTCGGCGAACTGCTGCATCGGGGCCTCGGCAGTGCTCGGCGCGGCGGCAGCTGGAAGTGTCCACCAGGCCTGAAAAACCGCGTTCAACTGCTCCAGGCCCGATGTGACGGCGTTATTCGCATCCTTGGTGGGCATGTTTATTCCTCCAGATTGTCACGTTGACCAGAACCGACGTCGCAATGTTCGTTTCGCGACCCGTTTGTATTCCCCGCCGACAAAGGCGGCTGTTCTGAGTCATGTCTATATAGAGACCATCGTGACTCTCCGCCTTGGCCTTGATCAACGATCGCGGATCCCCGAGGGGAAACCCGAACGCCCGGATCAAGAAATCATGACGGGGACACAACGGACATGCGGCAAAGACCAATTTATGGTGAGGAGTTGGATGTCCGCGTTGACGCACGTCAATAGCCGCGCAACTTTCACAGTATTTGGATGGAGAACGCATAAGGAGCGGCATCCGAAGGACGGCAATGGTGCGGGCCAGAAGCAAGCGACAAGCACGCTCGCGACCGCGGCCAATGTCGGAAATTCGCCCATTCTGTTGAAAACTCCACTGCCAGAAAAACGGCTCGCATTTTTGGAACACCGTTCTCACGAGAGCGACTTCTACAAGCCACGTTTCCAAAAGGACCAATCAGCGGGATGAGGTCCCGCTGAGTTCGCCTCTTTCGGTAAGCCGCCGAGTTTCCCAGCAGAATCCGCCCGACTTGGCGATGCAGGGTAAGCGCAACGCCGATCCCATCCTGCCATTGCTGAACTGATCCGGCATTCTGCGCGCATTTGCGTGGCGGAGGTGTTGGCGACCTTCTGCTCGTATTGCTGCGACGGGAGCTTCGGCGGCGGATGGTGGATCGCGCGCCTCGGCATGTCGCCGGTGAGGCCCGGGCCGTGGTCTATGGGGCTGCCTGCCACGTCGAGAAGCCGACCGACCACCGCGTCGCCCACCGGCATCGTGATCGGCGCGCCGGTGTCGGCGACCTCCGTCCCGCAGGCCAGTCCCGCCATCTCCTGGGTCGCGACGCAGCGGACCGTGTGGCGGTCGAGATTGTGCTGCATCTCGAGCGTCAGGCGGCGCGGCTCGGACCACAGGATGTCGAGCGCCGTGTTGATCGGCGCAGCATCCCGTCGAAGCGGACAATGATCACGGAGCCTGAGACCTGCGAGACGGTACCGCGGAGCCGCTCGCTCACGTCCTGACGTGCGGGGGCCTGCGACATGGGATCAATGCGCCATCAGGACCGGAACGCGCGCTTGCCGAATGACATGCTTGGTCACGCCCCCGAGCAGCGCCTCGCGGTAGCGCGCCCGGCCGTAGCCTCCTATGACGACGAGATCCGCATCAGCGGACTCCGCCGCCTGAAGGAGCATTCCACCGATACTTTCGAAGCCGCGCGCGACGGTCTCGGCCTCTGCCGCAACGGCATGCCACCCGAGGTGAGTGATGACCTCGGACATGTCCGGCGCATCGCCGCCCATCTGTTCCTCGACATGCAGGATGCTCGCGGTGGCCGATTCACCGGCCAGGTCCAGCCAGGCGGAGACCGCCCTCGCGCAGCCACTGGAGCTGTCCCAGGCTATGAGCGCGCGCCGTAGTGGCAGGATTTCGCATCCGGCTGGAACGAAAAGAACGGGCCGCCCGGATCGCAGCAGCGTGACCTCGAGCAGGTTCTCGAATAGAGGGCTGTAGCGCGCTGGCGATGCGGTGAAGAGCGACAGGTCGGCACTCCGCGCGACGGCCGGGATCACCTCGTTGGGCTCGCCCTTCAGCGTCCGCCAGCTTGCGGTCGCCGCGCGAACCCTCTCTGGACGGCGGGCTTTCGGGATCCCCGCCTTTCGGCAAGAGGCGCCGAAGCTGCGCCGGAAGCGATCCGCATCGGTCTTTCCGCGCGCATCCATGCGTGCGCGCATCTCTTGCATCGCCACATCCCGGCTCGACGGTGCGAGGCCGAGATAGATGAATGTCTCGTCGGGATCGGGCCGTACGAACACGGCTTCGAGATGGGCCTCGAGGGTCTGCGCCAAAGAGAGGCCGGCCGAGAATTCCAACCGTTCCCCGGCGCGGCTGTCCACAGGCATCATGATCGCCCGGATGGTCAAGGCTCAGTGCCCAACCGGCAAGTTTGGCAACGGCATCATGTCTCCTTATGCCAGCGTTCCATCTTCGCGGCCAAGGTTAAGGTCATGGCAGGCGTAAGCCTTGATCCTCGTCAATGTTGCGCGGGCGTCGGTTCCGGCCGTCCTTATGGCAAAAAGAGGTAATCCAGAGCCCTCAGGCCAATAATGATTGCAGCCCAGATGAATACGCCGCGGAACAGGCGTGTTCGTGAACTGAGAACCTTGGGATGGCCAAATAGATAAAGTCCGAGCCCGATCAGTGCGCTTGAAAGAAGTATATGCAGGAGTGTATCGTCCATGACGTGGCTCGGATGTCCTTTCTGATATTTTGGCGTCGGCTGTTTTTTTTCAGGTACAGGATTCTGCGAAGGTTTGCTGAACTGCCGCCACCCCGACGGCCGCGGAGTCCGGATTTTGTTGAAAAACTCCGATTCGGGAAAGATGCCTCGGAATTTCGGAACGCGGTTCTCAAACGCGGTTCTCAAGAGAGGGGTTCCTGCAAACCACGTCTCCAGAATGGCCAATCTGCGGGAGAGAATTCCCCAAAGTCGCTCAGTGGCGGCCATCCACCCAGTTTTTCAACAGAATCTCCGCAACTGAGACATCAAACGGACCCGCGGCGAACGACCGGTGACGATTGGAGCCGTTCGAGCAGGCATGAACGGCGGCTCTCGGGAAGACGCAGGCGCCGCGTCGCGTCTGAGTCGCCGACGCTTTACTCGACACGACGGATGATGCTGCATCTGTCAATCCCGGCGCAAAAACGGTCAGCATCCCGGAGAGATTTTGGTCGGTCTGGCGGCGCCTTGTCGCGAGTGCTCCACATATAGCTGACGCGTGACGAGGCGCACCGGCCGCGGGCCGGTCTTATCGTGTTTTCGGGTTTGATCAGGCACTGCGCTTGCGGCTCTGGTTGATCTGGCGTGGCCTGTCGAACCAGTTGGCGGTCGCAGCGGCGCCTGCGCTCGAAGCCGTCGCTGACGCGATGGCGGCGGTTGCCAGCCGCACCGGCCCGCTCGGCATCGCGATCCGCGGCCTCTTCGGCTATACCGGCCGCCTGACCACCTACGCCGCCACCTTTGCCGCCTTCCTCGCGGGACGCTGGGTGGGTGGCATGGCCGCTGCAGCGCTCTCCGTGCGCGGGCTCGCCACGGCTCTGGTCCTGCTGCGCGGCGCGCTGATCGTGGGCGCGGGCGAACTCGTCCATCAGTTCATCCGCCTCGTCTCCGGCGCTGGCGGGTTCGGCGACGCGTTCCTTTGCGGCGACAGTGACCCGGCATATGACTTCTTCGTCCGGCGGAACGGTGTACCGCACTACCATCGAAATCGGTGAAAAGGCGCGCCGGGAAACCGCATGTGCGCAAGTATCTCACGCACCGGATGCCCGCAGGATTTCCTTGAGCCTGCGACGGCTCAGGTGGCCGCGCCAGTATTGCGAGCGAGATATGCTGCCGCCAAGCCGGGAGTGGCGATCTCGGCATACTCCGATTCCGGGATGTTCAAGCCGAACCGCTCATGCAGCGCCGCGACGAGGTTCAGAACGTCCATCGAGTTCGAGCTCGAGATCGTCCTGGATGTGATCGTCGTCCCCGACGGTGTCAGGATCGATGTTCGGAGCGACGCGAGTGAGTTCTTCGATAAAAGCGGCTCGGAAGTCCGTCTGGGTCATAATTCCTCCGGGGCTTTGATGAGGGTTTCGAAGGCTTTGATGAAACGGGCGACCTGACGCCCGTCGGCGACCCTGTGGTCTGCCGAGACGGTCAGGGTGACGACGGTTCGTGGAACAACCTTCCCGTTGACTACCCAAGGCCGTGTCTGGGGCGCGCCGAGGCCCACAAGCGCCACCTGCGGCGGAAAGATGACGCCGGTCATCATCTCGGGGCCGGACTCGCCCAGCATCGAAACCGTCAGCGTGCCGTCTGTCATCTCTGAGCTTCGGAGCCGTCCGGCACGGGCGCGCGTCACGAGGTCGCGCATCCCCGCCATGGTCTCGTCGAGAGTCATCGCGGGGGCGTCCATCAGCGCCGGGGCCACGAGCCCGCCACCCCTGAGCGCCACTGCGACGCCGGGATTGACTCTATCCGAAGCACGGAAACCGTCCGCGAGGAAATGGCCGTTCAGATCCTTCGCCTGCGCCGCCGCAAGCGCCGCGGCCCGCACGAAGAGCGCGCCGAGAAGGAGGCGCTCCGCCGGACTCCTCCCTTCGTTGCGCGCGGCCAGCCAGTCGATCGCCGGCTGGATATCAATGGTCTGCGAAAGGTAGACATGCGGGATCGTCTGTTTGGAGCGGGTCATCGCGGCGGCGATGGCCTTTCGCATCTCCTGCGACGGCGTGCCCGCGGGCATGGATTTCGGTTCAAGCCGGGCGACCGACCCTGTGCCTTCGACGTCCGACAGGACGATCACGCCACCCGGGCCGCTTCCCTTGAGCGTGGAGAGATCGATCCCCAGCTCATGGGCGCGTACCCGCGCTGCGGGAGACGCGACGGGCGCCCCTGCAGGGAGCGTGTCGGGAGGTGGTGCAGGCACCTCGGGCGCAACCGAAGCTTCGGCGGCTGAGGACTCGGGCGCAGGAGGCTCTTCCGGCTCGGGCGACGGTTCGACGTCCAGCGGTTTCGCCTCTGCCTCGGCCTCGGCATCGCCGAGAATTACCGCCAGCGGCGCGCCGACCGGCAACTCTTCTCCAAGTTTGGCCTCGAGGCTGCGCACGACACCTTCTTCGAAAATCTCGATCTCGATTGCGCCCTTCTGGGTTTCGACCACGGCGACCACGTCGCCGCGACGCACCTTGTCGCCCGGCTGGACAAGCCATTCGACAAGTTTCGCGGCCTCCATGTCGGCCCCGAGGGACGGCATCCTGAAGACCTCCATCTCAGCGCCCCATCACGGACCTGGCGGCGGAAACGATCTTGGGCGTCTGCGGAATCGCCGCGTCCTCGAGGTGCTTCGGATACGGGATCGGCACCTCTTCGGAGCAGACCCGGGCGACCGGGCCGTCGAGGGACCAGAACCCCCGCTCCATGATCCGGGCCATGATCTCGGCCGAAAGCGAGCCGGATCGCCAGCCCTCGTCGACGATCACCGCGCGGCGGGTCTTGGCGAGAGAGGCGAGGATGGTCGCCTCGTCGAGCGGACGGAGCGTTCGGAGGTCGATCACCTCGGCCGAAATGCCGTCAGCGGCGAGCTCCTCCGCCGCTTGGAGCGTCTTGAAGAGCGAGCCGCCATAGGTGATGAGGCTCAGGTCGGCGCCTTCGCGCCGCACGGCGGCTTTCGTGATGTCCACCGGTCCGGCTGCGGCGTCGATCTGGCCGGTCATGTTGTAGAGCATCACGTTCTCGAAGATGAGCACCGGGTCGGGGTCCCGCAGCGCGGTCCAGAGCATTCCCCGCGCGTCCTCGACCGTTGCCGGGGCAAGGACTTTGAGACCCGGGATATGCGCGTACCAGCCCTCGAGGCTGTGCGAATGCTGCGCGGCGAGCTGCTTGCCGGCCCCCGTCGCCATGCGGATGACCAGCGGCACGCCGAACTGTCCGCCTGACATGTGCCGGATGGTGGCGGCGGTGTTCATGATCTGGTCGAGGGCGAGCAGGCTGAAGTTAACCGTCATGAGCTCGACGATCGGACGCATGCCGTTCGCGGAGGCGCCGATACCCGCCCCCGTGAACCCGGATTCGGACAGTGGCGTGTCGCGGATCCGATCTTGGCCGAACTCGTCCATCAGACCCTTGGAAACGGCGTAGCAGCCGCCATAGGCGCCCACGTCCTCGCCCATCAGGAAGACCCGTTCGTCGCGGTGCATCGCGTCGCGGATCGCCTGTCTGACCGCCTCGCGGTAGGTGATCTCGACGGTCTCTCCAGATGGCGTGGCGGGTGCGACTGGCGGCGACTCGCCCAGGACATGGGCGGTGATGCGCTCCACCGGCTCCCATGTTCCGGCCTCGGCGAAGGCGACGGCCTCGTCTATCTCCTCCGCCACCCGATCCTCTATCGCGCTCACGTCTTCAGGGTGGATCAGGTGATTTTCCAGAAGCCAGTTCTGGAACCGAACGATGGGACCCTTCTTGCGCCACTCCTCGACCTCGGCCTT
>CAVORV010000068.1:0-23100 GCA_963698685.1 uncultured Alphaproteobacteria bacterium
GACCCGCGCCCGCCGGGATCGCGTCGTTTTTGCGTCATGCGTCCGTCCGCGCGCGGGCGTCGCGCACAAGGCCGATCCGCAGCCGGTAGGCCGGCGACATGAGCGCCTCGCTGTCGGAGAGCGCCGCGCGCGCGTCGAGCCCGGCGGAGCGCCAGCACGCGGCGACGCGGCCCCCGCCGGAAAACGCTTCCGCCCCGGGACGCTCGGTCTCGCAGCGCCCGATCCGGTCGGGGCAGCGCGAGACGAAGGCGCAGCCCGGCGCCTTGGCGAACGGGCTCGGAGGCTCGCCGGCGAGGCTCGCGGTCGCGGCGCGCGCGCCCGGAACAGGGTTTGGCGTCGCGGCGAGCAGGCCGCGGGTATAGGGGTGGCGCGGATCGCCGAAAACGCGCGGGGCCGGTCCGGATTCGACCAGCCTGCCCGCGTAGAGCACGCCGACATCCGTCGCCAGATGCCGCACGACCGCCATGTCGTGCGAGATGAAGAGGAGCGAGACGCCAAGACGCGCCTGAAGGTCGGCGAGCAGGTTCAGGATCTGCGCCTGGATCGATACGTCGAGCGCCGAGACGGCCTCGTCGCAGACGATCAGGTCGGGCTCGACCGCGAGCGCGCGGGCGATTGCGATCCTCTGCCGCTGGCCGCCCGAGAACTCGTGCGGGAACCTGTCGGCCTGGGGCGCGCCGAGCCCGACCGTCTCGAGCAGTTCGACGACGCGGTCGCGGATCGCGCCGGGCGGACGCAGGCCGTGGAGCCGGATCGGCTCGGCGATGGCGCGGCCGATCCGGACGCGCGGGTCGAGCGAGCTGAACGGGTCCTGGAATACGATCTGGATCCGGCGGCGCAGCCGTTTGAGCGCGTGCGCGTCGGCGGCGCGGATGTCGGTCCCGTCGAAGCGGATCGCGCCCGCATCCGCCTCGATCAGCCGGAGCGCAAGGCGCGCGATCGTGGATTTCCCGGACCCGCTCTCGCCGACGAGGCCGAAGGTCCCGCCCCGGCGCACGTCGAAGCTCACGTCCTCGACGACCGTCGCCCGAGCGGCCGCGCGCAGGAGCCCGCCGCCGGCGGCGTAGGTCTTGGTCAGGCCGCGGATCTCGAGGACGGCGTCACTCATCCGGCGTTCGCCTCGAGCGGCGCGCGCAGGCAGGCGACGGAATGGGTCCCGGCCGTCCGGCGCAGGGCGGGGATCTCGGCCCGGCAGGCGTCCACGGCGAAGTCGCAGCGCGGCGCGAAGCGGCAGCCGGGCGGCATGTCGGCGGGGGAGGGGACCTGGCCCCGGATCGACGCCAGACGCCCGCCGATGTCCGAAGCGCGCGGCATGGCCGCGAAGAGCGCCAGCGTGTAGGGATGCTGCGGGTCGTCGAAGATCTCGGCCCGCGTGCCGCGCTCGACGATGCGGCCCGCGTACATCACCGCGATGCTGTCGGCGATCTCGGCGACGATGGCCAGATTATGGGTGATGAACAGGATCGCCGTCCCGAGTTCGGTCCGCAGATCGTCGATCAGGCGCAGGATCTGGCTCTGGATCGTGACGTCGAGGGCCGTCGTCGGCTCGTCGGCGATCAGCAGGGCCGGCCGGCAGACCAGCGCCATCGCGATCATCACCCTCTGGCGCATGCCGCCCGAAAGCTGGTGCGGATACATCTCCGCGCGCAGCTCCGGCGCCGGGATCTGGACCCGCCGCAGGATGTCGAGACAGGTGGCGCGCGCGTCCCGGCGCGAGACCCGGCGGTGCCGCGCGAGCGCCTCGACGATCTGGTCGCCGACCCTCATCACCGGGTTCAGCGATGTCATGGGCTCCTGGAAGATCATCGCCATCCGGTCGCCGCGCAGCTTCTCCAGCCCGCTCTCGCCGATCGCGCCGAGATCGTGATCGCCGAGCCGCATGGTCCGCGCGGTGACCCGCGCCCCGCCCGGCAGGAGCCCCATGACCGAGAGCGCGCTGAGGCTTTTTCCGGAGCCGGATTCGCCGACGACGCAGACGAGTTCGCCGGGGGCGATGGTCAGGCCGAACCCGTCCACGATCGCGGCGCCGTCGCCGAACCGGATCGAGAGGTCCGCGACGTCGAGAACGGGACCGGGCGAACCGTCCTCCGCTTCCCCGACGTTCCGAGCTTCGTTCACAGGATGGAATCCCATTGACAATGCATGACCTGAATAGGGAATATACGGGATGTTGAACCGGTTCAACGGGATTTTGGGCCGGTACAGACAAGCGAAAGCCGACCTGAGGGATCAATCGCGAGTTGAAGGCGTTTCTGGCATGGCGGGTTCTGGGCCTCGTTCCGATCCTGCTCGGGGCGTCGGCGGTGGTGTTCCTGCTGGTCCGTCTGATCCCCGGCGATCCGGCGCTCGCGCTGCTCGGCATGGAGGCGGACGCGCAGTCCATCGCGGCTTTGCGCGAAAGGCTCGCGCTCGACGAGCCCGTCGTCGTCCAATACCTGACCTGGCTCGGAAACATCCTGACCGGCGATTTCGGGCGCTCGATCCAGGGCGGGCGTCCGGTGCTGCCGATGCTGCTCGACGCGCTCGGGCCCACGGCGCTCCTGTCGGTGGCCGCGCTGATCGTTTCGCTCCTGATCGCGATCCCGTCCGGCGTGATCGCGGCGACCCGGCGGGACAGCGCCGCCGATTATTCGGCGTCGTTCATCGCGCTCTGCGGGCTCTCGATGCCGAGCTTCTGGCTCGGGGTGCTGCTGATCCTGACCTTCTCGATTCATTTTCCGATCCTGCCCGCGTCGGGCTACGTCTCGCCCGCCGAGGATCTTGGCGGGTTCCTGCGGCACCTGGTCCTGCCGGCGGTGACGCTCGGGACGGCGCTCGCGGCGGCGGTGATGCGCATGACGCGCTCGACGATGCTCGAAGTGCTCCAGGCGGATTTCGTGCGGACGGCGCGTTCCAAGGGGCTGTCGCGGCGCAGGGTCGTCTGGGTCCACGCGTTCCGAAACGCGCAGATCCCGATCGTCACGCTGCTGGGGATCCAGTTCGGACAGCTTCTGGGCGGCGTGGTGATCACCGAGACGGTGTTCTCGTGGCCGGGCATCGGCAAGATCACCGTCGACGCCATTTTCGCGCGCGACTATCCGGTGGTGCAGGGAGCGGTGCTGCTGACGGCGACGCTTTTCGTTTTGATCAACCTCGCGACGGACGTCCTCTACACGTTGATCGATCCCAGGTTGCGGGTCGCATGAGCGCGGTTCCGGCATCGGCCGCCGCGCGGGGCGGCGTCGTGGCGATGCTGCGCAACCGGCGCGCGGCCGCCGGGTTCGCGCTCGTCGGTCTCGCGGTGGCGGCGGCACTCCTCGCGCCGGTCCTGACGCCCTATGCGCCGAACGAGCCGGATTTCCTCGCGGTGCTGTCCGGGCCGTCGCTCCAGCATCCGCTGGGCACGGACGATCTGGGGCGCGACGTGCTGACGCGCGTTTTCCACGGCGCGCGCGTGTCGCTCGTCGTCGGAGTATTCAGCGTCCTGAGCGCTCTGATCGCGGGTACCGTGCTGGGCGCCGCCGCCGGCTATGCCGGGTCCTGGGCGGACGCCGTCATCATGCGCGTGATGGACGTGATCTTCGCGTTTCCGAGCGTGCTTCTGGCGCTGGCCATCGCGGCGGTGCTGGGGCCGAGCCTGATCAACGCGATCATCGCCATCTCGGTGGTCAACCTGCCGGTCTTCGCGCGCATCGCGCGGGCGCAGACGATGGTCGTGCGAAGCCTCGACTTCGTCGAGGCCAAGCGCGCCCTCGGGTTCGGGCCGGTCGACATCCTGTTCCGGACGATCCTTCCCAACATCGCGGCGCCGCTCATCGTCCAGGGCTCGCTGCTTTTCGCGGCCGCGATCATCACGGAATCGTACCTCTCGTTCCTCGGGCTGGGGGCGCAGCCCCCGATGGCGACCTGGGGCAACATGCTGCGCAATTCGATCGCGTTCCTCGACCTCGCGCCATGGCTGGCCTGGTCCTCGGGCATGGCGATCTTCCTGACCGTGCTCGGCTTCAACCTCGTGGGAGACGCTTTGCGCGACTTCTTCGATCCGCGTGAGACCTGACGCGCCGACGGCGCTGCCATCCCGTTCAACCGAAAAGGACAAGACCATGCTTCTCAGACGCACGTTCCTTCAGACCGCCGCCGCCGGCGCGCTCGCGATCCCCGGGCTTCACGGCGTGGCCGCGTTCGCGCAAGGCGACGGCACCCTGTCCGTCGCGGTGGTCTCGGACCCGGCCACGCTGGACCCGGCCATGATGGCGTCGTTCTTCGAGATCGCGGTCCAGTACAACATCCACGAGCCGCTGCTGCACATGACGCCGGAGCTCGGGATCGAGCCCGGACTCGCGAGCGTCGAGATCGTTGATCCCGTGACCTACGTTCTCACCCTGCGCGAGGGTCTGACGTTCCATGACGGCACCGCGCTGGACGCGGAGGCGGTCAAGGCGAATTTCGACCGGATGATGGACCCGGCGACCGGGTCGCCGCGCGCCAATGATCTCGGTCCGGTCGAAAGCGTGGAGGTGACCGATCCGCTGACCGTGACGATCCGGCTCAAATCGGCCTACGCGCCGTTCCTCCAGGTCCTGTCGAACCGCGCGGGCATGATGGTCTCACCGACCGCCGTCGCCGAAATGGGAGAGGATTTCGCGACCATGGCCGTGGGCGCGGGCCCCTACCGGGTCGCGAGCTGGACCAAGAACGCCGAACTGGTCCTCGAGGCGTTCGACGGATACTGGCGCGGCGCTCCGGCGATCCCGCGCGTGGTCTTCAAGCCGATCGCGGACGAGACGGTGCGCCTGACCAACCTGCGTTCGGGCACGATCCAGTTGATCGACGGCGTGCCGCCGCAGGCCGTGCCGCAGGTCGAATCCGACGCGGCTCTCGACCTCAAACAGTCGCCGGGGCTGGGGTTTAACGCGTTCTCCTTCAACACGACCGCGGCGCCATTCGACGACGCGCGGATCCGTCAGGCGTTCTCCATGGCGGTCGATCCGGCGGTCATCCTCCAGGCGGGCTATTTCGGCTCCGGGTCGGTCTCGTTCGGCGCGATCCCGCCATCGATGGGCTGGGCCTACGATCCGGAACTGAGCGCGCCGCGCGGCGACGTCGAGGGCGCCAAGGCGCTGCTGGTCGAAGCGGGCGTCTCCGGCACGGTGCCGGTCGCGATCACGGTGACGAACTCGCCGATCTTCGTCCGGGTCGCCGAGATCATGCAGGCCCAGGGCGGGCAGGCCGGCTTCGATGTGACGATCAACCAGATCGATTCCACGAGCCTGATCACGGTGCTCCGCGGCCGCGAGTTCGATCTGTGCATGTCGCCCTGGTCGGGACGGTCCGACCCCGACGGCAACATGTTCAACTACTTCACCATGGACGGGCCCAACAATTTCGCGGGTTGGCAGAGCGAGGCCACCGACGCGCTTCTGCGCGCGGCCCGCGCGGAGCCTGCCCAGGCCGCGCGCGGCGATCTCTACCGGCAGGCGCAGCGGATCATCTCGGAGGAGGCGCCGATGCTGTTCCTCGTGTTCCCCGCGGTGCTCCAGGCCTCGTCCTCGGTGGACTGGGTCCAGTATCCCGACGGCGCGCTCAGGCTGCAATTCGCGACGATGGGCTGAGCCCGTCTCGCGGTCCGGGCGATCGCGCTCGGACCGCGCCATTTTTCCTGCCGGAGGATGAGATGAAAAAGGTGCTTCTGGTCGGCGAGAGCTGGATGAGCTCGGCGACGCACTACAAGGGCTTCGACCAGTTCGGGTCGGTGACGTTCCATACAGGAGCCGACCCGCTGCTGGCGGCGCTCGAAGGTACGGAGTTCGACGTGACCCACATGAAGGCGCACGAGGCCGCCGAGGGTTTCCCGTTCGAGATGGAAGGGATGTCGGGGTACGACGCGCTGATCCTGTCGGATATCGGCGCGAACACGCTGCTCCTGCCGCCCGAGGTCTGGCTGCATTCGCGGACCGTGCCGAACCGGCTCAAGATGATCCGCGACTGGGTCGCGCAGGGCGGCAACCTGATGATGGCGGGGGGCTATTTCAGCTTCCAGGGCATCGACGGGCGCGCCCGCTGGCGGCGCACGCCCGTCGAGGACGTCCTGCCGGTGAGCTGTCTGCCGCATGACGACCGGGTGGAGATCCCCGAGGGGTGTCGCGCGGAGATCGTGGAGGCCGGACACGCGGTGCTCGACGGGATGGGGGGCGACTGGCCGCCGCTTCTGGGCGTGAACGAGGTCGAGCCCAAGGATGGCGCCCGGATTCTGGCGCGGTTGCCCGAAGACCAGGGCGGGCATCCGCTGCTCGTGCTCGGAGAACATGGCAAGGGCCGCACGGCGGTCTGGACGAGCGATATCGGACCGCATTGGCTGTCGCCGGAATTCTGCGCCTGGGAAGGCTACGGGCGGCTCTGGACCAACCTGCTCGGATGGATGACCGCGCGTCGGTGAGACTGTCGTGCCCTGATCAGGCCGTCACCGTCCGCCCGTCACGCGCAATCGGATATTATTTCCGGGCGGTCGAAATTCCGTTAGTACATCGTTGCTGACCGGCGAATGATCCAATCAACGTAACCCGAGCCGCCGCAGGAGAGCACTGGAATGCCAGAAAAAGAAACGACCCATGTCCTGCACATGCGGCATGCGCTCGATCTGGCGAACGAGGCCCTGGCGGATGGAGATTGGCCCGTCGCGGCCGTGATCGCCAGGGGGGATGAGATCCTGTCGACGGGGCGGGGCCGTCAGAATACCGCTTCGGATCCGACGGCCCATGCGGAAACGGACGCTCTGGCGCAGGCGCGAAGCGCAGGCGTCGATGTCGCCGGCGCCACGTTGTACTGCACGATGGAGCCTTGCCCGATGTGCGCTTTCGCGCTTCACCTGCACGGGATCCGCCATGTCGTCCTTGGCGCCCGCCATGCGGATCTGCGGCGCACCGACCTCGGGACCTATTCCATCGAAGGTTTCGCCGAAATGATGGGGATCGACCTTCGGCTCACGACCGGGATCGAGAACGATGCGTGCGTCGCATTGCGCAGGGCATGGGGACGGGATCAGACGCGGTAGACCCCTTCGCGGCTCGGTTCAGGCCTGAGCCTTCGCCGACGCCCTTCTGAATGACCGCACCTCGTCGAGGCAGGACTTCATGTCTTCGGCCAGCGTATCGGCGACGACGCGGCAGATCCTGGGAAGGGGCCGGCGCGAACTCACGGCGATGCTTATCGACTGTTTTGACAGCGGGGCCTCGGACACGTCGATCGCGATCAGACGGCCGCTCAGGATCTCCTGCGCGGCGTCGACTTCCGATGTCAGCGCGACATGAGGCCCGGCGGCCACCAGATGTTTGAGAAGCTGAAGGGAGTTGGTGACGATGGGCGGCCTTTCGTCGGAGACCATGGTGGCGTGCCGAGCCTCGAGGATCCTGCGGATGGCCAGGGCGCGGCTCTGAAGGACGAGGGGAAACCGCCGGACGTCCCGGAGCGTCGTCTCGGATCGGCCGGCCAGCGGATGATCGGGAGCGGCGATGCAGATGAGCGGCAGGTCCTCCGTCCACGTCACGTGAATGTCCCGCTGCGGCCTGAGGTTGAACGCGAGGGCGATGTCGGCCCGCCCCTCGTCGAGCGCGACCACCGCCACGTCCGGCGTCGCGATCTCCACGTCGATGCGCACCTTCGGATACTCCGCCGACACCCGGCGCAGAAAGCGCGGGATCGTCCAGTTCGCCAGGCTGTCCATCGCCACGAGCCGGATATGGCCGAGATCGACGCCCTGCATTTTTTTGACGTCGGACCAGACACGGTTCTCGTCTCCGCGCCAGCGGCGGGCGAGCACGACAAGCATCTCGCCCGCCGGCGAAAGCTCCATTCCGGTCGGCACCCGGTCGAAGAGTTTCACGCCGAGGCGCTCCTCGATGAGGATCACCTGGCGATCGATGGCGGAGGCGGCGATCCCCATCGCGCGCGAGGCGGCCTGGATCGAACCGTGATCGGCGACTGCCTCGACGTACAGCAGTCCCCGGGGAACGAGATGGAGGCTCATCGGAATCTTCCGTTCTGATTTTCAGAATGCGGCGTTGTCGTTAATATCATGGATTGAAACAGCAGGCCCGTCTACGGTTCAGCGGATGTAACCGTAATCGGAGGCCTTTCGCTTGAACCCGGCGCTTTCCCACCTCAACGGATCCGCCGCGCATGACGCGGCCGCGCTTCTGGGCCCGCTTGTCGAGCGGTCTCCCTGGGTCGGGATGGCGGCGGTCTCGGAGCGGCCCTTCGATTCCGGCGAGGCGGTCGCGGAAGCGCTGATCGAAACGATCCTGTCGGCGGGTCCCGCCGATCGTCTCGCGCTGTTCCGGGCGCATCCCGAGCTCGCCGGTGAAGAGGCCGTCGCCGGCAGAATGACCGAAGCCTCCACCGACGAGCAGTCGAGGCTCGGCCTCACCTCGCTCGCGCCGGACGAGGCCCGGCGGCTGGAGGCGCTCAACGCGGCTTACCGCGCGCGTTTCGGCTATCCTTTCATCGTCGCCTTGCACCGGGTGCCGGATATGCGCGCCCTTTTCGAGAGCTTCGAACGCCGTCTCGGGGCGAACCCCGTCGAAGAACATGTCACCGCACTGGCCGAGATCGCCTCGGTCATCCGCCGTCGCGCCACAAAGGCGTTCGGCGGGCGGAACGGAACATCCCACGCACCTGAAACCGAAACCAAGGAGTTGATCCGATGAAAGCCTTCGTTCCCCTTCTCGCCACCTCCGTCCTCGCTCTCGCCACCGCGGGCGCGATGGCGCAGGAGACGATCCGCATCGCCGGCAATTTCGCGACCGAACACTCGTCGAGCCTCGCGATGGAGGTGTTCAAGACCGAGGTCGAAAAACTCTCCGACGGCGCGATCGAGGTTAACATCTTCCCCGCCCAGCAGCTCGGCGGCGCGGCGGAGAACGTCCAGGCGGTCAAGATCGGCGCCATCGAGATGATGTGGGTCGGCACCGCCTACCTCACGCGGACGGTGCCCGAGCTGGAAATCATCGGCCTGCCGTTCCAATTCGGTTCCCGCGAGCAGGCGTTCGCCGTGGTCGACGGACCGGTCGGCGTTGCGCTTGACGAGAAGCTGGCCGCCGAGGGCATGACTTCGATGGGCTATATGGAGCTCGGCTTCCGCCAGCTCACCAACAACACCCATCCCATCGAGACCGTCGACGACATCGCCGGCCTGAAGATCCGGCTGCAGCCGAACGAGACCCATCTGGCCACGTTCCGCGCGCTTGGCGCCAATCCGGTGGCGATGGATGTCAAGGAGCTCTACTCGGCGCTGGAGCAGGGCGTGATCGACGGCCAGGAGAATCCATTCGCCATCATCAACGTGGCGGGCTACCCCGAGGTCCAGAAATACGTCTCCAACACCGGCCATTTCTTCGACTTCATCTCCGTCGTGGCAAACAAGGATTGGTTCGACGGGCTCGACGAGGGGACCCGCGCGGTCGTGGGCGAAGCGATGGACATCGCCGTCGCGTTCCAACGCGAATTGGCCGCGGAGCAGGATGCCGAGGCTCTCGGCAAACTCACCGCCGCAGGCATGACCTACACCGAGGTCTCGCCCGAACTGGCCGAAAAGCTGCGCGAGCTGACCGCTCCGGTCGCGGTCGAGACCAAGGCCCGGCTCGACGTCGGTCTGGTTGAGCTTCTCGACAGCGAAACCGCAAAACAGGGCCTCTGAAGGCCCCATGGACCGGGCACTCGCCTCGATCCTCGCGCGCGCCGACACAGGCGCGCGCGTCCTCGTTATCGCCGGCGCCGCGACGATGGTCGCCGTCGTCGCGGCTCAGGTGATCATGCGCTACGTCTTCAACGGCTCCTTCGACTGGGCCGACGAGGTCTCACGTCTCGCTTTCGTCTGGACGATCTTTCTCGCGATCCCGCTGGGCATCCGCGACGGCACCCATGTCGGCATCGAGCTTCTGGTCGCCCGCTTTCCCCGTGCCATCCGCAGAATGGTCTTCCGGGCGATGAGCCTGATCGCGGGCGCAATGATGCTGATCCTCTTCTGGCAGAGCGTCGTGGTCGCGGGGGCGACATGGTCCGAGAGGCTCGGCTCGATCGACGTGACCTCCAGCGTCTTCTTCATACCTGTGATCCTCGGCGCGTTGCATTCGGCGCTGCACCTCTTCCACCTCGGCTTCACGCCGGATGCTCCGGCATGAGCCTTCTGGTCATCGTCCTCTTTCTCGTGCTCGCCTTCCTCGGCATGCCGCTCGCCTTCTCGCTCGGCGTGTCGGCGATGGCGGGGCTTTGGCTGTCGGGCTTCGATCTCTCGGTCCTCTCGCCGCGTCTGATGAACTCGGTCAATTCCTTTCCGCTCATGTCGATACCGCTCTTCATGGTGGCGGGCGAGCTGATGCTGAAGGGAGGCATCATGGACCGGCTCGTCGATTTCGCGAACGCCTTCATCGGGCGGATTCGCGGCGGTCTCGCCCAGGTCGCGATCATCGCGGGCGCGGGCCTCGCCTCGGTGTCCGGAGCGGCGGTGGCGGACGCTTCGGCCCTGTCCTCTACCCTCGTGCCGTCGCTGAAAAAACAATACGGACTCGGCTTCTCGACCGGGATCGTCGCGGCCGCCGCGAATCTCGGGCCGATCATCCCGCCGTCGGGAGCGATGATCGTCTACGCCTTCATGGCCGGGTCCAGCGTGTCGGTCGGCGGCCTCTTCATGGCGGGCGTCATTCCCGGTCTGATCCTGTTCCTCTCGCTCATGGCGCTCTGCTGGCTCATTTCCTGGTGGCGCGACTACCCGCTGGCCGGAGAGCCGATCAGCCTCGCCAACATCCTGCGTCAGCTCAGGCGCTCCATCCTCGTGTTCCTGATGCCCGTCGTCGTGATCGGAGGCATCGTCGCCGGCGCCTTCACCCCGACCGAGGGAGCCGCGGTCGGCGTCTGCTACGCGCTCCTTCTCGGTTTCTTCGTGACGCGCCAGCTTCGCCTGTCCGATCTGCCGGACGTTCTGCTGACCGCGGCGAAGACCTCGGCGCTGGTGGGCGCCATGATCGCCTTCGCCTCGACCGTCACGTTCCTCTTCACGATCGATCTTCTGCCCATGCGGCTCGCCACGGCGATGCAGGGCGTCACCGAGAGCCCGTTCGTCTTTCTCTGCCTCATCTCGCTGATGCTTCTGGTCGTAGGAATGTTTCTCGAATCGAACGCCGCCTACATCATGCTGGTGCCGCTCTTCCATCCCATCGCGCTGGAATACGGCCTCGATCCGCTGCATTTCGGGTTCATCTTCGTACTCAACCTCGTGATCGGCATGCTCACCCCTCCGGTCGGCGTGGTGCTCTTCGTCGTCTGCGGGATCACCGGAGTGAAGATGGGAGAACTCGTGCGCGCGAGTTGGCCCTTCATCGCCGCGATGTACGCCGTGCTGCTTCTGTGCATCCTTTTTCCGGCGATCGTGACATGGTTGCCGGAGAGACTGGGCTACTGATGCGTCTTCTTCTGATCAATCCGAACACCACCCGGGCGCTGACGGACAGGCTGGCGGCGTCCGCGAGCCAGGTGCTGGAGAATGACGTGGAATTGCTCGCGGTGACCGCGGAACGGGGGTTCCCCTACATCTCGTCGCGCTCGGAAGCGCAGATCGCCGGGGCCGAGGTCCTGGCCACGCTCGCACGACAGGCCCCTGACGCGGACGCCGCGATCATCGCGGCCTTCGGGGATCCGGGTCTGCGGGCGGCGCGGGAACTCTTCGACGTTCCGGTCGCCGGCATGACGGAGGCGTCGATGCTCGCCGCCTGCTCGCTCGGAGACCGCTTCGCCTTCGTGACGTTCACCCCGGCGCTCGGCCCCTGGTATCTGGAACAGGTCCGCGCCGCCGGGCTGGACGCGCGGTTCGCCGGAATCCACGCGCCCGACGGGCGGTTCGGAGACATCGCGACCGTGGCCGAAGACATGCGGACCGTCCTTGCCGAAACCTGCCACGTCGCGGCGCGGACGGCCGACGTTCTGATCCTGGCCGGCGCTCCCATCGCCGGTCTCGCCCCGCTGATCCGCGACGAGGTGCCCGCGATCCTGATCGACCCCGTCCAGGCGGCGGTCCTCAACGCGGTCGGCCAATGGCGCCTGGCGCCCCGAGGGGCCGACCGGGGCTCTTTCGCCCGTCCGCCCGCCAAGCCGTCGACGGGTCTCGCGGCATCGCTCGCGCGGTGGATCTCTCGCGATGAAGTATAGCGGAAGTCCCCGCCCGAGACGGTTCCGGGATCGTGCGGCGACAATGATCGTCGCCTCGGAGGACGCCGCCTTGGATGATCTCACGCGGAACGGAGCTCACGGGCAGCAGGGACCCGAGGAGCGCCGATGACGCATGCCCGGACCGTTTTCAAGACCATGTGCCCGATGAATTGCCATCCGACCCTGTGCGGCATGAAGGTGACCGTCGAGGGCGCGCGTTTGGTTTCCATCGAGGGCGACGAGACCAACCCCGACAGCGAGGGATTTCTCTGCATGCGCGGCAAGGCGGCGCACGAGATCATCGGCAACGACTGCAGGATGCTCCGCCCACGCGTCCTGTCGAAGCGCGGGATCGACGACTGGACCGAGACGGGCTGGGAAGACGCGCTCGATCTGATCGCGGCAAGCATGGACGCCGCCGGGCGCGAGGCCGTGGGGTTCTGGCAGGGTCACGGCAACCTGGTGAACGATTACGGCTTCGGGCTGAAGCGTGCCCAAATGGAACGTTTCGCCAATCTCTACGGATGCCAGTACTGGAATTCCGCGATGATCTGCTGGGGTCTCGGCGCCTTCGGTCTTGGTCTGACCGGGGCGCTCGAGACCTCGACCAAGGAGGACCTCGGGGCCAATTCCGAACTGGTCGTTCTCTGGGGCGTGAACACGGTCAGCCAGGCGAATACCTTGCGGCATGTCGAACGCGCCAAGCGGCGGGGCGCGCGAATCGTCGCGATCGACGTCCGCAGGACCGAAGCCTCTGCGCTTGCGGACGAGGTGATCCTCGTCCGGCCCGGATCCGATGCGGCCCTCGCCCTCGCGATGATGCATGTCATCGTCGCCGATGAGGCTTGGGACGCGGATTTCGTGGCGAAACACACCGTCGGCTTCGACGCCCTCCGGCCGCACCTTCACCCGATGACGCCCGCCTGGGCGGAGACGCGGACCGGCGTTCCGGCCGAACGCATCACTGCGCTGGCGCGGCTCTATGCGGCGACCCGACCCGCGATGATCGTCATCGGCGGCTCGTCGCTGCACAAGGGCGACAACGCCTGGAACGCCGCCCGGGCGATTGCCTGTCTCGCGGGTCTGACGGGCGATTTCGGCCGGTCTGGCGGCGGCATCGGCCCGCGCCATGGCGGTCGCAGCCACGGGGCCGGGCTCAACGATCTGTCCGCGTCGGATCGGCGCAGGCCCGGCGAATATGTCCCGAACCAGATGGAAGCGATCATCGAGGCTCTCGAGAGTGGAGCGATCAAGGTTTTCATCTCGATCGGGTCGAATTTCCTGTCCTCGTTCCCGGACGCCAACCGCGTGCGCGCGGCCCTCGACAAGGCCGAGACGGTGGTCGCCTACGACATCTTCCCGAGCCAGATGATCCGGGAAGCCGCCGATATCGTTCTGCCGGGGACGATCTGGCTGGAGGAGATCGGCGCGAAGTCGACGAACACGCAAATCCATCTGTCCGACCGCGTCCTGCCAGCCTCCGGGGAGGCGAGGCCGGCCCATGACCTCTACCAGGGCCTCGCCCGGCGCCTCGGCGTCGCCGACGTGTACCCCTGGACGGATCAGGAGGCGGCGATGAACGCCGCCCTCGATCATCCGGCGACCGGTCATGCCACGGTCGAGCGGCTGCGGTCCGGCGGAGGCCGGGTCCCTTTGAACGTTTCCCATGTGGCCTACCCGACCCGGAAGTTCGGCACGCCTTCCGGCAAGATCGAGTTCCATTCCGAACGCGCGGCGTCGATGGGGCTTTCACCGCTGCCAGTCGCGGCTGTGACCATCCGCGGTTCCGACGGACTGATCCTCGCTCACGGGCGCATGTTCGCCCATTTCCATTCCTTCTACGATCACGGGCGCGCGCTCCCGACACTCGCCGCCCGGGAGGAGGCCGCGGAGCTTTGGATCGCGCCCGCGGACGCGCGGGCCAGAGGCGTCTCCGACGGAGACGGGATAGACGTGTCGAACGAGCGGGGCCGCTTCAGGGCGCGGGCGAAAGTCACCGGCCGGATGCCGGTGGGAGCCGTCTGGATCAGAGACGGGTGGCCCGGTCTGAACGCGTTGTCCGACGGGGCGGCCGTCCTGCCGGATTCGGCTCTGGACGCGTTTCCGTTTTCCGTGGGCCAGAGCGGTTTAGGCACCCGCGTCGACGTTCGTCCGGTCCGCGCGGAATAGGCGGTTTCGGCCGGGGCCGGTCGGAAGGGTTCGCCCGGATCGGCGGCGACGCGGTTCGTCAAACTTGCCGGATGGAGGAGGGTCTGGACAGGCGGGTCTCCGTCGCTCTGCGCCCGCCCCGGGCGCTTGCGGCGATGGATGCCGGGATGAGTGCCGGATGGCGGCGGGGCGGCCCCCCCCCGGGCCTCATGCCGCCGGGCCCTGGCAAACATGTCCTCAAGGGCCCGGTTGTGCCCCGCCGGACACGCTGTTACCGTGCGACAGATATGAAATCGGGTGCCGGTGCGGCTCCCGGACGACGTGGTTTCATAGACTGCGCCGGGAGGGTCCGGGAAGCCAGGTTCCCCAGCCATATCTCCCTGAGCGCGAAAATGAAATTCCCTTCCGGTTCATTTTGTTGGGTCCTAGTCCGTGGATGACACCACACTGCACGACGCTGGGTGGTTGAGGGCGTTGAAAGGTGGTCTTCTCGTGGACTCTTCCCGGCAAAGGAACGTCCCCCATGAGCCACAAGACGGTCACCGCCCTCTCGTCGAGGCTGTCTTCGCATGTGGCGCCGAGCAAGTCGCGGCTTGAGACGCCGAGCCGTCTGATCGTGGCCATGGTCAGCGCCCGCGCGGTGAACCTCGGTCATCCTGCCTGCGGGCGCCCGGGGTCGGTTCCGATTGCGTCGACCTGCCGGCGGCCGCAACGCTTCTTCCAGCATGTCAGCCTTGCCGAGGACCGGTCGGCACGCCTCGCGGTTCGGCTCCTCGGCCTGACCGGGGCCTGACGTCTGCGCCTTGATCGGACGAACTGGAAAATCGGCACGCGCGACGTCAGCATCCTGATGCCGGCGATCACGACGCGGCGGTTTCGGGAGCCATTGATGTGGACGGTTCTGGACAGGGCCGGCAGCGGCAATGCCGAGGAACGCATCACCTTGATGCGGCGTCACCTTGCCCTGCTCGGGTCCGGATCGGCGCAGCTCCTGCTGGCGGATCGGGAGTTCATCCATTGCCTCCAGGGCATGCGTGCATGCCCGGGAGGGTCTGGAATGGCACCTTTCTCGAGGCGAACGGCATCCCGTTCGCAATCCGCGTGAAGGCGAGCATGATCGTGAACACTGAGGGCGGCCGCCACCTGAGCCTGAAGTCGGCGCTGACGAAATGCCGGGCTGCGCGGAAATTCCAGGCCACCTTCCCGGCCCGGGGGGACGTGGAGGCCCTGACGCTGACCTTCGCCGCCAAACGCGTCAAGGGCGGCGAGGTGCTCGTCGTTGCAAGCGATGTGGCGGGCCGGAACACCCTGAACGCCTGCCGGCGCGGATGGTCTGTCGAATGTCTCTTCGGTGACGCCAGAACACGCGGCCTCACCCTCGAAGACACCCGGATGCAGACCGCCGCAAAGTTGAGCCTGCCGCCGGCTGTCGTCGCCATCGCCATCGCCTGGACCAACAAGACCGCCTCGGCGCTCATCGGCAGGGGAAAGCCGGCACGCAAGACCCGCGGGCACTGCGCAAAGTCCTGGTTCCGTACTGGTTTCGACGAGGTGCGAAGGCGCCTCAGAAGCAACCCAATCGCCGCCCTCGATCCATGGGCTTACATCCCGAAAAGGAAAGGAGCCGCGTAGTGTGGGGTGAGGTCAGGGGCGCGGCCGGTTTTTTGCTTCCCGGTGAAAAAAACTGTCATTGAGCTCCCCATCATCCTCGTTCGGAATCAGGGTAACCAAGCCGCCAGCCGTGACGATTTCCGCGGAGAGCGGCACGTCCCCGTCATAGCCCCAAACGTCGATGTGCATGGCGTCCGGCAATATGCGCCGGAGTCGACGTGCTGATGGGCGGTGAGGCCTCTCACCGTTCCACCCCCTCACGTCTCACGCCCCGGACCGCCCCAAACTGGCCCTACACGGTACGCGACAATGCTGCGCCGCGACCCTCAAGAGCTGCGGTTCATGCGCCGCGCAGAAATCCGACTCTCGAAAGGCCGACCCTGCGGACATAACGACCATTAAAGGGACGGACTTGATCCAGAACGGGGATTGAAAGTCTCTTCGGACTTCTGAACTGGGTCTCCCTCTGTGGGGAGATTCATCGACAAGGAGCGCCATCAGATCCCAATAATAGTTCTGTTGGCGTCGTTGTGGTTTCATTTAGATGAGATTTAATGGTCAGAGCACTACCCACCGGTCACTTTTCAATGCCCAAAGCCCTGTACTCGCGCTGTCAAGGGACGATCTACCGTCGAATCCGAGCGGAACCGACCCCGACCCGCAGTTCGACACTTGCTCATATCCTATGTCCGAAGAACGCGGTAGATCGCGGGAATCACGAGGACGGTCAAAAGCGTCGACGAGGCGAGGCCGAAGAGAAGCGATATCGCGAGGCCCTGAAAGATCGGGTCGGTCAGAATCACCGAGGCGCCGATCATCGCGGCGAGTGCGGTCAGCAGGATCGGCTTGAAGCGGATCGCGCCCGCCTCGATCAGGATCTCGGTCAGCGGCCGGCCGGGCGTGCCGGAATGGCGGATGAAGTCCACCAGCAGGATCGAGTTCCGCACGATGATGCCCGCGAGGGCGATGAAGCCGATCATCGACGTGGCGGAGAACGGCGCACCGAAAAGCCAATGCCCTGCGAGGATGCCGATGAAGGTGAGCGGGATCGGCGTCAGGATGACGAGCGGGACCTTGAAGGAGTGGAACTGCGCGACGACGAGGATGTAGATGCCGAGGAGCGCCACGCCGAAGGCTGCGCCCATGTCGCGGAACGTGACCCATGTGACCTCCCATTCGCCGTCCCATAGAAGCGTCGGCGCGGTTTCGTCCTCGGGCTGGCCGTGCAGACTGATTTCCGGTTTCGACAGGCCGGTCCAGTCCTGCGCGTCGAGCGCGTCGCGCACCGCCAGCATGCCGTAAAGCGGCGCCTCGAAATCGCCGGCGAGTTCGGCGGTGACCATCTCGGCGGCGCGGCCGTTGTGGCGGAAAACCGGAAACGAGGCGGGCTCGGAGGCGACGCGCACGACGTCGCCGAGTTCGACCACGCCCCGGTCGCCCGGCAACACGTTCGCCGGGATCGGCGTGGTCAGGAACCGCTCGTCGAGCGTCCGCGCCCCGGCGGGACGCTCGATCCGAATCGGGATCGGCTGCCGGCCGCCGCCACGATGTGAATAGCCGACGGTCTCGCCGCCGTTGAGGATCGCGATGGTTTCGAACACGTCGCGCTCCTCGACCTTGAAGAACTCGACATCGTCGGTCGAGATCGTCGCGCGCAGCCGGCGGGCGGGCGCGCCGTAGGAATTGTCCACGTCGACGATGAACGGCACCGAGCGGAACGCGTCCTCGACCTTCGCCGCCACCTGACGGCGGGTCTCGGCGTCGGGGCCGTAGATCTCTGCAAGAAGCGTCGCCATCACCGGCGGTCCGGGCGGCGGCTCGACAACCTTGAGGCTGGTGCCCGGCGGCACGTCGAGCGCCGCGATCCGCTCGCGGATGTCGAGGGCGATGGCGTGGCTCGGCCGGTCGCGCTCATCCTTGGGCAGCAGGTTGATCGCGACGTCGCCCTGCTCGGGCAGGGCGCGAAGGTAGGAATGCCGCACGAGACCGTTGAAATTGAACGGCGCGGCGGCGCCCGCCGCGACCTGCACCGAGCGGACCTCGGGAAGCGCCAGAACCTCGCGCGCCACGTCCTGCGCGACCGCGTCCGTCGCCTCGACCGACGTGCCCTCGGGCAGGTCGACCATCACCGACAGCTCGGATTTGTTGTCGAAGGGCAGCAGTTTGACCGTGACGTGTTTGGTATAGAACAGCGACAGCGAGCCCAGCGTCAGCGCGCCGACGACCGCCAGAAACAGCCAGCTGCGCGCCTTGCTCGCGAGGATCGGCCGCGCGACCGCAGCATAGATCCGCCCGAGCTTCCCGCCCTCGGCGTGATCGGCATGGGCGGCGGCGGGCGCCCGCCCGGCGACGTTCAGCATCAGCCAGGGCGTGACCGTCACGGCGACGAAGAAGGAGAAGATCATCGCCGCCGAGGCGTTCGCCGGGATCGGGCTCATGTAGGGGCCCATCATGCCCGAGACGAACAGCATCGGCAGAAGTGCCGCGACGACGGTCAGCGTGGCGACGATGGTCGGGTTGCCGACCTCCGCCACCGCCTCGATCGCGGCCTGCCGGCGCGGCCGCCCGTCGCCCATCCCCCAATGCCGGGCGATGTTCTCGATGACCACGATGGCGTCGTCGACCAGAATGCCGATGGAGAAGATGAGCGCGAAAAGCGACACCCGGTTCAGCGTGTAGCCCATCAGCCACGACGCGAAGAGGGTCAGCAGGATCGTCACCGGAATGACGACCGCCACCACCAGCGCCGCGCGCATCCCGATCGCGAGCGCCACCAGCGCGATGATCGACACCGTCGCGAGGCCCAGATGATAGAGCAGTTCGTTGGCCTTCTCGTTGGCCGTCTCGCCGTAATCCCGCGTGATCTCGATGCCGACGTCCTCGGGGATCAGCGTGCCCTCCAGACTCTTCACGCGGTGCAGCACCGCCTCGGCGACCGTCACGGCGTTCGCGCCGGCGCGTTTGGCGACGGCCAGCGTCACCGACGGCACGCGCTCGGGCGCCCCCTCCACCAGCGACACCGTCGAGACCAGAGCGTCGCCGCTCTCGGTGGCGAAGCCGACATCGGCCACGTCGCGCACGTAGACCGGCCGGTCGTCACGGGTCGTGACCAGAAGGTTCGCGATCTCCTCGGGCGCGCGCAGCGTCTCGCCGGCCACGAGCGCCACCTGCTCGCCGCCGTCACGGACGCGGCCCGCCGGAAAGGCGGAATTGGCACCGGACACCTTGGCGGCCAGCTGCTGAAGCGTCACGCCGTAAAGCGCCAGTCGCACGGGGTCCGGCGCGATCCGGATCATCTCGCCGGTCTCGCCGACCAGATAGGTCAGGCCGACGTCGTCGATCTTGGCGATCTCGGCGCGCAGCTCGCGGGCGATGCGCGTCAGATCGTTGGGCGTGATCCGGTCGGCGGCCTCGGGAACCGGCGACAGGGTCAGCGCCAGGATCGCCACGTCGTCGATGCCGCGGCCGACGATCAGCGGCTCGGCCACCCCGACCGGGATGCGGTCCATGTTGGCGCGGATCTTCTCATGGACCCGCAGAATCGCGGAATCCGACTGGGTGCCGACGACGAACCGCGCCGTCACCATCACCGCGTCGTCTTGGGTCTGCGAATAGACATGCTCGACGCCGTTTATGCTCTTGACGATCGTCTCCAGCGGCTCGGCGATCAGCTTCACCGCGTCCTCGGCGCGCAGCCCGTCGGCGCGGACGTGGATGTCCACCATCGGCACCGAGATCTGCGGCTCCTCCTCGCGCGGCAGCGAGACGAGGGCCACGATCCCGAACACGATCGCCGCCAGCAGGAATAGTGGCGTCAGCGGCGAGGTGATGAAGGCGCGGGTCAGCCCTCCCGCGATCCCGAGGCGAACCGACGACGGGGTCACGGCGTGACGACCACGTCGCCGGGCCGGAGGCCGGTCAGGATCTCAACCAGATCGCCGTCCTCGGCGCGACTTTCGTTCAGCATAACCGCGCGCGCGCGCTCGACCCCGTCCTCGCTCACCGTAACGAAGTCGATCCCCGACCTCGTATCGACGGCGGCGCGCGGAACCATCAGCGCCTGGCGCGTCCCGACCGGCACCTCGACGAGCACGCGGGCGTCGACGAACGCGGTCTGGAGATTCTCCACCGACACGTCGGCGATCACCCGTCCGTTCTGGATCAGCGGGTAGATCTTCGCCAGACGCCCCGCCAATTCCTCGCCGTTCGCGGTGATGCGGATCGAGGCGCCCTCCTCAAGGGTGTCCGCGTGCCGCTCGGGGATCGCGAGGCGCAGGAAGAACCCGCCGCCGCCGATCGTCGCGATCGGCTCGCCGGCGAGCACGACCGCGCCGCGCGTGACCGGCACGCTCAGGACGACGCCGTCACCCGGCGCGACCACCTCGCCCTCCGCGCCCTGCTGGACCACGACCTCGCGCTGCGCCCCGACAGAGGCCAGCTGGTTGCGCGCGACATCCACAGCGGTGCGCAGCTGGTCGAGCCGCTGGGCGGTGGCGACGCCGCGATCGACCAGGGTCTCGCCGCGCGTGAGTTCGGTCTCAGCCGTGGCGAGTTGCGAGTCCAGCGCGCGCATCTGCGCGTCGAGCGCCGCGATCTGGAAGACGATCTTGTCGTCGCGCACCACAGCGATCCGCTGGCCGGCGGCCACCGAGTCGCCCTCGCTGACGTTCAGCTCCTCGACGATCCCGCCGACCCGCGCGCGGGCCGGCACCGTGTCGCGCGCCTCGACGCGGCCGTAGACCGCCTTCCACTCGGTGATTTCCGTCAGCGCCAGATCGAGCGTTCCGGCCCGGACGGTTCCCGACGCCAGAAGCGCCACCATGAGGACGAGCGCGCGCACCGGCCGGCTCAGAACGCCGTGCCCGGCTTCACGCCGAGTTTGCGGAACGCCGCCGCCGCCGGACAGAACCCGGTGAAGGCCGATTGCAGCAGGTTCAGGCCGATGAAGACCGTGAACCAGACGAAATAGGGCGAGACCCATGCGGTCAGCGCCACGGAAAGCAGAACCATCGCTCCCGCGAAGGCTAGCACGGATCGATCGAGTGACATGACGTAATCTCCGGCTTCGGGGTTTCAGGGCGGGCCACGCCGCGATCGAACGCACGCGCGGCCCCGCGTCGGGCACTGGTTTCAACGGTCTTAACGTAGTGGGTATTTCCGGTAAATTACGACGCCAGATCCGATTGTGCACGGTGCATGATCATCGTGCGCGATCATTCCGCCGGCGTCGAATCGAGTTTCACGGTCTTGAGCTTGTCTATTCCCAGCACCTGCAGGGCCAGCCGCTCGTAGAACGGCTCCGACCGGCCGGACCGGATCTTGTGGAGGAAATATTTCTCGAAGCCGATCTTGGCCGCATGGACCCACTTCCCCTGGGAAGACCAATTGACGTTGCGCGGCGGAATCTGCGGCTGCGCGACGAAGGCGATGCCGCCATCCCCGAAATCCGCCAGACAGACCGCGTTCCAGCTCGCCTGGGCGTCCGGCGACTTGCCCTCGATCATCCGCCCGATGTTGTGGACCGTCGCCGTGACCATCGATTCGATCATGAACCCGGTCTTCGGCACCCCGACCGGCACCGGCGTCTTTCCGGTCGGCGGGATGGCGACGCAGACGCCGACCGCGAAGACCTCCGGAAAGGCCGGATTGCGCTGATGCTTGTCGACCAGGATGAACCCGCGCGGGTTGGTCAGCCCCTCGATGCCCCGCACGGCCGCGACGCCGCGGAAGGCGGGCAGCATCATCGTGAAGACCTGGGGCACGTCGTGGGTCCGGGCCACGGACCCGTCCTCCGCGATCTCCGAGACGTGCACCATGTCGGGCGCTCGACCTTGTCGACCCGGGCGTTCGTGATCCACTTGATGTGCTGCTGCCGAAGCGCGCTCTCCAGCAGACCCTTCGTGTCGCCGACACCGTCGAGACCGAGATGCCCGATATAGGGCTCGGACGTGACGAACGTCATCGGGACCCGGTCGCGGACCTTCGCGTCGCGCAGCGCCTTGTCGAGGATGAACGCGAACTCATAGGCCGGCCCGAAGCAGGACGCGCCCTGCACCGCGCCGATCACCACCGGTCCCGGCTTGGCGATGAGCGCGTCGACCGCCGTCTTCGCCTTGGACGCATGATCGACATGGCAGACCGAATGCGTGTTGGCTGGCGGACCGAAGCCCTCGATCTCGTCGAAGGCGAGATCCGGCCCGGTCGCGATGACCAGATAATCGTAGGAAAGCGTCGTTCCGTCGTTGAGTTCGATCTGCTTCGCCGTCGGATCGACCCGCTTGGCGCCCTGCGGATGGAGCGCGATGCCGCGCTTGTTCAGCACCGGCCCCAGATCGACTTCGACGTCCGCCGGCTTGCGCCAACCGACACCCACCCAGGGGTTGGAGGGAACGAAGCTGTACGTCCCGCCTTCCGAGACGACGGCGACTTCGTGACGTTTGTCGAGCGCGTCGCGCAACTCGTAGGCGGCGATTGTGCCCCCTAATCCGGCACCTAGAACAACCGTGCGCGCCATCGTGGGTCCTCCCTCTGGTTTTCCGTGTTCCGCTGGGAAGTCCCCGCGCCGCCGACAGCTCTACTGCCGAGCCCCGGGTGTGCTCTTCCCCTCTGGATTGACTATATATTAGAAAGTTCTAATGTTGCAATGTGTTTTTGCGGGGACTCATGGATCCCACGGCCGATATCAAGGTTCTGCGGAACAAGGCAGCCGACATAAGTGCCATTCTGCGGCTTCTCGCCAACGAGAAACGGCTTCTCGTCCTGCATCATCTCGCGCTGTCGGGCGAGATGTCGGTCACTGCGCTTGGCTTTGCGGTGGGTCTGCGGCAACCCGCGATTTCCCAGCATCTCGCCCGGCTCCGTGCGGGCGGGGTCGTCAAGGCCCGACGGGAAGCGCAGATATTGCACTATCGCATCGCCGACCCCCGTGTCGGAAGGTTGCTGGCGATCCTCCGCGAGATCCAACGAGAGGGGTCCCGAAGTGAGCGCGGCTCGGATGCAGGATGATCGATGTCATTTCGTACGCGTTCCATCCATTTCGCAGAGGGAAGGCTGAGACTGGTTTTGTCACGTTGACGGCGGCACACGCGAAGCGTGGCTGCCATCTGCCTTCAGGCGGCGGCAATCTCGCGCCACGTGGCGAACGCCTGGGACCGGAGTTCGCGAAGG
>CAVORV010000069.1:0-17594 GCA_963698685.1 uncultured Alphaproteobacteria bacterium
GGTCGATCCTGCGCAACATAACCGTGGCGATCCTGCCCGATCTCGCGCGGCGCGGGCGGATCGACCGGGATGCCGAGGCGTCGCGCGGCGGCGAATGGCGGGAAAGCCTCGCCATCCGCGCCGACACGCTGGAGGCGCCGATCCTGTCGCTGTCGGGCGGCAATCAGCAGAAGGCGCTGTTCGCGCGCGCGCTAGCCTCCACCGCGCCCGTTGTGCTGATGGACGATCCCATGCGCGGCGTCGATATCGGCACGAAGCAGGAGGTCTACGCCCGACTGCGCGCCGAGGCCGAGTCCGGCCGGACCTTCATATGGTATTCGACCGAGATGGAGGAGGTCGCGCTCTGCGACCGGGTCTACGTCTTCCGCGACGGCGGCATCGTCGCGGAGCTTTCAGGCGCCGAGGTGACCGAGGACGCGATCCTCGCGGCGTCCTTTGCCGGGGAAGTCGCATGAGGGCCGAGACGCTCCGCATCCTCGTGCCGGTGATCTCGTTCGCCGCACTGCTTCTGGCGGTGTTCTGGCTCCAGCCGAGGGCGATGAGCTATCTCGGGCTCAACCTGCTTTTCAATCTCGCGGTCCCGATCGCGCTGGCGACGATCGCGCAGATGCTGATCATCTCCGTCAACGATCTCGACCTCTCGATCGGCACGTTCGTGAGCTTCGTCGCCTGCGTGACGGCGACCTGGCTCCACGACGATCCTGTTACGGGCGTCCTGATCCTCGCGGCGGCGATCGGGGCCTACGCCCTGATCGGCGCGGTGATCCATCTGCGCAACCTGCCCTCGATCGTCGTGTCGCTGGGCATGAGCTTCGTCTGGGGCGGGCTCGCCATCCTGATCCTGCCCTCGCCCGGCGGGACCGCGCCCGAGTGGCTTCGGGCGGTGATGACCGCCAAGCCGCCGCTGCTTCCGGTGGCCATATGGGCCTCAGTGCTGATCGCGATCGTCGCGCATCTGATCGTCATGCGGTCGAGTTTCGGCGTGGCGATGCGCGGGGTGGGCGGCAACGCCCGGTCGCTCGAACGGGCGGGCTGGTCGGTTCTGCGCGTCAAGGCCGGCGCCTACGCGCTGGCGGGTCTGTTCGGCGTGCTGGCCGGCATGACTCTGGTCGGCCTGACCACATCGGCCGACGCCAACATCGCGCTGCGCTACACGCTCCTTTCGATCGCCGGGGTGATCCTCGGCGGCGGCGAGTTCACCGGCGGGCGGGTCTCGCCGGTCGGCGCGGTGATCGGCGCGCTGACGCTCACGCTCGCCGGGTCGTTCCTGACCTTTCTTCGGCTGCCGTCGGACTGGCAGATCGGCGCGCAGGGGGCGATCCTGATCATCGTTCTGGCGTTGCGCCTCACGGTTCGCCGCCGCGAGACGGCGCGGTGAACGCGCTGCTCGCCCGACCGTGGATCTGGTCGTTCGTCGCGGCGGCGGCGGTCTGGTTCGCCACCGCGCTCGTCACCGGCACCGGCGGGGCCGGCGACCTGACCCGGGCGGCGCTCACCTTCGCCGCCTTCTACGTGATCGTGGGGCTCGGCCAGATGTTCGTCATCACTCTCGGTCCCGGCAACATCGACCTGTCGATCCCGGCGACCATTACCCTGTCGGGGACGCTGGCCCTCAAGGCGATGGACGGCGCGCCCGGCTCGGAGCCGCTCGGGCTCGCGGTCGCTCTAGGCGTCGGCGTCGGCGTGGGCTTTGGTAACTACGCTCTCATCCGCGCGCTGGCGATCCCGCCAATCATCGCGACGCTGTCGACCAGTTTCATCATCCTGTCGACGGCGATCTGGTCCAACCGCGGCCTGCGCGTCAAACCGCCGGAGGCGCTCGCGGACTTCGCCATCGGCGCCACGCTCGGCGTGCCGAACCTCGCGCTCATCGCGCTCGCATTCACGCTGGTCGGGTGGTTTCTTCTGGAACGCACGATCTTCGGCCGAAGGGTGTCGGCCATCGGCCAGAACCAGCGCGCGGCCCGCCTCGCGGGCATTCCCGTCGACGGCGTGCGTCTCGCGACCTACCTGCTCTGCTCGGTCCTGGCGGCGCTCTGCGGCCTTCTTCTCGCCAGTTTTTCGGGCGGCGCGGCCCTGAACATGGGGGCCGAGTACCTTCTGATGTCCATCGCGGTGGTGGTCATCGGCGGCTCGTCCGTCGCGGGCGGCGATTCCAACGTTCCCGGCATATGGGGCGCGAGCCTCTTCATGTTCCTCGTCGTGACCATGCTCAACACCTACGGGCTGAGCGCCGGCATCCGCCTGATGATGACCGGGCTGATCATCCTTTTCGTGATCCTCGCCGCGAGCGGACGCCGCGCCTGACGCCGCGTCCGAGGCGCTTCAGCGCGCCTCGGTCATCCAGCCGAGCAGGTTGTTCCAGAGCCTGCCGTAGCCGTCCCAGGCGCAGAATTCCGGCGACAGCCAGTGCGGCCCGATATCGCTTGTCCATACCGCCGTGCGGCCTTTTCCATGCGACCCGAGCACAAGCAGCGGATGCCCGCCCTGATCCTCCGGCAGCCCGGCGAGGACTTGCGCGCCGACTTTCGCCTCGACCTCGTTGACGCCCAGAAGCGGCGGCCAGTCGCCGTCCATCCCGTCGAAAACCGCATGCCCGGCCTCCAGCACCTCGGCCCGGCACCCTTCGGGGATCTCGACCCTGTCGTCCCAAGGCAGGCACGTCACCGGCAGCACGTCCTCGACCGGCGTGCGGCGCCAGCGGGCCTTTCCGTCGATGCCCTGGAAGCCGAAATAGCCGCCGGCCATCATCAGGTTGCCACCCTGCGCCACCCAGTCGCGGATCATCTTCAGCCCGTTGGGAACCGTGCGCGAATGCAGCCAGACCTCGGGCGGCAGCAGCAGCGTGTTCGCGCCGATGTCCGACAGGATCAGCGCGTCATATTCCGCGAGGCCGTCCGTCGTGAACGGAAACCCCTCGGCGGCCTCGTGCGCCTTCATGTGGGTCACGTCGAACCCGATGCCCTTCAACGACGCCAGCAACCGATCGGCGCCAGTGTGGAACATCACCGAACCGAATTGGTCGAAGCCCCTGTAATGCGTCGCCGAACTTATCCAGCTTTCGCCGACCAGCAGCACCTTCTCCGCAAATCTCGATGCCACTATCGATATCAGCCTCGATACTTCGCAGATCAGCCACAGCCAAAAAAGGCGGCCACAAACGGTCGTGTGTGGACGCCCCTTCGGATGCAAGCGTTTTCTGAGTCACGGTTGGGCATGTGGTCAGGTGCGGTCGTGTGTCCGGCCTCAAAGATGCGGCCGTCGATTGCCGCGGGCCCGTATGGAGATATGCAGATCGGGTCCATTTCGGTTACCCGCGCTCGAAGGCGCATCGGCCGTTTGCTGGTTCTCCCGATCCGGTCTCGTGACCGTTTGCCCTTACGCTTCCCTCGCCCTGCTCACATCCCCGACGTCACCCGACGATCACAGCCCTATGCAGCTGCGGCCGCCGGATCCCGGTAGTCCTCGCCCTTGCGCATCAGCGCCCAGGCGACGCGCGCCATGCGGTTGGCCAGCGCGACGGCGACCAGCATCCGCGGTTTCTTCGCCAGCATCCGCGCCAGCCACGAGCCCTCGGGCGCGCCTTTGCGCACCGCCCATCGCACTGCGCCGACCGCCCCGATGATGAGCAGACGACGGATGTCGCGCTGGCCCGTCTTCGAGATCTTGCCCGGCCGCTCCTTGCCGCCGCTCGAATGCTGGCGCGGCGTGAGGCCCGCCCAGGCGGCGAAGTCACGGCCTTTGGAGAATGTCTCGGGGGGCGGTGCGAAAGTGGTCAGCGCCGTGGCCACGATGGCGCCGACCCCGGGGATCTTCATCAGCCGCCGCGCCGTCTCGTCCCGCTCGGCGCGCTGGCGCACCTCTTTCTCCAAAGCATCTATCTGCGCGCTCAACCCTGCGACCTGCGCCAGCAGCATGCGCGCCAGCGTCACGACGGCGGCGGGCAGCGTGGATTTGTCGTTCTCGATCGCCGCGGCGAGCCTGCTCACATGCGCGATGCCGGTCGGCGCGATCACTCCGTACTCCGCGAGATGCCCACGCAACGCGTTGACGGTCTGGGTGCGCTGGCGAACCAGAAGCTCTCGCGTACGATATGCCATCGCCGCCGCCTGCTGCGCTTCCGATTTTACCGCCACGAACCGCATCGTCGGTCGCGTCGCAGCCTCGGCGATCGCTTCGGCGTCGGCCATGTCGTTCTGTTGTCGCTTCACGAACGGCTTCACGTATGCCGGCGGGATCAACAGCACCGCATGTCCCAGTCCGGCGATGGCGCGCGCCCAATGATGCGCGCTGGCGCAGGCCTCCATCGCCACCTTGCAGCGGGGCTGCTCAGCAAAAAACTTCAGCACCTGAAGACGCGAAAGCTTGCGACGGAACACTACCGAACCATCAGACGCCGCGCCATGCGCCTGAAATACATTCTTCGCCAGATCCAAACCGATGATGCTAACCTCGACCATGGAAGCCTCCCTCATAGCGGTCGTTCAACACCCGCTACCTTGGCACAATCGATGCCGTCGGGGGGCGTCCACACCTTCGGTTACCCTCGAGCATGTCTTCGCGGACCAGAAGCACCGCATGGCGCTGTTCATCCGCACCATCGGCATCGCCAGAGCGCGCGCAAAAAAATCGGCCTCTGCGATATCGCCTGCAACATGCGCCGGCTTCTGTTCTGGGAGACGGCAGCTAGTAGTGCCCCGCGGGGTGGTGTAATTCCGAGGGTAGCGCGGGCTGAGCGGAGCCTTGCGTGGCTCAGGCGAAGCCCGTGCGGGTTGCCGGGCGGCCATGGACGTTCTCCGGCAGGATTTGGGTTGCACACCTGACCTGCCGATCAGGGAGATCACCCATGACCAAGGATACGATATCAGAAACGGCTGCGCTGAAGGCGCTTCTTTCGGAGACCGCCGATCATCAGATTCTGGCCGGGATGCCGGGTTTTGTCGCCGACCGTGTGATGGCGCCGGATGTGGACCAGCTGTGCGGTGCCGGGTCGCATGAACGCTCGGTTGAGCGGATGAACCACCGGAACGGGTATCGTCCGCGCCGGTGGGAAACCCGTGCCGGGGCTGTCGATGTCCAAATCCCCAAGCTGAGGAAGGGGACGTATTTCCCGGAGTTTCCGGAACCGCGTCGCGCCTCGGAAAAAGCCATGACGGCCGTGATACAGGAAGCCTGCATTCAGGGCGTCTCAACGCGCACGGTCGATGACCTGGTCAAGGCCATGCACTGCCCGGCAGGCGATTGCGAAGCAATCTGCCGAGAGGGGGCATGACTGGCATTTCCAAAAGCCAGGTCTCCCGCCTGTGCGTAGAGATCGACGAACGCGTCGACGCCTTCCTCGACCGGCCACTGGAGGGCGAATGGCCCTGTCTCTGGCTGGACGCCACCTACATCAAGGTGCGGCGTTCGGGACGGATCGTCAGCGTGGCAGCCATAGTGGCTGTGGCGGTCAACACCGACGGGCGGCGCGAGGTGCTGGGCATTGCCATCCAGCCCAGCGAGGCCGAGGTGTTCCGGGACGAATTCCTGCGGTCGCTTGCGGATCGCGGTCCGCGTGGGGTGAAGCTGATCATGGCGGACGAACATAAGGGTCTGAAGGCTGCCGCCGCCAAAGTGCCGGGGGCTGCGATCCAGCGCTGCCGTGTGCACTTCATGCGAAATGCGCTGGCCTGCGTCGGCAAAAAGGACCGGCCCATTGTCACGGCCGCACTCAGGACTGCCTTTGACCAGGACACGCTGGCGGCCTCAAAGGAACACCGGGCCAAGCTGATCGAGGCATTCCAGCCACGACACCCCAAGCTTGCTGGGCTGATGCTTCGCGCGGAGGATGACGTGCTGGCCTGCAAGACTTTCCCGCAATCCCACTGGCGGCAAATCCACTCGACCAACCCCTCGGAGCGATTGAACAAGGAGATCAAGCGCCGCACCAATGTCGTCGGTATTTTCCCAAACGAGCCAGCCATCAGACGCCTCGTCGGGGCGCTCATGCTGGAGCAGAACGACGAATGGGCCGTCACACGTCGTCACATGACACTGGAAACCGTCGCCGCCATCTGCGAGGACAACACCATGGACCCGGCGAAAATCGCCGCCCTGCAAACCGGCTCAACACCCAGCCGGAGAACAATTTACACCACCTCCCGGAGCACTATCAGGCTGCCGGAGCCGAGCTGCGGTTTCTCCCGCCCTACAGCCCCGATTTCAACCCCATCGAGATGGCGTCCTCGAAGCTCAAGGCGCTCTTGCCAAAAGCCTCCGAACGCACCGTCGAGGGCCCATGGGCCGCCATCGGCCGCCTTGTCGACATCATCACCCCAAACGAGAGCGCCATCGGGAAACGCCAAATGAAAGCATGCGACGGCGCACGTCTATGATCCGGCAGGGTGAAGAGGGTCGCCCAGGCCCGAGCGGTCACGATCCCGCCACCACCGATATTGTTTTCGGGACGATGACGCAGCAGCCTGAGGCCGGCGCAGATCTGCAGGAGGCCGCCCGCGCCGTCGACGGTACGGCATCTTCTCCGTCGCGCCCCACGAGTGCCGCGATGCCGTTGGCCGATCAGTCGGCGCTGGTTGGCCCGCTTACTGGGCGGGCGGCAGTTTTTGCAAGTGCGGGCAGAAGACCCGGCGATCGTTTGGCGCCTAGCAAGCCATGATTGTGGTGCGCGAAAACAGTCGGAAGCGCCTTGACCCCACTACTGAAGTCCTACGCTCAATCTCGGCTCGTGCCGGCAGCGTCGCGGCGGGAACCGCCTCGCTCTCTGACGCAGGATCCGCGCCGAGGCGCGCGGACGCGCCGCCAGGGCCGCCGTGGCGCTGCCGCTCGGACCGACTCCGTCGACGATCCGCGCGATCCCGCAATGCCATGACTGTCCGGTCGCGCGATGCGCTCACGCGCGCGGGCCGGGGTAGGGATGCGTGCGGGTCCAGTGGCGGGCGATATCGATCCGCCGCGTGATCCAGACATCGTCATGGGCCATGACGTGATCGAGGAACCGCTGAAGCCCGACGGCGCGCGCCGGATGGCCGATCAGCCGCATGTGAAGGCCGACCGACATCATCTTGGGAGCCGTCGTCCCTTCGCGGTAGAGCATGTCGAAGGCGTCCCTGTGCCATTCGAAGTAGTCGTTCGCGGTTGCGAACGATCCGCAGAATTTCGCGTCGTTGTTGGTCAGGGAATATGGAACGACCAGGTGCGGCTTCTCCTCGACGGTGGTCCAATAGGGCAGTTCATCGTCGTAGGCATCGGAATCGTATAGGAAGCCCCCCTCCTCCGCGATAAGCCTGCGCGTGTTCACGCTCGGCCCGTAGCGGCAATACCAGCCGAGCGGCCGCTCACCCAAGGTCTCCCGCAGCGAGGCGATGGCCCGCCGGATATGGTCGCGCTCCTCGGTCTCGGTCAACTCGAAATGCTTGATCCAGCGCCAGCCGTGGCAACAGCAGTCAAAACCGGACTCCCGGATGGCCTGCGCCGCGTCGGGATTCCGCTCGATGGCGAGCGCGCATCCGAAGATCGTCATCGGCAGGTCGCGTTCCTGAAACAGCCGCATCAGCCGCCAGAACCCCACCCGGCTGCCATAGGCGAAGAGCCCTTCGCCGGCCAGATCACGCCCCTCGACGGTCTGGCCGAGACCGTGGGCGTCGGTGAGCGCGACTTCGGTAAAGTCTTCGCCGTCCTGGAACGAGGGTTCCGATCCCTCCTCGTAGTTCATTACGAAATTGATCGCGATGCGGCCCCCTCCCGGCCATTGCGGGTCGGGGGGATTGGCCCCGTAGCCGACGAGATCGCGCGTGTAGGTCATGCTTTCCTCAAAGGCTCATGCGGCGGGTCAGTCCCGTCAGCCGGTCCATCACCACCATCAGCACCAGGACCACGACGATGATCGCACCGGAGATCGCGGCGACGCGCACGTCGAGGGTCGTTTCCATCATGCCCCACATGCGGATGGGCAGCATGTTGGTGCGCGCGTTGGACAGGAACAGCGAGACCGGCACGTTGTCCATTGACGCGACGAAGGCGAGAAACGCGCCTGCCACGATGCCCGGCGCGATGACCGGAAGCGTAATGCGCCGGAACGCGTAAAGGCGTCCGGCTCCGAGGCTCGCGGAGCTTTCCAGCAGCGCCGGATTGAACTGCGACAGGCTGGCCAGCGTCGTGCGGAAGACGAAAGGTGCGATCACCACGAGGTGACCCGCGATCAGGTGGTTGATCGAGGGACGGAAACCCAGGATCGAGAAGAACATGAGCGCCGCGAGGCCGTAGGAGAGACCGGGCAGGATAAGCGGCGACATGAAGCTCGCCTCGAGCGCCCGCGCGGACGGTCCGTTCGTGCGAGCCATCGCCAGCGCGGCGGCCGCCGCGACGACCACCGCGAGCGCCGTCGCGATCGCGGCGACCCATAGCGAATTCGCCAGCGCCGAGTGGATATGGCCGGACTGAACCGGGTCGAACAGCGCGCGATACCATTCGAGCGAGAAGCCGGGCGGCGGAAACTTGAGCGCCCTCGACGATGTAAACGACGTCAGCACCACGATGATCACCGGAACGATCAGGATCGCGATCCCGAGCGTCGCGAGCCCGCCCATGACCAGAGAATAGGACCGGTCGGACGGTGTGCTGCGATGAGCCATCAGGTCGTCCTCGCAAAACGGCCGAGAACGGAGAAGAGCGTCACCCCGGCCAGAACGGCGACCAGCAGCGTGACGGAGGCGACCGCCGCGAAGGGCCAATCGAAGACCACCATCGATTGCTGCCAGATCAGCGATGGCAGATAGACCAGCCGCGCCCCGCCGATGACCGACTGGGAGATGAAGGCCGTCGTCGCGGACGCGAAGACCAGCGTGGCGCCGGCGATCCAACCCGGAAGCGACAGCGGCAGAATGATCCGAAAGAAGGTGCGCCACTTGGAGCCGCCAAGCGCGCGCGAGGCGTCCGAGAGGCTCGGGTTGATCTGCTGCATGACGGTGACGAGCGGCAGCAGCATCAGCGGCATCTCGATCTGCGTCAGCGCGATTATGAGGCCGAGTTCGGTCTGAAGAAGGTTCAGCGGAGCGGTCGTCAGGCCCAAGGCGATCAGGGTCTGATTTACGACTCCTTCCCGCGCGAGGATCGCGATCCATGCGAACGTGCGGATCACGACGGAGGTCAGCAGAGGCAGGAGGATGACGAAGATCAGGACCTTGCGCAGGCGCGGTCCGCTCGAGATGAATAGCAGCGCGATCGGATAGGCCAGAAACGAGGTCGCGACCACTGCGATCAGACCGAGCCGCACGGTGTCCCAGGCGACGCCGCGATAGAACGGATCGCCCCAGAACTTGACCCAGCTCTCGGTGTTGAAGGACGTGAAGAGATCATCCTCAGAGAACGACATCGCCAGCAGGATGAGGAGCGGCGCGGCGAAAAACGCTAGGTAGGTGAGGCCGAGCGGCGCGGCAAGCCGCCAGTCCACCTTTCCGGGTTCATGTGTCTCCGCGCCGGCCATGATTACTTCGTTATTTCTTTGTTGAACCGCTCGATCCAGTCCGCGCGCTGCGGATTGATCACGCTCCAGTCATGGACGACCATGCCCGACAGGTCATCGACCGACTCGATGTAAAGGGTGTCGGCCAGCTCAACCTGCTTGTTCACAGGGATCATGTTGTAGGGCGGGAGCTGCAATTGCGACTGCGCGTCCGCCGAGATCGCGGTGTCGATGTATTGGTGCGCGGCCTCGATGTTTTCGGAGCCTTTCACGATGTGAAGCGAGGTGGAGAACGTGATCGCTCCGGTCTCCGGGGCGATGAACTCGATATCGACTCCGTTCGCCTTGAGCGACGCGACGTTGTTGGTGTTGGTGTACATCAGATCGATCTGGCCCTGCTGGAACAGACCCGGCAGACCCGCCGGACCCGTCACGGCGGCGACTTTGGGAAGCGCCTCCTGAAGCTTCGCGAAGATCGGGTCGACATTGGTGTCCGAACCGCCGAAGACCTTCGCCATCTCGATCAGGGAGACGGTTCCGAACGTCGTCTGGAAGCCCGTAAGGCCGAGCCGCTCCACGTAGGGCGACTCGAAGAGCTGCTCCCAGCGGGTCGGCGGTTCGGGGAACACGGTCGGATTGAAGCAGATGCCGACAACCTGCACGTTCACGGTCGCGGCGTCGGCGGATATCATTCCGTCCGGCAGATTGGCCGCGTTCGTGAGCATGGATGCGTCGATGGGCTCGAAAAGATCGGCCTCGCGCGCCGCGGCCGTCGGTCCGGGATCAAGCACGAAGCAATCGAAAGGCGCGATCCCGCGGCCGGCACGGGCCTTGGTGACCTGATCGACGGCCCAGAGCGGATCGAAGGCGACATCGACACCGTACTTTTCCATCAGCAAGGGCGCCACGACGCTCCGGTACGCCTCGTCCCAGGTGCCGGGGTAGATGGCGGCCGCGAGTGATCCGGACGCTCTCGCAGGGGAGAAAGGGAGCGCAGAGGCGGCGCCCATTGCTGCTGCGCCTTGCAAGAGCCGGCGTCGGGACAGGTCTTTCATCGTCTTCTCCTTCTCGGGTTTGAGATACGTTCCTGCGGGCGTCAATCACCCGGCGGGCATGGGAAACAGGGCCGGCGCGGCGCCATCCACGAGCGCGCAGCGGGTGGGACCAAGAGGCGGTGGCGTCTCGCCAGCGCGGCGCGGCGCGGCGATTTTGACGGTCGCGCCAGTCGGCGTCTCGACGTCGTGGATGAGAGTGCCCCCCAGCGGAAGGCTCAGCGCGTGTTCGACGGCGAACGAGCCGTCATTCTGCGTCTCCACAAGGACCAGTTGTTCGGGCCGCGCGGTGACGATTACCGCGTCTCCCGTCGTGAAGTCGCGCGCACTCGCGACATTCCAGATCGCGCCGTTGTCGAGGCGTATGACGTGGCGACCCGCCACACGGCCCACTACTTCACCGACAAACCTGTTGGAGGACCCGATGAAGTCGTTGACGAAGAGCGTCTGCGGGCTGTCGTAGATCGCGACAGGGCTGCCGAGCTGCTCGATCCGTCCTTTGTTCATGACGGCGATGCGGTCCGCGATCGACATCGCCTCCTCCTGATCGTGGGTCACGAGGATCGCGGTGAGCGCGAACTGACGCTGGAGACGTTTGATCTCGATCTGCATGTCGAGGCGAAGGTTCTTGTCGAGTGCGGCGAACGGTTCATCGAGCAGGAGAACGCGGGGGCGCACCGCAAGGGCCCGGGCGAGGGCGACGCGCTGCTGCTGCCCGCCGGAAAGCTGGCCGGGTTTCCGGTCGGCGAACGCTTCCATCCGAACGGTCCTGAGCATGTCCGCGACGCGCGTCCGCTGCTCCGATCGGGAGTTCGCCCCGCGCATCAAGCCCATAGGCGATGTTGTCGGCGACGGTCATGTGCGGGAACAGCGCGTAATTCTGAAACACGATCCCGACTTCGCGGCGGTTGGGCGGGAGACTGTCGACGACGCGGCCACCGATCACGACCTTGCCCTGCGACTGCTCGAGGAAACCGGCGACGATCCGGAGCAATGTCGACTTCCCGCACCCGGACGGCCCGAGAAGCGCCACGAGCTCTCCACCGGCGACTTCCAGCGTGACGTTATCGACGGCCAGTCCGTGACCGTAGCTGTGGGATATGCCATCCAGCGTCAGCGGCTCACCGACCGCGCGGTGCGGCGCACCGGGGTCACCTGGTTCGCGGACTAAGAGACGGGCTTGTTTCAAGCTTGATCGACCACTGCGTTTCCTGAATGTCTTAGAATTAATCGTGCCACATCGGTGAAAGGCCAGACTCCGCTCTCTCTTGAAGCGCTCACACGAACGCTTTGCTCATGGATTTTGCAAAAGATTCGAAAAAAGAGCGAATATTGACCCTAAGTACAAAGGATCGTTCGGGTCCCGGTTTGAAGGATGGCTGTGACCCGGACGGTGGAGGCCGGGATTGGCGGCCTCGGAGACGTCGCGAAACGCGATGAAACGCGCTCCCGACGAGCAGTCGCGCCGCTCGCGGCTCCCGTCAGTCGTTCATGCCGTCGAGCCCGATGGAGCGGGACAGGACGATGAGCGCGACGACCGCGAGCAGGATCTGCACTCCAGAGACCGCGGCGACCAGCGGAGAATTCGTGGTCTGCACCATCGCCAGAAGCTCGATCGGCAGGGGCCGATCGCGAAAGCCGTGCGTGAAGATAGCGACCGAGATGTTGTCGAAGCCTTCGATGAACGTGAAGACGGCGCCGGCGAGGATCGCCGGCATCAGGAGCGGGAAGGTGATCGTGCGCAGGGCCGCGAACGGCGTCGCGCCGAGGTTCGCGGCGGCTTCCTCCAGCGAGGGGTCGAGACGTTGCAGCCGGCTCATGATGGTTCGGACCATGACGGCCAGCACGAAGATCGCGATGGAGACCGATTGCAACGTGATCGAGGGCCCGATCCCGACCAGCGCTCCGGCGAAAAGGACCGCGACGCCAAGGACGATGCCGGGCACCATGTGCGGAACGAGGACGTAGATCGAAATCGCGGTGGTTCCCCGAAATCGCCCGCGAACGCAGGCCAGTGCCGTCGGCACGCCGAGGAGGATGCAGATCAGCGTGACCGCCACGCCGACCTTGAGGGAATTGATCATCGCCATGACGAGGACGTCCTGCGCGAAGACCTGTCTGTACCAGTCGAGGGTGAAGCCTTCGGGTGGAAAACTGACGAACGCCCGCGTGTCGAACGAGATGATCAGGACGATGATCGAAGGCGCGACCAGGATCACGAGGGCCGCGACGGCCAGACCAATGACAACCGCCATGCCTAAGCGGTCCAAAATGCGGCTCATGCGTCGGTCCCCCGCGTCCAACGGGTCATGTGGTTGGTCGCCACGGCGATGAACGCGAGAACGACGAGGCAGGTCAGCATCAGGATCAGCGAGGACACCGCGCCCTTGGACCATTCAAGGGAGAACACGACCTGTTCGTAGATCATCGTCGCCGCGTTGAGATAATTGCCGCCGCCCAGAAGCTGTGGAACGACAAAGGTCGTATAGCTCAGGGTGAAGACTAGGGCCGTACCGGTGCCGATGCCCGGCGCGCTCATCGGCAGGATGACGTGGCGCAGGGTGGCGAGACGGCTGGCGCCGAGGTTGGCGGAGGCCTCTTCGATGCTGCGGTCCTGGCGGGACATGACCGCGATCAACGGCAGAATCATCACCGGAAGGTGGATCTGCGCCATGCCGATCAGAACCGCCCAGTGGGTGTTCACGATGCGCAGCGGCTGGTCGATAAGACCGAGCTGCATGAGCGTTCCGTTAACGACGCCGCGTCCGCCGAGGATGACGAGCCAAGCATAGGTCCGCACGATGCCCGAGGTCAGCAGCGGGGCGATGGTCAGGATCAGGATCAGCCGACGCGTCCATGCGTCACCGACGAGGAACAGGTAGGCGACCGGATAGCCGAACAGGAAGCACAACGCCGTGGTGGTGAGCGCCAGCGTCATGGATCGCCGAAATGTCGTCCAGTAGAGCGGATCCGACAGGGCGTTCGACAGGAAATCCAGCGTGAACCCGTTCCAGGAAATGACACCCCGGTTCATCACGATATCCGTGAAGCCGAGCGACAGAAGAATGCCGAACGGGATGACCGCCACCACCGTCAGCGCGATCAGCGCCGGAACCGCGGGCCACACGCCCCGCCCGGACAGGAGCTTGTCCATGGCGGAGGATCCCAGACGGGCGAGCGGAGTTCTGAGACGCTGAGGCGATCATTCGATTTCAGTCGGGCGGGTAGATGGCGCAGAGCGACGGATCGCGCAGAGCGAGCGTGACCTCCGCGCCGTCGGCCAAGGCGGAGGCCTGCTCCTGCCGCAGGGCGGAGACCTTGATGTCGGCGCCATCGCCTGTCCGGACGGCATATTCCACCAGCGGCCCCAAAGGTCGGCGCAGGGTGATCCTGCCGGCCCATGGACCCGGTCCGCCCGCCTCGACACGGATATTGTGCGGCCGCGACATGACGCGGACCGGCCCGGACAGACGCGTCGACGCACTGGAACCATCGGGCAGCAGGACCTGTCCGTCCCGCGCCGTCGCGGTCCAGAAGTTCGACGCTCCGACGAAATCGGCGACGTAGGCCGTGGCGGGATGGTCGAAAACCTCGTCGGGCGGAGCGATCTGCTCGATCCGTCCCTGGCGCATGACGGCGATGCGGTCCGACATGATCAGGGCCTCGTCCTGATCGTGGGTCACGAATATGGCGGTGATCCCGAGACGCTTGATCAGCCGGCGCAGGTCGATCTGCATCGCCCCGCGCAGCTTGGCGTCGAGCGCGCTGAACGGCTCGTCGAGCAGCAGGACGCGCGGCTCCAGCACCAGAACGCGGGCGACGGCCACACGCTGCTGCTGGCCACCCGACAGCTGCGCGGGCCACCGGCCGGCGAACGGGGTCAGCGCTACTGTCTCGAGTACGCGGCTCACGGCCTCCGCGATCCCCGCCTTCGGAACGCCGCGCATCCGCAGTCCGTATCCGACGTTCTGCGCGATCGTCATGTGGGGAAACAGCGCGTAGGACTGGAAGACGACACCGACGGGACGGCGGTTCACCGGGATCGGCCCGGTGTCGCTCCCGTCGATGGCGATCGTCCCGCCATCCGGCGTCAGGAACCCGGCGATGCAGCGCAACAGAGTGGTCTTGCCGCAACCCGATGGCCCGAGCAACGTCACGATCTCGCCCTCGGCGATGTCGACGCCGCAGTCGGACAGGACGACGACGCCGCCGAACCGCTTTTCAAGGTCGCGGACCCGCAGGACCGGGGCGCGTCGTCGGGGGAGCCCTTGGACACCCCCGTCGGTTCGCCCCGCGGCGCCTCCGCGAGTCCGCCCGCCGTCATCCGGCGTACATCCTGTCGAACGCCTCGACGGTTTCGCCGCGCAGCGGCGCGATGTCCTGCCACGCCAGCGATGACATGGCGTTCCGCTCCTCTTGCGAAGCGGGCACGTAGGGCATGGCGGCTTCGGAGGTCTCCACCCCTTCGACGACCGTTCCGAAATAGAACGGCTCCCCGCCCGCATACTCCTGCAGTTCGGGCTGAAGCATGATGTCGGCGAATTCGTGCACCAGTTCCCCCGTGCCGTCGGCCGTATTCACGAAATTCACCACGCTCGAAGGCAACATCAGCGGACCCGGGCTCTGAACCTTGACGTAGCCGATCGGCAGACCCGCGGCGGCGGCGAGGGCCGTGTTGACGTGCCAGAGCGGCGTGATGTCTATCTCGCCCCGCTCCAGCATCTGCTGAAGCAGAGGCGGAGAGCGCCCGACAAGGGGATCGACCTCGGCCCACTTCTCCAACGCGAAGGGCATGTCGGTCTGCGGCTGGCCGAAGGCCTCGGACGTGGCGGCGAGGACGCCCAGGCCGAGATTGGACTGCGGCCGGCACATGCCGACGCGACCGGCGAAGGCGGGATCCCAAAGGCCCTCCCAAGTGGTCGGCGGAGTGTCGATCGCGTCCATGTTGTAGGCGATGCCGATGCCTTCGAAGGTGATCGGGCAGCCGGCGCCGTAGGACAGAGGGGGAAACCGCGCTTCGATGTTGGCCGCGTTCGGGATCAGCGACAGATCCATCGGCTCCAGCACATCCTCGGCCAACGCGTTGACGATGGCGGGCGATCCCATCACCGCCATGTCGTAAGGGGAATTGCCGCGGGCGGCGCGAATCTGAGCGAGCGCCTCGGTCGAAAGGCCGCCGATGATCGTGAGTGTGACGCCGGGGTGACGCCGGGCCAGTTCCTCGCCCGCGCGCATCAGCGGGCGGTCCTGCTCGTTGCCGTATCCGATCATCACGAGTTCACGCTCCTGGGCGCGCAGGATGGCTGGGCTGGCCAAAGTCGCCGTGCCCACCAATCCGCCCAGTACTGTACGTCGATTCAGTTGCATGGCTCAGCAGCTCCCTTGGTCGATGTGCACCACATGGCGGCGAACCGCCCTCATGATTTTCCAAGGTGAATGAATAACAAAAAAACGCAAGTCTTTTGCACCGGGCCGATCGGGCTGAAGCCGGGAGCGCGTCGCCGTTGCCGAATTAATGGGCGGGTTGCCGAAAACCCGGTCGATTTCGGCGTCACGCGAGCAGCACCTGAAGTCCCGTCGCTTCGAGTTCGGAGACATCCGCCGACCGCGCGCCGCTGTCCGATACGAGTGTCGTCACTTCCGTGACATCGGCGATCCGCGCGCCCGCGACGTGTCCGATCTTGCTCGAATCCCCCAACATCACGACACGGCGGGAGGCATTCATCATGGCGCGTTTGATCTCGATCTCCTCAAGGCTGGCGTTCGTGAATCCGCGCCGGGCGTCGATGCCCGCGCAGCACAGAAACGCGCTATCGGCGTTGATCTGTTCCAGCAGCAGCGTGCCGAACGGCGAAATCAGAGATCGTGCGGTCGGGTTTCGCCCGGTTTCCTTGAGTTTTCCGCCCGTGACGACGATCGACACGCCCGGACATGGCTGCAGCGCCATCGCCACGTCGAGGCTGGACGTCACGACGAGCACGTCGCGAAGATCGTCCGGGCAAAGCCAGGGCGACAGCCATCGCGGTGGACCCCGCGTCGAGAATGACCGTCTCCCCGGATCGGATCATCCGGGCGGCCATCGCCCCGATGCGGGCCTTCTCGGCGTTGCGCGAATGGCCCGGCAGATCGGCAGGCGGCTCGAACCGGGCCGGCCGCACGGCCATCGCGCCGCCGCGTATACGCCGCAGCAATCGCTTGCGGTCGAACGAGTCCAGATCGGAGCGGATCGTAACGGCCGAGACCCCGAGATCCTCGGCCAGAGCGTTCACCTCGACCACTGTCTGCGTGCGCAGCCGCTCAAGGATCACGGCATGCCGCGGCGCGGCCACGACGGAACGTTTGAAGTGTCATCAGGCATGGCGCGTGACGCTGTACTTCGCGTTTCCGGATCAATGCAATAAAAGAAGGCAGATGTCGGGAGATGATCCTCCGGGCCATACTGGGAAATTTTGATGGGTTTGCAGGACCGCCTCGAAGGAAATCCGCCGCGAATCTCTTCGGACGCGCCGAGCGATCCGGAACGGTTCCGAGGGTGGCGCTGACCGGCACCGAGATGATGTCGCAAGGCGATGCGATCCGCGAGACGCTGGTGCAAACGCCGAACCTCTGGCCGCCATCGCGCGCGATCTGTCGGAACGGGCGGCGCGCTGGTCGTGATGGTCGGGTGCGGCGATTTGTGGATATCGGGCTTCGGCGTTCGCCATGCCCTGGAGCAGGCCTTCGGTTGCCCCTGCGAACCCTACGAGGCCTTCGACTTCGCCGCCGACGGCACCGGCACGATGGACGCGGGCTCGGTCGCGATCGGCCTGAGTTCCTCCGGCAGGACGGAGCCGGTGATGAAGGGGCTGGCGACCTCCGCCGCGCAGGGTGCCTATGTGATCGGCTTGTCGAACACTTCAGGCTCGCCGCTGATGGAGCGGTTTCCCGGAGCCTTGCACATCCACGCGACGCGGGGCGGCTGGCCGACGCAATCTTCGACGGCAGCGATGGCGTTCGGCTCCCTTGGCACGGCGGTGGCGCGGTCGCTCGGGCGCGTCGCGATCGCCGAGGCGCTGGACGCGGCGCTGACCGATTTGCCGGCA
>CAVORV010000070.1:0-47209 GCA_963698685.1 uncultured Alphaproteobacteria bacterium
TGTGGCTGATCTGCGCAGTATCGAGGCTGATATCGATAGTGGCATCGAGATTTGCGGAGAAGGTGCTGCTGGTCGGCGAAAGCTGGATAAGTTCGGCGACGCATTACAAGGGCTTCGACCAATTCGGGTCGGTGATGTTCCACACTGGCGCCGATCGGTTGCTGGCGTCGTTGAAGGGCATCGGGTTCGACGTGACCCACATGAAGGCGCACGAGGCCGCCGAGGGGTTTCCGTTCACGATGGACGGCCTCGCGGAATATGACGCGCTGATCCTGTCGGACGTCGGCGCGAACACGCTGCTGCTGCTGCCCGAGGTCTGGCTGCATTCGCGCACGGTTTCCAACGGGCTGAAGATGATCCGCGACTGGGTGGCGCAGGGTGGCAACCTGATGATGGCCGGCGGCTATTTCGGCTTCCAGGGCATCGACGGAAAGGCCCGCTGGCGCCGCACGCCGGTCGAGGACGTGCTGCCGGTGACGTGCCTGCCTTGGGACGACAGGGTCGAGATCCCCGAAGGGTGCCGGGCCGAGGTGCTGGAGGCCGGGCATGCGGTTTTCGACGGGATGGACGGCGACTGGCCGCCGCTTCTGGGCGTCAACGAGGTCGAGGCGAAAGTCGGCGCGCAAGTCCTCGCCGGGCTGCCGGAGGATCAGGGCGGGCATCCGCTGCTTGTGCTCGGGTCGCATGGAAAAGGCCGCACGGCGGTATGGACAAGCGAAATCGGGCCGTACTGGCTGTCGCCGGAATTCTGCGCCTGGGACGGCTACGGCAGGCTCTGGAACAACCTGCTCGGCTGGATGACCGAGGCGCGCTGAAGCGCCTCGGACGCGGCGTCAGGCGCGGCGTCCGCTCGCGGCGAGGATCACGAAAAGGATGATCAGCCCGGTCATCATCAGGCGGATGCCGGCGCTCAGCCCGTAGGTGTTGAGCATGGTCACGACGAGGAACATGAAGAGGCTCGCGCCCCATATGCCGGGAACGTTGGAATCGCCGCCCGCGACGGACGAGCCGCCGATGACCACCACCGCGATGGACATCAGAAGGTACTCGGCCCCCATGTTCAGGGCCGCGCCGCCCGAAAAGCTGGCGAGAAGAAGGCCGCAGAGCGCCGCCAGGACCGAGCAGAGCAGGTAGGTCGCGAGACGCACGCCGTCGACGGGAATGCCCGCGAGGCGGGCCGCGCGCTGGTTCTGGCCGATGGCCGACACCCTTCGGCCGAAGATCGTGCGTTCCAGAAGAAACCACCCGACCAGCGTGAATGCGAGCGCGATGAGCGCGAGGTTCGGCACGCCGAGCGTGGCGCCGATGGCGAAGTCCGCGAGCGCCTCCGGCGGTTTGACGCGCAGGCCGCGGTTGGACCAGATCGCCGTCGACAGGATGATGAAACTGGTCGACAGCGTCGCGATGATTGGCGGGATCGCCAGCGCGCGGATGAGAGCGTAGTTACCAAAGCCCACGCCGACGCCGACGCCTAGAGCGACCGCGAGCCCGAGCGGCTCCGAGCCGGGCGCGCCGTCCATCGCCTTGAGGGCCAGCGTCCCCGACAGGGTGATGGTCGCCGGGATCGACAGGTCGATGTTGCCGGGACCGAGAGTGATGACGAACATCTGGCCGAGCCCCACGATCACGTAGAAGGCGGCGAAGGTGAGCGCCGCCCGGGTCAGGTCGCCGGCCCCGCCGGTGCCGGTGACGAGCGCGGTGGCGAACCAGACCGCCGCCGCCGCGACGAACGACCAGATCCACGGTCGGGCGAGCAGCGCGTTCATCGCGCCGTCTCGCGGCGGCGAACCGCGAGGCGCAACGCCAGAACGATGATCAGGATCGCCCCCTGCGCGCCGATCTGCCAGTCCGACGGCAGCCGAAGAAAGGTCAGGAACGACCCGGCGAGCGTGAGCGTCAGCGCGCCGATCACCGCGCCGACCGGCGAGACCCGCCCGCCGGTGAACTCGCCGCCGCCGAGGATCACCCCGGCGATCGAAAGGAGCGTGTAGCGCAGCGCGATGTTGGCGTCGGCCGATGTGGTCAGGCCGACCAGAGTCATGCCGGCCAGCACGCCGAACAGACCCGCCAGCGCGTAGGCGCCGGCCTTGACGCGCAGCACCGACCAGCCCGCCCGTTCGAGCGACCGCGCGTTGCCGCCCACCCCGCGCATCGCCACGCCAAAACTCGACCGCATGACGATCAGATGCGCGACGATCGCGATCAGCACTGAGGCCCATATGGCCACCGGAAGCAGCGGCGGCTTGGCGGTCATCACCGCCCGAAGCCACTCGGGCGCGGTCCCGCCGGGCGAGGGCAGGATCAGGATGGCGAGCCCGCCCCAGACGAAGCTCATGCCCAGCGACACGACGATCGAGGGCAGGTTGCGCAGATGGATCACCGCGCCGATCAGGGCGTAGGCCCCGATCGCCGCCGCGAGGATCAGGACGCCCGTAACAGGATCGTCGTGGAGCCAGGTCGCCGTCACGCAGGCGACGAAGCTCACGAACGTGCCGATCGAGAGGTCGAGATCGTTGACGGAGATGATCAGCATCTGCGCGATCGTCGCCAGCGCGATCGGGACCGCGAGATTGAAAAGCAGGTTGAGCCCGAGATAGCTCATCGCCCTCGGCTGGAGCCAGAACACCGCCAGAAGCAGCGCGGCGAACGAGATCACCGGCACGAGGATGCGGAGCGTCTCGGCCCTCATGCGACTTCCCCGGCAAAGGACGCCGCGAGGATCGCGTCCTCGGTCACCTCGGCGCCTGAAAGCTCCGCGACGATGCCGCCGTCGCGGAAGACGTAGACCCGGTCGCAGAGCGCGACCTCCTCCATCTCGGTCGAATACCATATGAAGGTCCGGCCGGACTCGGCCTCGGCGCGCAGTCGGGCGTAGACCTCCTGCTTCGTGCCGATATCGACGCCGCGCATGGGATCGTCCATCAGCACAACGGGCGCGGTGGAGGCGAGCGCGCGCGCGAACAGCGCCTTCTGCTGATTGCCGCCCGACAGCGACAGGATCGGCGCCTCCAGCGTGTCGGCGCGGATGGCGAGGCTTTCCCGCCATTCGCCGCCGCGCGACGCCTCGGCATCCCGGTCGATCCGCCCGCGCCGCGCGAGATCGGGCAGGATCGCCACGGTTATGTTGCGCAGGATCGACCAGAGCGGGAAAAACCCCGTCCGTCGCCCGGTCTCCCGCGACGAAGGCGAGACGCGGGACTCCGGCGCGCCAATCCCCCGTTCCGGCGAGAAAGATCTCGCGGAGCGCCGCGCTCTGACCGTGCCCGGCGAGTCCGGCGAGCCCGACGATCTCGCCGGGCCAGGCCCGAAGGCCGTCGCGGTCAAGAGCGGGGCGACCTTCGCGCGCCTGATCCTCCCGTGCCTCCGCCCGGTCGCGCGCCACGCTGCCCATCGAAGCGACGAGGGCGCGCGTGTCAAACTCGCCGGCCGGGCGGTCCGCCACGACGCGGCCGTCCTTCATCACGACGACGCGGTCGCTGACGTCCAGAACCTCCGAGAGGATGTGGCTGATGAACACGGCCGCGCCGCCTTCGCCGACGAAGCGGCGCGTATGGGCCAGAAGCTCGGCCGCGCGGGTCGAATTGAGCGAGGAGGTCGGCTCGTCCAGGATGACGAGACGCGCCGCGTCGCCGTTGCCGGCATCCAGAAACGCGATGGCGATCTCGACCATCTGGCGGTCGGCGATGGACAGGTCGGCGGGCCGGGCGCCGGCCTCGATGCCGTGACCCGGGAACATCCGGTCGAGCGTCGCGCCCACGCGCTCCGCCGCCCGTCGACGCCATCCCGGGCCGGCGATGCCTGGAAGCAGGACGCGCACGTTCTCCGAGATCGTCAGGTTCGGGCAGAGCGACAGCTCTTGGAAGACGCAGCGCAGCCCCGCCGCGCGCGCGACGGCGACGCCCGTGCCCGTCACCGGCGCGCCATCGACGCGCAGGTCTCCCGCATCGGCCGCGACCCCGCCGTTCAGCACGCCGACCAATGTCGATTTGCCCGCGCCGTTATGGCCAACCAGGCCGACGCATTCGCCCGGCCGCACGGCGAAATCGACGCCGTCCAGCGCCCGCACGGCGCCGAACGCCTTGGCCGCCCCGGTCACGGCGATGACCGGGGCGGCTTCCGTCATGTCCGGCATCACGATCCGGCGCGGTCCTTCAGGCGCTCCGAACTCAGCTCGACGCCCCGTCGATCACGGCCACTGCGTCCTCGAGCTGGTACTCGACATTCGCGACGCCGCCCTGTTCCGTCGTCTCCAGGTTGGCCTCGAGATTGTCCTGGTCGATCCGCAGGAACGGCACCGTCAGGTCCTTGGGCACCTCCTTGCCGTCGAGGATCTGCTGCGCGACCCAGAAGGCCAGCGTCGAGACGCCCGGCGCGATCGAGACCGACATCGTCTCGTAGCCCTCGGCGTCCTTCTGCTCCTTCCACCATTGCAGCTCGTCCTGGCGGTTGCCCATGATGATGGTCGGCATCGGGCGGTCCGTCGCGTTGAACGCCTGGGCCGCGCCGTACCCGTCGCCGCCCTGGGTCGCGACCGCGACGACGCCTTCCGGCAGGCTCGGCAGAATGCCCGCCACCGCCTTCTGCGCGACGTCCTGCGCCCAGTCGCCATGCACCGATCCGACGATGGTGAATTGCGGGTTCTCGGCGACGCCCTCGTGGATGCCGGCCGAGATCTCGTCGTCGACGAAGACGCCGGCGAGGCCGCGGATCTCCAGCACGTTGCCGCCGTCGGGCATGCGCTCCGCCAGATACGCGATCTGATCCTTGCCCATCTGCTTGAAATCGACCGCGATCCGCCAGGCGCAGGGTTCGGTCACGATGCCGTCGAACGAGACGACAGTGATGCCAGCGTCGCAGGCCTCCTTGACCGCGCCGTTGAGCGCCGTCGGCGAGGCCGCGTTGATCACGATGGCGTCGTAGCCCTGCAGGATCATGTTCTGGATCTGCGCGGCCTGTTCGGTCGCCTGGTTCTCGGCGGTGGTGAAGGCGTCCGCCGCCGCGACGATCCCGGCCTCGACGGCGGGACCGGTGACCTTGTCCCAGCTCGTCAGCATGGCCTGGCGCCAGGAATTGCCGGCGTAGTTGTTCGAAAGGGCGATCCGCTTGTCGGATGTGTCGGCCGCGGCCATTCCGGCGCCCGCCAGAAGCGCCGCGCCCGCCAGAAGCATCGTACGTGGTGTCATCGTTTCTCTCCCCGATCTGTGGACTCACGCGCTTCTGCCGAGCGCGATTCACGTCCATGAGCGCCGGAGGCTATGCCATGCGCGCCGGTCCGAAAAGCGCAAAGACGCGTCGACGCGCGAGATCGGAGGCGACCGATTGCCTTCGGTGGCCGGCCATGGCTTGTTGGTCTTCCGGATTTTCGGGACGGGCAGGGGTCCGATGCGGGAGGTGCGCGTGACGACGGAAAGCGGACGGCCTTCTCCCGATCCCCGGCGCGTTTTCGTTCTCGGGGCCACGGGGACGATCGGACGCGCGACGGTTCGCGCGCTCGCCCGCCGAGGTCATGACGTGGTCTGTCTTACGCGGTCGCCCGGCGCCGCGGCAGACCGGACGAATGTCGCGTTCCGACAGGGCGACGCCACGGACCCCGCGTCACTGGTCCGCGACGGCTTTCGCGGCGAGCGTTTCGACGCGCTGGTGTCGTGCATGGCCTCGCGCACCGGTACGCCCGCCGACGCCTGGGCCATCGACCACCGCGCGCATGCGGGTGCCCTCGCGGCGGCGCGGGCGTCGGGCGTCGATCAGATGGTGCTGCTCTCCGCCATCTGCGTCCAGAAACCGCTCCTCGCTTTCCAGCAGGCCAAGCTCGCGTTCGAGCGGCAGCTGATGGAGTCCGGCCTCGACTGGTCGATCGTGCGCCCCACGGCCTTCTTCAAATCGCTCTCGGGCCAGGTCGAGCGCGTGCGAGGGGGCAAGCCGTTTCTCGTCTTCGGCGACGGCGAGCTCACCGCCTGCAAGCCGATCAGCGATGACGATCTGGGGACCTATCTGGCCGATTGCCTCGACGACGAGACCCGCCGGAACCGCATCCTTCCGATCGGCGGACCGGGCCCGGCGATCACTCCGCGCGAGCAGGGCGAGCGGCTCTTCGAACTCACGGGAAAGCCCCCGCGCTTCCGCCACGTCCCGGTGGCGATGCTCGACGTCATCGCCGGAACGCTCGGCGCGCTCGGTCGGGTGTCTCCCGCGCTGGCCGCCAAGGCCGACCTGGCCCGGATCGGGCGCTACTACGCCACCGAATCCATGCTGGTCCTCGACCCGGCGACTGGCCGCTACGATGCCGACGCCACGCCTTCTTTCGGGACCGAGACGCTCTTCGACTATTACGCGCGTCTGGTTGCGGGGGAGGCGGAGGCCGAACGCGGCGACCACGCGGTGTTCTGAAATCGGCGGATGCGGAACGCCGCACGGGATGGTGGAATTATGTCAGACAAAGTCCTAGCATGACCTCGAATCGGGACGGGGGTCACTGCGTTTGGACTCGAGGATCGACACGGATGTCGCCATCGCGCCGCGCGTGCGGGCCGCCCGCAGGACGCAGGATGTCGCGGCGTCTCTGATCGAGCTGATCGGCCGCGAGGGCATCGGCCCCGGCGAACGGCTTCCGCCGGAAATCGAATTGGCGCGCAGGCTCGGTGTCGGCCGCTCCACGATCCGCGAGACGCTCCGGGCCTGGCAGGACACCGGCATCGTCACCCGCAACAAGGGCGCGGGGACCACGCTGATGGTCGACGTCACCGCTCCGTCCAGGTCCCGCTGACGCTCCGGCTGGAGGCCGAGAGCCTGCTCCGGACCCAGGGCGTCCGCCGACCCCTCGAGATCGAGGCCGCGCGGCTCGCCGCACGGCTCGCCACGGACGCGCAACGCGCGACCATACTGAAGTCGGGCGCCGCCGTCGCGCGCGCCCATGCGGACGGTCTCGACTGGCGTCCCGCCGACGACGTGTTTCACGCGGCGATCCACGACGCATCAGGCAATCCGCTCTTCGGCCAGCTCATCACCCAGATCCAGAAGGCGTTCCGCCGCGTCTACGCCGCCCCGCTCGGCGAGCCGCAGCTCGGGGCGCGGTCGATCCCGATGCATGTGGACCTCGCCGCCGCAATCGCGGCCGGCGACGCGGACGGCGCGGTGCGGATCGTCTCCGAAATCATGGACATCGTCGAAACCGAAGTCAGGGCCGTCACCGATGCCTCACCCGTCTGATCCCGCGCTGGAGACCCTGCTCGCGGAGCCCTTCGGCGGCGAAGCGGGATCGGTCATGCCGCCGATCTTCCAGAGCTCGCTGTTCACGTTCGACAGCTACCAGGATTTCGAGGACCGGATGGCCGGGCGCTCGGACCGCGCGCTCTACACCCGCGTCCAGAACCCGACCGTGGCCGCGTTCGAAGGCATGATGGCGCGCGCCGAGCGCGGCGCGGCGGCGGTCGGTTTCGCTTCGGGCATGGCCGCTATCTCGTCGACCGTTTTGGCATTCCTCAAGCCGGGCGACCGCGTCGCCTGCGTCGAGCACGTCTATCCCGACGCCTACCGCCTGTTCGAGCGCATGCTGCGCCCGTTCGGCATCGCCGTCGACTATCACCCGGTCGCGGCTTTCGAGGACGACCCCGGCCTGCTGGACGGCGTCGCGATGGCCTATCTCGAAAGCCCCAATTCGGTCGTCTTCCAGCCGATGAACCTGACCAAGGTCGCCGCCCACGCACGTCGCCACGGCGCGCTGACGGTGATCGACAATTCCTGGGCCACGCCGGTCTTCCAGCGTCCGCTGGAATGCGGCATCGACATCGTCGTCCATTCCGCCTCGAAATACATCGGCGGCCATTCCGACACCGTGGCGGGCGTCGTGGTCTCGTCCGCCGAGCATATCGCCCGCATCCGCGATCTGACCCTGCCGCTGCTGGGTGCCAAACTTGCGCCCTTCGAGGCCTGGCTGCTGATCCGCGGTCTGCGCACGCTCGGCGCCCGGATGCGACAGCACCAGGCAACCGCGAACCTCTTCGTGGACCGTCTCTCGACCCTGCCGCAGATCCTGCGCGTCAACTCGCCCGGCCCGAACGTCGTGCCCGGCCTGACCGGCCGCTCCGGTCTCATGTCCTTCGAGCTCCGCGAGGACGTCGACGTCCGCAAACTCGCCGACGGGCTGTCGCTTTTCGGGCTCGGCGTCAGCTGGGGCGGTTTTGAAAGCCTCGTGCTGCCCGCCCGCGTCGGTCTCGCCCAGGCCGGCGAGCAGAACTCGATGCAGCGCTTCGGAGTTCCCGGCAATCTCGTGCGCATCAGCCTCGGACTGGAAGACGCGGAAGACCTCTGGGCCGATTTCGAGACGGCCCTGAGCAGGAGCGCCGCCTGACGGGCGGAAGAAACTCACCATCAACAGGAGGTACGAATGAAAGCGACACTCACCGGACTGACGGCGGCGGCCGTCCTATTCTCGACCGCGGCCTTCGCCCAGACCGAGCTCAAGCTCGTGGAGGTCATCACCAGCCCCGAGCGCACCGAGACGCTTCAGTCGATGGTCGACGCCTTCGAGGCCGCCAACGAGGGCGTGACGGTCGAGATCGTCTCGCTGCCCTGGGGGCAGGCCTTCGAGAAGTTCGCCACCATGGTCGCCGGCGGCGACGAGCCGGACGTCGTGGAAATGCCCGACCGCTGGCTGGCGCTCTACGCCGGCGCCGGCAAGCTGATGGACCTCGAGGACCGGATCGCCGGCTGGGAGAACGGCGCGACGCTTACCCAGAAGACCCTCGACATGGGCCGCTACGCCGGCGGCACGGCCTACACCATTCCCTACGGGTTCTATCTCAGAGCCATGTTCTACAACAAGAAACTGCTTGAGGAGGCCGGCGTCGACGGCCCGCCCGCTACCATGGCCGACTTCATGGAGGCTTCGGCCAAGGTCTCCGAGCTGCCGGGCAAATACGGCTACTGCCTGCGCGGCGGTCCCGGCGGCCTGAACGGCTGGATCATGATGGCCGCCACCATGAACGGGACCAACGAGTTCTTCACCGAGGACGGCCAGAGCCGCCTCAACGAGCCCGGTTCGGTCGAGGGCATCCAGTTCCTGATCGACATGTACCAGAACGGCTACGCGCCCAAGGATTCCGTCAACTGGGGATTCAACGAGATCGTCGCGGGCTTCTATTCCGGCACCTGCGCCTTCCTCGACCAGGACCCGGACGCGCTGATCGCCGTCGCCGAACGCATGGCGCCCGACGACTTCGCCGTGGCCCCGATGCCGGTCGGCCCCGCCGGCCTCGCGTTCCCCACCATCGGCTACGCGGGCTGGTCCGTGTTCGAATCCTCCGAGCACAAGGACGCCGCCTGGGATCTCGCCGCGTTTCTCTCCTCGCCGGAAAACAACAAGGTCTGGGCGCAGCGCGTCGGCGTAATCCCGATCCATGAGGGCGCCGACCAGGATCCGTTCTTTCAGACCGAACAGTTCGCCGGCTGGTTCGAGGAACTGAACAATCCGGCCTACGTGCCGACCGTCATGCCGACCTATCTCGAACAGTTCGGCTTCTTCGCCGATTCCATCGCGCTCGAATCGAGCCAGGAGGCGCTGCTGGGCGACCGTTCGGCTCAGGACGTCGCCGACGAATGGGCCGCGTTCCTCACGGACGAATACGCGAAGTGGCAAGCGGCCCAGTGACGGCGCACGCGACCGACGGCCCCCCGCCCGGCCTCAGCCGGGCGGGGCGGTACTACTGGCGGCTCGTGCTCGAGCCGTGGCTCTATCTCACGCCGTCAATCGCGCTGATCTGTCTGGTGATGCTGGTGCCGCTCGCGATCGGCATCACCTATTCCTTTCAGTCCATCATCCTGCTCAAGCCGATGGACTCGGGGTGGGTCGGCCTTGAGAACTACGCCACCCTCGTCGACGATGCCAAATTCTGGAAGTCGCTCCGCAACACCCTCTGGTGGACCTTCGGATCGGTCTTCTTCCAGTTCTTCCTCGGGCTTGGCCTCGCCCTGCTGCTCAACACCCAGTTCCATTTCAAGCGTCTCATCCAGGCGCTGGTCTTCCTGCCCTGGGCCGTTCCGACCTTCCTCACCGCGCTCACCTGGGCCTGGCTCTTCAACCCGGTGATCGGTCCGCTGCCGCACTGGATGGCCGCACTCGGCATCCTTTCCGAGCCCTACAACATCCTCGGCGATCCGGACATCGCGATGTGGGGACCGATCGCCGCCAACGTCTGGTACGGCGTTCCGTTCTTCGCGATCACGCTGCTGGCGGCACTCCAGTCGATCCCCGGCGAGCTCTACGAGGCCGCCGAGATCGACGGCGCCAGCGCCTGGCAGAGCTTCACCAAGATCACCCTGCCGTTTCTCGCGCCGATGATCGCCATCACCGTCATGCTGCGCACGATCTGGATCGCGAATTTCGCCGATCTGATCTTCGTGATGACCGGCGGCGGCCCGGCCAACTCGACGCAGATCCTGTCCTCCTACATCTTCACCACCGCGTTCCGGAAACTCGATTTCAGCTACGCCTCGACGATCTCCGTGGCGCTGCTGGCGCTTCTTCTCGTCTTCGCGGTCGCGCTTCTGGCCGCGCGCCGCAAGCTCGTGCGGATCTGACGCCGATGTCGGCGATCCGCGCCCCGTCACCGCTCCGGACTTTCGGGAAGTACGCGGCGCTGGCGTTCTACGTCGCCTTCGCGCTCTTCCCGCTCTACTGGCTCCTGAAGATCTCGCTGACGCCCGGACGCGCTGGTCTATTCCGAGGGCACCCGTCTCTGGCCCTCCGCCGCCACCTTCGACAACTTCCGGACCGTGATCTTCCAGTCCGATTTCCTCGCCTATTTCCGCAACAGCGTCATCGTCTCGCTCACCACCGCCGCCGTCACGACGCTGATCGCGGCCTGCGCCGGCTACGCCTTCTCGCGCTTCCACTTCCGCGGCAAGCGCGTGATCATCGCGCTGATGCTGATCACCCAGATGTTCCCGCTCCTGATGATCATCGCCCCGATCTACAAGATCGTCGCGGCCATCGGACTGCTCAACTCGTTGACCAGCCTGATCATCGTCTACACCGCCTTCAACATCCCCTTCGCGACCTTCCTGATGCAGTCGTTCTTCGACGGCATCCCCAAGGATCTCGAGGAGGCCGCGATGATGGACGGCTGCACCCGGCTCGAGGCGCTGCGCAAAGTCATCCTGCCGCTCACGCTGCCCGGTCTCGGCGCCACGCTCGGCTTCGTCTTCACCGCCGCCTGGAGCGAGCTTCTCTTCGCGCTCATGCTGATCAATTCCAACGACACCATGACCTTCCCGGTCGGGCTCCTGACCTTCGTCTCGAAATTCTCCGTCGACTGGGGCCAGATGATGGCGGCGGGCGTGCTGGCGCTGATCCCGAGCTGCCTCTTCTTCATCTTCATCCAGCGGTATCTCGTCCAGGGTCTGACCTCGGGCGCGGTGAAAGGGTAGGGGCCGATGGCGCGCATGGAACTTCGCGGCGTCCGCAAGTCCTACGAGGGGCTCGAGGTGCTGCGCGACATCGATCTCGACATCTCCGACGGCGAGTTCATCGTCCTCGTGGGTCCCTCCGGCTGCGGCAAGTCCACCCTCCTGCGGATGATCGCGGGGCTGGAGCCGATCACCGGCGGCGAGTTCCCATCGACGGCGAACGCATGAACGAGATGCCCCCGCGCGACCGCGACATCGCGATGGTGTTCCAGTCCTACGCGCTCTACCCGCACATGGACGTGGCCCGGAACATGGGCTTCAGCATGGAGATCCGCCGCGCCCCCGCCGCCGACCGCGCCGCCCGCGTGCGCGAGGCGGCCGCGACGCTCGGCCTCGGCGCGTTCCTCGAACGCCTGCCGAAGGCGCTCTCTGGCGGCCAGCGCCAGCGCGTCGCCATGGGCCGCGCCATCATCCGCGATCCGCGCGCCTTCCTCTTCGACGAGCCGCTCTCCAATCTCGACGCCGCGCTGCGCGTCGAGATGCGGCTGGAGATCGCCCGCCTGCACCAGCGCCTCGCCTCCACGATGATCTACGTCACCCACGACCAGGTCGAGGCGCTGACGCTGGCCGACCGCATCGTGGTCCTGAACGGCGGCATCATCCAGCAGGTCGGCACGCCCCTCGACCTCTACGAGCGCCCCGCCAACCGCTTCGTGGCCCAGTTCATCGGCTCGCCGACAATGAACATCCTGCCTGTGACGCCCGCGCCCTCAGGCGTCGCCATCACCGGCGGATCACGCATCGAGTTCGGCCATGTCGACGGCCTCGACGCCGCCGCCGATCTCGGCATCCGTCCCGAGCATGTCGAGATCGTCGGACCGGGAACCGGCCATTTCGACGGCGTGGCCGACGTGGTCGAACACCTCGGCTCAGACACCAACGTCTACGTCGACGCCCCCGGCATCGGCCCCGTCATGGTCCGCGCCCGCGGCACCATCCCGCTCCGCCCCCGCGACCCCATCGGCCTGCGCCTCCAGACCGAACACGCCCACGTCTTCGCGAAGGACGGTGCTGCCCTCACGCGCCGTTCCGCCCCGCCGACCTAGCCAAACTGATCCGTGTAATACCTGGCCGGGCCAACGGCCCGGACATCGCACGACCGCCCCAAGGGCGTGCGATTTTCGCCCGCCCGCGGCCGTGCAATGTCCTCCCGATGGCGCTCCACGTCGGTCCAAAACCGACCCGACCTCGCTTCAATCCTCGCGGCGCTCCGCCGGATCCCTATCGCGTTCATACCGTCGCGCGAGCGGAAATGGCGGCAACCAGCCTTCACGACGGATGGTCCAGAGCTCGTAGGTCGGCATGAACTGATCGGGCGCGTCCAGCGCGCCGAGGTTCACTTCCACCTCGTCCCCGCTCCGCCCGAACACCGTCGAGCCGCAACTTGGACAGAAGTGCCGACCCTTGTATTCCCGCGTCTCTCCCTCGAGCGTCACCGCGTCCTCGGGAAACATGGCCGAGGCGTGAAACAGAGCCCCGTGATGCTTGCGGCAGTCGAGGCAATGGCAGAGCCCGACCCGGTACGACTGACCCGTCGCCACGATCCGGACCGCGCCACAGAGGCAGCCTTCCCGGATATGTCTCCTCGGCCACGCCCTCAGCCCGTCCGACGTCTCGCGCGGCATGTACCCGACGAAGCTCGAAATCCGCCACCGCCCATCGACCTTGAGACAGAAATACAGCGTCTTCCAATCAAGCGTGTCGACCCCGCCATCCGCCCGCCGCACCGTCCCGTCGAACCGTTTGTGGAGCACCGCGCGGTCGCCATCCACGTCGATGTCGCGCAGGTTCATCGCCCGGAACAGCGCCGGCCGCAGCGGCTCGGCGAAATCCGTCGCCGCCGTCTCCGCCGCCTGCCGCAGCCATTCGTCCCGGTAAACCTCCAGCCTTGGAAAATCCAATCTCCACGCGTCCGAGTTGTGCCGGAAATGCGCGTGCAGCCCGAAGAACCGGTCCGCCAGAAAATCCCCCTCAACCTGACTCCAGTCCTGCGCCAGGAACGCGTCGATGTCCCGCCGGACCAGCATCTCCCAGAGTTCCGCCCGATCGCTCTCTCCCGCTCCGAACGGGTTGCGCTCGAAATCCATCGCCCGCCCCCTCAGCCCAGCTTGCCGCGCGCCGCCACCGGCACCCGTTCCGGCGCCAAGCCCTCGCGCGTCAGCCAGACCTCGTCGAACAGGTTGCTCACCACGCAGACGTGGTTGGGGATCACGTGGACCACGTCGCCCACCCTCGGCGTTTCGCTCTCACGCCCCAGATCGACGATCCCGTGCTCCTCGTTGAGCTGCGTGATCACCGCGCCGGGATATTCCACGATGTGCCCGTAGCCCGGCGCCGCGCAGGTATCCGCCGCCAGAGCCTTCGACCCCGAGTCTAAAATCGCCCGGCGCGCCGTCGGCCGGCTCACCACCGTCGCCAGCACGCTCAGCGCGCAATCCTCGATGGATCCCAGCCCCATCCCGACCTGCATCCGGTCGGAATAGATGTACGTCCCCGGCCGGTACTCGGTTACGACGGGCGCGTGATGCCCCTTGTAGAGATCCGGCGACCCGCCGCTGGTGATCACCGGCGGCGCCAGCCCGGCCTCGGTCAGAAACCGCGCCGTCTCCGCCAGCCGCGCCTCCGCCATCTCCGGCCCGCCCTGCGGCGGATAGGTCATCAGCCCGCCGAAGCGCAGTCCAGGTGCCGCCTCGATCCGCCGCGCGACCTCCAGCGCCCCGTCGGGATCCTGCACCCCGCAGCGCCCCGCGCCGGTATCGCATTCCACGAACACGGTCAGCGGCTTGTCAGCGTCAGTGAACGTCGCGGCATACCCGTTCACCACCGCAATGCTGTCGGCGACAACCGCGAGCGTCACCCGCCCCGCCAGCGCCTTGAGCCGCTCGAGCTTGCGCGCGCCCAAGATGTTGTACGTGATCAGGATGTCGCCGATCCCGGCATCCGCCATAACCTCGGCCTCGCCGATCTTCTGGCAGGTGATCCCCTTGGCCCCCATCTCCAGCGCCGCCTTGGCGAAGCGCGGCAGCTTGTGCGTCTTGATGTGCGGCCGCAGCGTGAAGCCCTGGGCGTCGGCATAGGCCTGCGCCCGCATCAGGTTCGCCTCGGCCTTCGACAGATCGATCAGAACCGCCGGCGTGTCGGGAAGCGTCTCGTCCGTCATGTGCATGCCCTTCTCTCGGAATACCGCGTCACGCCGACACCCGCCGGCCGCTCTGCGGGTCAAACGCGTGCAGCGACGCGGAGTTCACCGACAGCCGCAGAGTGTCGCCCGGCGCCACGTTCAGCCGCTCGCGGAACACGCAGCGCACGGCATGGCCCTCGATATGGCCGTAGACATGCGTCTCCGCGCCGGTCGGTTCGATCACGTCCACCGCGAGCGTCAGCGGCCCCTCCGCATCGACCCGCCATTTCTCCGGCCGCACCCCGGCCGTCACCGCCGCCCCGTCGGCCAGCGGCAGCGCGGGGCAGGGCGTCCGCGCCCCGCTCTCGAAACGCAAGGCGCCCGCATCGTGGACGGCGGGCAGGAAGTCCATCGCCGGCGACCCCAGAAAACCCGCCACGAAGATGTTCGCCGGCCGGTCATACAGTTCCAGCGGCGGCCCTTCCTGTTCGATGTGCCCGCCGTTCATCACCACGATGCGGTCGGCCATGGTCATCGCCTCGATCTGGTCATGCGTGACGTAGACCGTCGTCGTGCGGAACTTCTGGTGCAGCGCCTTGATCTCGGTCCGCATCTCCAGCCGCAGCTTGGCGTCGAGGTTCGACAGCGGCTCGTCGAACAGGAACACCCTGGGGTCCCGCACGATCGACCGCCCCATCGCCACCCGCTGCCGCTGCCCGCCCGAAAGCTGCCCCGGCCGCCGCGCCAGGTAATCGCCCAGGTTCAGGATCCCCGCCGCACGGTCCACCTTGCCCTTGACCGCCTCGCCGGTCTCGCCCCGGATGCGCGGCCCGAAGCCGATGTTGCGCGCCACGTCCATGTGCGGGAACAGCGCGTAGGACTGGAACACCATGGCGATGTCGCGCTTCTGCGGCGGGATGTCGTTGGCCCGCTCGCCCCCGATCAGAAGATCGCCCGAGCTGATCTCCTCCAGCCCCGCGATCATGCGCAGCAGCGTGGACTTGCCGCATCCCGACGGCCCCACCAGCACCACGAACTCCCCGTCCGCGACCGACAGCGAGATGTCATGGAGCACGGTCATCCTGCCGTACCGTTTCGACACCGAGACGATATCCAGATGCGCCATTCAGACCTCCATGATCCGCCTGAGGAACGGCAGGTTCCCCGCCATCAGCCCCGCGTCGACGTTGAGCGTCACCCCGGTGATCCCGCCCGCCAGTGGCGAGGCCAGGAACGCCGCCGCCATCGCCACCTCCCGCGGGCTCACCAGCCGCCCGAGCGGATAGAGCGCGCGGATGTCGTCGAGTATGCCCGGATCCGCCGCGATCCGCGCGGCCCAGGCGGCGGTCTCCACCGAGCCCGGCGCCACCGCGTTCGCGCGGATGCCGGCGGCGCCCTCTTCGGTCGCGATCGCGCGCATCCAGGCGCCCAGCCCGGCCTTGGCCGCCGCGTAGGCCGGATTGCCGAAATGCGCCAGCGCGTTGACCGACGAGACGAACACGAACGCGCCGCCGCCGACCCCGCGCATCGCCGGCAGGAACGCCCGCGAGAACGTCGCGGCGCCGGTCAGGTTCTGCGCGATCTCCGCGGCGAACGCCGCGTCGTCCACGTCGCGCAGGGTCTCCGCCGTCGTCACGCCCGCATTGCTGATGATCGCGTGGGGCACCGGCCCGCCATCGAGGATCTCCGCCGCCGCGCGCGCGACGGCCGCATCGTCCGATAGGTCGAACGCCACGCTCCGGTCCACCCAAAGTGCCGCCAGCCCCGCCTCGTCGCGGTCGCAGGCCACGACCGACGCGCCGAGCTCGTTCATCAGCTCCACCATCGCCGAGCCGATGCCGCCCGCGGCTCCGGTGATGACGACGGTCCGCCCCGTGAAGTCCAGCATTGAAGTCGTTTCCCCGCACCCGGTCACGCCGGTTCGGGCGCTCCGCCAGCAAGGTTGACAGCGCACGGATTTGTTGTCAACAATTCCGCCTTGAAGTCTTTCGCAAATGTCTGGCCGGAAACGGAAATTCCGGATTCTGGGCATTCGGGAAGGCTTCCGGAAAAAGTTCAACTGGAGGTTTGACATGAGATTGCCGCTCCGCCCGGAATTCACCGCATTCGGCGCGCTCGCCCTGGTCTTCGGAGGCATGGCCTCCGCCCAGGACGTCCGCGTCACCGTGGCGGAGTACAGCTCGCTCACCGGCCCCTATTTCGAGGAGGCGGCGACCGCCTTCGAGGAGGCCAATCCCGGCACCGACATCCAGATCGAGGTCGTGCCCTGGGACGTGCTGCTCCAGAAGCTGACCACCGACATCTCCGGCGGGGCCAACGCCGACCTTTCGATCATCGGCACGCGCTGGCTGCTCGATTTCGTCGATGCAGGGATCGCGGCGCCCCTCGACGGCTACATGGACGACGCGTTCCGGGCGCGCTTCTTCGACGCGTTCCTCTCGCCCTCCATGATGGACGGGATGACCTATGGCCTTCCGGTCGCCGCCTCGGCCCGCGCGATGTACTACAACATGGATCTTCTCGAGCAGGCCGGCATCGAGAACCCGCCCGCGACATGGGACGATCTCAAGACCGCCGCCGCCGCGGTCAGCGCGCTTGGAGACGACATCCACGGCTTCGGCTCCAGGGCAAGGAGGTCGAGACGGACGTCTATTTCAATTACGCCTTCTGGTCCTATGGCGGACAGCTGATCGAGGAGGACGGCACCTCAGGGCTCGACAGCCAGGCGGCTTACGACGCCGCCGCGCTCTACAAGGAGATGATCGATTCCGGAATGACCCAGCCGGGCGTCACCTCCTACAGCCGCGAGGACGTGCAGAACCTGTTCAAACAGGGCAAGATCGGCATGATGATCACCGCGCCCTTCCTCGCGACCCAGATCGCCAACGAAGTGCCCGACCTCAACTACGGAGTCGCCGCGATCCCCTCGGGTCCGGGCGGCGACCGGGGCACCTACGGCGTGACGGACTCGATCATCATGTTCGAGAATTCCGAGAACAAGGACACGGCTTGGGCCTTTCTCGACATGCTCTTCACCCAGGAATGGCGCTCGCGTTTCACCGGCGGTGAGGGCTTTCTGCCCGTCCAGCCCGCCGTGGCCGAGGAACCCGCTTTCGCCGACAACGAGGTCCTCAAGGAGTTCACCGACCTGCTGCCCGATGCGCGCTTCGCGCCGGTCATCCCCGGCTGGGAGGAGATCGCCGACATCGAGGCCTCGGCGGTCCAGACCATCTATCTCGGCGAAGGCGAGATCGAGCCGACGCTGAACGAGGCGGCGGAACGCATCAACGCCATCCTCGGCCAATGAAGCACGGAACGCGGCGGGCTCCGGTCCGCCGCGATGCGGGTTATCCGGGCGCGGCGGTTCTTGCGACCGGCAGGGAGGCTCTAGGATCCGGCCTGACGGCGTGGAGCGCCAACGGGAGGCCGCCGCATGACTTCGGGAAGACGTGCGATGTCCGAGTCAGGCGGCCCGACCCGCAAGCGCTTGCGGCGGACCATGCCGGTCCAGAGAACGCCGCGTGCGACACACCTTTCCGGACAGTTAATGTAATTGGATATCGCGTTATATATCATAGGCTTGACGGTTTCGACACGCGTGTCGCAAGCGTGACTCCATGAACCGTTCCCTCCTCACCAACCCCTACCTCCTCATCCTCCCCGGCCTCTTCCTCGCCGGCTTCATCATCCTCTGGCCCCTCGTCCAGATCTCCGAGATCGCCGGTTCCGAGGTCAACCGCTTCGGCCAGCTGCGCGGCTTCGCCGGGCTCGACAACTTCCGCGCCGTCATCGCCGATCCCGCCTTCCTGGGCGCCTGCCTGCGGACGCTTATCTGGACCGTCGCCATCGTCGCCGGCACGATCCTGATCTCCATGCCCGTCGCCCTCATCCTCAACGAGGATTTCCACGGTCGCGGGCTCGCCCGCATCATCATCATGCTGCCCTGGGCCGTCTCGCTGACCATGACCGCGATCATCTGGCGCTGGGCGCTGAACGGCGAGAGCGGCATGCTCAACTCCGCACTGCGCGCCGCCGGCATCATCGACACCAACATCCAATGGCTCGCCCAGGCCTCCACCGCCTTTCCGATGCAGATCATGATCGGCATCCTCGTCTCTATCCCGTTCTGCGTGACGATCTTCCTCGGCGGGCTGTCGTCCATCCCCGACGATCTGAACGAGGCCGCCCGTCTCGAGGGCGCCGGCCCTTGGCAGGTTTTCCGCGAGATCACGCTGCCGCTGATGCGCCCCTTCCTGAACATCGCCGTCGTGATGAACACGATCTACGTCTTCAACTCGTTCCCGATCATCTGGGCGACCACCCAGGGCGGGCCGGCAAACTCCACCGACATCCTGGTGACGCATCTCTACAAGATCGGCTTCCGTTTCGGAAAACTCGGCGAGGCCGCCGCCCTCTCGCTGATGATGTTCGCGGGGCTCCTGATCCTCACGCTGATCTACGTCCGCCTCGCCATGCGGGATGCCGCGAAATGAGCCGCAAGATGCGCCGCACGATCTGGTCGTGGCTCGCGCTCTCGCCGCTGATCATCCTCATCCTTTTTCCCTTCGCGGTAATGTTCATCACCGCCGTCAAACCCGCCGCCGAGGCGCTCCAGTCGACCTGGTGGCCGAGCGAGTTCATGTGGTCGAACTTCGTCACCATGTGGGCCAACACGAATTTCGGCCAGGCGCTGTTCAACTCGATTTACGTCGCCATCGCCTCGACGCTGCTGGCGATGGCGGTCTCCGTCCCCGCCGCCTACGCCATAAGCCGGTATCGGTTCCGGGGCAGGGGCGCCGTCCAGCAGTTCCTGCTGATCAGCCAGATGCTCTCGCCCATCGTCCTCGTGATCGGCCTCTTCCGCCTCGTGGTCTGGCTCGATCTGCTCGAACTCGGTGCAATCCGTCGTCTTCGTCTACGCCGCCTTCAGCGTCGCCTTCACCGTCTGGATGCTCCAGAGCTACTTCGCCACCATCCCCGCCGATCTCGAGGAGGCCGCCTGGATCGAGGGCGCCAGCCCCTGGCAGGCGCTCGTGACCGTCTTCCTGCCCCTCGCGATCCCCGCGATGACCGTCACCGCGATCTTCGCCTTCATCAACGCCTGGAACGAGTTCGTCATCGCCCTGACCATGCTGCGCAGCCAGGACAGCTACACCCTGCCGATCCAGATCTTCTCGCTGGTCGCGGGCCGCTACACCATCGAATGGGAGCTCGTGATGGCCGCCACCCTCGTCGCCACCGTCCCCGTCGCCATCCTCTTCGCCTGGCTCCAACGCTACCTCATTCGAGGCCTCGCGCTCGGCGCCGTCAAATGACCGACCGGAAGGAAACCCCATGACCAAGATCTGCTACGGCGCGTCCCACGTCCCCCTCTCGCCCGCCGTCCGCGCCGGCGATTTCGTGTTCGTTTCCGGCCAGGTGCCGGTCACCGACGGCAAGATCGTCGGCGACGACGTCGGAACCCAGACCCGCGAAGTCCTCAAGAACGTCGCCGCCGTTCTGAAAACGGCCGGCTGCGGCCTCGGCGACGTCGTGAAAACCACCGTCTGGCTCAAACACGCCGAGGACTTCCCGGAGTTCAACAAGGCCTACGCCGAATCCTTCCCCTCCGATCCGCCCGCGCGCTCGACCGCCGAGAGCCGCCTGATGATCGACATCCGCGTCGAGATCGAGGCCGTGGCCTACAAACCGCTCTGATCCGCCGCCCGGCGCGCGCGACGCCAGACCTCCGGCGTCTCGCCCTCCGACGCCCGGAACACCCGGATCAGATGCGACACGTCGGCGAAGCCGGTATCGTTGGCGATCTCGGTCACCGACCTCTCCGAGGTTTCCAGCAGCAGCCGCGCCTGCGCGATCCGGATGATCCGCGACGCCTCCGACGGGCTTACCCCCAGCGTCAGGGCGAAGTGCCGCTCCAGCTTCCGCCTCCCGACGCCGAGACGCGCGGCGAGGGCCGTGACCGTCAGCGGCGCGTCGAGGTTCTGCTGCATCGTCAGCAGCGCCCTCTTCACCAGCGGATCCGTCGTCGTCAGCGACATCGGCAACCCCGGCTGCGGCTTCTCCCCCTCCAGCGCCTCGTCGATGATCATGATCGACAGGCTCTTGGCCGCCTCCGCCCGCCCCACATGCCGGTCCACCAGATGCGCCGCCAGATGCGCCGAGCTCACGCCACCCGAACAGGTCAGGCGGTCGCGGTCCACCACGAAGATCTGGTCCGAGACCGGCCGCAGCCCCGCGAACTGCTCCAGGAAATCGTCGTGGTGGAACCAGCTCACGCAGCACCGATACCCCTCCATCAGTCCCGCCCGATGCAGGATGAACGCGCCCGTGCAGACCCCCGCCAGCGGCACGCCCGCCGCCGCCGCCCGGCGCAGAAACGCGGCGTAATCCGGATCAAGCCGCTCCAGCTCCTCGACCAGCCCGCCCACCACGACGATGTAATCGAAGCGCCCCGGATCCCCCAACCGCTCGTCCGGCCGCACCGCGATCCCGCAGCTCGACGTCACCGCCCCCATGTCCGACGACAGCACCCGCCACCCGCAGCGGATCGGCCGCGAACGGTCCCCCTCGTCGGCGGCCAATCTCAGCACGTCGACGAAATTCGCGAAGGCCGACAGCGTGAACCGCCGCGCCAGGATGAACCCGACGCGCAAGCGCGGAACGGCCGCCGTCCTTCGTGAGTTTGTCGCGATCATGACGCCCGTATGACGCATCCGTCCTGTGAACCGAAGCGTTTTTCGCCATGATGCGCGGACACGTCCGAATCCCTCCGGAGGCCCGTTGATGACGCATTTCTCCGCCCTGTCGCTGCTGAAGAACGCGCTGACCGGCAACAAGGACTGGGAAGCGCAATGGCCCGACGCGCAGCCCCGCAACGAATACGACGTCATCATCGTCGGCGCCGGCGGGCACGGCCTCGGAGCGGCCTATTACCTCGCCAAGGAGCACGGCATCACCAACGTCGCGGTGATCGAGAAGGGCTGGCTCGGCGGCGGCAATACCGGCCGCAACACCACGATCATCCGCTCGAACTACCTCTATGACGAGAGCGCCCGGCTCTACGACCACGCGCTCGACCTCTGGGAGAACCTCTCGACCGAGCTGAACTACAACGTCATGTTCTCCCGGCGCGGCGTGATGATGCTCGCCCATAACGTCCACGACGTCCAAAGCTTCCAGCGCCACATCCACGCCAATCGCCTCAACGGCGTCGACAACCGCTGGCTCTCGACCGCCGAGGCCAAAGAGTTCTGCCCGCCGCTCAACATCTCGCCCGACGCCCGCTACCCGGTCCTCGGCGCCGCCCTCCAGCAGCGCGCCGGAACCGCCCGCCATGACGCGGTCGCATGGGGTTACGCCCGCGCGGCGGCCAGACGCGGCGTCGACATCATTCAGAACTGTCCCGTGATCTCGATCCGCCGCGGCGCGGACGGTTCCGTCGAAGGCGTCGAGACCGGCAAGGGCTTCATCCGCGCCAAGAAGGTCGCCGTCTCCGCCGCCGGTCACACCTCCGTCGTGATGCAATCCGCCGGCGTCCGGATGCCGCTCGAAAGCTACCCGCTCCAGGCGCTGGTCTCCGAGCCGGTCAAGCCCTGCTTCCCCTGCGTCGTGATGTCCAACACCGTCCACGCCTATATCAGCCAGTCCGACAAGGGCGAGTTGGTCATCGGTTCCGGCACCGACCAATACGTAAGTTATTCACAGCGCGGCGGTCTGCCGCTGATCGAACACACGGTCGCGGCGATCTGCGAAGTCTTCCCGATTTTCCGCCGGATGCGGATGCTGCGCAAATGGGGCGGCATCGTCGACGTCACCCCCGACCGCTCCGCCATCCTCGGCAAGACCCCGGTCAAGGGCCTCTACGTCAATTGCGGCTGGGGCACCGGCGGCTTCAAGGCCACGCCCGGCGCCGCGCACACTCTGGCCTGGACCGTCGCCAAGGACGAGCCGCACCCGATAAACGCGCCCTTCACGCTCGAGCGTTTCACCACCGGTCGGCTGATCGACGAGGCCGCCGCCGCCGCCGTGGCGCATTAGGGGAGACGAGAGATGCTTCTGATCCACTGCCCCTATTGCGACGAGACGCTCCCCGAGCCCGAATTCGCCTATGCCGGCGAGGCCCACATCGCCCGCCCCGCCGAACCCTCGGCGCTGTCCGATGAGGAATGGCGCGACTTCCTGTTCGTCCGCTCCAATCCCAAAGGCGTCCATTCCGAACGCTGGCGCCACGTCCACGGCTGCGGCCGCTTCTTCAACGCGCTCCGCGAGACCGTGAGCGACCGCTTTCTCACCACCTACAAGGCCGGCGAACCCCGCCCCGAAACACCCGGACCGGAGGCCTCGTCATGACCAAATTCCGCGTCGAAAACCGCGGCCGCATCGACCGCGATCGCCCCGTCACCTTCACCTTCGACGGCGAGACGTATGACGGCTACGAAGGCGACACCGTCGCCTCGGCCCTGCTCGCCAACGGCGTGCATCTCATGGGCCGCGGATTCAAATACCACCGCCCGCGAGGGCCGCTGACCGCCGGCTCCGAGGAACCCAACGCCCTGATCGGCACCAGCCGCGGTCCCGGCCGGTTCGAGCCGAACACCCGCGCCACCGTCCAGGAGATCCACGGCGGACTGAATGCCGAAAGCCAGAACCGCTGGCCGTCGCTCAAATTCGATGTCGGCGCGATCAACGACCGGCTCTACATGCTTTTCTCTGCCGGCTTCTACTACAAGACCTTCATGTGGCCGAAATCCTTCTGGGACCGCGTCTACGAGCCCTTCATACGCCGCGCCGCCGGTCTCGGCCGCGCCCCGACCGAGATCGACCCCGACAATTACGCCAGCCGGCACCTCCACTGCGACGTCCTGATCGTCGGCGCCGGCCCCGCCGGTCTCGCCGCCGCCCTCACCGCCGGCCGGACCGGCGGGGACGTCGTGCTGGTCGACGAGAACTCGGAAGCCGGCGGCACGCTCCTCTCCGAGCCCTCGGTCAACATCGACGGCGCCGCCGCCTGGGACTGGCTCGCGCCACGCTCGCGGAACTCGACGCGCTGCCCAACGTCCGCATCCTGACCCGCACCACGGCGATCGGCTACTACCACCAGAACATGGTCGGCCTCTGCCAGAAACTGACCGACCACCTGACGAGCCCGCCACAAAACGCCCCCCGCGAACGTCTCTGGCGCGTCCGCGCCGGCCAGGTGATCCTCGCCCAGGGCGCGATCGAACGCCCGCTGGTCTTCGACGGCAACGACCGCCCCGGCGTTATGCTCGCCGGCGCCGCCCAGACCTATCTCAACCGCTTCGGCGTGAAGGTCGGGAACCGCCCCGCGATCCTGACCAGCCACGACAGCGCTTGGTACGCCGCCTTCGACCTCGCCGACGCCGGCGTGAGCGTCGCCGCCATCATCGACACCCGCGCCTATATCGACGACGCCCTCGCCGAGGGCGCCCGCACGCGTGGCATCGAGGTGCTGACGGGCCACACCGCCACCGCCACCGCTGGACGGCTCCGCGTCACGAACGTCCGCGTCAACCCGATGCGCAGCGGCAAGCCCGGCCCCTCGCGCACGGATCACCTGCGACGCGCTCCTGATGTGCGGCGGCTGGACGCCCTCGCTTCACCTCTTCTCGCACACAAAAGGCACGCTCCGCTGGGATGCCGAGGCGGAGGTCTACCTGCCCGGCGACCGCGCCGAGGCCTGCCACATCGCCGGCGCCGGCCGCGGCCTCTGGGGCGATCGCCCGCGCGCTCGAGGACGGCGCAAAGGCCGGCGCCGACGCCGCCCGCGACCTCGACCGTGCCGACGAGCCCGCCACGTTCGCCGTCACCGCCGACCGCCCGGGCCGCGGCGTCTTCCACAAGGAACTCCCGACCGACCGCCGCCCGGGCCGCGCCAAGGCCTTCGTCGATTTCCAGAACGACGTCACCGCCAAGGACATCCGCCTCGCCGTGCGCGAGGGCATGCGCTCCATCGAGCACGTCAAGCGCTACACCACCAACGGCATGGCGACCGACCAGGGCAAAATGTCGAACATGAACGGCCTGACCATCGCCGCCGACGCGCTCGGCAAGGCGGCGCCCCAGGTCGGCCTCACCACCTTCCGCCCGCCCTACACCCCGACCACCTTCGGCGCCTTCGCCGGCTACCACAAGGACGGCCATTTCGAGGTCACCCGCAAAACGCCGATCGACGGCTGGGCGGACGAGAACGGCGCCGTCTTCGAACCCGTCGCGCTCTGGCGCCGCGCCCGGTATTTTCCGAAACCCGGCGAGGACATGCGCGCCGCCGTCAACCGCGAATGCCGCGCCACGCGCCATTCGCTCGGCATCTTCGACGCCTCGACGCTCGGAAAGATCGAGGTCTCGGGGCCCGACGCGGTCGAATTCATGAACCGCATGTACACCAACCCCTGGACCAAACTCGCGCCCGGCCGCTGCCGTTACGGCCTGCTGCTCGGAGAGGACGGTTTCATCCGCGATGACGGCGTGATCGGACGCCTGCGCGACGATCTCTTCCACGTCACCACCACGACCGGCGGCGCCGCCCGCGTCCTCAACATGATGGAGGACTACCTCCAGACCGAATGGCCGGATCTCCGCGTCTGGCTCACCTCGACCACCGAGCAATGGGCGACGATCGCCGTCAACGGCCCCAACGCCCGCAAGCTGCTGGAGCCGCTCGTCGAAGGCCAGGACCTGTCCGACGGTTCCTTCCCGCACATGTCGGTCGCCGAATGCACGGTCGCGGGGTTCCCGTCGCGCCTCTTCCGCATCAGCTTCACCGGCGAGCTCGGCTTCGAGGTCAACGTCCCCGCCCGCCACGGCCGCGCGCTCTGGGAAAAACTCATGGAGGCTGGGAGGCAATACGACATCTGCCCTTACGGCACCGAGACGATGCACGTCCTGCGCGCCGAGAAGGGCTACATCATCATCGGCCAGGACACCGACGGCACCGTCACCGCCGACGATGCGGGCCTCGGCTGGGCCATCGGCAAGGCCAAGCCCGATTTCGTCGGCAAACGCTCGCTCGCCCGCCCCGACATCGTCGCCAAGGGCCGCCGCCAGCTCGTCGGCCTGCTGACCGACGACCCGAAAACCGTCCTCACCGAAGGCGCGCAAATCGTCGCCGACCCGAGCCAACCGCTGCCGATGAAGATGATCGGCCACGTCACCTCGTCCTACTGGTCCGAGACGCTCGGCCGCTCCATCGCCATGGCAGTCGTCGAGGGCGGGCAAGACCGGATGGGCGAGACGCTGCACGTCCCGATGCCCGACCGCACGATCTCGGCCAAGGTCACCGGGACTGTCTTCTACGACCCCGACGGCGACCGGCTGAAGGTCTGATATGGAGCGCGACACCATGACCACCGAAACCGCCGATCGTCCCGTCGCCATCGCGATCCTGCCCCCGGTCGCGCGGTTCAACCTGCGCGTCCCGTCCGCCGACAGCGCCGCCGCCTCCGAGGCCTTCGGCGTGACGCTGCCCGAGCGGATCGGGCAGGGCGCCCATGCCGACGGCCGGTCCGCATGGGCCCTCGGCCCCGACGAATGGCTGCTCCACGCCCCCGAGGCCGACGCGTCCGGCATCGCCGCCGCCTTCGCCGCAATCCGCGCCGAGGCCCCGCACAGCCTCGTCGACATCTCCGACCGCGAGATCGCCATCGCCGTCGAAGGCGCCCGCGCCGAGGAGCTTCTCACCGCCGGCTGTCCGATCGACCTGCGCCGCCTCGCCCCCGGCGACGCCAAACGCACGATCTTCGACACCACGCAGATCGTGCTCCTGCGCGACGCGCCCGACCGGTTCCGCATCGAGGTCTGGCGCTCCTTCGCGCCGCCATGTCGAGGACCTGCTCCACACCGTGAACGCCGAGCTGGCGAGCGGTTTCTGAAATCACCGCTCCCGGCGGCGACAGCGAGGCTCCCATGGAGCGCGAGAGACTTCAGGACTACACCGGCAACGGCGATCCCGTCACGCCGACCTTCACCGCGCCCGAGATGCGCCGCCGTCTCGACGCCATCCGCGACCACATGGCCGCGTGCGGGATCGACGCCGCGCTCTTCACCTCGTACCACTGCATCAATTATTACTCCGACTTCCTCTACTGCCAGTTCGGCCGCCGCTACGGCCTGCTCGTCGACCATGACATCTCCACCTCGATCAGCGCCGGCATCGACGGCGGCCAGCCCTGGCGGCGCACCTTCGGCGGCAGGAACGTCACATACACCGACTGGCGCAAGGACAACTATTTCCACACCATCCGCGGCCTGACCGCCGGCGTGAAGCGCCTCGGCATCGAGTTCGACCACGTCACCATCGACACGCTGAACCTGCTCAAGGCCGAGTTCCCGCGAGATGGAATTCGTCGACATCGCCGCGCCTTCGATGCGCCTGCGCATGATCAAATCCGCCGAGGAGATCGCCCATATCGAAAAGATGACGCGCATCGCCGACATCGGCGGCGCCGCCTGCGTCGAGGCCATCGCCGTCGGCGTCCCCGAGCACGAGATCGCCCTCCATTCCACCGCCACGATGGTCCGCGAGATCGCCAAGGTCTGGCCCGACGGCGAGCTTCTCGACACTTGGACCTGGTTCCAGTCCGGCCTCAACACCGACGGCGCCCACAACCCCGTCACGTCCCGCAGACTGGAACGCGGCGACATCCTCTCGCTCAACTGCTTCCCGATGGTCGCCGGCTATTACGTCGCGCTCGAACGCACGCTGTTCTGCGAGGAGGCCGATGCCGAGAGCATTCGCCTCTGGGAGATCAACTGCCGCGTCCACGACCGCGGCAAAGAGCTTCTCGTCCCCGGCGCCCGCTGCTCGGACATCGCGAAGGAACTCAACGAAATGTATGCGGCGGAAAACCTGCTCCGATACCGCAGCTTCGGTTACGGCCATTCGTTCGGCGTCCTTTGCCACTATTACGGCCGCGAGGCGGGGCTGGAACTGCGCGAGGATTGCGACACCATGCTCGAGCCCGGCATGGTCGTGTCGATGGAGCCGATGATCACCATCCCCGACCACCTGCCGGGACGGGGCGGCTACCGCGAGCACGACATCCTCGTGATCGAGGAGGGCGGCAACCGCAACATCACCGGTTTCCCCTACGGCCCGGAATACCTGATCGTCAAAAGCTGAGGCGGTCTCAGTTCGGCACGTCCATATCGGCGGGCAGGCTGTCGCTCTCGATCCGCCGCGCGTTGGGAATGTCGAAGTCGAGCGCGCGCCTCCGCGCGTCCTCCGGCGATTTCCCGTGATCGAGCCAGCGCCGGATCAGCCGCGCCTCCAGAACCTCCGGCGGTGTCCGCAGATGAAAACTCCGCGTCCAGCGACCCGCCAGATCCCGCCAGCCCGGCGCGTCGAGCAGCAGGTAATTCCCCTCGATCACAAGCCAGTCACGGTCCGCCCCAACCACCTGCGCGCCCGCGATCGAGGCGTCGCGCGCCCGGTCGAAAATCGGCAGGATCACCTCGCCGCCTCGGGTCAGCCGCTCGACGGCCACGGCGAACCCCGCGAGGTCGAACGTCTCCGGCGCGCCCTTGCGTTCAAGCTGCCCGCGCTCGACGAGCACGCTGTTGTCGAGATGATACCCGTCCATCGTCACCAGAGCGGCCGCCCGGCCGGACCGGTCCAGCAGCCGCACGACGTCCGCCGCGATCGTCGACTTGCCCGATCCCGGAGGTCCGGCGATGGCGATCAGATGCCGCGTCCCAGAGGGCGCCAGATCGGCCAGCGCATCGACGATGACACCGGCGGCCTCGCGTGTCGCGCTCAAGCGGCGACGATCTCTTCGGGCGGCTCCACCGCACCGGTCATCAACGAAACCGCGTCCGACATGGTGTGGTCCTTCGGATCGATCACGCAGAGACGTCTGCCAAGGCGATGGATGTGGACACGGTCCGCCACCTCGAAGACATGCGGCATGTTGTGGCTGATGAGGATGATCGGAATGCCTCGCGACTTGACGTCAAGGATCAGCTCCAGCACCCGTCGGCTTTCCTTCACGCCCAGCGCCGCCGTCGGCTCATCGAGGATGATCACCTTGGAGCCGAAGGCGGCCGCTCGAGCGACGGCGATGCCTTGCCTCTGGCCACCCGACAACGTCTCGACCGCCTGGTTGATGTCCTGGATGGTCATCAGACCAAGTTCCGTGAGCTTCTCGCGTGCGAATTTCTCCATCGCCGGCCGGTCGAGCGAACGGAACCACTTGCCCATCACGCCGGGCCTCCGCAGTTCGCGGCCCATGAACATGTTGTCGGCGATCGAAAGCGCGGGGGACATGGCGAGAGTCTGGTAAACCGTCTCGATGCCGGCGGCGCGCGCGTCGAGCGGCGATTTGAAGTGGTAGGGCGTGCCATCCAGCTTCATCACCCCGCTATCGACCTGCAGCGCTCCGGAGAGCGCCTTGATCATGACTGACTTTCCGGCGCCATTGTCGCCGATCACGGCAAGGATTTCTCCCGGCATCAGGTCAAAGTCGGCGCCGTTCAGAGCTGTCACACTACCGAAGCGCTTGAAGAGTTTTCGGGCTTGCAGGATGGGTTCCATCAGCCGGACACCTTTCTGATCCATTGGTCGACTGCGACAGCCGCTATTATGAGCACGCCGATAAGGAGCGTCGTCCATTGCACGTCGGCTCCGAGAAGCCGCAATCCCAGCGAGAACACGCCGACGATCAACGCCCCGAAGAGGCTGCCAAGGATCGAACCGCGACCGCCGAACAGGGAAATTCCTCCGATCACCACGGCGGTGATGCTTTCGATGTTGGAAAGCTGCCCTGCCGTGGGGGATACCGATCCCACCCGGCCGATGATCGCCCAGCCGGCGAAGGCGCAGATCAGGCCGGCCAGCATGTAGACCGAAATCAGCACCCTGCCGGTCTGCACGCCGGAAAGCTCCGCCGCCTCCTTGTCGTCGCCCACGGCGTATACGTGGCGTCCCCAGGCCGTATGTCGAAGCACGTAGGCAAGACCGAAAATCAGCGCGATCATGAAGATGACGCCGACAGTGAACGTCGCGCCACCTATCTTGACGGTCGCGCCAAAAAGTTGAAGCAGCGGCGCCTGTTCCTCGATGTCCTGCGCGCGAATGGTCTCGTTAGACGAGTACAGAAAGTTCGTCGCCAGAACGATCTGCCACATTCCGAGCGTCACGATGAACGGCGGCAATTTCACCCTGGCCACGAACCAGCCATTGAGGAACCCGATGAGCGTGCCGCACATCAGTCCGCAAGCTACGGAGATGGCGGGTGGAATGCCGTAGCGGAACGTGAACTGGCCCATCACCACTGACGACAGCACCATGATGGCGCCCACCGACAGGTCGATTCCGCCGGTCAGGATCACGAGACTCTGCGCGGCGGCGACGATGCCCACGATCTGCACCTGCTGCAGGATCAGGGTCAGCGCGAAGGGCGAGAAGAATTTGGAGCCGAGGAGGAATCCGAAAACCGCGATCGCCGCCAAGAGCACGATCAAAGGCACGAGAGCCGGATTCTTGTGCAGGATGTTCTGCAAACGGTAGACCGGCCCGGTCCGGGCGTCCTCGAAGTCCGCGACGTCCGTCGCGCTGTGTACCAGTCCGGACTCGAAGTCCTGCCCTTTGGGAACGGAGTCGGTCATGGCTTGCTCCATTGGTCCGTGCGACGCCATCGGCGCGATCATGGAGGGTCACGGCTGGAGCCGAGGCCCGCGTCCGGCGGTAGGGCGGGGCTTGCCCCGCCCTACATCGCCTGTCAGGCGATCAACCCCAGCAGAGGTCCATGCCCTCGGAGACCGAAATGGACTCGACACCGTCCACAGGCTTGTCCGTCACCAGCGCGACGCCGGTATCGAAGAAGTCCTTGCCTTCAGTCGGTACCGGCTTCTCGCCGGTCTCGGCGAACTTCGCGATCGCCTCGATCCCGAGAGAGGCCATAAGCAGCGGATACTGCTGCGAGGTGGCGCCGATGACCCCGGCCTCGACGTTCTGGATTCCCGGGCAGCCCCCGTCGACCGAGACGATGAGCACGTCGTTCTCGCGGCCAATGGCCTTGAGCGCCTCGTAGGCGCCAGCTGCGGCGGGTTCGTTGATCGTATAGACGACGTTGATCTCCGGATCCATGGCGAGCAAGTTCTCCATCGCCGTCCTGCCACCCGGCTCGCTGCCTTCGGTCACGTCTTGGCCGACAATTCGCGGATCATCCTCGTCGCCCCATTTGGTGGGATCCTTCCGATCGATCCCGAAGCCTTCCATGAAGCCCTGGTTGCGCAGCACGCCGACGGTCGGCTGGCTGATGCTGATGTTGAGGAAACCGACTTTCGCATCCGCCGCCGCTTCACCGAGCTGGCCAGCGGCCCATTGTCCGATCAGGACGCCGGCCTTGTAATTGTCGGTGGCGAAAGTCGCATCGGCCGAATCGATCGGATCAAGTGGCGTGTCCAGTGCGATCACCACTAGTCCGGCATCCCGCGCTTTCTGAACCGACGATACGATCGACGAGGTATCAGACGGTGTGAGAAGAATGCCCTTGGCCCCGTCGAGGATGCAGGTCTCGATGGCCTGGACCTGGGTCTCGTTGTCGCCATCGAACTTGCCGGCGAAGCTCTTGAGTTCGACGCCAAGTTCTTCGGCCTTAGCGGTGGCTCCCTCCTTCATCTTCACGAAGAACGGATTGGTGTCCGTTTTGGTGATCAGGCAGGCCGAAACGTCCTGGGCGAAAGCCCCGCCGGACATGGCCGCCATCGCGAGCGCCGACGCTCCGATCAATCCGCTAATTCTCATCTCATATTCCTCCCGAGGGTTCTTTTTTTCATCGCGAACGTCTGCTTCCCGGTGTCCGGGAGGCGGTCCGCACCGAAGGCAACCACGGATCGCCGGAGCGAGTCAATGAACCGCTTCGGCCCGGACGCCGGGCGCACCCTCGCTCAGCCCGGCCCGTAGAACACGCCCACCAGCCAGAGCGGGATCGCCGGGACGTAGGTCACCAGAAGCAGGACGAACACCAGCACCCCGATGAACGGCAGGTTCGTGCGCGTCGTGCCCCAGACGTCGGTCTTGGCGATGGAGCATGCGGTCACAAGAACGCTCGCCACCGGCGGCGTCTGCTGTCCCAGCGCGATGTTGAGCGTCAACAGAATGCCGAAATGCACCGGATCGATCCCGAGCTGGTTCACCAGCGGCATGAAGATCGGCACCGTCAGGATGATCGCCGCCGCGCCGTGAAGCACCATGCCGACGAACAGCAGGAAAACGTTGATGATCATCAGCACGGCGATCTTGTTGGTCGTGATCTCGGTGATCCCGGCCGCGAGCCGCTGCGGCATCTCCGTCTCGGTCAGATAGAGGCCCAGCACCGCCGACGTCGCCACCAGCAGCATCACCGTCGAGGTCTGGAGCACCCCGTCGACCATCGCCGCATATAGCCGCCGCAGGTCGATCTCGCGGTAGATGAACACCCCGATGAACAGCGCCGTCACCACCGCGAGCGCGGCGCCCTCGGTCGCCGTGACGAGGCCGCCGAAGATACCGCCCAGAATGATCACCGGCAGGATGAGCGCCCACGCCGCGTCCTTCGTTGCCGTCCAGACGCGGCAGAGGCTGAACCGCTCCTCGCGCGGCAGATCGTAGCGCACCGCGAAATAGTAGCAGAGCGCCATCAGGAGAAACCCGCCGAGTATGCCGGGCACGATCCCCGCCACGAAAAGCTGGACGATCGACGTGTCAGACAGCGCGCCATACAAAATCATCGGGATCGACGGCGGGATGATGATCGCGAGCGAGGCCGAGGACGAGGTGATCGCGGCGGCGAAACGCGGCGAATACCCCTTCTTTTTCATCGCCGGGATCAGCACCGACCCGGTCGCCGCCACGTCCGCGACCGCCGAGCCCGAGATCTCGGCGAAGAACATCGAGACGCCGACGTTGACCATCGCGAGCCCGCCCCGCACGAAACCGATCAGCGCCGAGACGAACGCGATCAGCCGGGTCGAGATGCCGCCCGTATTCATCAGCGCGCCCGCCAGGATGAACAGCGGAATGGCTATCAGCGGAAAACTCGTCGCGCCGTCATAGATCGACAGCGCCGCGTTCAGAAACCCAAGATGCCCGTTCAGGATCCACATTCCGACCAAGGCGCTCGCCAGGATCGCCACGGCGATGGGAAGGCCGATGGCGATCATCAGGAACATCGACAGCAGGATCAGCGCCTCGGTCATGGCTTCGTGTCCTTGCGCAGCGCGCCGAGTTCCGCCTCGGCGCGCGCGATCTCATGCTCGATCTCCCGCGTCTCCGGATCGAGCCCTGCGCGGAGATCCGAAAGCCGTTCGGGAAGCGTGAGCGCGCGGCCGAGAAGCATGAACCCCGCGCTCACCGGAATGATCGACTGCACCACGCTGCGCGGCACGAAGCGCAGAGTGGTCATCGTCTCGTTGCCGAATATGTCGAGGATCGCCCAGCCGGCCCAGCCGATGGCGCCGAGCGACGCGAAAAATATCGCCTCGCCGATCCAGAACACCACCGCGCGGATCTTCGGCGGCAGGGAGTAGAGCAGCCCGCTGAACCCCAGATGCGCGTTGCGCAGGACCGCGAAGGCCGCGCCGCTGAACGTGATCCAAGCCAGCAGCACCGCCGCGACCTCGTCATACCAGATGAGCGAATTGCCCGAATACCGGAACGCGACGCCAAGCAGAACGACGCAGGCGAGCACGACGATCAGCGCGATCGTGAAGACCTGGAGCCCGAGGTCCAGGAGGCGGGTCAGGCGCGCGGTCATCCGGAAATCCGATCGGAGGGGCGGGGGGCGGGGCGGCCCGCCGTGGGCCGCCCGAAGGGCTCAGGAACCGCCGGCCAGCGACAGAACCTGGTCGATCATCGCCTGGCCGTTCTCGACCTCGGACGCGAACTTCTCATAGAGCGGCGCCGACGCGTCGACGAAGGCCTGACGGTCGGTCTCGTTGACCTCCATGCCGCCTTCCTGAAGCTCCACGAGCAGCGCGCCGTCCTGCGCCGCACCCTCGTCGCGCGCCCAAAGCGCGACCTCCTGCGCGGTCTCCGCCAGCACCGTCTGGATCTGCGGGTCGAGCTTCTCGAATGTGGCGATACCCACCGTCGGATAGGCCGGCGAATAGACGTGTCCCGACATCGACAGATACTTCTGAACCTCGTTGAGCTTGCCGCCGGCGATGTTGGTCAGCGGGTTCTCCTGGCCGTCGATGACGCCGGTCTGCAGCGCCACGAACACCTCCGAGAACGCCATCGGCGTCGGGTTCGCGCCGTAGGCCTCGAACATCGCCACGCGCCAGGACGAGTTCGGCGTGCGGATCTTCAGCCCGTCCAGATCGGCCGGCGTGGTGATCGGCCGCTCGTTGTTGGTGATCTGCCGGAACCCGTTCTCCCAGATCGCCAGCGGGCGATAACCTTGCGCCTCGGCCGCCGGAACCAGAACCTCGGTGAACAGCGTCTCGTCGATACGCGCCAGATGCTCGCGGTTCGCGACGAGGAACGGCAGGTCGAAGATCGCGTACTCATTCGCGATCTCCGGCATGGTCGAGGACGGCAGCGTCAGGTGCATCGTGCCGAGCTTGATCTTCTGGAGCATGTCCTTGTCTTTGCCGAGCTGCGAGCTGTCGAAGACCTTGACCACGGCGACGTCTCCGAGCTTCTCGTTCGCACGCCGCGCGAATTCGCTGGCGGTCTGCTCCTGGAGCGAGCCGGGGGCGGCGCTGATGCCGAAGATGATCTCCTCCTGCGCGACGGCTCCGGTCGCGAATGTCGCGGCGATCGCGGCGGCGAACCCGATGGTGGCGTGTCTGATCTTCATGATGTCTTCCTCCCGAGTTTGGTTTCTTCGTGTCGGATCGTGAATGGTCACGCGGTGACGCGTTCGGCGGCCCTCCGGGCCAGTCTGCGCCCCAGCTTGACCGCGTTGAACGTGGCGCCCGTGTCAGCCTTGCCTTGACCGGCGATGTCGTAGGCCGTCCCGTGCGCCGGCGTAACGATCGGGAACGGATAGCCCGCGATCAGCGTGACGCCCCGGTCGAACCCGAGCAGTTTCATCGCGATCTGCCCCTGATCGTGGAACATGGTCAGAACCGCGTCGAACTCGCCCCGGATCGCCCGTACGAACACCGTGTCGGAGGGCACCGGCCCGGTCGCCCGGACCCCGGCGGCCTTGGCGCGGATCACGGCCGGCGCGATGACGTCCTCGTCCTCGTCGCCGAAATTCCGTCCGTCACCCGCATGCGGATTGAGCGCCGCCACGCCGATGCGCGGCGCGGGGATCCCGGCATCCTCCATCACCTCCGCCGTCAGCATCAGCGAGTCGAAGATCCGCTCGGCGGTAAGCGTGTCCGCCACTTCCCGCAGCGGGATGTGCGACGTGACCCGCGCGTTCCAGACCTCGTCGAGCACGTTGAACTCGCGCCCGCTGCGCTCCGCGCCGATCGTCGCGTTGATGAAGCCGATCTCGTCGACGTACTCGGGCCGCGCCAGCCGCATGGCGTGCTTGTTGAAGGGCGTGAAAAACACGCTGTCCGCGAGCCCGGATTTTCCGGCCAGAAGCGCCGCGCCAAAATTCTCCAGCGCCGCCTTGCCGGACGCCGCCGACGCTTCGCCGATCGTCACCGTGGACGGGTCGAGATTGCCCATGTCGACGATCACGCTGCCCACGGGCAGGGGCCCGCCCAGTTCGTCCGGCCCGATCACCGGCAGGTCGATCGGCACCTCCGCCTGCTCCGCGCCGTGCCGGATCAGCCGCAGATCGCCGAAGACGATCAGGTCGTCGCCGTTCGCGTCCCGGTCGGCCAGCACGCGCGCCGAAAGCTCCGGAGCGATGCCGCCCGCGTCACCGATCGCGAAGGCCGTTCTGTGCGGATTGGACATGGATACCCTCATTTTGTATACATCATACAACAGTCGCGGCTCGACGATCAACGTCTCTTCGCGCAAAATCGGCCAGCGGAGCCGGAACGGGGGAAGACCATTGGAACATCAGGCGCTTGACCCCGACGACCCTCTGGCCATCGTCAAGGAGACGCTGCACGACCAGGTCGCGAACCGCATCCGCGACCTCATCATCGAGGGCCATCTCGAACCCGGCAGCCGAATCGACGAGACACGTCTGATCGAGCGTCTCGGCGTCTCGCGCACCCCGTTCCGCGAGGCGCTGCGCACGCTCGCGGCCGAAGGGCTCATCGTCATCCGCCCGTCGCGCGGCGCGACCGTGCGCAAGCTCTCGCCCGAGGAGGTCCACTCGATGCTCGAGGTCCTCGGCAGCCTCGAGACGCTTGCGGGCCGCCTCGTATGCGAGCGCGCCTCCGACGCCGAGATCGCGTCGCTCCTGCGCCTCCACGACCGGATGATCGCCCTCTACGGCAAACGCGACCGGCTGCCGTATTACAAGCTCAATCAGGAGTTCCACACGCGGCTCTCCGCGCTCTCCGGCAACCCGACCCTGCGGGAGTTCCAAAGCAACATCCAAGGCAGGCTCAAACGCATCCGTTTCATCGGCAACGCCCGCGAGGAGGCCTGGGCCGGCGCCGTCGCCGAACACGAGGAGATGGCGGAGGCCCTGCGCGCCCGCGACGGCGACCGCCTCGGCGCCGCGATGGCGACCCATCTGCGCAGCACCTGGGACAGGGTGAAGGACAGCGTCTAGCGGTCGACCCGCCCGCTCACGTTCCGCATCGCCACGTACTCCGCCCCCTTGCGCGTCGGCAGCGCGGTCAGCGACCCGTCCGTCTCCAGGATCACCGCCGCCGCCTCCTCCGGTCCCGCCATTCCATGCGCCCGCAGCGCAGCCAGGATCTCCTCCTCGGTGACCCGTTCCCGCCGCATCGCCTCCGGGAGCCTCTCGCCGCGCGAAAGCAGGACCGCGGGCCGCGCCTTCACCAGGCTCTGAAACCATTCCGACCGGAGGGACAGCCACGTCACCGCGTATTGCAGCACACAGAGGACCGCGATCGCCAGAAGCCCCTCGGAGAGCGTCACGTCCTCGTTGAGCAGCAGGGACGCTAGGATCGAGCCGAGCGCGACCGTCACGATGAAATCGAACGCGTTCATCTTCGACAGCGTGCGCTTGCCCGTCGCCCGGAGCAGGACCACGATGCCGGCATAGCTCAGGACGCCCACGACGAGCACCCGCACCAGATCGTCCCAACCGTCGAAAAACATCGCGCCTCCGTTCCCCGGCTCAACCACCCGCCGGCCGACAGGTTCCGGGTGCGCGTCCGCTCAGACCGCGCCTTCGGTCTCGATCCGGATCGGCTCCCCGCAATGCTTGCAATGCACCGCGTCGGAATCGTGCAGTTCCAGACCGCAGGTCGGGCAGGGATGTCGCACCTTGACCGGCCGGAACAGCACCTGCGCCAGCCGCAGGAACAGCGTGACGCCGAAGATCATCACCGCCACCGACAGCATCCGCCCCCAGGTGCCCTCCAGCGTGATGTCGCCGAAGCCCGTCGTGGTCAGCGTCGTCACGGTGAAATAGAGCGCGTCGGCGTAATTGCCGATGTCGGGATTGATCCTGTGCTGGGTCGTGTAGATCAGCCCGGTCATCACGAACAGGAAGACCCCGAGATTGACCAGCGCGACGATCACCTCCTCGTTCTCGCGGAAGAACGGGAAATCCTGCCGCAGCCGCGCCAGAAGCCGGTACGTCCGGAGCAGCCGCAGCGTCCGCAGGATCCGCAGAAATCCGAACCCCTCGCCGGCGATCGGCGCGAGAAACGAGGCGGTGGCGACCAGATCCGCGATCGTCGCCGGCTGGATCAGCAGGCGCATCCGGTTCTCGCTGATCGCCATGCGCGCGCTGAAATCCAGCAGGATCAGGATCCCGAGCACCGCGTCGATCACCTCGATGGCGAAAACGCGCGGCGTGAAAGAGGTGACGATCACGAAAACCACCGTCGCGATGTCGAAGGCCAGCAACGCGTAGCGGAACCGGTGCGACCGCGCGTCGTCGCCCTCGTAAAGGTCGTAAAGCCAGTCCGTCACGCCGCCCATCCGAGCCCGCCCATCCGTCGCCGTTGCGCCCCTGGGACGCCGACCCTACCATCGCGCGCGCAGCAGACCGCGATACGAGGGAAACGTCCATGCCGAAATCCGCCGTGATCACCGGAGGGGCCAGCGGCCTTGGCGAGGCCTGCGCGCGGCGGTTCGCCCGCGACGGCGCGCTCGTCTGGATCCTCGACGCCGACCCGACGCGTGCCCGGTCCGTCGCCGCGTCGATCGTGGCCGACGGCGGCGAGGCCCGCTGGATCGAAACCGACGTGACCGACGAGGCCGGCCTTATGGACCGCGCCGCGCGGATCATGGCCGAGACCGGCGCCCCCGACATCCTCGTCACCTCCGCCGGAATCCTCGAGACCGTCAGCACCGTTCTCGACGCCGACATGGAGGTCCACGACCGCGTCTGGGCGGTCAATTATCGCGGCACCGTCTCGACGATCCGGGCCTTCGGACGGCTGATGCGCGACGCCGGGCGGGGCTCCATCGTCACGCTCGGCTCTGTCAATTCCTATGCCGCGTTGCCGCTGCCCGCCTACGGCCCGAGCAAGACCGCGATCCTGCGACTGACCGAGATCCTCGCCGTCGAACTCGGCCGCCACGGCGTACGCGTCAACGGCGTCGCCCCCACCTATGTCGTCACCCCCGCCATGCAGGCCCGCATCGACGCGGGCGAACGCGACCCGGCCGTCATGCGCGCCGCCGGCGCCCTCGACATGCTGGTCCGCCCCGAGCACATCGCCGACGTCGTCGCTTTCCTCTGCTCCGACGCGGCGTCGGCCGTCACCGGCCACATGATGCCGGTCGACGCGGCCTATCTCCCGGTCACCACCTACACCGCCTTCGCCGGCGGCGTGCCCTGGGACAGGTGAGCGCCCGCCGCGCCGTCCCCGGTTGCAATCGCCCGATCCTGTGATAGGCGTCCGGGCGAATTCGAACGCTCGGGGCATCGGACATGGACGGCATCGACACGCTGCGCGACAGATATCTCTCCGCCATCGCGGAGGCCTCGGGCGAGGCGGCGCTGGAGGAGGTCCGCCTGGCCGCGCTCGGCAAGAAGGGCGAGGTCTCGCTCCTGATGCGCTCGCTCGGCCAGATGAGCGCCGAGGAACGCCAGACCGCCGGCCCCGCGCTCAACGCCCTCAAGGACGACCTGAACACGGCGCTGGCCGACGCCCGCGAAAAACTCGCCGACGCCGCCCTCGACGCGCGGCTCGCCACCGAATGGCTCGACGTCACGCTCCCGGCCCGCCCGTCGCGGCAGGGCACGATCCACCCCGTCAGCCAGGTCATGGACGAGATCACCGCCATCTTCGCCGATCTCGGCTTCTCCGTCGCCGAAGGGCCGCAGATCGAGACCGACTGGCACAATTTCGACGCGCTCAACATCCCCGGCCACCATCCCGCCCGCGCCGAGATGGACACGTTCTACATGGCCCGCGCCGAGGGCGACAACCGGCCGCCCCACGTCCTGCGCACGCACACCTCGCCGGTCCAGATCCGCCACATGCTGGAGAACGGCGCGCCCTGCCGCGTGATCGCGCCGGGCCGCGTCTACCGCGCCGATTACGACCAGACCCACACGCCGATGTTCCACCAGGTCGAGGGCCTCGCCATCGACCGCGACATCTCGATGGCCAACCTCAAATGGGTGCTCGAGGAGTTCTGCCGCGCCTTCTTCGAGGTCGACGACGTCGAGCTGAAATTCCGCGCCTCGCATTTCCCCTTCACCGAACCCTCGGCCGAGGTCGACATCCGCTGCTCCTGGGCCGGCGGCCAGCTCCGCATCGGCGAGGGCGACGACTGGCTTGAGATCCTCGGCTCCGGCATGGTCCACCCCAAGGTGCTCGAAGCCGCCGGCGTCGACCCGACGAAATGGCAGGGCTTCGCCTTCGGCATGGGCATCGACCGCATCGCGATGCTTAAATACGGCATCCCCGACCTGCGCGCCTTCTTCGACAGCGACCTGCGTTGGCTCCGCAACTACGGCTTCGCCGCGCTCGACGTCCCCACGCTTCCGGGGGGCATCAGCCGCTGACGCGCCGCACCGTCCCGAAAGGATCGCCCTTGCGACTCGCGCCTGCCGTTTTCGCCATTCTCGCCGTCCCGGCCCTTGCCGCCTCCGATCCCTGCCTCACCGGCACGTGGCGCGGCGACATCGCCCATGCCCTGCCGCTCTACCAGGCGATCAGCGCCGTGCCTGTGGAATCGGTCGGCGGAACCGTCATGCTGGCCATCACGGCGGACGGCGCGGCCGAGGGCCGCACCGACGGCTTCCGGCTCGAGATCGAGCAGGGACCGGCGATGCTGGTCAATTCCGGCTGGGGCGCCTTCGCCATGGATGTCGCCGTCGACGGGACCGTCCTCTCGGCCGCCATGACCGCCTTCGACGTGACCACCCGTGCGCACATGGCGGCTTCCGGCGCCGAGCCGGTCCTCCTCGCCGAGGTACGCCACATGCTGCCCGACCTTCCGGACCCGGATATGACGACGACCTATGTCTGCTCGGCCGCCACTCTGGCGCTCACAGGGACCGGGCCCACTCCGATCCCCGTCCGCGATTGGACGCGCGAGTGATCGGCAAATTCTGAAGCCCGCTTCGGGAATGGCATCGCACCCGCCCGGAAAGGCGGGTGCGACACGTTTCGCCACTGGTCGGATACGAGCGTCAGGCGGCGGCGTCCATCCCGGAGAAACGCCGCCCACACCCCGTCAGCCTACTCCGCCGGAACCGCTTCCACGCCGGTGAATGTCGACGGCAGCCCGTGCTTCTCGCGCTGAAGATCGCGCCAGATCGCCTTGATCAGCGACAGGCCCATCAGCACCATCACCAGGCTGAACGGCAGCGCGCCGATCACCATCGCCGTCTGGATCGCGCCCAAGCCCCCGGCGAGGATCAGCCCGCCCACCACGAACGCCAGCGCGGCGCCCCAGAACATGATGTGCGGCCGCGCTTTGGGTCCTTCATCGCCGGCCGCGTTGATGGTGTTGATGATCAGCACCGCGCTGTCGGCCGAAGTCACCAGGTAGGTGAGCAGCAGGACCACCACGATGATCGACATCAGATACGCCAGCGTCTCGCTGAGCATCACCGCCAGCATCGCGAAGAGCTGATCCGCCTGGCCCGCGCCAGCGATCGCGCCGTCCGCGATGCCGGTCAGTTCCAGATCGATCGCCGTGCCGCCGACCAGGGCGAACCACACGAAGCACATGAAGGCGGGAATGATCATCGCGCCCAGCACGTATTCGCGGATTGTCCGCCCCTTTGAGATGCGCGCGAGGAACACGCCGACGAACGGCGCGAAGGCGATCCACCAGGCCCAGTAGAAGATTGTCCAGCCGCCCTGCCAGCCCGCCAGCTCGTCGCCGACCTCGGTACCGTCCTTGGCCCAGACCGTCAGGAAGTTGCCCGGGATCGAGATCAGGTAATCCCAGATGCCGACGAACAGCGTCGAGAGGCCGAAAAACGTCGATCCGAAGAGCAGAAAGAACCCAAGCACGAAGAAACTGAGCACCATGTTGATGTTCGAAAGCCACTTGATGCCCTTGCCGACACCCGACAGGGCGGAGAGCGTCGAGGCGCCCATGATCACGATCAGCGCGACGATGATGCCCATCGTCGACGACGACCGCGTCCCGTCCTCGGCGATGTTGAACAGCCAATCGCCGAACCCGATGCGCGACAGCCCCGAAATGAACTGTTCGACCCCGAAGCCGAGCGTCTGCGAGACGCCCAGCACGGTCGCCACGACTGCCACCACGTCGACGACGTGCCCCAGCGGCCCCGACAGCTTCGCGCCGAAGATCGGCGTCAACGCCGAGCGGATCGTCAGCGGCAGACCACGCCGGTACGAGAAATACCCCAGCGCCAGACCCACGATGGCATAGGCCGCCCAGGCCGCGAGCCCCCAATGGGTGAACGACCAGATATAGGCGTCCCGCACGTTGCCCGCGGTGCTGCCCTCGGTGATCCCCTGGATCGTCGATGGATTGGTGGCGAAATGATACATCGGTTCGGCGGTCGCGAAAGTCAGCATCCCGATGCCGATCCCGGCCCCGAACATCATCGAGAACCACGAGAAATTGGAGAACTCGGGCCGATCGTCGTCAAGCCCGAGCCGCAGCCGCCCCGCGGCGGGCCACAGCGCCAGCGCGAAGCACAGGATCACGAAGAACGCCATCACATAGACGTACCAGTAGTTGAACGTCGCGAGGATGATGCTGTTGACCGCGCCGAGACCCGCCGCCGCCTGATCCGGAAACGCGATCGCCCAGAGAATCAGGGCTCCGACGATGAGTTTCGCGGTGACGGTCACATCTTTGGTGAAACCGCGATAGAAACCGGATTCCGACACCCTTATGGGCAGATCCGTGACTGGTGGCTTGACTGGCATTCAATTCTCCTTCGACCGTCCGGTTCGGACGCTTCCGCGTTCAATGCGACGAACTTCCATGAGAAGATTTGCCGACACGATGATTTGATGAGAGTTCCAAATAGAGGAATTTTCCGTGCAGTGCCACCCCGGGCATCCGGATCCGGCGCGTGAGGTCTTTCGACCATGATCAATGGAGGCTTCCGACCGTCGGGCGGAGCCTCGTATGGTCGGGGCGATCCGCGCGACGCGCCCCGGCAAAGAAAGGCTCTGTCCATGCCCGATCCGACCCTTCCCGTCACGTTTTCCTTCGGCGACAGCCCCGAACTGGCCGACGAACTGCTCGCGCTGGTGCTCGCGGGCGTCAAGACCGCGACCTGCGGCGCGCTGAGGGATTTCGCGCCGGGCGGCGACGCCCTTCCGCAGGTCGGTCGCCGTGACATCGTTCTCGACGGCGCGGGCCGGCCCGCCGCGATCATCGAAACGCTCGAAGTCGCCGTCCGCCGCTTCGATGCGTTCGACGCGGCCTTCGCGAGGGACGAGGGCGAGGGGGACCGGAGCCTCGCCTCCTGGCGGCGCGGGCATGAGGCGTTTTTCGCCCGCAACGGCGGCTTCTCCCCCGACATGGAACTGGTCTGCGAGCGGTTCCGGCTCGTCGAAATTCTCGAACCCGAGATGCGTCCGACGCCCTGCCGGCCGTAGCTGCGCAAGAACCACGCGTATCCTACGGATTTCCTGCGCCGCGTTCCGGTCCGTTTCGCCGCCCTTTCCAAGCCGAGCCTGATCCCCTAAACCCCGCCCCGGAACATCGGGAGCCGTCTCATGAAATTCACGCTCGCCTGGCTCAAGGAGCATCTGGAGACCGACGCCACCCTCGACGAGATCACTTTCGCCCTGACCGATCTCGGCCTCGAGGTCGAGAGCGTCACGAACCCCGCCGAGCGTCTCGCGGCCTTCACCGTCGGTCATGTTCTCGAGGCCGAGAAGCATCCCGACGCCGATAAACTGCGCGTCTGCAAGGTGTTGACCGCCGCCGGCGAGCTTCAGATCATCTGCGGCGCCCCCAACGCGCGCGCAGGCATCAAGGTCGTGATCGCCGCGCCCGGCGACTACATCCCCGGCATCGACACCACAATCAAGGTCGGAAAGATCCGCGGTATCGAAAGCCACGGCATGATGCTGTCGGAACGCGAGATGGAGCTCTCCGCCGCGCATGACGGCATCGTCGAGCTCGACGCCGACGCTCCGGTCGGCGCCCGCTACATCGACCTCCACCCCTCCGATCCCGTCATCGACATCGCCATCACCCCCAACCGTCCCGACGCGCTCGGCGTCGCCGGCGTCGCGCGCGACCTCGCCGCCCGCGGCCTCGGGCGGCTGATCACCCCCGCGATCGAACCCGTACCCGGAAGCTTCCCCTGTCCGATCGGCGTGCATCTCGCGCCCGACGTCGCCCACGAGGCCTGTCCCGTCTTTTATGGCCGCCTCGTGCGAGGCGTGAAAAACGGTCCCTCGCCGCAATGGCTCCAGGACCGCCTGCGTGCCATCGGTCTGCGCCCGATCTCGGCGCTCGTCGACATCACCAACCTCATCACCTTCGACCGCGCCCGCCCGCTGCACGTGTTCGACGCGGCCAAGGTCCATGGCGGCGCGATCACCGTCCGCCTCGCGCGGCCGGGCGAGCGGCTCACGGCGCTGGACGACAAGACCTATATCTTCGACGGCACCGAGACGCTGGTCTGCGACGCCGAAGGCCCCGAGAGCATCGGCGGCGTCATGGGCGGCGTCCGCAGCGGCGTGACCGCCGAGACCACCGACGTCTTCATCGAGGCGGCCTGGTTCGACCCCGTGCGCACCGCCCACACCGGGCGCCGTCTCCGTATCAATTCCGACGCCCGCTACCGCTTCGAGCGCGGCGTCGATCCGTCCAACGCGCCCGACGGCATCGAGATGGCCACACGTCTCATTCTCGAGCTCTGCGGCGGCGAACCGTCCGAGATCACCCATGCCGGTTCCATCCCCGACACCTCCCGGACCTACCCGCTGGACCCCGCCCGCGTGGTCAGCCTCGTCGGCATGGAGATCGCGGCGCCCGAGCAGGCGCGCATCCTCACCGCCCTCGGCTTCGCCGTCACCGCCGATGGCGACCGCTTCAAAGTCGCCCCGCCGACCTGGCGCCCCGACGTCCAGGGCGAGGCCGATCTCGTCGAGGAGATCGCGCGGGTCGCCTCGCTCACCAAGCTCGAAGGCAAACCGCTGGCCCGCGCGCCCGGCGTCTCCCGCCCGATCCTGACCCCGGCGCAGACACGCGAGCGTGCCGTCCGTCGCCGGATCGCGGCGTCCGGCTACGACGAATGCGTCACCTACAGCTTCATCGACGCCGAGGCGGCGGGGCTGTTCGGCGGCGGAGGAGAGCCGACACGTCTCGAGAACCCGATCAGCTCCGAGATGAGCCATATGCGCCCCGCGCTGCTGCCCGGCCTGCTTCGCGCCGCCGCCCGCAACCAGGCGCGCGGCTTCAACGATCTGGCATTCTTCGAGGTCGGTCAGGCCTTCCACGGCGGCGAACCGGAGGAGCAGGTCCTGATGGTCTCGGGCATCCGCACCGGCCATGCCGGCCCGCGCGACCCGCACGGCTCCCGCCGCCCCGTCGACGTCTTTGACGTCAAACGGGACGTCGAGGCCGCGCTCGACGCCGCCGGCGCCCCGGCGCGCGTCACCATCGGGCGTGAAGGCCCGGCCTGGTGGCATCCCGGTCGTCACGGCATCGTCCGCCTCGGCCCGAAAACCGCGCTTGCGGAATTCGGCGAGATCCACCCCAAGGTGCTGGACGCGCTCGACATCAAAGGCCCGGTCGTGGGCTTCACGGTCTTCCTCGAAGCCATCCCGTTCCCGCGCAGTCGCTCCACGACGCGCCCTGCGCTCGCCGCGACGGACCTTCAGGCCGTCGAACGCGACTTCGCCTTCGTCGTGGACACCCGCGTCGAGGCCGAATCGCTGATCCGTGGCGCGCGCGCCGCCAAAAGCCCGCTGATCGCCGACGTGGCGGTCTTCGACGTCTTCGCCGGACCGAAAGCCGCTGCGCAGATGGGCGAGGGCCGCAAATCCGTCGCCATCAGCGTCCGGCTCGAGCCGAAATACTCGACCCTCACGGAGGCCGAGATCGAGGAGATCTCGGCTAAAATTGTCGCCGGCGTGGCGTCCGCCACCGGCGGCGTCCTGCGCACCTGACCGGGAGAAACCGAAATGCAGCTCAACGTCTACCTGTCCGGCGAGATCCATACCGACTGGCGCGACGAGATCCGCGCGGGCTGCGAGGCCGCCGGTCTCGACATCGTCTTCGACGGTCCCGTGACCGATCACGCCGCGTCCGACGATTGCGGCGTGACGATCTTCGGGGCCGAGCCCGACAAGTTCTGGCACGACAACAAGGGCGCGAAGCTCAACGCCATCCGCACCCGCAAGGGCATCGAGGATTCGGACGTCGTGGTCGTCCGCTTCGGCGAGAAATACAAACAATGGAACGCGGCCTTCGACGCGGGCTACGCCGCCGCGCTCGGCCGCTCGCTGATCGTCCTGCACGGCCCCGAGCACCAGCACGCGCTCAAGGAGGTCGACGCCGCCGCCCTCGCGGTGGCGCAAACCCCCGCTCAGGTCGTGGACGCGCTCGTCTACGTTGTCACCGGACGCCTTCCGGGCTAACACCGACGCTGTTGAAGCCGGGGCCGAAGTCCCCGCAGGAGGGATCGGGATGCTCAAGGAATTCAGGGATTTCATCGCCCGCGGCAACGTCATGGACATGGCCGTCGGCATCATCATGGGCGCGGCCTTCACCGCGATCGTGACCTCGATGGTCGACGATCTGGTCAACCCGGTCATCGGCTTTTTCATCGGCGGCATCGACTTCTCCGACATGGTCATGCGCTTCGGCGATGGCGACAACGCCGCCGCGATCCGCTACGGCGCCTTCATCAACGCGGTGATCAAGTTCGTCATCGTCGCCTGGGTCGTGTTCCTGCTTGTCAAGGGCGTGAACCGCGTCAAGGAGGCCGCCATGGCCGAGGCCGAATCGCCGGCCGAGGAGACCCAGGACGCGCCAAGCTCCGAGCAGCTCCTGGCCGAGATCCGCGACCTTATTAAAACCAACGCCGCGACCGCCAGTCCGGCTCCAAGGGAAGGCGTCTGAAGATGCCGCTCGAAACCCCGGACGTCGATCCCAGAACCCCGTACCAGTTGCCGTTCCCGCCCGACGCGCTCGCCGAGATCGTCGTGCCAAAGGCGATCCCCGACGACGAGCGCGTCTGGGTGCCACAGGCCGAGAACGTCGCCTTTCGCCCGCTCTGCCTCAACCGCAGCCAGGGCTACTGGATGAACCTGCTGCGGGTGCGAAAATCCGGCGTGCTCTCGCGTCACCGCCACCCCCAGGCCGTGCACGGCTACGTCCTCAAGGGCCGCTGGCACTACCTCGAACACGACTGGGTGGCGGAGGAGGGCGGCTACGTCTTCGAACCGCCCGGCGAGACCCATACCCTGATCGTGCCCGACGACGTCACCGAGATGATCACCATGTTCCAGGTCAACGGCGTGATGCTCTACGTCGATCCTTGGGGCAAGCCGCTCGGCTTCGAGGACGTCTTCACCAAGATCGACATGTGTCGCAAACATTACGAGGCCGTCGGCCTCGGCGCGGATTATACGGACCAGTTCATCCGCTGAACCCGCCCTGACGGAGCCGCCCCGATGTCGATCTGGCCCGAAGGCGCCTTCCGCGACGTGCGCGTCCTCATCACCGGCGGCACCTCCGGCATCGGCGCGGGCATAGCGAAGGCCTACCTCACCGAGGGCGCACGCGTGTGCGTTACCGGCGTCACCGCCGCCGAGGCCGATGCCGCCCGCGACGCCATGCCGGGCGTAGAGGCGCGCGTGCTCGACGTGGCGGACGCGGGCGCCGTCGCCGACCTCGTCGCCGATCTCGAGGACCTCGCCCATGTCGTGAACTGCGCCGGTGTGATCCGCCGGCACGAGGAACTCGACCCTGAGGTTTTCGCCCAAGTCGTCGACATCAACCTCAACGGCACGATGCGCGTCTGCGCCGCCGCCCGGCCGTCTCTCGCGGCCCGCGGCGGCACCATCCTCAACACCGCCTCGATGCTGTCCTTCTTTGGCGGCGGCCTCGTCCCCGGCTACTCCGCCTCCAAGGGCGGCATCGCCCAGCTCACCAAATCCCTCGCCATCGCCTACGCCGCCGACGGCATCCGCGTGAACGCG
>CAVORV010000071.1:0-90731 GCA_963698685.1 uncultured Alphaproteobacteria bacterium
GCTGGTAGGGCTGGAAATCGACCTGCACCCCGGCTTCCTCCGCCGCCTGCTTCACGGCCTCCTGCCCGGCCCCCCCGCCGATGAACAGCCACCGGACGCCCGCCAGCTTGCGGCTTTCCCGCACCAGATGTGCCACCGACCGCGCACAGTGCGCCTTGCCGAGGTTGCCGGAGTAGCCGATCACGAAGCTTCTTTCGAGGCCCCAACGCGCGCGCAACGGGTTGATCTCCCGCGGAACCGGCCGGATCCGCCGGTCCGGCCAGTTCGGGATCACCCTGACCGCCGTGCACGCCTTGTTCCGAGAGTTGCTTCGCCATCGGCTCGCAGATGCCCACGTTCAAGGCGGCGCCGTTCAGCGATCGGTTGCGGAGCCCCCGAAGAAAGCTCCCGGGCCACCGGTTCGCCCAACCCATTCCGAGCGCGCCCGCAGCCTCCGGGAACAGATCCTGAAGCCAGTTCACGAGATGCGCGCCGCGAAGCTTCGTCACCACGGAAATCGGAACCGACATCAGCGGCGGATCGGTCTTGACCAGAACGATGTCCGAGGCCCTGGCCTCCCGGAATACCTCCGCCGTCGCCGTGACGAAGAAGCTGACATAGTCGAGCAGGCGTCCCGGCCCCCAACCGCGCCCCATCCTGCTCGTCCAGACCCTCCTGATCTCCACGTTTTCCTCGATCTCGTGCGATCGGAGGCGCTCCTTCTCGTCGTCGTAGCGCATCCGGCTCGTGATGACCGTGACACTGAAGCCATTGGCCGCCGCGTGGCGGCAGAGGTCGGTCAGGATCTGGCTCGTCGCGGAGTGATCCGGCCAGTAGAAGCGGTTCACGGCGATGATTTTCCGCCGCCGCTCGATGCCGGATGTGTCTTTCACGCGGCCTCCGGGAACGGCACGTCGTCGAGGACCTTCATCAGTCCCTCCTTCAGCGGTATCGAAGGCGACCATCCCAGTTCCCTCAGAACGGAAACGTCCAGCAGTTTCCGAGGCGTGCCATCGGGCTTCGAGCGGTCGAAGACCAGATCCCCTTCCAGCCCGACGATCGACATCACGAGGCGCGCGAGCTCGGCGATGCTGATGTCCTCACCACAGCCGACGTTGACCGGTCCCTCGGCTGACCACCATCTCATGAGATGCACAAGAGCGTCGGCGCAGTCGTCGACGTGCAGGAACTCCCGTCTCGGCGTCCCGGTGCCCCAGATCTCCAGATCCCTCCCGCCTTCCCTCTTCGCGGCATGCGCCTTCAGCAGGAGGGCCGGGATGACATGCGACGTCTCGAGATCGTATGTGTCTCCCGGACCGTAGAGGTTGGTCGGCATCGCGGAAATGAAGTCGCAGCCGTACTGCCGCCGGTAGGCCTGGCAGAGCTTGATGCCGGCGATCTTCGCGATCGCATACCACTCGTTCGTGGGCTCGAGCGGCCCGGACATCAACGCCCGCTCATCGATCGGCTGAGGCGCGAGCTTCGGGTATATGCATGATGATCCGAGAAAGAGCAGCTTTTCGACGCCCGTTCGGAAAGCGGAATGGATGACATTCGCCTCGATCATCAGATTTTCGTACAGAAAGTCCGCAGGATACGTGTCGTTCGCGAGGATGCCGCCGACCTTCGCGGCCGCCAGGAAGACGGCCTGCGGCCGCGTCTCGTCCATCCAGGCTTCCACTTCAGACTGCCGGAGAAGATCCACCGCATCCCGGCCCGCGGTCAGAACATCGCACCCCTCGGATCCAAGCCGCCTGACCAGAGCGCTCCCGACCATTCCGTTATGGCCGGCGACCCAGACACGCTTGCCCGCGAGATCATACTTGGCCTCACTCATGGCGTGCGATCCGGTTGTGCTCGGAATTGACCGCGATGAGGTCCGCCGCGACCATTTCCTGAACCAGACTGTCCAATGACGTCGTGGAGCGCCATCCGAGCCGTTCCCGAGCCTTCCCGGGGTCGCCGATCAGGAGATCGACCTCCGTCGGCCTGAAATACTTCGGATCGATCTCGACCCGCACCTTCCCGGTCGACGCGCAGCGTCCGACCTCTTCGACTCCGACGCCCTGCCATTCGATCGCCACGTCGATCTCCGAGAACGCCTTCTCGACGAAACTGCGCACCGTGTGCGTTTCACCCGTCGCCAGCACGTAGTCGTCGGGAACATCCTGCTGGAGGATCCGCCACATCCCTTCAACGTAGTCGCGCGCGTGGCCCCAGTCGCGCCGCGCGTCGAGGTTGCCGAGAAAAACGCGGTCCTGAAGGCCCAGGTGAATCGCCGCCACCGCCCTGGTGATCTTGCGGGTCACGAAGGTTTCGCCTCGGATGGGGCTTTCATGGTTGAAGAGGATGCCGTTCGAGGCGTGCATGCCGTAGGCTTCGCGATAGTTCACGGTGATCCAGTAGGCGTAGAGTTTCGCCGCCGCATAGGGGCTTCGCGGATAGAATGGCGTGGACTCGCGCTGCGGCGTCTCCTGGACCAGGCCGTACAGTTCCGAGGTTGACGCCTGATAGAAGCGCGTCCGGTCCGAAAGCTCGAGAATGCGGATCGCCTCAAGCAGTCTGAGCGTCCCGAGACCGTCGGCGTTCGCCGTGTATTCCGGGGTCTCGAAACTGACCTGAACATGGCTCTGGGCCGCCAGATTGTAGATCTCGTCCGGCTTCACCTCCTGCACGATCCGGATGAGGTTCGTCGCGTCCGTCAGATCCCCATGATGCAGGAACAGCCGCGCGTCCGGGTCGTGAGGATCGCGGTAGAGATGGTCGATCCGGCCGGTGTTGAAGGAGGATGAGCGCCTCTTGATCCCGTGGACCTCATAGCCCTTGTCGAGAAGCAGTTCGGAGAGGTACGCGCCATCCTGCCCCGTCACCCCCGTGATCAGAGCTTTCCTGGTCATGTGCGGACGACGCGCTCGCGTCGCGGCTGTCCGGAGCGTCGCCGCCCCGGAACGGATCGTCGCGGTCCGGAAGCTCTCAGGCGCGGTAAGGGCTCGCCCAGTCATTGTTCTGCCTCTTCTTCGCGATAGGGGCGCTCGGAGCCGCGCGGCACGCGACCCGATCCCGCGTCCGACATGAACACTGCCGGGCTCAATCGGCGGCCGTCCTCGAATAGACGTCCTCATAGCGCACGATGTCATCTTCTTCGAGATAGGCCCCGGTCTGAACCTCGATCACATGCAGATCGAATTTGCCCGGGTTCTCGAGCCTGTGCACCGCGCCGAGCGGCACGTAGACGGATTCGTTCTCCGACAGGAGCCGCACGTCATCGCCGATGGTGACGCGCGCCGTTCCGGTGACCACGATCCAATGCTCCGCGCGATGGACGTGGCTCTGCAGGCTCAGCACCGAGCCGGGCTTCACGACGAGACGCTTCACCTGGTGCCTGTCGCCGCGCGCGACCGTCTCGAACCATCCCCATGGTCTGAGGTCGCGCTGAAACGACGTCGCCTGGGAGCGCGACTTCTCCTTCAGCAGAGCCACGGCGGCGCGCACTTCCTGACTTCGATTTCTTGGAGCGACGACCACGGCGTCCGGCATGGCGACGACGATCATGTCCTCAAGCCCGATCCCGACCAGTTCGAGCCCGTCGCCCTCCGCGCGCAGCAGGCTGTTCGAGCTGTCGATGCCATGCGAACCTTTGGAACAGACCATGCCGTCGTCCGATTGCGGGCTCTCCCTCCAGACCGCGTTCCAGTCTCCAAGATCGGACCATGCGGCGTGAAGCGGCACGACGCTGAGGTTTTGCGCCTTCTCCATGACCGCGTAGTCGATCGAGACCGGCCGGACGGCGGACCAGGCCTCGGCATCGAGCCTGATGAACCCGAGATCCGGCCGGGCTTTGCCGACCGCGCCGCTCACCGGCTCGAACAGATCCGGCGCGTGCAGTTTGAAAGCCTCGATGAAATCGGCGGCTTTTCCGAGAAATATTCCGGCGTTCCAGAAATGACCGCCCGCCTCGATCATCGCCATGGCGGCCGCGGCATCCGGCTTTTCGACGAAGCGCAGCAGCTTCAGAACCTCGGCGCCGTCGCCCGGATCCCGCATCCGGCCCGGCGGCCTCGATGTAGCCGTAGCCGGTTTCAGGCCGGTCGGGCGGGACGCCGAAGGTGACGAGGTCGCCCCGCGCGACCGCGCGCAGGCCCGCGGCCACGGCATCCCGGAAAGCCGGCGCATCCGGAATGAGGTGGTCCGACGGCGCGACCAGAAGCACCGCCTCGGGATCTTCGGCGGCGGCGTGAAGCGCCGCCGCGAGCACCGCGGCCGCGGTGTCGCGCGGCTCCGGCTCGATCAGCACGTCGGCCTGCGTCACTCCGACCTCGGCGAGCTGTTCCAGAACGATGAAACGGAACGCCGCCCCCGTCACGATGACGGGCTTTCCGAACGGAGCGCCGCTCAGACGTTCGGCGCATTGCTGAAACAGGCTTCTCTCCCCCAGCAGAGCCGCGAACTGCTTGGGGTACCGCTCCCGCGACAGAGGCCAGAGGCGCGTGCCCGAACCGCCGCAAAGGATCACTGGCCGGATGTTCGATGACATTTCAGATCAAGCTCCTGCATTCGGAAAAGGTCTGGAGGGCTGCGATGGCGGGAACCGTTCAGAAAACAGCTACCGCATTGCGGGTGACTCGGTCATCCGCACCGCAGGAAGCCCGTCGAGCATCTCAGCCGCAGCACGCAGAACCGCTGCCGGCACCGGAAGGTCTACATGCCGCCTTGCGGCGGACAATGCCGGAATTCGGACGGGGTTAACAGGCACAGGTTCACGACACGCCCGGCAGCTTCCGGTCTTCAACGAATTCTCGTCGGCGGCGTTCCCACGGTCCTGCTCCCGCACCCGCGAAGCCGCGCCGGCGCGGACCGTTCCGGTTCCGCCCGGCCCCTCGCCGATCGACGCGCGATGTCTCCGAAGGGTTCCTGTCGACGAAAGACATCCGAGTCCGCGGATGACCGCCGCGATGAACGCGCCGTCGCAGGCGGGATCAGCCGCGCGGGAGGATTCCGGGGCGTGCGATCGGCCTTCGGGGCTGACCCTTGACCCGGCGGAATGACCCGCCGGCCCGAAAGCGCGCGGCGGAGAAGCCGCGCCTCACTGAATGCACCCGACCTCGGATGACGCCGGTTCCGACGGCTCGAGAGAGACGCCGCGCGTGAGTCGCCGATCCCATGCGCCCACTCCCGACCAGGTTCCGGATCCTTCGGCGGTTCGGCACGAAGGACAGGCGATCTCGGATCCGGATCCGCGGGCTTGCCGGACGGCGGTCGGATCGGCCTCATTCGCCGGGCCTTCCAAGCGCGCCGCCGTGTCGCATTGGCTCATCTACGAGCCGTCGACGATCAGCAGGGTCTTGCCGTCCGCAAGCATCGCACTTTATCCGTTGACGACCGAATCACGATCGTTAGATTCCGATCTTATCTGATCATCCGAGTGAAACTGGATTAATATCGTTCTTTATTTCATTTTATAAAGCACTTGTACTGTCTTAAACAATTTATTGTTATTACACTCTTAAACTTGACGCGTCGAATCAGTTTTTCTTCTCAAGCCAACCTCGACTAAACGCCCATAAACCCCAAGCAACCTCTTGATTTTCCTCGATCCAAGCCCGAGGAAAAACCGCTATAAATCTCCCAAGTAATCGCATCCGCGAATGCGCGATAACGCCTCCCCTCAGGCGTCGCCGGCATCGACGACCAGAAGGCCGCGCGCCGAAGCCGTCACCACGCGTTCCGCCCCGAGGAACTCCAGAAGAACCCCCACACGTTCCGCGTCGCTCATTTCGACGAGTTCGCCGATGCGCTCGGCGAACGGACCGCTCAGAAAGCGGACGGAGCATCCGATGCTGAGACCCCTGGTGAAATCAAGCCCGTCCGTCGCGCCCGCAGCCTCGATCAATCCCTCCACCACGCCTGCGGAAACAGGCCTGGGGCGGTCGCCCTGCATGACCAGCGTGCTGACGCCGTAGGTGCCGAGCACCGACCTCCAGCGGTCGACCTCCAGGTCCAGGGTCACGAAGGCGTAGCCGGGAAAAAGCGGTCTGCGCACCGTCCGGGTCCGGCGCGCATGACGCACCGTCCGGGTGAACTGGGGCAGGAAAACACGGAACCCCTGCCGGGTGAGATTGCGTGCGCCGAGTTCCTCGCGGCGGGGCTGGGTCTGGACGACGAACCACCGATCCCCGGCGGACCGCGCTCGCTCGGTCATGGAAACGCTCATCGAAACTCCCGACACTCTCTATGCGGATCACATATGATGAAACCGTTACGCGCAGGCCATTCCGCCCGCGCCCATCGGCGATCAGCGGGCCCCGAAGCCGGATGCCATCACCATGAAGGTCCGCCGGAGAATGAGCAGCTCCAGCCTCCAGCAGGCGTTGCGGATATAGACCTGATCGAGCCGCGCCTTGCGGGCGGTCAGACCGATGCCCTCGGCGTAGCCCATCCGGACCTGCGCGAGTCCCGAGATCCCCGGACGGACCGACAGCCGCTCGCGATAGCGCGGCACCACGTTCACGAAGGTCCGCGCGTGGTCGAGCAGGTCCGGGCGCGGACCGATCAAGCTCATCTCGCCGCGCAGGACATTGACAAGCTGCGGCAATTCATCGATGCGCGTGCGGCGCAACCAACGGCCGAGCGGCGTGACCCGGTGCGCCTCCACCGGATCGTCGGGTCCGCGCGCGCCTTCACCCTCCACGATCATCGTCCGGAATTTGCGGACATTTATCACCTCGCCGCCCCGCCCCATCCGCTCCTGCCGGAACAGAAGCGGGCCGGGGTTTCTGAACGGATTCGCGAACAGCAGAAAAACACCGATCCCCGCCACGATCGGCAGACCCAGGATGGAAACCACGATGTCGAACAGCCGCTTCGACGCCCAGAACCGGCTTGAGGAGCCACGGCCATGCCGTTGGCTTACAATGTCAATCTCCGGAATTCCCTTGCCGGCCTTCGTCGGCCGGACGACGGACACGGCGAACGTATCGGAAATCGACATTCAAAAAACTCCCCTCGAGCGCCATTCACTCAACGGCGGACATGAAACTTCCGCCGACCCTACCCGTCGGTCAATCTACACAACCCGATTAAAAAGTGAAGGTAATTGTTCAGTTAACGGTCTTCGGGAAGAGCCGCGCGGACCGGGACCACGCTCATGGCGGGCGGATCGGATCTCCGACGACGGATCCACCCGGATGAACCTCCCGCGTCGCGGCGAAGCGCGGCCCGTACGCGGCACGCCCCTTAGACCCCATGATCGCCTGGTGAGCTGACTGGGTCTGTGGCCTCTCGCGCGGCATTCTGCGTTCGAGGGTTGCGCCAGACTGGCTGGCGTAGAGCCTCGAGAATGGGGGAGAGACCGGATGCAGGACAGCAAATTCATCGGGCTGGATGTCCATAAGGCGACGATTTCAGTGGCGCTGGCAAAAGGCGAACGTGGTTGTGAGACGCGCCATTGGGGCACGATCCCGCACCGGACCGATCACGTCAGGAAGCTTGCAGAGAAGCTGGGCGCCGATGGCCGGCGGCTCTGTTTCTGCTGCGAGGCCGGGCCTTGCGGGTATGGCCCGCACCGCCAGCTTGTTGAGATGGGGCACGCTTGCGGCCCATTCGCCCTTCCCGGTTTTCACTCCGGCCACATAGGTTGAGGTGCCAGTCTGCAGCAGTAACGGCGGTGTTCTCAACAACATACTCACGCCGCGACTTCGTCTGCGACGAGATGCCCGCCGCCGACATCGCTCAGCGTCACGCGCGCCGGCGGATCGCCGAGCGGACGCAGCGGGCTCGGCGGCTCACCCGACAGGCGCGTCCGCGGCGGGCGCACATGCGTCGGATCCGGCACCGGCACCGCGTCGATCAGGCGGCGCGTATAGGGGTGGCGTGGATCACCGAAAATCTGCGCGCGGGTGCCGGTCTCGACGATCTGGCCCAGATACATCACCGCGACCCGGTCCGAGATGTTCTCGACCACCGCCATGTCGTGCGAGATGAACAGGTACGCCACGCCGGTATCCTTCTTGAGTCCGCGCAGGAGGTCGAGCACGCGGGCCTGGACCGACACGTCGAGTGCCGAGACGCTCTCGTCCGCGATGATCAGCCTCGGCTCCAGCGCCAGCGCCCGGGCGATGCAGATCCGCTGGCGCTGCCCGCCGGAAAACTCGTGCGGATAGCGGTCGAGCTGGTCGCGTGACAGGCCGACGCGCTCGAAAAGGTCCGCGGCGCGCGCCCGGCGTTCGGCGGGTGTGCCGATCCCGTGGATGACCAGCGGTTCGATCACGAGGGCGCCGACGCGCATTCGCGGATCGAGGGATGACATCGGATCCTGGAAGATCATCTGAGCGTCGCGCCGCGCCGCCCGGGGATCGGTCCCGGGCGCGCCGAGCCGCCTTGCGTTGATCTCGATCCCGCCCTCGAACGGCGTCAGTCCTGCCATGGCGCGGGCAACGGAAGACTTGCCGCAGCCGCTCTCGCCCACCAGCGCGAAGGTCTCGCCGGCGCGGATGTCGAACGTGACCCCTTCGACCGCATGGATGCGGTGGGTGACGCCGCCGATAAAGCCTCGCCGGAGATCGAACGTAACCCGGACGTCGCTCAGACGCGCGACCGGAGCGTCGCGCGAGGGCGCCTGCGGCGCGCCGTCACCGGCGCCCATGCGCGGAACGGCGGCGAGCAGGGCGCGGGTGTAGGCTTCGCGCGGCGACGCGAACAGCGTCGGCGCCGGGGCCTCCTCGATCGCGCGCCCGGCCTTCATGACGATCACGCGATCGGCCATCTCGGCGACGACGCCCATGTCATGGGTGATGAGGATGATCGCGGTTCCGAGCGAGGCCTGGAGCTCGCGCAGCAGATCGAGGATCTCGCGCTGCACCGTCACGTCGAGCGCCGTTGTCGGCTCGTCGGCGATCAGAACCTCGGGTTTCAGCGCGATCGCCATCGCGATCATGACCCGCTGGCGCATCCCGCCGGACAGCTCATGCGGATACTGCGCCATGCGCCGCTCCGGCTCCGACAGCCGCACGGCGCGCAGCGCCTCGACCGCGCGGGTGCGGGCCTCGCCGCGGGCGAGCGGCACATGCGCCTCCATCGCCTCGACGAGCTGGCGCCCGACGCTCAGCACGGGGTTGAGCGAACTCATCGGCTCCTGGAAGATCATCGCGATCCGGTCGCCCCGCACTGCGCGCATCTCGCGCTCCGGCAGGCGCAGCAGATCGGTCCGGCCGAGCGCCACCCGCCCCGCGCGCACCCGCACGGCGTGCGGCAGCAGCCCCATGATCGCGAGTGCCGTGATCGACTTCCCCGAGCCCGATTCCCCGGCGATGGCGAGCGTCTCGCCACGCCGGAGCTCGAAGGACAGATCCTCGATCAGCGGCCGGAGACCCAATTCGGTGTTGACGCCCACGGCGAGCCCTTCGACCGCGAGCACCCTGTCGGGCACCTCGGACGGGATCTCGCGCGCGGGCGCCGCCGCGCTCATTCGAAGACGCAGCGCGGGAAGTAGAACGACACGACCCAGTTCGGCTGGTCGACGATCTCCGAGATCCGCAGATCGCCGCAGGTCGAGACGAGCATGTAGGCGTCCACCGCCGAGAGCCCGCGCGTCGCTCCGAGCAGGTCGATCATGCCCGACACCGCGTCGCGCGCCGCCGTCATCAGATCGGGCCCGATGCCGGTCGTGACCTCGTAGCCTTTGGCGTCGAGATGGCGCGTGACGGGACCGGGCGTGGTGAAGCGCGGCATTTTGAGGTTCGCGCCCTTCACCAGATCGAGAGTCAGCACCGCGTCCATCCGGCTCTCGATCGCCGTGCCGCAGACCTCGCCGTCGCCCTGCGCCGCGTGGGTGTCGCCGACGCTGAAAAGCGCGCCCGCGACCTCGACCGGCAGATACAACGTGGTTCCGGCCGCCAGATCGCGGATGTCCATGTTGCCGCCCATCCGCCGGGGCGGCACCACCGAGTGCAGCCCCGCCTCGGCCGGCGCGTTGCCGATGGTCCCGGCGAAGGGCTTGAGCGGTACGCGGCCCTCCGCCCCGAACATCGCCGGCTCCAGCGTGCCGGGATCGTATTTCCAGAGCGTCAGCGCCGGATCGGAGAACTGGTCCGCCAGAAGCCCGAAGCCTGGAATGTTCGCGGTCCAGCCGAACCCGGAGGGCGCGAAGCTTTCGATGGTCACCTTGAGCGCGTCGCCCGGCTCAGCCCCGTCCACGAATATCGGCCCCGAGACCGGATTGACCTTCGAGAAATCGAGCGTCGGGACGTCCGCGACCGTGGAGGACGGGCCGAAATGGCCCGCCCCGCTGTCCTTGCAATGAAAGAGGATCGTCGACCCCGGCGCGACCGTCTCGGCGGGGACGAGCGAATTGTCCCAGCCGAAATGGTGCTGATGACCGTGGATCGTGTAGCCGGGATCACTGCACATCGGTCACGTACACGTAATCGTAGTTGACGGGGATCGAGACCGGATCGACGTAGAGCGCATCCGCGCCGCCCATGCGCGGCGACTTCATCGTGTAGCGCTGCTCGTTGAAGACCGGCACCCAGGGCGCGTCCTCCATGATCGCCATGTAGACGTCCGACCATTTTGCCAGCCGCTCGTCGACGCGCGCGGGATCGGTGATGCTGTCGGCCTCCGCCGCCATCGCGTCGAGCGACTCGTCGCAGTACCAGGACCAGTTCCAGCCGCCCTGCACCGCGCCCGCGCAGCCGAGGATCGGACCGTAGAAATTGGACGCGTCCGGAAAATCCGCGATCCATGCCATGCCGCCCGACCAGATCATCGGCGCCTGGTCGGCCTCGCCGCCCGCCGCGATGACGTTGGCCTGGGCCAGCGACTGGATCGAGGCGTCGATGCCGATCTGCGCCAGATCCTGCTGGATCGCCTGGGCGATGCGCGGGTTCGGGTCGGTGTTCATCACGAAAAGCTCGGTCTCGAACCCGTCAGGGAATCCGGCCTCCGCCAGCATCGTCTTGGCGCCTTCGGGATCGAACGGATACCCCTCGTAGCCCTCGGTGTAGCCCGGCATCGACGGCGGCAGCGGCTGCGTCGCCGGCACCGCGCGCCCGTTGATGATCTGGGTGATCCGCTCCTTGTTGATCGCCATGTTGACGGCCCTGCGGACGTCCACGTTGTCGAAGGGCGGGATCTGCGTGTTGAGCGTGATGTAGCCGGTGTGCAACTGGCCGCCCTCGACGACCCGCGCGGCCTGTTCCGGATCGGCCATCACCTCGACGAACTTCGCCGGCGGAATGCCGTCTCCGGGCACGTCGACTTCGCCGTTCTGGAGCCGGAGCAGCGCCACGATCGGCTCCTGGCCCACCTCGAAGCGCACGCTGTCGAGATAGGGAATGCCCTCGCGCCAGTACTCCTCGTTCTTCTCGAAGGTCAGGCTCTGGCCGATGGTCCAGTCGGCGAGCTTGAACGCTCCGGTTCCGACCGGCTGCTTGCCGAAATCGCCGGCGGCCGCCTCGACGGCCTCCTCGGGCACGACGGAGGCGAAGTTGAGCGCCATGACGTGCAGGAATGTGGCGTCGGGGCGGCTGAGCGTGATCTCGACGGTCAACGGATCGACGACCTTGACGCCCTCAAGAGTATCGACCTCGCCCGCGGTGACGGCGTCGAACCCGAGAATCGAGCCGAAGAAGCCCGCGCCTGGCGACTGGGTCACGGGGTTCGTGACGCGGTCGAGCGAATACTTCACGTCCTCGGCGGTCATCTCGCGGCCGTTGTGGAACATGACGCCCGGACGGAGCTTGAACGTGAAGGTCATGCCGTCATCGGAGATCTCGTAACTCTCCGCCAGACCCGGGCGCAGCTCGGTCGTGCCGGGCACGTAGTCCATCAGCCCGTCGAACAGCGATTTGATCATCGACCAGTTCTGCCAGTCGTAGCCGATGGCGGGATCGAGCGTCGCCACGTCGTCCTTGTAGGTGATCACGATGTCGCCGCCGGATTTCGCGTCCGGGTCGGGCACGTAATCCTGCGCGGACGCGAGGGGCGCAAGCGCCAGCATCAGGGCGGTGGATGCGAGAAGTCTTTTCATCAGTCTCTCCTGTCGGTTTCAGCGGATACGTATGCGGGGGTCGATGAACGGAGCCACGAGATCGGCGAGCAGGTTGCCGAGCACGATGGCGCAGGCCGAGACCAGCGTGACGCCCATGATGACGGGGATGTCGACCCGCTGGATCGCCTGCCAGGACAGCTGGCCGATGCCCGGCCAGCCGAAGACGCTCTCCACGACGACGATGCCGCCCATGAAGATGCCGATGTCGATGCCGATCATCGCGACGATCGGCAGGATCGCATTGGGCAGCGCATGCCCGAAGATGATGCGACGCCGCGCGAGACCCTTCGCGCGGGCCGTGCGGATGTAGTCCTGGCGCAGCACATCGATCATCGACGAGCGCATCATCCGCGCGTACCAGCCCGAGCCGAGGATGCCGAGCGTCACCGCCGGCAGCACCACATGGGCAAACGTACCGTAGCCGCCGATGGGAAACCAGCCGAGCTTGACCGCGAAGACGTAGAGCAGCAGCAGCCCCACCACGAATTGCGGCGCGGAGACAGCCACGAACGAGGTCAGCATCAGCCCGGTATCGATCGAGGTGCCGCGCCGCAGCGCCGCCAGAACACCCATCGTCAGCCCGAAGACCAGCTCGCAGGCGATGGCCGCCGCCATCAGGATCAGCGTTGCGGGAAGCCGCGCGGCGATCAGCTCCGCGACCTCGGAGCGTTGCAGGTACGAGCGCCCCATGTCGCCCTGCAGCAGCCCGGTGAGATAGCGCCAGTACTGCACGATGAAGGGCTGATCGAGGCCGAGCTGGCTGCGGATGTTCTCGACCGTCTGCGCGGTGGCCGAGCGTCCCGCGATCTGGCGCACCGGATCGGCGGGCAGGACATAGAGCAGGAAGAACGTGATGAACGACACGCCGAGCAGGATCAGTGCGGCCTGGAGCAGCCGGCGCGCGAGATAGGCCGCCATCAGGTCCGCCCCCGCTCGGTCGGGTCGAGCACGTCGCGCAGCGCGTCGCCGACCAAGTTGAACGCCAGCGCCAGCATCAGGATCGCAGCACCCGGAATGAACACGAGCCAGGGCGCCGATTGGAAATAGGTCTGGTTCTCGAAGATGATGTTGCCCCAGGAGGGGATCGGCGGCTGCACCCCGATGCCGAGGAAGCTGAGCGTCGCCTCGAGCAGCACGGTGGTCGAGATGCCGAGCGTGCCCCAGACGATGATCGTCGGCACCAGATGCGGCAGGATGTGCCGGAACAGGATGCGCCCGTGGCCCGCCCCGAGCGCGCGGGTCGCCGCGACGAATTCGCGCTCCGCCAGCGACGTGGTCTCGGTGTAGAGCACCCGCGCCGTCTGCACCCAGTTCACCATCGCGATCACCAGCGCCACGATCCAGAGCGACGGCTGGAAGATCGCCGCGAGACAGATCGCCAGAAGCAGGGCCGGAAACGCCGTCATCAGATCCGTGAACCGCATCAGCACCGACCCGGTCCAACCGCGGAAATAGCCCGCCGTCACGCCCACAAGCGTCCCGATGGCGAGCGCCAGGCCGTTCGCCGCCACCCCGATCACCAGCGAGGTCCGCGCCCCGTAGAGCAGCCGCGTCAGGAGATCGCGCCCCAGAAGATCGGTCCCGAGCGGATACGCCCCGCCCGGCGGCAGTGGCGCGCCTTCGAGGGTCAAACCATCGAAATGCTGCACGTCCGGCGAATAGGGTGTCAGAACCGGCGCGAATATCGCCGCCGCCACGGTCAGCGCGATCAGAGCAAGCCCGACCATCGCCAGCTTCTTGCGCGCCAGCCGCGCCCAGACGCCTCGCGGTGCGACTTCAAGAAGCGCGGCATCGGTCATCCGATTTCCTGCAAGGGCAACCGGCGCCGGTGCGCGTCAGCGGCGCTATTTCTGGTTCGAATGATCGAGAGAAACTCCTGGAGAAGCGGCCGTGGTTCCGCGGCGAGCCGCGGGGAAAGCACAGCCGAATTCTGAGTAGAATGGGCAGAAATTGGTCCGGCAACTTGCCAACCCGCAGCGGATGGCTTCCAGACGGAAATGCAGCGCAGCGATGTCATCAGACTTGAGCCTGACACCTGAATCCCGATACCGACCTCTCCGCTTCCCCTCAGATCCAACGAAAACGAACTCCCTCCGCCGCTCAAAGTGGACCGCGGCCGGCGAAGCAAGCCGTTTCATTCTCCGGGTGTCAAGGCCGCGTCCGATCCGATCGAAGGATGAGAGATGCGATCCGTAGCGAAAGGACCTTTGGCCAGCACATGCACATCTGTATGGTGATAAATCACTCAGAAGTTGCGCAGGCATTGGCGGCGGCGCAAACGTTGAGCCGGCAGGGTAGACCGCAATTGGCGGGGGGCCACAACCTGGAAGCTCCCTGCATCCCGGCGTCCAAGTGATGGTCGGGACTTCACTTGGAACCATCGTTGCAAGCGCAGCACTCGACATGAAGGGCGGCAAGCCGACCTCCGTGCAAACGCAAACCTGATTCCGGTCGCTTCGATTGCGGACGTTCCGCGCGCGGCTCGAATGGCAGTCCATGCCGCGATGCGTCAGTCCGCCCTGATCCCGTTCTTGCCGTCGCCCCAGCATGCAGAATCCGAGGAGGGAGCGGCAAGTGGCCATTCGCCGCGAGTGCGAGCCGGTTGGGCATTTGGTCCGTCAGCGGACATTCAGCGGGCAGGAAAATCGTGCGGCCACTCTGGGATGCATACATCTTTTTACTATAGGGCACCTCGAAAAATGTAGCGATCTTTTCGGCTTTCGGTAGAATCGCGGGCGTTGGCGGCATGATCGGGGTTTTCTGATGGGTCAGATGGGCTTTTACGATCTGGCGAACCGCTACGCCGGTCTGGACGCGAAGGCGGATCCGCTGGTGAAGCTCAACGCGATGGTGCCTTGGGATGACTACCTGTCTCGGCTTGATGCTGTCTGGCGGCGGCCGCCGGAGGAGCGGAAATCCAGGGCGGGGCGCAAGCCGTGGGATACGGTGGTGATGTTCAAGGCGATCGTGTTGTGCGAACTCTACAACCTTTCGGATGAGCAGTTCGAGTACCAGCTGCGCGATCGGTTGTCGTTCATGCGTTTCCTGGGCCTTGGCCTCGAGGATCCCGCGCCCGACGCCACGACGGTCTGGCTCTACCGCGAGCAGCTGGTCCGGGCCGGGTTGGTCGATGAGCTTTTCGACGCGTTCGACGCACACCTGAAGGCACAGGGGTGGCTGGCGATGGGCGGGCAGATGATCGACGCCTCGATCGTGCCGGCACCCAGGCAGCGCAACACGCGCGATGAGAACGCCGCGATCAAGGCGGGCGAGACGCCCGAGGGCTGGGACGACAACCCGGCCAGGTCCCGCCAGAAGGACACCGACGCCCGCTGGACCAAGAAGCACGGCAAGTCGCACTACGGCTACAAGAACCACGTCAACGTGGACCGGCGGCACAAGCTGATCCGGCGCTACAAGGTCACCGACGCATCGGTCCACGACAGCCAGGCTCTCGACGACCTGCTCGACGACGACAACACCGCCTCCGACGTCCGGGCGGACAGCGCCTGCCGGTCGGCCGAGATCGAAGGGAAGCTGGAGGAGCGGGGTCTCAAGAGCCGGATCCACCGCAAGGCCCATCGCAACCGTCCGCTCACCAAACGCGAGCAGCAGGGCAATCGAACGCGGTCGAAGGTCCGCGCCCGGGTTGAGCACGTGTTCGGCGCGCAGACCAACGACATGGGCGGCACGCTGCTGCGCTGTATCGGCATCGCACGCGCCAGGGCGCGGATCGGGCTCAAGAACCTCGCCTACAACATGCGCCGGGTGATCCAACTGGACGCTCTCGCCGCTGCCCGCGCCCCGACATGAGCGCGAGGCTTGGAGGACACGTGCGTCCGGAGAGCGGCTGAACAACCAAAAAGGAAACTTCAACGCCGTCGAGCGGCCCCCAATCGGGGCTGTCACGCGGTCAAAGCTACTCTCTACTGCTGAGAGGCGCCCAACAGCGTCATTGATCGAGGTGCCCTATAGTCAATGAGATTTATTTTGTAGAGATCTTCTTGGAAATGAATGCACGCAGATCCATCACTGTCTCGGAGGTCAGGGACACATCGACGAATCCAAGGTTCGTCCGCTCCGTCACCATTTCTCCGGGATAGGGCAGATAGCTGAGTTCTCTCGACCCGAAGGACGGGGAAGCAGTTCCGACCTGCCATTCGGTCGCCAGTTTCACGTCCACCAGTTTCATCGACGGACCGCCGGCCGGATCCTCGATCTCGAGCGGCACGCCCGCGATCTTCAGATAGGCCATCTTGTCCCTGGCGCTCACGAACCCGTCGATGAACTGGCCGGTGAGAATCTGCGTGTCGGCGGCGGCGTCGTCATGGCGGAGATGCGAGTGCAGGTGGTCGGCTTCCGCATGGTTGTGGTCGTGCGGATGGTGATGGTCCGCGGAACCATGCGCATGATCATGGGGCATCATTCCGTCCTCGCGCGGGTGGACCAGCGCTTGCCGTGGGTCGCCTCGGAATAGTCGCCCATCGGCAGGCTCACCGGCTTGTCGATATGTCCACGATGCGCGCCCATCTTCCCGCTCGAGACCAGGGCCCCCAGGACGTCGACGATGACCCGCGTGCCCATGAGCGCGGTGATCTCCGACTGGTCGTAGGGCGGAGACACCTCGACCAGCTCCATGCCGCAGATCCCCTCGGCGGCCACTTTCGAGGCCAGAGCCAGCGCCTCGCGGGGGAGGAAGCCGCCCGGTTCGGGCCAGCCGGTGCCGGGCACGAAGCCGCAGTCGATGCTGTCGATGTCGAAGGACATGTAGACCATGTCGACGCCGTCCCAGGCCATTTCCAGCGCCATCTCGGCCGTCCGGTCGATGCCCATCTTCTCCATGTCGCCCATCGTGATGATGTTGGTCTCGCGCTCGCGTGCCACCTTCACCGCCTCGCGCGGCACCTGCCAGCCGCCGATGCCGACCTGAACGAGGTTCTTCGCGGGCACGTTGGGCAGGTTGGTGGAATGGAACCACGGCGTCGTGTGCATCCGCTCGTCGAGATCCTTTTCCTGGATGTCGGCGTGCCGGTCGAAATGGACGATGCCGATCTTCTTCGACGTGCACTGCGCGATCCCGCGCACGCACGGAAAGCCGATCGAATGGTCGCCGCCGATGATGATCGGCATCGAGCCCGACGAGAACACGTGGCTGACGGCGCGGCTGATCTGGTCGAAGGTCTTCTCAATGTTTCCGGGGATCGTGAAGATGTCGCCGGCGTCGCAGAGGCTCATCTGCTCGCGCAGGTCCACGCCGATCTCATAATTGTAGGGCGTGTAGAGCGCCGAGATCTTGCGCACGCACTGCCGGCCGAACCGCGTGCCGGGCCGATAGGTCGTGCCACCATCGAACGGCGCGCCCAGAACCGTCGCGTCGTAGTCGCCGACCTCGGTGACGTCCTCGGCATAGGGCGCCTTGAGGAAAGTGTTGATGCCCGCGTAATGCGGCAGCTCGCCCCGGGCGAAAGTCGGGATCGAACGGTCCTCGATGCTGTCGGCCGCCGTCAGCCCCATGCGCAGCGCCCAAGCCTTCTCCTTCTCCCATTCCCCCTCGGGAATGTCCGCCTCCTTCCGCATCGCCTTCCAGCCCATCAGCATGGAGAGATCCGGGTGGTGGTGGCGCATTCCGTCGCGCCGCTGATCGGCCGGGTGGTGGCTGCGTGAGCGGTCACTGGGAAGTGAGAACATGGGTTTTCTCCTCGATCTGCTGAAAGGGGATGCCGCCGTCCCGGGCATCGAAATCATAGGTGATGGTGGCGCCATAGGCTTCGGGATCGTCCGGGTCCCAGCGCGGCTTGTCGAAGACGAGAACCCGGTCGCCGAGCTTGAAGCCTTCTCCAAGATCATGGGTGACCATGAAGACCGTCATGCCGGTCTCCGCGCGCATGCGCCGTCATCTCATCCCCGCCGAAACCCAGACGCCTAAGTGCCCCATTCACGGTGTTCTCGGACATCGGACGTGCGGCTGATCGGATCTAAGGGAAGACATATCGGCCATCGCCTGTGAGGCATCGTACCTCATCGAACAGTCCCGTCGCCTGACGCGCCAGTGGAACCGTATGCTCAACCCTGCCCCTGCTCTTCTCGCCTGGAATGCGCCAAACAGCGGATTCCAAGTCGACCCCGGCCCACTCCGCACGTCGCAGTTCGCCGGGCCTGACGAAGATCAGCGCCGAAAGCTGCAAAGCGATTCGTGTCAGCGAATTGCCGTCATAGCCATCAATCGCGCGCAGCAGACCGCCCGCTTTCTTCGGCTCGAGAATCGCGGCCAAGTGCTTCGGCTTGCGGCTGGACAGCGCGCCCCGAAGGTCTCGGGTTGGATCCTAAGTCGCGATCTGGTTGGCGACGCCGTAGCGGTAGACCTGCCCGACAAACTGCAAAGTCCGATGCGCCTTCTCGTCGTTCTTCGCGGCCTCAAAGGCCGGACCAACTCAAGGATCTCAAACGACGAGATTTCGGCGACAGGGCGATGACCCAAGCGCCGTTCGATAAGCCGCAAGAACCACTCGCGTTTGCCGACCGTGGCCTCTGCGAGCCCGTTCCGTCGGTTCTTCGCGATGTACGCTCAGGCCACCTCACCAAATGTGTTGGTGGCATTCGCCCTTGCCGCACGCCTGTCACGCTGCTTCTTCTCGGCGGGATCGATGCCTTTGGCCAGAAGGCTTTGCGCTTCGTCGCGCAGTTCGCGAGCCTGTCTCAGGCTCACATCAGGATATGCGCCGAGCGAAAGCTTCTTTTCGGTCCCGCCCGGAGCACGGAACTTTACCCGCCAAAGCTTGCCGCCGGACGGCGTCACCTGCAGGTAAAGGCTCTTCTCGTCGGCGAATTTGTGGCTTCTGTCGCGAGGCTTGAGGTCCCGGATGGAGGAGTCGGTCAGGCTCACATGGGGGCCTCCGATCAACCACCAGTCAAAAGGCCCCCACGAAGCCCCCCCGGAAGTGCCTAGCTGTAGGCGGACGCAGCCGAGCGCCAGCGATCACTTGGACCTTATTTATCCCATGTTCTCAGGAGTTAATGAACCGTCGGCGAACTTGCTCGAACGGAAAAGTGGTGCCGCTGAGAGGACTCGAACCTCCGACCCCATCATTACGAATGACGTGCTCTACCAGCTGAGCTACAGCGGCGACGCGGCTCCAGTATCAACCGGGGCGTGCCGCGTCCAGAGCCTAACGTCACGCATCCAGAAACGCGCGTCACCGCCACGCGGAACGCGTCCGGCGCCTCGGCGTGCAGCCAGTGCCCGACGCCCGGGATCGTCTCGAAGGTCGCCGCCGGAAACAGCTCCAGGATCCGCGGCCGATGCGCGTCGCCGACATAGTCCGACGCCCCGCCCCGCAGGAACAGCGCCGGCCGGTCGAATTCCGCGTCGAGCGGGGGAAACCCCATGATCTCCTCCATCTGGTCGCCCAAGGCGTCGAGATTGAGCTTCCAGCGCGCTCCGCCCGGCTCGACCACAAGGCTCTGCAGGAAAAACGCGCGCAGCGCCCGGTCCGGCGACAGCGTCGCGAGCTGCGCGTCCGCGTCCGACCGCCGCGTGACGGCCGAAAGGTCCACGCGCCGCATCGCCTCCACATGCATGATCTGGCTGTGCGAATATTCCACCGGCGCGATGTCCGCCACGATCAGCCGCCCGACGCGCGCGGGTTCGCTCAGCGCCAGAACCATCGCCGCCTTTCCGCCCATCGAATGCCCCAGCACGTCCGCGCGGCCGCCATGCGCGTCGATCACCTCCGCGAGGTCCGCCGCCATCTCCTCGTAGGCGTGGACCGGGTCGTGATGGCTGTCCCCATGGTTGCGCATGTCCACGGCGATCACCTGCCGCGCGGCGGACAATCCCCTCGCGATCACGCCCCAATTGCGCGCCGAGCCGTAAAGACCGTGCGCGATCACAAGCGGCGGTTCCGCGCCCTTTTCTCCATGCACGATGGTATTCAACATGATGCGCTCCTCCCGGCCGGCATCAATAGCCGGATCTCGCTCCGAGAAAACCCCCGACATCTCCGCTCGCGCGTGCGGCCGACCCGTGCCATGCTCGCGCGAAGCAGCTCCCGAGGAGAATACCCAATGTCGCTTTCCCGCCGCCGCTTTCTCGTCACCGCCTCCGCCACCGGCGGCATGGTCGCGCTCCACCCCTTCTCCGCCCGCGCGCAGGCCGGCGAGGCGCATCTGCGCATCCTCTCGACGACGGACCTGCACTGCCACGTCCACCCTTACGACTATTACGCCGACCGCCCCGTCGACACCGTCGGCCTCGCCCGCACCGCGAGCGTGATCGGCGACATCCGCGCCGAGGCGACCAACACCATGCTCGTCGACAACGGCGACTATCTTCAGGGCAACCCGATGGGCGACTGGGTGGCCTACAGCCGCGGCATGGAGGACGGCGACATCCACCCTGTCATCGCCGGCATGAACACGCTCGGCTACGATGCGGGCACGCTCGGCAACCACGAGTTCAACTACGGCGTCGAGTTCATGGACCGCGTCAATTCCGGCGCCGGGTTCCCCATCGTCTGCGCGAATTTCGGCCGCGCGCTCGGCGCGACCCCGACCGAAGACGACCTGCACCTGCCGCCCTACGTGATCCTCGACCGCGAGATCACCGACGGCGCGGGCGAGCCGCACGCCATCCGCGTGGGCTTCATCGGCTTCGTCCCGCCCCAGATCATGCTCTGGGACCGCGCCCATCTCGAAGGCGCCTACGCCGCGCGCGACATCGTCGAAGCCGCCGAGGCCTGGGTGCCCCTCATGCGCGCCGAAGGCGCCGACATCGTCGTCGCCCTCAGCCATTCCGGCATCTCCGCCGGCCCGCGCGAGGAGGGCATGGAGAACGCCGCCCTGCATCTCGCCGCCGTCGAGGGCATCGACGCCGTCGTCACCGGCCATTCGCACCGCGTCTGGCCCTCTGACGAATTCGAGGGCGACGGCCTCGACCAGACCACCGGCGCGCTGAACGGCACGCCCGCCGTCATGGCCGGGTTCTGGGGCTCGCACATGGGCCTCATCGATCTGCTGCTCACCCGCGACGGCGACGCCTGGCGCGTCTCGGCCTTCTCTTCGGAGGCCCGCCCGATCTATTCCCGCGGCGAGGACCGCACCGTCACGCCGCTCGTCGGCGACTACGCCCCCACCATCGAGGCGACCGCCGACGCCCACCAGGCCACGCTCGATTACGTCCGCGCCGAGGTCGGCACCTCCACCGCCCCGCTCCATTCCTACTTCGCCCTGGTCGCCGACGACCCCTCCGTCCAGATCGTCAGCCAGGCGCAGATCTGGTACGTCCGCCAGCTTCTCGAATCGGCCGGCATCACCGGCCTGCCCGTCCTCTCGGCGGCCGCTCCGTTCAAATCCGGCGGCCGCGGCGGCCCGGACTATTACACCGACGTCCCCGCCGGCCCGGTCGCGATCAAGAACGTCGCCGACCTCTACCTCTATCCCAACACCGTGCGCGCCGTGGAGATCTCCGGAACGCAGGTCAAGGACTGGCTCGAACGCTCCGCCGGCATCTTCAACCGGATCACGCCAGGCGAGGCCGACCAGCCGCTGATCAACCCCGACTTCCCCGCCTACAATTTCGACAGCATCGACGGCGTCACCTATTCCATCGACGTCACGCAGCCCTCGAAATACGACACCGACGGCGCGCTCGCGAACCCCGACGCCAACCGCGTCACCGATCTGCGATACGACGGCGAACCCGTCGACCCCGACGCCCGCTTCATCGTCGCCACCAACAATTACCGCGCCGGCGGCGGCGGCAGCTTCCCCGGCGCCGACGGCACCACCATCGTCGTCGAGGCGCCCGACACGAACCGCGACGCGCTCGTGCGCTACATCGTCGAGCGCGGCACGATCGAGCCCGCCGCCGACGGCAACTGGAGCCTCGCGCCCGCCGGCGGCGCCACGGTTCTCTTCGACACCGGCCCCGCCGCCGACGCCTACCTGGAAGACATCCGCGCCCGCGGCGTCGCCATCGAGCGGGCGGGCGACGGACCGGACGGCTTCGCGCGCTACCGCATCACGCTCTGAAACGTTCCGGTCGCGCGGTTGCGCCCCGGCGATCACCTCGTATAGACGACGTGCTCGATAAAACCGATCGCCGGAGACAACGATGCGCGTCCGCCCCACCACCCGAGCCGTCCAGACGGTCCACGCCCTCATGCTCGCCTGGATCCTCGCCCTCGCGTGCCTCCAAGGCGGCGGCGCTCTCGCGCAGGACGCGGCCGAGGCCCCCGCGGCGGACGCCCCGGCGGAAGACGCCACTCCGGACCTGCCTCCCGCGGTCACCGATCCCGACATCACCCGGGAGGCGCTGACGCTCCGGCTGATGCCGCTGACCGAGGCGGAACTCGCAGCCGCCACCGCCGAGTGGCAGGGCCTCGTCAAAGCGCAGACGGAGAGGGTCGTCGATCTCCAGATCAGCCTCGCAGATGCTGACGGCGACGCAGAGACCGCGCTGCGTGAACAGCTCACGACCGCGACCGAGGCGCGCAACGCCCTGATTTCGAAATACACCGATGTCGTCAGCGCATGGGCGACCAAAGGCGCCGATCCGGCCGCGGTCGAGACATACCGCAAGTACAGTTCCAGCATCCTGCTCGATCAGGCGCGGACCTCCGACTGGAAAACTCTCGCGAAGCAGGGAGTGGACTGGCTGATCGATCCTGAAGGCGGGCAGTCATGGCTGATTAGAACTGCCGTCGTGCTGGCGGCGCTTTTCGCGCTGTACCTCGTCGCGGGTATCGCGCGCCGCCTCGCCAGGCGCGCGGTGGGACGGATCCCGAACATCTCCAAGCTCCTCATGAGCTTCATGGCCACCGTCGCCTTCTGGCTGACGTTCTCGATCGGCCTCATGGTCGTTCTCGCGGCCCTCGGCATCAACATCGCGCCGGTCTTCGCCCTGATCGGCGGCGCGTCCTTCATCATGGCTTTCGCGCTCCAGGACACGCTCGGCAATCTCGCCGCGGGCATCATGATCATGATCAACCAGCCCTTCGACGAGGGCGACTACGTCGACATTGGCGGCGTCGCCGGCACGGTCAAATCCGTCTCCATCGTCTCGACCACCGTCACCACCCCCGACAACCAGACCATCGTGGTCCCCAACTCCAAGGTCTGGGGCAACGTCATCACCAACGTCACCGCGAGCCCGACCCGGCGCGTGGACCTGACGTTCGGCATCTCCTACGACGATTCCATCGAGAAGGCGCAGGAGGTGCTCGAACGCGTCACCCTCGCGCACCCGCTCGTCCTCAAGGATCCCGAACCCGTCATCCGCGTCAACGAACTGGCCGACAGCTCGGTCAATTTCGTCTGCCGCCCCTGGGTCAACGGCGCCGATTACTGGACCGTGTACTGGGACCTCACCCGGCAGGTGAAGGAGGCCTTCGACGCCGAGGGCATCTCGATCCCCTTCCCGCAATCGGACCTGCACATCCGCCACTCCGACGGCCCGGCCGCCGCGTCGGCCGGCCTCCTGCCCCGCCCCGCGCCCTCCTCCGGCCCGCGGGTCGGCGAGGCCGAGGGCAACGAGGGCTTTGAGCGGGACTGAACCCGGCGTGTCGGGCCGGCGCCGCGACGGGGTGATCCGTGAAACGGGGTTCACCAGAAGTTTGGCGAAACGATTTCAGGCTGCATGAGGGAAATCCGGCTTCAAAGGCACGACCGCAACCTCCTCGTGACCTTCCAGGTTCTCAGGCACGAGGGCGGCGTCGCCGGGGCCGCGGTAACCTTGGCCAAAACGCCGTCCGCCGCCAGCCACGCCCTGGGGTGCCCGCGCGAGCGGGTCGGCGAACCGCTCATGGTCCAGGTCGGCGGACGGAGATGTCAGGCGTGGCCCCGCCGCCCGCCCGCACGAACCTGCTCCGGACGACGGTCAAGCCGTTCATGATCCATGACATGCGAACCCGCGACCCATCCGGCCGCCCCCCGACATTGACTTCCGCTTCTTCCAAAGCGCCCGCCTCGCCGCGGACCCCCGGCAATCGACGGCTGCGGGACAGCGTCATCGGCGCCTGCGAAAAACTCGACCGGGAAGCGCGGACCGTCGACGGGCCGCATGCCTGAAACGCGCCGCCTGCCGGCCCCTGCGCCACGGAAGCGGCTTCCATAACCGCGTCACGTCGGAACCACCGCGGCCCGAGGGTTTCCCAGCGAAGAATCCACACGACTCGGCGATCTTCAATCGGACCCCCGTCGCCGCCCGCGCCCCCGGACCGATCAGGCGACGTTTCCGTGGAGCCTTGCCCGGTCCGTTCGTCGGACGCCCACGGTGGACGGCGGGAAGGGTGACGATTTATCCGGGAGCGCCCCGATCGGAGCGCGGCTGCCTAGGCCGGGGCGGTATCGCGCCCGCCCGTCAAGCCGCAGGCGTGCCTCCGGCACGACATGAACGGTCCCGGACCGATCCGCCACGGGTCGGATCGGACGTTCGACAACCCGACAGCGATCAGGAAACGCGGTCTTTTCAGGGGTCTGACGCACCTTTCCAAGAGGTTAACGCGATCTGAAATCCGATTTGATTCCATATACTTGATGAAAGCGACACGCGTGACGCAATCACGCGGATCACACCCCGCCACACGTCGCGCCCGCCTCCCGTCACGCCGCCACGTATCGCTTCGCTGCCTCGAGATCCGCCCGGAACAGCGCCGTCTCGCGCGCCCGCGCCTCCGCATCGGGAAGCCGCAACAGGAATGACGGATGCACCGTCAGAAACACCGGCGTCCCGTCCCCGGCCGTCTCCACCCCGCCCCGCCGCTTCAGGATCCCCGCCCCGTCCCCGGTCAGCGCCAGCGCCGCCGTCGCCCCCAGCGCCACGATCAGCCTCGGCCGCACCAGCGCCCGCTCGGCATCCAGCCACCATTTGCAATGGCTGACCTCGCCCGCATCCGGCCGCTGGTGGATCCGTCGTTTCCCCCGCACGACATGTTTGAAATGCTTCACCGCATTCGTCACGTAGACCCCGTCGCGCGCGATCCCCGCCGCCTCCAGCGTCTCGTCAAACAGCCTGCCCCGCCGGTCCGACGAACGGCCGCCCTTCCAGATCCTCGCGGTCGCCCGGCTGCTCGCCCACGAACATCAGCGCCGCGCCGACCGGCCCTTCCCCGAAAACCACCCGCGTCGCCTGCGCATGCAGCGGACACCGCGCGCACCCGGCCGCCTCCGCCCGCAGCGCCGCGATCGTCCCGCCCGGCGCCTCCGTCCCGCCGGCCTTCGCCCTCTCCCGCATCCGCACCGCCCGCACCGGCGGCGACGTCGCCTCCCGCTCCCGCATCTCCCGCACCCGCGCCTCGGCGCCGGCGATCATGTCCGGGATCAAGCGCCGCCTCCGGCAGGTTCTTCCAATACTTCTTCGGCATCTCCGAGCGCATCGCCGCCACCTTCAGCCGCGCCGGATTGAAGATGTTGCGATAATACGTCCGCCACAGCTCCTCGGTCGGATCGCCTCCCCCCGCCGGCTTGACCGCCCCCGGCAGGAAATCCAGCGCCCCGTCCTCGAACCGCGCGCACAGATGCGGCGTCGCGATCATCCAGTCCATGTCGCCGAACCGCCGCGCGAAAAACGGCGCCGTGATCTCGGTGATCGGATGCTCCGGCTCGAACCACGCGAAGAACCGCCGCCGCCCGCGCCTCCACGTCCGCCTCGACCTCACGAAACCGGACGAAGGCGGTCATCTTGTGCATGTCCCGCCGCACCGATTTCCGCATCGCCATGATCCGCGCGACGCCGGAATCCGCGACGTCCTCCAGCAGCCTCGGCCGCTCCTGCAACCGAAGCAGCAGTTCATAGAGCCGCGCGAACCGCTGCGGGTCGGAGTGATGCGTCACCTTCTCCGCCAGATCGACGAACCCGCGCGGGACCTTCAACGCACGCGTCGGGCCATCCACCGGCGTTCCGCCATCACCGAACAGCGACGCCGCCGCGTCGCCCCGCACCCATTCCACCGCCGCGCCCGGCACGCCGCGCGACGCCAGATCCCGCGCGGCCTCCCGCCACGCCTCCGCCACGCCCGTCTCCGGAAGCCGCACGACGCGCATCAGAACAGGCTCAACTGCTCCGGCGGCGGCGCGAACCGCGCGCGCAGCCCGACCTCGTCCGTCAACCCGCCCGGCCGCCAGTCGAGCGCCACGACGAACGGCCGCGCCTTCTTCATCACCGCCCCCATCGCCATCAGATCACCATATCGCAGCGTCCGGTGCCGCCGCGTCGCGAGCACGCGACCGACGGTCTTCGTCCCGAACCCCGGCACCCGCAGCAGCGTCTCGCGATCCGCCCGGTTCACGTCGACCGGAAAGACCCCGCGATTGCCCAGCGCCCAGGCGAGCTTCGGATCGACCTCAAGATCCAGCATCCCGTCCCGCGCCGACGCGCCCAGTTCCTCCGACGAGAATCCGTAGAATCGCATCAGCCAATCCGCCTGATACAGCCGATGCTCGCGCATCAGCGGCGGCCGCACCGGCGGCAGCACGGCCGAGGCGTCCGGAATCGGGCTGAACGCCGAATAATACACCCGCTTCAGCCCGTATCCGGAATAGAGCCGCGCGCTCCCGGCCATGATCGTGGCGTCGGTCGACCCGTCCGCCCCGACGATCATCTGCGTGCTCTGCCCCGCCGGCGCGAAGCGCCCCTTGCGCCGGCCGCGCGGCGTCCGCTCCGCGTATTCCTCGGCCTTGAGCCGCACCCCCGCCATCGCGCCCCGGATCGTCTCCGGGTTCTTGCCCGGCGCCAGATCCCGGACCGCCGCGTCCGTCGGCAGCTCGACATTGATCGACAGCCGGTCCGCGTGCCGCCCCGCCGCCTCGATCAGCTCGGGCGCGGCATCGGGGATCGTCTTGAGATGGATGTACCCCCGGAACGAATGCTCCTCGCGCAGCACCCGCGCGATCTCGACCATCGCCGCCATCGTGTCATCGGGCGACCGGATCACGCCCGAAGACAGGAACAGCCCCTCGATGTAATTTCGCCGGTAGAACTCGGTGGTCAGCCACACCACCTCCGCCACGCTGAACCGCGCCCGCTTCACGTTCGATGACACTCGATTGATGCAATACGCGCAGTCATAGATGCAGAAATTCGTCATGAGAATCTTCAAAAGCGAAATGCACCGCCCGTCCGGCGCGTAGGCATGACAGATCCCGGACCCTTCGGTCGATCCCAGACCCTTGCCGTCGCGCGAGCTTCGCCGCGACGTCCCGCTCGACGCGCAGGACGCGTCGTATTTCGCCGCGTCGCTGAGGATCGCCAGCTTTTCCTGAAGGTCGGGCTTCATGATGTTCATGTTATGTTCGAGAGCGGCCGGAATGCAACCCGGACAATTCACCGCACGTCAACGATTTCCACCATACGTCTCTTCTCGACCCGCCAAAGTGGCGTCTGGTCAGCCCGGCCGGGACGGGCTAGGACCGAAACCCAAGATGCGGCGGAGTGACCAGATGCGACTTCAGGAACAGGTTCTCGTGACCGGCGGCGCCGGGTTTCTCGGCTCGCACCTGTCGGACCGGCTCATCGCCGACGGCCGCAGCGTGCTCTGCGTCGACAATTTCTACACCGGCACCAAGCCCAACATCCATCACCTGCTCGACGACCACCGGTTCGAGCTGATGCGCCACGACGTGACCTTCCCGCTCTTCGTCCAGGTCGACTCGATCTACAACCTCGCCTGCCCGGCCTCGCCGGTCCACTACCAGCGCGACCCGATCCAGACGACCAAGACCAGCGTCCACGGCGCGATCAACATGCTGGGCCTCGCCAAGCGCCTGAACTGCCGCATTTTCCAGGCCTCGACCAGCGAGGTCTACGGCGATCCCGCCGTGCACCCCCAGACCGAGTCCTACTGGGGCCACGTCAATCCGATCGGTCCCGCGCTCCTGCTACGACGAGGGCAAACGCTGCGCCGAGACGCTGTTCTTCGACTATCACCGCCAGGCCGGTCTCGACATCAAGGTCGGCCGCATCTTCAACACCTACGGGCCCCGGATGCATCCCGACGACGGCCGGGTGGTCTCGAACTTCATCGTCCAGGCGCTGCGCGGCGAGCCGATCACGATCTACGGCGACGGCTCGCAGACCCGCTCCTTCTGCTACGTCAGCGATCTCATCGAAGCCTTCGTCCGCTTCATGGACACCGGACCCGGCTTCCCCGGCCCCGTGAACCTCGGCAACCCGGCCGAGATCGCCATCGGCGAATTGGCCGAGAAGGTCGTCGCGATGACCGGATCGCGCTCCGAGATCTCCTACCGCCCGCTCCCCCAGGACGACCCGCTCCAGCGCCAGCCCGACATCACGCTCGCCCGCGAGAAGCTCGGCTGGGAGCCGAAAGTGGCGCTCGAGGACGGCCTGCGCGAGACCATCGCCTATTTCGACGGCCTTTTCTCCGGAGCCCGCCTGGACCCCTGACACCGCAGGCTTGCCGCTCCGCCGCAAAGCCCCTAGAGCACCGGTCACACGCGTAACCGGAGACCTCCATGTCCGCACCGAAAAAAGTCGTGCTCGCCTATTCCGGCGGCCTCGACACGTCGATCATCCTCAAATGGCTCGAGACGGAATACGGCTGCGAAGTCATAACCTTCACCGCCGATCTCGGCCAGGGCGAGGAGCTTGAACCCGCCCGGAAAAAGGCCGAACTTCTCGGCGTGCGCCCCGAGAACATCCACATCGAGGATCTGCGCGAGCAATTCGTGCGCGACTACGTCTTCCCGATGTTCCGCGCCAACGCGGTCTACGAGGGCCAGTACCTGCTCGGCACCTCGATCGCCCGCCCGCTGATCGCCAAGCGCCTCGTCGAACTGGCCGAAAAACACGGCGCCGACGCCGTCGCCCACGGGGCCACCGGCAAGGGCAACGACCAGGTCCGCTTCGAGCTTTCCGCCTATGCGCTCGCCCCCGGCATCCGCGTCATCGCCCCCTGGCGCGAATGGTCGCTGACCAGCCGCACGAAGCTCCTCGAATTCGCCGAGGCGCACCAGATCCCGATCGCGAAGGACAAGCGCGGCGAGGCCCCCTTCTCGGTCGACGCGAACCTCCTCCACACCTCCTCCGAGGGCAAGGTGCTCGAAGACCCCGCCTTGGAGGCCCCCGACTACGTCTATCAGCGCACCGTGAACCCCGAAGACGCTCCCGACACGCCTGAACACGTCGAGATCGGCTTCGAACGCGGCGACGCGGTCTCGATAAACGGCGAGGCGCTGTCACCCGCGACCCTGCTCACCCGCCTCAATGAACTCGGCGGCAATCACGGCGTCGGCCGTCTCGACCTTGTCGAGGGCCGCTTCGTCGGCATGAAATCGCGCGGCATCTACGAGACCCCCGGCGGCACGATCCTGCTCGCCGCCCATCGCGGCATCGAGAGCATCACGCTCGACCGGGGCGCGGCACACCTCAAGGACGAGATGATGCCGCGCTACGCCGAGCTCATCTACAACGGCTTCTGGTTCTCGCCCGAGCGCGAGATGCTCCAGGCGCTGATCGACACCAGCCAGACGCACGTCTCCGGCACGGTCCGCCTCAAGCTCTACAAAGGCTCCGCCTCGGTGGTCGGCCGCTGGTCGGACCAGAGCCTCTATTCCGAAAGCCACGTCACCTTCGAGGATGATGCCGGCGCCTACGACCAGAAGGACGCCGCGGGTTTCATCAAGATCAACGCGCTGCGCCTGCGGCTTCTGGCGGCACGCGACCGGCGCTGAGCCTCACCCGCTTGTGACTTGCACGGACGCCGCCGCGCGGCGTCCACTGCCGGCTGGAAACGGGAGATGAACGGATGAGAACGATACTGCTTGGCCTTGCCCTCGCCACGGCCGGAGGAGCCGCGACGGCGGAGAACCTCAAGACGGCGGTGATCGCCGGCGGCTGCTTCTGGTGCGTCGAATCCGACTACGACAAGCTGCCCGGCGTCGTCGAGACGATCTCCGGCTACGCCGGCGGAACCACCGACAACCCGACCTACGAACAGGTCACGCAAGGCGGCAGCGGCCATTACGAGGTCGTCCAGGTCACCTACGATGCCGACATCGTCAGCTACCGCCAGCTCATCGACGTCTTCTGGCGCAGCGTCGATCCCACCGATGATGGCGGCCAGTTCTGCGATCGCGGCCCGAGCTACCGCACGGCGGTGTTCGCCGCCGACGCGGCGGAAGCCGAAGAGGCCAAGGCGTCCCGCTCCGCCGCTCAGGAGATTCTCGGCGAGGAGATCGTCACCCCGGTGCTCGAAGCCGGCGCCTTCTGGCCTGCCGAGGACTACCACCAGAACTATTACAAAGAGAACCCGGTGCGCTACACGTTCTACCGCAAATCCTGCGGCCGTGACGCGCGGCTCCGCACCCTTTGGGGCGACGACGCGTTCATTTTCGGCAAGTCCTGATCGACGCGCCCGCGCCGTCGCCTCACATGAAGGCGGCGGCGTTGTTCGTCAGGATGATCTGCAGCGCATAAACCCCGATGATCACCACCAGCGGCGCGAGATCAAGCCCGCCCATGCTCGGCAGAAACCGCCGGATCGGCTGATAGAGCGGCTCGAGCAGACGCTCGAGCCCGGTCCAGATCTGCCAGACCAGCGGCTGGTTCCGATTGAGCACGTTGAAATTGATCAGCCAGCTCATGATGATGTGGGCGATCACGATGAACCAGACCACGTCCAGCAACATCAGAAGGATCGAGAAAAGCGAAGTCATGTCGCGCGAGGCCCCTTGCCACCGTGTGTCCGAAGGCTGACCTAGTCCGCGATCCTCCCCGCCGCAACCCCGACGCCTTGGCGCGGCCCCGGCTTTCATACTGACATGAAACCTGGAGAGCAGACGGCGCGCGCCAACAGGCGCGGGCCAAACCAAAAGACTCGCGCGCACCGCGCGCTCCGCATGGCGGCAAAGGCCGCCGACCAAACCGCGACGGAGACCCTGCGACGGCAGCCAAGCACCCGCGAACACTTTATTCACACTTAAAACTGAATAACATCATGAACTTGCATAGGGTTCACGCGTGGACGGCTTGCGAGATCCACGCGAACGCCAACGCGCGCCCGTCCATCGCCGCTTGCCCGAACGCGCCTTTCACGGCCATGCTGCGCCCGCAGCGAACAGGAGCCCCCGCGTGCCGAAACCCGCCGACCGCAGGGGCATCCTCTCCTGGATGCTGTTCGACTGGGCCAACCAGCCGTTCCAGACCCTGATCGTCACCTTCATCTTCGCGCCCTGGTTCGCCTCGGCCGCCGTCGGGGACCCGGTGCGCGGCCAGGCGCTCTGGGGCGCCGCCGCCGCCATCGCCGGCGCGGCCGTCGCGCTCTCCGGCCCGCTTCTGGGCGCGATCGCCGACCGCGCCGGCCGGCTCAAACCCTGGATCGCCGCTTTCTCCGCGCCTTACGTCCTCGGCTGCCTCGGCCTCTGGCTCGCGGCGCCCGACATGGCGCATCCCTGGCTGCCGCTCGGCTTCTTCATCCTCGCCTTCATCGGCTCCGAATACACCCTGCTCCTGACCAACGCGCTCCTGCCAAGCCTCGGCAACCGCGCCGAGATCGGCCGCATCTCCGGCTCCGGATGGGCGATCGGCTATCTCGGCGGCCTCGTCGCGCTGATCGCCGTGCTGCTCCTGCTCGCCCCCTCGCCCGGCGGCGACACCACGCTTCTCGGCATCCCGCCCATCCTCGGCCTCGACCCCGCCGCCGGCGAACCCGCGCGCGCCACCGGCCCGCTCAGCGCGCTCTGGTATCTCATTTTCGCGCTTCCCTTCTTCCTCTTCACGCCCGACGCGCCCCGGCGCGCCCGCGCGCCCGGCCTCGTCGCGGGCGGCCTGCGCGACCTCGTCGCGACCGTGAAGAACGTCCGCCGCCATCACAGCCTCTTCGCCTTCCTCATCGCCTCGATGGTCTACCGCGACGCGCTCGCGGCGCTGTTCGCCTTCGGCGGCATCTACGCCGCCGGCGTGCTCGGCTGGGGATTGTTCGAGCTCGGCCTTTTCGGCATCGTCGCGGCCTCCGCCGGCGCGCTCGGGGCCTGGATCGGCGGCAAGGCCGACGCCCGCCACGGACCGCGCCCCGTGATCCGCGTCGCCATCATCCTCCTGATCGTCGTCTGCCTGATCGTGCTCCTGACCACCCGCGACAGCGTCCTGCTGATCCCGGTCGCTCCCGGCTCCACATTGCCCGACATCGTCTTCTTCGTCGCGGGCGCGTTCCTCGGCATCGGCGGCGCGGTCCTCCAGGCCGCTTCGCGCACGCTCCTCGTCCACCAGGCCGAAGGCCGCGTCGCCGGCGCCCAGGCCTTCGGGCTCTACGCCCTCTCGGGCAAGGTCACCGCCTTCATCGGACCCGCGCTGATCGCCATCGTCACCGCCGCGACCGGATCGCAGCGTCTCGGCGTCACCCCGGTCGTGGCGCTTTTCCTGATCGGGCTCGGTCTGCTATACTGGGTGAAAACCGAAGCCGAGCAGCCCACGGGAAACCCCGCATGATCCTCCGCATCCTCGCGACCGCCCTCGCCCTCGCGGCCCCCGTCGCCACAGCCGCCCAGACGGCCCAGTCGCTCTTCTCGTCGCGCAGCACCCCCTCACCGCACGGCCCGCACCCGGTCGGCGAGAACGCGCGCGGCTGCCTCGCCGGCGGCGTCCAGCTGCCCGAGACCGGCCCGACCTGGCAGGCCATGCGCCTCTCGCGCAACCACAACTGGGCGCATCCCGCCATGCTGGACTTTCTCCAGGACCTCAGCCGCGCCGCGACGCAGGTCGGCTGGAAGGGCCTCTATCTCGGCGACATCAGCCAGCCGCGCGGCGGCCCCGTCCCCGGCCACGCCTCGCACCAGATCGGCCTGGACGCCGACATCTGGCTCCTGCCCGCCACCCGCCTCGATCTCAGCCGCTCGCAGCGCGAGAGCCTCTCGTCGATGAACGTCCGCGCCTCCGACCGGAAAAACGTCAACGGCAACTGGACCGCCGCCCATCACCGCATCATCGAGGCGGCCGCCCGTGACCCGCGCGTCAACCGCATCTTCATCACCCCGCCGGTCAAGCTGCGGATGTGCGCCGACGCCCCGGCCCGCGACCGCGAATGGCTCGGAAAGATCCGCCCCTGGTATGGACACAACACGCATTTCCACGTTCGTCTCAACTGCCCGGCCGGCTTCGCCGGCTGCGTGAATCCCGATCCGGTGCCGCGCGGCGACGGCTGCGCCGACGCGGTCTGGTGGGTCACCGACGCCCTCGCGCCACCCGACCCCAACGCGCCCGCGCCGAAGAAGAAGGCGCCGCTCCGTCTCGCGGACCTGCCGCCGCAATGCGCGCAGGTGCTGAACGATTGACCCTGCGTCTCGCGGCGCTCGCCGTTCTCGCATCGGTCTCGCTGGCCGAGGCCCAGACGCCTTCGCTCGTCGAAGACGCGCGCATGGTCTGGACCTCCGGCAACGTCGACTTCGGCGGCTTCTCCGGCATCGAGGTGCTCGACGGCGGCGCGGCCTTCCTCGCGATCTCCGACCGCGGCCACTGGGCGACCGGCCGCCTCGTCCGCGAGGGCGGCACCCTGACCGGCATCGAGACCACCGGCTTCGGCCCGCTGCGCGAGATCCGCGGCCCCGCGCTCAGCGGCGAAAACGTCGACGCCGAAGGCCTCGCCATCGGAAGCGACGGCGCGGCCTGGATCTCGTTCGAGGCCTTCCACCGCATCCGCCGCTACGAGCCGATCGACGGCCCGGCCATCAACGTGCCCGGCCCGCGCGACTTCGCCGGCCTCCAGAACAATTCGGGCCTCGAGGCCCTCGCCATCGACGCGGCCGGCACCCTCTACGCCATCCCCGAACGCTCGGGAAAACTCGACCGCCCCTTCCCCGTCTACCGCTACCGCAACGGCGTCTGGGACGCCGACCTCGGCATCCGCCGCGACGGCGCCTTCCTCGTGACCGGCGCCGATTTCGGTCCCGACGGCCGGCTCTACGTGCTCGAGCGCGATTTCCGCTGGCTCGGCGGCTTCTCGAACCGCGTCCGCCGCTTCGACCTCGGCCGGGGCGGCTTCACGAACGAGGTCACGCTGCTCGAACTGCCATTCGGCAACACCGACAATTTCGAGGGCATCTCCGTCTGGCGGGACGCCGCCGGCGCCACCCGCGCGACCCTCATCTCGGACGACAATTTCTTCCCGCTGCAGGAGACGGCGATCGCCGAATACATCCTGCGGGACTGACCCATTCAGTCAACAAGATGTTGCGCCGCAACACTTTTGCCGATCAGGTGCACGGCTTTTCTGGTGCGGAAATCGCCCTGGCGCTTGACTCGCGACGGCCTTCTTTGGACTATCCGGTTACAAAAAACAAAAAATCGTCATCCAGCGGAGGAAACCATGCTTCATCAGAACGCCCGTTTCATCGCGCGCATCGCCCGGCCCGTCGGCCTCGCGAGCGCGCTTCTCGCGACCACGCTGCTCAGTTCGCCGGCGGTCTACGCCCAAGGGGAGAAGACCGGCGTCGATGCCGAGACCTGGACGCCCGAATACGTCAAGAGCATCGCAGGCACCGAGACGGTGGACACGGCGGCCGAGTGCTCGCAGATCGTTCCGCTCGATTACGAAGGCAGGGTATCCTATTGGTACTACGGCCCGACAGAGGCGAATCCTCAGAAAGAACGCGAGATGGATGCCGCGTTCTTCGAGGCGTTCGCCGAGACGTATCCGAACATCGAGATCGACGCCCAGAATATCGGATACAACGATCTGCTCAACAAGCTCCGCACTGCGGCGCTCGGCAATGCGGCCCCGATGGTGGCGCGGCTTCCGATTCTCTGGGGCGCGGAATTCGCCGCCAAAGGTCAACTGAGCGAACTCAAACCGGAGGATGTCGGCTATCCGACCTCCGATTTCTGGCCCGGCGCCATGAAGTCGGTGACGCTGAACGGCAAGACCTGGGGCATCCCGACCAACAACGAGACGATGGCGTTCATCTGGAACGCCGGCATCTTCGAGGAGGCGGGTCTTGATCCTGACAAGGCGCCCGACACTTGGGACGACGTGGTCGCGTATTCCAAACAGATCAAGGACAATACCGGCAAGAGCGGTTATGGCTTGGTCGCGCGGGTCAATGCCGGCAACACGCCGTTCCGGTTCATGCCGATGATGTGGGGCGAAGGTGGCGGCGCATTGGACGAGGCGGAGGCGGAGCCGACGCTTCAAGAGATCCAGATCAACACCGAGGGGGCCCGCAAAGCCGTCCAGAACTATTACGACATGTATGTTCGCGACAAATCGGTGCCCGTTTCGGCTCTGACCAACACCAACAACGAGAACCAGGACCCGTTCATCGCCAACCAACTCGCGATGATGATCGCGCACCCTAGCGAATATGGCGTGATGCTCGATCGGGCCAACAGCGCGACAGGCAGCGACAAAGAAGCGGCGATGAAGGTCGTCGAAAACATGCGCTACGGCAAGATCCCGCGCGGCGCGGAGACCCGTGCGGTGGTCTTCGGCGGCGGCAACGTGCACCTCATGAACCCGGACATCGTCGAAGGGGAGATGGACCGCGACGCGGCGCTGGCACTGATCTGCATGCTCACCGGCCCTGAATGGTCGACCAAGATCTGGTGGACCGGTTCCAACCCCGGCAACATTCGCGGCTTCAAAACCCAAGCGATGAAGGAACGGCTGGACACGATCAAGTTCCTCGACGTGTCCACATCAATGCTGCCGAGCGGCATCCCGTTTCCGGTGGTGGCCGAGAGCACGGAAATCATGAACATCATCATCCCGGAGATGCTGCAGAACGTGATGACCGAGCAGATGACGGTCGAAGAGGCGACCGCCGACGCGGAACAGCGGATCCAGAGCCTGCTCGACGGCATCTGATCGTACCGAGCCACAGCCCGGCCGTTTCGCGGCCGGGCAGCCTCCCATCGGAGAAATCGAAGTGAAGAGCACCGTCACGAACGGTCAGGAGCCCGACTCCGCGCGCCAGTCGGCTTCGAGCCGGCCTGGGCCCGTCGCCCGGATCTGGGAGACGCGCTGGGACTACATGTACATCGCGCCCGCGCTGATCGTGATGCTGCTCGTGATCGCCTATCCGATCTACTACACCGTCGTTCTCTCATTCTACAAAACCCCGCCAAGCCTCGCGATGGCCGACAAGATTTTCGTCGGCTGGGAGAATTACGTCCGCCTTCTGACGTCGAGCAGCTTCCACCAGGTCACAATGAACACGCTGGTCTGGACCGTCTGGTCGACCTTCTTCGCGATCGTTCTGGGCTTCGGAGCGGCGCTCGTTCTCAACCGCGAGTTCATCGGCCGCGGAATCCTGCGGGGAATCCTGCTTGTGCCGTACGTCATCAGCGCCGTCGCCGCCTCTTACGTCTGGCGCTGGATCTACCACAGCGATTTCGGCGTGCTCGGCTCGATCCTCTTTCGCATGGGTCTGATCGACGACAAGCTGAACCTTCTGGACAATGTCGACCGGGTGCTGCCCGCGCTGATCGTCGTCAACGTCTGGAAGGAATTTCCCTTCGCGATGATCATGATCCTGGCGGGCCTCCAGACCGTGCCGGAGCAGCTGCTCCGCGCCGCGCGTGTCGACGGGGCAAGCGAGTTCAACCAGTTCCTGCACGTCACCCTGCCGCATCTGAAGGGCGTTCTCATCATCACCGTGCTGCTGCTCTTCGTGGCCAACCTCAACCACTTCACGATCCCGTGGATCATGACCGGCGGCGGTCCGGCCGGCGCCAGCGACATCTGGATCACCCAGATCTACCAGATCGCGTTCGGGCGCATCCGCTTCGGCATAGCCAGCGCCTATTCGGTGATCCTGTTCGTGGTGATGGTGGTCATCGGCTATTTCTACGTGAAGGCGCTCACCGCCGGCGACGACCGGAGGCGTCCCTGATGCGCGGCAAAGCGCATCGGCGGATGGAGCGTCACGGGCTGGATCTTCCTGGTCCTGCTGCTCCTCTACGCCGTCCTGCCGATGCTCTGGATGCTCATAACCTCGGTCAAGACGCAGTTCGCCGCGATCCAGTACCCGCCCGAGTTCATTCCCTCGAACCCGACGCTCGAGCAATACTACGCGGCTGCTCTCGCCCACGAGCGAGATCGGCGGCGCAGTTCCTCCGCTACATGTGGAACTCGATCTACGTCTCGACCCTCACGACGATTTTCGGCGTCGGCGTCGCGGTTCCGGCCGCCTACGCCTTCTCTCGTTTCCGGTTTCCGGGGCGCAACGCTCTCTTCTTCTCGGTCCTCTTCCGCAACATGTTCCCCGCGGTCGTGTTCCTCATGCCGCTCTTCATCATGATGCGCTGGATGGGCTTGGTGAACACCCACGCCTCGCTCGTCATCACCTATCTCACGTTCGGTCTTCCGCTCTCGATCTGGCTTCTCAAAGGCTTCTACGACAACATCCCCGTCGAACTGGAGCAGGCCGCCCGCATCGACGGCTGCACGCGCTTCCAGGCCTTCTGGATGATCGTCATGCCGCTCTCGACGCCGGGCATCATCGCCACCGCGATCTTCTCGTTCATCACCGCCTGGAACGAGTACGTCTACGCGCTGACCTTCCTCAACAGCGACGAGAAGCTGACCCTGCCGGTCGGCCTCCAGCGATTCTTCGCGGAGTACTCCACCAACTGGCCCGGCCTGATGGCGGCGTCCTTCATCATGAGCGTGCCCGTCGTGGTCATGTTCCTCGTTCTTCAGAAATACTTCGTCCGCGCGCTCACCGAAGGCGCGGTCAAGGCGTAACCCGCGCGCCAGCCAATGGAGGCCCCGATCCCGTGAAAACCACCCATTCCGATCCGGGCGCATAAGATGGCGCAGGTCGAACTTCGCGAAGTCGTCAAGGATTACGGCTCGTTCCTCGCGGTCAAGAGCGTCTCCTTCACGGTCAAGGACGGCGAATTCGTCGCCCTCGTCGGCCCGTCGGGCTGCGGCAAGACCACCACGCTCAACCTGATCGCGGGCCTGCTCGACACGACCTCGGGCGAGATCCGCATCGGCGACCGCAAGGTCGACGATCTCGATCCCAAGGACCGCGACATCGCGATGGTTTTCCAGAACTACGCGCTCTACCCGAACAAGACGGTCCGCCAGAACCTCGGCTTCCCGCTCAAGATGCGCAAATTGCCGCGCCGCGAGATCGACGAGAAGGTCAAGGCCGCCGCATCCCTGCTCGACATCACCCACCTGCTCGACCGCCGCCCGCGCGAGCTCTCCGGCGGCCAGCAGCAGCGCGTCGCCCTGGGACGCGCCCTCGTGCGCGACCCGCAGGTCTTCCTGATGGACGAGCCGCTCTCCAACCTCGACGCCAAGCTCCGCGTCCAGATGCGCGCCGAGCTCAAACGCTTCCACCAGGACCTGAACGCCACCGTCATCTACGTCACCCACGACCAGCTCGAGGCCATGACCATGGCCGACCGGATCGCCGTGATGGAAGGCGGCGTCCTCCAGCAGTTCGACACGCCCGAGCGCGTCTTCGAGGAGCCCGGCGAACCTCTTCGTCGCGGGCTTCGTCGGCAGCCCCGCGATGAACCTCGTCGAGGCCCGCCTCAACCGCGACGCCGACGCCTTCGTCGTGGAATCCGAAGGCTGGTCCCTGCCGCTCGACCCCGTCAACAGCCGCCGCGCCGCCCAGGCCACCGGCCCCGACATCGTGCTCGGCGCGCGCCACTCCACCATGACCCTCCATCACGAGCCGGGCGAGGGCCGCGTGCAGGGCCGCGTCTACACCGTCGAGCCCACCGGCGATCTCACCTACGCCCACGTCTACCTCGGCAAATCCATCGTCGTGGTCAGCGCCGATCCCCAGACGCGCATCAAGCCTGACGAAACCGTCTGGATCTCCTTCGACCAGTCCCGCCTGCACCTCTTCGACGCCCGCACGAAACAGCGGCTGCTGCCGGAACAGACCCGCGACCAACCCCTCTCGGAGACCCCCCAATGATCGAGCCCGGCAAAGTACCCCAGACCCAGGACATCAAGCGACCGCCGCAGCACCTCGTCGACGGCCTCCGAAAGATGGGATCGGCCACGGCGTCCAGCACGCTCTTCCACCTCGCGGGCATCGCCAACTCGCACATGGCCGGCCCGGTCACGCATTCCCCCGGCACCTGCATCGCCGGCCCCGCGCTGACGCTCCAGTTCATGCCGATCCGCGCCGATCTCTACAAGAACCAGGAATATCTCGAACCCGAGCTCCAGCTTCACCGCCACGTTCTCTACCACACCCAGCCCGGCGACGTCGTCGTGGTGGACGCCCGCGCCGACATGCGCTCGGGCGTCTTCGGCGAGATGATGATGACCTACTTCAAAGGCCGTGGCGGCGCGGGCGTCGTCATCGACGGCTGCCTGCGCGACTGGCCGAACATCAAGGGCCTGAACGTGCCCTGCTGGATCCGCGGCGTCACGCCAAACTTCCACACGCAGGTCGCGCTGATGCCCTTCGCGGTCAACGAGCCGATCGCCTGCGGCGGCTGCCTCGTCATGCCCGGCGACATCATCGTGGCGGACGATGACGGCGCGGTCATCGTCCCCGTCGGCCTCGCGGCGGACGTGATCGAACACGCCCACGTCAAACACGGCTGGGAGGATTTTTCGCGCGAACGCCTCGAGGCGGGCGGCGATCTTCGCCTCTACTATCCGCTCTCTGATGAAAAGCGCCCCGAATACGAGGCGTGGCAGGCGGCGAAAGACGCGCAGAAATGAGGATCACCGATCTCAGATGCGCCGTCATCGGCAACAACCCGATCGTGCGCATCGTCACCGACGAAGGCATCTCCGGCTACGGCTCCGTAGAGAGCTTCAAGCCTTACCTGAAACCCTTCGTGCTCCACTTCCGCGAAGGCGTGCTCGGCTGCGATCCCACCGACGTGGAGCGCGTCATGCAGCGCATCCGCAAACGCGGCGCTTTCAAACCCTGGGGCGCCGCGATCAGCGCCATCGAACACGCGCTCTGGGACATCGCCGGCAAGGCCGCCGGCGTTCCCGTCTACAAACTTCTCGGCGGAAAGGTCCGCGACAGGGTCCGCGTCTACAACGGCGCCATCCGCGAGACGATGCCCGGGACGAACCCGGAGGACTACGCCGCGGAGGCGCAGCGCATGATGGACCTGCCGCACGGCTTCTCCTTCGTGAAGATGGGCGTCGCGTTCCACAGCAAGATGAAGGACGACTTTCCCGGCTTCCACATGGGCGAACCCACCGCCGCCACGCCCTATCACGGCTTCACCACCTCCGGGCCGATCACCGAACGCGGCATGAACCACCTGATCGCCTGCGTCGCCGCCGCCAAGGACGTGCTCGGCGACAAGGTGGGCCTCGCGCTCGACTGCGGCCCCGGCTTCACCGCGCCCGACGCGTTCAAATTCGCCAAGGCCGTGGAGAAGTTCAACCTCATGTGGCTCGAGGACATGATCACCGGCGACTACACACCGTTCGTCAACGCCGACGTCTACCGCGAGATCACGCACGCCACGACCACGCCGATCCACACCGGCGAGCAGATCTACCTGCGCCAGAACTTCAAGGCGCTGATCGAGGGCCATGCAATCAACGTAGTCGGACCCGATCCGGCCGATGTCGGCGGCATCGCCGAGCTGAAATGGATCGCCGAATACGCCGATCTTCACGGCATCCTGATGGCGCCGCACGGCACCGGCAACGGCCTGCTCGGCCTCGCGGCGCTGGTCCAGGTCTGCGCCACGCTGCCTCAGAACTACATCGCCTTCGAGCTGCCCACCGGCAAGCCCGACTGGTGGTTCGACATCGTCGACGGCCTGCCCGACCCGATCGTCAAGGACGGCTTCATCGATGTGCCCGACCGCCCGGGCATGGGCGTTGAGCTGAACATCGAAAAGACCACGCCTTACCTCAAACCCGAGGATGCCGACTTCTTCGATTGACCGCCGAAGCGCGGCGGGGCCTCACGCCCCGCCCGTCTCCATCGGATACCGAAGCCCGATCCGCTCCCGGATCGCATCCAGCGTGCCCATGATCGCGACACTTTCCTCGGGCGGCAGAATCTCCCCCGCCGTCCGCCCCGCCGCGACGAGCCGCTCCAGTTCCGCCGCCTGGTACTGCATCCCCCGCCCGGTCACGTCCGAGACGTATTCCTCGACGACCTCCTTGTTCCGGTTCACCACCCGGAACGAGGTCGGCGTGTACCAGACGCCGTCGATCTCGATCCGCGCCTCGGTCCCGAGGATCTGCGCCCGGTTGGGCCCCGCCGTGTCGAGCGCCATCAGCGCCGTCGACACCGCGCCGCCCGCATGGGTGAACACCGCCACGATCTGCCGGTCCGCGCCCGTCGGCCCGAACGTCGCCTCCGCATGGCGCAGCTCCGGCGCGCCCAGAACGTCGTGGATGAACGAGATCGGATAGATCCCCAGATCGAGCAGCGACCCGCCGCCCAGCGCCATCGCGTTCAGCCGATGCTCGGGATCGGACGGCAGCGCCTGCGTGTGATCCGCCGACATCGACCGGATCTCCCCGAGCGCGCCCGACGCCAGGATCTCGCGGATGCGGACCATGTGCGGCAGAAACCGCGTCCACATCGCCTCCAGCACGACCAGCCCCTTCGCCTCGGCGAGGTCCACCACCTCGCGCGCCTCGGCCGCATTCAACGTGAACGCCTTCTCGACCAGAACGTGTTTGCCGGCGTTCAGCGCCAGCTTCGCGTTGGCCGCATGCATCGGATGCGGCGTCGCGACATAGATCGCGTCGATCTCCGGATCGGCCGCCAGCGCCTCGTAGCTGCCATGCGACCGCGCGATGCCGAACTCCTCGGCGAACGCGCGCGCCTTGGCCGCGTCCCGCGACGCGACCGCCCCGACCGCATGCCCGTGATCGATCAGATCACGGGCGAACAGCCGCGCGATCCCGCCCGTCGCCAGAATTCCCCAGCGTGTTTTCCGCGCCATGTCCGTCGCCTTCCGACCGCTTCTTTGGCCGCCGTTATCCGGCCCCACGGCGCGCCGGTCAACAACGCCGGCCATCGGGGCGCCGGACGGCGACAAATCCGTTGACAGAACACCCCCCGCATGGTGCTTTGAAAACCAACGCAAATAACGGGGGCGGGCGACTCGTCCGCAGGACTTGACGGACGGTATGCGCGACGGGCCTCGTCCCATCGGCTCCCACTTTCCGGACAAGCGGATTTCCTGAAAAATGCGGGGCGATGCCAGCCGGACCTCCGGCCAAACCAAAACGTGACCGCGCAAAGCGGCCGGAAAAACTCTGGGAGAGAAACATGACCAAAGACACGCTCGGATTCCGCGACATGCACGGGATCGACCGCAGAAAGCTCCTGAAATCGGCCGTCGCGGCCGGCGCGCTGATCGCCGGCGGCATGCCGGGCGGCGCGTTCGCCCAAGACGCCACGGCGGCGCAGGAGATCTCCCCGGCCGGCGGCCTGACCGAAGTCGCGCGCGAGGACAGCCTCGTTCTCGGCTGGTCGTTCGTCTCGCCGATCGGGGTCGTCAACCCATGGTCCGTGCCCGGCTACACCCACCAGGACGGAGGCAACCTCCTGTGGGAACCTCTGATGTTTTTCGGCATCTTCGCCGACGAGGAGATCCCGTGGCTCGCCGAGAGCATGGAATACACCTCCGACGACTTCACTTCGCTCCAGATCAAACTCAACCCCGCCGCCCGATGGAGCGACGGCGTGCCCGTCACCTCCAAGGATGTGGTCTTCACCTTCCAGAACCAGTACGACAACAACCGGCTGCCCTATCACGCCGCGTTCCAGCAGTTCATGGAATCGGTCGACGGCTGTCGACGACCACACCGTAAACGTGCAGTTCAAGATCCCCGCGCCGCGCTTCAAATTCGAGGTCCTGACCGAGAAGTTCGACACGGGCATCCCGATCGTACCCGCCCACGCATTCGACGGGGTGGACGACGTCACCGAGTATGCCGGCGGAACCGAGATGCCGCATTCCGGCCCCTACGACCTCGTCGCCTGGAACGCCAACCAGAAGATCCTCGACCTGCGCGAGGACTGGTGGGGCGCCGAGGCCGGCGTGGCTCCCCTGCCCCAGGTCAAACGCGTCGTCTTGGTCAATCTCGGCGGCCGCGTGGGTCAGAACATGGACGTCGTCGCGCAGCGCATCGTGAACAACGAGATGGACAGCGCGCTCGACATGCGCAGCTCCGTCATCGCCAACATCCTGGCGCAGAACGACAAGACCACCACCCATACCGGCGACGAGTCGCCCTACGGCTATCTCGACTGGTGGCCGAACTCGCTCTGGGTCAACACCCAGCTCGCGCCGTATGACGATCCGCTCGTCCGCCGCGCCGTCAGCCGGGCGATCAACCGCGACCTGATCGACGAGATCCTCTACGAAGGCGCGCCGATCGCGACGATCTACCCCTTCCCGCTCTATCCGGGTCTCCAGGCCTTCGTTGACTCGCCCGAGGTGAAGGCGCTGGAAGAGAAATACCAGCCCCGCAAATACGATCCCGACGAGAGCGCGGCGCTGATGGAGGAGGCGGGCTTCACCCGCAACGGCGACGACCTGTGGGAAAAGGACGGCGAGACCGCCAACATGACGATCCACGCCTTCGAGGGCATTCACAGCGACATCGTCCCGATCCTGGTCGAAATGTTGCTCAACGCCGGCTTCGACGCCGCGATCAACTTCGGAACGGACTCGTACCAGAACATGGTGGACGGCGCGCCGGGCCTTTACATGTTCGGCCACGGTGCCAGCCTGAAAGACCCTTACGCGGCGCTCGAATTGTTCCACGGAAGGTTCGCCGAGTTCGATTGGAAATCCGGCAGGCAGCAACCGCTTTTCGCGCTACTCGAACCCGGAATACGATGCGCTTCTCGACGAGATCGCGCCGCTTGCGTCGGACGATCCGAAGTTCCACGAGAACGCCGCCAAGGCGCTCGAGATCTACTGGCGCGACCAGATCGACATCCCGATCATCCAGTGGCTCCACCGGATCGCCTACAACCAGACCAACTGGACCAACTGGCCGACCGCCGCCAACCCCGCGATGGGCACCAACGGCGCGTTCTGGGCCCATACCGGCCTGCCGGTGATCGTAAGCCTCCAGAAGGCCAACTGACGGCACGTCTCACGCCCGGCTGTCGTCCGGGCGTGAGACACGTCCACCTCCCACGCTGAGAAGGAGCCTCCGAGGTGATCCTCTGGCTGATCGTCCGCCGCATTCTTTTTTTCCTGCTGGTCCTCTGGTCGGCCTCCACGATCGTGTTCTTCATCCCTCGGATGTCCGACCGAAGCCCCGTTCGCGAACGCTTCGCCGAGCTCGCGCGCACCGGAGGTTTCGCGCCCGAGGACATGGAAAAGATCATCGAATCCTACAACAAGCAGTTCGGCCTCGATCTGCCGCTCTTCGAGCAATACACGAACTATCTCGCCAACATCGCCCGCTTCGATTTCGGCTATTCGCTCAACAGATACCCCGCGACCGTGCTCGACCTGATCGCCCAGGCGATCCCCTGGACGCTCGGCCTGCTGCTCGTGACGACCATCATCAGTTTCTTCATCGGCAACCTGCTCGGCGCGCTCTCCGCCTGGCCCCGCGCCCCGCTCTGGCTTCGTAGGTTCGCCACGCCCTTCGTCCTGCTGGCCGGCGTGCCTCCGGTCCTCATGGCGGTCTTCCTGATCTTCTTCGTGGCCTTCCGCCTAAAGCTTCTGCCGCTCGGCGGCGCATATTCGATCGGCGTCGTGCCGGACTGGTCCTGGACCTTCGCGATGGACATGCTGCGCCACCAGCTTCTGCCGGCGCTCGCGCTCGTGCTCGGCTCGGTCGGCGGCTGGGTGCTCTCGATGCGCGGCATGGGCGTCACCATCCAAGGCGAGGATTACGTCACCTTCGCCGAGCACAAGGGCCTGACGGGCGGACGCATTTTCCGCGACTACTACGTCCGCAACACGCTCCTGCCCCAGACCACCGGCCTGGCCCTCGCGCTCGGTACCGTCGTGACCTCCGCGATCATCGTAGAGAGCATCTTCTCGCTGCCCGGTCTCGGCAGCACGCTCGAGGCCGCGATCCGCGCCAACGATTTCCCGGTGATCTACGGCGTGGTGCTCTTCATCACGGCGGCTGTGGCCTTCCTCATGGTGATGATGGAGTTCCTCTATCCGCTCCTCGATCCGCGCATCAAAAACAAATAGGGAGCGACGCCGATGACCGACATGACCGCCGGCGCCATGCCCGCCCCGCCGAAACCCATGGGTCGCGGCCGCCGCGCCCTGCGCTACATCCGCCGCAACCGCAGCCTCGCGGCGGGCCTCATCATCATGGCGCTGCTGATCCTCTTCACCGTCACCGGATTCTTCTTCGTCGACGCCAAAGACGCCTACCCACTCTCCGCCGCCACCAAACAGCCTCCGTCCTGGCGCTACCCGCTCGGCACCGACTTCTTCGGCCGCAACCTCTATGCGGCGATGGTGGTCGGCATGTGGCAGACCGCGCTGATCGGCCTCATCGCCGGCGGCGTCGGCACGACGATCGGCGTGATCCTCGGCTTCACCTCCGCCTATTTCGGCGGCTGGATCGATTTCATCATCAAGAGCGTCTGCCAGATCCTCACCCCGATCCCGGTCCTGCTGATCCAGGTCGTGGTCGTGGGCTCGCTCGACAAACGCGACGTCACCATCTACGTCATGGCCCTCGTGATCATCATGCTCGGCTGGATGGGGACCACGCTCGTGGTCCGTTCCCAGGTCCTGACCATGAAGGAGCGCCAGTTCGTCTCGGTCGCAAAACTCTCCGGCGTCAGCAGCTTCGGCATCATCTTCAAGGAGATCATGCCCAACCTCCTGCCCTTCATCGCCGCGGCCTTCGTGATCCAGGTCTTCACCGCCGTCTTCGCGTCCTTCTACCTCGCCGTGCTCGGCCTCGGCCCCCTGCGCGAGCCGCTGCTCGGCAACATCATCTGGGCCGCGCAATCCCAGGGCGCGTTCTTCAACGGCTGGTGGTGGTGGCCGATGGAGCCGGCGATCGCGATGATCCTGATCCTCGGCTCGCTGGCGCTCATCAACATGGGCCTCGACGAACTGGCGAATCCGCGCGTCCGGAAAGCGGAGTGACGCGGATGGCCATGACCGACATCGCGGAACCGGCGGCGACCGTCTTCGCCGAGACGCCCGTCCTCAACGTCGAGAATCTCGAAGTCACCTATTACACCGACGCCGGCCGCGCCAAAGCCCTCGACGACGTCAGCTTCACGCTGCGCGCCGGCGAGAAACTCGGCATGGTCGGCGAGAGCGGTTCCGGCAAATCCACCCTCGCGCTCGCGATGATGCGCATGATCAAACCGCCCGGCCGCATCGAGGGCGGCAAGGTGATCGTCGGCGACGTCGACCTGATGTCCCTGACCGACGAGGAGATGCGCCAGTCGCGCCTCAGCCGCATCGCCTACATCCCGCAGGGCGCGATGAACTCTCTCAACCCCGTCATGCGCATCGGCGCGCAGATGGTCGACGCGGTGAAAAGCCACCTGCCCCGCGAATCCCGCTCCGCCATGGCCGACCGCTGCGCCCACGCGCTCCGCTCGGTCGATCTCGACCCGTCCGTGTTCCGGATGCACCCGCACGAGCTTTCCGGCGGCATGCAGCAGCGCGTCTGCATCGCCATCGGCGTCCTGTTGGAGCCCAAGGTCATCATCGCCGACGAGCCGACCAGCGCGCTCGACGTGGTCACCCAGCGCCAGGTCATGGAGACCATCGACCGCGTCAAGGACGAGATCAACGCCGCCGTCATCCTCATCGGCCACGACATGGGTCTGATGGCCCAATTCGTCGACCGCGTCGCGGTGATGTATTCCGGCCGGCTTGTCGAGGTCTCGACCGTGCGCGAGATGTTCACCGACCCCAACCATCCCTACGCCCGCGCCCTGATCAACAGCCTGCCCAATCTCGACAACAAGGGCGTGTTCCAGGGCATCCCCGGCCTCGCGCCCTCGCTCCTGCGCCTGCCCTCGGGATGCGCCTTCCACCCCCGCTGCACAGAGGCGCGTCCGGTCTGCGCCGAGAAACGCCCTCGCGCCCGCATGCTCGACACCGGCCGCCTCGCCACCTGCCACCTCTTCGACCCGGAGGTGCCGACGTGACCGCCCTTCTCGAACTCCGCGACGTCTCCAAGACCTATTCGAGCGGCCTGCTCAGCGCCAAATCCACCGTCGCGCTCAAGGGCGTCTCGTTGACCCTCGACGAGGCCGAGCCCACCATCCTCACGGTCGCGGGCGAGAGCGGCAGCGGGAAGACCACGCTCGCCATGCTGCTTCTGGGCTTTACCGAGCCCACGACCGGCCAGATCATCTATCGCGGCCAGGACATCACCACGCTGCGTGGCGCCGACCGCCTCGCGTTCCGCCGCGAGGTCCAGGCGGTGTTCCAGGATCCGTTCGCGGTCTTCAACCCGTTCTACACCGTCGACCATCTGCTGACCGTCCCGATCAGCCAGTTCAAACTCGCCAAATCGCGCAAGGAGGCGCGCGACCGCATGGACGAGGCGCTGACCGCCGTCGGCCTGCGCCCCGAGGACGTCCTTGGCCGCTTCCCCCACCAGCTTTCCGGCGGTCAGCGCCAGCGCATCAACGTCGCCCGCGCCCTCCTGCTCAAACCGCGCCTGCTGATCGCCGACGAACCCGTCTCGATGGTCGACGCTTCCCTGCGCGCCAGCATCCTCGAGACCTTCCGCAATCTCCAGCGCGACCACGGCGTCTCGATCATCTACATCACCCACGACCTGACCACCGCCTATCACATCGCGAAATCCATCGTGGTGCTTTATCGCGGATCGGTGATGGAGGCGGGCGACGTCGACCAAGTCATCAAATCACCACAGCACCCGTACACGCGCCTGCTCGTCAACTCGATCCCCTGGCCCAATCTCGACCAGCGCTGGGGTACCGAGCGCATCAAGGTCCGCGAAGCCGATACCGGCGCCGGCGGCTGCGTGTTCCGCTCCCGCTGCCTGCGCGCGATGGACAAATGCGCCGCCGTTCCCTCGCTTCTCCAGATCGAACCGCACCAGGCCGCCGCCTGCCACCTCTACGAGGGCAGACCGGTCGTCGAACCGGAACAGCTCTCGGAACTCCTGCCCGCCTGACACCGAAAGCGCGAAAGGCCCGCAATCGCGTCGTTAACACTTTACGGCTTCATTATCAGACGCTTAAGTCGTGTCCTATGTTGGACGAGTCGTGATCCGTCCGAAAGCCGTCTCCCGAGAGGTCCCCGACCAATGCTCCAGATCGCCGAATTCATCCCCCCGACGCCGTCGCCTCTCTGGAAGCTCGCGCAACAGGCGGGCGTCAACCTCGCCGTCGGCGGCCTTCCCTTCGACACGCTCCGCCCGGGCGAGAACCTCACCGATCTCGCCCCCCTCACCCGCATGAAGGACACCTACGAGGAGCACGGCTTCACGATCGAAGTCATCGAGGCCCGCCCGCCCCTCAACCTCGCCAAGCGCGGCCTGCCCGGCCGAGACGCCGAGATCGACGCGACCTGCCAGCTCATCGAGAACCTCGGCAAGCTCGGGATCCCCGTCTGGTGCTACGAATGGATGGCCGATTTCAACTGGCTCCGCACCACGCTCGACACACCCTCGCGCGGCGGATCGGTCGTGACCTCTTTCGACCGCCGCGACCTGCCCCCCGGCGAGGTCAAGGCCGGCCCCGTCACCGAGGACGATCTCTGGACCAACCTCGGCTACTTCCTCGACCGCGTCCTGCCCGTCGCCGAAAAGGCCGGCGTCAAGCTCTCCATGCATCCCGACGACCCTCCCCTCTCCCCCATCCGCGGCGTGGGCCGCATCATGCGATCGCTCGACAATTACCGCCGTCTCGTCGAGATGCGGCCGAGCCCGATGAACACCATCACGCTCTGCCAGGGCAATTTCACCCTGATGACGAACGATCTCCCCACCGCGATCCGGAGCTTCGGCGACCACATCTCCTTCGTCCATTTCCGCGACGTGCGCGGCACGCCCGAGAAGTTCGAGGAAACCTGGCACGACGCCGGCAAGACCGACATGCTGGCCTGCATGAAGGCCTACCGCGACATCGGATTCGACGGCGTGCTCCGCCCCGACCACGTCCCCACCGTCGAGGGCGACAGCAACGACAACGCCGGCTATTCCGCCTTCGGTCGGCTCTACGCCATCGGTTACATCCGCGGTCTGCGCGAGGCCGTCTACGGAGAAGCCGCATGAAAATCGCCGTCACCGGTAGCACCGGCCGCATCGGCCGCGAGATCACCACCCAGGCCCTCGCCGCCGGCCACGAGGTCGTCGGCATCGACCGCCTCGACCCCGCCGAGCCCCCGACCGGCAACCTGACCTTCATCCGCGCCGACACGGACGACTACGAGGGCCTCGTCGCCGCCATGAAAGGCTGCGACGCGCTCGTCCACATGGCCGCGATCCCCGCCCCCATCGGCTACGAGGACCACGTCGTCCACAACAACAACGTCGTCGGCAGCTACAACGCCATGCGCGCCGCCATCGAGAACGGCGTCCGACGGATCTGCCAGGCCTCCAGCGTCAACGCCATCGGCCTCGCCTTCAGCCGCGATCCGCGCTGCGACTATCTCCCCATCGACGAGGAGCATCCGAACTATTCCGAGGAGCCCTACAGCCTCTCGAAATGGATCTGCGAGGCGCAGGCCGACACCTTCGTGCGCCGCTACGAGGACCTCGTCATCGCCAGCATGCGTTTCCACTACGTCGTGCCGGAACGCGCCCAGGCGGCCAAGGTCTACAACGCCTCCGAAGAGAACACCGCGAGGCATTTCTGGGCCTACACGCTCGTCGGCCCCGCCGCCGAAGCCTGCCTCCTGAGCCTCACGGCCGATTTCACCGGCCACGAGGTCTTCTACATCGCCGCCCCCGACACCACTATCGACATCCCAAGCATGGAGCTCCACGACCGACTTCATCCGGACATCCCGATCAAGGGCGACCTGAGCGGCTACAACTCCTTCTTCAACTCCTCCAAAGCCGGGCGCATCCTCGGCTGGACCCATCCTCCGCATCCGAGAACATCATGAAAATCCGCGAGATAAAGATCATCGTCGCCTCCCCGGGGCGCAACTTCGTCACAGTCAAGATCATCACCGACGAGGGTCTGTACGGCGTGGGCGACGCCACGGTGAACGGCCGCGAGAAGGCCGTCGTCGCCTATCTCGAGGACCACGTCGTCCCGATCCTGATCGGCAAGGACCCGTCCAAGATCGAGGACATCTGGCAATACCTTTACAAGGGCGCCTATTGGCGGCGCGGTCCGATCACCATGGCCGCGATCTCCGGCATCGACATGGCGCTCTGGGACATCAAGGCCAAGGCGGCGAACATGCCGCTCTACCAGCTCCTCGGCGGCGCCTCGCGCGACAGGGTGATGATCTACCAGCATGTCGGCGGCCTCGACATCGAGGAGGTCGTCGAGGGCGTGCTCGCCAAGCGCGAGACCGGACTCCAGGCGATCCGCGCCCAGGTCTCCATCCCCGGCCTGCCGCCAATCTACGGCACCGGCAAGGGCGCCAATCAGGGCATGGGCGGCATGGTGCAGGCCGCTCCGATCGAGGAGGTCTGGGCGACCCACAAATACATGCCCCTGATCCCCAAGCTCTTCGAGCGGCTCCGCGACGCCGTCGGCTGGGATGTCCACCTGCTCCACGATGTCCATCACCGCCTGACACCAATCGAGGCCGCCCGCCTCGGCAAGGACCTGGAGCCCTTCCGTCTGTTCTGGCTGGAAGACGCCGTCCAGGCCGAGCTCCAGGACGGCTTCCGCCTGATCCGCCAGCACACCACCACCCCGCTCGCGGTCGGCGAGATCTTCAACACGATCTGGGACTGCCAGCAGCTGATCTCCGAACAGCTCATCGACTACATCCGCGTCACCTCGGTCCATGCCGGCGGCGTCACCGGGCTGCGCCGGATCTTCGATTTCGCGTCGATCTATCACGTCCGCTCGGCCTGCCACGGCCCGATGGACGTCTCGCCCGTCGCGATGGCCGCCAACGTCCATGTCGACCGCTGGGTGCCGAATTTCGGCATCCAGGAATATTCGGGCTACACCGAGGCGACGCACGAGATGTTCCCGCATTCCTGGAGCCAGGAGGGCGGATATCTTCTGACCGGCGAGGCGCCCGGTCACGGCGCCGACATCGACGAGAAGGTCGCCGCGAAATACCCCTACGAGCAGGCGTATCTGCCCGTCGCGCGCGCCGAGGACGGTACGCTCTGGAGCTGGTGAGCCCGTGAAGATCACCGCGATCAAACCTTTCCCGGTGTGGATCGGCCACCGCAACCAGCTGATCGTCAAGGTCGAGACCGACGAGGGCGTCTTCGGTTGGGGCGAGAGCGGGCTCTCGGGCCGCGAAAAGGCGGTCGTCGGGGCCCTCGAGCACTACGCCGAATTCCTGCGCGGCCGCGATCCGTTCCGGATCGGCGCGCTCTGGCAGGAGATGTACCGCAGCCAGTATTTCGAGGGCGGGCGCGTGCTTCAGGCGGCGATCTCGGCCATCGACATCGCGCTGCACGACATCAAGGGCAAGGCGCTCGGCGTCCCGGTGCATGAACTGCTCGGGCGGCAAGCAGCGGGATCATGTCTGCACCTTCGCGTCCAGCCATGCCACCGACGCGGCGGGGATGATCGAGGACGCGCGCAAGCTGATGAAGGCGGGTTGGACCTGCATCCGGTTCTTCCCCGACTTCTCCGACGTCGAAATCTTCGAACCGCGCGAACACGTCGCGAAATTCGCCGCCGCGCTGGTCGAGGCGCGCGCGGCGCTGGGGTCGACGGTCGTGCTCGGCGTCGACTGGCATCACCGGCTGTCGGTCGCGGAGGCGGCGAGCTTCTGCCAGAAGATGCCGCGCGGGACGCTCGATTTCCTCGAGGAGCCGATCCGCGACGAGACGCCGGAGGCCTACGAATCGCTGCGCCGGATGACCGACGTGCCCTTCGCGATCGGCGAGGAGTTCGCCTCGAAATGGCAGTTCCTGCCCTTCATCGAGCGCGACATCCACCAGTTCAACCGCATCGACATCTGCAATGTCGGGGGCCTGACCGAGGCGATGAAGGTCGCGGGCTGGTCCGAGGCGCATTACGTCGACATGATGCCGCATAACCCGCTGGGGCCGGTCTGCACCGCCGCGACGATCCATTTCTCGGCCGCCGTCGCGAATTTCGCGTGGCTGGAAACCCGCGCGAACCCGGCGGACCTCTATGGCGGCGGGCTGGACGAGGACGTCTTTCCGGTCCAGCCGCGCCGCGAGGGCGCGGTCTATCCGGTTCCGGACGCGCCCGGTCTGGGGATCGAGGTGGACGAGAAACTGCTGGCCCGCGAGAGCTTCAGGTTCTGGGAGGCGCCGCATCTCAAGCGGCGCGACGGGTCCGTGACCAACTGGTAGAGCCTGGCGCAAAGCGAAACGACACGCGTGTCGTTTTGACTATGTCATTGATTAAACTGTCAAAACAGAACCGCGTTAACCTCGTGGAAAGGCGTGTCACGCCGCCACGGCGCGCGGACCGCGCGTGCGCGTCAGAAGCCACATCATGATCGCGATGTTGAGGATGTTGAAGGCGATGCCGTTCACGAACGCCATCTGATAGGATCCCGTCTGATCGTAGATCCACCCCGACATCCATCCGCCGAGCGCCATTCCGAGAATGGTCGCCATGATGACGAAGCCGATGCGCGCGCCCGCCTCGCGGGCGGGCAGGTATTCGCGCACGATGATCGCGTAGCTCGGCACGATGCCGCCCTGACTCAGGCCGAAAATCATCGAGACGATGTAGAGCGAGGTGAGGCCGGTGAAGGGCAGATAGAGCGCGAGCGCGAGGCCTTGAAGGATGGAGCCCAGCAGCAGCGTCCGCACCCCGCCGATCATGTCGGCGAGGAGCCCCGAGACGAGACGGCTCGCGACCCCCGCGAACAGCATCAGCGACAGCATCTCCGCCCCGACCGCGACGCCGTAACCGAGATCCGCGCAATAGGCGACGATATGGACCTGCGGCATCGACATGGCCACGCAGCAGCCGATGCCGGCCAGCGCGAGAATCCATTGCAGCGCGCGGGGCGAGAGCCCGCTGTCGAGCGGCCGGTCCGGCCCGCCCGGCGCGCCCGCCACCATCGCCGAGAGCGGCATCCGACGGCGCAGGAAAACCGTGAGCGGCAGGACGCCCGCGACGCAGACGATGCCCGCGACGAGATAGGCCGCCCGCCAGCCGTCATCCTCGATGATCCCGCGCAGGCCCAGCGGCCAGACCGCGCCGGCCGCGTAATTGCCGCAGGCCGCCGCCGCCACGGCGATCCCGCGGCGTCGCCGGAACCAATGCGACACGTCGGCGATCAGCGGACCGAACCCGGCGGCGGTCGCGATTCCGATCACCGCCTGGACAAGCGCGAAGATCCATATGTTCGGCGCGATCGCCGCCAGCGCGAACCCGGCGCCGAGCGCCAGCGCCGCGGCCGCCATCACCGCCGCGATCCCGTAGCGGTCGACGTAGCGTCCGAGCAGGAAGTTCCCGGCGGCGAAGCCCAGCATGGTCGCGGTGTAGGACAGCGCCGCGTCGCCCCGGCCCACGCCGAATTCGGCCTGGACCTGCGGCAGGATCAGGATCACGCCCCACATCCCGATGCTCAGGATCGTACCCGCGACGACGCACAATCCGAGCCGGAACCACGAATACGGCCCGTCGAGATCGGGTTGAGGATGGAGGTCGGGCCGCATGACGCGGACCGGTCCGCTCACTGGTCCGGCTTGTTCCGCAGCGTGGTGTAGAAGTCGTACGCCACCAGAAGCAGCGTCGCGGCGACCACCGCGCCGAGATCGAGCCGCGGCACGAACCAGACGAGGATCCCGAGGAACCCGAGCAGAAAGAGGAAAGCCAGCACGGCCATCACGCGATCAGTCATTCCGTTTCTCCCGTCTGGACGGCTTCCGCCCGCTCCATCAGCCAGCGCGCCGTGCGCAAAAGCCGCGCGTCGTCGCCGCGCCGTCCGACCAGCTGGACGCCCATCGGCATCCCGTCGGACAATTCGAACAGCGGCAGCGTGACCGCCGGCGTGCCGCAGAGCGTCCAGAGGCCATTGAATATGGCGTCGCCGGTGCTTTCAAGCCCAATCGGGGCCGGTCCGAGCGTCGCGGGACACAGGATCGCGTCGCAGCGTTCGAAAATCGGCTCCAGACCGGCATTGTAAACGCCAGCCCAATCCAGCGCGGCCAGATAATCGCGCGCGGGAACCGCCTTGCCCTCGTCCATCGCCGCGCGCATCGCGTCGGACATCGCGTCGCGGCCCCGGCGCTCGTGGCCGTAGAAGAACTTGGCCATCTCGGCGAAATTGATCCGTCGGCGGATCTCGGCGGCCTCGCCGAATGCGCTCGGAAGCTCGGCTTCGAAGCACCGATCCCCCAACGCGCCGACCAGTTCGGCGAACGCGGCCTTGGTCTCGTCGTCGGCCGCGTCCCAGCCCGGCGGCCGGACGAAAGCGAGCGTGGGCGTGACCGGCGGGGCCGAGGATGCGGTGGCGAGCAACCGCGCCGCCGGCGAGGGCGCGGTCGCGGCGTCCTCGGGATCATGTCCGACCAGCGCGTCTCCGATCAACGCCGCGTCAGCCACGCTACGTGCGAAGACGCCGATCGTGTCGAGGCTCGGCGATTGCACGAGGACGCCCGTGCGGCCGATCGCGCCGAAGGTCGGCTTGAATCCGACCACGCCGCAGAACGCCGCCGGGCGGATGACCGAACCGCCGGTCTGGGTGCCGACGGCGAGCGGAACCATGCCCGCCGCGACCGCCGCCGCCGAGCCGGACGACGAGCCGCCTGGCGTGCGGGCGGGATCGTGCGGGTTGCGGGTCTTGCCGGGATGCAGATAGGCGAGCTCGGTCGAGACGGTCTTGCCCATGATCACCGCGCCGGCGGCCCTGAGCCGCGCCACGAGGGCGGCGTCGCGCGACGGCACGCGGCCGGCGTCGATCGGCGTGCCGTTCTCGGTGGGGATGCGGGCGGTGTCGATGACGTCCTTGATCCCGACCGGAACCCCGTGCAGCGCCCCGAGCGGCCGACCGGTGCCCTTGCGGGCGTCCAGCGCTTTCGCCTGCTCGAGCGCATGCGCGCCGTCGAGCCAGGCCCAGGCACTGGATGTCCGGCTCGGTCGCCTCGATCCGCGTGAGACAGGCCTCGACGGCCTCGACCGCCCTGGTTGCCCCCGAAGCGATCCGGTCGCGCAGATCGAGAGCGCCGAGCCCGGCAAGCCCCGGATCAGTTCGCGCCATAGAATTTCTCGGGCAGGTGGAAGACGATCTGCGGGAAATTGTACATCAGGATCATCGCGACGAAGACCAGCGCCAGGAACGGCATGACCCCCTTGAAGATCTGCATCAGCTGCACCTCGGGTGGAGCTATCCCCTTTAGGTAATACGCCGACATGGCCATGGGCGGTGTCAGGAAGCTCGTCTGGAGATTGAGCGCGACCAGGATGCCGAAGAACAGCGGATCGATTCCGAACTGCGGCAGGAGCGGCAGGAAGATCGGCACGAAGATGATGATGATCTCCGACCATTCGAGCGGCCAGCCGAGCAGGAAGATGATCAGCTGCGCGAGCAGCAGGAACTGGAGCGGCGTGAGGTCGAGGCCGGTCACGAATTCCGAGATGATGTGCTCGCCGCCGAGATAGGAGAAGACGGCCGAGAACGTGTAGGAGCCGACGAAGAGCCAGCAGACCATCGCCGTGGTGCGGACCGTCAGATAGACGCTCTCGCGCAGGCGCTGGAAGGTCATGGCGCGGTAGAGCACCGCGAGCAGCATGCCGCCGAGCGCGCCGATGGCGGCCGCCTCGGTCGGAGTGGCGAGACCGAACAGGATCGAACCCAGCACCGACATGATCAGCACGAAGAGCGGGAAGAACGAGGTGATCAGCATCCATGTCAGTTCGAGGAAGGGCACGTCCGGCACCTCCTCGCGCGTGGGTTTCGGCGCGACGCTCGGCTGCAGGATCGAGCGGCCGACGATGTAGGTGAGGTAGAGTCCGACGAGCACCAGCCCGGGCAGAAGCGCGCCGGCGTAGAGGCGCACGATCGAGACGCCGGACGACGCGGCGTAGACGATGAGCATGATCGAGGGCGGGATCAGGATGCCGAGCGTGCCGCCGGCGCAGATGATGCCGCTGGCGAAGCTCTGGTCGTAGCGCGCCTTGAGCATGGCCGGCAGCGCGAGCAGGCCCATCAGCGTCACGACCGCGCCGACGATGCCGGTGGCGGTGGCGAAGAGCGCGCAGGTGATCAGCGCGGCCACGCCCATCGAGCCCGGCACGTTGCGGGACGCGATGTTGAGCGTGGTGAACAGGCGGTTCACGATGTTCGCGCGCTCGACGATGTACCCCATGAACAGGAACAGCGGCACCGCCGTCAGCACCTCGTTCGACATGACCGTATAGGTCTGGTTCACGAAGAGGTCGAATATTCGATTGTTCAGAAGGCCTTCGAACCAGAGTGACCAGCTCTCCCAGGTCCCCGCCGTCTCGTCGAGCCGGTTGAAGGCCCGCCACATCCGGTCCGGTTCGAAATAGGCGTAATAGCCGAAGCCGATCCCCATCGCCATCAGGGTGAAGGCGATCGGGAACCCGAGGAACACCATGAAAATGAACAGGCCCAGCATGAGCAGGGCGACTTGCGGATCGGTCACTGGGACACTCCCTCGGGGCGGTCGGACACGGTGTTCAGGCGCCTTCCTCGGCGCGCTGCTTGATCAGGAGATCCTCGGTCTCCTGCACGTCGTCCTCCGCGGGCATCCAGCGGCCGTCGCGCATGCACAGGATGCAGCGGAAGACCTGGGCGAGGCCCTGGATCAGGAGAAGGACGCCCGCGAGGACCATGACCGACTTGAACTGGAAGATCGGGATGCCGGCGGGGGAGTTGACGCTGACTTCGCCGTAACCCCAGGACCGCGCGGAATATTTCCAGCCGGTCAGGGTCAGCGCGAGGATGCCCGGGAAGAAGAAGAGGATGTAGAGCACGAACTCCACCGCCGCCTGGACGCGTGGCTTCCAGAGGCGGTAGAGGAAGTCGCCGCGGACATGGCCGCCGCGCGACAGGGTGTAGGCCCCCGCCATCATGAACATCGTGCCGTACATGATGAACGAGACGTCGAGCGACCAGGGCGTCGGAGAGTTGAGCACGTAGCGGACGAACACCTCGTAGCTGACGCCGAGCGTCATGAGGATGATCAGCCAGCCGAACGACTTGCCGAACCACGCCGACAGCTTGTCCGCGAATCTGATGTAACCGACCATGGATCCCCGTCCCCGTTGCGGGGGCGGGCCCGCCGCGCGCCATGACGCGGGCGGGCCCGCCCGTTTCGCCGAAGCGCCGAGCTCAGAGGCTCAGTTTGCCCGGGAAGTAGTGGTTGTACGCGAGCTCATAGTCGGGCGCGTTCATGATCTCGTAGTAGGTGACCTGCTCGACCCAGGCGCGCTGGCTGTCGAGGGTCTTCTTCATGTACGGATCCTCCTCCAGCACCGGGATCAGCTGATCCCAGGCCTTGATCTGCGCATCGAGGATCTCGGTCGAAGACCGGAGCACCGTCACGCCGGCATCTTCCTGGAGCCACTTGAGGTCGGCCGAGTAGCGCCGCATCGCTTTGGCGGTGTTCGCGGTCGAGACCGCCTCGACACCGTATCTGAGGATCGCCTGAAGATCGGGCTCGAGATCTTCCATGACGTCGCGGTTGAACAGGAACTCGAAGCTCTCGGACGCCTGGTGGTACGAGGACAGATAGTAGTTCTTCGCCACGTCCTGCGCGCCGAAATCGCGGTCCGAGGACGGATTGTTGAACTCGAACGCGTCGATCACGCCGCGCTCCATCGCCGGCACGATCTCGCCACCCGGAAGCTGTGCGACCGACATGCCCATCGACTGCAGCAGATCCGCGGCCAGACCGACGGTGCGGTACTTCAGGCCCTGGAGGTCGGCGACCGTGTTGACCGGCTCCTTGAACCAGCCGAAGGGCTGCGCGAACATCGGAAAGCCGAGATATCCCACGACGTTCAGGTTCATGATGTCCTGGGTCAGCTCGCGGTACAGCTCGTCGCCGCCGCCCTCGTAGAACCAGCTCAGCATCGTCGTGGCCGACCCGCCGAAGACGGGCCCCGTGCCGAAGAGCGATGCGGCCTTGTTCTTGCCGTACCAGTAGACCGGCACGGAATGGGCCGCGTCGATGACGCCGTCATTGACCGCGTCGAGAACCTGGAAGGCGCCGACGACGGCGCCGGCGGGCAGCACTTCGACCATCAGGCGGCCGCCGGACATCGCGTTGACGCGGTCGGCGTAATCCTGGGCGAATTCCTGCCAGATGTTGGAAGCGCCCCAGGACGTCTGCATCTTGAGGACGAACGGGCTCTGCGCGAGCACGGCGGGGGCCGCGAGGCCGCCCGTGGCCGCGACGCCGCCGGCTATCGCGCCCTTGCGGATGAACGAACGGCGCGAAACCGTCGATTTGGTGGTGTCAGTCATGTGGACCTCCCAGTCAAAATAAAGAGCCGCCGGACTCTATGGCCGGCATACCGCGCGGACAATCTATCAGCGGACGCCAAAGGGCAAGAGCGGAACCGCCCGTTAACCATATCGCTCCGGCGACAATCCGTTTCCACCGTCGTTCACCGCCGGGTCGCGCGGTCATCGGGGTCGGGCCGTGTTGCCTGGCGGGCTGACTTGCGCCACAACGATCCCAAGGCCGCGCCGAAGGCCGTCACGGAGGAAAACCCATGCCCGACACGCCGGTCCAGCCCCATCCGCCCGTCGATCTCGGCGGCGGCGTCACCCGCCGCATCCTGGCGGAAAGCCCCGAGATGATGGTCGTGGAGGTCGCTTTCGGGAAAGGCGCCTCGGGCGCGCCGCACAGCCATCCCCACGTGCAATCGTGCCTCGTGAAATCCGGCCGCTTCGAGTTCACGATCGACGGCCGGAGCTTCGAGGTCGGTCCCGGCGACGCGTTCATCGTGCCCTCGGGCGCCGAGCACGGCTGCCGCAACATCGAGGCGGGCGTCCTGATCGACACCTTCACCCCCCGGCGCGACGACTTCCTCTGAGTTCCGTGCCCGGCGTCGGAATCGTCCATCTGGGCCTCGGCGCGTTCTTCCGCGCCCACGTCGCGCAATATGTCTCCGAAGCGATGGCAGCGCGCGGCGGCGAGTGGCGCGTCATCGGAATCAGCCTGCGCCGGCCCGACATCCGCGACGCCCTCGCGCCGCAGGGCTTCCGGTATCACGCCGTGGAGCGCGGCCCGGATGGAGACACTCCTCGCGGGATCGACGTGATCTCGGACGTTCTCGTGGCGCCGGAAGACCCCGAGGCCGTGATCCGCGCGCTGGCCGATCCCGCCATCCGCCTCGTCACGCTGACGATCACCGAAAAGGGCTATTGCCGCGACCCGGCCACCGGCGCTCTCGACCGCGCCAATCCCGACATCCTGCACGACATCGCGGTCCCCTCGCGCCCGCGCTCGGCCCCGGGCTTCCTCGTCGCGGCGCTCGCCCGCCGGCGCGCGCTCGGTCTGCGGCCGTTCACGGTTCTCTCCTGCGACAACCTGCCCGACAACGGCGCGCAGACCCGCGCCGTCACGCTGGCGCTCGCCCGCGTGACCGATCCCGCGCTGGCCGACTGGATCGGGGCCGAGACCCGCTTCCCCTCCACCATGGTCGACCGCATCGTTCCGGCCACCACGGTCGACGACATCGCCCGCCTCGCCCGCGATCACGGGATCGCCGACGCCGCGCCGGTGTTTCACGAGCCGTTCCGGCAATGGGTCATCGAGGACGATTTCGTCGACGGCGCCCGTCCCGCGTTCGAGGTCGCAGGCGCCACGCTGGTCGCCGACGTGGCGCCCTTCGAGGCGATGAAGCTCCGCTGCCTCAACGGCGCCCACACCGCGCTCGCCTGCCTCGGCCTGCTCGCCGGGCACGAAACCATCGCCGACACGGTCGCCGATCCGCCCTTCGCCGCGTATGTTCGCGCCCTCTGGCGCGACGAGATCATCCCGGCCGTCACCCCGCCGCCGGGCGTGGATCTCGCCGCCTATGCCGACGCGCTCTTCGAACGCTTCGCCAACCCCGCCATCCGCCACCGCACCTCCCAGATCGCCACCGACACCAGCCAGAAGCTGCCGCAGCGCCTGCTCGCCACCCTGGCCGTGAACCGCGCCGCGGGCCGCCCCGTGGACGCGATCGCGCTCGCCATCGCCGCCTGGTTCCGGCTGATCGACGGCGCGGACGAAACGGGCCGCCCGGTCACGCTCGACGATCCGATGCTCGGACGCCTCAAGGCGCTGTCCGACACGGCCTCCGATCCCGGCGCCAAGGTCGCGGCGCTCCTCTCACTGGCCGAGGTCTTCCCGCCCCCCCTTGCGCGGGACGCCGCTCTGCGGGAATGTCTCGCACAACAATACGAGGCGCTGCGCGACCATGGCACGCGCGCCCGCACGGGGAGATTTGCCACATGAAGGAAAGCTGGCGCTGGTTCGGCCCGCTCGACACGATTTCGCTGGCCGAGGTCGCCCAGACCGGCGCCACGGGCATCGTCACGGCGCTCCACGAGATCCCCTACGGCGTGATCTGGAGCGTCGAGGCCATCCGCGAGCGACAAGCCCTGATCGCCGCCGACCCGTCGCTGGGCCTCGCCTGGAACGTCGTCGAGAGCCTGCCGATCCACGAGGACATCAAACGCGGCCAGGGCGATCTCTCAAAACTGTTCGCCAACTACCGGCAAAGCCTCGCCAATCTCGCCGAATGCGGCGTCACCACGATCTGCTACAACTTCATGCCGGTCATCGACTGGACCCGCACCGATCTCGGCGCGCACCGGCGCGGCGGCGCCCGCTCGCTGCGCTTCTCCGCGCCCCGCATGGCCGCCTTCGACATCCACATGCTCGAGCGCCCCGGCGCCGAGGACGAGTGGAGCCCGCAGGTCCGCGCCGACGCGCGCGCCTGGTTCGACGCGAGTACCGAAGCCGACCGCGACACCCTGCTGACCAGCATCATGGCCGGCCTCCCCGGCGCCTATGACCGCTACGACATCAAGGGGATGCGCGACGTTCTCGCCTCCTGGGCCGGCTTCACCCGCGACGATCTTCGCGCCAGCTACGCGCGGTTCCTCGCCGAGATCATCCCCACCGCCGAGGACCTCGGCATCCGCATGGGCGTCCACCCCGACGACCCGCCCCGGCCGCTGATGGGCCTGCCGCGCATCGTCTCGGACGCCGACGACATCGCGTGGATCCTGGGCCAACAGGACAGCCCCGCCAACGGCCTCACCCTCTGCTCCGGCTCGCTCGGCGCGAACCCCGCCAACGACGTGCCCGCCATCGCCGCGCGCTTCGCCGACCGCATCGCCTTCGCGCATCTGCGCAACGTCGCGAAAGACCCCGACGGCTCGTTCGAGGAGGCCGAGCATCTGACCGGCGACACCGACATGGTGGCGCTGGTCGCGACCCTGCTGGCCGAGGAGAAGCGCCGCCGCGCCGCCTCACGCCCCGACGCCGAGATCCCCTTCCGCCCCGACCACGGCCACGAGATCGGCCCCGACATCGGCCGGGGATCGCATCCCGGCTATCCGCTCGTCGGCCGCCTGCGCGGTCTGGCCGAGCTTCGCGGCGTCATCGCCGCCCTCACTTCCAAGGAACCCGCCCATGTCTGACGGCATCCTGATCCTCCACCCGAGCGACAACGTCGCCGTCCTGACCGCCAAGACCGCCGCCGGCGCCACGCCGCTGGGCGCCGGCGTCCCGCTGGAGAAACCGCTCCAGGCCGGCCACAAGATCGCCCGGACCGACCTCGCCAAGGGCGACAGCGTGCTGAAATTCGGCCAGGTCATCGGCTACGCCACCGAGGCGATCCCGATGGGCGCCCAGGTCCACACCCACAACTGCGAATTCGGCGACCACGACAAGAACTACGAGATCGGCGTCGATCTCGAGGCCGCCCGCGCCGCGATCCCGAAAACCCCGCCCGCGACGTTCCAGGGCTATCGCCGAAAGAACGGCCAGGCCGGCACGCGCAACTACATCGCCCTCTGCGCCACGGTGAACTGTTCGGCCACGGTGGTCCGCCGCGCCGCCGACCAGATCAACACGTCCGGCCTGCTCGACGCCTTCCCGAACGTCGACGGCGTCGCCGCGTTCAGCCACGGCACCGGCTGCGCGATGGCCACCAACAGCCCCGGCTACGCCAATCTCCAGCGCGTGCTCTGGGGCCACGCCACCCATCCGAACGTCGGCGCCGCGGTCTTCATCGGCCTCGGCTGCGAGGTGATGCAGGTCGCGCGGATGCAGGCGCATTTCGGCGCCAACGACCCGCGCTTCCACGGCCTGACCATCCAGGAGACCGGCGGCACCACCAAAACCATCGAGCGCATCATCGAGATGGTCACCGAACTCCTGCCGGAGGTGAACGCGGTCCACCGCGAGCCGATCCCCGCCTCGGAATTGAAGCTTGCCTTGCAATGCGGCGGATCCGATGGCTTTTCCGGCATCACCGCCAACCCGGCGCTCGGTTACGCCACCGACCTTCTCGTGGGCCTCGGCGGCACCGGCATCCTCGCGGAAACCCCTGAGATCTACGGCGCCGAACAGCTCCTGCTGCGCCGCGCCGCCGATGCCGAGGTGGCCGAAAAGCTCATCGAGCGCATCACCTGGTGGGAGCGCTACACCGAGATGAACGGCGGCTCGCTCGACAACAACCCCTCGCCCGGCAACAAGGCCGGCGGCCTGACCACGATCCTCGAAAAATCGCTCGGCGCCGCGGCCAAGGGCGGCACCACGCCGTTGACCGACGTCCTGCAATACGGCGAGATATCGACCAAAACCGGCTTCGCCTTCATGGACAGCCCCGGCTACGATCCGGCCTCCGTCACCGGCCAGATCGCGTCCGGCTGCCAGGTCGTGTGCTTCACCACCGGGCGCGGCTCGGCCTTCGGCTCGAAGCCCGCGCCGACCATCAAGATCGCCACCAACGACCGCCTCTTCGCGCAGATGCCCGACGACATGGACATCAACTGCGGCGACATCGTCACCGGAGGCGTCTCGATGGAGGCCAAGGGCCGCGAGATCCTCGACATGGTCCTGCGCGTCGCCTCCGGCGAGAAATCCAAATCCGAAGCCCTCGGCCTCGGCGACAACGAGTTCGTCCCCTGGCAGATCGGCGCGGTGATGTGAGGTCGGCACGGTTGACCTGCCCTCACCTGAACACAAACGGCCGGACGCAGGAGGAGGAAGCATGAAACTCACGATCCCGAGCATCGCCATCGCGGTCGCGCTGGGTTTTGGCGGGACAGCGATGGCGGACGTTCTCGTCGAATTCGACGAGGGCGCGCCCAAGGACCGGTTCACGGTGACCGGCCTCGGCGAGTGCATGACCGGTCCGGCCGACGTCACCATCGACCTCTCCGGCTCCGCCGCCGGTCTCATCTTCGACGTGACCGGCGCGGGCGCGGGCGTACAGGTGTTCCAGCCTTTTGAGGCCTCCGTCTCCAGTGACGCGCTGCTCGGCGCGACCGAGGTGCGCGACGGCGACACCGAGGTCACGCTCCGTCTTCGTGACATCGCGATGGGTACCGCGGTCTCGTTCACCATCGACGTGGACGACACCGCCGGTTCCCGCCAGACCATCGTCTCCGGCTCCGAGATCGCCGGCGCGTCGGTGCGCGTCTCGAACGGACAGGGCACGTACGAGGCCCGGTTCACCGAAGACGCGACGGCGCGGGTGCCGGTCGACGGCTGCATGTCCTGATCGGCGGGTGCCGGCTCGGAAAGGGGCGTGACACACCTTTCCGGCAGGTTAACGCGATTCCGATAGCCGAATAGTCTCAGAGACTTGACCGAAAGTGCCACGCGTGGCACTTTCGGCGACTCACGCTTCCCGATTGCGCTGATCCGGCGCCAGCGCCTCGGCCTTTAGCTCCTCCAGCGCCGCCTCGAGCGACAGCGTCCGGCTTTCCTTCTGGCCCAGCCGCCGCATCGACACCGTGCCGTCCGCGACCTCGCGCCCGCCGACCGCAAGGATCACCGGCACCTTCGCCATCGAATGGTCACGGACCTTGAAGTTGATCTTCTCGTTGCGAAGATCCGCCTCGGCCCGCAGCCCCGCGCGTTTCAGCGCCTCGGTCACCTCGACCGCCCAGGCGTCCGCGTCCGACACGATCGGCGCGACCACGACCTGGCGCGGCGCCAGCCACAACGGGAACTTGCCCGCGTATTCCTCGATCAGGATGCCGAGGAACCGCTCGAATGATCCGAGGATCGCCCGGTGCAGCATCACCGGATGGTGCTTGGCCCCGTCCTCGCCGACATATTCCGCGCCCAGCCGCTCGGGCAGCTGGAAATCCGCCTGGAAGGTGCCGCACTGCCATTCGCGCCCGATCGCGTCGGTCAGCTTGAAATCGAGCTTCGGCCCGTAGAACGCCCCCTCGCCCGGATCGACCTCGAAATCGTCACGCACCGACAGGATCGCCCGCTCCAAAGCGTTCTCCGCGATGTCCCAGGTCTCGTCCGACCCGATGCGCTTCTCCGGCCGCGTCGAGAGCTTGATGTCGAACTTCGCGAAGCCGAGATCGCCATAGATCCGCGCCAGCAGCGCGATGAACGCGGCGCATTCGGCCTCGATCTGATCCTCGGTGCAGAAGATGTGCGCGTCGTCCTGCGTGAAGCCCCGCACCCGCATCAGCCCGTGCATCGAGCCCGACGGCTCGTAGCGGTGACACGCCCCGAATTCCGCCAGCCGCAGCGGCAGATCGCGATAGGATTTCAGGCCCTGGTTGTAGATCTGGACATGGCAGGGGCAGTTCATCGGCTTGAGCGCGTTGACGCGCTTTTCCTTGGCGTGCTCCTCCTCGACCTCGACGAGGAACATGTGCTCCTGGTACGCTTCCCAGTGGCCGGACGCCTCCCAGAGCTTGCGGTCCACGACTTGCGGCGTCCTGATCTCCTTGTACCCGGCCTCGCGCAGCCTCCGGCGCATGTAATCCTCGAGCGCCCGGTAAACCGTCCAGCCGTCCGGATGCCAGAACACCATGCCCGGCGCCTCCTCCTGGAGGTGGAACAGGCTCATCTCGCGCCCGAGCCGCCGGTGATCACGCTTCTGCGCCTCCTCCAGACGGTGCAGATACGCCTTCAGCTCGTCCTTGGTGCGGAACGCCACGCCGTAGATCCGTTGAAGCATCGGCCGGTTCGAATCCCCGCGCCAATAGGCGCCGGCGACCGACATCAGCTTGAAATTGTCGCCGGCGATCTGGCCGGTATGGGCAAGATGCGGCCCCCGGCAGAGGTCCTGCCAGTCGCCGTGCCAGTACATGCGGATCTGCTGGTCCTGCGGGATCGCCTCGACAAGCTCGACCTTGTAGTTCTCGCCGGTCGCCCGGTAGTGCTCCAGCGCCCGGTCACGGTCCCAGACCTCGAAGCGCACCGGATCGCGCGCCGCGATGATCTGGCGCATCCGGGTCTCGATCTTCTCCAGATCCTCGGGCGTGAACGCCTCGGCCCTGTCGAAATCGTAGTACCAGCCGTTCTCGATCACCGGTCCGATCGTGACCTTCACGTCGGGCCACAGCTCCTGGACCGCCCGCGCCATGATGTGGGCGCAGTCGTGGCGGATGAGCTCGTTCGCCTCGGCCTCGTCCTTCGAGGTCACGATCGACAGCGCGGCGTTGCCGCCGATGGGCTGCGACAGGTCGGACAGCGTGCCGTCGATCCTGCAGGCCAGAGCCGCCTTGGAAAGGGATTTCGAAATGTCGGCGGCGACCTCGGCCCCCGTCACGCCGACCGGATAGATCCGGGAATTGCCGTCCGGCAGCGTGATCGCCACCTCGCGCAGATCGGAAGCCGCGTCACTCATGCCGTCTCTCCTTCGGGTTTGGCGCCTACGGAACGCCCGGGTCTCGGGGACGCCCGATGTAAGGACTGGCGTTCCGCTGTCAAGCGACGTTGCGCCCGGCGCCGCTCCCCGCCAGGATGGCGGACATGGAACACGAGATCCTCGCCCTGCCCGACGGCCGCCGCATCGCGTATCGCCAGACGCCCGGCGCCGGACCCGGAATCGTGTTTCTCGGCGGGTTGCGCTCCGACATGACCGGCACGAAGGCCGAGCACCTGGAGGCGTGGGCCCTCGCCGGGGGACGCGCCTTCCTGCGATTCGATTATACCGGACACGGCGCCTCGTCGGGCGCGTTCACGGACGGCTGCATCGGCGACTGGGCCCGGGACGCCGGGGACGCGATCACCGCGCTGACCTCCGGCCCGCAGATCCTGGTCGGGTCCAGCATGGGCGGATGGATCGCGCTTTTGCTCGCAAAACGATTATCGAAACACGTGGCGGGTCTCGTCGGAATCGCCGCCGCTCCGGATTTCACCGAGGATTCGATGTGGGCGGAAATGGACGCCGACCAACAGGCCCGGCTGATGTCGGAGGGCCGCGTGGAACTGCCCTCGGACTATTCCGACGACCCGTATGTGATCACCCGGAGGCTGATCGAGGACGGGCGCGGAAATCTCGTCCTGAGGGACCCGCTCGACCTTCCGTTTCCGGTGCGCCTCGTGCACGGGACGGAAGACGCCGACGTGCCGCTCGATGTCGCGACGCGTCTCATGACCCACGCGCGCGGGCCGGACATGCGCCTTATCGTACTGAAAAACGCCGATCACCGCTTCAGCAGCCCCGAGGCCCTCGCGCTGATCGTGCGGAGCCTCGAGGAGGTTCTTGCCGCGACGGCGGCCTGAACGGGGCTTCAGGCCTGGGCCGAAAGCCGTTCGATCTCTTCTTTGATGTGGAGTTTCTGGCGTTTGAGCTGTCGGATGCTCAGGTCGTCCGAGCCGGGGTGCCTCTCCTCGGCTTCGATGGTGTCGGAAAGTTTCTGATGCTTCTTGCGGAGTTCGGAAAGGTGTGAACCCAAACTCATTCTAGTCCTCCTGATCAGGTTTTCGTCCAACCCTTTCAGTAAACCACAGATTGAGCCTCGTGTCACGCGAACCCGGCATCCCGACGGACGAATTGCATAAGATTGAAACGATCCGGCGACATCAGCGTGACGAGCCCGCCGGCCGTGATGGCGACCAGACCCGCGAGGCTCGCAAGGCCGAGCGTCTCATCGAACCAGAAGTACCCCACCGCCAGCGCCGTGAGCATGTTGAAATAGAGGAACGGCGCGAGGATCGTCGCGTCCGCGCGCTGATAGGCCGCGACGGTCAGGAAGTGACAGATCGCCGACAGGACCCCGAGAGCGCCCGCCCCGAGCAGCAGCCCCGGCGTGACCGGCGGCAGACCGCCCGCGAGCGCGAAGGGCGCGATCAGAGCCGACCCGAGCAGAGACTGGACCGCGAGCGTCGAGAGGGCGTCGGCGCCGCCTTTGGCGCCCCGCGTCGCCGCGAGATAGGCCCCGAGCAGCGCGCCGCCGGCGAGCGCGAAGAGGCTTCCGGGCTCCAGCCCCGCTTCGGGGCGCATCAGCACCGCCGCGCCCACGAAGCTGATCGCCGCGCCGGCCAGCCGGGGCGCCGTCGCGGGCTCGCGCCAGATCAGCATTCCCAGAAGCCCCGAAACGATCGGCGCGATCAGGAACCCGCCCACGGCCTTGGCCATCGGAACCATTCCCAGCGCCGCGATCAAAGCGGTCATCGCCCCCATGATGAGCGCCGTCCGCGCGACCTGGCCGAGCCGGTCGTCCCTCGGCACCTCGATGCGTCGGCCAAGCGACCGCGCCACCGCGAGCGCGACCAGCCCCGCGGTCAGATACCGCAGAAACGCGATCATCATCGGCGTGCTGGCCGCCGCCATCGTCTTGGCGACCCCGTCGACGGCGGGCGTCAGCAGCATGGCAAAAACCAGAAAGACGACGCCCGTACGCATCGGAACACCTCACGCTGGCCGGCAACGACGGCGGCGAGATGCAAGCCTTGGTTGTCCGTCAGATCAATTTACCACTTAGGCGTGTATTCGGCAAGATCGCGCTCGCGTCCCGCAGGATTTTCTTCGCGATATCAGTGTAGTCGTCACCATCCCTCATATGCTCATTTCCCGAATGGATGGTTAAGGGCGCGAAAAGCGTGAACGGCGCGCCGCTGCCCTTTCGCGCGCGCACCAGCACGCGCCCGGCGGGTCGGCCCTCGCGGGCGGCCACGGGCAGCGCCTCGATCCCGCCGGCCGGTCCGTTCAACGCCGCGAGAATCTCGGGCAGACGCTCCATCCGATGGATCACCGTGACGGATCCCCCCGGACGCAGCCTGCGAAGTCCGGCCGCGATCCACGCCGCGAGATCCGCCCCCTCCTCGCGATGCGCCGTGTCGCGGCCCGCGTCCCGCGCCCCCGTCGCCGCATCCGCGCGGTGGAACGGCGGGTTCATCAGCACGTGATGGAACGTCAGCGCCCGCAGCTCCGCCGGCGGAGCCCGGAGGTCGCCCTCATGCACGCGAAGCGCGATCCCGTTCTCAGGTCCGTTCCGTCGCGCGAGTTCGGCATAGTGCGCCTGAATCTCAAGCCCGTGAAGCTCGATCCCCGGCACCCGCACCGCGAGGCAGAGGGCCGCCGTTCCGACCCCGCAGCCCAGATCGAGCGCGGTTTCCCCCGCCCGCGCCGGAACGAAGGCGGCGAGAAGAACCGGATCGGTCGCCGCGCGGTATCCCTCGCGCGGCTGCCACAGGCGCAACCGGCCGCCGAGAAACCCGTCAAGGCTCCATGCGCCCGGATCGGAGCTCATCGCTGGACGACATCCTCGACGTCGTTGTCGTTCAGGATCGCGCGCGCGCGGAACGCGTCCCGGTCCGCCACCATCAGACGGCGCGGAAAGATCCCGATCCCGCCCTCGAGGACGCTCATGTGGACGTCCATGACAAAGCAGTCTATATCCTCCCCGCGCAGCAGAGCGGTGGAAAAGGCGATCGCCGTCGGGTCCGTCGTGCGCAGGATTTCTTTCATCCCTCGAAGGTTAGCCGCCTCCGGGACCGCGGTCGAGAGCCAAGCGACATGAACGTACCCGCACGCCCTTCGACGCCGGTCGAAACCCTTCAGGCCGCGCTCGCCGAGGACATGGAGGCGGTGAACGCGCTGATCGCCGCGCGCATGGCGAGCGAGCACGCGCCGCGCATCCCGGAGGTCACCGCGCATCTGGTCGGCGCGGGCGGCAAACGTCTTCGTCCGCTCCTGACCCTCGCGGCCGCCCGGCTCTGCGGTTACGAGGGCGAGAATCACCGCAGGCTCGCGGCGACGGTCGAGTTCATCCACACCGCGACGCTGCTGCACGACGACGTCGTGGACGAGAGCGGTCGCAGGCGCGGCCGGCCGACGGCCAATCTCCTTTGGGACAACAAGTCGAGCGTTCTGGTCGGCGACTATCTGTTCGCGCGGTCGTTCCAGCTGATGGTCGAGACCGGATCGCTGCGGGTGCTCGACATCCTGTCGAACGCGGCCGCGGTGATCGCCGAGGGCGAGGTGCTTCAGTTGACCGCCGCCGCGAATCTCGGCACCACCGAGGAGATCTATCTCCAGGTCGTGCGCGGCAAGACGGCGGCGCTTTTCGCGGCGGCGACCGAGGTCGGCGGCGTGATCGCGCAGGCCGGCGACGCCCGGACCCGAGCGCTGCGCGACTACGGCGACGCGCTCGGCATGGCGTTCCAGATCACGGACGACCTGCTCGATTACGGCGGCGCGAGTGCTGCGCTCGGCAAGAACACCGGCGACGATTTCCGCGAGCGCAAGATGTCGCTGCCGGTGGTTCGCGCCATCGCCGCCGCCTCGCCCGAGGAACGGGCGTTCTGGGTCCGGACCATCGAGAAAGGCCAACAGCGCGACGGGGATCTGGACGAGGCCGTGCGGCTCATGCGCCTGCATGGCACGCTCGAATTCGACCCGCGAGACCGCGCTGGCCCATGCCGCCCGCGCCCGCTCGGCGCTCGGGCCGTTGCCCGACGCGCCGATCCGTCGGATTCTGGCCGATCTCGCGGATTACGTGGTGGCCCGCCTGGTCTGAATGCTCAGGGCACCGGCGCGGCCGCGATCCACCAGGCGGGTCCGGACCGGCGCAGCGCCTCCGCCGCCGCCGTCGCCTCGGCCTCGGTCGCGAACATCCCGAAACAGGTGGCGCCGGACCCGGACATGCGGGCGAGACCGCAACCCGCACGGGACCGCAACGCCGACAGGACGTCGGCGATCACCGGCGCGGCTTCGACCGCCGGCGCTTCGAGATCGTTGCGCTGGATCCGAAGGTAGCCGATCAGGTCCTCGACACGACTGAAACCGCCGGTCTCGGGAAGCCCCGCGTTGTCGCGGGTGGCGAGACGGTCGAAAACCGAGGCGGTCGAGACCTTCTGCCCCGGATTGACCAGCACGAGCCAGAACGGCGGCAGCCCGACCGTCGCGAGGCGCTCTCCAATGCCCGTCATCCGACAGGACCGACCGGCGAGACAGACCGGCACGTCGGCCCCGAGGCCGAGCACCGCCGCGTCGCCGAGCGGCGGGACGCCCCACATCCGCGCCAGAAGCCGCAACGTCGCCGCCGCGTCCGCCGACCCGCCACCGATGCCGCTCGCCACCGGCAGCCGCTTGGTCAGGCGGAGTGCGGCGCCGGCGCCCGCGGGGCGGAGCGCCTCCGCCGCGGCCAGGACGGAATTGTCGCCGGAAACCGACAATTCATGGCCGAACGGGCCGCGCACGCTCAGGGAAAGGGTCCGGGAACGTTCGGCCTCGACCAGATCGCCGATGCGGGGAAACGCCACGAGCGAGTCCAGCAGGTGGTACCCGTCATCCCTCCGACCCGTCACATGCAGGCACAGGTTGACCTTTGCCGGGGCGGGCTCGGACAGCGTCAGGGTCACGGGATCAGCCGTCGCTCGCGGCTTTCTCCTCCTCGTACACCTCGTCGAGACCGACCTCGATCTTGCGGCGGACGCGGTCCATGTCGAGTTCCTCGGCCGGTCCGAGCGACAGCGCGCGACGCCACTGGAAATCCGCCTCGCGCTTGCGTCCGACCCGCCAGAGCACGTCGCCAAGGTGGTCGTTGATCACCGCGTCGTCCGGGACGAGTTCGACCGCGCGCAGCATGTGCGGGACCGCCTCCTCGTAGCGCCCCATGCGATAGAGCACCCATCCCAGCGAATCGGTGATGTAGCCGTCGTCCTGCTGGCCCTTGACCGCGAGTTCGATCATGGCGAGCGCCTCGTCGAGATCGCGCTTCTGCTCGACCATCGAATATCCCAGATAGTTCAGCACCAGCGGTTGGTCCGGTTCAAGCTCCAGCGCCATGCGGAAATCGGCCTCGGCGGCCTCCCACTGGTCCGACCGCTCGTGGGAGATCCCGCGGGTATAGTAGAGGACCCAATGGATCCGCTGCGGAGCGTCGATCAGATCGATCGCGCGGGTGTAGGCCTCGGCCGAGTCCTCGTAGCGTTCAGCCCCGCGCAGCGCGTCGCCCAGCGCCGAATGCACCTCGATCTGATCGGGATGCGCCTCGCCCAGCGCCTGGAGCGTCGCGATCGAGGCCTCCTCCTCGCCCGCCGCGTTCTGGGTGTCGGCGCGCCGCAGCTCGGTCGTGACGTACCACGGCGAGGCCGGGTCCACTTCCGCGAGCGCCGCGCTTGCGAGGTCGTACTGCTCTTCCCCCGCGAGGATGTCCGCCGTCAGCAGACTCGCCTCGACGAGATCGGGCCGGATATGGCTCGCGAGCCGCGAATGGATCAGCGCGATCCGTCCCGCATCCTGCGCGTTCAGCGCGTCTCCGAGCGCCAGAAACGCGTCCGCCGCCCCGTCCCGCGCCGACGTGACCGTGTCGAACACGACCTCTTCGCCGGCGACAAGAGTCTCGCGCAGCGCCGACATCCGCGCGTCCGGGAATCCGTCCGCCAGCGCCTCGTCGAGAAGCGCGATCGCCTCGTCCTCGCGCGCGATCTGGGCGAGGATCTCGGCATGGGCCATCAGCCCGTCGCGGCTGACATGGAGCGGGCCGTCCTCGCCGCCCGCGAGGATGGTCTCGGCCTGGACGAAATCGCCCGCCAGCGCCAGGGCCAGCGCCTTGTGATACTGGCCATAGGCCGCGAGCGCCTCGTTGCCGTCCATCGCGTCGAACTTCGCCTGTGCGGAGGCGAAATCGCCGCGACCGACCTCGATCCAACCCGCCACCAGTCCGCCGAGCAGCGGGTTCACGCCCTCGCCCGCCGCCTCCATGATGGACTCCGCCTGATCGAAATCATCGCTCGAAATCGCATCCGCCAACCGGACCATCATCGCGATCTGATGCTCGGGCATGATCTCCGACATGGCATCCGACAGCGCCACGGCCGCCGGGATGTTCCCCAGCGCCACGTTGCTGACGATGGCGTTCTGGGTCAGGCCCGGGTTCCCTTCGTCCCGCGCCAGCGCCTCGCCGTAGTACCGCGCCGCCGCGACGTAGTCGTTGCGGGCCTCGGCCTGCATCGCCGCGAGATAGGCGCCCGACAGGCTGGCGCCCGAGGCGGCGGTCGCCGCGCCGGTCAGAAAACCCGCCACGAGCGCGCCGCGGACGATTTGGGCGAAGATTGTTGGCACGTGCTGCTCTCCCGGTTCCGCGCGGTTCCCGACCCTATGCCCGCGCGGGCCGCGATTCAATCGGGCGAACCGCGGCGCTTCGATCACATGTTCGGATAGTTCGGCCCGTCGCCACCCTGCGGCGTGGTCCAGTCGATGTTCTGGCTCGGATCCTTGATGTCGCAGGTCTTGCAGTGGACGCAGTTCTGAAAGTTGATCCGGAAGGTCGGATTGGACCCGTCCGCGTCGCGCAGAACCTCGTAGACCCCGGCCGGACAATAGCGCTCCGCCGGCTCCGCCCATCGCGGAAGGTTGATGTCGATGGGCACGCGCGGATCGCGCAGCACCAGATGCGAGGGCTGGTTCTCGTCGTGGTTCGTGAAAGAATAGGCGACGTTGGTCAGCCTGTCGAAACTCAGCACGCCGTCGGGCTTCGGGTATTCGATCGGCTCGAACCGGTCCGCGCGAAGCGTCGCCTCCGCGTCGGTCTTCCCGTGCGCGAGCGTGCCGAGCGGCGAACTTCCGCCCGTCAGCGTGTTGAGCCACATGTCCGCGCCGCCGACCATAAGCGAGGTTTTCAGCCCGTAACGCGACCAGAGCGGCTTGACGTTGCGCACGGGCTTGAGGTCCTTCGCGATCGGGCCGCTGCGCACGGCCTTCTCGTAGGCGTCGAGCGTGTCGCCGGACCGGCCTTCGACGATCGCCGCATGCGCGGCCTCGGCAGCATGGATCCCCGACAGCATCGCGTTGTGGTTGCCTTTGATGCGCGGCACGTTGACGAACCCGGCCGAACATCCCAGCAGCGCGCCGCCGGGGAACGCCAGTTTCGGGATCGACTGCCAGCCGCCCTCGGAGATCGCGCGGGCGCCATACGCGACGCGCTTGCCACCCTTCAACACCTCCGCGATCATCGGATGATGCTTGAAGCGCTGGAACTCGCCGTAAGGATAGACGTACGGGTTGTCGTAATTGAGGTGCACGACCAGGCCGACATAGACCTGATTGTTCTCCAGATGGTACATGAACGATCCGCCGCCGGCGTTGTCCCCGAGCGGCCAGCCCATCGTATGGGTGACCTGGCCCGGACGGTGGTTCTCGGGCTTCACCTCCCAGAGCTCCTTCATCCCCAGCCCGTAGATCTGCGGATCGGATTTGGCGGCGAGGTCGAAATCCGAAATCACCGTCTTGGACAGGCTGCCCCGCACGCCCTCGGCGAGCAAAACGTATTTGCCGAGCAGCTCCATCCCCGGCTCGTAGTTCGGACCGGGGGTGCGGTCGGGGTTCAGACCGAATTCGCCGGCGACCACGCCGCGCACGGAGCCGTCCTCGCCGCGCACCAGCGCGCTCGCGGCCATGCCCGGAAACACCTCGACCCCGAGGGCCTCCGCCTGTTCCGCCATCCAGCGGCAGACGTTGCCCATCGAGACGATGTAGTTTCCGTGATTCTTCATCAGTGGCGGCATCGGCCAGTTCGGAATGCGCACCTCGCCGGCCTCGCCAAGGATGTAGAACCGGTCGTCGCTCACCGCCGTCTCGATCGGCGCGCCACGCTCGCGCCAATCGGGCAGAAGCGCGTCGAGACCGCTGGGGTCAAGCACCGCTCCGGACAGGATATGCGCGCCGACCTCGGAGCCTTTTTCAAGCACCACGACCGAGAGGTCCGGGTCGAGCTGCTTGAGGCGGATCGCGGCGGAAAGGCCCGCCGGGCCCGCGCCCACGACGACCACGTCGTATTCCATCGAACTCGCGCTCTGTCCCGGCCATTCAAAACACCCTTTCCGTCATCCGACCCCGGCGCTGCCTAGCGGCACCGGCCGATCCGGTCAATCTCGCGGCCCGTACCGGAGCGCGTATCCGCGCGATATAGGCACGCCGGCTACCGCTTGCAGCGGGACAGACTGCCACATATGTTCTGACCGGACGCGAGTGGCGTCCACAGGTCGGACCGGGACCCCGGTCCGGCCGTTTTTGCTTTAGGCGCGCGGACGGGACCGCGCCTCGGAGGACCCGATGGAGAAGATCCCCCTGACCGCGAAGGGTTTCGCGAAACTCGACGCCGAGTTGAAGAAACTGAAATCGGTCGAACGGCCCGCGGTGATCAAAGCCATCGCGGAGGCGCGCGAGCATGGCGATCTGTCGGAAAACGCCGAGTACCACGCGGCGCGCGAGAAACAGAGCTTCATCGAAGGCCGCGTGAAAGAACTCGAGAGCATCATCGGCCGCGCCGACGTGATCGACCTCTCGAAAATGAAAGGCGCGGTCAAGTTCGGCGCGACGGTCGTGATCCTCGACGAGGACTCGGACGAGAAAAAGACCTATCAGATCGTCGGCGAGCCCGAGGCGAGCATCGAGGATGGCCTGCTGAACATGAAATCGCCCCTCGCCCGCGCCCTCATCGGCAAGGAGCAGGGCGACAGCGTCGAGGTCCGCACGCCGGGCGGGGTCCGGTCCTACGAGATCCTGAGCGTCACGTTCGCATGAGCCGCATGGCGGGTCTGCGCGATGCGGTCGCCGCATTGAGCCCCCGCCGCGCGGCCATTCTCGCGAGCGTGATCTGGGCCGTTCTGGTCGGCGCCTACGCGCTCGCGTTCCTTGGTGGAGCATCGGAGGCGCGCGGGACGGTCCTGATCGACGGGCTGTTTTTCCTCGTCTCGCTCGTCCTGCCCCTGATCCTCATCTGGCTGGCGGCGTTTCTCGCCGAGGAGCTGCTTCGTCAACGCGATGTCGTGGCCGCCCTGGCCGAGGCGGCGGCTCCCATGATCGACGCGATGGAGGCGACGCGCGCCACGCTCCAGAAACATGGCCCCGCCTCGCCGGACGATCTGCACAAGGCGGTCCAGGGAGCGCTTCTCGGCGCCCGCGGCCCGGATCACGGCCCCCGCATCGAGGAGCTCGTCGCGGGCCAGGCCGAGCTTTACCGCCTGATGAACGCGATCGCCTCCCGCCCGGCCCCGACGATGACCGTGCCGGCGAGCCCTGCCGCCGAAGCCCCGGCGCCCGCTGCCGAGGAAGAGTCCAAGGCGCCGGAGCCGGAGGCCGCGGGGGCGGAGGAGCCGACCGAGTCGGAACTGGACGCGGCGGCCGAGGCTCCGCGCGAGGTCGCCTTCGGTCTCGGCTGGTCCGACCTGACCCGCGCGCTCGATTTTCCGCGTGACGGCGATGATGCCGAGGGATTTCGCGCGCTCAAGGCGGCGCTGCGACACCATTCCCTCGCCCGGATGCTTCAGGCCGCCGAGGACGTCCTGAACTTCCTCTCGCAGGAGGGCGTCTACATGGAGGACGCGACCGTCGACGCGGCGGACCCCGACGACTGGCGGCGCTTCATCGCCGGAGAACGCGGCGCGGGTGTGGCGGGCGTCGGCGCGATCCGCGATCCCGCGACCCTCGACCAGGTGCGCGCGCTGATGAGATCGGACGCGATCTTCCGCGACACCGCGCTTTTCTTCCAGCGCCGCTTCGACGTCGTTCTGCACGAGTTCGGGGCGAACGCCACCGACGACCAGCTCACCCGGCTCGCCGACACGCGTTCCGCCCGCGCCTTCGTCCTGCTCTCGAGGCTTGGCGGTTCGTTCGACTGATCCTCCGTTCCGGAGGACTGGACAGTCGCACCAACGTTTTTATCAAATACTTTCAGTGTCTTAATTCGCGTCCAACATTGGACGCGCGTCAGATCCCGAACTCGGCGAAAGGAATATAGCGCACCGGGTCGCCCGGACGGACCTCTCGGGCCTCGTCCCCGAGTTCCACCAGCCCCTCGGCCCAGACCAGCCCCGAGATCCGCCCCGACCCTTCCGACGCGAACACCTCCACCCGTCCCTCGCCGTCGAGCCGGGCCCGGAGATATTCCCGCCGCCCCGCCTTTTTGGACTTCGAGAACGCCGCCGGCAGCATCAGGCCCGTCGGTACCCGCCACCCCTCTCCCGCCATCAGCCCGAGCGCCGGCCGCGCGAAAACCAGCGCGCAGACGAAGGCCGCCACCGGATTGCCCGGCAGCCCGAAGACCGGCGCCCCGTTCCACCGCGCCAGCGCCAGAGGCCGCCCCGGCTTGACCGCGATCCGCCAGGTCTGAAGGTCACCCCGGTCGCGCAGGACCTTCGAGACGTGATCCTCGTCCCCCGCCGAAGCGCCGCCGCTCGTCAGCACCGCGTCCGCCTGCGCCGCGCCACGATCCAGCGCAGCCGCCACCGCGTCGGTGTCGTCCTCGGAATGCCCCAGATCGACCGCCGCCATGCCCCAGCCGCGCAGCAGCTCCAGCAGCATCGGACGATTCGCGTCGTGGATCTGATGCTCCGCGACCTCCGCTCCGGCCGGACGGATCTCCGCGCCCGTCGACAGCACCGCCACGCGAAGCCGACGCCGCACCCGGACCGATCCGATCCCCGTCACCGCCGCCAGCGCGAGATCCTGCGGCCGCATCCGCCGCCCCGCCGGCAGCACCTCGTCGCCCCGCTCAACGTCCTCGCCAGCCCGCCGCGCGTTCGCGCCGGGTTTCAGTCCCTTCGAGAAGGTCACGCCCGCCGACCAAGCTTCACGTCCTCCTCGAGCACGACGGTATCGACGCCCTCCGGAAGGATCGCGCCGGTCAGGATCCTGACCGCGGCGCCCGCAGGGACCCGCGCCTCGAACGGCGCTCCAGCCGCCGCCCGTCCCTCGACCAGCGGAAGAACATGCGGCGCCTCGGCCAGCGACCCATGCGCGAACCCGTACCCGTCGACCGCGCTGTTGGCTCGGGGTGGATTCGCCCGTGCCGCGATCAGAGGCTGGGCAAGGATCCGCCCTCCCGCTTCGCCGATCGAAACGACCTCGACGCCGGTCCGCACCGACAGGCCCTCCCGCAGCCGCGCCAGAGCCGCGTCCGCCGGCACCCAGTCGACGCCGGGGGGCAGCGCGAAACAGTCGTTCCGGAGCGGCGGCGGGGCGGGTGCGGCCGCCGCCCGGAGCGCCTCCTCGAACCCGGCGCCGAGGATCCAGCCCTCCTCGGCCTCGACCGCGTCCCGCGCATCGCTTCCGATCTCCGGCGAGAAGAGCGGGTCCAGCACGCCGTCCGCATCGAGCGCCGCGAAGGCTCCGGCCAGAAGCCGCACCTGGATCTCGTCCTTCACGCTTTGCGTATCAGACGCGGCGCGCACCGCCTCCGCGAGCAGAGAGGGATAGACCTCCGCGAAGACCAGCGGGGATCGGGGCGACCGCAAGCCCCGATCAAATGGCCAGACCTCGACCGATGCGGCCAGACGCGGATCGCGCCGCAATTCCGCAAGCGCCGCGATGCCCAGCAGAGCCTGCCCCCCGACCGACCCCGCGCCGTTGAGCTGCCAGCAGCTCTTGGCCCCTTTCGTAAGGGATTCCACGCGGCGGAACTCCGCAAAGCCCGCGCCCGCGCTTTGCGATTTCCCCTCGGGCACCGCCGCAGGAACACCACGCGGCCGGCCCCAGAACGGGCCGCCGCCGAAGCGGGCGTTGATGTCAGCCGCGACCTCGAACCGGTTGTTCACGTTGTCGGCGGCGTCCATGACGCGTTCGGCCAGATGCTCCCAGACCGCGAGGCCGCGCGCCTGACCGGTCAGGCGCGCGGCGAATCCGGCCGGATAGCCGAACGGAAAGTCGAAACCGACCAGCGTTCGGCGTCCCTCGGCGAGTTCCAGCGCGCAGAGATCGCCGATCCGACGGAGTGCCTCGGCACGCGTCCTGACGTACTCCGAAACGCCCGCCAAGCCGTCGCGGGCGACGCCGATCCAGATCGCGTCGGCGGCGGGCCTGGCCGGCGACGGCGCGCTCCGCGCGGACCAGTCGACGATCAGGATCGTGTCGAACCTCATGCGAGGCCGACACGGCGCAGGATGAAATCCGCGATGCCGCGCACGTCGTCGAGATCGAAGACCGGAACCGCGAGACCGTCCAGCGGAGCGTCGGAGGCCACGGCCTCGATCGTCGCGTCGTCTTCGGCGATCAGGTTCTGCGCCGTGGCCGCCCGCCGCGCTTCGATTTTAGGATGCCGGTCGCGCTTGTAGCCCTCGACAAGCACCAGATCGACCGGATCGAGCCGCGCGAGCAGGTCGGCCAGAGAAAGGTTCCTCCGCGTCACGCAATTCGGTCATCAGCGCCCAGCGCGCGCGCGAGGCGATCAGGACCTGCCCGGCGCCCGCATGCCTGTGCCGGTAGCTGTCCTTGCCGGGCTGATCGAGATCGAAAGCATGGTGCGCGTGCTTCACGGTCGAGACCCGGAAGCCCCGGCCCGTGATGTCGCGGACCAGCGCCTCGACGAGGGTGGTCTTGCCGGAGTTTTTCCAACCCGGTGACGCCGTAGACCCTCATCCGAGCGCGAGGCCCCGAGCCCGCGCCGCCTCGAGGTCCTGCGGCGTGTTCACGTTGAAGAACGGGTCGGCCTCGCCCGCGGCGAAGACCGCCCGCGCGCAGCCGTGCGGCTCCGTCCAGGCGACCACCTTGCGCGTACCGTCGCGCAGCGCGCGGCGAAGGTCCTCCCGGAGCGCGACGTCCCACAGCCCGAAAGTCGGGTGCCGGTCGAAACCCGCGTCGTTCTCACGGGGCGTGACGGCCATCGCGAGGGGCGTGTCGCCGTCCCGCGCCGCGCGGCGCAGCATCGTCACGAGATCCTCCGGGAAGAACGGCGTGTCGGCCGCCGCGGTCACGATCACGTCGATCCCCTGCCCGGCCGCCCAGTCCATACCGGCCAGCACGCCCGCCAGCGGGCCGGCATTACCCTCGATGCCATCGGGGATGATCGGCAGGTCGAACCCGACGAACCTGTCCGGATCGCCGTTCGCGTTCAGCGCGAGCCGGTCGACCTGAGGGGACAGGCGCGCGATCACGTGAGCGAGGATGGGTCGACCGTCCAGGTCGAGCAGCGACTTGTCGCCACCACCCATCCGGCTTGACAGACCACCGGCGAGGATCACGCCTCCGATCGCGCCGGTCATGCCGCGTCATCCGACGCCTTGCGGGCGGACCTGCGGGCCTCTTCGGGCACGGAAGCCGGATCGGCGTCGCGGATCAGTCTCTCCTCACCCGCAAGACACACGAAGCGCCGGCCGCGCATCCGCCCGATCAGAGTGAGACCGACCCGGCGCGCGATCTCGACGCCCCAGGCGGTGAAACCGGAGCGGCTGGCGAGCGCGGGAATGCCCATCAGCGCGGTCTTGATGACCATCTCGGAGGTGAGGCGGCCGGTCGTGTAGAGGATCTTGTCGCCCGGCGCCGCGCCCTCGAGCGCCATCCAGCCGGCGATCTTGTCCACGGCGTTGTGGCGTCCGACATCCTCCATGTAGACCAGCGGTCGCGCACCCTGGCAGAGCACGGTCCCGTGGATGGCGCCCGCCTCGAGATAGAGGCTCGGCGTGGTGTTGATCCGGTGCGCGAGCGCGTAGAGGTCGGAGGTGCGGACCGGCGTCGGCGGCAGGTTGACGGCGTCCAGCCCCTCCATCATGTCGCCGAAGACCGTGCCGACCGCGCAGCCGGAGGTGCGGGTTTTGCGACGGAGTTTCTCCTCGTAATCCGTGCGCCGCTCGGTGCGCACGACGACCGTCTCGACCTCGGCGTCGAAATCCATGCCGAGAATGACGTCCGACGGCAGAAGCATGCCTTGGTTGCGCAGATAGCCGACGGCCAGATAATCGGGGTGGTCGCCGATCGTCATGGCCGTCACGATCTCCTGCGCGTTCAGGTAGATCGTCAGCGGGCGTTCCTCGACGACGCGGATTTCGCGCGCATTGCCCTCGTGATCGACGCCCGTGACCGCGCGCGTCAAATTCGGGTCCTCCGGGCGCGGCCCGATCAGATAGCCGTCACTCATCAAGCGCTTCCGTCTCTCCGCTTCGTGACGGGACGTTAGCCTGGGCGCGGGACGATGCACAGAACGATCCGCTTCGCATCCGCACGGCATATGATAGGTTCGATCGACAACAAGGAGAACACCATGCGCATCGGCTGTCCGAAGGAAATCAAGAACCAGGAATACCGCGTCGGGATCACCCCGGCGGCCGCGCGGGAGGCGGTCGCTCGCGGGCACGAGGTGCTGATCGAGACCGGCGCCGGCGCGGGAGCGGGCTTTCCGGACGCTGCGTATGAGGCGGCGGGAGCCCGAATTCTCGGCTCGGCGGAGGACGTTTTCGGCGAGGCGGAGATGATCGTGAAGGTCAAGGAGCCGCAGGCTGTCGAGCGGGCGCGGCTGCGCAACGATCAGATATTGTTCACCTATCTGCACCTCGCCCCGGACCCCGACCAGACCCGCGATCTGCTCGCCTCCGGCGTCACCGCGATCGCGTACGAGACGGTGACGGACAGCAAGGGCGGTTTGCCGCTTCTGGCGCCCATGTCGGAGGTGGCGGGGCGTCTGGCGCCGCAGGTCGGGGCCTGGACGCTGCAGAAGGCCAATGGCGGGCGCGGGGTGCTGATGGGCGGGGTTCCCGGCGTCGGGCCGGCGAAGGTCGCTGTGATCGGGGGCGGAGTCGTCGGGACACAAGCCGCTGTTATCGCAGCAGGAATGGGAGCGGAGGTGACGGTGCTGGACCTGTCGCTGCCGCGCCTGAGCTATCTCGACGACGTGTTCGGCGTTCGGTTCCGGACGCGCTACGCGTCGCGGGACAACACCGAGGAACTGGTGGCCGAGGCGGACATGGTGATCGGGGCGGTGCTCATCCCCGGAGCCGCCGCGCCGAAGCTGGTCAGCCGGGCGCAGCTTTCGACCATGAAACCGGGCGCCGCGATCGTGGACGTGGCGATCGACCAAGGCGGGTGTTTCGAGACGTCGAAGGCCACGACGCATGACGATCCGATCTATGAGGTGGATGGAATCATGCATTATTGCGTCGCGAACATGCCGGGCGCGGTCGCGCGGACGGCGACCATCGCGCTCGGGAACGCGACGATGCCGTTCATGCTGGCGCTTGCGGACAAGGGATGGCGCAAGGCCTGTTCGGACGATCCGCATCTGATGGCCGGGCTCAACACCCATGCGGGGCATCTGACCTACGCGGCGGTCGGCAAGGCGCTCGGGATCGAGGCCGTGGACCCGCACGAGGCTGTCGGGATGTGACGACGGCGTTTCGGGGCGCAAGCCTATGGGAAAGCGCGTTTTTCGAGGTAGGGAATCCGTAGGATATCCGTAGTTTATCCGTCGGGCGTTTTTGCGAGATTCCGTCATTCAGGCATGATCGGCACGCAGGACGTCGATCATCGCAGCGATACGATCGTGGCGACGGAAACGTCTGTCCATTCGGGTGCGAGGGCCGCCCGCTTCGAACAAAGTCAACGTCAGGTGCGACGCGATGTGAGGCGGTCTGGGCAAGCCCTCGATCTTCCGAAAGGGCTGCTCCCCGCCAATCTCGAAGCGTTCGTTGCCCTCTCCCTCGATCGCGAGAGGGCGGCCTTCCGACCCGTCGGTCAAACGGGCCGCAAGGGATCAGACGCGCTTCTTGCGGCGGATGAAGCCGACAGCGCCGATCGCGCCGAGGAGAAGCGGCAGGGTGGCGGGAAGCGGCACGACGTTTATGTCGATCGAGCCTCGCGCGAGGACATCAGTGGTACCCTTGGTGAGAGCCGACAGCCGGATCGTGTAGGTGCCGGGCGTGTTCGGGTCGAACAACGCGAGTTGCGGAAGACCGAGGAAGAAAGAGTAGTTCCACGAATTCTGCGCGACGTTGTTGGCTTCGATCAGCGATGCATAGCTTGTGGAATCGGTCGCGACTGTTCCAGACCCGTTCCCCGTTGAATTTGTTCCGATCGCACTATCGGCGAACACTACGTTGACGGCATCGAAGGCGGCGAAATTCGTTCCCGCACCGGCGTCATGGGAATCGCCGATTGCAACCGGGTTCCCAATCGTTTTGACGGGCGGGGAGAAACGCACGCCGTGGCGCCTGAGGCCTGCGTTCCGCGTGAGGCGAGAGGCTGGCCGTGACGGGCGTTGCCTTCGGACGGGTGGAACGCGGGCCGGATCCCGATTGGCGACGGCGAGAAAAGCGGAACCACTGTTCCGAGGCCTCGCCGGTCTACGGGCATCGTGCCCTTCGCCCGGACTCAAGCCGAAGGCGCCGGGCGAGCGCCTGCCAGTCCGGGCGGGCTGGCGCCTTGGGGATGTGGGCGCTCCAATCGGAACGCGGAGTCATTTGGCCGGCATAAAGCGCGCCGCCGGACCGTCGCGGCGCCATACCAAGGGCAGGCTCTCGCCCGGCTTCGGTCGCGCGGATATTGGAGGAGAGAGCAATGGCCAAACAGGACGGAAATCAGGTCACGAGATAACCGCCGTCGACCGGCAGCACCACGCCGGTTATGAAGGCGGCGAGCGGCGAGGCGAGGAAGAGGGCGGCGCCGGCGAGGTCGTCGGGGGTTCCCCAGCGGCCGAGCGGGGTGCGGGCGAGGATGGGGCCGCTGCGGCCAGGGTCGGCTTGGAGGGCCGCCGTCAGGGGGGTGGCGATCCAGCCGGGGGCGAGCGCGTTCACGCGGATGCCGTCGGCGGCGTAGGCGATGGCGAGGGATTTGGTGAGCTGGGCGATGCCGCCCTTGGAGGCGGAGTAGCCGGGGACGAGGCCGCCGCCAAAGAAGGACAGCATCGAGGCGGTGTTGAGGATGGTGCCGCCGCGGGCCGCGAGAGACGGCCGGGCGGCGGCGCAGACGCGCATCGTGCCGTTGAGGTTGATGTCGACGACTTGGGCGAAAACCTCAGGGTCGAGTTCCTCGTGCCGGCGGATCACACCGGCGCAGTTCACGACATGGGCGAGGTCCTCGAGATCGGCGACGAGGTCGGCGACGGCGCCCGCGTCCGCCACGTCGAGCACGCGCGCCTCTACGCCCGGCATGGCGTCGCGGGCGGCATCGGCCTCGGCGGCGGTGACGCCGGTAACGCACACGCGTGCGCCCTCGGTGAGGTAGGCCTTCGCTATGCCCGCGCCGATGCCGGAGGTGCCGCCGGTGATGAGGACGCGCACGTCGCGGAAGGCGCCTTCGGGCCAGATCGACATCGGGGCGGCTCCGTCAGGGCGGGTTCAGCGGATGAACTGGTCCGTATAATCCGCGCCGAGGCCGACGGCCTCGTAATGTTTGCGACACATGTCGATCTTGGTGAAGACGTCCTCGAAGCCGAGCGGCTTGCCCCAAGGATCGACGTAGAGCATCACGCCGTTGACCTGGAACATGGTGATCATCTCGGTGACGTCGTCGGGCACGATCAGGGTATGGGTCTCGCCGGGCGGTTCGAAGACGTAGCCGCCCTCCTCCGCCACCCAGTCGTGTTCGAGGTAGTGCCAGCGGCCCTTGAGGACGTAGCCGTGCACGGCCTGGGGGTGGCGGTGACGCGAGAGCACGCCGGATTTTCGCACCCGCAGCAGGTTCATCCAGTAGCCCTGGCTGCGGTTGAGGCAGAGCGGGCGAAAGGCGACGTTCTCGGCCTGTGGCACCCAGACGCGCTCGTCGTCGGGGATCGCCTTTGGCACGACGATCTCGGCGAGCGCGTCGGGCGGGAACGGCAACTGGTACGGGGTTCTGGGATCGACGTCCGGGGTTTCGAGCGGCATCTTCAGACGCCTTCCCTTGGAGCCGGACTGGCGGTCGCGGCGTTGGTTTTAATAAGGTCGCGGATCTCGGCCAGGAGCTGCTCGGAGCTTGGCGCGTCCTGGGTCTCCTCGGCCGGCAATTCGGCCTCGGCCATGGCGGCCTCCTTGACGCGGTTCACGCCCTTGACAAGCAGGAACACGACCCAGGCGACGATGACGAACTTGATCACCGCGTTGATGAAGGCGCCGTAGCGGATCGCGGCGGCGTTGTCGCCATCGCCGAAGCGCATGACCATGTCGGAGAAGTCGATGCCGCCGATGAAAAAGCCGATGACCGGGTTGACCAGATCGTCGACCATCGAGGTCACGATCGCGGTGAAGGCCGCGCCCATGATGATGCCGACGGCCATGTCCATGACGTTGCCGCGGGCGATGAAATCCCTGAATTCCTTGAGCATCCCGATCCCTCCTGCGGGGACTTCGGCCCCGGCTTCAACAGCGTCGGTGTTAGCCCGGAAGGCGTCCGGTGACAACGTAGACGAGCGCGTCCACGACCTGAGCGGGGGTTTGCGCCACCGCGAGGGCGGCGGCGTCGACCTCCTTGAGCGCGTGCTGGTGCTCGGGGCCGTGCAGGACGATCAGCGAGCGGCCGAGCGCGGCGGCGTAGCCCGCGTCGAAGGCCGCGTTCCATTGTTTGTATTTCTCGCCGAAGCGGACGACCACGACGTCCGAATCCTCGATGCCCTTGCGGGTGCGGATGGCGTTGAGCTTCGCGCCCTTGTTGTCGTGCCAGAACTTGTCGGGCTCGGCCCCGAAGATCGTCACGCCGCAATCGTCGGACGCGGCGTGATCGGTCACGGGACCGTCGAAGACGATGTCGAGACCGGCGGCCTCGCAGCCCGCGCGGATCTCGTCGCGCCAGTCGGTATGGATCTCGCCGGACAGGTAGACGTTGAGCTGCATTTCGGTTTCTCCCGGTCAGGTGCGCAGGACGCCGCCGGTGGCGGACGCCACGCCGGCGACAATTTTAGCCGAGATCTCCTCGATCTCGGCCTCCGTGAGGGTCGAGTATTTCGGCTCGAGCCGGACGCTGATGGCGACGGATTTGCGGCCCTCGCCCATCTGCGCAGCGGCTTTCGGTCCGGCGAAGACGTCGAAGACCGCCACGTCGGCGATCAGCGGGCTTTTGGCGGCGCGCGCGCCACGGATCAGCGATTCGGCCTCGACGCGGGTGTCCACGACGAAGGCGAAGTCGCGTTCGACGGCCTGAAGGTCCGTCGCGGCGAGCGCAGGGCGCGTCGTGGAGCGACTGCGCGGGAACGGGATGGCTTCGAGGAAGACCGTGAAGCCCACGACCGGGCCTTTGACGTCGAGCGCGTCCAGCACCTTGGGGTGGATCTCGCCGAATTCCGCAAGCGCGGTTTTCGGGCCGAGGCGGACGATGCCGTGGCGACCGGGATGCCACCAGGCCGGGCCTTCACGCCCGATGGTGACGCGCGCCGGGGCGCCGGCGGCGTCGAGCGCGGCCTCGACGTCCCGTTTGACGTCGAAGACGTCGACGGGGCGGCGGGAGCCGTGCGGGTCGCGCGGGCCGGCATGGCCGGTGCGGATGCCCGAGACCATCAGGACCTGCTCCTCCGGTTCGCCGCCGTGGAAGGCCTGACCGACCTCGAAGAATGCCAGATCGTTGAAGCCGCGCGCCTGGTTGCGGGCGGCGGCGCGAAGCAGGCCGGGCAGCAGCGCGGGGCGCATATGGCTCATCTCGGAGCTGATCGGGTTCTCGAGACGTGTCGGCTCTCCTCCGCCGCCGAACAGCCCCGCCGCCTCGGCGTCGATGAAGCTGTAGGTGACGCATTCGTCGTAGCCGGACGCCGCGATCCGGCGACGGACGGCACGCTCGCGTGTCTGCGCCGGGGTCAGGATCGGGCGGGAGACGCCGGGCGCGCGGGCCAGCGGTTTGCCTTCGAGCTTGGTGAGCGAGGCGACCCGCGCGATCTCCTCGACGAGATCGGCCTCGCCCTGGACGTCGGGGCGCCAGGTCGGCGGGGCGACTTTGAAGCGGTCGCCATCGGCGGTGACGGCGAAGCCGAGGGCGGTGAGGATGCGCGCCTGCTCGGGCGCCGCGATCTCCATGCCGACGAGGCTGACCACGCGGGCGGGGTCCAGCGGGTAGGTCCGGGAGGTGTCGGGGATGGAACCGGCATGGGTGATCTCGGACGGCTCGCCGCCGCAGAGCTCGAGAATGAGACGTGTGGCCATCTCGATGCCGTCGGGCGCGTTGGACGGATCGACGCCGCGCTCGAAGCGGTAGCGGGCGTCGGAATTGATGCGGAGACGGCGCCCGGTGTGGGCGGTGCGCACGGGGTCGAACCAGGCCGCCTCGATGAAGACGTCGGTGGTCTCGGCGGTCACGCCGCTGCGGACGCCGCCCATGACGCCGCCGATGCTCTCGGGGCCTTCGCGCGTCGCAGACCAGCGTCTCGGTGCCGTCGAAGATATAGGTCTTGTCGTCCAGCGCCGTGAGCCGCTCGCCCGGCCGCGCGAGGCGGACGGTGATCGCGCCGCCATGGACCTTGGCCGCGTCGAACACGTGCAGCGGGCGGGCGCGGTCGAAGGTGATGAGGTTGGTGATGTCGACGAGCGCCGAGATCGGGCGCAGACCGATGGCACGCAGGCGGTCCTGGAGCCATTGCGGCGAGGGACCGTTTTTCACGCCTCGCACGAGGCGGCCATAAAAGACGGGACAGGCCTCGTGGGCGACGTCGGGCGCGAGATGCACGCCGATCGGACAGGGGAAGCTTCCGGGTACGGGTTCGATCGCGGGGGTGATCAGCCGCCCGAGGCCGCGGGCGGCGAGGTCGCGCGCGACGCCGGCGACGCCGAGCGCGTCGGGACGGTTGGGGGTGATGGCGATGTCGATGACGGGATCGGAGGGGTGGAGGTCGATGTAGCGGGCGCCGACCGGAGCGTCGGCGTCGAGCTCGACGATGCCGTCATGCGCGTCGGAGAGCTCCATCTCGCGTTCCGACAGCATCATGCCGTGGCTTTCGATGCCGCGGATCTTTCCGACCTTGATTGTGGTGTCGATGCCGGGGATGTAGTCGCCGGGCGCGGCGATCACGACCTTGATGCCTGCGCGCGCGTTGGGGGCGCCGCAGATGATCTGAAGCTCGCCGGCGGCGGTCAACACCTTGCAGACGCGCAGTTTATCGGCGTCGGGATGCTTCTCGGCCTCGAGAACATGACCGACGGTGAAGGCCGCGAGACGCTCGGCGGGGTTCGTGACGCTCTCGACCTCGAGGCCGAGATCGGTCAGGGCGAAAGTGATCTCGTCGAGGGTGGCGTCGGTCTCCAGATGCTCCTTGAGCCAGGCGAGCGTGAATTTCATGAGACGGCTCCCGATGTTCCGGGGCGGGGTTTAGGGGATCAGGCTCGGCTTGGAAAGGGCGGCGAAACGGACCGGAACGCGGCGCAGGAAATCCGTAGGATACGCGTGGTTCTTGCGCAGCTACGGCCGGCAGGGCGTCGGCCGCGTCTCGGGTTCGAGAATTTCGACGAGCCGGAACCGCTCGCAGACCAGTTCCATGTCGGGGGAGAAGCCGCCGTTGCGGGCGAAAAACGCCTCATGCCCGCGCCGCCAGGAGGCGAGGCTCCGGTCCCCCTCGCCCTCGTCCCTCGCGAAGGCCGCGTCGACCGCATCGAAGCGGCGGACGGCGACTTCGAGCGTTTCGATGATCGCGGCGGGCCGGCCCGCGCCGTCGAGAACGATGTCACGGCGACCGACCTGCGGAAGGGCGTCGCCGCCCGGCGCGAAATCCCTCAGCGCGCCGCAGGTCGCGGTCTTGACGCCCGCGAGCACCAGCGCGAGCAGTTCGTCGGCCAGTTCGGGGCTGTCGCCGAAGGAAAACGTGACGGGAAGGGTCGGATCGGGCATGGACAGAGCCTTTCTTTGCCGGGGCGCGTCGCGCGGATCGCCCCGACCATACGAGGCTCCGCCCGACGGTCGGAAGCCTCCATTGATCATGGTCGAAAGACCTCCCGCGCCGGATCCGGATGCCCGGGGTGGCACTGCACGGAAAATTCCTCTATGTGGAACTCTCATCAAATCATCGTGTCGGCAAATCTTCTCATGGAAGTTCGTCGCATTGAACGCGGAAGCGTCCGAACCGGACTGTCGAAGGAGAATTGAATGCCAGTCAAGCCACCAGTCACGGATCTGCCCATAAGGGTGTCGGAATCCGGTTTCTATCGCGGTTTCACCAAAGATGTGACCGTCACCGCGAAACTCATCGTCGGAGCCCTGATTCTCTGGGCGATCGCGTTTCCGGATCAGGCGGCGGCGGGTCTCGGCGCGGTCAACAGCATCATCCTCGCGACGTTCAACTACTGGTACGTCTACGTGATGGCGTTCTTCGTGATCCTGTGCTTCGCGCTGGCGCTGTGGCCCGCCGCGGGGCGGCTGCGGCTCGGGCTTGACGACGATCGGCCCGAGTTCTCCAACTTCTCGTGGTTCTCGATGATGTTCGGGGCCGGGATCGGCATCGGGATGCTGACCTTCGCGACCGCCGAGCCGATGTATCATTTCGCCACCAATCCCTCGACGATCCAGGGGATCACCGAGGGCAGCACCGCCGGCAACGTGCGGGACGCCTATATCTGGTCGTTCACCCATTGGGGGCTCGCGGCCTGGGCCGCCTATGCCATCGTGGGTCTGGCGCTGGGATATTTCTCGTACCGCCGCGGCCTGCCGCTGACGATCCGCTCGGCGCTGACGCCGATCTTCGGCGCGCGACTGTCGGGGCCGCTGGGGCATGTCGTCGACGTGGTGGCGGTCGTGGCGACCGTGCTGGGCGTCTCGCAGACGCTCGGCTTCGGGGTGGAGCAGTTCATCTCGGGGCTGTCGCGCATCGGGTTCGGCGACTGGCTGTTCAACATCGCCGAGGACGGGTCGCGGACCTCGTCGACGATGGGCATCATCGTGGCGCTGATCGTGATCATGGGGGCCTCGACGCTGTCCGCCCTGTCGGGTGTCGGCAAGGGCATCAAGTGGCTGTCGAACATCAACATGGTGCTCAGTTTCTTCGTGCTGGCGTTCTTCCTGATCTTCGGGTCGACGTTTTTCGGCCTCTCGACGCTGTTCGTCGGCATCTGGGATTACCTGATCTCGATCCCGGGCAATTTCCTGACGGTCTGGGCCGTGGACGGGACCGAGACCGGTGACGCGCTGGCGGGTTGGCAGGGCGGCTGGACCATCTTCTACTGGGCCTGGTGGATCGCCTTCGCGCCGTTCGTCGGCGTGTTTCTGGCGCGCATCTCGAAGGGTCGGACCATCCGCGAATACGTGCTGGGCGCGATGATAATTCCCGCCTTCATGTGCTTCGTGTGGTTCGCCCTGGTCGGCGGCACGGCGATCGATCTGGAACTGACCGGCATCGCGGACGGCGCGATCGCGGGCGCGGGCCAGGCGGATCAGCTCTTCGCGATGCTGGCGGTGATGCTCAGCGAGACGCTGGCGTATCTGATGTCGATCATCGTGGTGGTCCTGCTGCTCACCTATCTGGTGACGTCCGCAGACAGCGCGGTGCTGATCATCAACACCATCAACGCCGCCGGCGATGAAGGACCCAAAGCGCGGCCGCACATCCTGTTCTGGGGCGCCGCGCTGGCGTTCGTGGTGGGCGGGCTGATCCTCGCCGGGGGCTTGGGCGCGATCCAGACGGCGATGGTGATCGGCGCGCTGCCGTTCAGCCTGGTGATGGTGCTGATGGGCCTGTCGCTGATCAAGGCGATCTGGCGCGATCTTCAGCGCGAGAAGCACGGGCTGCCGTCGACATTCACCGACGTGGAAGCGGTTCCGGCGGAGTAGGCTGACGGGGTGTGGGCGGCGGTTCTCCGGGATGGACGCCGCCGCCTGACGCTCGTATCCGACCAGTGGCGAAACGTGTCGCACCCGCCTTTCCGGGCGGGTGCGATGCCATTCCCGAAGCGGGCTTCAGAATTTGCCGATCACTCGCGCGTCCAATCGCGGACGGGGATCGGAGTGGGCCCGGTCCCTGTGAGCGCCAGAGTGGCGTCCGAGCAGACATAGGTCGTCGTCATATCCGGGTCCGGAAGGTCGGGCAGCGTGTGGCGTACCTCGGCGAGGAGGACCGGCTCGGCGCCGGAAGCCGCCATGTGCGCACGGGTGGTCACGTCGAAGGCGGTCATGGCGGCCGAGAGGACGGTCCCGTCGGCGGCGACATCCATGGCGAAGGCGCCCTAGCCGGAATTGACCAGCATCGCCGGTCCCTGCTCGATCTCGAGCCGGAAGCCGTCGATGCGGCCCTCGGCCGCGCCGTCCGCCGTGATGGCCAGCATGACGGTTCCGCCGACCGATTCCACAGGCACGGCGCTGATCGCCTGGTAGAGCGGCAGGGCATGGGCGATGTCGCCGCGCCACGTGCCGGTGAGGCAGGGATCGGAGGCGGCAAGCGCCGGGACGGCGAGAATGGCGAAAACGGCAGGCGCGAGTCGCAAGGGCGATCCTTTCGGGACGGTGCGGCGCGTCAGCGGCTGATGCCCCCCGGAAGCGTGGGGACGTCGAGCGCGGCGAAGCCGTAGTTGCGGAGCCAGCGCAGGTCGCTGTCGAAGAAGGCGCGCAGGTCGGGGATGCCGTATTTAAGCATCGCGATGCGGTCGATGCCCATGCCGAAGGCGAAGCCCTGCCATTTCGTCGGGTCGACGCCGGCGGCTTCGAGCACCTTGGG
>CAVORV010000072.1:0-49714 GCA_963698685.1 uncultured Alphaproteobacteria bacterium
GCGTTCGGCGCGACGGGCCTTTTCTTTACACCGGCCTCTTCAGGCGCGTTGAAAGTGCTCAGGCGAGCGCCGCTTTCGCCTGATCGACGATCGCGTTGAAAGCATCGGGCTCGTGCACGGCCAGATCGGCGAGAACCTTGCGGTCCACCTCGATGCCTGCGGTGCTCAGACCGTTGATGAACTTCGAATAGGTCAGATCCGCGTCATGCGAGCGGACTGCGGCGTTGATCCGCTGGATCCACAGCGCGCGGAACGTGCGTTTGCGGTTCTTGCGGTCGCGCGTGGCGTACTGCATCGCCTTGTCGACGGCCTGCGTGGCGGTGCGGAAGTTGGTGCTGCGGGCGCCGTAATAGCCCTTGGCGGCCTTGATCACCTTGCGGTGGCGGGCGTGGGACGCGGGGCCCCCTTTGACTCGTGACATTGTTCAGGCCTCCTTCAGCGGGCGTACGGCATGTAGGACTTGACGATCTTGGTGTCCGGAGCGGACAGCACCGTGGTGCCGCGCGCCTGGCGGATGAATTTCCTGGACCGCTTGATCATTCCGTGCCGTTTGCCGGCCTGGGCGGCGAGCACTTTGCCGGTCGCCGTCACCTTGAAGCGCTTCTTCGCGCCTGACTTGGTCTTCATCTTGGGCATTTCCATCTCCTCGGTCGGGTGGTTCGGACGCGCCACGGCAGCCCTTTTCGCCGGGCGCGTCGGGAAGCGCGGCTTATAGGCGGACCGCGCGGTCACGGCAAGAGAAGATCGCGACCTTCGATCCGCGTTGTCTCGGTGCGGGGCTCAGATCCATACCTCTCGCCGACCGGCTTCCATGTCACGCGTCCGCGCTTTCCGGATAGAGCAGAAGCGCTCCGACAAGGAAGCACACCGCTCCGATGCCCGTGAAGACCAGCGACGCGGTCACGTATCCCGATCCACCGTCAAGCGGGACCCAAGACAGGAAGGCTGACACCATGAACGCCACGCAGCCGGCAAGGTTGATGGCCGTGATCCACCAGGAGAGGCTGTCCGGGATCCACCGCCACCACGCATGACAGGTTTCGGAGAAGGCGAGCTGGCCGGAGATCAGAAACAGCGCCGATCCGACGAAATCCGGCGACCAGACCAGCAGATCCTGACGGCCAGGATCAAGCCCGCCGCGCATCGCCTCGAAGGTATTGAGGTTGAACAGCAACGTGCCGAGAAACTGGGTGAAGCAGGACAGCCAGCCGATATCGCCGGGACGCCAGCCGAACAGGTCACGCTTTTCCGTGCTGACCCCGCCGTCGGGCGTCGGTGGTCCGACACGCGCCGCCTGATGGAACTGGAGGCCCGCGGCGGCCGTGAAGAAGACCGAGCCCGCGAAGAACACGACACCGTTGAGCGGGTCCGGTACGGAAATCAGCGCCCGAAGGCTCGCCCATGCGAAGAGCGCCGATCCGACCGCGAAGAGCGTGGCGATCCACCAGTTGACACCGTGCGCGTCGGCAAGGCCCGAGAACGTGCGACGGGCGATGGCCTCGATGCGGTCGGCGCGGGCGGCTCGCAGGCTTTTGCGATGGGCGCGCGACAGCCAGACCGAGGGTTCGCGCCCGGGATGATGCCACACGCGTCGGGTGATGAACGGGCCGGGACCGGCGCTGGTGGCCGGCCGGGTCTCGCTCAATGGTGAAACCCGGTGGAGTCGGAGCCCAGACCGTTCTCGGCCGGATGGTCCCGGAAATGCGCCAAGGCCCGGTCGATGTCTTCAAGCAGAAGCTCGGCGAGATCGCGGCTGACGCCCTGGCGCACCAGAATGCGTTGGATCACCTGCGCGCCGAGATCGGCGGGCAGCGAATAGGCCGGCACCTGCCAGCCGCGCGCCCGAAGGCGGTCGGCGAGATCGTAGAGGTTGAAACCCGGGTCGGCGCCTTCGCGGATCCGCCAGCACAGGGCCGGGATCCCCTCGTCTCTCGCCCCGTCGAAAAGGATCTCGAAAGGTCCCATCGCCGCGATCCGGTCTGCGAGGAATTTGGCGGTGTCGTAGCAGGCGGAGTGGATCTTGGTGTAACCCTCGCGCCCCAGCCGGATGAAATTGTAGTACTGGCAGACGACCTGGCCGCCCGGGCGCGAGAAGTTGAGCGCGATGTCGCGCATGTCTCCGCCAAGATAGTTGACGTGGAAGACCATCTCCTCCGGCAGGTCCGCCGGAGACCGCCAGATCACCCAGCCGACGCCGAGCGGCGCGAGGCCGAACTTGTGACCCGACGCGTTGATCGATTTGACCCGGTCGAGACGGAAATCCCAGACGAGGTCGGGCGCGCAGAACGGAGCGAGGAAACCGCCGCTGGCGCCGTCGACATGGATCGGGATGTCGAGACCGGTCGAGGCCTGAAGACCGTCGAGCGCTTCGGAGACCGCCTCGACCGGCTCGTAGCGGCCGGTGAAGGTCACGCCCAAGGTCGGGACCACGCCGATGGTGTTCCCGTCGCAGCGCGCCAGAACCTCCTCGGGATTCATCAGCATTCGGCCGTTCTCCATGGGTATCTCGCGGTGCTCGATATCCCAATAGCGGGTGAATTTGTGCCAGCAGATCTGCACGGGGCCGGTGATCAGGTTCGGCTTGTCGACGGGCTTGCCCTCGGCGCGTCTGCGGGCCTCCCAGCGACGCTTGAGCGCGAGACCGCCAAGCATCGCCGCCTCGCTGGAGCCGGTGGTCGAGCAGCCGATGCCTCCCGGATCCGCCGGCGCGTTCCAGAGATCCGCGAGCATGTGCACGCAGCGCGCCTCGATCTCGGCGGTCTGCGGATACTCGTCCTTGTCGACCATGTTCTTGTCGATGCAGTCGTCCATCAGCTGGTGGACCTCGGGCTCGCCCCACGTCTGGCAGAAGGTCGCGAGATTCTGCCGCGCGTTGCCGTCGAGCAGCAGTTCGTCCCGGACGGCCGCATAGACATTGCGCGGATCGCGGGTGGGGGACGGGAACCGGTGCTTGGGAAGGACCCCGGCCAGATCGCTGGCGGCGTAGGTCTCGTCATCCGCGCGGTGGGGGATCGGGTTCTTGTGGTGCAAGGGCATCGGGCGGCTCCGGGTCTGTGCGAAATGGCGCGTCTGATTCCATTGGAACCGCCTCGCGCCTCGGGCGCAAGAATGATCGCCGGGGCGATCCGATCGGCCTAGTCGACGCCGCCGCCCTCGAAGATCTTGCGCTCGTCGCAGGGCGCGACGCGCAGGATGTTGGTCGAACCGGGTTGGCCGAAGGGGATGCCGGCGACCACGACGATGTTGTCATCCGGCCCCGCGAAGCCGTAGTCGCGCGCCGCGCGCACCGCGTTGACAACCGCCATCTTGAACCGGTCCACGTCCTCGGTCACGACGCAGTGCAGACCCCAGCTCATCGACAGGCGGCGGGCGGTGCCCACCATCGGCGTGATCGCGATGATCGGCACCCGGGGGCGTTCGCGGGCGGCCAGAAGCGCGGTGCTGCCGGTATGCGAGAAGCAGCAGATCGCCTTGACCTGCGTCGTTTCCGCGACCTCGCGGGCGGCGACGATGAGCGCGTCGGAGACGCGCGCGCGCGACGGGGTCCGGGCCGCCTCGATGATCTGGTGATAGATGTCGTCGCTTTCGACCGAGATCGCGACGCTGTCCATCGTGGTGACCGCCTCGACCGGATAGTCGCCAGCCGCGCTTTCGGCCGAGAGCATCACCGCGTCCGCACCCTCGTAGATCGCCGTGGCCACGTCGGAGACCTCGGCGCGGGTCGGCACCGGGCTGGCGATCATGCTTTCCATCATCTGCGTGGCGACGATGACGGGCTTTCCGACCTTGCGGCAGGCGCGGACGAGGCGCTTCTGGATCGGCGGCAGGCTCGTGACCGGCAGCTCGACGCCGAGATCGCCGCGCGCGACCATGATGCCGTCGGATGCCTCGAGGATCTCATCGAAGGCCTTGAGCGCGGCGGGTTTCTCGATCTTGGACATGATCGCCGCGCGTCCGCGCGCCAGTTCACGGCCTTCTGCGACGTCGGCCGCGCGCTGCACGAAGCTGAGCGCAAGCCATTCGACGCCGAGTTCGCAGGCGAATTCGAGATCGCTGCGGTCCTTGTCCGACAGCGCGGCAAGCGGCAGAATGACGTCCGGAACGTTGACGCCCTTGCGGTTGGAGATCTCACCGCCGACCTCGATGATCGTGTCGGCGTGTTCGGCCGAGCAGTCGGTGACTTTGAGACGGATCTTGCCGTCGTTGACCAGAAGCGTCGATCCCGCCTCCAGAGCCGCGAAAATCTCCTTGTGGGGCAGATTGACGCGCGAGGCGTCGCCCTCGGCCGCATCGAGGTCGAACCTGAACGCGGCGCCCTCCTCCAGCATTTCCGATCCGCGCGCGAACACTCCGACGCGGAGCTTCGGCCCCTGCAGGTCCGCGAGAACGCAGATCGGGCGTCCGACATCCTTTTCGATCTCGCGAATCATCGCGTGGCGGCGGGCGATGTCCGCCTGGACGCCGTGGCTCATATTGAGCCGGAAGACGTCGGCGCCCGCCTCGAAAAGCGCGCGGATCGTCTCGTAATCATCCGAAGCCGGGCCGAGCGTGGCCACGATCTTGACGTTGCGCTGTCTGCGGATCGAGGTCATCTGGCGGCCGTCCATGCTGTTTTCGGATTTGCGCGTGTATATCCGATCCGAAAAGCGATTGAACAGGGGGCCGTGCCCCCGCTAGGCGAAAAAGCCGCCGCACCGTGTCATTTTCGCGGCCAGGCCGAGATGACGGGAGCGCGACGGACGGACAACCATGACCGCATGGCGGAAAATCCCGATCCGCTCTGGCGTCACGCCCGCCACGCCGCTATCACACGACCGCGCATTCAAACGGAAGTTCCCCGATGTCCGGGCATCAGCCCTATGAGCACGTCAATCCGGACGGGGATCCGTCCCTGCTGATCCTGTGTGACCATGCGACGAACATCGTCCCGCCCACGGTCAACGGCGGGACGCTCGGCCTTTCGCCGGCCGAGATGGAGCGACACATCGCCTTCGACGTCGGCGCGCGTGGCGTGGCCCTGGAGCTTTCGGCGCTTCTGGGCGCGCCCGCGCTTCTGACGCGGTTCTCGCGGCTCGTGATCGACCCGAACAGGGGCGAGGACGACCCGACCCTCGTGATGCGGCTCTATGACGGGACGATCGTTCCGGCGAACCGCAGGATCAGCGACGCCGAGATCGAACGCCGGCTCGACGGATTCCACCGGCCCTATCACGACGCGGTCGACGCCCAGATCGACCGGATGGCCGCGCGCGGCGCCAGGCCCGCGCTGATCTCGGTGCATTCCTACACGCCGCAACTCCGGAACCGGCCGCCGCGCCCCTGGCATGTCGGGGTTCTGTGGCTCCATGACGGGCGGCTCGCGCGGCCGCTCCTGCGGGAGCTGCGCGCCGAACCGGATCTCTGCGTGGGCGAGAACCAGCCCTATGACGGGCAGCTCGAAGGAGACACGCTCAGCCGTCACGGGACGCGTCGCGGATTGCGGCACGTGCTGATCGAGTTGCGCCACGACCTGATCGACACGCCGGACGGCCAGCGGGCGTGGGCGGCGCGGCTGGCCCCCATGGTGCGGGCGAGCGTCGAAGAGACGGTGAACGAGGAGATGAGACATGGATGAACGGACGGTGACGGAGCTCGAGGCGGCGGCGTTCCGCGCGCTGCGCGACCATCTGCGCGAACGGACGGACGTGCAGAACATCGACATGATGAACTTGACCGGGTTCTGCCGCAACTGTCTGAGCCGCTGGTACCAGGAGGCGGCCGAGGCGCGCGGCATCGACATGGACAAGGCCGCCGCGCGCGAGATCGTCTACGGGATGCCGTATGACGAATGGCGCGCCGCGCATCAGACCGAGGCCGGCGCCGAAGCGAAGGCGAAGTTCTCCGAGAGCCACTGATCCGGGCGGTCGCCCGGATGCCGGTCAGCTGGCGTGTTTCAGGCTCTCGGCGAGATAGATCTCGCGCAGGCGCTTGGCGACCGGGCCGGGCGCGCCGTCACCGACAGGTTCGCCGTCGATTTCGATCACCGGCGTGACGAAGGCCGAGGCCGAGGTGATGAACGCCTCCGCCGCGTCATGCGCCTCGGCCACGGTGAACGGGCGCTCCTCCACGCGCATCTGCGCCTCGCGCGCGAAGGCGAGCACGGCGGCGCGGGTGATGCCGTGCAGGATGGCGTTCGACAGGTCGCGGGTGACGATCACGCCCTCTCGGGTGACGATGTAGGCGTTGTTCGAGGAGCCTTCGGTGACGTGGCCGTCCTCGACCATCCAGGCGTCGTCCTTGCCGGCGTTTTTCGCGGCCATCTTTGCCATTGATGGCGCCAGAAGCTGGACCGTCTTGATGTCCCGCCTGCCCCAGCGGATGTCGGGCAGCGTGACCACCTTTATGCCCTCGCGCCCGGTGCGGGATTCGGCGACGTCGCGGGCCTGTGTGAAGAGCACGAGGCTCGGCGTCGCGTTCTCGGGGAAGGCGAAGTCGCGGTCGGCGGCGCCGCGCGTGATCTGGAGATAGATGCAACCCTCGTCGAGGGCGTTACGGGCCATCATCTCGCGGTGGATCGCCTCCATCTCGGCCTCGTCGACCGGGGACGTCAGCTCCAGTTCGCCCAGCGAGCGGCGCAGGCGCGCCATGTGGCCGGGGAAATCGATCAGCTTGCCGTCGATCACCGCGGTGACCTCGTAGACCGCGTCGGCCATGAGAAAGCCCCGGTCGAAGACGCTGATCCGCGCTTCGTCCTCGGGCACGTAGTCGCCGTTCACGTATACGGTTCGGGTCATGTCAGTCTCCGTTGTTTCGCGGTTGGACGCCGCCCGGCGCGAAGACCGTCAGGGCGGCGTGCTGCAGCAGCATGATCGTCTTGGCGTCGCGGATGCCGCCGCGTGAAATCTCGCCCATCGCCGCGTCGAAATCCATCTCGAGCACCTCGATGTCCTCTCCCTCCTCGGCGATGCCGCCGCCCGACGACACGCGGTCGTCGGGGCCGTAGCGGGCCAAAAAGAAATGGATGCGCTCGATCACGGAACCGGGCGAGACCCAGGCCGTGAAAACCCCGCGAAGGTCGCGCAGACGGTATCCCAGCTCCTCCTCGGCCTCGGCGCGGACGCGCGTTTCGGGGTCGGTGCCGTCCAGAAGACCCGCGGCGACCTCGATCATGAGGGGGTCCTCGCTCCGCACGAAAAGCGGGTACCGGAACTGGCGCACGAGAAGCACGGTGCGGCGGTCCGGATCGTAGGGCAGGACCGCCACCGCGTCACCGCGATCATAGGTCTCGCGCGCCATCTCCTGCCAGGCGCCGTCCGCGCGCCGCCATTCGAGGCGCGTCGATTTCAGCACGCCCCAGCCGTCGGAGAGGACCGTCTCGCCATGCACCTTCATGCGGTCGGACACGCTCATCCCCAAAGCTCCGGATCGGCGGGATGCACGCCCGCGCCATCGTAGAGCAGCGGATGATCCCGGTCCCGGGCGAGCAGCAGCGGTCCGTCGAGATCTACGATGTCGGCGCCCTGGGCGACCAGAAAAGCGGGTGCAATTGAAAGGCTGGTGGAGACCATGCAGCCGACCATGATCCCGAAACCGGCAGCACGGGCGGCGTCACGGAGCAGAAGCGCCTCGGTCAGGCCGCCAGTCTTGTCGAGTTTGATGTTGATCATGTCGTATCGGCCGGTGAGCGCCGCGAGACTGTCGCGGTCGTGGCAACTTTCATCGGCGCAGACAGGAACCGGGCGCTCCAGTTCGCCGAGCGCCGCGTCATGGCCGGCCGGAAACGGCTGTTCGACCATCGCGACGCCCAGCCGGAGCAGCACGGGCGCGATCCCGGTGTAGAAATCGGCCGTCCAGGCCTCGTTGGCGTCGACGATGATGCGGGGCTTCGGGGCGCCTTGGCGGACCGCTTCGAGACGTGCGATGTCGCCCTCGCCGCCGAGCTTGATCTTGAGGAGCGGTCGCCCGGAATTCCGTGCGGCCTGATCGCGCATGGCCTCGGGAGTATCGAGCGACAGCGTGAAAGCGGTCACGATGGGGACCGGCGGGACAAGCCCCGCCATCTCCCAGACCGGGCGGCCGATACGCTTGGCCTCAAGATCCCACAGGGCGCAATCGACGGCGTTCCGCGCGGCACCCGGAAGCATCAGCCGCTGGACATCGCCGCGATCGACATCTTCCGGGAGGGCCGCGATCTGGTCGATCACGCTGTCCTGCGTCTCGCCGTAGCGGGGATAGGGCACGCATTCGCCCCGACCGCGACAGCCGTCCGCCTCCGCCGTCACCGTGACGATGCCGGCTTCGGTTTTGGCGCCGCGGCTGATCGTGAAGGCGCGGGCGAGCGGATAGGTCTCCGGCTGGACCTCCAACCTCATGCGACGGCCTTTCGGGGAACAATCTTCGATCGGGTCGGACCTTGCCACAGCCTCATCGGGATTGCATCCGGCGATTCACGCCGGATGGGGCGGGCGCAGGGCGGCTTGCGTTTCGCGTACGTAAACAGTCCGGACGTTTTGATCCGGTTACTCTCGTTTCGGGCGGGCTATATATCCCGTCACAGGAAAAGGGAGGTTTTGCGCGATGGGCTTTTTGCGAGACGGCGAATGGCACGATCAGTGGTACGATACCGAACAGTCCGGTGGGCGGTTCGAACGCGCGACGACGGCCTACCGGAACTGGATCACGCCGGATGGCGCGCCCGGCCCCTCCGGCGCGGGCGGCTTCGCGGCGGAAAGCGGTCGGTATCATCTCTATGTCTCGCTCGCCTGCCCCTGGGCGCACCGCACGCTGATCTTTCGCGAGATCAAGGGTCTCACCGACCATGTCACCGTCGACGTCGTCCATCCGTTCATGGGCGAGGACGGCTGGACCTTCGAGGCGGACTGGCCGGGCGCGACCGGGGACAGTGTTCTGGGCAAGCGGTTCATGCGCGACGTCTATGTCGAGGCCGATCCGCAGGCGTCCGGGCGGGTGACCGTGCCGGTGCTTTGGGACCGCAAGACCAGGACCATCGTGTCGAACGAATCCTCCGAGATCATCCGGATGTTCAATTCCGCGTTCGACGGGATCACCGGCAACCGTACGGATTTCTGGCCGGAGCGGCTGCGCGACGCGATGGAACCGGTGAACGCGCGGATCTACGACGACGTCAACAACGGGGTGTACAAGGCGGGTTTCGCGACCACGCAGGATGCCTACGACGAGGCGGTCGGAGCGTTGTTCGCGTCGCTGGACTGGCTGGAGCAACGGCTCTCGGGCGGTCGCTATCTGATGGGTGACGTTCTGACCGAAGCGGATTGGCGATTGGTGACGACGCTGTTCCGGTTTGATCAGGTCTATCATGGACACTTCAAATGCAATCGGCACCGGCTCGTCGATTATCCGAACCTTTGGGCCTACGCGCGGGACCTCTACCAGCATCCGGGCATCGCGGAGACGGTGGATTTCGACCACATCACGCATCATTACCATGCCAGCCACGAGACGATAAATCCGCATCGGATCGTTCCGATCGGACCCCGGACTCGACTGGATGGAACCGCACGGGCGGGAGCGGAAGTCAGCCGCCTGACGCGGCGACCTTCGGTTTCTCGGCGTGATCCCGCCGTCCGCCGTAATGCTGGACGAGCGCGGCCATGTCTTCGAGACGCAAGGGCTCGCGAAGCATCCCGCGGGCGTTCGGAATGAGATCGAAAACCGACCCGTCGGAGAAGAACGAATTTGCGCTCACGGTGATGATCGCGATCTCGGGATTGCGGTAGCTGGCGAAATCGGAGATGCGGAACGCCGCCCCGCCCTCCATCTCGAGATCCAAGACGAGCGCGTCGAAGCTGCCCGACCGAAGCGCGGCATAGGCGCCGGCCTCGTCGCAGACCTGGTCGCACGTGACGCCCTGGCGCTCGAGAAACCGGCACCAGATCAGACCCAGATCGGCATTCCGCTCTACGATCAGAGTATTCAAACGCGCCTCATGACCTTCGCTCCATCCCGTCACTCCGAAGCGCGGGCGGAGCGGTCTTGGTCCGGAAGCCTTCAGACGCCTCGCGGCATCGGATACGCGCTAGTAGGTACGATACACGATAAAGTTGTCCAAAGCGATCACGAAAATGCCCCGCCTTCCACGCGACGTCAGGTCAGCTTTCACTTGCAACGGTTCCGCCACCGTCACACTGTCCGCGACAACAGCAACATCGGACAGGGGGACCGGCTTTGAACCAGGACATCGTGATACTCGACGGCGCGCGCACGGCGATCGGCACTTTCGGAGGCAGCCTCGCGGGCACGCCACCAATCGCGCTCGCGGCGCATGTCTCAAAGGCGGCGCTTGAACGCTCGGGCGTCGAGGGCGGCCAGATCGGCAACGTCGTGTTCGGTCACGTGATCAACACCGAGCCGCGCGACATGTACCTGAGCCGCGCCGCCTCGATCGAGGCGGGCGTGCCCGACACCGCGCCCGCGATGAACGTCAACCGGCTCTGCGGCTCCGGAGCGCAGGCGATCGCCTCCGTCGTGCAGTCGCTGATGCTCGGTGACGCGGAGTTCGGCCTCGCGGGCGGCGCCGAGAGCATGTCGCGCGGCCCCTATTCGCTGCCGGCCGTGCGCTGGGGACAGAAGATGGGCGACACGTCCGCCGTCGACATGATGGTCGGCGCCCTGACCTGCCCGTTCGGAACCGGTCATATGGGCGTCACCGCCGAGAACGTGGCGGCCGAGAACCAGATCACCCGCGCCGACCAGGACGCCTTCGCGCTCGAAAGCCAGAACCGCGCGGCGGCGGCGATCAAGGAGGGCCGATTCGCGAGCCAGATCGCCCCGATCGAGATCAAGGTCAAACGCGACATGGTCGCGTTCGACACCGACGAGCACCCCAAGGGCACGACGCTCGAAGCGCTTGGCGGCCTGCGGACCGTGTTCAAGAAGGACGGCACGGTCACGGCCGGGAACGCCAGCGGGATCAATGACGGCGCGGCCGCGTTGGTGCTCGCGACGGCCGAGGCGGCCGAGCGGGCCGGCCTGAAACCCAAAGCGCGCGTTCTGGGATACGCGCTCGCCGGCGTCCGTCCGGACATCATGGGCATCGGTCCGATTCCGGCCGTCCGGAAGCTGCTGGAACGGATCGGCATGGGGGTCGAGGATTTCGACCTGATCGAATCGAACGAGGCGTTCGCGGCGCAGGCGCTCGCGGTCAACAAGAGCCTCGGATTCGATACCTCCAAGGTCAATCCGAACGGCGGGGCCATCGCGCTCGGCCATCCCGTCGGCGCGACCGGCGCGATCCTCGCGATCAAGGCGATGTACGAACTGGAGCGGACCGATTCGAAAACCGCGCTGATCACGATGTGCATCGGCGGCGGTCAAGGCATCGCGCTGGCCATCGAGCGTCTCTGAACCGTCATCGAATGGCGTCAGAGTGGACGCCGCGCGGGCGCGAGGCCCGTGCGGCGTCCGTTCCGGTCCGACCGCAAAGGATTGGACCCGAGGGGCGTTTTGCCGTCTACTGCCCTGAAAGAAACCGGGAGGATACCGATATGAGAACCACGACCCTGCTGCTCGCATCCGCAGCCTTCGCCTTCACCTTCGGCTCGGTCGCGTCGGCGCAGGATTGCCCGCGCGGCGATCTCGATGAGCGGTATTGCGACGTCGACGGCGACATGCTCGCGGACACGCCGACCGATCCGGCGGAGCTTGTCGATCCCGACACGCTCGTCTTCGCCTACACGCCCGTCGAGGACCCGGCGGTCTACAAGACCGCCTGGGAGGATTTTCTCGTCTATCTGTCGGAGAGAACCGGCAAGGAGGTCCAGTTCTTCCCGGTCCAGAACAACGCCGCCCAGATCGAGGCGATGCGGTCCGGACGCCTGCACATCGCGGGCTTCAACACCGGCTCGAACCCGCTCGCGGTCAATTGCGCGGGTTTCAACCCGTTCACGATCATGGCGGCCGAGGACGGCAGCTTCGGCTATGAGATGGAGATCATCACCTATCCGGATTCGGGCATCGAGACGCCGGCGGACATCGCCGGCAAGCAGCTCGCCTTTACCGCGCCCACGTCGAATTCCGGCTTCAAGGCTCCGTCGGCGATCCTCAAGGCCGATTTCGGACTCGTGGCGGAGACGGATTTCGAGCCCGTGTTCTCGGGTAAGCACGACAACTCCGTTCTCGGCGTCGCCAACAAGGACTACCCGGCCGCCGCGGTCGCGAATTCCGTCATGCAGCGCATGATCGAACGGGAGGTCGTGACCCCGGATCAGATCGTGTCGATCTACACGTCGCAGACCTTCCCGACCACGGGCTATGGCATCGCGCACAATCTGACGCCGGAACTTCGCGACACGATCCACGACGCTTTCGAATTCGACTGGGAAGGCTCCACGCTCAAGGAAGAGTTCGAGAAATACGGCGAGGCTCAGTTCCTGCCGATGAACTACAAGGAGTTCTGGGAAGTCATCCGCAAGATCGACGCGGCGAACGACGTCTCCTACGCCTGCGAGTGATCGCGCCGTGACTGCGGCGCCGCCCGGCGGCGGCGCCGCTCCTCTGCCGGGAGAGCCGATGCTCCGCCTCGAAAAACTGACCAAGACCTATCGCACGGGCGACCAGGCCCTCAAGGCGGTCGATCTCGACGTGCCCAAGGGCCAGGTCGTCGCGCTGATCGGCCCGTCCGGCGCGGGCAAATCGACCCTGATCCGCTGCATCAACCGCCTCGTCGAGCCGACCTCGGGCAAGGCCCGGCTCGACGACGTGGAGCTGACGTCGCTCAGCGGCGCGGGTCTGCGCCGCGAGCGCCGACGGATGGGGATGATTTTCCAGGAATACGCTCTCGTCGAGCGGCTGACCGTCATGGAGAACGTCCTCTCTGGACGGCTCGGCTATGTCGGCTTCTGGCGCTCGTTCCTGCGGAAATTTCCGCAGTCGGACGTGGACGAGGCGTTCCGCCTGCTCGACCGCGTCGGTCTTCTCGCGATGGCGGACAAACGCGCCGACGAACTGTCGGGCGGTCAACGCCAGCGCGTCGGGATCGCGCGGGCGTTGATCCAGAATCCGGCGCTGCTGCTGGTCGACGAGCCGACGGCGTCCCTCGACCCCAAGACGTCGCGCCAGATCATGCGGCTGATCTGCGAGCTTTGCGCGGAACGCGGGCTCGCCGCGATCATCAACATCCACGACGTCGCACTCGCGCAGATGTTCGTCGCGCGCGTGGTCGGACTGCGCGCCGGAGCCATCGAATTCGACGGCCTGCCGGACGGACTCACGCCGGAGGTTCTGACCACGATCTACGGCGAGGAGGATTGGCAGGCGACCATCGGGAAGGTCGAGGACGAGGAAGACGAGGCCGTGGCGTGAACGACGTTCTCGCGGAGCGCGTCGGCCGGCCTTGGAAGAAGCCGCCGCTGATCAAATCGGCGGCGTGGCGCTGGGGCCTCGGGATCGCCGCGTTGATCTATCTGGTGCTGGCCGTAGGCTCGATCGAGGTGAACTGGTCGCGCGTCTACGAGGGGCTGGAACGGGGCTGGGCCTTCATCGTGGCCTTCGCCAACCCGGATTTCAACAGCCGCGCCAGCGACATCACCGAAGGGATGATCGAGAGCGTGATCATCACGATCACCTCCACCGTGGTGGGCATTGCAATCTCGATCCCCATCGCGCTCGGCGCCGCCGGCAACATCGCGCCGATGCCGGTCTATCTGATCTGCCGGGGCATCGTGGCCCTCAGCCGCGCGCTCAACGAGATCATCGTCGCCATTCTGCTGGTCGCCATTTTCGGCTTCGGGCCGTTGGCGGGGTTTCTCACGCTCAGTTTCGCCACCATCGGGTTCCTTTCCAAGCTGCTGGCCGAGGACATCGAGAACATGGACCGCAGCCAAGCGGAGGCCATCAAGGCCACCGGGCCGTCATGGCTGCAATGGATCAATTACGGCGTCCAACCGCAGGTCATGCCGCGCCTGATCGGACTGTCGATGTACCGGCTCGACATCAATTTCCGCGAGAGCGCGGTTCTCGGTCTCGTCGGCGCGGGCGGCATCGGCGCCACGCTCAACACCGCGTTCGACCGCTACGAGTTCGACACGGCGGCCGCGATCCTGCTGATCATCATCGTGACCGTCATGGCGCTCGAGTACCTCTCGGGCATCATCCGGGCCAAGGTGCAGTAGATGCCGGTTCTCGAACAGGACGGCCGCAAGGTCTGGCAGCGCCGCGACCGCAAGGGGCAGCTGATCACCTGGGCCGCCTGGCTGATCGGCGCGGCGACGTTCCTCTGGTGCTGGCAGCGGATCTCGGCGGCGACCACATGGTTTTTCGTCCAGGACGCGCCGCGCATCGCCGCGGACATCGGCAGCCGGGCCTGGCCGCCGCGCTGGTCCTACCTCAACGAGCTCTGGCAGCCGCTCTGGGACACGCTCAACATCGCGACGCTGGGCACGATCCTCGCGCTCTTCATGGCCGTTCCGATCGCTTTCATGGCCGCGCGCAACACGACGCCCTCGGCGCTTTTTATCCGCCCGATCGCGCTTTTGATCATCGTCTCGACACGCTCGATCAACTCGCTGATCTGGGCGCTCCTGCTGGTCGCGATCATCGGACCGGGCGTTTTCGCGGGTCTGATCGCCATCGCGATCCGCTCCATCGGCTTTTGCGCCAAGCTGCTTTACGAGGCGATCGAGGAGATCGACGCCAAGCAGGTCGAGGCCATCACGGCCACCGGCGCCTCGCGCTGGCAGGTCATGGCCTTCGGCATCGTGCCGCAGATCCTGCCCGCCTTCGCGGGGATCAGCGTGTTCCGCTGGGACATCAACATCCGCGAATCGACCGTGCTCGGGCTGGTCGGCGCGGGCGGCATCGGGCTCCAGCTCCAAGGCTCGCTGAACACGCTGGCCTGGCCGCAGGTGAGCCTGATCCTCGTGGTCATCCTCGCCGCCGTTCTGGTCAGCGAATGGGTCTCAGCCAAAGTGCGCGGAGCGATCATCTGACCTCGGTCTGCCACGGAAGAACGCCACAACGCGGCTGGAGCTACTCCCCGCCCTCCAAAGTCCGGCGCAGTTTCCGGATCAGCGCGTCCCGGGACCTCTCGTCGGCGGCGTCGATCACGGCATCGTTTATGTCGAGATAAAGCCGTGACAGGTCGTTGTGCCAATCAAGCCGCGCGACCCGCTCAGGCGCCAGTCGCGGCTCCGCCGCCTCGGACACGCGCCTCGCTCCATCAACCGTCAGTTCGAATTTCTCGTCGAGCACGGGCAGCGTGACGCGCGCGGCATCGATCACGCCCCCAAGGCGGTCGGACAGGCCGGAGAGCGCGGGCTCCTCCCCGTGGACGAGAAACACGCCCCCCGTGATCGGTCGCCGCTCGCCAATCCAACGCGCGAGTTCCGGCCCGTCGGCATGGCCCGAATAGAGGTCGATCGACCGGATCCTCGCGCGCACCGCGATCTCGTCGCCCTGGATCCGCACGGATCGCGGCCGACCCTGAAGGATGCGCCCCAAGGTCCCCTCCGCCTGAAACCCGACGAAGAGCACCGTCGCCTCGTCCCGCCAGAGCCAGTTCTTCAGCCGGTGCCGGATCCGCCCCGCCTCGCACATGCCGCTCGCCGCGATGACGATGTGAAACCCGGTCTGATGGTCGAGCGCCATGCTCGCCTCGACGCTTTCTGTGAAGTGAAGCTGGCGCGAGCGCAGCGCGTGCCGCAAGCCGGAACCCGCCTCCAGATCGGCCGCGTGCATGTCGAAAACACGCGTCGCCCGCGTTGCGAGCGGTGAATCCACATGGATTGGAATGAGCGGCAGCTCCCCGTCATCCATGAGCCTGATGAGATCGCTGATCAGTTCCTGCGCCCGCTCCACGGCGAAGGACGGGATCAGCAGGACGCCGTGCGGATCCATCGCGGCGCGCACCTCGTCACGCAGAAGCATCCGACGGCGTTCGGGCGTCGTCTCGGCGCGGTCGGTGTCGCCATAGGTCGATTCGCAGATGACATGGTCGAACCCCTGCGGTGCCTCGGGGTCGGGGTGCAGAAGCTTGAAATCCGGCCCGATATCGCCGGAGAAGAGGAGCCGGAGCGGCCCGGAGCGCGCCGGATCCTCGATCTCGATCTCCACCGACGCCGAGCCGAGCATATGCCCGGCATTCCAGAACCGCGCGCGGAGTCCGGCCATCGGAGAGAACCAGCGTCGGTACTGCTCAGGAGAAAAGAGCTCCAGGCAGGCGTCAACGTCGGCGGGCCCGTAAATCGGCTCGACCCCACCGCGCCGTCGCCGCGCCTTGCGGCGGTTCAGCTGCGCGACCTCCATCGCCTGGATATGGGCGCTGTCTGGAAACATCACGCCGGCGAGATCGACAGTGGCGGCGGTCGCGTGGACCGGCCCCGTGAAACCGTCCCGGACCAGTTTGGGCAGCAGCCCGCTGTGGTCGATATGGGCGTGGGTGAGCACGACCGCATCGATGTCTCGCGGCTCGAACGGGAACGGGCGGTAGTTCAGCTCCTTCTCCGTCTTCGAGCCCTGGAACATCCCGCAATCGATCAGCATCCGGCCGGTCGAGGTCTCGAGCAGGAAACAGGATCCGGTCACGGCCCGGGCCGCACCATGAAAAGTGAGCGCGACGGGATCAGCGCTTCCGATCCTCTGTTCCAAGCCCGTCATCACTTTCCATCCTTCGATCCGACGCGGAGTTCACCGTCATTGGTGGACGCGACACCGCAGGTCCAGAAGAGCCTGAACCGGAAGCCGGCACTTTGACCTCGGTCAACACCCGGCGCTCATTGCACGGCGCGACCTCTCCGAAAACCCGCGCCACGCGGCCGAAGCGCCCCGCCTTGCGACATGCCGCCTACATGGACCGGTCGAGCAGTCCCTGCAGCAGCTGATTCGGAAACTTGCGATTGACCGTGACCGCGTAAAAGCTTTCGGTCAGGCCGATGTCGTGATCGTATTCTTTCAGAAGCCCGCTCGCGAGCTCGTTCCTGACGACGATGGGCGGGATGACGGCGAGGCCGAGATCCTCGCGCGCGAGCAGACGCATCATGGCCATGTCGTCCACTTCGGCCGCGATGACAGGCTCGATGCCGAGACGCGCGCAGAGCGTGTTGAACCCGAGCCGCACGGGGCTCTCGGTGGTCGGGACGATCATCGGATTGGACATCATGAGACCCGCGAGCGTGTCCGCCCGTCCGATGCGGGACGGGGTCCCGATCAGGCTGACGGCCTGGTCCGACAGCGTATGGACCATGAAGTCGCTGATCGAGTCCGGGGCCGGGATGCGGTTGGTCAGAACGACATCGAGGCCTAGGGTCTCAAGCCCGTGGAGTAATTCCGCCGAGTTGCCCGAGCGCAGGACGAGTTCCACGTCGTCAAGGCCCAGGACCGGCCGCAGAAACTCCATCTGGAAGTTGCGCGACAACGTCGCCAGAGCGCCGACGCGCAGGACGCGGCGCGGATTGGCGGAGCGGCCCAGCGTCGCCAGAAGGTCGCGTCCGACCCCGAAGATCGTATCGGCGTAGTCGAGCGCGATCCGGCCGGCTTCGGTGAGGTGCAATTGTCTGCCACGCCGCTCGAAAAGCGGATGCCCGAGGCGATCCTCCAGCTTGCGTATCTGGACCGACACCGCCGATTGCGAAAGGTTCAGCCGCGCGGCGGCCCGCGTGAGGTTCCCCTCATGGGCGACCAGCCAGAAATAGCGCAGGTGGTTGTAGTTCAGGTCCTGCATATCATTCTTTTTTACAGAACGATGCGTTCGGAACAATGAATTTTTTTTCGAAGCCGGGCGACGATATCACCGCCCGAGGAATTCGACGGATCGGAACGCCCCATGATGACATTCGCATTGCCGCTGCTTGCCCCCGCGGTTCTCGCCGGAGCCGCGGTGGCGCTCCACTTTCGACAGGATATGGCCCCGCATCAGGGCGCGATCTGGGCCGAGCGCGCCTCCGTGGCGGCGCTGCTGATTGCCTTTCTCTCGCTAGTCGTCCTGATCGCAGGCGGTTCCGGCGACAGCGCGCTTCTCGGTATCCGTGGCGCGGGTCTGTCCGCGCGGCTCGATACGGTCAGCGTGACGATGCTCATCCTCGTCTCCTTCATCGGCTGGATCGTCGTGCGCTATGCGAAGACCTATCTCGACGGCGAGGCGCGGCAGACGCACTTCACGATCTGGCTGCTGGGCACGTTGGCGGCGGTGCTGCTTCTGGTCCAGTCGGGCAATCTCGTCCAGTTCGTCGTCTCGTGGATCGCGACCAGCCTTTGTCTTCACCGGCTGTTACTCTTTTATCCCGGGCGGATCGGCGCTCGGCGGGCCGCGCGCAAGAAATTCGTGACCGCCAGAGCGGGCGACGCGGCTCTGATCGGGGCGGCCGTTCTCCTCGCGACGACCTATGGAACCACGGGGATCTCGGAGATCCTCGCGCAGGCGCGGCTTGGCGAGGGTGGTCTGCCGGCGGCGTTCGCGGCGGCGCTTCTGGCACTGGCGGCGCTTCTGAAATCCGCGCAGTTCCCGACGCACGGCTGGCTGACGGAGGTGATGGAAACGCCGACCCCGGTCTCGGCGCTTCTGCATGCCGGCGTGATCAACGGCGGCGGATTCCTTCTCATCCGGTTCGCGGACGTCATGCTTCTGTCGCCGCTCGTTCTGGCCGGGCTGGTGCTCGTCGGCGGGTTCACGGCGCTGTTCGGAGGCCTCGTGATGCTCACGCAGCCGATGGTCAAGACGTCGCTGGCATGGTCGACCGTGGCGCAGATGGGCTTTCTCATCTTCCAATGCGGTCTCGCGCTCTTTCCGCTGGCGCTTCTGCACATCGTCGCCCATTCGCTCTACAAGGCGCACGCCTTTCTCGCCTCGGGCGGCGCGGTGGAGCGGGTCGCGGCCATCGCCCGACCCGGCCCGGTCGCGGTTCCGGACATGCGAGCGGTCACGCGCGCGTTCGGGTTGGCGATCGCGATCTACGGGATGGTCTACCTCGCCTCCGGCCTTCTGATCGGTTTCGGCACGAAATCCCCGCAGGCGGTGGCGCTCGGGGCGATCCTGATCTTCGGCGTCGCCTATCTGCTGGCGCAGGGCTTGGCGGACGCCGCCCCGCGCGAGTTGACACGCAGGACCGCGCTTTTGTCGCTCATCACGGCGGTGGCATACGTGGCGCTGCAACGGTTCATGGAATGGCTTACGGCGGGCACTCTGCCGCCGACGCCGGCCCCTGGCGCGCTGGAATGGGCGCTGATCGTGCTGGCCATTCTCAGCTTCGGTCTGGTGGCGCTGGCCCAGGCGACGCTGCCGCTCTGGTCGCGCCATCCGGCGGCGCAGGGGCTGCGGGTGCATCTGTCCAACGGCCTCTACATCAACGCGATCGAGGACCGGCTGCTGGGCAACTGGTCCCTCGCCGGCAAGCAAGACGAAGGAGTTGTGAAATGAACCAAGCAACGCGCTCCATCCCCCCCGACACGCATCGCGCGCTGGTCTCGGCGGCCGACGCGGCGGGCCGCGCGATCCCGCCGCTCTGGCCCCTGTCCTCCTCGGTCGCGGTGAACCCGTTCGTCGGCCAGACCGACCGGAGCCTGTCTGAAGTCGCGGCCCTTTTGGAACGGGTCGCCGGCGTGTCCGTCACGATGCCACGCGCCTGGTTCGCGGCGCGGATCGCCGATGGCACGATCTCCGATGGCGATCTGGACGCGGCTTTGAAGGCCTGTACGGACGGCGGACCGGACGGGGTCGCGGCGCTCAAGGCCGTCGCGCTCGAGCGCGACGCGACGCCGGAAAGCCTTCCGACCGTGGCGGACCTCGCATCGGACGTTTCCGGGATCGACTGGCCGGGGCTGATCGACGACCGGATCGGGGCCTGGGCGGCCGGATACTTCGATACCGGACAGGCCCTTTGGCAGCTGACGCCGGGGAGCGGCGCGTACCAGAGCTGGCGCGCGTTCGCGAGCCGCGACCTGACGCCCGAGATCGCGGGGCTTTCCGGTTTCGCCGCCGGGGTCGCCGCGACGCCGGAGGTGGCGTCGGACGCATTGGCGGGCGCCTGCGGCATCCTTGAGGTCGGGCCCGACATGGCGGCGACGTATTTCCATCGGCTGCTGTCGGATCTCGGTGGATGGGCGCAGTTGGGGCGGCAGAAACTCTGGCAGGCGGAACTGGGCGGTCGGACGGATGCCGCGATCACCGATCTGTTGGCGATCCGGCTGATCTGGGAGCGGGCCCTGATGGGTGTCTACGGACCCGGGATCGCGGAGCGCTGGGCCGAAGTTCGGGCGGCTCACGCCACGCCTGCGGCGCCCGACGCGGCGCAGATCGCCGGCGCCGTCCTTCAGGAGGCGGCCGAGCGGGCCGCGCAGCGGGAGCTTGCCGGCGCGTTGGCCGCCGAGGAACAGGACGCGCCGGACGGGCGGCCGGCGCTGCAGGCTGCGTTCTGCATCGACGTGCGGTCGGAAGTGTTCCGCCGGGCGCTCGAATCGACCGCTCCGGACGTGGAGACGATCGGCTTCGCCGGTTTTTTCGGGTTGACCGCCGCGCACCGTGAATTCGCGTCGGATGTCGAGGAGCTTCGCCTGCCGGTGCTTCTCAATCCGGGCGTAACAAGCTCGTCGACGACGCCGGCGACGCGGGAGGCCGACACGGCGGCGCGGATCGCGGCGCGTGGGGTCCGGGCGTGGGGGCGGTTCAAGCTGGCGGCGGTGTCGTCCTTCGCGTTCATCGAGGCCACCGCGCCGGTCTATGCCGGCAAGCTGGTGCGCGACGCGTTCGGGCTGGCCAAGCCGCACGGGCCGGATCCGCATACTCCGCGCCTGGATGACGGGTTCGGGATGGACGCCCGGATCGCGGCGGCGGGGACGATCCTGCGGGCGATGTCGCTGACGGAGAACTTCGCGCCGCTGGTGCTGATCGTCGGGCACGGGGCGAACGTGGTGAACAATCCGCATGCGAGCGCGCTGCATTGCGGGGCCTGCGGCGGGTATTCGGGCGAGGTCAACGCGCGGCTTCTGGCCGGGCTGCTGAACGATGCGGATGTCCGCGCGGGCGTCGCGGCGGGCGGGATCGTGATCCCGGACGACACGGTCTTTCTGGGCGCCCTGCACGACACGACCACGGATGACGTCACGCTCTACGAGTCCGATCTGGACATCGGGACGCCGCGGCACGAGGTCCAAAAGGCCAAGGATCAGCTGGCGAAGGCCGGCGCGATCTCGCGGACGGAGCGGGCCTTGCGGCTGCCGCGCGCGGGATCGGGCGCGGCGGTGCCGGCGCGCAGCCGGGACTGGTCCGAGACGCGGCCCGAATGGGCGCTGGCCGGATGCTCCGCGTTCATCGCGGCGCCGAGGTCGCGGACGCGGGGCAAGGCGCTCGACGGGCGCGCGTTCCTGCATGATTACGACTGGCGCAAGGACGAGGGGTTCGGCGTGCTGGAGCTCATCCTGACGGCGCCGGTCGTGGTGGCGAGCTGGATCAGCCTGCAATATTACGGTTCGGTCGTGGCGCCGGAGGCGTTCGGGGGCGGCAACAAGCTGCTCCACAACGTCACGGGCGGGATCGGCGTGGTCGAGGGCAATGGCGGGGTCCTGCGGCCCGGCCTGCCATGGCAGTCGGTTCATGACGGCGGGAAGCTGATGCACGATCCGCTCCGGCTTTCGGTCTGTCTGGAGGCGCCGAAGGAGGCGGTGACGGACATCCTCGAGCGGCATCCGGGGGTGCGGGCGCTCTTCGACAATCGTTGGCTGCACCTGTTCCTGCTGGACGGCGCCGGTCAGATGGCCGAGCGGTATGCGGGCGGGCTGAAATGGGAGACCTTCGATGGAGGCCCGACGGCGGTGAAATCCGGAATCGCGGCGTGAAAACGCGAAAAGTGTCACGCGTGTCACTTTTGATAAGCCGCTGATATTATTAATGTAACAGAAACGCGTTAACCGCGGGGAAACCTTTGCCACGCGCCTTTTGCGGGCGGCGAAGGCCGCCCGTCAAGCGGGCAGCAGCCCCTCGGCGCGGAGCATTTCGAACTGTGCGGCGAGGTAGCCGTAGACGAACCCGAAGGCGGTGTTCTGCGGGTCGCGGCCCGAGACGCGCGGCACGTGGTCGGGCATGATCATGTGCTTGTAGCCGAGTTCGGCGTAGAGGCGGATCGAGCGGAGCATGTCCATGTCGCCCTCCTCGGGGAAGGTCTCCATGAAGGAGAGTTTGCGGCCGCGGATGTTGCGGAAGTGCACGTTGAAGATCTTGTCGCGCTCGCCGAACCAGCGGATCACGTCGAAGATCTCGGTGGCGGGATCGTCGAGCATCTCGCCGACGGTGCCTTGGCAGAAGTTGAGGCCGTGATACGGGCTCTCGCGCATGGCGACGAGTTTCTTGAGACCCTCGACCGTGCCGAGCACGCGCGTGACGCCGCGCCAGCCGGGCGGGGTGTAGGGGTCGTGCGGATGGCAGGCGAGGCGCACCTTGGAGGCCTCGGCCACGGGCACGACGCGCTCGAGGAAATAGTCGATGCGCTCCCAGTTCTCGTCCGCGTCCAGCACGCCGGCGGCGCCCGGCGCCGCGTCCTGGTCCATCAGGTCCCAGCGGAAGGTCGAGTTCAGCGCGCCGCCGCGTCCGGGCTCGTCAGCGCTGCGGGGGATGCCGATGAGGTTGAGGTTGTACTTGGCGGCCGGGATGCCGGTCGCGGCCAGCCGTTCGATCAGCGCGCAGATCGAGTCGATCTGGCGGTCGCGGTCGGGACCGGCGAGCAGGATGTCGGCGCTGGCGCTCTCCTCGATCGGGCGCGAGGGCAGCGGCAGCTGGACCATCGCGAGGGTGAGGCCGAAGCCTTCGATCTTCTCGCGGTGGCGGGCGAGGATGTCGGCGGTCCAGTCATGCGGGTTGCCGGCGGGATCGGCGGAGACGTGGGTGACGCCGAGCTGCGCCATGACGCGGTAATCGTCATCGTCGCGCGCGGGAAACTGGGTGCCGAGCTGCATTCCGGTCGCGTCCCCTCCGTCCGGCCGTTCGCAGGCCGCTTTTGTCGGGACCTTAAGTCAACCCGCGACCCTGTCAACACACCTGCCGACGTCCGCGCGCGCCGGCCTTGTGGAGGCGAAACATCGCGGCTCCGGTAACCCGCCCAGACGGAAACGGCCGGAGCAAGCCCCGGCCGCTCCAGTTCACGTCCTTCGCCGCGATAGCGGCGCGAGCCCGGGCCCGAAGGCCCGGGTGCGGCAGGCTACTGCCAGGACTTGATCAGCTCGTCGTAGCTGACCGTCATCGGCTCCTCGTCCTCGTTCTCGAGCTTGGCGACGGGCGATCCCGGCTGGTCGAGCCAGTACTGCGCGATCCTGCACCTCGTTCATGACCGGGCCGATGTCGCCCTGGACGCCCGCACGCTCGAGACGTTCGAGCACGCTCTCCTGCGCCTCGCAGAGCGCGTCGAGCGCCTCCTGCGGGGTCTTGGCGCCGGACATCGCGTCACCGATGTTCTGCCACCAGAGCTGCGCCAGCTTCGGATAGTCCGGGATGTTGGTGCCGGTGGGCGACCACTGGACCCGGGCCGGCGAGCGGTAGAACTCGACGAGGCCGCCGAGACGCGGCGCGCGCTCGGTGAAGTGCTCGGCCTCGATGGTAGAATTCGCGGATGAAGGTGAGGCCGACATCCGCTCTTCTTGAGGTCCACCGTCTTGGAGGTGACGAACTGGGCGTAGAGCCAGGCCGCCTTGGCGCGGTCGACTGGCGTCGACTGCATCAGCGTCCAGGAACCGACGTCCTGGTAGCCGATCTTCTTGCCTTCCTTCCAGTAGACGCCGTGCGGCGAGGGCGCCATGCGCCATTTCGGCGTGCCGTCCTCGTTCATCACCGGCAAGCCGGGCACGACCGTCGCCGCGGTGAAGGCAGTGTACCAGAACATCTGCTGGGCGATGTTGCCCTGCGCCGGTACCGGGCCCGCTTCGCCGAAGGTCATGCCCATCGCGGCGGGGGGCGTGTACTTCTGGAGCCACTCGATCGCCTTGGTGACCGCGTAGACCGCCGCCGCGTCGTTGGTGGCGCCGCCGCGCGTCGACGCAGGAGCCCACGGGCTGCGAGTTCTCGTTGACGCGGATGCCCCATTCGTCGACCGGCAGGCCGTTCGGCTCACCCTTGTCGCCCATGCCGGCCATGGACATCCACGCATCGGTGTAGCGCCAGCCGAGCGAGGGATCTTTCTTGCCGTAGTCCATGTTGCCGAAGACCTCGCCCTCGACGCCGAGATGGCTGAGGTCGCGTCCGGTGAAGAATTCGGCGATGTCCTCGTAGGCGGACCAGTTGACCGGAACGCCAAGGTCGTAGCCGTACTCGGCCTTGAAGTCGTCCTGTTCTTCGCGTCGTTGAACCAGTCGTAGCGGAACCAGTAGAGGTTGGCGAACTGCTGGTCGGGCAGCTGGTAGAGCTTGCCGTCCGGGGCGGTGGTGAATTCGAGCCCGATGAAGTCGTCGAGATCAAGCGTCGGCGAGGTCACGTCCGCGCCCTCGCCCGCCATCCAGTCGGTCAGGTTGCGGACCTGCTGATAGCGCCAGTGGGTGCCGATCAGGTCGCTGTCGTTGACGTAGGCGTCGTAGATGTTCTCGCCCGACTGCATCTGGGTCTGAAGCTTCTCGACGACGTCGCCTTCGCCGATCAGGTCATGCGTGACCTGTGATGCCGGTGATCGCGGAGAAGGCCGGCGCCAGCACCTGGGATTCGTATTCGTGGGTGGTGATCGTTTCGGAGACCACCTTGATCTCCATGCCCTGGTACGGGGCGGCCGCGTCGATGAACCACTGCATCTCGGCTTCCTGCTCGGCGCGGGTCAGCGTCGAGAGGTCGCCGATCTCGGCGTCGAGAAAGCTCCGCGCCGCCTCCATGTCCGCCCATGCGGGCGCGCCCAGCGCCGTCAGGGCGAGCGCCATCGCGCTCAGTGTCCGACAGTTTCTCATTGTGTCATTCTCCTCCCAGAGACTTGATCGACCGGAAATCCCTCCGATCATGGGTCAGTCGCCCGTCACACCCAGCGGAACACCGCGACGGCGTAGACGAGACAGACGATCAGCGCGCCCCAGACCGGCGGCCCGAGGGCCGCGAGCCAGACGAGATTTATGAACGCGGAGCCGAGCAGCGTGATGAACAGCCGGTCGCCGCGCGTCGTGTCGATCCTGAGTATGCCCCGACGGGGCGTCTCGGGAAAGCGGACCGCGAGGAATGTGAACGTCACCAGCAGCGCGGCGATGATCGCGAAGAAGATCGCGGTCGGAACGGTCCATGCCATCCATGCCATGATCAGACCCTCCCCAGGGCGAAGCCCTTGGCGATGTAGTTGCGCACGAAATAGATCACGAGCGCGCCCGGGATGATGGTGAGCACGCCTGCGGCCGCGAGCACGCCCCAGTCCAGACCGCTGGCCGAGACCGTGCGGGTCATGGTCGAGGCGATGGACTTGGCGTTGACGGATGTGAGCGTGCGCGAGAGCAGGAGCTCGACCCAGGAGAACATGAAGGCGAAGAACGCGGCGACCCCGATGCCGCTCGCGATCAGGGGCATGAAGATCTTCACGAAGAACCGCCCGAAGGAGTAGCCGTCGATATAGGCGGTCTCGTCGATCTCGCGCGGGACGCCGCGCATGAAGCCTTCGAGGATCCAGACCGCCAGCGGCACGTTGAAGAGGCAGTGCGCCAGCGCCACGGCGATGTGCGTGTCGAAGAGCCCGACCGAGGAATAGAGCTGGAAGAACGGCAGGACGAACACCGCCGGCGGGGCCATGCGGTTGGTGAGCAGCCAGAAGAACAGGTGCTTGTCGCCCATGAACGAGTAGCGGCTGAAGGCGTAGGCGGCCGGCAGCGCCACGGTCAGGGTGATCGCCACGTTCATCGTCACGTAGATCAGGCTGTTGACGTAGCCCATGTACCAGGACGGGTCGGTCAGGATCGTGACGTAGTTGGCGAAGGTCAGATCGCGGGGCCAGAGCGAGAAGGTCGAGGTGATCTCGGTGTTGGTCTTGAGGCTCATGTTCACGAGCCAGTAGATCGGCACCAGCAGGAAGAGGATGTAGAGGATCATCACCACGGCCGAGCCGTTCACGCGGGACGATGTCTTGGCCTTGGCGGGAGCTTTCGTCATCGCGGCGTCGGTCATCCCCTGCCCTCCGCTTTGTCGAGGTTGGTCATCACGGTGTAGAACACCCACGAGACCAGAAGGATCACGAGGAAATACATCAGCGAGAAAGCCGCCGCGGGCCCGAGATCGAACTGGCCCACGGCCATTTTCACGAGGTCGATCGACAGGAAGGTCGTGGCGTTGCCGGGGCCGCCGCCGGTGAGGACGAAAGGCTCGGTGTAGATCATGAAGCTGTCCATGAAGCGCAGCAGGATCGCGATAAGAAGCACGCCGCGCATTTTCGGAAGCTCGATGTAGCGGAACACGCTCCAGCGCGTCGCCTGGTCGATGCGCGCGGCCTGGTAATACGCCTGCGGGATCGACTGGAGGCCCGCATAGGCGAGGAGCGCCACGAGGCTCGTCCAGTGCCAGACGTCCATGACGATGATCGTGACCCAGGCGTCGATCGGATCGTTGGTGTAGTTGTAATCGATGCCCATCGCGGCCAGCGTGTGACCGAGCAGGCCGATGTCGACGCGGCCGAAGATCTGCCAGATCGTGCCGACCACGTTGAACGGGATCAGGAGCGGCAGCGACATCAGCACGAGGCAGAGAGAGGCCCAGAAGCCCTTTCGGGGCATGTGCAGCGCCACGAAGATCCCGAGCGGAACCTGGATGACGAGGATGATCGACGTGAACAGGACCTGGCGACCGAGCGCGCTCCAGAGCCGCTCGGACCCCAGCATCTGTTCGAACCATTCGAGGCCGGCCCAGAAAAACACGTTGTTCCCGAACGTGTCCTGGACGGAATAATTGACCACGGTCATCAGCGGGATCACCGCCGAGAAGGCGACCAGGACCAGCATCGGCAGGACGAGGAACCAGGCCTTCTGATTGACGGGCTTGTTCATGCGCTTGCCTCCCGGGCGCCGGAGGGCGCGATGCGCCAATCGTCGACATAGACGCTGATCGCGGCGGGATCGAAGGCGATCCGCGCCTCGTCGCCCGACAGGCTGTCCATCTCGGAGGTCACCGCGTTCACGCGCGCGCCGTCCATGTCGAGCCGGACGATCCGGTGCCGTCCCACGTCCTCGACGCGGGCGATCCGCGCCGGCAGACCCGCGCCGTCCGCCGAAACCCGGGTGAATTCCGGGCGGATGCCGATCTGCACCCTGCCCGGCCCCGGCGTGTAGGCCTCGGCCAGCGCGACCTCGCCGCCCGCGACCTTCGCGGTGGCGCCGTCGATCTCGGCGTCGAAGAGGTTCATGCCGGGCGAGCCGATGAAATAACCGACGAAAGTGTGCGCGGGACGCTCGAACAGCTCCTGCGGCGTGCCGATCTGGACCACGCGGCCGTCATGCATCACCACCACCTTGTCGGCGAAGGTGAGCGCCTCGGTCTGGTCGTGGGTCACGTAGATCATGGTGTGGCCGAATTCCGCGTGCAGCGATTTGAGCTGGGTGCGCAGCTCCCATTTCATGTGCGGATCGATCACCGTCAGCGGCTCGTCGAAGAGGAGCGCGTTGACGTCCTCGCGCACCATGCCGCGACCGAGGCTGATCTTCTGTTTGGCGTCGGCGCTCAGACCCTGGGCCTTGCGGTCGAGCGTCTCCTCCATGCCGATCATCGCCGCGACACTGGCGACGCGCTCGGCGATGTAGGCCGGATCGGCGCCGCGATTGCGCAGCGGAAACGCGAGGTTCGCGCGCACGGTCATCGTGTCGTAGACGACGGGGAACTGGAACACCTGGGCGATGTTGCGCTCGGCCGTCGGCGCGTGGGTCATGTCGACGCCGTCGAAGAGGATGCGGCCCTGCGACGGCTGAACGAGACCGGATATGATGTTGAGAAGCGTCGATTTTCCGCAGCCGGACGCGCCGAGAAGCGCATAGGCCTCGCCGTCGCCCCAGACATGGTTGAGCTCCTTGAGCGCGTAATCGTCCTCGGATTTCGGATGCGCGAGATACGAATGCGCGAGGTTGTCGAGCGTGATCGCGGCCATCAGGCGGCCCTCGCATAGGACGCGGGCGCGACCAGCCCGCCGTCGGGCGCGAAGACATAGACATGCGCGGGATCGAGCCAGACGGTCAGATCCTGACCCGCCTTGAGATCGCGCACGCCGTGGATCAGACCGACCCAGCGCTCGCCGTGATGGTCGAGATGCACGAACGTCTCCGATCCGGTGATCTCGGTCACCGTCAGCCGCGTCCTGAAGCCCATCGTGTCGCCGGGGTGCCGCTCCAGCGCCAGATGATTGGGACGGAAGCCCGCGATGTACGCGCCGTCCGCAAGAGTGGCGAGCGTGCCCAGCGCCGGGGTCGACTGGTTGTCGCCGAAGGAGAGCGTCCCGCCGCGTTTCTCGATCTTAAGGAAGTTCATCGGCGGATCGCTGAACACGCGGGCGGTCGTCGCGTCGTTCGGCATCCGGTAGACGTCGGGCGCCGGACCGAACTGCGTGATGCGGCCCTCCCAGAGCGTGGCGGTGTTGCCGCCGAGCAGAAGCGCTTCTTCGGGTTCGGTCGTGGCGTAGACGAAAATCGAACCGGCCTCCTCGAAGATGCGCGGGATCTCGGCGCGCAGTTCCTCGCGCAGTTTGTAGTCGAGATTGGCCAGCGGCTCGTCGAGCAGGACGAGGCCCGCCTCCTTGACCAGCGCCCGGGCCAGCGCGCAGCGCTGCTGCTGGCCGCCCGAAAGCTCCAGCGGCTTGCGGTCGAGAAGCTCGGCCATCCGCATCAGATCGGCGGCCTTGCGCACCGCGGCGTCGATCTCGGAGGCGGCGCGTCCCATCAGGCGGAGCGGCGAGGCGATGTTGTCGTAGACGGTCATCGAGGGGTAGTTGATGAACTGCTGGTAGACCATCGCGATCTTGCGGTCCTGGACGCGCATGCCGGTGACGTCCTCGCCGTTCCACATAATGCGCCCGGTCGTGACCCGGTCGAGACCGGCCATCACCCGCATCAGCGTGGTTTTTCCGGCCATTGTCGGGCCGAGCAGCACGTTCATCGTGCCCTTCTCGAGCGTCAGGTTCGTGGGATGGATCCACGTCTGACCCTCGACGACGCGCGAGATGTTCTCCAGTACGAGCGTCACTTTCTTCCCCCCTCCGCCCGCCGGGCGGTGTCCGGAGCGGCGCGGTCTTGCCGCCGCGCGCGCATCCAGCCGTCCAGATCCGCGATCTGGTCCGGGCTCATCCTAAGTCCGAGTTTCGAGCGCCGCCAGACGACATCGTCGGCCTGCCGGGCATATTCACGATCCATCAGCCACTCGACCTCGCGCGCGGTCAGGCCGGCGCCGAAGTCGCGACCCATTCCGGCCGCGTCAGCCGCGTCGCCGACGATGTCCGTCGCCTCCGACCCGTAGGCGCGGACGAGGCGGCGGGCGGTCCGGGCGTCAAGCCACGGATGCGCCGCGCCCAGCGCCGAAACGAGGTCCTCGAAGCCGTCCACCGGGAAATCCCCGCCGGGCAGCGGCACGCCGGCGGTCCATGGACCGGGCGTGCCGGGAAAGGACGGCGCGATCTTCGCGAGCGCGGATTCGGCGAGCCGGCGGTAGGTGGTGATCTTGCCGCCGAAGATGTTGAGGACCGGCGCGCCGCCGGCGCTCTCGACCTTGAGGGTGTAGTCGCGCGTCGCGGCCGTCGCGGAGGTGGCGCCGTCGTCATAGAGCGGACGCACGCCGGAATAGCTCCAGACCACGTCCTCCGGCGTCACGGGTTTGCGGAAATATCCGCTCGCGAAGGCGCAGAGATAGTCGCGCTCGGCCTCGGTGCAGACAGGTTTCATGTCGGGGTCGTCATGCTCGGCGTCGGTCGTGCCGATCAGGGTGAAATCGGTCTCGTAAGGGATCGCGAAGATGATCCGCCCGTCGGTGCCCTGGAAGAAATAGCATTTGTCGTGATCGAAGAGGCGTTTCGTGACGATGTGGCTGCCGCGAACGAGGCGCACGCCTTCGGTGGAGTTGAGGCGGATCGTGCCGCGGATGATCTCGCCCACCCAGGGGCCGCCGGCGTTGACGAGGAAACGCGCCCGCATCGCGTGCCGCTCGCCGGTCTCGCGATCCTCGAGCGCGACCGTCCAGAGATCGCCGGTCCGTTCGGCGGAGACGACACGCGTTCGGGTCATGATGCGCGCGCCCCGATCGGCCGCATCGCGGGCGTTGAGCGCGACCAGGCGCGAATCCTCTATCCAGCAATCGGAATACTCGTATGCGCTTGTGAACCTGTCCTGAAGCGGCAGGCCTGCCGGATCGCGCTTGAGATCCACGCTGGACGTCGGCGGCAGGAGTTTCCGACCCCCGAGGTTGTCGTACATCAGCAGCCCCAGACGGATCAGCCAAGCCGGGCGCCGGCCCTTGGTCCAGGGCATGAAAACGCCCAGCAGCCGCGAGGTCGGCGTCGTGGTGTCGAACCGCATGTCGGGCGCGTAAGGCAGCACGAAGCGCATCGGCCAGCTGATGTGGGGCATCGCGCGCAGCAGCGTCTCGCGCTCGAGCAGCGCCTCGCGCACGAGGCGGAACTCGAAGTACTCGAGATAGCGCAGGCCGCCGTGGAAAAGTTTGGTCGAGGCGGACGAGGTCGCGGAGGCCAGATCGTTCATCTCGGCGAGGGCCACCGACATGCCGCGCCCGGCCGCGTCACGCGCGATGCCGCAGCCGTTGATGCCGCCGCCGATGATGAAGAGATCGACGGTTCCGTCGTCTTCAGGCTCGCCGCGCACGCATTTCCCCCCTTCGTCCGGTCGTTTTCCGTTTTGACGAAACCTACACAAAGCGCGCGTTAAGGAAAGTCATTTTTTTCGTTTTCACGCGCTTTGGGGCTCGTATCGTCCCAGGTCGCGGCATCGAGGCGCTCGCAAGGCATTGCCGTGCGCGGGTTTTCCCGCATAGTGACGGTCGGGAGGCCGCATGTCGCAGACGATCAGACAGCACCAGATCCTTGAACTCGCCCGGCGCGACGGCAACGTCACGGTCGAGGGACTGGCCGCGCATTTCGACGTGACGCTCCAGACGATCCGCCGCGACCTGACGGAACTGGCGGATGCCGGGCGGCTCGAGCGCAAGCACGGCGGCGCGGTCCTGCCCTCCGGGACCGCGAATATCGGATACGAGCATCGACGCGTCCTGAACGCGGAGGCCAAGGCCGCCATCGCGCGGGCCTGCGCCGCGTCCGTGCCGCATGACGCATCGGTCTTCATGAACATCGGAACCAGCACCGAGGCGGTCGCGCGCGAGTTGCTGCACCATTCCGGGCTGATGGTCGTGACCAACAACATGAACGTCGCGCAGATTCTCGGCGCGAACCGCGACTGCACGGTGATCGTGGCCGGCGGCGTCCTGCGCCGATCGGACGGCGGATTGATCGGAAACCTCACCACCGAGGCGATCGGGCATTTCAAGTTCGACCTCGGGATCATCGGCTGTTCGGCGCTCGATCAGGAGGGCGAGATCCTCGATTTCGATTTCCAGGAGGTCGGCGTCACCCAGACGATCATCCGGCAGTCGCGCCGCGTGCGGCTCGTGGCGGACCACTCGAAGTTCCAGCGGACCGCGCCCGCCCGCGTCGCGTCGCTGCGCGACATCGACGCGTTCTTCACCGACCGTCCACTCGCGCCCGCGCTGGCCGATCTCTGCCGGGACTGGGACACCGACGTGAGCGTGGCGGAGCCGGAAGATCCGGGCCGGTAGGGGCGTTCACCCGCCCTGATCGAGCACCACGCCCATCGCGACGAAGGTCGAGGTGTGCGAGACGTGGGGCAACGCGCTGATCTTCTCGCCGAGCACCGCGCGGAACGCGCCGATGTCGCGGGTTCGGACCTTCACCAGATAGTCGAACGAGCCCGCGATCATGTGGCATTGTTCGACCTCCGGTATCCGGCGCGCCGCCGCCTCGAAGGCGTCGAGCGCCCGCATTTTCGTGTCGGTCAGGCTGACCTGGACGAAGGCGATGTGGCCCTGGCCGAGACGCGCGCGATTCAGGACGGGGCGATAGCCGAGGATGATGCCGGTCTCCTCCAGCCGGCGCAGGCGGGCGGCGCAGGGGGTCTTGGACAGGCCCACCCGTTCGGACAACTCGGTCACGGTCATGCGCGCGTTTTCGGACAGCGCGTCGAGGATCGCGCGGTCGTATCGGTCCAGATTCGCTTCCATGTCGTTCATTCACATATTCCTCGCACCGGATACCCGGATCAGTTTGGAGAAATATCGCGCCGAACGCCAAAAAAAAGCGAAAATCGCTTTCGCAAATTTGCTAGGTGTCGGGACATGGACAAAGTTCTCACCCCCCCGCTCCCCCGCGACGCGCTTCGCGCGATGACATACGCAGACGAGACCGCTCTGGTCCGCGAACTTGCCGCGCGCGTGCCGCTCGACGCCGACGCGCGCCGGGCGGTGGTCCGGGACGCGGCGAAGCTGGTGACGGAAGTCCGCCGCCGCTCGTCGCCCACGGTGATGGAGGCGTTTCTGGCCGAGTACGGCCTGTCGACGGACGAGGGCGTCGGCCTGATGTGTCTGGCCGAGGCGCTGCTGCGGGTACCGGACGCCGAGACCATCGACGAGCTGATCGCGGACAAGATCGAACCGTCGAACTGGGGCGCGCATCTGGGGCACTCGACATCGAGCCTCGTGAACGCGGCGACATGGGGGCTGCTGCTGACCGGACGCGTTCTCGACGACGATCCGTCGCGCCCCGCCAAGGCGCTGCGTTCAATGGTGCGGCGGCTCGGCGAGCCGGTCGTGCGGCGGGCCGTGGGTCAGGCGATGAAGCTGATGGGCCGGTCCTTCGTGCTCGGCGAGACGATCGGATCGGCGATGGACCGCGCCGAGGGGATGGAGGCCAAGGGCTACACCTATTCCTACGACATGCTGGGCGAGGCGGCGCGCACGGATGCCGACGCGCGGCGATACGCCAAGGCCTATGCCGACGCGATCGCGGCCATCGCCAAGGCCGCCAAGGGCGACGTGCGCTCGTCGCCGGGCATCTCGGTGAAGCTCTCGGCGCTGCATCCGCGCTATGAATGGACACACCGGGCGGAGGTGATGTCCGTGCTGGTGCCGCGCGCGCTGGAGCTGGCGCGGGCCGCCGCGCGCGCCGGGATCGGATTCAACATCGACGCGGAGGAGGCCGACCGTCTCGATCTGTCGCTCGACGTGATCGAGGCGATGCTGCCCGATCCGGAACTGGCGGGCTGGGACGGCTTCGGCGTGGTGATCCAGGCGTACGGGCGTCGTGCGGGAGAGGCGATCGACTGGCTTTACGCGCTGGCGGAACGCCTACGACCGCCGGATCATGGTGCGGCTGGTCAAGGGCGCCTACTGGGACGCCGAGATCAAGATCGCCCAGGAGCGCGGCCTGCCGGGCTTTCCGGTCTTCACCCGGAAGGACGCGACCGACGTCAGCTACATCGCGAACGCGGGCAAGCTGCTCGCGATGCGCGACAGGATCTATCCGCAATTCGCCACGCACAACGCGCATACCGTCGCGGCGGTGCTGGCGATGGCGGGCGACACGGAGAGCTTCGAGTTCCAGCGGCTGCATGGCATGGGCGAGGCGCTGCACGCGATCGTCCACGAGACCAAGGGCACGCGGTGTCGGATCTACGCGCCGGTCGGGGCGCATCGGGATCTGCTCGCCTATCTGGTGCGGCGTCTGCTGGAGAACGGCGCGAACTCGTCCTTCGTCAACCAGATCGTCGACAAGTCGCTGGCCGCCGAGACCATCGCGGCCGATCCGGTGGCGGAGATCGAGGCGCTGGACGTGATTCCCAATCCGGGCATCCGGCCGCCGGCGAAACTGTTCAAGGGCCGGACGAACGCCAAGGGCTGGAACGTCAACGAGCCGGCTTCGGTCCTGCCGCTGATCGCGGCGCGCGAGGAGTGGCGGGACCATGTCTGGGGCGCGGAGGGCATGGCGGTGACCAACCCGGCCGATCCCGACGACGTGGTGGGTCACGTGGTCGAGGCGACGGGCGATGATGTCGCGGCGGCGCTGGCTTCCGCCAGGGAAGGCTTCGCGGACTGGTCCGCGACGCCGGCATCGGAGCGCGCGGCGGCTTTGCGCCGGACGGCGGATCTCTACGAGGAGAACGCCGCCGAACTGACGGCGCTGTGCACGCGCGAGGCGGGCAAGACGCTGCTCGACGCGGTGGCGGAGGTGCGCGAGGCGGTGGACTTCCTGCGCTACTACGCCGATGCGGCGGAGGCGGCGACGGGCGCCCCGCGCGGCGTGATGGTCTGCATCTCGCCCTGGAACTTTCCGCTCGCGATCTTCACGGGCCAGGTCTCGGCCTGTCTGGGGGCCGGCAACGCGGTGCTGGCGAAACCGGCCGAACAGACGCCGCTGATCGCGCGGCGCGCGGTCGAGATGATGCATGCGGCGGGCGTGCCGGCGGCGGCGCTTCGGCTTCTGCCGGGCGACGGGCCGAATGTCGGCGGGCCGCTCACCGCATCGCCCGACATCGCGGGCGTGTGCTTCACCGGTTCGACCGAGGTGGCGCGGATCATCAACCGGACGCTGGCCGCCAATGCCGGTCCTGACGCGGTGCTGATCGCCGAGACCGGCGGGCTCAACGCGATGATCGTCGACTCGACCGCGCTGACCGAGCAGGTGGTGCGCGACGTGCTGGCCTCGGCGTTCCAGTCGGCCGGGCAGCGCTGCTCGGCGCTGCGCGTGCTCTACGTCCAGGAGGAGGCGCGCAAGCGCGTGCTCGAGATGCTGACCGGCGCGATGGACACGCTGCATGTCGGCGATCCGTGGGACACCGACACCGATGTCGGCCCGGTGATCGACGCGGAGGCGGAGGACGGGATCCGGGCGTATCTCGACGCGCAGGGCGACAGGGTCATCAAGACGCTGGCCGTGCCCGCGCGCGGCCGGTTCGTGCCGCCGGCCATCGTCGCGGTGGACGGGATCGGCGCGGTCGAGCGCGAGATCTTCGGGCCGGTGCTGCATGTGGCGTCGTTCAAGGCGAGCCAGTTGGACAAGGTCGTGGACGCCATCAACGGACGCGGGTTCGGGCTGACCTGCGGGCTGCACAGCCGCATCGACGACCGGGTCGAGCGGGTGACCGCGCGGCTTCATGTCGGCAACGCCTATGTCAACCGCAACCAGATCGGCGCGATCGTCGGCAGCCAGCCTTTTGGCGGCGAGGGGCTGTCGGGAACCGGTCCGAAGGCCGGCGGGCCGCATTACCTGCCCCGGCTTCAGCGGTCGGAACGGGCGGAGGCGCCTGCGGCTCCGGATGGTCCGGAGATCGACGCCGGGGCGCTCGCGAAGGCGTTTGGCGGGCTCGACGCGACCGCTTGGGCGGCTCGGACCGACCGGGTCGCGATCCTGCGCGCGGCGCTCGGTGCGGATCATCCGGCGCTGGACGCGGCGGCGACGCTGCCGTCGGAGCCGGTCGACCTGCCCGGGCCGACCGGCGAGAGCAACCGGCTGAGCCTGCACGGGCGCGGCCCGGCGCTCTGTCTCGGGGCCGATCCGGAGACGGCGTTGGCCCAGGCGCTTCTGTCGCTCGCGGCCGGCAATCCGACGTTGGTGGTCGCGCCCGGCGCCACGGCGGCGCTCGCGCCTCTGACCGGGGCGCGTCTGCCGCTCGCCGTGCTTGACGGGACGCCGGAGGCCGGGACGCTGAGCGCCCTGCCCGATCTCGCCATCGTCGGCGCGCGCGGGCCGGACGGGTGGCTGCGCGGGCTGCGGGCGGCGCTCGCCGAGCGCGACGGGCCGATCGTGCCGCTGGAGACGGAAGCGTGCGCGGCGGAACGGTGGTCGCTCGAGCGGCATCTCTGCATCGACACGACGGCCGCCGGCGGCAACGCGAGCCTGCTGGCGTCCAACGCCTGAGGCGCCGCGGCGCACCGGCTTTTGATCGGGGCTCCGGGGTTCGCGCTTGCACCTCGGAGCCGCCGGGTCCAGCATCGGAGCGATGTCTCCGACCCGGATTTCCCGCGCCATGAAACACCCCGCAGACCCGACGGCCCATCGGCCCCTTCCGCGCGCGCTCGTGGCCCTGACGGGGTTCATCGCGCTCGTCGAAATGGTTCTCTGGATGGGCAATTCAGGGATCCTGTTCGATCCTTCGCTGCGCCTGCGCGTGATGGGCGCGGGGGCGTTCTGGTCGCCGCTGCTGCACGGGGCGGAGCCGCTCTACGCGGCGCAGCCGATGACGATGTTCGTCTCGCACGCGCTGCTCCATGGCGGGTTCCTGCACATGGCGATGAACATGGCGATCCTTCTGGCGATGGGTCGTTTCGTCGCCGACAGGTATACCGCAGCCGCGATCCTGCCGATTTTCCTGGCCGGAGCGATCGCCGGCGGCGCGGTCTACGGCCTGATCACGAACGTGCCGATCCCGATGGTGGGGGCGTCGGGCGCGGTCTTCGCGTTTCTGGGCGTCTGGATCGTCTGGGACTGGCGGCGGCACTGGCCGCCGGGATCAGCCCGCGATCGGTGCTGGTCCGGGTCGCGGTTCTGGCGGGCCTCAACGTGGCCGCCTGGATCGCGCTTGACGGGATGCTGGCCTGGGAGGCGCATCTGGGCGGATTTCTGGCCGGCCTGCTCTACGGAAGCATCCTCGAGAACCGGGCCCGGGACGCCGCGATCCGGGCCAACGCCGCCGAAAGGGCGCGGCGTCTCAGACCGGACGAGTGATCGCGGGGCGCGGGGCTCAGCCCGACCGGACGTGGACCTTCGGGTCTCCGAACAGCCTCGCATGTTCCGCCTCGGCCGCGCCGTAATAGTCCCCGGCGAGGTCCAGCAGGGCCTGCCGGTCGACAATCGTGATGCGGCCCCGCTGCCGTTCGACGATCCCGCGCCGGTCGAGGGCCTGGAGGGCGACGGTGACGCCGGCGCGTCGCGTTCCAAGCATGAGGCCGAGAAAGTCGTGCGTCAGCACCAGCATGTCGCCATCGAGCCGGTCATGCGCCATCAGAAGCCAGCGCGCCAGACGCCGCTCTACCGTGCCCCTGCCATTGGCGCGCACGGTGGACGCGGTCTGGCACATGAAAACGTGTACCGAATTCAGCAGACTGGTTCGCAGCCCGGCGCTTCGGAGCATGAGGTCGCGGATGATCGGGACCGCCACCATATGGCCGTGCCGGGGGCCTGGACGCAACAATCGTTCGGGGATTGATCGCTGTCGTGCAGCGCGCTGACGTTCACGACCCCTTCCCGCCCGATCACGCCGATCGCGATCGGGTTTTCGGAGGGCAGACTGGTGACGATCGAGGCGATCCCAGTCTCAAGGAAATAGACCTACTCGACGGCGACGTTCGCACGCGTGAGCGGATGCCGGAGCGGCAGATTGACCGGCACGAGATGTGGAGATATCAGCGCGAAATCGCTCTCGTCCAACCGGTCAAGCAAAGCGTTGCGAAATTCGCGGCCCAATGTCGTTCTCACTCGCTCTTCCATTTCCTGGCAAGAGCACGCGCGGCCTCCCTGACGTCCGCGCCCAGACAAACGCTTGGCCGACGACGTTCGGATAGCATGGAGATTTTGTTGTAGCCACCGGAATTACAGTACGTTTTCGAACGCTTCAATGTCTAAAACAGGTGATTTATATTTTAAATCGACCAAATACAATGAGACGGTTCCGGCTTTATTTGTGGAGTTCGGTGGCCGGGAATCATCGGACACGGGCAGCGTCATCCGTCAGAGGGCTCGGACCTGCCAAAATGCAGGTCGGAAACGGCGAGGTCGGCGTGGAAGGCCCGCCCGATCGCGATCACGCTCAGCCGCCAGAGTCGGGAGGGATCAAGCGGCACGTCCGTGCGATGCGGTTCGAACGCGTGAAACGGGAGGGTCACGCGCGTCCAGTGACGCGTCGTTGGAAACTCCGCCCGCCAGCTCTGCCAGGGACGGGTCGCGTCGGCGGTGCGCAGGTGGAGTCCGTAGCGCTCGCCGTTCCCGAGCGCGTCGAAGCCGATGCCCGCGAACTCCGAGGCGTCGAGCGTCTGGCCGTCCGGCGCGAGCTCGAGACCCATCGAGATGAAGCCGCCATCGTTCTGAAGGCTCACGTCACCGGTCAGGCGCAGGGAGCGGCGACCTTGGATCAGGCGGTGCGCGAGCACGCCGGTGGAGACGCCACCCATCACGGTGTCTGACGCGAACCGCCACCGCGCGCCATTCGCGGCGCGCCCGGGGTCATGGAAATCGTCGATCAGCGCATCCATGACCCGCCTCCCAGGGCGTGGGCCCCCGGTCGTCCAGGGCCCGGCTCAGACGCTGGCGGCGTATTTTTGGATAACCTGCCGGGTGCGGGGGTCGCGGGCGAGCCGCTCGGGGCTCCAGTCGCGCAGCGCCTCGCGGGAGGTCAGGCGATTTCCGGTCGCCTCGTGCAGCACGTCGGCGAGGCACGGCCCGCGCATCGGCTCCATGCCGCGGGCGATGAGACGTTCGTTGATGCGGGCGTCGGTGGCGAGACTCACGATCGCGCGTTCCTGCATTGGTGTTCCTCCCTGATCCGGCTTGATGCTTTTCGAGAGTGTAGTACAACTTTTGGTTGATCGGAAGGCCCTTGTGACGGGACGGGCCGAAAGCCGCCGGGATCAGCGCCGGAGCGCCCAGCCGCCGCCGAGCAGCGCCGCCGCCTCGGCCGCCATTTCCGAGACGAGATCGCCCGCCGGCCGGATCGCGGAGATCAGGCCGGCCGCCTCGCCGACGAATGTGTTGGACCGATGCGGATCGCCCGCCTCGAACGCGGACCGCCAGCGCGGCCCCTCGATGCGGGCCGCGGCCGCGAGTCCTTCAGGGTCGTCATGCCAGCGGTCGGTGAAGGCGTTGGCGAGCACGCGGGCGGTGTATTCCGGCGGCCAAGCAACGCCGCGCGCGATGTCCGGGGCGCGGGTCCGAAGGGTCTCGTCGCCGGTCGCGGCGATCGCGGCCGCGTGCATCGCATCGGGGGCCAGCGCCTCGCGGCTGGCCCAGAGCCTGGAGCCGACCATCGCGCCCTCCGCGCCCAGCATCAGCGCCGCCGCCAGACCGCGCCCGTCGGCGATGCCGCCGGCCGCGACGAGAACGACGTGGCTCGCATGTTCGGCCAGCCAGTCCTCGATCTCGGGCACGAGCGTCATCGGGCCGCGCGTCCGGCCGTGCCCTCCGGCTTCGGCGCCCTGGGCCACGATGACCTCCGCGCCGCATTCGGCGGCGCGCCTGGCGTCGCGCAGCGTCTGGACCTGGACGATCAACGCGACGCCAGCCTGCGCGATCCGCGAGGCGAAGGGCGCGGGGTCGCCGAAGGACAGAAGCACCGCGCGGGGGCGCCGGTCGAGCACGAGATCAAGCACGCGCGCATTGTCCGCGAGCGCCCAGGTGATGAGGCCGCAGCCGACGGTGGCGTCGCCGGCGCGGTCGAATTCCCGCGCGATCCAGGCCTCGTCGCCGTATCCGCCGCCGATCAGGCCGAGGCCGCCCGCCCGGCTCACCGCCGCCGCGAGCCGTCCGCCGCCGGCCCGCGCCATGGGCGCCGACACGATGGGATGCGCGAGATGGAAGAACTCCGTCAGTCTGGTCCGGATCAACGCCCCCTCCTCCACCGTCAGGCGCACCACCCCTGCCGCGCGCCGCCCGAATAGGGTCGCGCATGCCCGGCGCCGATCATGATATCAGCAAGACGGGTCCCGTCGACACGCATCTCGACCAGCCGGCGGTCATATCTGTCGGTCCCGCCGAGGATGACTTCGAGCCGGTCGGCGCGCGCGAGCGTCCAGCGCAGGTGGGTCTGCGCCGCCAGGGCCCGCGCCGCCTCGGAGGCGCATTCCGGCGAATAGAGCTCGGGCGTGTCGAAACCCGTCACGCGGGCGCGGATCACGCCTTCGGACGGACAGCGCAGATCGAGGGTGTCACCATCGACCACATGGATCACGCGGCAGCCGTCGGTCACCGGCCGGAGCCCCGCGAGGAAATCGGAGATCGGCGGCAGGGCGAGGATCAGCGCGGCGACGATCCCGAGTTTGCGGATCAGCCGGCCCGCCGCGCGGCGCGTTGCGTATCGGTTGAACCAACGGCGCGATGCGGGACGGCGTTTCGGACGCGCGTGGCCGCGCGGGCGAGGGCGGCTCATATGCTCCGCGCGCGGGCGGATGCCTTTGATCGCGCCGGCGGGCTCATTCCCCCTCGAAGGCCTCGCGTTTGGCGCGAAGCTCGATGACCCGCTGCGACGTGCGGTCAAGGCGGCACCAGGCGCCGGCGATCTGGCGCATCGAGCCTTCGCCCCAGACGGCGTATTCCTGCGCGCAGTCGGCGTCGCGGAACGTGACCCACGCGCCCTGGGCCTCGCGCAGCATCTCGTCGAGCGGCGGGGGCGCGGCGCCCGCCTGCTCTTCGAGCGCGATGCGGTCGCGCGACAGGATCACCAGGTCCGCGAAGGTCTCGTCGAGCATGCGGTCCCAGGCCGCCGCCTCCGCGATGGTGCAGTCGGCCATGCCGAGCGTCGTGTCGCCACCCGGCGCGGCCATGCAGGGTCGGGCATACGTTCCGACGCAGGCGCGCGCGTCCGCGCCCGTGGCGGTCTCAAGGCAGGCCCGCAGATCCGCGAGCGCGGCCTCGGGGTCCTGCGCCCCGGCCGAAGGGGCGGAGACCGCGAGCGCCAGGGCCGCGCCGATCATGCGGATCGCGCGCGTCATCCGCCGGGCTGCTCGACCTGGATCATCCGGCCCGTGTCGTATCCGTTGCGCTCCAGCGCCGCGATCGCCCCGGCGCGCTGGTCCGGCGCGATTTCGGGCGTGCGGGCGAGGATCCAGCCGGTCGTGCCGCCCGGATTGCCGACGGCGACGGTCTGGTAGTCCGCGTCGAGATGGAGGACCCAGTAGTCGCCCTCGAACGGCAGCCACTGGACGAACTTCACCGCGAGCTTAGCGTTCGTGTCGTCCGTCGCGCGGGCGATGCCCGTCGCGACCTCGACCGGGCCGTCGAGGCCGCCCTCACGGCAGGTGTTGACCACATCGACGCGTCCGTCGGGGCGGATCGCGTATTCGGCGGTGACGCCGGCGCAGCCTTCCTCGAACCAGTTGGGAAAGCGGGCGATCTCGTACCATTTGCCGGCGTAGCGATCGAGATCGACGCGCGCGACAGGCTCGATCGGCACTGAGGTGTCGCGGTATTCGGCCGTGGCGCAGGCGGCCAGCGCGAAGGCGGCGGCGAGGAGCGGGAACGGGCGCATGGGGGCATCCTTCGGTCGGTCTTGGAACGCGTCGCGGGCGCGTGTATGGACGTGGCGCATCATTCCGGGGAACGAGACCATGCGCAAGGCCGAGATCAGCCGCACGACCGCCGAGACCGCGCTGAGCGTGAAGCTCGACCTCGACGGCGCCGGCGCGCGGGACATCCAGACGGGTGTGGGGTTCTTCGACCACATGCTCGACCAGCTGGCGCGGCACAGCCTGATCGACATGGAGGTGCGGGCGACCGGCGACCTGCACATCGACGACCACCATACCGTCGAGGACGTGGGCATCGCGCTCGGGCGGGCGCTGGCGCAGGCGTTGGGCGAGAAGCGCGGCATCCGGCGGTACGGGTCGTGCCTGCTGCCGATGGACGAGACGCTGGTGCGGGCGGCGCTCGACCTGAGCGGGCGGCCGTTTCTGGTGTGGAAGGTGGAGTTCCCGACGGCCAAGATCGGCACGTTCGACACCGAGCTGGTCCGGGAATTCTTCACCGCCTTCGCGATGAACGGCGGGATCACGCTGAACGTCGCCTGCCTCGACGGGGCCAACAGCCACCACATCGCCGAGGCGTGTTTCAAGGCGGTGGCGCAGGCGCTGCGGATGGCGGTGGAGCCGGACCCGCGGATGGCGGAGGCGATCCCGTCGACCAAGGGGACGCTGATCGGATGACGACGGTCATCGTCGATTATTCCAGCGGCAATCTGCATTCGGCGGAGAAGAGCTTTCAGCGGATGGCCCGCGAGGGAGGCCTGCCGCCGGTGGTGGTGTCGTCGGACCCCGAAGCGGTGCTGCGGGCGGAGCGGATCGTGCTGCCGGGCGTCGGGGCTTTCGCCGACTGCCGGGCGGGGCTGATGGCGCGCGCCGGGCTGTTCGAGGCGATCGAGACGCGGGTGATCGGCCAGGGCGCGCCGTTTCTGGGGATCTGCGTCGGGATGCAGATGATGGCGGAGCGCGGGCTGGAGCACGGGCACGACACGCCGGGCTTCGGCTGGATCGGCGGAGAGGTGGTGCGGATCACGCCGTCCGACCCCGCGCTCAAGATCCCGCACATGGGCTGGAACGCGCTGGAGGAGATCGCGGAGCATCCGGTGCTGGCGGGGATCTCGGCGGGCGATCATGCGTATTTCGTGCATTCGTATCACCTGGCGGCGACCGATCCCGCGCGGGTTCTGGCGACCGCCGACCACGGCGGGCAGATCACGGCGGTGGTGGGGCGCGACAATCTGATCGGGACGCAGTTCCACCCGGAGAAAAGCCAGGCGACGGGGCTTCGGCTGATCGCGAATTTCCTCGCCTGGAGACCGTGACGGGGCGTGACAATCGAAAAGTGTCACGCGTGTCACTTTTGCTAAGTGTCTGATTTAAAGGCTTTATCAGAAACGCGTTAACCCGGTGGAAAGGTGTGTCACACGGGCCCCGGGTCGGTCGGCCGGAGCCCTTGGCGGAGACCGACAGGACTGAAGTATTCTCCGGAAACGTACCGATCGGAGCGGGACCGCCCAGGCTGGCGCGTGATCGCGCTCAAGGTCAGGGCTGACACGCGGTGACACGACGATCCCGGCGCGGTTCGACACCAACCGGTTCGCGGATCACGGGGAGCGGGTCGTGCGGGTGCCGGTCGAGACGGTGGCGATCGTGGAGGAGGTGCGGGGGGTGTCGCGGTAGGGCGGCGTGTCGAGCGCCAGGACCCGCAGCAGGGTATGGATCAGCAGGATCGCGCCCAGCATCTCGAGCGTCTCCTCCCAGGCGATCATCCGGGCGAAGGTCTGTCCGAAGGGGAGGCGATCGATGCTGCCCTTGTGGGCCGAGGCGCTGATCGATTCGATCACGACCGCGCCCAGGAGGAACAGCGCCGCCGAGAGGATGAGAAGAAGGCGCGAACGGCCGCCGGAGCTGCAGGAGAAGGCGCGGTAGGCGAGGCCGACCAGCGTGACGAGGGCCATGCCGAAGAGAACCCAGGCGTAGGTGTAAGCGCAGCCCGCCGGTCATCTCGAGCCGCGCGCCGATCACGTCGCCGATGGACTCGTGGACCTTGCCCGCCTCGTCGAGGGACAGGAACAGGAAGAGCGGGACCATGCCGATCCAGTAGGCCCGGTGCGGCCAGCCGCCCGTCCGGTGCCGGTTGGCGATGAAGAAGGCGAGCAGCGCCGCGACCTGCCACAGGAGCGCGCTGAACCATGTCGGCAGGTTCGCCTCCTCCGTCAGGTTGACGAAGCGGAAGAGGTCGGGGTTCACGAGGCCCGGATGGAGGTGGTCGAGTTTTCCGAGCACGAGATAGAGCGCGGCCATACCGAGCGCGCAGATCGCGAGGAAGGCCGGGAAAAGGACGGCGTGCCGGGGCGTGACCCCGCGGAGGCTCAGGATGTCCGGACGGGTCGGGCGAGGGTTATCCATGGAGGGCGGCGATACGCCGGAAGCCTGAAAATACCGTCAACGCAACGCGGTGTCGCGGGAACGATCCGCGCGGGGCGTCACTCCACGCGGGCCCATTTCTGGGATTTGCAGATCGCCAGGACGCAGCCGCGCACCTCGAGGCCGTCGCCGGTGAGGATCATGTGCGAGTCGTAATACTGGCCCTTGTCGGGCGAATAGATGTTCCCGTCGCCCCAGCGGTCGGAGCCCTCGGCGGCCATGCCGCGCAGAAGCTCGACGCCGACGAGATCGGTGCGCTGGGAGCTGATGATCTTCTCGATGCGGCCGCAGAGCCGGTCCGACTGGCCTTGGCAGGGCGCGATGCGGACGTGGGCGTAGCCGCCCTTGCCCATCGGTTCGGTCTCCCAGACGCCTTCCGCAGAGCCCGCGACCGCCGCGACGGGCGCCGCGAGCGCGCCGACGCAGATCGCCGCACGCAGAAAACCGGTGAATGTCATGTGCCGCATGAAATGCCCTCCATGAAGTCCGGTTACACCGAATCGGCCGGCTGTTGCAATAATGACGGTCAACCGGGCCGGGAGTGTGGGCGTCACGACACGGTCCGGGCGCGCACGCCCGGACCGTGTCGTGAGTTCGGGCTTTTTCCCGGCCGCCGCACGCGGTATCAGCGTCGCGCGCGCCTTCCGGAGCCCTGCCCCATGATCCTGTATCCCGCCATCGACCTAAAGGACGGCGCCTGCGTGCGGTTGCTGCGCGGCGAGATGGAGGCGGCGACGGTGTTCGGGACCGATCCGGCCGCCCAGGCCCGCGCGTTTCAGGACGCGGGCTGCCGGTGGCTGCATCTGGTCGATCTCAACGGCGCCTTCGCGGGGGCGCCGGTGAACGGGGCGGCGGTCGAGGGCATTCTCGCGGCGGTGACGGTGCCGGTGCAGCTCGGCGGCGGCATCAGGGACCGGGCGACGATCGAGGCCTGGCTGGAGAAGGGCATCCGGCGGGTGATCCTCGGGACGGCGGCGCTTCGCGATCCGGAGCTGGTGCGGCAGGCGGCGGCGGCGCATCCGGGGCGCGTGGCGGTCGGCATCGACGCGCGCGACGGAAGGGTGGCGGTCGAGGGCTGGGCGGAGACGTCGGACGTCACCGCGCTCGACCTCGCGCGGCGCTTCGAGGATGCGGGCGTGGCGGCGATCATCTATACCGACATCGAACGCGACGGCGCCATGCAGGGGCCGAACGTGGCGGCGACGGCGGCGCTGGCGCGCGCGGTGTCGATCCCGGTGATCGCGTCGGGCGGGGTGTCGTCGATGGACGACCTGCGGGCGCTCAAGGCGAGCGGCGCGCCGCTGGACGGGGCGATTTCCGGGCGGGCGCTCTACGAGGGGAAGCTGGATCTGGCCGAGGCGGTGGCGCTTCTGGAGGACGAGGCATGAGTTTCGAGATTTGGGCCGCCTTCGCGGCGGCCTCGGCGCTGCTTCTTGTGATCCCGGGGCCGACGGTGCTTCTGGTGGTGTCCTATGCGATGGGGCGCGGCTGGCGGGTGGCGACGCCGATGGCGGCGGGCGTGGCGCTCGGGGATCTCACGGCGATGACGCTCTCGATGCTGGGGGTGGGCGCTCTGCTGGCCGGGTCGGCGGCGCTTTTCACGGCGGTGAAGTGGATCGGGGCGGCGTATCTGGCGTGGCTGGGGGTGAAGCTCTGGCGTGCGGGCGGGAGTACGGCGGCGACGGCGCGGACGGATGCGGGCTCGCCGATGCGGATGCTGGGACACGCCTGGCTGGTGACGGTGCTCAACCCCAAGAGCATCCTGTTTTTCGTGGCCTTCGTGCCGCAGTTTCTCGACCCCGCGAAGCCTTTCGCCGGACAGGCGGCGGTGATGGTGGCGACGTTCGTGGTGTTGGCCTTCGCCAACGCCTTCGGCTACGCGGTGCTCGGCGCGCGGGCCGGAGGTCTGGTGCGCAGTCCGCGCGCGATGCGGATCGTGAACCGGGGCGGCGGCACGGCGCTGATCGGCGCCGGAGCGGCGGCCGCTTTGCTGCATCGGAGCGCGTGATGCTCAAGGTGCGGGTGATCCCCTGTCTCGACGTGAAGGACGGGCGCGTGGTCAAGGGCGTGAATTTCGTCGATCTGGTGGATGCCGGCGATCCGGTCGAGGCGGCGGCGGCCTATGACGCGGCGGGAGCCGACGAGCTTTGTTTTCTCGACATCTCGGCGAGCAGCGAGAACCGCGGCACGCTGCTCGATCTGGCGAGCCGGACGGCTGAGCGGTGCTTCATGCCGCTGACGGTGGGCGGCGGGGTGCGGACGCCCGACGACGTGCGGGCTCTGCTGCTCGCCGGGGCGGACAAGGTGTCGTTCAACACGGCGGCGGTGGCCGATCCGGACGTGGTGAACGCGGCGGCGAACCGGTTCGGGGCGCAGTGCATCGTGGTGGCGATCGACGCGAAAAGCGTGAGCGACGGGCGCTGGGAGATCTTCACGCACGGGGGCCGCCGCGCGACGGGGATCGACGCGGTGGCCTTCGCGCGGGACATGGCGGCGCGGGGTGCGGGCGAGATCCTGCTGACCTCGATGGACCGGGACGGGACGAAGGCGGGCTACAATCTCCCGCTGACGCGCGCGGTGGCGGACGCGGTGCCGGTGCCGGTGATCGCGTCGGGCGGCGTCGGCACGTTGCGGCATCTGGTCGAGGGGGTCACGCAAGGCCACGCCTCGGCGGTGCTGGCCGCGTCGATCTTTCATTTCGGCACGCATTCGATCGGCGAGGCGAAGGCGGCGATGGCCGAGGCCGGCGTCGCGGTGAGGGCGGCGTGAGCGGTGTTCTGGAGCGGCTTTACGCCACCATAGAGGCGCGCGCGGGCGCGGACCCGGCGACATCGCACACGGCGGCGCTGCTGTCGAAGGGTCCGGGGAAATGCGCCGAGAAGTTCGGCGAGGAGGCGGTGGAAGCCATCGTCGCCGCCGCGCAGGGCGACCGGGCCGGGCTGACTGCGGAGGCGGCGGACACGCTCTATCACCTTCAGGTCATGCTCGCCGCCGCGGGGGTGCCCTGGGCGGAGGTGCTGGCCGAACTGGAACGCCGCGAGGGCGTCTCGGGCGTGGCGGAGAAGGCCTCGCGGCCACGTTGAGATCGGCTTACGTCGGAGCCCGCTCCGCCCATCCCGCGAAGATGCGTTCGAGGACGAGCACGGCGTAGTAGAGCAGGATGCCCAGCGCCGCGAGCGCGATCAGGACCGCGAACATCAGCGGGTAATCCCCGTTGGTCTCGCCGGACTTGAAGAGAGCGCCGAGGCCGCGGCCGTGCGGCGAGACGATCTCGACGAGATTGGTGCCGATGAAGGCCAGCGTGACCGAGACCTTCAGCGCGCCGAAGAATTCGGGCAGGGTCTTGGGCAGGGCGATCTTCCAGAAGATCGTCATGCGCGAGGCGCCGAGACTGCGCAGGATGTCGCGGTATTCGGGTTCCAGCGTCGAGAGGCCGATGCCGACCGAGACGGCGATGGGGAAGAAGCTGATCATGAAGGCCATCAGCACGGTATTGAAATCGTGCATGCCGATGAAGAGCAGCGAGATCACCGGGACCAGCGTGGCCTTGGGGATGGCGTTGAAACCGACGAGGAGCGGGTAGAGCCCGTCGCGGGCGATGCGCGAGAAGCCCATCGCCATGCCGATCAGCGTGCCGAAGATCACGGCGAGACCGAGCCCGAGAACGGTGCGCCAGAGCGTCTGCCAGCCCATTTCGAGAAAGAGCCAGCGGAATTTCCAGAACGCCGGCGGCAGGTCGGACGGCGAGGCCATCTTGAAGTTGGGCCAGTCGTTGACCCAGACGATGAACTCCCAGAACGCGAGAAACGCGAGGATGGCGGCGATCGGGACGGCGATTTTCCGGAACGTCTCCATCAGTGGACCTCCCCGTCGCGACCCTGCGCGATGCGGATCTGGTCACGCAGAAGATGCAGCATGTCCTGGGCCCGGGGTTGGTACATGATGTCCAGCGTCCGGTCCGCGGGCAGGTCCACGTCGAGCACGTGCTGGGTGCGGGCGGGACGGCCGGAGAGGACGATCACCTGGTCGCCGAGGAACACGCTTTCGCGCAGGTCGTGGGTGATCAGCACGCAGGTGAAGGGCTCGGCGGCGCGCAGGTCGCGCATGGTCTGCCAGAGGTCCTCGCGGGTGAAGGCGTCGAGCGCGCCGAAGGGCTCGTCCATGATCAGCACGTCGGGCTTGTGCACGATCGACCGGCAGAGGCTGGCGCGTTGGCGCATGCCGCCCGAGAGCTCGCTGGGGCGTTTGCGTTCGAAGCCCTTGAGACCGACCATCTCCAGAAGCTCCATCGCCCGGGCCTCGCGGTCCGGCTTCGGCATCCGGGGGGCGACGATCTCCAAAGGCAGGATGACGTTCTCGATGATCGTCCGCCATTCCAGCAGGACCGGGTTCTGGAAGGCCATGCCCACGGTCTTGCGCGGGCTGGTCACGCGCTCGCCGTGGAGCCAGACCTCGCCGTGGTCGGGTTTCATCAGGCCCGCGATCAACCGGGTGAGGGTGGATTTCCCGCAGCCCGAAGGGCCGACGACGGCGGCGAATTCGCCTTCCGGCACGGAGACGTTGAGATTGTCAAGGACGGGCAAAGGGCCCGCCTTGGTGCGATAGGCGTGGGTCACGCCTTTGATTTCGATGAGGTTTTCCATGGGTGCGGGCCGCCCCGATCACGGAGCGGCCCGGATCCTCAAGGCATCGTCAGGCTGCCGTCGGTCGGCAGGAAGCTCGGGTCGAAATAGAGCGCGGCGTCCGGGGCGTTGGTGAAGGTGTAGACCGATTTGGTCTGCTCGATCGCCTGGGCCATGCGGTCGGCGTCGATGCCGCCCATGCCGTTGGCCTTGACCCAGTCGGTCATCACGTTGTCGGTGACGGCCATCGCGAGTCGTTCGGTCTCGAGCTCGGCGTCGGCGGCGGGGTTGCGCTCGATCAGGCTTGCGATGGCCATGTCCGGGTCGGCCACGGCGTCTTTCCAGCCCATCGCGACGGCCCGCAGGAAGCCGGTCAGCAGCTCGGGATTGGCGGCGGCGAAGTCGGTGTTGGCGATGACGGCGTTGCCGTAAAGCGCCACGCCGTGATCGGCCATCAGGATCGTCGTGATGTCGTCGACGGGAATGCCGAGGCGCTTGAGGTTGAGGGTCGACGAGAAGGAGAAGCCGGTGATCGCGGCCACCTGCCCTTCCGCGAGCATCGGTTCGCGGACCGGGAAACCGACGGGTTCGACGGTCACCGTGGCCATGTCGATGCCGTTCTCGGCGGCGAAAATCGGGAACTGCGCCCAGGCCCCGTCGGGTGGCGGGGCGCCGAGCACCTTGCCGGCGATGTCGCCCGGCGCCTCGATGCCGAGCGACTTGCGGCCGACCATGGCGAAGGGCGGCTTGTCGTAGATCATCATCACGGCGATGACCGGCGCGCCGGGGTTCTGGTCGAGGAATTTCATCAGGCTGTTGATGTCCGCGAAGCCGACCGGGAAGGCGCCCGTGGCGACCTTGGGGATGGCGTCGAGCGAGCCCGCGCCCTCGCTGATCTCGACCGCGAGGCCCTCGGCGGCGAAATGGCCCTTGTCGATGGCGACGAAATAGGGCGCGGCCGGGCCTTCGAATTTCCAGTCGAGGGCGAAGGGCATGTCGGTCTCGGCATGGGCGGCCGCGCCGAGCAGAAGGGCGGTGGAAAACGCGACTGTCGCGTGGCGGAACATCATGAACTCCCCTTGGGCTGTTTGATCGGTCGAGCGTCGTCGTCGGGCGGGCCTTGTCCATCGCTGGCGCGAGCGTCGGCGAGCGCAGGAATGAATGTGGCGCGAATTCGTGCAACGGAAATCTCCGTTGCCGCAAAAGTCCGCATCGGAGGACTTGCGATGCGGGCGGATTGGCGACGGCGTCCGGAGCGGTGAGCGGCAGTCGCAGTGGCGCGATGCGGGTCGGTGCGGCGAACGGGGGACGGTGCCGATATCCGTGGAAAGCGCACGGGCGACCGCCCGCATCGGGCGCCGCGACCGGGCGGTGAGGGCCGAGCGGGAGCCGGGAGATCGGGATTGCGGGGCGCGGGCGCCTGACCTATAGAAGCGCGAGGCACCCGTAGCTCAGCTGGATAGAGCGCTGCCCTCCGAAGGCAGAGGTCACAGGTTCGAATCCTGTCGGGTGC
>CAVORV010000073.1:0-39883 GCA_963698685.1 uncultured Alphaproteobacteria bacterium
GCCGAATAGGGCTGTTTATGAGGGCCGGTTCACCAACGGTCGCGTCAGCTGCACCCGCTCGTTCCGCCGCAGGTGTTGCACTTCATGCAGGTGCCGTTGCGCACCAGCGTGAAGTTGCCGCATTCCCCGCACGGATCGCCCTCGTAGCCCTGCATCTTGGCTTTGGTCCGCAGGTCCACCGCCGCCACGCTCGCGGTCTCCGTCCGCACCACCACTCCACTGAGGCCGAGCGCGCCCACCATGTCCGTACCGCCGGGCTGGAGCATCAGCTCCTGCGGCAGCCGCTTGCGCAGATAGCCGGTCGACGACAACTGCCGGATCATTTCGATCGAGCTCTGCGCGATCTCGTTGCGCAGGTCGCTCTCGGGACCGGATTGGATGGTCTCGGGCTCGCTCCGGCCCAGGTCGTCGAAGCTCTCGCCCGTCGGCTTCACATGCGCCAGATCCGTCCGGTCGAGATAGCTCACCGCCAGTTCGCGGAAGATGTAGTCGAGGATCGAGGTCGCGTTCTTGATGCTGTCGTTGCCCTGCACCATGCCCGCGGGCTCGAAGCGGGTGAACGTGAAGGCCTCGACGAACTCCTCGAGCGGCACGCCGTACTGGAGGCCCACCGAAACGGCGATGGCGAAGTTGTTCATCATCGCCCGGAAGGCCGCGCCCTCCTTGTGCATGTCGATGAAGATCTCGCCGAGTTGGCCGTCCTCGTACTCGCCGGTTCGCAGATACACCTTGTGGCCGCCGACGATGGCCTTCTGCGTGTAGCCCTTGCGCCGCTCGGGCAGCTTGACCCGGTTCGACCGCTCGATCTCGCGCACGATGATCTTCTCGACGATCTTCTCGGCCAGAACGGCGGTGCGCTCCGCGACCGGCGCCTCGGTCAGGATCTCCTCGAGATCCTCGTCATCCTCGATCAGCGCCGAGCTGAGCGGCTGGCTCAGCTTGGAGCCGTCGCGGTAGAGCGCGTTCGCCTTGACGCCGAGCGACCAGGAAAGCTCATAGGCGGCCGTGCAGTCGGCGATGGTCGCATCGTTCGGCATGTTGATCGTCTTGGAGATCGCCCCCGAGACGAAGCTCTGGGCGGCGGCCATCATGCGGATGTGGCTGTCGACGCTGAGATACCGTTTGCCCGTCCGGCCGCACGCGTTGGCGCAGTCGAACACGACGTAATGCTCCGGTTTCAGATGCGGCGCGCCTTCGAGCGTCATCGTTCCGCAGACATGCGCGTTCGCCGCCTCGATCTGCGCTTTGGTGAAACCGAGATGCCGCAGGAGATCGAAAGCCGGATCTCGCAGCTTCCCGGCGGGGATGCCAAGGACGCCGGTGCAGAACTCCTCACCGAGGGTCCACTGGTTGAACACGAAGCGGATGTCGAACGCCGTCGGCAGAGCCGCCTCGATCTTGGCGATCTCCGCCGGACCGAATCCGTGGCCGATCAGGGCCGTCGGGTTGATGTCCGGCGCGTTGCCGAGCGTTCCGTGGCCGACCGCGTGGGCGATGATCTCTTCGACCTTGGACGATGCGTAGCCGAGGTTTTCCAGCGCCTTCGGCACGCCCCTGTTGATGATCTTGAAGTAACCGCCGCCGGCCAGCTTCTTGAATTTGACGAGCGCGAAGTCCGGCTCGATCCCCGTCGTGTCGCAATCCATGACCAGCCCGATCGTGCCGGTGGGCGCGATCACCGTGGTCTGCGCGTTGCGGTATCCGTGACGCTCGCCCATCTCGAGCGCCTCGTCCCAGACCGCGTGCGCGAGGTTGATCAGCGCGGGATCCGGGCAGTTGTCGTGATCGAGCGCGACGGGCGGAACCGCCAGCCCCTCATATCCGGTCAGATGTCCCTGCGCCGCGCGCCGGTGGTTGCGGATCACCCGCAGCATGTGATCGGCGTTCGCCGCATAGCCCGGGAACGCGCCGCGCTCCTTGGCGATCTCGGCCGACGTCGCATAGGACGCGCCGGTCATGATCGCCGACAGGGCGCCGCAGAGCGCACGCCCCTCGGCGCTGTCGTAGCCGTGCCCCATGGTCATCAGCAGCCCGCCGATATTGGCGTAGCCAAGGCCCAGCGTCCGGAACTTATAGGAAAGCTCCGCGATCTTCGGGCTGGGGAACTGCGCCATCAGCACGGAGATCTCGAGCGTCAGCGTCCAGATCCGCGTCGCGTGGACATAAGCCTCCGCGTCGAACGCGCCGTCCTTGAGGAACGTCAGCAGGTTCATCGACGCGAGGTTGCAGGCCGTGTCGTCGAGGAACATGTACTCGGAGCAGGGGTTCGATCCCCGGATCTGACCGTCCGCCGGGCAGGTATGCCAGGCGTTGATCGTGTCATGGAACTGGATGCCGGGATCGGCGCAGGCCCAGGCCGCGTGGCCGATCTGCTCCCAGAGGTCGCGCGCCTTGACCGTTTTGGCCACCTTGCCGTCGGTACGGCGCGTCAGATCCCAGTCGCCGTCGTCGCGGACCGCCTGAAGGAACGCGTCTGTCACCCTCACCGAGTTGTTGGAGTTCTGGCCGGAGACGGTCAGATACGCCTCCGAATCCCAATCGGTGTCGTAGGTGCGGAAATCGATGCTGGTGAAACCCTGCGCCGCGTAGTCGAGCACGCGCTTCACGTAGGTCTCCGGCACCATCGACTTCTTCGCGGTGCGGATCGCGGCCTTGAGACCGGCGTTCTTTTTCGGGTCGAACGCGTCGGCCTCGGCGCCGTCCCAGGTCCGGATCGCGCCGAAGATCTCGTTGAGTCGCGCCTCGTGGATCTTCGACCCCGCGACCAGCGCCGCGACCTTCTGCTCCTCGATCACCTTCCAGTTGATGAAGTCCTCGATGTCCGGATGATCCATGTCGCAGATCACCATCTTGGCCGCGCGGCGCGTGGTGCCGCCCGACTTGATCGCGCCCGCCGCCCGGTCGCCGATCTTGAGGAAGCTCATCAGCCCCGACGACTTGCCGCCGCCCGCCAGGCTCTCGTTGCCCGACCGCAGCGACGAGAAGTTCGTGCCGGTGCCAGAGCCGTATTTGAACAGCCGCGCCTCGCGGGTCCAAAGATCCATGATCCCGCCGTCATTGACGAGATCGTCCTGCACCGACTGGATGAAGCAGGCATGCGGCTGCGGATGCTCGTAGGCGCTGGTCGATTTGGTCAGCTCGCCGCTCTCGAAATCGACGTAGTAATGGCCCTGCCCCGGACCGTCGATGCCGTAGGCCCAGTGCAGACCCGTATTGAACCATTGCGGGCTGTTGGGCGCGCCCATCTGGGCCGCCAGCGTGAAGCGCATCTCGTCATAATACGCGCGCGCGTCCGCCTCGGACGAGAAATAACCGCCCTTCCATCCCCAATAGGCCCAGGCGCCGGCGAGCCGGTCGAACACCTGCCGCGCCGAGGTCTCGCCGACGAAACGCTCGCCTTCGGGCAGCTTGGCCAGCTTCGCCTCGTCCGGAACCGACCGCCACAGGAATTCGGGGACGCCCTTCTCCTTGACCGGCTTCAGCGCGGCGGGAACGCCGGCCTTGCGGAAGTACTTCTGCGCCAGAACGTCCGACGCGACCTGACTCCAGCTTTCCGGAACCTCCAGGTTCTCAAGGCTGAACACGACCGACCCGTCCGGGTTGCGGATCTCCGACGTGGTGGTCCGGAATTTCAGCGCGCCGTATGCGCCGGTCTTCTCTGTCGTGAAACGCCTGTCGATCTTCATGTCTCTGCCCCTGAGATTTGTGGTTCTTGCCTGTCGCGGCCCGTGCCGCCCGTCCTGTTTGTCGCCGATCCGAAAGCGCACCAGATGTTGTGCCATCTTTCCAGCTCACCACTACTAGCAGCATATCGCCGCCTGCGGTCAACGAATAAATTCGCCGCGATTCCAGATTTTGTGGTTGACAGGCTTCTCGACACCACGACTCGGTGACGTTAACTTTTGTTAATGATCAAAGAGACTTATCGAGCAACAGGCCATAGAGGCAATGGCGGGCAATTCCTCGAAAGCGCGATCATCAGGGCGAGATTTCAACCATAAGTTGTTGATTGTATGGCGCCTCGGACGTCGCGATGATGCTCGGCCAATCCGGCCGGTTCAGGCTGTCGGGATAGTGCTGCGCCTCGAGGCAGAGCCCCGCATAAGGACCGTATTTCCGCCCGTCATGCCCCGGAACGGCCACGGATTTGTCCGAACCGTTGTAGATCTGCAAAGCCGGCTCGTCGGTCCAGAGCCGCAGATTCAGGCCCGTCCTCGGGCACGACACCCGCGCGGCGGGGGCCTTCCGGTCCCGGTCCGCGTCCAGAACCAGGTTGTGATCCAACCCCAGACGTTCCGGATCCGAATCACCTATGCTCCGCGCGGTGGTGAAATCCATCCGCGTTCCCGCCACCGGCGCGATCGTTCCGTCGGGGATGAGGTCCGGTCCGGTCGGGGTATACCGTGAAGCCGCGATCTCGACCTCGTGGTCCAGCACATCTCCGCCACCGCCGAGATTGTAATAGCTGTGCTGCGCCAGGTTCACCGGCGTCGGCCGGTCCGGCACGCCGCTCATCGCGCAGATCAGCCGTGCGCCCTCCAGACGGAACGTCACCTCGAAATCGACCGCGCCCGGATACCCCTCCTCGCCATCCGGACTGGCGTAGCGCAAATGCACCGCGTTGCCCGCGTCGTCCGTCTCCATCTCCCAGATCCGCCGCCCGAGCCCCACCGCCCCGCCATGCAGATGGTTGGACCCGTGATTGGGCGTCAGCCGGTATTCGCGTCCGTCCATCTCGAACCGCGCTCCGGCCGTGCGGTTCGCCACGCGCCCCGCGATGATGCCGTGCGACTGGCTGTGAAGCGCGTAATCCTCGAACCGGGGAAATCCGAGCGTCACCGGCACGCTGCCGCGAGCCCCGTCGACCCGCCAGTCGCGCAATACGCATCCGTAGTTGAGGATCGAGACGGCCGCGTCCCCGCTCTCGAGCGTGACCTCGTCCACCGACCGCCCCTCGTGTACGCCGAAACGCCGCTTCCTCATTCCGCCCCCGATCCGCGCCTCAGCGAAACGCGTCCTTCACCGCCGCACCGGCTTCCGCGAAATCCATCGCGCCGGCATGCCGTTCCTTCAGCATCGCCATGACGCGGCCCATGTCCCGGATCGAATCGGCGCCGGTCTCGGCGATCGCCGCCGCCACCGCGCTCCTGATGTCCTCCGCGTCCATCTGTTTGGGCATGTAGTCCTGGATGATCCCGATCTCGGTCCGCTCCTGCGTCGCGAGGTCGAGGCGTCCGGCCTCCTCATAGACCTTGGCGCTGTCCTGCCGCTGCTTCACCATCTTGGCGAGGATCGCGAGGATCTCGGCGTCGGGAACGCCCTCCGATCCCTCGCCGGTCCGCGCCGCGATGTCCCTGTCCTTGATCGCCGCAAGCATCAGCCTCAGCGCGGCGACCCGCTCGGCCTCGCGCGCCTTCACCGCGATCTTGAGATCGTCCGCGAGCCGTTCCCGGATCATTCCACACCTGTGCCTGTCGCCGGCGAACCGGCCGAAGCCCTGAGTTATAGAGGTCCCGAAGCCCCGCCGCAACCCGCGCACTGTCGGTCAAGGCTTTGAAAACAAACAACTCCGGTTCGCCTCCGGCGGCTTGACCGCGCGGGCCGCCGGGCGTAGGTTCCGCCGCGCCCAAGCAGGATTCGATCATGACCGCAGAGCACGCGACACCCCTCGCCGAGCATTCCCACTTGGCGACCGGATGCGTCGTCCTGGCCGACGGTCAGGTCCTTTACGGCCGGGGCTTCGGCGCCACCGGCGCGACCGCCGCCGAGCTCTGCTTCAACACCGCCATGACCGGCTACCAGGAGATCATGACGGATCCGTCCTATGCCGGCCAGATCGTGACCTTCACCTTCCCCCATGTCGGCAATGTCGGCGCGAATCCCGATGACGACGAGGCGAACGACCCCGTCGCGGCGGGCATGGTGGTGCGCTGGGACCCGACCGCGCCCGCCAGCTGGCGCAGCGTGCAGACGCTCGCGGACTGGATGTCAGGACGGCGCAGGATCGGCGTCGGCGGTGTCGACACGCGCCGCCTCACCCGCGCGATCCGCCAGCTCGGCGCGCCGCACGCAGTCATCGCACATTCCCCGGACGGCGACTTCGACATTCCCGCGCTCGTGGCCCAGGCCCGCGCCTTCCCCGGCCTCGAAGGCATGGACCTCGCCCGCGAGGTCACCTGCGCCCAGAGCTATCGCTGGAACGAAATGCGCTGGGCCTGGCCGGACGGTTTCGCGCCGCGCGCCACGCCGGGTCGGCGCGTCGTCGCGGTCGATTACGGCGCGAAGCGCAACATCCTGCGCTGTCTCGCCTCGGCCGGCTGCGACGTGACCGTGCTCCCCGCGAGCGCCACGGCCGACGACGTGCTCGCCCACGATCCCGAGGGCGTGTTCCTCACCAACGGTCCCGGCGATCCGGCCGCCACGGGCGTCTACGCCGTCCCGATGATCCGCGAGGTTCTCGACCGGAGCCAGGTCCCGGTTTTCGGCATCTGTCTCGGCCATCAGATGCTCGCGCTGGCGCTCGGAGCCCGCACGATCAAGATGAACCATGGCCATCACGGCGCCAATCACCCGGTCAAGGATCTGGCCACCGGCAAGGTCGAGATAACGTCGATGAACCACGGCTTCACCGTCGACAGCCAGACACTGCCCGAGGGCGTGATCGAGACCCACATCTCGCTCTTCGACGGATCGAATTGCGGCATCGCCATGCGCGACCGACCGGTCTTCTCGGTCCAGCACCACCCGGAAGCCAGTCCCGGCCCGCAGGACAGCTTCTATCTGTTCGAGCGTTTCGTCGACGCGATGGCGTAACCCGCGACGGGCATTAATCCTTAACTCTCAATAACCTTAATCGTTTCTTAAAGGTCCTGTAACAGGTTCGCCACATCCATGTGAGCGAGTTTGTCATGGCCAGAGTCCTGCCGTTCGCCCGGCCCGCGCCCGAAGCCGCCAGCCCGCCGGCGACCCGTCGGCACCGCCTGCAATTGGGCGAGGCGCTGATGCGCGACGGCGCGGTCGATCCCGAGGCGCTGGACATCGCGCTGAGCCAGCAGGGCCATCAGGACCAGCGGCTCGGACGCATCCTGATCGCCAATCGTGCGATCACGTCGTCCGATCTGAACGCCGCCCTGTCGCGGCAATCCGGAATCGGACAGGTCGATCTCGCCACGTCTCCCCCCGATCTGGCGCTGCTCCACGCCTGCGATCCGTACGCATGCCTCGCCGCCGAAGCCGTTCCCTGGCGCCAGATCGGGGGCACGCGCGTGATCGCCATCAGCAGCCCGGACGCGACCGATGCCGCGACGGCGGCATGCGGCGGCGGCCAGACGCGCATCGCTTTCGCGCTCGCCCCTTCCGAAGACATCCGCCGCGCCATCACGACGGCCTTCAACGGAAGGCTTAGGGACGACGCCCGGGACCGATGCCCGGAACCCATGAGCTGTCGCAGCCGCGCGCCAGGCCGCCGCAGATGGCGTGCCGCGAGCGTCTTCGCCGCCGCTTTCGCCCTCGCCATCGCGGCGCCCCTCCTCGCGCTCCAGATCCTGATGGTCTGGATCCTCATCGCCAACGCGATGACGACGGGTCTGCGCTTGGTCGCCGTCTTCGCGCGCTTCTCGCCGCCCAAGTCCAAACCGATCGCCGACGCGTCCCGCCTGTCTGACTACAAGAAACTCCCGCAAGTATCTATTTTGGTTCCTCTTCTTCGGGAGGAGAACATCGCCGCACGCCTGCTCGAGGCGATCGCCGCGATGGATTATCCGGCAGCGCTCCTCGACATAAAGCTCGTCCTCGAGGAGGACGACGTGATCACCCGCGCCGCCCTTCCGGCCGCGACACTGCCGCCAGGCGTCGAGATCGTCACGGTCCCGACTGACGCGCTGCGGACCAAACCGCGCGCCATGAACTACGCCCTGAATTTCTGCCGCGGCGAGATCGTCGGAATCTACGACGCCGAGGACCGCCCCGACCCCGCGCAGATCCGCGCGGTGGTCGAGCATCTCCAGAACGCGCCGCCGGACGTCGCCTGCGTCCAAGGCTATCTCGATTTCTACAACACCGGCAAAAACTGGCTCTCGCGCTGCTTCACCCTCGAATACGCCATCTGGTTCCGGGTGATCCTCAAGGGCGTGCAGCGTCTGGGCATCCCGATCCCGCTCGGCGGCACCACGGTGTTCTTCCGGCGCGGCGTGCTGGAGAAAATCGGCGCCTGGGACGCCCACAACGTCACCGAGGACGCCGATCTGGGCATGCGTCTCGCCCGCTATGGCTATCGCTGCGAGATGGTGTCCTCCACGACATGGGAGGAGGCCACCTTCCGCGTCCGCCCCTGGATCAGACAGCGCTCGCGCTGGCTCAAGGGCTACGCGATCACCTGGGCCACGCACATGCGCTCGCCGCGCGCGCTCCTGCGCGATCTGGGCTGGCGCGGGTTCATCGGCTTTCAGGTGCTCTTTCTCGGCGCGATCACCTCCTATCTCTCGATCCCGCTCTTCTGGCTGCTCTGGACCGCCACGGCGGGCTTCGACCTCGCGTTCTGGAACACCCTGCCGCAACCGCTGATGGTCGGCTTCTTCGCCTCGATGATCACGGGCCAGGCCGTGATGCTCTCGATCGCCGTGATCGCCGCGCGCGACAGCGGCCGGCCCGGCCTCGTGCCTTGGGTGTTGGCCCTCACGTTCTATTGGCCGCTCGGCGCCATCGCCGCCTACCGCGCGGTGGCCGAGATCTTCACCAAGCCCTTCCACTGGCACAAGACCGAGCACGGAGTGTCGGAAGCGTTCAACAGTTAGTTGCCCGGCTTTCCGGCGCGGAGTTTCGCCCCACCTGTGCAGCGCTTAACCGACAGTGGAGAACTCCGATGACATCCCTATCCCGCCGCGGCCTGATCACCGGCGCCGCATCCGGCGCGCTCGCCCTCGGCGTGACCGGCCTCGCCCTGCCCGCCATCGCCCAAGCCCCGATGCTGGGTCCCGCCCGGCCGACGTTCCGCCGTTTCAAGCTCGGGAATTTCGAGGTCACGACGCTTCTCGATGGCGCGGTCCCGGTCCCCGATCCGCAGACCATATTCGGCACCGACCAGGATCCGGAGGCCGTGGCGGCGCTTCTGGCGGAAAACGACCTGCCCGCCGCGGTCGCCGAGTTCACCTTCATCCCGGTTCTCGTCAACACCGGCGAGAGCCTGATCCTGTTCGACACGGGCAATGGAGAGGGCGCACGCCCGGCGCGCGGCCTTTTGTCCGAGCGCATCGCTGCGGCCGGCTACGGCATCGACCAGATCGACACCGTGGTCCTCACCCACATGCACCCCGACCATATCGGCGGCATGATGGAGGCCGGCGCGCCCGCCTTCCCGAACGCGAAATACGTGACCGGCGCGACCGAGTACGACTTCTTCTCGAGCACCGACCGCATGGGCTCCCCGGCGGAAGGCGTCCATCAGCTGGTGATGTCCAACGTGGCGCCCGTCGCCGACAGGATCACGTTCGTCAATCCAGGCGACAGCGTCGCATCCGGCGTCGAGGCCGTGGCCGCCTTCGGTCACACCCCCGGCCACATGGTCTGGCACATCGAGAGCGACGGTCAACGCCTTCTGCTCGCCGCCGACACCGCCAACCACTTCGTCCTGTCGCTCCAGCGTCCCGACTGGGAGGTCCGCTTCGACATCGACAAGGCCGCCGCCGCCGCGAGCCGCAAGGAGATCCTCGGCATGGTCGCCGCCGATTCGATCCCGTTCATCGGCTACCACATGCCGTTCCCGGGCGTCGGATACCTGTCGGCGCAAGGCGACGGCTTCCGCTTCGAGCCCGCCTCCTACCAGCTCAACATCTGATCAGCGTTCGGCATCGACCATCAGCCGCGTCTCGAAGGCGCGGCTGATGTGAGACCGGATCGCGGCGTCCGCGCCCTCGCCGTCCCGCGCCTCGATCGCCCGCACGATCGTGTCGTGCTCGTCGAGCGCGGCCCCGCTGCGGCCCTCCGCCGACAGCGACGTCGTCGCCAGAAGCGCCATCGACCGGTGCACCATGTCCAGCTGCTGGATCAGATAGCGGTTGTGGCTGGCGAGGTGGATCTGCCGATGAAACCGCTTGTTGGCCCGCGCCAGCTTTTCCGGCCGATCCACCAGCTCCCGGTCCTTGCGCGTCATCTCCTTCAGCACCCGGATCTCCTCCGGAGCGGCATGCTGCGCCGCCAGCCGCGCGGCCAGCCCCTCCAGCTCCGCGCGTACGACGTAAAGCTCGCCCAGCTGATCGTGATCCAGGCTCGACACCACGAGGCTCCGCCCGTCCCGCGCCAGCACGCCCTGGGTCTCCAGCCGCTGCAGCGCCTCGCGGATCGGCGTGCGCGACACCCCGAACTTCTCCGCGAGCTCGGATTCCACCAGCCGGTCGCCGGGCCGGAAATCCCCTTGGTCGATGGCCTCCAGAACGAGTTCTGAACGCGTCCTTCTGACCGTGTTGCGTCTGCATGGATCGGTGCCCGTCTTGAATATGGGATGCCAGACTAACCCGATCCGCCCGGCCAAATCGAGCGAAACACGCACCCGGCCCTGTTCGACGGCACGCGGCCGCGCTACAAGCGCGCCATGCCACGTGACCTTTTCAAGCATGTCCGGACCTGGGTGTTCGATCTCGACAACACCCTCTATTCGCCGCACATCCGCCTCTTCGACCAGATCGAGACGCGGATGACGGAGTACGTCATGCGCGCGCTCAACGTCGAGGCGGAGCGCGCGGACCATCTTCGCGGCCATTACTGGCGCACCTACGGCACGACCCTGGCGGGCCTGATGCGCGAACACGCGCTCGACCCCGAACCCTATCTCGACCACGTCCACGACATCGACCTCTCGATGGTCCCGGCGGCTCCCGACCTGCGCGCGGCCATCGACGCGCTGCCGGGCCGGAAAATCGTCTACACCAACGGCTCGCGCGAGCATGCCCGTCGGGTCACCGCCGCCCTCGGAATCACCGATTGCTTCGACAGGCTCTACGGTGTCGAGGACGCGGGCTTCATCCCCAAACCCGAGCCCGCCGCATTCGGCGCCGTCTTCGCGCTCGACGGGCTGGACGGCGCCCGGGCGGCGATGTTCGAGGACGATCCGCGCAATCTCGCCGTTCCGCACGATCTGGCGATGCGCACCGTTCTGGTCGGCCCTGCCGAGGATCACCCGCACGTCCACCACCAGACCGAGGATCTGGCGGCGTTTCTCACGCTCCTGCGCTGATCCGCCCTTGGCGCTGTGCGCGCCCCGCTCTACTTCTCCAAACATGGAACGCATCGACACCGACATACTCATCGCCGGCGGCGGCGTGGCCGGACTGACCGCGACGGTCGCTTTCGCCGCAGAGGGCTTCGACGTGATCTGCGTCGATCCGTCCCCGCCCGTAACCTCCGCCGAGGCCGAAGGCTCCGACCTGCGCAGCACCGCCTTCCTCATGCCCTCCGTCGATCTGTTTCGCCGGGCCGGACTCTGGGACCGGCTGGAGCCATATTCCGCGCCGCTGCGCGTCATGCGCCTGGCCGATGCCGGCGGACCCGAGGAGGCGATCCGGGAAACCGCGGATTTCGTGGCCGAAGACGTCGGCCACTCCGCTTTCGGCCACAACCTGCCCAACTGGCTTCTGCGCCGCGAGATCGCCGCCCGCATCGACGAGCTTCCCAACGCCCGCCTGATCGCGCCCGCGCGGCTCGACCGCCTCACGCCGCGCACCGCGACGGCGATCGCCGCCCTCTCGGACGGCGCCACGATCCGCGCCCCGCTCGTCATCGCGGCCGACGGTCGTGACAGCCCCACGCGCCAGGCCGCGGGGATCGCGGCGCGGCGCTGGAGCTACGGCCAGAAGGCGGTCGTCTTCACCGTCACCCACACCCTGCCCCATGACGGCGTCTCGACCGAGATCCACCGCACCGGCGGCCCCTTCACCCTCGTGCCGCTTCCGGACCGCGACGGCGATCTGCATTCCGCGGTGGTCTGGATGGAGACCGGCCCGCGCGCCGCCGAACTCGCCACGATGGACCTGCCCGCTTTCGAGGCGGCGCTCAACGCCCGCTCCTGCGGCGTCCTGGGGCGTCTGACCCTCGCGAGCGCACGGCGCGTCTGGCCGATCATCTCCCAGATCGCCGACCGTCTCGATGGCCCCAGGCTCGCCCTCGTCGCCGAGGCGGCCCATGTCATCCCGCCGATCGGCGCCCAGGGCCTGAACATGAGCCTGCGCGACGTCGCGACCCTGCGCGACCTCTGCGTCGCCGCGCGCGATGCGGGGCACGACATCGGAGCCCCGGACCTGCTCGCGCGCTACAGCCGCGCCCGCCACCCCGACATTCTCGCGCGGGTTCTCGGCGTCGACGCGCTCAACCGCTCCGCGATGCTCGAGGCCCAGCCCCTGCGCGACATCCGCCGCGTCGGCCTCAAAACGCTCTACGGCCTGAAGCCCCTGCGTCGGACGGCGATGCGGCTCGGTCTCGGCGTCGGAGCTCAATCCTCTCCCGAATCCGCCTGAAGCCGACCCGCTGCCGGCGGCACCGCGCCCGGATCGGCGTCAACCGATCAACTGCCTTTCGGTCGGATCGCCATCGGATTGGCACCCTGATTACGGAAATCCTCGATGCCAGATCGCCTTGCAGCAAGCGTGACCGCCTCGAAATCCGGATGCCCGAAAACGACACCCCGCCTCGCCGAAGCGATCCCGCCGCGGCTCGCACCCCCGTCCGGGCCGGCCGCTTGGAGTCTATGGCGGAAGGCGAGGAGCATGAAGCATGTTCCGGAGCGTGCCGATCGGAGCACGGCTGCCTTGGTATGCGCGTTATCCCGCCGGCCCGTCATGCCGAAGGCGCGCTGCGGAACGACGTGGGCGGTCGCGAAACGCGGACGATGAAGAATGTGTGGCGCAGCTTACCGAGAGGTTAACGCGTTTCTGATTGCCCATCAAAAACAAACGCTTGCCAATTCTGCCACGCGTGGCACTTTCGCGTGCCACACCGGTTGCCGCACGATCCGTCGCATTCAAGGTTAACCACCAGCGGACAAATGTTAACGCTCGGCCGCCATCCGCGCTATCCTCCGTTCGACTGGAGTCTGAACCGAAGGACAACCCCATGCGTCCCCTCCTGCCCGCCCTCGCGGTCCTCGCCCTCATGGCCACGCCACTCGCCGCCCAGACCGACACGCCGTTCGGCGTCCAGATCGTCCGCGGTCCCGCGACCGAGCCACCGGTCGTCGGATCGGACGCGTGGATCGACCCGTCGGGCTTTTTCACCCCCGTCATGATCACACGGGGCGGCGTCCGCATCGCGGAGCCGCGCCCCGTCGTCGCCCCGCGCGGCTACGGCTTCGCGCTGACCGGCATCCAAGGGGTCGTCAAGCTGCCGATCTTCCCCCGCCAGGTCGTCTGGTGGGACTGGACCCGCGAGTACCGCCGCTACTATGCCGGCCGGGTCTGGTAGCCTCCGACCCGTGCAATTCGGCTCGAATGCCCCGCGTTCGGTCCTTGCCGGGCCCCCGCGTTTAACCCGCCCCTAACGCCCCTCTGCCATGTCTGCGCCTTCCCTCGGAGGACGCACCATGCGCCGCATCCCGCTCGCCGCCGCCATCGCCCTGCTGCCGCTCGCCGCCGCCGCCCAGAGCGTCGAGGTCGCCCCGCCCCGCATCATCACGCTCGGCGCTCCGGTCGCCGACACCCCCGGCACCGTCACCATCCACCGCGGACGCGCCCGCCACGACCCGGACTGGCGGGGAGCCTCCGGCGGCGTCGCGCCCGACCCCGGCTGCCTGCCGGGCGCGGAACCGGTCTATCCCGAACTGCCCGACATCCTCGGCCAAGGCGGCCCGCGGCAGGAGCCCTGATTAACCGACCGCTAACCCTGTCGTTGACCGGAGCCCGCCGCCGATGCGATCCCTTATCCGTGGAAACGCGGAGCATCGGGAGATCGCATGCGCATCATCGTCGCCGTACTGGCCGCCTGCCTTCTGACCGCCTGCGCATCGCCGGGCCCCACCGTCACGCCGGTCGAGAACGGCGGCAACCGCGCTGACGGCATCGTCACGATGTCCTCGACCACCAACATCTTCAACGCGGTCGGTCCCGACTGGCGAAAGGCCGAGACCGGCGCGTCGGAGCGTTGCCGCCGCTGGGGCTTCGACGGCGCCGCCCCGTACACCGGATCTCAGGAACGCTGTGTCGGCTACGACCGCCACGGCCGCTGCGTCCAGACGGTGACGACGCGCTTTTACGAATGCGAGGGCTGAGCCCTCAGCCGAGCGCCGGATCGCTCCGCGCGCGCCAGGCCAGCACGCCGATCGCGCCGCCCGTCGAAATGAGATGCGCCGCCAGCAACAGGCTCAGCATCCAGATCGGCGTCTCCGGCAGGCTGTAAACCACGCCTAGCGCCGCGAGGATCGACACGAACCCGCTCGCGAGCATCCAGTACCAGTCCCTCATCGGCCGGATCATCATCGCGAAGGTCACGCCCAGGACGCCCTCCGTCAGAAACAGCACCATCATCAGCATGGTCACCGCGCCCAGCCCGGTATCGGCGCGGGTCAGCAATATCCATCCGACAACCACGTCGAGAATCACGGAAGCGATCTGCATCCAAAAGAACGGCACCTTCCCGACCCCGATCAGCGAGATGCCCGAAGCGATCGCGCTGATGATCAGCAAAAGCCCCAGCAGCTCGAGGAGGCTTCCATAGTTGAACGCGGGAAAGACGAGCGCGACCAGACCGGCCGCGACCAGCGTAGCACCTTGGATCAGAAACAGGACCCACCGCCGCCGGATCGCATCCCGCACCGCGACCTTGAGCACCGCGGAAGCCTCGTTGACCGTGATCGCCATTGTCTCACCCTGAGAAAAACCGCGGGAAACCGGCCTGTCGAAGAACGCCCTTTTCCGAAAGGCCCCGATTCCCTAGTGTGCAGAAAAACACAAACGTCGAGGCAGTCCAATGAACCAATTGAAGCTCGTGGCCATGCTTGTCGCGCTCGCGGCGCCGATCACGGCGCAGGCGCAGGAAACCCCGAACGTCTCATGGGGCGCGCTCGCGACGACCAACTACATCTACCGCGGCATCACGTACAGCTCCAACAGGCCGGCGCTCCAAGGATACGTCGCCGTCACGGACGGCTTCATCTACGGCGGGGCCTGGGCATCGACGGTCGATATCGACGGTGATTACGGCGAGCTCGAACTCTCCATCGGGGTCACGCCGGAATTCGGCCAGCTCGACGTCGACATCAGCTACACGCGCTATCTCTACAACCGCAGCGGTGATTGCTGCGGCGAGATCGGCCTCGCGCTCGGATATCCGGTGGGCGGGGCCGTCGATGTGGCCGGCGCGGTATTCTGGGACCCGGAGAACGAGTCCACGTGGACCGAGGCCGGTCTGACCGGGACGGTCTACGAGGATTTCGAGGTCGGAGGCACGATCGGCAGCGATTTCGGATCGGGCGATTACGGGGACGACGACCAGGTGGCATGGGATCTCGGCGTGACCTACGGGTTCCTCGAGAACGGGAACGTGGACGTGAGGTACTACCAGTCCACCAACATGTCGGCCAGGGCCGTGCTCTCCGTCGGCTTTGACTTCTGATCCCGATTGCCCGCCCTGACCGGCGCCGAATCTGGCCGGTCCGAGGAACAGGAAGACCCGACACGCCATCCCGTGCTAAGGCGTGGGGCCTGAGCCGGACGAGGCGTCTGGCGGGACACGGATCGAAAGACGCGCGCGGATGGACTGGGACAAGCTGAGGATATTCCACGCCGTCGCGGACGCCGGCAGCCTGACCCATGCCGGAGAGACCCTGCATCTCAGCCAATCCGCCGTCAGCCGTCAGATCCGCGCGCTTGAGCTCAGCCTCGACACGACGCTGTTCCGACGCCACGCCCGCGGGCTTCTGCTGACCGAACAGGGCGAGATGCTGTTCGAGGCGACGCGGGACATGGCGCGACAGCTGGAGGCCACGGCCGCGCGCATCCGCGATTCGGAGGACGAGGTTTTCGGCGAGCTGCGGGTCACGACGACGACCGGATTCGGCACCCTCTGGCTCGCCCCGCGCCTGCCGCGTCTGTTCGATCTCTATCCGAACCTGAAAATCGACCTGATGCTCGAGGAGCGTCTGCTCGACCTGCCGATGCGCGAGGCCGATCTCGCGATCCGCATGAAGGAACCGAGCCAGGCGGACCTCGTCCGTCGCCGACTGATGGAGGTCCACATCCGCCTCTACGCCAGTTCGGCCTATGTGGAGCGGCACGGATTGCCGCTGACGCCGGAGGACCTCGTGGATCATCGGCTGATCACGCAGATCCCCAGTTCTCCGCAAGCCCGGGCCGGAGCGGATTTCGTCCAGCCGTATCTCGCGGGGAACATGCACTCGCATCTCACGGTGAACAGCTATTTCGGGATTCTCCAGGCCACGCTTCAGGGTCTGGGGATCGGCGCCCTGCCCGATTACATCACCCAGGACAGCCCCGATCTCGTCCGGGTCCTGCCGGAGGCGGAGAGCGCGCCAATTCCCGTATACATCGCCTATGTGTCCGACCTGAGACACTCGAAACGCATCACGGCGTTTCGCGATTTCATCCTTGAGGAGATCAGCGCTTACAAGCGCCTGACAAAAGACGACTAACGCCCCAACCAAGCCATGCGCGCTGATCATGCCGGCCATGCACAAGATTTGTGCAGAACCACTTGCGCAATGCGATCATCAAGGCTATCTTGTTAATCGAAGGCGATGGCGTTTTTGGTCGTAGTCTTCAACCTCCCTGTTGGACTTGGGCCGAGCGAAATGCTCGGCCTTTTTTTTGCGCTCATCCGGCCACCATCGACGGAACTCCACGATCCACGGCGCCACGAGGAGAGATCGAGACTTCCGCTCGCCGTCGCAGGGCCGTACACAGCCCCGACAGAGTATCGCAGCGGAAACGGAACCATGTCCCAGACTGCACACGCGTCCGAGCCCGAAATCACCGATGATCTGATCTCGGCCCATGGATTGAAGCCCGATGAGTACCGTCGGGTTCTCGATCTGATCGGACGCGTCCCGTCCCTTACGGAGCTCGGAATCTTCTCGGCGATGTGGAACGAGCATTGTTCCTACAAGTCCTCCAAAAGATGGCTCCGCACCCTTCCGACCACCGGCCCCCAGGTCATCTGCGGCCCGGGCGAGAACGCCGGGGTGGTCGACATCGGCGACGGCGAGGCGCTGGTCTTCAAGATGGAGAGCCACAACCATCCGTCCTACATCGAGCCCTACCAGGGCGCCGCCACCGGCGTGGGCGGCATCCTGCGCGACGTCTTCACGATGGGAGCGCGTCCCGTCGCCGCGATGAACGCGCTCAGCTTCGGGAGCCCGGATCATCCGCGCACCCGCGCCCTCGTGCACGGGGTCGTCGCGGGCATCGGCGGGTACGGCAACTGCTTCGGCGTGCCCAATGTCGGCGGCGAGATGCGGTTCCACACCGCCTACGACGGAAATTGCCTCGTGAACGCCTTCGCGGCAGGGATCGCGAAGGCCGACGGCATCTTCTACTCGGCCGCCAGCGGCGTCGGCATGCCCGTCGTCTATCTCGGGGCCAAGACCGGGCGCGACGGCGTCGGGGGCGCGACAATGGCGAGCGCGGAATTCGACGCGGACATCGAGGAGAAACGCCCCACCGTCCAGGTCGGCGACCCGTTCACCGAAAAGCGCCTGATGGAAGCGTGCATGGAGCTGATGGCGACCGGCGCAGTCATCTCCATCCAGGACATGGGCGCCGCGGGCCTGACCTGTTCGGCCGTCGAGATGGGCGACAAGGGGGATCTGGGCGTGCGGCTCGATCTCGAGAAGGTCCCGGTGCGCGAAGATCACATGACCGCCTACGAGATGATGCTTTCGGAGAGCCAGGAGCGGATGCTGATGGTGCTCCGCCCGGACAAGGAGGCCGTGGCGCGGGCCGTCTTCGAGAAATGGGATCTCGATTTCGCCATCGTGGGCGAGACCATCCCCGAGGACCGTTTCCTCGTGATGCTGAACGGTGAGGTCAAAGCGGACCTGCCGCTCAAGGCGCTGTCCGGCGAGGCCCCGGAATACGACAGACCATGGGTTGCGTCTCCCCCGCCGCAGCCTCTGGGCGACATCCCCGAAATGGACCCGGTCGAGGCGGTGATCCGCTTGGCCGGAAGTCCCAACCATGCGAGCCGCGCATGGGTTTGGTCGCAGTACGATCACTCAGTCATGGGCGACACGGTCCGCTCCCCCGGAGCGGACGCCGGCGTGGTCCGCATCCACGGAACCGGCAAGGCGGTGGCGTTCACCTCGGACGTGAATCCGCGGTACTGTTTCGCGAACCCCGAGCGCGGCGGCATGCAGGCGGTCGCGGAGGCCTACCGCAATCTCTGCGCCACGGGCGCAAGGCCCCTCGCGACCACCGACAACCTCAATTTCGGCAACCCCGAGCGCCCCGAGATCATGGGACAGCTCGTCGGCTGCATCAAAGGCATCGGCGCGGCCGTGAAGGCGCTCGACATGCCGATCGTTTCCGGAAACGTCAGCCTCTACAACGAGACCGACGGTCGGGCGATCCTGCCGACGCCGACGATCGGAGCCGTCGGGCTTCTGGAAACGATCGACCGCCTCATTCCGACGGCGCCGGCGGCCGGGGACGAGCTTGTGCTCATCGGCGCGACGTCCGGGCATCTCGGCCAATCCACTTACCTCGCCGACCTCTTCGACCGCGAGGAAGGCGATGCGCCGCCGGTCGACCTTGGCCGCGAACGCGCCGCCGGCGAATTCGTGCGTGCGGCCCATGCGCGGGGGCTGATCACAGCCGCGCACGACCTTTCCGATGGCGGCCTCGCCCTCGCGGCGGCCGAGATGGCCCTTGCGGGCGACACCGGCGTGACGATTGACGCGGATCCCGATCTGACCGAGGCCGAATGGTTCTTCGGCGAGGATCAGGCGCGGTATCTCGTCGCCTGCCGCCCCGACGGCGTCGCCGACCTGCTGGACATGGGCGCGCGGGCAGACGTTCCCGTGCGTCGCATCGGAACCGTCGGAGGCGAAATCCTGCGGCTCGGTCGATCCGAAGCGCCTTTGCGAGACCTGCGCTCCGCGTACGATACCGGCCTGACAAAAATGCTCGACTAAGCTCTTGCGGGGCTCGTGCGGCGCATCTACGTTCGCCCCGACACCGCTTTCGGGAGAAATCGACACATGGCAATGCAAGCCACGGACATCGAGCGCATGATCCGCGACGCCTTTCCGGGGGCCGAAGTCGAGATCACCGATCTCGCCGGCGACGGAAACCACTACGCGGCGGCCGTGACCGCGGAGGAATTCCGCGGCCTCAACCGCGTCAAACAGCATCAGCTCGTCTACGCCGCCCTCAAGGGCAAGATGGACGGATCGAACGGCGAGTTGCACGCGCTCGCCCTCACCACGAAAGCACCGGAGCCAGCCACATGAGCGACGCAGCCCACGACCGGATCAGAACCGACGTCACCTCGAACGACGTCGTGCTCTTCATGAAGGGCACGGCCCAGATGCCGCAATGCGGGTTCTCCAGCCGCGTCGCCGGCGTGCTCAACTACATGGGCGTGGCGTTCAAGGACGTGAACGTGCTCGAGGATCCCGCCCTCCGTGACGGCATCAAGAGCTTTTCCGACTGGCCCACCATCCCCCAGCTCTACGTCAAGGGCGAGTTCGTCGGCGGCTGCGACATCATCACCGAGATGACCCTGAGCGGCGAACTCGACGAGCTGTTCTCGAAATCCGGCGTCGACTTCAACAAGGAAGCCGCCGACAAGATCCGCGAAGCGAACGGTTGAACGCTCTCGCGCCGGCCCTCATGCGGGGCCGGCGGCGACCTCTTTGGCGATCGCGTTGACCTGCTTCAGAACGTTCCCGAGCGCCTGACCGGCCCTCTCGCTTTCTTCCGCCAGGAAATCGATGTCGCTCTGCGAGACGGTATGGCTCGCCGCCGTCTCGAGCTTGAGCGCGTTCGCGGCCAGCATCGCCGCCTTCGCCTCCGCGATCCTGGTGCGCTCGTCGGCGGCCTTCAGCCGATCCTCGGTCGCGCTGAGCTTCTCCTCCAGGTTCATCAGCGTGTCGGCCAGCATCAGCCCCGCGAGCAGAAGCATCCGCTTCTCGGTGTTCGCCGACTCGCGGACGCGATTCGCCTCGATGTCGAGCAGTTTGGCCGCATATTGAAGCGCCTTCTCCTCGCCAGGCTCACAGCCGACGTCGAACCTGCTTCCGCCGATCTCAAGCGTCAGTTCGGGCATCTCAGACCTCCTCGATCAGCGGCTTGAGCTGGGCGATCAACTCGTCCAGCGCCGCGACATCCTTGTCCCGCTTCTCGCGAAGCCGCTCCAACTCGTTCTTCAGGCTCGCATTTTCGCTTTCGAGCTTCGCCACGCGCTCCAACAGTTCCCGCTCGTCGGGCTGCGCCGCGAGCGCCGCGTCCCGCGCGGCGAGAGAGGACCTCAGACGCCCGAGCGCCTCGCTGATCTGGTCTTCGAGCTGGCTGATCTGACTCATCTGTGCGCTTTCCGATTGGACGATCTTTTTTAGGCAGCGCGCCCGGACAATGCAATCTGCCCTGTGCCTTCCGGGCGGGAATGAATCCATCGCCGCACGGCGTTGCGCGTGCTCGCGACCGAGACGATCCGCCTTGACCGCCGCATGTCGCCTGTTATCAGTGCCGCGACCGTGCGCTCCGACCTGCGCGCGCGTCTCCGTCGCATCAGAAAGGCTCGTATTCCGTGGAAATTCCCGAACTCCGCAGCCGCCATCCCGACCATTGGAAAAAAGCCGCCGCCCTGCGCGTGCTGGCGATGGACGCCGTCCAGGCCGCCAATTCGGGCCATCCCGGCATGCCGATGGGCATGGCCGACGTGGCGACGGTCCTGTTCGAAAAGCACCTGAAATTCGACGCGGCCGCGCCGAACTGGCCGGATCGCGACCGCTTCGTGCTCTCGGCCGGCCACGGCTCGATGCTGATCTACGGTCTGCTGCACCTGACCGGCTACGCCGACATGAGCATCGATGATCTCAGGAACTTCCGCCAGATCGGCTCGAAAACGGCGGGCCATCCGGAATACGGCCACGCCGCCGGCATCGAGACCACCACCGGTCCGCTCGGCCAGGGCCTCGCCACGGCCGTCGGCATGGCGATCGCCGAGGAGAGCATGGCCGCGCGCTACGGCCGCAAGATCGTCGATCACCGCACATGGGTCATCGCCGGCGACGGTTGCCTGATGGAGGGCATCAGCCACGAGGCCATCGGGCTGGCGGGCATGCAGAAACTCTCGCGGCTCATCGTGCTCTGGGACGACAACAAGATCTCGATCGACGGCGCGGTGGACCTCTCCGACCGCACCGACCAGGCCGCGCGCTTCGCGGCCGCCGGATGGTCCGTCCACGCATGCGACGGCCATGACCCCGAGGACATCGACCGGGCGCTGACCGAGGCCGCCGCCAGCCCGCTCCCCTCGATGGTCGCCTGTCGCACGCATATCGGCTTCGGCGCGCCGACCAAGCAGGACACCAAGGGCGCCCACGGCTCGCCGCTCGGCGCGGACGAGATCGCAGCGGTCCGCGAGGCCTACGGCTGGGACCACGCGCCGTTCGTCATCCCCGACGACATCCGCGACGCCTGGAGAGCCATCGGCGGGCGCGGAACCGCCGTGCGGCACGACTGGGAGGCCCGTCTGGACGGCCTGTCGGCCCGCAAGCGCGAGACCTTCGAGGCCGCGATCGCCGGAACCATCCCGGCCAAGCTCGGAACCGCGATCAACGCCTTCAAGAAGGCGCAATCCGAAGCCGGCAAATCCATCGCCTCGCGAAAATCCTCCGAGATGGTTCTGGAAGTCATCAACGGCATCGTCGGCGAGACCATCGGCGGATCGGCGGATCTCACCGGATCGAACAACACGCTGACCAAGGATCTCGGAATCTTCGATCCGGAAAACCGCGCCGGACGCTACATCCATTACGGAATCCGCGAGCACGGCATGGCCGCGGCGATGAACGGCTCGGCACTCCACGGCGGCTGCGTGCCCTATGGCGGCACGTTCCTCGTCTTCTCCGACTACGCCAAGGGCGCCATGCGGCTCTCGTCCGTCATGGGCAAACGCGTCGTCTACGTCATGACCCATGACAGCATCGGCCTCGGCGAGGACGGACCGACGCACCAGCCCGTCGAACATCTTGCGATGCTGCGCGCCACGCCCAACGTCAACGTGTTCCGGCCCGCCGACACCATCGAGACCGCCGAAGCCTGGGAGACGGCGCTGGCGAGCGCCTCCACCCCGTCGGTCCTGGCGCTCAGCCGTCAGAACCTTCCCCTCGTGCGCACCAAACACACCCGCAACAACATGACGTCGCGCGGCGCCTACGTGCTCGCGGAAGCCGAAGGCAAGCGCCAGGCGATCCTTCTGGCCACCGGCTCCGAAGTCGGCATCGCCATGGCGGCCCGCGAGGCGCTCCACGCCAAGGGAATCGGCACGCGCGTCGTGTCCATGCCCTGCTGGGAGCTTTTCGAAGAGCAGGACGAGGCTTGGCGGCGCAAGGTGCTTCCGGCCGGTCCGGTCCGCGTCGCGATCGAGGCGGCGATCCGCTTCGGCTGGGACCGCTGGCTGTTCGGCGAACGCGGCACGCGCAAGAAATCCGGCTTCATCGGAATGCACGGCTTCGGCGCGTCGGGTCCGATCGACGACCTCTACGCGCATTTCGGCATCACGCCGGAGGCCGTGGTCGAGAAGGTCGAATCGCTTCTCTGAAACTTCCGGACGACCGGGGAGACACGCATGGCCTGGAAGACACTCGACGCGATGGATCTCGACGGCAAGGTCGTCCTGACGCGGGTGGACATCAACGTCCCGGTCGAGAACGGGAAAGTCACCGACGCGACCCGCATCGAGCGGATCGTCCCGACGGTCAAGGACATCCTCGCCAAGGGCGGCAAGCCGGTGCTTCTGGCGCATTTCGGCCGCCCCAAAGGCAAGCCCGTTCCCGAGATGAGCCTCAAAGTCACGCTGCCGGCGCTCGAGGCCGCTTTGGGCCGAAGCGTTACCTTCGCCCCCGACTGCATCGGCCCCGATGCGAAAGCGGCCATCTCCGCCCTCCCCGACGGCGGCGTTCTCCTGCTGGAGAACACCCGCTTCCATCCCGGTGAGGAGGCCAACGATCCGGACTTCGCGCGGTCGCTCGCGGACCTCGGCGACGTCTACTGCAATGACGCCTTCTCGGCGGCGCACCGGGCGCACGCGTCGACGGAAGGCATCGCGAAGCTCCTGCCCTCCTGCGCCGGTCGCCTGATGGAGGCGGAGCTGCGCGCGCTGGAAAAAGCCCTCACCTCTCCCGAACGGCCGCTCGTCGCCGTGGTCGGCGGAGCGAAGGTATCCACCAAGCTCGAACTGCTGGGCAACCTCACCTCCAAGGTCGACCGGATCGTCATCGGCGGCGGCATGGCCAACACGTTCCTCGCGGCCCAAGGCGTCGATGTGGGCAAATCGCTCTGTGAACATGACATGGCAAACGCGGCGCGCCGGATCATGGCGGACGCGGAGGCCGCCGGATGCGAGCTGGTCCTTCCGCTCGACGTCGTCGTGGCGCGCGAATTCAAGGCGGACGCCCCGCACGAGATCGTCCCGGCCTCGGCGTGCCCGCCCGACGCGATGATCCTCGACGCCGGTCCCGCCTCGATCGCCCGCATCGCGGCGGTGTTCGCCGAGGCCCGGACCCTCGTCTGGAACGGCCCGCTCGGCGCGTTCGAGATCCCGCCGTTCAACGCGGCGACCGACGCCGCCGCCCGCCAGGCCGCCAGCCTGACGCGGGCCGGGCGACTCGTTTCGGTGGCCGGAGGCGGCGACACCGTGGCCGCGCTCAATTCCAGCGGCTCGGCGGACGATTTCAGCTACGTCTCGACCGCCGGCGGCGCCTTCCTCGAATGGCTCGAAGGAAAGACACTCCCCGGAGTGGCCGCTCTGGATCAAGACTGAACGTGCAACCTGTGACCTGAGGACCGATCATGAAATCCACCCGTACCGTCCAGAAAATCCTTTCGAACTACGAAGGCGACAATCCCGGCGTCAAAGGCAATCTCTGCCGGATGCTGATGAGCGGACGCCTCGGCGGAACAGGCAAGATGATCATCCTGCCGGTGGACCAGGGCTTCGAGCACGGCCCCGCGCGCAGCTTCGCGCCAAACCCGGCGGCCTATGACCCGCACTACCATTACCAGATGGCGATCGACGCCGGCCTGAACGCCTACGCGGCGCCGCTCGGCATGCTGGAGGCGGGTGCGGACACGTTCGCCGGCCAGATCCCGACGATCCTCAAGATGAACTCGGCCAACTCGCTGATGCCTGACGCCGCGGTCAAGGACCAGGCGGTGACGGCCTGCGTCGATGACGCGCTGCGCCTCGGCTGCGCCGCGATCGGCTTCACGATCTATCCGGGCTCGTCCGGCGGTCTCGACATGTTCGAGGAGATCTCGGCGCTCCGCGAGGAGGCGGCGCGCAAAGGTCTGCCGTCGGTCGTCTGGTCCTATCCGCGCGGCGAGGACCTGTCGAAGGCCGGCGAGACGGCCATCGATGTCACCGCCTATGCCGCCCAGATCGCGGCGCTGCTCGGCGCCCATGTCATCAAGATCAAGCTCTCGACCGACCATCTCGAACAGGACGAGGCGAAAAAGGTCTACGAGGCGCAGGGCATCGACATCTCGGATCAGGCCGCGCGTGTTCGGCACTGCGTGCAGTCGGCGTTCAACGGCCGGCGGATCATGGTGTTCTCGGGCGGCGCGGCCAAGGGCGAGGACGCGGTCTACGACGACGCGCGGGCCATCCGCGACGGCGGCGGCAACGGCTCCATCATCGGGCGCAACACCTTCCAGCGGAGCCGCGAGGACGCGTTGGCGATGCTCTCCAAACTGGTCGACATCTACAAGGGTCGCGACTGACCGATAAACTTTGTCGCATTTCCCGGCCGATCCCGCTGCTCAGGGGATTCACAAGGGCACGCGCTTCTGCCAGAATCGCGCGATCGACTGAACCGAGAGCGTGAAGAGCCGGGAAATGCGGACGGAATCGGAAACACGGAGCCGCGGATTCGGCGGCGCGATCTTCTCGATCGTGATGATAGCTCTGACCTGCTACCTGACCTTCGCCGCGATCCAGGGCGAATACGGGCTTTTCCGGCTCTTCCAGATCGAGGCGCAGGAGCACCGGCTCGGAACCGAGCTCGAGGCGCTGCGCCTTGAACGGGCGGAGATCGAGAACCTGACCCGCCGCCTCTCCAGTGCGTCGCTCGATCTCGACCTTCTCGACGAGCAGGCGCGCAGAGTCTTGGGCCTCGGCCGCCCCGACGAGATCATCATCCGGTAGCCGTTTTCGAGAGGCCGCGCCCGGGTCCACGCGTGGGCTTTTTCAAGTATCTGATATTGCTTGATAATTAAGTTAACTCTGCATGAACGCCACCGGCGCGTCCCGCCAATGCCGTTGACCGAGATCAATGAGATGCTGCGGGCGGGCCGATAACGTGAAGGACGGCGCGCGAGGCGCCCAGAAGAGGCGCGCGATGATGGCCGCGGATCCATACCCATGACGCGCGGCGCATGACGTCACCGATCCTCCTCGTCGCGATCGGCATGATTTTCCTCGTCGGCCTCGGCCTCGACAGGCTCGGACATATCGTCCACGTCCCGCGCGTCACGATGCTGATCCTGCTCGGCGCGTTCGTCGGACCGCCGGTGCTCGACATCCTGCCCTCGGCCCTGTCAGGGACCAGCGAGATCTACGCCTCGACCGCGCTGACCATGGTCGCGTTCCTGCTGGGCGGCGTTCTCAAGCGCGACATCCTGCGCACGCATGGGCGAACGATCATCATCGTCTCGCTGACCGTCGTGGTCACCTCGGTCGTCTTCGTCGCGGCCGGTCTTTGGGCCTTCGGCGTGCCCCTTATGCTCGCGCTGATGCTCGGCGGGGTTTCCGCGGCGACCGATCCCGCCGCGACGAGTGACGTGGTCCGTCAGGAGCGCGCGTCGGGCCGCTTCGCCACCAACCTGCTTGGCATAGTCGCCATCGACGACGCCTGGGGTCTGCTCGCGTTCAGCGTGATCCTGACGGCCGCGGGCATGCTGACCGACGGCACCTCCGGCGAAGCCATCCTGCACGGCCTGCGCGAGGCCGGCGGCGCGATCCTTCTGGGACTTGCGATCGGCGCGCCTGCGGCCGCGCTCACCGGCCGCGTCAAGGCCGGAGAGCCGACGCTGATCGAGGCGGTCGGCATCGTGTTTCTCTGCGCCGGCCTCGCGATGTCACTTGGCGTCTCGTTCCTGCTGACGGGGATGGTCTGCGGCGCGGTCGTCGTGAACTTCGCGCGGCACCACGCGAGGCCATTCACCGAGATCGAACGGATCGAATGGCCGTTCATGCTGATGTTCTTCGTCATGGCCGGCGCGTCGCTCGACGTGGCGGAACTCGGCCATGTCGGCCTCGCCGGCGCGCTCTACATCGCCTTCCGTTTCGTCGTCCGCATCGCCGGCGGCTGGCTCGGCGGCCTGCTCGCGGGCGTACCCAAGGTGGAGCGAAACCTGACCGGTCTGGCGCTCATGCCCCAGGCCGGGGTGGCGATCGGCATGGCGCTGGTCGCCGGCGAGCGGTTTCCCGAATATGCCGAACCCCTCCTCGCCGTCACCATCGCGAGCACGATCTTCTTCGAGGTGATCGGCCCGGCCCTGACCCAGTTCGCCCTCCGGCGCGCCGCGCTGGCGGAGGGGAAAGCCTCAACCTGAGGCCGCGGCCCGCCGACGCATCAGGATCAGGATGAGCGGCACGCACCAGATCGCGATGGTGAAGACGCCGAGACCCGCCGCGATCGGCCGCTCGAAAAACGCCATAAAACTGCCGTCCGCCTTGATCATCGAAGTGATGAAGTTCTTTTCCAGCATCGGCCCGAGCACGAGCCCCAGGATCGCGGGCGCGATGGGGATGCGGTTCTCCTCCATCACGAATCCCAGCACGCCGAAGACCAGCATGATGATCACGCCGAAAACCGAATTGTTGATCGCGAAGGAGCCTACGATGCAGAACATCAGGATCAGCGGCATCAGCACCCGGCTCGGAATCGACAGGATCGTACGCGCACCCTTGATGGTCAGCCAGCCGAGCGGCAGCATTATGATGTTGGCGAGAAAGAACACGATGAAGATCGCGTAGATCAGCTGCGGGTCGTTGATGAACACCATCGGCCCCGGATTGATGCCCTTGATGTAGAGCACGCCGATGACGATGGCGGTGATGGAATCGCCCGGAATGCCGAAGACGAGCGCGGGGATCCAGGCCCCGCTGACGGCGGCGTTGTTCGAGGCGCCGGCCTCGACCAGCCCCTCGACATGGCCCGTGCCGAACTTCTCCTTGTCCTTCGAAAAGCGCTTGCTGATCGCATAGGAGATCCAGGCAGCCATGTCCGCGCCGGCCCCCGGCAGCGCGCCGATTGCGGTTCCCGTCACGCTTCCGCGCAGGACCTGGCGGGGGTAGCGTTTGAGATTGGACCATTGTTTTGAAAAAACCCCGCCGCTGGCGCTCGGCGGGATGAGAGGCTTGTCCGAGCGGGTCACGACGTAGCGGAACACCTCGGACACGGCGAAAAGCCCGATCATCGCCGGGATGAACTGCACGCCTGCCAGAAGCTCGATGCTGCCCCCGGTGTAGCGCGGCTCGCCGGCCGGGTTGTCGATGCCGATGGTCGCGGCGAACAGCCCGATCAGAAGCGAGATCAGCGCCTTGCTCGGCGCGCCCGGAGCGACGAAAACCGCGCAGGACAGGCCCAGCACCACCAGCCAGAAATACTCGAACGACGAGAATTTGAGCGCCACCTCGGCCAGAAGCGGCGACGCGGTCACGAGAACGACCGTTCCGAACAGACCGCCGATGGCGGAGAATACCAGCACAGCGCCCAGCGCCTCGTCGGAGCGTCCGGACCGCGTCATGCGATAGGCGTCCTCGACATAGGCCGCGCTCGCCGGCGTGCCGGGCATTCGGAGCAGCGTGCCGGGAATGTCGCCCGCGAAAATCGCCATGGCGGTCGCCGTCACGATCGAGGCGATTGCCGGAACCGGGTCCATGAAGAACGTGATCGGCACCAGAAGCGCCGTGGCCATCGTCGCGGTAAGCCCGGGGATCGCGCCGACGAACATCCCGAAACAGGCCGAGCCGAGGATCACCAGAAGGACGTAGGGTTGGAAAACGAGCCCGAAGGCCTCCATCACGGCATGCATGGCGGGCCTACCAGGGCAGATCGAAAAACGGATTGCGCGGCAGCGGCACAAGAAGCAGCCGTCCGAAACAGAACTGGATCACGAACGCCCCGACGATCGCGACGGCAAGCGACGTCAATGGCCGGCTGCCGAGGCCGAGCATCATCACAAAAAGGATCGCGACGGCGACCGGAATGAACCCCAGCGGATCCGACAGGACGATATAGCCGACGATCAGCGCAAGCGTGAGCGCCAGAAGCGCCAGCGAGCGGCCCGAGCGCGACCAGTCCGACCGCTCCGCCGAGGGAACCCGCACGCCGCCCGCGATGGAGCCGACCGTCAGGAACAGCCCCAGCGCGATCCCCGCCGCGCCGATGACGCGCGGCATGGTGTCCGCGCCGTAATCCTGGCCGGGGATCGGCGAAAACTGGAACGACGAGATCAGCACCGCGACACCGCCGGTCATGACCAGCGCGCCGAGCGAAAGATCATTCAGCTTCATGGTTGACGTGTCCACAAACGGAAGAGCGCGCCGGCCCGCTCATGACGGACCGGCGCGTGGCGTTCATTCCTTGGCGAGACCGGCTTCCTTCATGACCGCGCCGAGGCTGGCGTCAGCCTCCGCGACGATCCGCGTCGCCTCGTCCGGTCCGGCCCAGACGAGGCCGAAGCCCCGCTCGGCGGCGAAGGACTGGTAGGCCTCGCTGTTGTAGGCGGCCTCGACGGCTTCCGCGAGGCGGGCCTTCACGTCCTCGGGCAGGCCGTCGGGCGCGACGATGGTGCGCCATGCGGCGATGGTCCAGTCCGAGCCGGTCGACTCGGCGAGCGTCGGCACGTCGGGGAAAAGACCCTGGCGTTCCGCCGACATCGAAGCGAGAGGCGTGACGCGACCCGCGTCGATCAGCGACCGGCCCTCCACCAGCGACGCGGTGACGATGTCGACCCCGCCCGCGACCATGTCGGTGAGGCCCCCGGCCGCGCCCTCGCTGGGGACGAAGGTGATCTGGTCGGCGGGCAGACCCTCCGAGAGCATCCAGCCGATCACGCCGAGATGCCAGATGCCGCCCTGCCCCGTGCCCGACGATTTGAACGTGCCGGCAGGCTCGGCCTTGATCGCAGCCAGCAGATCGGCGGTCGTGGCGTAGCCGGAATCGGCCGAGACCATGACGCCGCCGGGATCGGCGTTGACCATCGCGAGGATGTCGTAATCCTCCGAGGTGAGGTCCGTCAGGCCCTGCCAGTGCATCATGCCGATCTCGATCGTCATGACGCCGAGCGTGTAGCCGTCGGGCTCCGCGTTCGCGATGGCGCTGTGGCCGACCACGCCCGATCCGCCGGTGCGGTTGACCACGTTGACCGGCACTCCGAGGTCCTCCTGGAGGATCGACGCGAACATCCGGCCAACCGCGTCGGTGCCGCCGCCGGCGCCCCAGGGCACGATCAGCTGGATCGGCCGGTCCGGATAGCTCGACTGCGCCATGGCGGGGGCAGCCGCGATGCCGGCGACGAGCGCCGCGACGGAAGCCGTGATGAAGATGCGTCTGTCCATGAAGTCCTCCCTGGGAACGGATGAGATTCCGGGCGATTCCGCCTCGGTCCGCCGGCACTATGCGATCGGTCCCCGCGGCTTGTCCACCGCTTCGTGACCGGATTTCAGGCCGGAATGCCGAGGCTCCCGCGCAGGGCGTCGAGAGTGCCGCGCTCCGCGCCGGTCCAGTCCGCGCGCCTGGACGCGAAGAGCGTCGCCTGGCTGCGCAGGATCAGCCCGTCGGAGAGGATGCGCAGGTGATTGTCGCGCAAGGTGGCGCCCGACGAGGTGATGTCGGCGACGGCCTCGGCCGTGAGGTTCTTCACCGCGCCCTCGGTCGCGCCCTGGCTGTCGACGAGCTGATAATCCGCGACGCCGGATTTCCGGAAAAACTCTCGCGTCAGACGGTGGTACTTTGTCGCGACCCGCAGCCGATGACCGTGCCGCGCACGGAAATCGGCGGCGACCGCGTCGAGGTCCGACATGTCGTCCACATCGATCCAGAAGGCCGGCACCGCCACGACGAGGTCGGCGAAACCGAAGCCCATCGGCGCGAGTTCGTCCAAGGCGTCGGACCAGCGCGGCACGCCCTCGCGCACGAGATCCTGCCCGGTCACGCCCAGATGGATGCGGCCGGCCGCCAGCTCGCGCGGGATCTCGGCCGCCGAGAGAAGCGCCAGCTCCACGCCCGGCACGCCTTCCACGCGGCCGGCATATTCGCGCCCGGCGGCGCTGCGTTCCAGCGCCACGCCGCGTTCGGCGAACCACTCGAAGGTCTGATCCTGGAGCCTGCCTTTGGAGGGGACGCCGAGTTTGAGGCTCATCGCGCGCCCTCGATCAATGCCACCAGCGCTTCCGGGCGGAGGATGCCGCCAACGGCCGGAAGGCTCCGCCCGCCGCCCAGCACCCGCGTCAGCGCGTCGTAGCGACCGCCGCTCGCGACCGGCGGCAGATCCGGACGGCCCCGCGCCACGGCCCCGAAGACGAAGCCGTCATAATACTCCAGCGTCGTGCGGCCGAACTCCGCCTCGAAGGCCAACGCGTCCACGTCGATCCCGAGCGCGGCCATCGCGTCGAGACGCCGCGCGAACCCTGCGACCGCCGGCCCCAGCGCGGGGCTCGAGCGCGCGAGATCCTCCAGCCGGCGCAGCGCCTCGGGGCATGCTCCGCGAACGTCGAGAACCGCCTCGAGCCGCGCCACCTCGTCCGGGTCGAGCGGCGGACGGGTCGCCTCCTCCGCCAGCCGCGCGACGCGCGCCTCGATCTCGTCCGGCCCGCGCAGACCCACCGGCGCTCCCGCGGCGGCGATCAGATCTCGCGTTCCTCCGGCGGCGGCCGCCGCCAGCAGACCGGACCGCGCCTCGACCACCGCGCCTTTGCGCGGCCCGTATCGCTCAAGCAGGTCGTGAAACCGCTCGGGCCGCCAGACATGCCGCCGCAATGCCGCGCGCCGCGCGGGATCGGTCGAAAGCCCCTCGACCGCCGCGAGAACCAGCCCCATGTCGCCGGTCACCAGATCGACCGGCGCGTCGCCCAGAGCGTCGACCAGCAGCCGGAGCATCTCGGCGTCGCCCTTCGCCGGATCCGCGCCGTCGAACATCTCGACCCCGGCCTGAAGGAATTCGCGCGGCCGCTCCGACCCCGCCTCCTGCCGCCGCCAGACCGGCCCGCAATAGGCGTAGCGCGCGGCGTCGGTGCCGCCGCGCATGTGCATCTCGACGATGGGCACGGTGAAATCCGGCCGCAGCATCATCTCGCCGGCGTCGTCGCGGGTGACGAAGGCCCGCGCGCGGATGTCCTCGCCGTAAAGGTCGAGCAGCACCTCGGAGGGCTGAAGCGCGGCGGGCTCGACCCGCACGGCCCCGTCCCGCGTCAGGACCGCCATGATCCGCGCGATCTCGGCTTCGAGCCGTTCAAGACCCGCGCCAACGCGCGCTCCCTTTCAGATAGGCCCGGTCCGAGACCATGGATTCAGCCGCCCGCCCGCGCCAGCATCGCGCGCGTCTCGGCCACCAGATCGCCACGCGCGATCTCGACCTGCGCCGGCTGCGCCGCCCAATCCGCATGGGTCTCGATGTTCGCCGCCAGGCGTGCGCCCAGCGCCAGATCCTTGAGCTGCACGATGCCGCGCGCGCGCTCGTCGCCGCCCTCGATCACCGCCACCGGACAGTCGCGTTTGTCCGCGTATTTCAGCTGCCGCGCCATGTTGCCACCGCCGAGGAACACCTCGGCGCGGATGCCGGCGGCGCGAAGCTCGGCCGCCATCGCCTGGTATCCGGCCATCTCGGCGCGGTCCATGACGGTGATCACGACCGGCCCGGTCTCGACCGACGAGATCCGACCCTTCTCGGTCAGAGCCGCGATCAGACGGTCGACGCCGATGGAGACGCCGGTCGCCGGCACCGCCTCGCCGGTGAAGCGCTTGACCAGGTCGTCATAGCGCCCGCCGCCCGCGACCGATCCGAACTGGCGCTTGCGGCCCTTGTCGTCGAACACCTCGAAGGTCAGCTCCGCTTCGTAGACCAAGCCAGTATAATAGCCGAGGCCGCGCACGACCGACGGGTCGATCACGATCCTCCCCTCGCCCGCGCCGGCGGCCGCGAGCAGGGCGACCATGCTCTCAAGCTCGCTCACGCCTTCCGCGCCGATGGCCGAGCCGCCGACGATCTCGCCCAGGCGGGCGCAGGTCGCGGCGCCATCGGCCTGACGCGCGGACATGAAATCAAGAATGATCGCTGCCTGATCCGCCCCGAGCCCCGCGCCTGGCGTGAAATCCCCGCTCTCGTCGCGGCGCCCCTCGCCGAGAAGATCGCGCACGCCGTCGATCCCGAGACGGTCGAGCTTGTCGATCGCCCGCAGGACCACGCCGCGTCGCGCGGCATCCGCCTCCGGATCGGCAGGGTCGAGCACGCCCGCCCGCTCCATCACGCCGTTCAGGACTTTCCGGTTGTTGACCCGGATCACGTAATCCTCGGCCGCGATCCCCGCGGCCTCCAGCGCCTCGCCGAGCATGACGCAGATCTCGGCATCCGCCGCGACGCTGGCCGAACCGACCGTGTCGGCGTCGCATTGATAGAACTGCCGGAACCGCCCCGGTCCCGGCTTCTCGTTGCGCCAGACCGGCCCGGCGGCATAGCGGCGGTACGGCGTCGGCAGCGACTGGCGGTGCTGCGCGTAGACCCGCGCGAGCGGCGCCGTCAGATCGTAGCGCAGCGCCAGCCAATCCTCGTCCTCATCGCGCCATGCGAACACGCCCTCGTTCGGGCGGTCCACATCCGGAAGGAACTTGCCCAGCGCCTCGACCGTCTCGACCGCGCCGGTCTCCAGCGGATCGAACCCGTAGGAATGATAGACCTCAGCGATCCGCCGCAGCATCGCGTCGCGGGCGCGCACCTCCGCGCCGAACGCGTCGCGAAAGCCCCGCGGCGTCTCGGCGCGCGGACGGCGCGGTTTCTTCATCTTTTCCTTGGCCATGCCGGAGGGCTTTCAGAGGTTGCCGAAGTCGCCGCCCTCGTAACCCGATGCGGGCCCCGGCGACAAGGTCACCGGAGGACGAGCTCTGAATACGCGCCGCGATAATACAGCAGCGGCGCCACGTCCGACCGCTCCAGCCGCAAAACCTCGCCCACGACGATCAGATGGTCGCCGCCGTCATGCTGGGCCGCGTGTCGACATTCGAAGCGCGCGGCGCAGCCGTCGATCAGCGGGATGTCGGCGATGCCGGGCCGCGTCATCATCCCCTCGGCCAGAACGCCCTGCCGGGTGAAATGGTCGGCGATGTCCCGTTGGTGCAGCCCCAGCACGTGAATGGCGAAGTGCGACGCCGCCTCGAAGGCGGGAAAGCGGGTCGAGACGCGCGCGGGCGACCAGAGCACGAACGGCGGATCGAGCGAAACGCTGGCGAAGCTGTTGACCGTCATGCCGAGCGGGCCGTCCGGCGTCATGGTCGTCACGACCGTCACCCCCGTCGCGAACTCGCCCAACGCGTCGCGCAGCTCTCGTTCCGTGAAGTCCGGCACCCGTCGCTCCTGGATTATGCCCCGCCTGTGGTGTAGTGCAGCCTCCCGTGGCTGTCGATGCCATGATCCCCCGCGCGACATCCGGAGCCGCCATGACGCAGACCCAAGACCGCCTCGCCTCTCTGGAAATCGCGCTGACCCACCAGGAACGCTCGGTCGAGGAATTGAACGCCGTGATCCTCGATCAGGCGACACGCCTCGAGCGGCTGGAGCGGCAGGTCGAAATGCTGGCGAGACGGCTGATCGTCGCCGAAGAAGCCCTGCCCGGCACCGGGGCCGAGGACCGGCCGCCGCCCCATTGGTGACGGGCCGATCTACTTAAGGTAGATTTAACGGCATACGATTGCAACGCGTAGACGAACGTGATCAATGGTTGTAAGTCCTTAACCAATGGGAGGTTTTCCGCCGATCCAGCATCGCTTGATTCGATTTTTTCCTATCCCCGCCGACGGAAGTTTGACTAGGTAGGGCGCAGAAAGGGCGAAAAGCCCGAATCCCGGACGTCTGGAAACGACATGTACCTGCCAGAGAACCACGAACAGATGTACGATATTCTGGCCGAACTGCGCCTCTACGCCGCCATGAACGGGCTGCCCGCGCTTGCGGAGCGTCTGGACGACGCGATGTTCATCCTCCTCGCGGAACCCCGCGATCCCGAAGCGCGGACCCGCGCGCTCGCGGTCATGAGCGATACGCTCTAGAGCCAGCCTTTCCGCTTGAAGACCCAGTAGGACAGAAAGCCCGCTCCCAGCATCAGGCCAAGCGCCATCGGGTATCCGAACGGCCAGCCCAGTTCCGGCATCGTCGCGAAATTCATGCCGTAGATCGACGCGATCAGCGTCGGCGGCAGAAACACGACCGCCGCGACCGACAGGATCTTGATCGTCCCGTTCTGCTCGATGCCGATCATCCCGAGGGTCGCGTCGAGAAGGAACGTGATCTTCTGCGAGAGAAATCCCGCATGCTCCGTCAGAAACCGGGCGTCCCGGCCGAGCGTCCGGATCCGATTGCGCATGTCCTTGCCAAGCGACTGCGAATCGGGTCCGGTCTCCGCGAACGAGATCAGCCGTTCGATCGAAACGAGGCTGTCCTGGACGTTCGAGACCGTGTCACCCTGCCGCCCGATGCCGCGCAGGAGTTCCCGATAATCCGGAGAACCCGCCTCGTCCCGCAGCACCTTGCGCGAAATGCCCGCGACCGCGCGTCCGGCGTTCTCGAGGATGTCCGCCATGCGGTCGATGATCGCTTCGAGGATCGCGGCGAACACCTCCTCGCCGTTGGAACATCCGGCCGCGAGCCTGTCGATCCGGGCGACGAAGGTGCGAAACGCGCGCGGATCGTGATAGCGCAGAGTGACCAGACGGTCGCCGGTCAGGACGAAGGTTACCGGCTCCAAGCGCGGCGAATCGCTTTCCACGTCAGCGGGCAGCGTCGTCGTCATGAAGACCGCGCCATCCTCGCGGTAGAGGCGGCTCGAATCCTCGATCTCCTCCATCTCTTCGCGGGTCGGAAGGCTCACGCCGAGAACGGTCTCCAGTGCCGCGAATTCGTCGGATGTCGGCGACAGCGCGTCGAACCAGAGAACGTCGCCCGCACCGGTGAGGGCGTCCCCGACCGGTTCGATCCGTCCGGACTCGGCGCGCCAGCCGGAGATCATTTGCCGGCCGGGCTCACGGCCCGGACGCGTCGTCGGCCCATCGCCACGGCGTCAGGAACGCGCCGAGCAGATGCCCGATCGCCGCGTCGTCGCGCGCGGCTCCGTCGACCGGCTCCAACTCGGCGACCAGGCCGAGACGTTTGTCCTCGACCACGCGCGAGACCCGGGCCGGGATCCCCTCCTTCTCCAGCGCCATGTCATAGACCCGCTTGACGCTGAGGCGCCGCAGGTCCGGCTTGAAGATCTTGCCGACGGCGGTCTTTGGAAGCTCCGCCATCACCTCGACATGTTTGGGGATCGCCGCGTGCTCGGCGATCCGCTCGCGCACATGCGCCAGAAGCTCGTCGGCGGTGACCGAGGCGCCGCCCACGAGCTCGACGAAGGCCGCCGGAACCTCGCCGGCGTTGCGGTCGGGCTGTCCGATTGCGCCGGCGAAGGCGACGTCCGGATGGGTCATCAGCGCCTCCTCGATCAGCGCGGGGTCGATGTTGTGCCCGCCCCGGATGATCAGATCCTTCGCCCGGCCGGTGATCCAGATGTAGCCGTCGGCGTCGATCCGCCCCAGATCGCCGGTCCGCAGATACCCGTCGGGCGTGCGCGATCCTACGTTCTTGGCCGGATCGGTGTAGATCTCCGGCCCCACGCCCGGGTTCATCACGCAGATCTCGCCGACCTCGTCGACGCCACATTCCCGCAGAACCGCGCCCGACGCGTCGCAATGCAGGATGCGCACGTGCGAATAGGGGAACGGCAGGCCGACGCTGCCGATCTTTCGCTCGCCATGCGGCGGATTGATCGAGATCAGACACGTCGATTCCGTCATGCCGTAACCTTCGAGGATCGTGACCCCCGTCGCCTTCTCGAACCGCTCGAAAAGCTCGCTCGGCATCGCCGCGGACCCGCTGATGGCGAAATGCAGCGTCGAGACGTCGGCATCGACCTTGACCTGCATCAGCCGCGTCGCGGCGGTCGGCACCATGATCATGAACGTCACGCGCCACCGCTCGACAAGCTTCCAGAAGTTCCGGAACACGCCCTCGCCGCGATAGCCCTGCGGCGTCACCATGACGAAATGCGCCCCCGAGACGAGACAGGACATGAACACCGGATAGGCCGCGAGCACGTGGAACATCGGCAGCGGACAGATCAGCACGTCCTTCTCGGTGAACATGTAGGACGTGCCGCACCAGCCGTTATACAGGATGCCGCTCGCCCGGTGCTGGGCGATCTTGGGCAGGCCCGTTGTGCCGCCGGTGTGAAAATAGGCGCAGACGCGGTCGTCCAGATCGTCCTCGAAATCGAGCCGCTCCGCGTTCTCGCGCCGCGTCGCCGCGTGCCAGTCATGGATCTCGGCCTTGTGCCGGACGGCGATCTTGGGCCGGATGAACGGCACCGCGAGCGACAGCCCGAAGCCGAGGTAAGGCTTCAGATCGACCTGGATCAGATGCTTGACCGAAGGCGCGTGCTCCAGCGCCTCGCCGACCTTCTGCGCCACGTCGGTCTTGGGGAACGGCGCGAGCGAGATCACCACTTTGGCGTCGACGTCGCGCAGGATGCCGGCGATCGTCTCGGCGTTGAGCATCGGATTGATCGGGTTGACGATCCCCGCCGTGGCGCCCGCCAGAAGCGCGATCGGCGCCTCGAGCCCGTTGGGAAGGATGTAGGCGACCGCGTCCGTCGGCCCCACTCCCAAACGGCGCAGCATGTTCGCCGCCCGGGTCACCTCCGCATGGAACGCGGACCAGCTCAGCGACGCGGATTTGTCGGACGGTCCGGATTTGAGCTGGAAGCTGATCGCCGGACGGTCGGGGAATTTCCCCGCCGTCTCGGTCAGCTGCGCATAGAGGCTGCGCGCCGACCACCGCTCGGAGATGTCCGCCTCCGCTTCGACGGCCGTCTTGTCGGCAAGAGTCCTGATCTTGAGCATTTGACCTCCCGGAGCCGGCCGGACGTCTTCGCGCCCGTATACTCTCCTGACAATGGGAGGCCGCGCGCGCCTGCACAAGTCCCGACGCGCGCGGCGCGTGTCACTCCTGCGGGATTCGAAGCACCTGCCCGGGATAGATCTTGTCCGGATCGCTCAGCATCGGCTTGTTGGCCTCGAAGATCTCCGAGTAACGCGCTCCGCTGCCGAGGTTCTTCTCGGAAATCTTCCACAGGGTGTCGCCCTTGACCACCGTGTGCAGCTTCGGCTCGACGGCGGGTTCCGGCGTCTCGACCGCATCCTCGACAATCGCCACGCCTTCGACGTTGCCCAGCGCCAAAACGATCTTCTCTTTCTCGGCCTGGCTCGGCGCGCGGCCCTTGACGCTCACCTTGTCGCCGACGACCTCGATCTCAAGCCCTTCGGATTCCAGCCCGAGATCGGCGACCTCCTTCTTCAGCGCCTCCGGATCGGGCCCCTCGGCCGCCTCGGCGCTGCCGATTCCGATCGCCTTGCCGGCGTTCTTCACGAAATTCCAAAGTCCCATGTCACTCTCCGCATTCGGGTTCGGTCAGGGATGCGCCCCGTCTCAGGCCGCACCGTCGGTAAACTGCAACCGCGCCAGCCGCGCGTAGAGGCCGTCCTCGGCCACCAGCGCGCCGTGCGAGCCTTCCGCCACGATGCGGCCGTCCTGGAAGACCACGATCCGGTCCGCGCGCTTCACGGTCGCGAGGCGGTGCGCGATGATGAGCGTCGTGCGCCCCTCCGCCAGCCGCTCCACGGCGTTCTGCACCGCCCGCTCGCTCTCGGCGTCGAGCGCGCTCGTCGCCTCGTCGAGCAGCAGGACCGGCGCGTCGCGCAGGATCGCGCGCGCGATGGCGATGCGCTGCTTCTGGCCGCCCGACAGCATCACGCCGCGCTCGCCCACGTATGTGTCATAGCCCTGCGGCAGCTTTACGAGAAACTCGTCCGCGGCCGCCGCCTTCGCCGCCGCTTCGACCTCCGCGTCGCTCGCCTCGGGCCGCGCGAAGCGGATGTTCTCGCGCGCCGAGGTCGCGAAAATCACGGGCTCCTGCGGGACCAATGCGAACTGCCGCCGCAGATCCGTCCGTGTCACGTCCCGGATGTCGACGCCGTCGAGAGCGATCCGCCCCGACATCGGGATCGAAGAACCGCATCAGAAGCTGGAACGTCGTGGTCTTCCCCGCGCCCGAGGGTCCGACCAGCGCAACGGTCTCGCCCGGATTGATCGTGAGGTCGAGATCGCTCAGAGCCGCCATCTCCGGCCGCGCCGGATACCGGAACGTGACCCCCTCGAAGGCGATGCCGCCGCGCATCGGAACCGGAAACGAGACCGGAGTCGCCGGATCCTCGACCGCATCTTCGGCGTTCAGAAGCTCGACCATCCGTTCGGTCGCGCCCGCCGCCCGCTGCAATTCGCCCCAGATCTCCGACAGCGCCGCGACGGCCCCCGCGACCAGCACCGCGTATATCACGAACTGCACCAGCTCGCCCGGGCTCATCACGCCCGCCCGCACGTCGCGCGCGCCGATCCAGAGCACGCCGACGATCGAGGTGAAAACCATGAAGATCACGATCGCCGTCATGATCGACCGCGTCATGATGCGGCGACGGGCCGCGTCGAACGCCGCCTCGGTCAAGCCGCCGAAGGCCCCCCGGCTGGCGGTCTCGTGGGTGTAGGCTTGGACCGTCTGCGCCGCCAGAAGCGTCTCGGACGCCTGGGCCGAGCTTTCGGCGATCCGGTCCTGGCTTTCGCGCCCGAGAACGCGCAGCTTGCGCCCCAAGGTCAGGATCGGAAACACCACCAGCGGCACGCCGACGAGCACGAGGCCGGTGAGTTTGGGGCTGGTGAAGAACAGAAGCGCCAGACCGCCGAGCAGCATCAGCGCGTTGCGCAGCGCGATCGACACCGATGACCCGATCACCGACAGAAGCAGCGTCGTGTCGGTCGTCAGCCGGGACAGCACCTCGCCGGTCATGATCCGCTCGTAGAACGCGGGGCTCATGCCGATGACCTTGTCATAGATCGCTTTGCGGATGTCCGCGATCACCCGTTCGCCAAGCCGCGTGACCAGATAGAACCGCATCGCCGTGCCGACCGCCAGCAGCGCCGCGATGGCGATGGCCGCGCCGAAATACGCGTCCATCAGCGCGAGCGATTCCCCGAAAAACCCGTCCACCACCCGCCGCACCGCCAGCGGGAGCGTCAGCGACAGCACAGCCGTCACCGTCAGCGTCGCGAGCGCCGCTATCAGGAGCGCGCGATACGGCTCCACGAACCGCAGCAACCCGCGCAGGGATGACAGCGACTTGGATTTGCCGCGATCCGCCGCCGCTTCGTTGCCCCGAGCCATGGATCCCTCACTCGCGTTTCCGATCAGGAAAAGCCCATATCAATCCGCCCGTACGGCGACAAGGCGGACGGCCGTTCCCGCAGAGACGAGGCGAGTCGGGTTGGAGCGGGCGACGGGAATCGAACCCGTATCTTCAGCTTGG
>CAVORV010000074.1:0-67794 GCA_963698685.1 uncultured Alphaproteobacteria bacterium
CGCCCCCGGGCACCACTTGCCCCCTTCATTCACGGCGCGGGATTACCCTGTGCGCCCCGTCATGGCCGCTCAGCGGCTGCGAGAGGGGTGGGACTGCCCCTTCGCACTTGTTCTCTGCTCAATGGTCGGACCGAGCTCTCCGGCGGCGGTGGAGCAAATCCTCGGCAGGGGCCTGCGGGTGTCGAAGGCGCGGCGAAAGCAATCGCACCGGCACAACGGGCTTACGCGAGTTGGCTCAGCGCGGAGTCGGGAACGCCAACGTGCGGATGGGAAGACGGCTGCCTCGCGGAACCGAGCTCGACGCGATCACAGCGCGGAACATCCATGAGATCGCCATGACCAGCGATCTCACCCCGCGCAAATGCCCCGGCTACAGATCCCCCGTCGAGGCGTTCCTCTCCGAACTGGGCAGGGACGTCGAAACCCGCTTTGCCTGAACCGTCGCGCCTCGCACCGGAATCCACCGGGCGGAGGTCCCGTTCAGACAATGCGCCGTTCCCGTATCGAGGGGCGTGGCCCCTGTCCTCAGCGCAGGCCGCCGATCGGTTTGCCCTGCGCCAGAAGGCCACGCAGTTCGCGGTAATAGGCGAGGTTGTTCTGGATCTGGGCGGGCGAGAGATCGCCTTTTAGCGTCGCGGCGGCCTCTCCGTCGCGTCCAGCGAGGCCGTAGACAAGCGCAAGGTTGCCGCGCGTGTTGGCGGTGGCCGCCCCGTCGCGCACGAGTTCGCGCAGGATGCGGATGCCTTCGCTGGTCTGGCCCGAGAGGCCGAGCGACAGGCCGAGATTGCTCAGCAGCGCGAAATCGGTCGGGTTCATGCTGAGGCCGAACCTGTAGGCCTCCTGCGCCTCGGCGTGACGGCTGAGACCGTCGAGCGCGATGCCGCGCGCGGTGATCACCGAGATATCGCGGGGTTTGCGCTTGATGGCGATGTCGAGGTTGGCGAGCGCCGCCTGCGGATTGCCGGCCGCGAGCTGCACGCGCGCAAGCTCGATCAGGACGTCGGTGTCGCGCGGGCTGCGGTTCTTGGCTTCGAGCAGCGCCTGTTCGGCGCGGTTGAACTGGCCCATGCCGGCGTAGCTTTTGCCCAGGCCGACGAGGGCGGGGACGGATCGCGGATTGGCCTCGAACGCCTGGCCGTAGAGCGTCGCCGCGGTTTTGTAGTCGCGCGCGGCGATGGCGCTGTCGGCGAGACCCATCTGGGACCCCGCCGCGTTGCCGCCGACGCCGCCACCGGCACAGCCTGTCAGGACCAGCGCCGCGAGGCCGGCGACGACGGGGGCGGTTCGTTTGATCTGGGGTTTCATGGGTGCTCGCCTATAAGCCGAAATTTTTCGGATCTTATCACTATAGGTTGAGTATGGCCAGTGTTTTCAGGCTTTTATGCGGCATTGTCCCATTAACGCTTTCGAAACCAAATGCGCCGACACTTGGTTCTTTCGGATTTCGGGGCGTCGATCCGGCCGCCTCCTGCGGAGTGCGCCCGTGACGCCAATCCTGTCCTTCGCAGCGATTTCGATCTTCGTCGCGGCCGCTTTCACGGATTTGCGCAGCCGCACGATCCCCAACGGTCTGGTGCTGGCGTTGGCGGCACTCGGCCTCGCGCGCATCACGCTGTCGGTGGCCGAGACAGGGGCGGTGCCATCAGGCGATCTGCTGGTGGCCGTCGCCGTGTTCGCGGCCGGAGCGCTCGCGTTCCATCTCGGCGCGCTGGGTGGCGGGGACGTGAAGCTCATGGCGGCCGGCGCGCTCTGGACGGGCGCGGCCCTCGCCGACGAGTTCCTGATGATCACCCTTCTGGCGGGTGGCGTCCTCGCTCTGGTGTATCTCGCGCTGGGGGGCCTCGCTCGGTTCAGAACCGGAGAGCGAAGCGCCTCGACGCTGCCTTACGGCATCGCGATCGCGGCGGGTGGCGTTCTGGCGACACGCGCGATGCTGTCGGCTCCGGACGGCGCGGCCGTGGCTCAGGCGACGTTGTCCTCGATGAACTGAACCCCGACGATCTCCATCGTGCGATACCGGACCTCGGCCATATGGGTCGGACCGTTCTCGATGCGAAGCTCGACCCGGTCGGGCAGGCCCATCCAATCGGCGAGCTGCAGCTTCGCGCCGCCCGCGTGCATGTCGAGCACGACGCATTGCATCGTGCTGCAGCCGTTCCTGAAAACGACGCTGCCACGACGAAGGTGACGCCGTCGCGGCATTTTCCTGCGTTCCTGGGACATTCCCGACGTTCCTTTCCCGCCAGACGGACGGCGTTCACGTTTCATTTGCCAAGATAGGACGCATTTTCGACGAAAGCGATGCGCGCATCACGCCTTGGTAAATTGTCGCCAGTGGTGGATCTGCCGAGAAAACGTATATGTTTCAGACAATTTGCCGACATTTGCGATGCCAAACGTAACCGTCGGTTATCGTTTGCCCGCTATCACGCCTGACTGGGGACCGTCCGCATAGCCAAGCCTGCGGCGCGGACGACCGGATCGGACAGGTGAGAGATGGGACTTCGCGAAAGAATGGCATCGGGCCTGGCCGGCATCGCCGGTCCGGTTCTGCGGGACACGCGGGGCGTCGCGGCGGTTTTCATGGCGGTGGGAATGATCCCGCTTCTGGGGATCTCGGGCCTCGCGGTGGACGCCTCGCTCGGCTACCTTCTCAAGAGCCGCATGTCCAAATCGCTCGACACGGCCGGCCTTTCCGCAGGGCGCGTCGCGCTCCAGACGGATGCCGAGGACGTGGCGCGGGCCTATTTCGACGCGAATTTCGGCAACGGCGGCGGCGACGTCACCATCGAGGATTTCGACTTCCAGCTGGATGCGACCAGGCAGTTCGTGACGCTGACCGCTCGGGCCTCGACCCCGACCAAGTTCATGCGGATCTTCGGTCACGACACGATGACGGTCGGCGCCCGCACGGTGATCGAACGCGAGACGAGCGGCATGGAGCTGGCGCTGGTCATGGACAACACGGGCTCGATGTGGGGCAGTAAGTTCACGGCCATGCAGACGGCGGCATACGACCTGATCGACATCATTTTCGGCCCCGACGAGACGGTGCCCAACGTCTGGGTCAGCCTGGTTCCCTATACCGCGACGATCAACATCGGCGCATGGAACATCGGCTGGCTGTCGACGACGGACCGGGCGGTCACGAACCCGACCGATTTCGACGCGCAGGGCTGGAAGGGATGCGTCGAGGCCCGTTCGGGCGGTCTGGACGAGGGCGATACGACCCCCGCCGGCGGCGCGTTCACGTCGTATTTCTATCCCTCCACCACGCGCACCCAAGACAACAATTGGCCGCCGCTCAAGCTTGACCTCGCGGACCGGAACGACGGCCGAGGCCCGAACCTCGGATGCGGGCCGGAAATCACGCCTCTGACCGCGTCCCGTACCGCGATCGATGCGGCGATCGGAAACATGGGCGCGTGGCATCGCGGCGGCACGACCGGCAATCTCGGGTTGAGCTGGGGCTGGCGCACCCTGTCGCCGCAATGGCGCGGCCTTTGGGGCGGCGCCACGCCGGCGACCCTGCCGCTCGATTACAATACGGATTTCATGGAAAAGACCGTCGTCATACTCACCGACGGAAACAACCAGTTCTACGATCACGACGGCGGGTCGGGAACGCCTGGTTCGGACTACACGTCCTATGGCCGTCTCGAGAACCTTGGCGTCACGACGTTGGGCCAGGGCCGCGCCATTCTGGATCAGCGCATGGCGCGCACCTGCACGTCGATGAAGTCCGAAGGCATCCGGATCTACAGCATCATCTTCGGCGCGTCCCCGGACGCGACCGCCCAGACGCTCTTCCGCAACTGCGCCACGCAGCCGTCGATGTACTTCTATGCGCCGGACAACGCCACGCTCGCCAACGCGTTCAAGGCCATTGGCGGCGAACTGGCCAATCTTCGGATCGTGGAGTAGCGCGGTGCGACGCCCGGTTCCGGAACACGCCGCGCGGGGTCTCGCGGATGACGCGCGCGGCGCCACGGCGGTCGAGTTCGCCCTCATACTGCCGGTGCTGCTGACGTTCTTTTTCGGCATCATCGAGGTCGCGCTGTCGCTCTTCATCAACAGCTCGATCGAATCGGCCGTGTTCGAGGCGTCGCGGTTCGGCGTGACCGGCGGAACGATCGCGGGCGTGTCGCGGCAGGACCGGGTGCTGGCCATCGTCGAGGAACGGACCTACGGACTCGTCAATCCCGCCACGGTGACGATCGATACGCTGGTCTACGACACCTTCTCGGACATCGGAAAACCCGAGCCCTTCGTCGATGCCAACGCCAATGCCGCCTACGACGCGGGCGAGGTCTTCACGGACGTGAACGGCAACGGCGTCTGGGACGCGGACATGGGCGCCGCGGGTCTCGGCGGTCCGAGCGACGTGGTCGTCTATCAGCTCACCTACGATTGGGGGATCGTCACGCCTCTGATGCGCCGGGTGATGGGCGAGACCGTCGAAATGGTCTCGAGCGTCGCCGTGCGCAACGAGCCGTTCTGAGGAGACCGGAGATGGCATCCTTCCTGCGACGTCTGCGACGAGACCGCTCGGGGATGTCGGCCGTCGAGTTCGCCCTGATGATGCCGATCTTCATGGTTCTCGGCGCCGGCGTGATCGATTTCGCGCGGCTGATCCTGATCAGCCAGAAGCTCCAGTCCGGGACCTTCATCGTCGCCGATCTCGCCGCGCGCGACAAAACCCTGTCGGAGGCGCAGGTCGACGACATCTTTCTGGCGCTCGGCAACATCATCGAGCCGTTCGATCTGACGACGCGCGGCACGGCCCACGTCACGAGCGTCGTCGGCGTCGCCGGAACCGACCCGGAGGTCAGATGGCAGCGGACCGGCGCGGGCTCCCTCGTCGCTCCGAGCGAGATCGGGGTCGAGGGCGGCGTCGCGACCATCCCCGCGGCGCTGGCGCTCGGGGACGGCGAGAACCTGATCGTCTCGGAGGTCTTCTACGACTTCGAGCCGATCTTCGGGATCAGCTTCGGCGCGGACGTGCTCCGCCGGGTGGCGTATTACCGTCCGCGCCTCGGGTCGCTGGCGACGCTCGCGCCCTAGCCGAGATCCGCCGGCAGGATGTCCGCCGGCAGGTTCTGGTAGCAGACCGGCCGCAGGAACCGCCGGATCGAGAGCGTTCCCACCGAGGTCGCGCCGAAATTGGTCGAGGCGGGATAAGGTCCGCCGTGGACCATCGCGTCGGCCACCTCGACGCCGGTCGGAAAGCCGTTGGCGAGGATGCGTCCCGCCTTGCGCTCGAGGATCGGCAGCAGCTTGCGGGCGTGCTCCGCGTCGCCGCCGTCCATGTGCAACGTGCAGGTGAGCTGACCCTGGAGAGACAGGGCGATGTCCGACATCTCCGCGAAATCCTTGACCGTGACGATCAGGCCGAGCGGGCCGAAGACCTCTTCGGCCAGTTCGGCGTTGGCGAGCCATTCGCGGCCCGTCGTCGCGTAGAGGTAGGGCGCCGCGCTGCGGGTGTCGCACATCGACGTCACGAGCGTGCGGACGCCTTCGCCCTCGGCGATCCGGTCGCGGCCCTCGCGGTAGGCCGAGGCGATGCCGTCGGTCAGCATGGTCTGCGCGCCGGTCTTCTCCAGCGCCTCCGTCGCCGCGCTGATGAACGCGTCGGCGTCCGGGCCTTCGATGACGATGGCGATGCCGGGATTGGTGCAGAACTGGCCCGCGCCCATGGTGAGCGATCCGGCCCATCCGGCGGCGATGCTGTCGCCGCGCGCCTTGAGCGCCTCGGGCAGCAGGAACATCGGGTTGACCGAGCCGAGCTCACCGAAGAACGGGATCGGCTCGGGCCGCTGCGCGCAGAGGTCGAAGAGCGCGCGTCCGCCCCCCAAGGATCCGGTGAATCCGACGGCCTTGATCAGCGGATGCTGCACGACCGCCTGGCCGACGGCGCGGTTGCCGCCCTGGATCTGCGAAAACACGCCCGGATGGGTTCCGGTCGAGCGGATCGCCGCGTCGATCGCCTGGGCCACGTAATCGGACGTGCCTGGATGCGCGGAGTGGCCTTTGACCACGACCGGACAGCCCGCCGCGAGCGCCGCCGCCGTGTCGCCGCCGGCGGTCGAGAAGGCCAGCGGAAAGTTCGACGCGCCGAAGACCGCGACCGGGCCGATGGGCCGCTGCATCATGCGCAGGTCGGGACGGGGCAGGGGCGCGCGGTCAGGCAGCGCCTCATCGTGCCGGCGGTCGAGATAGTCGCCCTTTTCGATGTGATCGGCGAAGAGCTTGATCTGGCCGGTCGTCCGGCCCCGCTCGCCCTGGAGCCGCGCTTCTGGAAGACCGGTTTCGCGCGAGCCGATGTCGGTGATCTCGTCGCCGCGCGCGTCGATCTCGGCCGCGATGGCGCGCAGCAGCGCCGCGCGCTCGGCGCGGGTGCTGTAGCCGAACGACCAGAACGCCTCTTCGGCGGCGTTCGCCGCCGCGTCGACATGTTCGGGCGTGCCGACGAAGAACGTGTCGGGTTCGCCGGAGGTCGGATGGTTGGTGAAGGTCGCGTCTCCGCCGACCCAGTCGCCGGCGATCAGGTGTCTTCCCTTGAGCATGTGGTGGCCTTTCCTTGAAATTCAGAGCAGTCCGCGCGCGGACAGGTTTCGCATGAGGTGGCTGACGCCGAACGTCCATGGCGGGCACTCGGTCGAGAGCCGCACGGTGTTCACCAGGCGGCCCAGCCCGTCCGCCGAAATCGTGACGACGTCGCCGAGCTTGTGGGTGAAGCCCTCGCCCGGCGCGTCGCGGTCCTCGGTCGGCGCGAAGAGCGTTCCGAGAAACAGCATGAACCCGTCGGGGTATTGATGGTGCCGCCCGATGGTCTGGGCGACGATGTCGGCGGGATCGCGACTGATCTCGCTCATCGGCGACCGCCCCTGAAGGACGAAGCCGTCCTGACCCTCGACGCGGAGTTCGACCTCGACGGCCCGGAGATCGTCCATTGTCCAATCCGCGTCGAACAGCCGGATGAACGGGCCGATCGAGCAGGAGGCGTTGTTGTCCTTGGCTTTGCTCAGCAGAAGCGCCGAGCGGCCCTCGAGATCGCGCAGGTTCACGTCGTTTCCGATGGTGGCGCCGACGATGACGCCGCGCGAGTTCACCGCGAGAACCGCCTCGGGCTCGGGATTGTTCCATTTCGAGATCGGATGCAGGCCGATCTCGGCGCCGGGTCCGACGGAGGACAGCGTCTGGGATTTCGAGAACACTTCGGCGTCCGGCCCGATGCCGACCTCCAGATACTGCGACCACAGACCCTCGGCGATCAGCGCGGCCTTCACCTTCTCCGCCTCGTCCGAGCCGGGTCGGATGTCGCGCAGCGAGCTGCCGATCAGCGCGCCGACGCGCTCGCGCACGGACTGCGCCTTGGCGGGATCGCCGGCGGCGCGCTCCTCGATCACGCGCTCGACCATCGAACTGGCGAAGGTCACCCCGGCGGCCTTCACCGCCTGCAGGTCGCACGGGGCCAGCAGGTGGACATTGCCGGGACCGACAGGCGCCGCCGCGATGTCGTCAAGCGTCCCGAGCGTGCGGCCTTCGGCGGCCTGGACGTACCCGACCGGGTCGTCCATCTCGCAGATGTCGCGGGTCGTCGGCCCCGCCTTGGACGTGATGTCGATCAGGTTCCCGTCGCGAAGCGTGACGACCGAGGGACCCTTCGCCGCCGGATCCCAGATCCGTCCGATGAACGTGCCGCCGATCCCGGCGTTTTCCAGAATACCCGTCATCGCGTCTCCCCCATGCGGTTTTTCGATTTGGCGGCAACATCGGCCAGCCGGCCGTCATGGGCAACAGGAGAATGCCGCCCGGCCCGCGCGGCCCTCGTCATCGGGATCGGGGGGACGTATATCTCGGTCGGACGTCGAAGAGAACCGGAGCCCCCCGATGAGCATCGCGACCCATGACAGGATCCCCGAGGCGGCGCTCGACTGGCTGCGCGCCGGCAAGGGCGCGGCTCTCGCCACGGTGATCGAGACCTGGGGCTCGGCGCCGCGTCCGCGCGGATCGCAGCTCGCGATCAGCTCCGAGGCCGAGATGGCCGGGTCCGTCTCGGGCGGCTGTGTCGAGGGCGCCGTGGTGGCCGAGGCGCTGGACGCGCTGGGCGACGGCGTGCCGCGCGTGCTCGAATACGGCGTGTCGGACGAGGAGGCTTTCGCGGTCGGTCTCGCCTGCGGCGGCACGATCCGCGTCATGGTCGAGCCGCTGGGCGTCGGCGACGGTCCCGACCCGGATCTGATCGCGCGGCTGGCGGCGGCGAGGGCCGAGCGGCGGCCTGTGGTCTACGCCGTGCGACCCGGATCCTGGGAGCGGCGTCTGATCGAAGAACCGGACGATCCGCTCTGGGATCAGGCGAAGGCGCGGCTCGCCTCGGACCAGTCCGGCTTCGACGACGACTGGTTTCTCGCCGCCCACAACCCGCCGCTGCGCATGGCGGTCGTCGGCGCGGTGCATATCGCCCAAGCGCTGGCGCCGATGGCGCGGCTCGCCGGATACGACGTGGCCGTCGTCGATCCGCGCGAGGCCTTCGCGAGCGAGGCGCGGTTTCCCGACGCGCGGTTGATGGCCGGCTGGCCAGACGAAGCCTTGGCCGAATTCGGGCTCGACACGCGCACCGCCGTCGTGACGCTGACCCATGATCCCAAGCTCGACGACCCCGCGATCATGGCGGCGCTCAGGAGCGACGCCTTCTATCTCGGCTGCCTCGGCTCGAAACGCACGCATGCCAAACGAGTGGACAGGCTGCGCGAGGCCGGCTTTTCCGACGCCGACATCGCCCGGATCCACGCCCCGGTCGGCGCGGATATCGGCGCGAAAACCCCGGCCGAGATCGCCGTGTCGATCCTCGCGCAGATCACCGAGCGGCTGCGGCGTCCCGAGACGCGTCCCTGATGCGCTTCGGGCCGGTCGCGACGTCGGAGGCCGAGGGCGCGATCCTGGCCCATTCGGTCGGTGCCGGCGGGGCGCGCCTGCGCAAGGGGCGCACGCTCTCGACCGCTGATCTGGCCGCATTGGCCGAGGCGGGGGTCGCACGCGTCTGGGTGGCGCGGCCGGGCCCGGAAGATGTCGGAGAGGACGCGGCGGCGGCGGCGATCGCGCGGGCGCTGGCGCCGGATCCGGCGGCGCTCGGCCTGAGCGTGTCGGAGCCGTTCACCGGGCGGGTCAATCTTTTCGCGACGGAGGCGGGTCTGATCCGCGTGGACGCGTCGGCGGTCAACGCGCTGAACGCCGTCGATCCGGGGCTGACGCTCGCGACCTTGCCCGACCTCGCGCGGGTGCAGGCGCGGCAGATGGTGGCGACGGTCAAGATCATTCCCTACGCGGTGCGCGGCGCGGACCTTGACCGTGCTCTGTCGGATCTGCGGGCGGGCGCGATCGAGGCGCGTCCCTTCCGGGTGATGACCGCCAGCCTGATCCTGACGCGGACCCCGGGCATGAAGAAGAGTCTGATCGCCAAAGGCGCGGCGATCGTCGAGGCGCGGCTGCGCGGCATGGGGTGCGTTTTGCTGACGCCGCAGGTGGTGGATCACGAGGTGGACGCGGTCGCGGCCGCGATCCGCGCGGCGGCGGGGGAGATGGTGCTGATCCTCGGGGCTTCGGCCACGTCGGACATCGCGGATACCTGTCCCGCGGCGCTGGTCGCGGCGGGCGGAAGCGTCGAGCGGTTCGGGATGCCGGTCGATCCGGGCAACCTGCTGTTTCTCGGCGCGCATCGGGAGCGGCCGGTGGTCGGTCTGCCCGGATGCGCGCGGTCGCCCGCGCTCAACGGCGCGGACTGGGTTCTGGAGCGGCTGGCGGCCGGACTCGAGGTGACGGGCGCCGACATCGCGACGTTGGGCGTGGGCGGGCTGCTCAAGGAGATCCCGGCGCGGCCGCAGCCGCGCGCGGCGACCGCACCGGCTCCGCAGGGTCGCCCGAAGGTCGCGGCGCTGGTCCTCGCGGCGGGCGCGTCGCGGCGGATGCGCGGGCGGGACAAGCTGGTGGAACCCGTCGACGGCGAGCCGGTGCTGCGCCGGATCGTGCGGGCCGCGCTCGGCAGCGGGGCGGACCGGACCGTGGTGGTCCTGCCCCACGGCGCGGACGCGCGGCGGGGTGCGCTCGAAGGTCTGGACGCCGAGGTGGTTGAGGCGGCGGATTGCGCCGACGGCATGTCCGCCTCGCTGCGCGCGGGGCTGTCGGCCGTGTCGGAGGAGGCGGACGCCGTGATGGTGGTCCTGGCGGACATGCCGGAGATCGGCTCCGACGTGATGGGAAAGCTGATCGCCGCTTTCGATGCCGGCGAGGGCCGCGAGATCTGCCGCGCGGTCGCCGCCGACGGGACGCCGGGGCATCCGGTGCTGTTCGGGCGGCGGTTCTTCGAGGCGCTGGCGGGGCTCACGGGCGATCACGGCGCGCGCGAGGTCGTGCGGGCGGCGGGCGAGTTCGTGGTGGACGTGCCGACGAACGGGAAAGCCGCGATCACCGACCTCGACACGCCCGAGGCCTGGGCCGCGTGGCGGGCGCGCTGATCCGGCGGCTAACGACCGTAGATGGTGAAGAGGCTCCGGTCGACGGGCCGCCGGTCCTGACGTCGGAAAGCGCGACCTGCGTGGTCTGGCCGGTCTTCGTCGTGAGCGCCCAGCGGCGCAAAGCGATCGGGTTCTCGGAGAACGTCATCACCATGCGGCCCTCGGCGGGAGCCTTGGGATCGACCATCGTGATGTGGACGCCCTTGTCGTCGCGCACGGCGCCCTTGACGAGGCCCGGCTCGCGCAGGCTGAGACCGTCGCGCAGCAGGAGCGAAAGCGGCGTTTTCGACAGCGGATAGCGCGTCGGATTGCGGTTGGATTTCGGGTCCCAGACCCCGACCCACGTGCCGTCGGCGATCACCTTGGATCCGGCCGGCGTGTCATAGTCGAAACGGATGCGGCCGGGTTTGGCCAGATGGAACGTGCCGGTCTGGGTCGAACCGTTCGGGTTGCGCTGGGTGAAGCGTCCCGTCGCGACCCGAAGACCCGTGAGATAGGTGTTGATCGCCGTCGCATCGACGCTCTGGGCGGACACGGGCAGGGCGAGGGTGACCGGCAGGGCCGCGAGGGCGGCGAGAAGGGCGCGTCTGTTCATGCGGGGGATATATCCGGTCCCGGGGCCGGGCGCACCACCCCGCGCATCACGAAGCGCGGAGCCCGGCGGAAACCCGCGCCGGCGGCAGAGCGGCCGTCGAAGCGCGAAAGTGTCACGCGTGACACTTTTGGAAAACCATTCATTCACAAGAGCTTGCGGATTTCCATTAACCGTTTGGAAAGGCGTGTCACGCGGTCCGGCATCACCGGTCGCGCCCCGTTTCGGATCGCAGCGCGGCGAGTGCCGGGCCGAGATGGCCATCGGCTTGCGCCAGAAGTTCGGCGGCATGTGCCGTGTCCGCCGCGCCTGCGGCGAGAAGCACCGCCGGTTTGACGGCCCCGTCGGAGCGGTCGATCATCGCGCGGGCTTTGGCGGCATCGGCCCCCGAGAGGTCCGCGACGATCCGGGCTGCGCGGTCGCGGAGTTTGGAATTGTCGGCCGTCAGGTTCACCATGCGGCCTTCATGGACGTGCCCCATCCGGATCCCGGCAAGCGTCGAGATCATGTTGAGCGCGATTTTCTGCGCGGTCGCGGCGCCCATGCGGGTCGAGCCGGCCACCAGTTCCGGTCCCGTGTCCAGCAGGATCGCGACGTCGCATTCCGCCAGAAGCCGCGCGCCCGGCACGTTGGCGAGGCCGATCACCGGCGCGCCGGCCGCGCGGGCGGCGCGGGCGATGGCGAGCGTGTAGGGGGTCCGGCCGCTGGCCGCGACGCAGATCACGGCGTCGTCGGCGGTGAAGCCGGTCCGGGCGCAGTCGGCCGCCGCGAGGGCCTCGTCGTCCTCCGCCGCGTTCGCCATGTGCAGGAGCGTCGCCGCGCCGCCGGCGAGAAGCGCGGGGCTGCTGCCGGCGGGCGTGCCGAAGGTGCCGGCGAGTTCGAGCGAATCCGACAGCGCCATGACGCCCGAGCTGCCCGCGCCGGCATAGATCACGCGCCCGCCGGCTCCGAGCGCGCGGGCGGTGACCCGGGCAGCCTCGGCGATGGCGGGCAGGGCGGCCCGGACCGCTTCGGCCGCGTGGATCTGGCCGTCGAGCAGGCGGGTCAGCACGTCGGAATCGGCCAGGTCTGGAGACCGGCGGAGGCGGGGTGGAGGTCTTCGGTCGAGGTGCGCATGGGATTCTCCTGTCGGGTCGCAGAATGACCGATGTCCGCGGCTTGTCCAGCGCGCCCGGCCTTCTCATCCGGCCCGGTTCCGCTATTGTCCGGCGCGGGAGGCGTCCATGCGGCTTGTTCTGGGAATCGATGGCGGCGGCACGGGCTGCCGGGCGGCGGTGGCCGATGCCGGCGGGCGCATCCTCGGGCGCGGCGAGGCGGCCTCGGCGAACATCGTCAGCGATCCCGAGGGCGCGCGGGTCAACATCGAGGCGGCGGCGCGGGCGGCGCTCGACGCGTCCGGGACCGGCGCCGACTTCGACGACCTCGTGGCGGTGCTCGGGCTCGCCGGGGCGAACCTGCCCGCGGCGGCCGCGCGGCTGGCGGAGCGGCTGCCCTTCGCGCGGGCGCGGATCGTGACGGACGCGACGATCGCGCTGCGCGGCGCGCACGGGCGCGAGGACGGGATCACCGCGACCTGCGGCACGGGATCGGTTTTCGCGGCGCAACGGAACGGTGAGGTCTCGACGGTCGGCGGCTGGGGGCTGATCCTCGGGGATCAGGGCAGCGGCGCGCGGCTGGGGCGGACGCTTCTGGAGGCCGCGCTGCTGGCGCATGACGGGCTGACGCCGTCCACGGCGCTGCTGGCGGAGGTCGTCGCGGACGCGGGCGGTCCGGAGGGTCTGGTGGATTTCGCGCAAGACGCGTCGCCGGCGGATTTCGCGCGCTACGCGCCGCGCGTCGTCGCGGCGGCGGCCGCGGGCGACGCGGCGGCGGAGCGGCTTCTGGCGGAGGCGGAGGCCGTGGTCGCGGCGTCCATCGACCGGCTGGCCGGGAACGATCCGCTGCCGGTGTGTTTTCACGGCGGGCTCGGCGCGGTTTTCGCGGCGCGCCTGGCGGATCGGTACGCGGGGCGGGTGCGCGAGGCCAAGGGCACGGCGCTTGACGGCGCGCTCGACATGGCGCGGGAAATGGCAGGGGGCACGGGATGACCGAAACGCACATGCGGGCCGAGGTGCTGGACATTCCGGCGGTCGCGGCGCGGTTTCTGGCGGAGGCGGGCGACGATCTGGCGGCCGCCGCGCGGGCGATGCGCGCGGCCGATCCGGTGCTGGTCGCGACGGTGGCGCGGGGATCGTCGGATCACGCGGCGACCTATCTGAAATACGCGGTGGAGCTGGCCGCCGGCATTCCGGTGGCCTCCATCGGGCCGTCGGTCGTGTCAGTCTACAGGCGCCCGCTCAGGATGGAACGCGCGATCTGCATCGGCATCTCGCAGTCCGGACGAAGCCCGGACATCGTCGAGATGATGCGCGGCGCGGGCGCGGGCGGGGCGTTGACGCTCGCGGTGACCAATTCCGCCGGATCGCCGATGGCGGAGGTCTGCGATCATACGCTGGCGCTGGGCGCGGGCGAGGAGCGCAGCGTGGCGGCGACCAAGACCTTCGTGACGTCGGTGCTGGCGGGGCTCGCGCTGGTCGCGGAATGGCGCGAGGATGACGCGCTGCGAACGGCGGTCGCGGGTCTGCCGGAGGCGTTCGCGACCGCGCTCGGGTGCGACTGGGGGCCGCTGTCGGACCGGCTGGCGCGGGCGAATTCGCTCTACGTGCTCGGGCGCGGTCCGGCCTTCGCGATCGCCGCCGAGGTCGCGCTCAAGTTCAAGGAGACCTGCGGCATCCACGCCGAGAGCTACAGCGCGGCGGAGGTGCTGCATGGTCCCGCCGCCTTGGTCCAGGCCGGGTTTCCGGTGCTGGCGCTCGGGGTCGAGGACGCGGCGCTGCCGGGCGTGATCGCCACGGTCGAGCGGCTGGCGGGGCAGGGCGCGGACGTGTTCCTGACCGCGCCGGGGGCGGGGGCGGAGGTGACCTGCCTGCCCTCGGTCAAGGGCCTGCATCCGCTGGTGGCGCCGCTCGCGACGGCGGTGTCGTTCTACGTGTTCATCGAGGCGCTCGCGCGGCGGCGGGGGCTGGACCCGGACGCGCCGCCGCATCTGCGCAAGGTGACGGAGACGGTGTGATGGACCAGGTTTTCACCGGGGCGCGGATTTTCGACGGGACGCGGATCTACGAATACGCCGCGCTGCGGATCGCGGACGGCCAGGTGGCGGAGATCGGTCCGGAGCGCGTTTTGGCGGAACGCGGCGAGCGGATCGAGCTGGACGGCGGCATCCTCGCGCCCGGCTTCATCGACCTCCAGGTGAACGGCGGCGGCGGGGTGATGCTCGGCGCCGACCCGGGCCTGGACGAGATCGCGACCATCTGCGCCGCGCACGGGCGACTCGGGACGGCGGGTCTGCTGCCGACGCTGATCACCGACACGCCCGAGGTCACGCGCGCGGTGATCGAAGCTGGCGTGGCGGCGGCCGAGGCGGGCGTGCCGGGGTTTCTCGGGCTGCATCTCGAGGGGCCGCATATCGACCCCGCGCGCAAGGGCGCGCATGATCCCGCGCTGATCCGGCCGATGGGTCCGGAGGATCTCGAGATGCTGCTCGACGCCGCCGCGCGTCTGCCCGCGCTGCTGCTGACGGTCGCGCCGGAGAGCGTGACGCCGGCTCAGATCGCGGCGCTGGCGGCGGCGGGGGCCGTGGTCAGCATCGGGCACAGCGACACCGACGCCGAGGGCGCGCGGACCGCGTTCCGGGCCGGCGCGCGGATGGTGACGCATCTGTTCAACGCGATGAGCCCGCTCGGTCACCGCGAACCGGGGCTGGTCGGGGCGGCGCTCGATTCGGGCGAGACCTATGTCGGGCTGATCGCGGACGGGGTGCATGTGGCGCCGGAAGTGATGCGGATCGCGCTGGCCGGCCGTCGCGGCGACGATCTGACGTGTCTCGTGACCGACGCGATGGCGGTGGCGGGGACGGATCTGACGGAATTCAGCCTCAAGGACCGTCGCATCCTCCGCCGGCAGGGACGTCTGACGCTGGAGGACGGCACGCTGGCGGGGGCCGATTGCGACATGGCGCGGGGCCTGCGGGTGCTGACCGGCGATGTCGGCCTCGACGCGGTCGAGGCGCTCAGGATGGCGACCTCCGTGCCGGCCGCCTGCATCGGCCTCGCCGGGCGGCGCGGCTGTCTGATCCCCGGCGCGCCGGCGGATCTCGTGCATCTGAGCGACGGAATGGAGCTGCGCCGCGTCTGGCGGAACGGCGTGCCGCCGGAGCGATGAACCGGCGCTTACCGCGCGCCGTCGCGGAACAGGGACCTCGCGATGATGTCGCGCTGGATCTGGTTCGTGCCCTCGTAGATCTGTGTGATCCTGGCGTCGCGGTAGAGCCGTTCGACCTCGACCCCCCGGATGTAGCCGGACCCGCCGAAAACCTGCAGAGCGTCTGAGGTCCGGGCCACGCACATGTCCGAGGCGAAGCACTTGGCGATCGACGCCGCCCGGCCCGCCGGAAGCCCGTGGTCGATCCTGAGCGCCGCGTCGCGGGTGAGCGCGCGCGCGGCGGCGATGTCCTTGGCCATGTCGGCGAGCATCCAGCGCAGGCCCTGGTTCTCGCCGATGGCGCGGCCGAACTGCCGGCGCTCGGAGGAATATCCAAGCGCCGCGTCGAGACCCGCCTGGGCGATCCCGGTGGCGAGCGCGGCGATCCCGACGCGACCTTTCTCCAGCACGCCCATCATGATGTGGAAGCCGCGACCGGCCTCGCCCAACAGCGCGTCGCCGGACAGGGCCACGTTCTCGAAGCGCAGCCCGCCGACCTGGCTCGCGCGCTGGCCGAGCTTGCGCTCCTTGGGGCCGCGCGTGACTCCGGGCGCGTGGAGATCGACGATGAAGATGCTCATTCCGCGATGCCCGGCCTCCGGATCCGTCCGCGCGAGAACGAAGCCCAGATCGGCGATCGGCGCGTTGTGGATCCAGAGCTTGCTCCCGTCGAGCCGCCATCCCGCGCCGTCGCGCGTGGCGACGCTCCGGATGCCGGCCACGTCCGAGCCCGCCTCCTCCTCGGTGATGCAATAGGCGACGCGGGTCGTCGCGCCGAGGATGCCGGGCAGGTGCCGCGCCTGCTGCCCGGGCGTGCCGTGGACCGACAGCAGCGTGCCGATCAGCTCGACCAGGCCGCATTGATCGGCGACCGAGGCGTATCCGCGCGACAGCTCCTCCATGACGATGGAATAGGCGAGCGAGTCGAGGCCGGCGCCGCCAAGCGCTTCCGGAACGGTGACGCCGAGGAGGCCGAGTTCGGCCATGCTGGCGTGGATCTCCGCCGGAAACCGTTCCTCGCGATCGAGCGCCTCCGCCACCGGGCGGATCACGTCGCGCGCGAACGCGCCGACGGTCTCCTCCAGTGCCCGGTAGGTCGCGGGATCATGCAGCGGCGGGTGGAACATGGCGTCGGCGACCGGGTCAGTCGTCCTGCGCGATCAGACCGTATTTCCGCAGCTTCACGTAAAGGCTCTGGCGCGAAAGGCCGAGCATCTCGGCGGCCGAGGCGCGGTTGTTGTTGGTGAGCTTGATCGCCGTCTCGATGCAGAGCTTTTCGACCACGTCCGTGGTGCCGCGCACCAGTTCCTTGAGCGGAGTGGTTCCGACCAGGTCGATGATGTTCTCGACCGCCTCGGACGAGACCGCCGGCGAGGCGCCGCGTCCGGGCGTGGCCCGGCTCACGTCGCGGATCACGAAGCCGAACATCGGCGGATCGGCCTCCGGCAGCCATGTGGTGGAGATCTCGATGGGAATCGCCATGCCGTAGGTGGTGCGCAGAGTGGTATTGTAGGCCGATAGCCGGCCTTTGACCCGGGCGTTCGACATCAGCAGGTTGAGATCGACCGAGGGCCGTCCGAGGAAATCGGTGAGGTTGATGTCCTCGATCGCGCGCCCGACCGCGACGTCGGCAAGACCGAGAAACGCCGTGTTGGCGCTCCGGATCCGTCCCTCGGAATCGGTGAAGACCATCGCGTCGCTGGTGCGGCCATAAAGCGCCGAGAGCGAGCGGTCGAAGGACCGGTCGGCTTCCGTCTCTCCATCGCGCGACGTCAGACGGCAGAGATAGAGCGTCTCGTTGACCGACCGGAAGAGCAGCAGATCGACGTTGAGCGCGCCGACCTCGCCGCGTCCGGTCAGCACGATCGAGCGTTCGCGGCCGCTCTCGCGGACCATGGCGAGCGCCACGGCCAGATCGGACTGGCTCTTGGGCTCGAACCGGTTGGCGAAGACGCGGTTGGTGAGATCCTCGACCTCGCGCGAGAAAAGACGCGCGGCGGCGGAATTGGCGTCGATGATCCGGCCGGTCTCGGAGGAGACGATCAGGAGCGCCTCGTGCGTCGTCTCGAAGAGGACCCGGTAGCGCGTCTCGATCTGGCGGATGCGCTCGTAATCCTGCTCCATCGTGAGCTGCGCCTCGACGAGACGCTTGTGGAGCTGCGCGACCACGCGCAGATCGCGCCCGAGCAGGATGACGTCGCCCTTGGAGCCGGTCCTGACGGCGGCGTAACGGACGGGGAAGTCGTCCTCGCCGGGCGAGACGTGGTTGATCTCGCGCCAGCGTGGCGGCGCGTCCGTCGTCCGGGCCTTGGCGAGCATGTCGTCGATCTTGCCGCGGCTCTCCTCGGTAACGATGTCGTCGATCCGCGCGCCGGACCAGTCCGCGACGTCATTCGCCGGGGGAGTGTCCGGACCCATGTAAACGTCCTCTACGATTCCGTCGGCCGTGATCAGGAGCGCGATGTCCGAGCCCGCCGCGACGATGGATTTCACCGTCTGGGTATCGACGTCAGCGAGCATGTCCAGCGTGTAGAGAAACGGGCTTTTCTTGTTCACGAGGCGGTCCAATCCCGCATGCGGTTAAGCTTTCAACACTGACTTGAGCCCAGGGTAGCCGCCCCCCGTTCATTTCAAAAGCCCTTTTCCACTTCCATCAGGGCGAGGACCGCGGCGGTCGCCGCCATGTCCGCGCCGATCTGCTCGGCCGCGGTCTTCTCGTAGGTGGTCAACGGGCCGCCCAGCACGATCGGCACGCCGGGGCGGATGACGCCGCGCAGCGCCTGGACCGTCTCGGCGGCCCGGGGGATCGCCCGCCGGGTGGCCGCCGAAAGCCCGATCATGTCGAATTCGTGTCTGGCTGCGATCCGGGCCAGTTCGGACGCGTCGGCGCGAAGCTCGACGCGGACGGCCCATCCGCCCTTCTGGAAATAATCGGCCGCCATCGCGATGCCCAGCGAATGGCTCTCTCCGGGCGTCAGCGCGAAAAGCGCGCGGCGCGAATGGTTTCCCCGCTCGCCGCTCTTGAGGAATGTCGGGCTGAGCCGCCGGAAGATCTCGGTGAGCCGCGACATGCCGAGCGTGACGTCGCTGAAACTCATCGTGTCGTCGGACCACATCTCGCCGAGCTGCCGGGCCGCCCGCGGAATGTACGTGTCGTAGAGGGCCTGGACGCTGACGCCGCAATCGAGAAGTCGGTCGACATAGGCGACGCCCGCCTCGGGGCTCGCGTCTACGAGAGCGGCGCAGAGCTGGTTGATCGCGAAACCTTTGCTTCCGTCTGCCATGCGCTCCGCCAACAGATTTCCCAATGCATGCGCCAGCAGGGACGGCGGCAGGCTCGCAGGGGGCGCCTCGTCGGAGGTCGGGCTTCCGTCAACTTTCAGCACGCCACAACCTCCCCCGAGGACGGGTTTCGGAACCGCCCCGTAACCCGGAATCGGGCGGCCTGCGAGTCCCATGGGAACCGAGAACAGCACGGTCGGCAAAAAGTGTCAAATAAATTTGACATAGTGCACACGTTTTGCGGGAAAAGACGGCATCCGCTGAAAACGCCCGGTTTTTCGGGCTTATGATCGCTTTCGCGCCGGATTTCGCCTGCCGCGACATTTTGACCGACAAGTGTCAATCAAGGTGTGTAAGTTTGAGTTGACACAATCGCGGAGCGCGGGCTACGTTTCTCCTGACTGAAACGCTCGGAGGGGAGGCGGAGTGACGGATCGAAGCGGCACTGTGTCAGGCGGATCAACGCTTTACACGCCCGAACAGCGGGCCCGGCGCGACGCCACGATCTGGACGCTCGTCCAGGGGATTCTCGCGCCCGTGCAGTTTCTCGTTTTCCTCGTCAGCCTCGGCCTCGTGGTGCATTATCTGATCACCGGCGACGGCTACGGGGCGGCCACGGTCTCGATCATAATAAAAACGCTTACTCTCTACACGATCATGGTGACCGGCGCGATCTGGGAGAAGGTCGTCTTCGGGCAGTACCTTCTGGCTCCGGCCTTCTTCTGGGAGGACGTGGTCAGCTTCGGCGTGATCGCGCTCCACACGCTTTACATGGCGGGCCTGATCTTCGGGTTCCTGTCGCCGGGCGCGCTCATGACGGTGGCGCTCGCGGCCTACGCCGCCTACGTCGCGAACGCGGCGCAGTTCCTCCTCAAGTTGCGCGCCGCGCGCCTCCAGGGGGCGGCTTCGCAACCGACGCCCGACGGTGCGCCGGCATGAACGACCAGATCCGCATCCCCGCATCGGGCGGCTGTCTCGACGCGCCCGTCCTGCGCGAGCGCGGCCAGCGCGAGGTGTTCTGCGGCCTGACCGGCATCATCTGGCTGCACCGCAAGATGCAGGACGCGTTTTTCCTCGTGGTCGGCTCGCGCACCTGCGCGCATCTGCTGCAATCGGCCGCCGGCGTGATGATATTCGCCCAGCCGCGCTTCGGCACGGCGATCATGGAGGAGAAGGACCTCGCCGGTCTCGCCGACGCCCAGGAGGAGATCGACCGCGAGGTCGCGCGGCTGCTGGAGCGCCGCCCCGACATCCGCCAGCTCTTCCTCGTCGGGTCCTGCCCGTCCGAGGTCATCAAGCTCGACCTCTCCCGCGCCGCCGAGCGCCTGACCGCGCGTCACGCGCCGCATGTCCGGGTCATGAGCTATTCCGGCTCGGGCATCGAGACCACGTTCACCCAGGGCGAGGACGCCTGTCTCGCGGCGATGGTGCCGACGCTGCCGGAAACGGACGAGACGCAGCTGCTTCTCGTCGGCGCGTTGCCGGACGTGGTCGAGGACCAGTTCCTGCGTCTTTTCAAAGAAATGGGCATCGGCCCGGTCCGCTGTCTCCCGGCGCGCCGGTCCGAGGACGCCCCGGCGATCGGCCCGAACACGCGCATGCTGCTCGCCCAGCCGTTCCTCGGCGACACCGCCCATCTGCTCGAGGGCAGGGGCGCCACGCATCTCGCGGCGCCCTTCCCGTTCGGCGAGGAGGGCACCACCGCCTGGCTCCGCGCGGCGGCGGACGCTTTCGGCGTATCGGACGCCGATTTCGAGCGCGTCACCCGCGCGCCGCGCGATCGCGCCCGGTCCGCCGTCACCGCCGTCTCCGAGACCCTGCGCGGAAAGTCGGTGTTCTTTTTCCCCGACAGCCAGCTCGAGATCCCGCTCGCTCGGTTCCTCGCCCGCGAATGCGGCATGACCCCGATCGAGGTCGGCACGCCGTATCTGCACAAGGGCCTGGTCGGCCCCGATCTCGACCTGCTGCCGCAAGGCCCGGTCATCTCCGAAGGTCAGGACGTCGATCTCCAGCTCGACCGCTGCAAGGCTGCGCGTCCCGACCTCACCGTCTGCGGCCTCGGCCTCGCCAACCCGCTGGAGGCCGAGGGCCTGGCCACGAAATGGGCCATCGAGCTCGTCTTCACCCCGGTCCACGGCTACGAGCAGGCGGGCGATCTCGCCGGCCTCTTCGCCCGCCCGCTGCGCCGCCGCGCCCTGCTCAAGGGCATGTCCGCCAGCCCGGCCTCGGGAGGCGTCGAGCCTCCCTCGGCCGCGTCCGGCGCGGTCCGGACGGGCGCATCCTTCGAGGCCGCGTCATGAAGCTGACGGTCTGGACTTACGAGGGTCCGCCCCATGTCGGCGCGATGCGCGTCGCCACCGGGATGCGCGGCCTGCACTACGTGCTCCACGCGCCGCAGGGCGACACCTACGCGGATCTTCTCTTCACGATGATCGAGCGGCGCGACCGCCGGCCGCCGGTGACCTACACGACCTTCCAGGCGCGCGACCTCGGCTCGGACACGGCCGATCTTTTCAAGACCGCCTGCCGGGGCGCCTACGAGCGGTTCAAGCCGCAGGCGATGATCGTCGGCGCCTCCTGCACGGCCGAGCTGATCCAGGACGATCCCGGCGGCCTCGCCGAGAGCATGGAGCTTCCGGTGCCGGTCATCGCGCTGGAGCTTCCGAGCTATCAGCGCAAGGAGAGCTTCGGCGCGTCCGAGACGTTCTTCCAACTGGTCCGCCGTCTGTCCGGCCCCTGCGAGCCGACGGCGACCCTCACCTGCAACATCCTCGGCGCCACCGCGCTCGGCTTCCGCCACCGCGACGACGTGGCGGAGATCACGAAACTGCTCGCGTCCCTCGGCATCGGCGTCAACGTGGCCGCGCCCCTCGACGCGACGCCCGAGGATCTCACCCGCCTCGCGGCGGCCGAATTCAACGTCATGCTCTACCCGGAAACGGCCGAGCAGGCCTGCCTCTGGCTGGAGAAGACCCACGGCCAGAAATTCACCCGCACCGTCCCGCTCGGCGTCGGCGCGACGCGCGATTTCGTGCGCGAGATCGCGGAGATCGTCGGCCGGCCGCTGGAGGCGGACGAGACCGCGCTGCGTCTGCCCTGGTGGACGTCCTCGGTCGATTCGACCTACCTCACCGGCAAGCGGGTCTTCGTTTTCGGCGACGCCACGCACGCGCTCGCCATGGCCCGGGTCGCGCGCGAGGAGATGGGCTTCGAGGTCGTGGGCCTCGGCGCCTACAACCGCGAATTCGCCCGGCCCGTGCGCGCGGCGGCCAAGGAACTCGGGCTGACCGCGCTGATCACCGACGATTATCTCGAGGTCGAGGCGGCCATCGCCGAGCTCCAGCCCGAGATGATCATGGGCACCCAGATGGAGCGCCACATCGGCAAACGCCTCGGCATCCCCTGCGCCGTGATCTCCGCGCCGGTCCACGTTCAGGACTTCCCCGCGCGCTATTCGCCGGTGATGGGGTTCGAGGGCGCCAACGTGCTCTTCGACACGCTGGTCCATCCGCTTGTCATGGGTCTCGAGGAGCATCTCCTGCACATGTTCCGCGAGGATTTCGAGTTCCACGACGAGGCCGGGCCGAGCCATCACGCCAGCCACGCGCCCGCCGCCGAGCGCCGGCCGCAGGCCGCGGCGGAGGAGGGCTCGACGCCCTCCGATGCCGGGCTCCCCGAAAACGCGTCGGGCGGCGAGATCGTCTGGCTCCAGGACGCCGAGAAGGAACTCCGCAAGATCCCGTTCTTCGTGCGCGGCAAGGCCCGCCGCAACACGGAGGCTTTCGCCTCGACCCAAGGCCTCGCGACCATATCGGTAGAAACGCTCTATGATGCAAAAGCCCATTATTCCCGCTGATCCCCCGGTGCGGGTGACGATCATCACGCTGGACTCGCACATCGCGGGTCCGGCGGAGCGGGCCGAGGCGCGTCTGATCCACAGCGTCCCGGGCCTGAGCCTCAGCGTCCACGCCGCGGCCGAATGGTCCGAGGACGGCGCGGCGCTCGCCGCCGCAAAGGCGGCAGTGGCCGAGGCCGACATCATCGTCGTGACGATGCTCTTCCTCGACGAGCATATCCGCGCGATCCTGCCCGATCTGCAGGCCCGCCGCGACGCCTGCGACGCGATGGTCTGCCTGATCTCGGGCGCCGAAGTGGTCAAGCTGACCAAGCTCGGCGGGCTCGACATGGCCAAGCCGGCCAGCGGCATGATGGCGCTGATGAAAAAGCTGCGCGGGGCGAAAAAACCCGGCGCCTCCGCCGGTTCCAACCAGATGTCGATGCTGCGCCGCCTGCCGCGCATCCTGAAATTCATTCCCGGCAAGGCGCAGGATCTGCGCAGCTATTTCCTCTGCATGCAGTACTGGCTCGCCGGGTCGGACGACAATGTCGAGGCGATGGTGGCCTATCTCGTCGACGGCTACGCGCGCGGGCCGCGCGGCCATCTGGCCGGCGCGCTGGCACCCGCAGCGCCCGTCGAATACCCCGAGACCGGTCTCTACCATCCCGATCTCGCCGAGCGCATGACGACCGACGCCGCCGCGATCCCCGGTCCCGCCAATCCGGTCGGAACCGTCGGTCTTCTGGTCATGCGCGCCTACATCCTGTCGGGTGACACGGCGCATTACGACTCCGTGATCCGCGCGCTCGAGGCGAAGGGCCTGCGCGTGCTGCCCGCCTTCGCGAGCGGTCTCGACGGCCGCCCCGCGATCGACGCCTTCTTCCGCGACGGCGCGCGCGTCACCATCGACGCGATGCTTTCCCTCACGGGGTTCAGCCTCGTTGGCGGCCCGGCCTACAACGACAGCGGCGCCGCCGAGGAGATCCTGGCAGCGCTCGACGTTCCCTACATCGCCGCCCACGCGCTCGAGCTTCAGAGGCTCGACGAATGGGCCTTGGGCGGCTCGGGTCTGTCGCCGGTCGAGACGACGATCATGGTCGCGATCCCCGAGATCGACGGCGCGACGGGCCCGATGGTCTATGGCGGCCGCATCGGCGCCGACGGCTGCCACGGCTGCGACCGCAACTGCCAGGGCGACGCCACGGGCCGGATGATGCGGGCCTGCGAGGACAGGGTGCTCCGCCTCGCGGAACGTGTGGCCCGCAAGGTGGCGCTCCGGCGCAGCGAGACGGCGACGCGCAAGGCCGCCATCGTGCTCTACGGCTTCCCGCCGAACGCCGGCGCGGTGGGCACGGCGGCCTATCTCGGCGTCTTCGAGAGCCTGCACAACACGCTGCACGCCATGCGCGCCGAAGGTTACGACGTCACGCCGCCGGCGACGGTCGACGATCTGCGGCACGCCATCCTCAAGGGCAATTCCGAACGTCACGGCCAGCCCGCGAACGTCGCGGCGCGCATCTCGGCCGACGATTTCGTGTCTTCCGAGCCGCATCTGCGCGAGATCGAGGCGCAGTGGGGGCCCGCGCCGGGCCGGGCGCAGTCGGACGGATCGGGCATCTTCGTGCTCGGCGCCCATTTCGGCAACGTCTTCGTCGGCATCCAGCCGGTCTTCGGCTACGAGGGCGACCCGATGCGGCTGCTCTTCGAGAAGGGCTTCGCGCCGACGCACGCCTTCAGCGCCTTCTACCGCTATCTGCGCGAGGATTTCGGGGCCGACGTGGTGCTGCATTTCGGAATGCACGGCGCGCTGGAATTCATGCCCGGCAAACAGAACGCGCTCGGCGCCGGCTGCTGGCCCGACCGGCTGATCGCCGATCTGCCCAACGTCTATCTCTATGCCGCGAACAACCCTTCCGAGAGCGCGCTGGCCAAGCGGCGCATCGGGGCGACCATCGTCACTTACCTCACGCCGCCGGTGACCAAGGCCGGGCTCTACAAGGGTCTGGTCGATCTCAAGGGCTCGCTCGACCGCTGGCGGGCCTCGGCCCCGGACGCTCCGGAGCGCGCGGATCTCGCCGCGATGCTGCAGGCCCAGGCGGCCGAGCTGGATCTCTGCGCCGCCGAACCGGCCTGGCCGAACCCGGTGACCGCGCTTGAGAAGCTCTGGCGCGACGTCATCGAGTTCGAGGATTCGCTCATCCCGCAAGGCCTCCACGTCGTCGGCCGTCCGCCGGACGCCGAGGAACGCGCCGGGCTTCTCGACGCGATGGCAGAGGTCGAGGGCTGCGACGCGGAAACCCTCGCCCGGGCCGACAAACTCCTCGCCGAGGATCACGAGACGCCGGCGCTTCTGCGCGCGCTGGCCGGGCGCTTCATCCGGCCGGTTCCGGGCGGAGATCTGCTGCGCTCGCCGCAGATCCTGCCGACCGGGCGCAACCTTCACGCCTTCGATCCGTTCCGCATGCCGACCGCCTTCGCGCTGGAAGACGGCGCGAAACAGGCGAAGCGGCTCGTCGACCGTCATGTGGAGCAGGGCGCGGGCCTGCCGCGCTCTATCGCGCTCGTGCTCTGGGGCGCCGACAACATCAAATCCGACGGCGGTCCGATCGCCCAGGCGCTGGCGCTGATGGGCGCGCGGCCCCGCTTCGACGGCTACGGCCGGCTCTGCGGCGCGGAACTCATCCCGCTGGCGGAACTGGGCCGGCCGCGCATCGACGTGGTGATGACCCTTTCGGGCATCTTCCGCGACCTGCTGCCGCTCCAGACCCGGATGCTGGCCGAGGCCGCCTGGATGGCCGCGAACGCCGATGAGCCGGTCGAGGAGAATTTCGTCCGGGCCCACGCTCTGGATTACGCCGAGAAAATGGGCTGCGATCTCGAAACCGCCGCCCTGCGGGTTTTCTCCAACGCCGAAGGCGCCTACGGCTCCAACGTCAACCAGCTCGTCGACAGCGGGGCCTGGTCCGACGAGAACGAACTGGCCGACGCCTTCGAGAAGCGCAAGTGCTTCGCCTACGGCCGCAAGGGCCAGCCGGTCCAGCAGTCCAAACTGATGCAGGCGATGCTGGCCGACGTGGATCTGGCCTACCAGAACCTCGAATCGGTCGAGCTCGGCGTCACCACGGTCGACCACTATTTCGATACGCTCGGCGGCATCGGCCGCGCGGTCAAACGCGCCCGCGGCGGCCGCGAGACGCCGGTCTATATCGGCGACCAGACCCGCGGCGACGGCAAGGTCCGCACGCTCAGCGAGCAGGTCGCGCTCGAGACCCGGACCCGCGCGCTGAACCCGAAATGGTACGAGGGCATGCTCAAGCACGGCCACGAGGGCGTGCGCAACATCGAGGCCCAGGTCACCAACACGATGGGTTGGTCCGCCACCACCGGCCAGGTCGAACCCTGGGTCTACCAGCGCCTGAGCGAGACCTTCGTGCTCGACGAGGCCATGCGGCGCCGCCTGGCGCAGCTCAATCCCCAGGCTTCGGCCCGGGTCGCGAACCGGCTGATCGAGGCGCATGAGCGCGCCTACTGGCAGCCGGACGACGCCACGCTCGAAGCTCTGCGCCGCGGCGCGGAAGAGCTTGAAGACACGCTCGAGGGGATCTCTCCCGTCGAGATCGCAGCCGAATGAGGAGAACCACATGAGCCCGCTTGACAAAGCCCCCATGCTGCGAGGCGAGGACGGCGAAGGCTCCGTCCAGGTCCATCTCGACCAATCCGTCAAGATCGAGGGCGCGAAGGTCTTCGCCGTCTACGGCAAGGGCGGCATCGGCAAATCGACCACGTCGTCGAACCTGTCGGTGGCGTTCTCGAAACTCGGCCACCGCGTCCTGCAGATCGGCTGCGACCCGAAACACGACAGCACCTTCACGCTGACGAAAAAGCTGATGCCGACGGTGATCGACGTGCTCAAGGACGTGGATTTCCACGCCGAGGAGCTCCGCGCCGAGGATTTCGTCTACAAGGGCTACAACGGCGTGATGTGCGTCGAGGCCGGCGGCCCGCCCGCCGGAACCGGCTGCGGCGGCTATGTCGTCGGCCAGACCGTCAAGCTCCTGAAACAGCACCATCTTCTCGAAGAGACCGACGTGGTGATCTTCGACGTGCTGGGCGACGTGGTCTGCGGCGGCTTCGCGGCCCCGCTCCAGCACGCCGACCGCGCATTGATCGTCACCGCCAACGATTTCGACAGCATCTATGCCATGAACCGCATCATCGCGGCGGTCCAGGCCAAGTCGAAAAACTACAACGTCCGCCTCGCCGGCTGCGTCGCGAATCGCTCCAAGGACACCGACGAGGTCGACCGCTACTGCGACGTCGTGGGCTTCAAGCGCCTCGCACACCTTCCCGACCTCGATGCGATCCGCCGCAGCCGCCTCAAGAAATGCACCCTCTTCGAAATGGGCGACACCGACGAGGACATCGTCTCGGTCCAGAAGGAATACATCCGGCTGGCCGAGACGCTCTACGCCGGCACCGATCCGCTGGCGCCGGCGGCGCTGGAAGACCGGCAGATCTTCGAACTGCTCGGATTCGACTGATGACCTACGAGCGGACCCGCGCCAGCCTCGAGACCTATTTCGACCGCACCGCGGCCGACACATGGGCGCGGCTGACCTCGACCGATCCGGTCAGCCGCATCCGCGCCACCGTGCGCGCGGGGCGCGACCGGATGCGCGCGACGCTCCTGTCCCGGCTTCCGGCCGACATGACCGGCATGCGCCTGCTCGACGCGGGCTGCGGCGTCGGACAGCTCTCGGTCGAGGCCGCGCGGCGCGGCGCCGAGGTGCTCGGCGTCGACATCTCGCCCAACCTGCTCGAAGTCGCGCGCGACCGGATGCCCGAGGACGCCCGGGCCCGGGTGACGCTCGTGGCGGGCGACATGCTCGACGAGGACCACGGCCGCTTCGACTTCGTCGTCGCGATGGACAGCCTGATCCACTACCGCACGACGGACATCGCCGACGCGCTGGCGCGATTGGCCACGCGGACGAGCCGGGCGGTCGTCTTCACGGTCGCGCCGTCAACGCCCGCGCTCGAGACCATGCGCGTCGTCGGCAAGGCGTTTCCCCGCTCCGACCGCTCGCCCGCCATCATTCCGGTGCGCGCCGCGAAACTCACCGCCGAGCTGGCGGAGCGCAGCGACTGGCGCCTTGAGACCGTCGAGCGCGTCAAATCCGGGTTCTACTTCAGCGAAGCGATGGAGTTCGCGCCGAAATGACCGACAAGCGGCATCCTCTGACCCAATTCGGGATGGACCTCCTGCCATTCGCGGACGCGGCGAGCGAGGGTCTGCCGCTCAACCGGCTGCTGCGGCTGTCGCTCTTCCAGATCTCCGTCGGCATGGCGACGGTCCTGCTGCTCGGCACGCTCAACCGCGTGATGATCGTCGAGCTGTCGGTGCCCGCGATGCTCGTCGCCGCCATGGTCGCGCTGCCGGTTCTCGTCGCCCCCTTCCGCGCCTTTCTCGGCTTCCGCTCCGACACGCACCGCTCGGCCATCGGCTGGCGCCGGGTGCCGTTCATCTGGTTCGGCTCGCTCTACCAGTTCGGCGGTCTCGCCTTCATGCCCTTCGCGCTGATCCTTCTGTCGGGCGACCAGATCCACGGACCCGCCTGGGCCGGCGAGGCGCTCGCGGGCGCCGCCTTCGTGATGACCGGCCTCGGCCTCCACATGACCCAGACCGCCGGTCTGGCCCTCGCCGCCGACCAGGCCGAGCCGGAAAAACGCCACCGCGTCGTGGCGCTGCTCTACGTGATGTTCCTCGTCGGCATGGCGATCAGCGCGCTGATCTTCGGCGCCCTCCTGCGCGATTTCAGCCAGATCCGCCTGATCCAGGTCGTCCAGGGCGCCGCCGCCCTGACGCTGGTCCTCAACCTCGTGGCGCTCTGGAAGCAGGAGCGGATGAACCCGATGTCCCGCGAGGAGCGCGCGGCGCCCCGTCCGCGCTTCTCGGACGCGTTCTTCGATCTGCTCGGCCAGGGCCGGATGCTGCGCATCATGGCCGCCGTGGCCCTCGGCACCGCCGCCTTCTCGATGCAGGACGTCCTGCTGGAGCCCTACGGCGGCGAGATCCTCGGCCTTTCCGTCGCGGCCACCACCACGCTGACCGCCGTCTGGGCGCTGGGCGCGCTCATCGGTTTCGCGCTCGCCTCCAAGCGGCTGGGGCAGGGGAACGACCCTTTCCGCGTCGCGGCGCACGGCCTTCTGGCCGGCATCGCGGCCTTCTCCGCGGTGATCTTCGCGGCACCCCTCGACTCCGCGCCGCTCTTCTTCGCGGGCGCGGGCCTGATCGGCTTCGGCTCCGGCCTCTTCGCCGTCTCGATGCTCACTGCCGTGCTGGAAATGCCGCGCGAAGGCCTCGTCGACAGCGGCCTCGCACTCGGCGCCTGGGGCGCGGCCCAGGCCACCGCCGCCGGCCTCGCCATCGCCGCGGGCGGCTTCATCCGCGACATATTCGGGGCCTGGGCGATGTCCGGCGCGTTGGGCCCGGGAATGGCCACGCCCTTCGCGGGCTATTCCTTCGTCTACCACGTCGAAATCGGACTTCTGTTCCTGACCATCGTCGCCGTCGGCCCGCTCGTGCGGATCGGCCGACGTACCGAAACCCGGGCCGAATTCGGCCTGAGCGAATTCCCGACCTGACGCGACCCTGAGGAGAACGACATGACCGCTACATTTTTCGGCAACGTGGACCTGGCCCAGGTCGCGCTCTACAGCTTCTGGGTGTTTTTCGCGGGGCTGGTCTTCTACCTCCAGCGCGAGAACATGCGCGAAGGCTATCCCACCGAGGACGATGACGGGAACCCGACCAACCAGGGCCTGTTCCCGATGCCCGAGCCCAAGACCTTCATCCTGCCGAACGGTCGCGGCGAGGTCTCCTATCCCGACTACAAGCGCGACACCCGCGACTTCGCGATGCGCCGCGTGTCGCCGAGCTTCGGCAGCCCGTTCGAGCCGACCGGCGATCCGCTGCGCGATGGCATCGGCCCGGCCGCCTACGCGATGCGCGCGGACGAGCCGGAATTCGACGCGCACGGCCATCCCAAGATCCAGCCGATGCGCGGCCAGCCCGACTTCACCCATTCCGCCGGAAAGGATCCGCGCGGCATGCCGGTCGTGGCGGCCGACGGCGAGACGGTCGGCACGATCAGCGACATGTGGGTCGACGTGCCCGAGGCGATGGTGCGCTATCTCGAGGTCGATCTCGCCTCGGGCGGCAGTCGCCTGATCCCGATGCCGCTCGCCAAGATCGGCGCGCGCGGCGTGCGGGTCCACTCGATCACCTCCCAACAGTTCGCCGGCGTTCCGACGATCGCCGGGACCAATCAGGTGACCAAGCTGGAAGAGGACAAGGTCAGCGCCTATTATGGTGGCGGGAAACTCTACGCGACGGAGTCGCGGACGGATTCGATCCTCGACCCCGTCACTGCCTGATCAAAGGGAGGCGCATCCATGCCCCATGATGATTTCGACATCGAGCCGGTCCACGGGCTGCCCGAGGTGCCGCCCGAGGGCGAATCCATCCTGTGGCAGGGCGCGCCCCTCGCCTGGCCTCTGGCCAAACGCGCGCTCAACGCCCAGTGGGTCGCCGCCTATTTCGGCGCCCTGGCGCTCTGGCGCGGCGTCGTCACGGCGGGCGAGGGCGGCCTGCGCGAGGGGTTCATCGCGGCCTTCTGGTACGTGCTGATCGGCGCGGTCGCCGTCGGCGTGCTCGCGCTCATCGCCTGGGTCATGGCGCGCGCGACCGTCTACACGATCACCACGCACCGGGTCGCGATGCGCATCGGGGCGGCGCTCACGGTCACGCTCAACCTGCCGTTCCGCTGGATCGGCTCGGCGGATCTCGCGGTGCACCGCGACGGGACGGGGACGATCCTCCTGAACCTGACCGGCGAGACGCGGCTCTCCTATCTCGTCGTCTGGCCCCATGTGAAACCCTGGGCGATCAGCCGCACCGTTCCGGCCTTGCGCTGCATCCCCGAGCCCGAGAAAGTGGCGCGGATTCTGGCCGATGCCGCCGCCACGCGGGTCTCCCGGCTCGATGTCGGAAGCGGCGTCCCGACCGCCGGTTCCGTGGCGGCCGAATAGGAGACAGACCCGATGAGCGACGCGTCCTTCCACCGGAAGTCCACGGCCCCCGATCAGCGGATCCCGAACGCGCTTCTCAAGGGGATCCTCGCGGTGGTGATCTTCACCCTCGTGCTCGTCTCCGGCGCGCGCCTGCTCGGCCTGCAGCCGGCCGCCACGCCTGACGACAGCGTCGGCGTGGTCCAGGAACGGATGATCCGCGTCGACGGCAACCTCGGCAGCGCGGCCAAGGTCTGGGACGCCGACACGGGCGATCTCATCGCCGATCTCGACCCGGAGCAGGCCGGTTTCATCAACGGCGTGATGACCGCGCTCGCGCGCGAACGCATGCTCTCCAAGATCGACGGCAACCAGCCGGTGCGCATCGTCCTCTTCGCCGACGGCCGTCTCGGCCTCCGCGACGATCTGACCGGCTGGCGCGTCGAACTGATGGGCTTCGGGGATACCAATCGGGACGCCTTTCTGGCATTGCTGAACTGACGCTACCCGACAGACGGAGAAAGATACGAGAATGTCCGGCCTATTCACCCGATCCAAGGAGCAGGCGCCCTGCACAATCGAGGTCAGCCATGTCTTCGAGAGCCTGCACGCCCATGTCCGTTTCGATAACGGCGCCGTCATCAACCCGGGCGACGAGGTCCTCGTCCACGGCGAGCCGGTTCTGGCCGCCTATGGCGAGGTCAAGACCGAGAAGCGCGTGGCCACGATCACGCGCGCGAGCGCCATCGAGCGCGCCTGGACGCGTCTGACCGGCGACCTTGAAGTCATGGAGCTGTGCGAATTCAGCTTCTCGGAGGAGATCACCCTATGAACGCCCTGACGCAGATCGTGACCGAGCCGCCGCACGGCGAGCCGCTCGACACGCAGGCGATGGCGACGGAGACGACGCTCCTCAACCCGCGCTTCTACACCACCGATTTCGACGAGATGGACCGGATCGACGTGACCCCGGTCCGCGCGGAATGGGACGTGCTCATCGCCGAGATGAAATCGGACCCCAACAAGAAGCACTTCAAGAAAAACGCCGAATGGGACGAGCCCGACTGGGAGAACATGGACCCCGAACTGCGCAAGGAGCTGACCGACTTCCTCGTCTCCTCGCTGACGGCCGAATTCTCCGGCTGCGTGCTCTACAAGGAGATGAAGCGCCGCGGCTCGAACCCCGACATCTGCGAGCTCTTCTCCTACATGTCCCGCGACGAGGCCCGGCACGCCGGCTTCATCAACGACGCGCTCAAAGAGGCCGGCATCGGCGTCAATCTCGGCTTCCTGACCAAGGCCAAGAAATACACCTATTTCAAGCCGAAGTTCATCTACTACGCCACCTACCTCTCGGAGAAGATCGGCTACGCCCGCTACATCACCATCTTCCGCCATCTCGAAAAGCACCCCGAGAAGCGCTTCCACCCGATCTTCAAATGGTTCGAGGAATGGTGCAACGACGAGTTCCGCCACGGCGAGGCCTTCGCGCTCCTGATGCGCGCGAACCCCGAACTGCTCGAGGGCCGCAACAAGCTCTGGATCCGCTTCTTCCTCGTCGCGGTCTTCTCGACCATGCATGTGCGCGACCACGCCCGCCCGGCCTTCCACAAGGCGATGGGCGTGGACATCGACGATTACGATGACAAGGTCTTCCGCACCACCTCCGAGATCAGCCGTCAGGTCTTCCCGATCGAGCTCGATCTCGACAATCCGCGCTGGCAGAAGGGCCTCACCAGGATGCGCCACGTCTTCGCCGACATGGAAGCCGGCGAGAAGCAGGGCGGCATCGGCGGCAAGCTCAAGAAATGGTATGCCGGCGCGCGCGCCGCGACGACCTTCGTCAACCTCTACACCATCCCGGTGAAGACCAACGTCCTGCCGGCCAGCAGCCGGCTGCAACCGACCTACTGAGGACGCCGCATGGAGAGCATCTGGATCGCGGGCCTCTTCGCCCTTTTCGTCTGGTGGTTCTCCACCGGCGCGATCCTGATGGCTGTCCAGCGCGCCGACCGGACCGGCCGCGACGGGTTCGTCAACGCCGTGATCCTCGGCCTGCCGATGCTCGCGCTCGGCTGCGCCGGCATCCATGTCTCGCTCGACGATCCCTCTGTCCGGGGCGTCTACACGGCCTTCCTCTCGGCGCTCGCGATCTGGGGCTGGATCGAACTGGCGTTTCTCGCCGGCGTGATCACCGGCCCGATGCCCGTGGCCTGTCCGCCGGGCGTCATAGGGCTTCAGCGGTTCCTCCGGGCCTGGGGCACCATCGCCTATACCGAGATGGCGCTGATCGCCTCTGTGGCCCTGCTGGTTCTCGTGTCGCGCGACGCGGAGAACGCCTTCGGAATGTGGACGTTCATCGTTCTTTTCCTCGCGCGCATCACCGCCAAGCTCAACATCTTCCTCGGCGTGCCCAACATCAACGACCACTTCCTGCCGAGCCCGGTCCGTCACCTCTCCAGCCATTTCCGCAAGTCGCCGATGAACGGCTTCTTCCCCTGGTCGGTGACGCTGCTGACCTTCGCCACGGCCTGCTGGATCGAACGCCTGATCGACGCGCCCGCGGGCTCGGGTCGCGAGATCGGCTTCGCGCTTCTCGCCACCCTCACCGCGCTCGCGCTTTTCGAGCACTGGATGATGGTCCTGCCGATCCCCGACGCCGCCCTGTGGTCCTGGGCGATGCCGAAATCCGCTTCCGAAACCGACGTCAATGATCTGCCGCCCGCGCGCGCCAGGACGATGCCCAAAGCCGAAGGATGAGCCGATGATCTACGACGCCCTTTTCCGCGAGCACCTGGACGCCTTGCGCGCCGACGGCAACTACCGGGTTTTCGCCGAGCTGGAACGCTGCCGGGGGGCTTTCCCCAAGGCCAGACGCCACGGCGGCCCGGAGGTTTCGGGCGAGGCGGCCTCCGACGTCACGGTCTGGTGCTCGAACGACTATCTCGGCATGGGCCAGCACCCCGCGGTCCTGGCGGCGATGCACGACGCGCTCGACCGCTGCGGCGCGGGGGCGGGCGGCACGCGCAACATCTCGGGCACCAACCACGACCACGTGCTGCTCGAACGCGAGATCGCGGATCTGCACGGCAAGGACGCGGCGCTGCTGTTCACCTCCGGCTACGTCTCGAACTGGGCGGCTTTGGGCACGCTGGGCTCCAAGCTGGAGAACGCCGTGATCCTGTCGGACGCGCTCAACCACGCGTCCATGATCGAGGGCATCCGCCACGCCCGCTGCGACAAGACGATCTGGCGGCACAACGATCCGGCCGATCTCGACCGCAAGCTGAGCCAACTCGACACCGCCCGGCCGCGCATCGTCGCCTTCGAGAGCGTCTATTCGATGGACGGCGACATCGCCCCGATCGCCGAGATCGTCGAGGTCGCCGAGAAACACGGCGCGATGACCTATCTCGACGAGGTGCACGGGGTCGGGCTCTACGGGCCCCGCGGCGGCGGCGTCGCGGAATCCCTCGGCCTGATGGACCGCATCGACCTGATCGAGGGCACGCTGGGCAAGGCGTTCGGGGTGATGGGCGGCTACATCGCGGGCTCGGGCCCGCTGGTCGATTTCATCCGCTCCTTCGCGAGCGGCTTCATCTTCACCACGGCGCTGCCGCCGGCGGTGGCCGCCGGCGCGCGGGCCTCGATCGCGCATCTCAAGACCTCCGGGATGGAGCGCGCGCGCCAGCGCCGCCAGGTCGCGCGCCTGCGCGCCGGTCTCGACGCGGCGGGCATCCCGCATCTGCCGAACCCGAGCCACATCGTGCCGGTGATGGTCAAGGACCCGGTGAAGTGCAAGATGCTCTCGGACATCCTGCTCGACGACTGGGGCATCTACGTGCAGCCGATCAACTATCCGACGGTTCCGAAGGGCACCGAGCGCCTGCGCTTCACGCCCTCGCCGCTGCATTCGGACGCCGATCTCGACCGCCTGATCGACGCGCTGGGCACCCTCTGGAGCCGCTGCGCCCTCTCCCGCGCCGTCGCCTGAGACCGGCGAGCCACCCGGCTTTCATACTGACATGAAACCCGGAGAGCAGTCGCCCGCGCCAACAGGCGCGGGCCAAACCAAAAGACCCGCGCGCACCCGCGCGCCCCGAATGGCGGCAAAGCCCGCCTCCGGGGTCGCCGCCAGACCATGGTTTCCAGCCGGTTAACGCGATCCGGGAAACCGCGCGAATCCAGAGGGTTGTTCGAAACGACACGCGTGTCGCGACGCGCGCGTGACGCCCTCTTCAAGCCAAGGCGGCCTCGCCGATCACCTCCGCGAAGCGCTCCGGCTCCTCTTCGTGCATCAGATGCCCGAGCCCCTTGAAACTCAACGATCCGCGCGTCCGGAAACCGTCCGACCAGCGCCCGCGTCCCTTCCGGCGGCACCGCCCGGTCCTTCGTCCCCACCGCCAGCGTCACCGGCGCCCGAAGGCGCGGCAGATCGGCGATCAGCGGCTTGAGATCCCACCGCGCCATCATCCCGAGCGTCGCCGTGACATGCCCCGGATCCGTCACGAGGCGGCGGTAGAGCGCGACGCCCTCCGGCTCGATCCGGCTGCCGGTCCCCTCGATCAGTCCTGACACCGCCCCGGGGGCCCGCGCCGTCCGCGCGAAGGCCGATCCCACCAGCGGATTGAGCGACAGCAGCTTCGCCAGCGGCGGAAACAGCAGACCCGCGACGCCCCCGAACGGCGCGAAGGCCCCGTTCAGCGCCAGGATCCGCTCCGGCGCCGCGCGCCCGTCGATGCACATCCGCACGCCGATCGCGCCCCCCGCCGAATGCCCGACCACCAGATCCGGCGCGAACGCCTCCTCGCGCAGCAGCGCCCCCAGATCCTCCGCCATCCCGGGCAGGGTAAAGCGCGGCGCCAGTCCGGTCGTGAAGCCCTGACCCGGCAGATCCATCGCCAGCACGTCGAAATCCGGCACGAGGCGCGGCAGCACGTCCCGCCACGTATGCGTCGAGGCTCCGGCGCCGTGGATCAGCAGCACTTGTCGGCCCGACCCCGCCCGCTGCACATGCCAGCGATTGCCGCGCGTCGTCACGAACCGGCTCATCTCCCGGTTCGGCCAGTCCGCCCCGTCGCGTGCCCAGCTCAGCGCCATCTCACGCCGCCCCCTCCATCGCGGCGCCGAGCGCGCCCGACAGCGCCCGCGCGTCGGCCCGGGGCAGGGGCAGATAGACCGCACCCATGGCTTCCGCGATCTCGCGCGCCGACGCGGACGGCCGGTTCCCGGTATCGATCACCAGCGCCCGCGTTTCCGACGCGCGCAGCGCCCGCGCCACTTGCCGCGCGTCGGCCTCCGCCTGCGGCCGGCCCGGCGTCCCGTCCATCGCCACGTTGCACCGCCCGTCGGTCAGCACCGCGAGATACGGCGCGACACCCCGTCCGCGCGCCTGCTCCGCCAGCCCCATCGCCGCCGCCAGCCCGGCGGCGAGAGGCGTGCCGCCCCCGCCTGCCAGCGCCGCCAGCCGCCGCTTGGTCATCACGAGACTCCGGGTGGGGGGCAGCAGAACCTCGGCCCCGTCGCCCCGGAACGCCACCAGCGCCACCTGCCGCCGCGCGACATAGGCCTGGCCCAGCATCAGTCTCGATCGCGCCCTTGGTCTCGGCCAGCCGCGCGAAGGCCGCCGACCCCGACGCGTCGACCACGAAGATCACCACCTTCTCGGCCTTGCGCTTCGAGCGCTTGATCCGGAAATCGTCGGCCTGGACCAGAACCCTGTCCGCGCCGTCGCCCATCCTGCGCCGCAGCGGCTGCCACGGTGCGGCGGACCGCAGCGTTCCGATCAGGTCGATCCGCGCGCCGTGCCGGGGATCGCCCCGCATCGACCCCGCCGGCCGTCCCCGCGCCTTGGACTTGCGCTCGTCGCCCGCGCCGCCGCCCTTGGCCCCGGGGCCGCGGAACGCCGCCCCCGCCAGCAGCCGCGCCAGCAGATCCGGCGGAATCGCCGCCCGCGCCGCCTCGAGCAGCACGTCGTCGGGGATCCGCGCGTCGTCTTCGCGGTCCTCGTCCGCTTCGCGGTCACGGTCCTCTTCCGGCTCGGGCTGCGTCTCCTGCTCCGGCTCCTCCGCGTCATCCTCCGGAACCTCCGGCACGCGCGTCGCGCGCGGCGCCAGCACCAGCCGAACGGCCAGCGCCGCCGCATCGTCGTCCACCGCCGCGTCCCCCGCCAGCGCCGCCGCCGCCCGCGCCGCGCGCAGCGCCAGCATCGGCGCGCGCAGCGACCCGATCCCGAGCGCCGCCGCGACCGTCGCCATCGCCCGCGCCAGATCCTCCGGCGCCTCGACGGAGCCGAGCCGCGCCCGCGCCGCCGCCACGTCCTCGAACGCCTCGGCCTCCAGATCGGCCATCGCCACCGCGTCGAGCCCCACCCGGAACGCGAGCCTGTCGGCCAACGCCGCGGGCGCCGCCTCGTCCGGCTCCGCGCCCTCATCAAGCAGGATCAGCGTGAAATCCGCGCCCCGGTCCGTCGCCGCGTTCAGCCGCGCGGCCAGGCCCGGCGCCGTGCGCTCCGCCATCGGCAAAACCAGCGTCCGGCCGGCGGCCTCCTCCAGAAGCCCCGCGCTCCGCACCGGCCGCCCGGCGGCGAGCGTCGCGGCCAGATCGAGCCCGCCCAGAAGCCGATCGTCCTCTATCCCCGGCGGCACCCGCACCATCGGCCTGTCGGAGGCCAGCCGCGCGAACATCTCCATCCACGCGTCCCGCGCCGGTCCCGCCCGCGCGCGCAGCACCGCGCCGCCCAGCCCCGGATCGACGGCGAGCAGCGCCGCCGCAAGCCCCGCATCCGCCCATGCGGCGGCTCCGGTCACGCCGGCAGCACCTCGGCCACGACGCGCTCGACCCGCGCGCCCGATCCCGCCTCGTCCAGCGGATCGCGCCGCAGCCGGTGCCGCAGCGAACTCGACGCGATGGCCCGCAGATGTGCGCGTGTCACCTCGGAAGCCCCCTCGAACGCGGCGAGCGCGCGCGACGCCCGCATCAGCGTCAGCTCCCCGCGCAGCCCGTCGGTCCCCAGCGCCACGCAGAGCCGCGCCGCGTCGCCCAGCGTCTCGTCGGACAGCGTCACCTCGCCGAGCCGGGCGCGCGCCGCGAGGATCGCCTCACGATGCGCCCGGTCGGCGTCCTCCCATGTCCGCATGAACGCCTCGGGATCGCGGTCGAACGCATCGCGCCGCCGGATCACGTCGACGCGCTCCGCGATGTCGGTCGGCGACGCGACCTCCACCGACAGCCCGAACCGGTCCAGAAGCTGCGGACGCAGTTCGCCCTCTTCGGGGTTGCCCGACCCCACGAGCACGAATCGCGCCGCGTGGCGAACGCTCAGCCCCTCGCGCTCGACCACGTTCTCGCCGGACGCCGCGACATCGAGCAGCAGATCGACGATGTGATCCTCCAGCAGGTTCACCTCGTCTATGTAGAGGAACCCGCGATGCGCCCGCGCGAGCAGGCCCGGCTCGAACGCCTTTTCGCCCTTGGTCAGCGCCTTCTCCAGATCGAGCGCGCCCACCACCCGGTCCTCGGTCGCGCCGAGCGGCAGGTCGATCACCGGCGTCGGCACGCTCTCGGCGGCCTCGCCCTCCGCGGGCGGCAGGTTGTAGGCCGAGCCCGCCGCGATCTCGATGGGCGGCAAAAGCGCGGCGAGCGACCGCACGGCGGTCGATTTGCCCGTCCCGCGGTCGCCGAAGACCAGCACGCCACCGATCGACGGGTCGATCGCGGTCAGCGTCAGGGCGAGCTTCATCTCTGTCTGGCCGACAATGGCCGAGTATGGAAAGGCGAGCGGCATCGATGTTCCTTGAGATTATTGGGCGGCGATCGCGGGCGACGCGTCCAGAGGATCGCGCCCGCCCCATGTTCCGGCATGTGCCAGCACCGCGAACCGGGCGTAAAGCTCTTCCGAGAACCAGCCCTCGCTGCGGACCGCCCTGATCGCGGCGGCATGCGGCCCGTCCGCCCGCGCGAAGGCGGCCATCGCGGCGGTGTCGGGCCAGACCGAGAAGGTGACCTGGTGCAGCCACGGAACCTCGCCGATCCCGGCCTTGAAAAGCACGTTGGCGTCGCGTCCGATCCGTGCGGAGATGTCGGGCGTCCGCCCCCAGAATTTCATAAGCGCGCGCGGCCGGACGCTCGCGCGCGTCAGCGCGGCCACCGGGCCGTCGACCGCGCGTCCCGAGGCTGCGAACGGCTCCGATCCGGCCCACTCGCCGCGCGCCGAGACCGGTTCGAGATGCAGCGTGAACGCCTCGATCGCGCGTCGATGATAGCGCCCGAACACGTCCGACTCTTCCGTTCCGGCCCGCGCGGCCGCGAGATCGGGCCATGAGGTCAGCAGGGCGACGACCCCGGTGTCCGGCACGGGCGTGAACCCCTCGCCGGTTCCCGCGCCCATCATCTTGACGAAGCCGATTCCCGGCAGCCGTTTCAGCGCCCCGCGCGCCAGTCCCATCTGCGCGAAGGCCCAGGCCCGGTCCCGCCACGGCCCGAACCGGAAAAAGCACAAGCTGACGACCTGGCTCGGCACCGTGTCGGAGGGGGCAGGGGGCGTTTTCATCGCGTCAATCTGCCACGGAAGTTTCTGACGGGAAAGGGGCGCCTCGAAGATTGTAAACCAAACTGGACACTGCTACCGTCAATCCATGCTTACAACAATCGACCCTGAAACCGAGACCCGCACCGCTGACGATCCCCGGCCCGTCGCCCTCGTGATCGGGGCCGGTTTCGGCGGCCTCGCCGCCGGCGTGCGCCTCGGCGTCAAAGGCTACCGCGTCCTCATCCTCGACAAGCTCGACATGCCCGGCGGCCGCGCGTCCTGCATCCATCAGGATGGATACCGCTTCGATCTCGGTCCGACCATCGTCACGGTGCCGCAGGTCTTCGAGACGCTCTGGACGCTGGCTGGCCGCAAGATGTCCGACGACATCGAAATCCGGCCGCTCGACCCGTTCTACACGATCCGCTTCCCGGACGGCTCGACCTTCACCGCGCGCCAGGACGCCGAGGCGATGCGCGCCGAGGTCGCTCGGATCTCGCCCTCCGACCTCGCCGGATACGACCGGTTCATGGCCGACAGCGAAGTGCGCTACCGGTTCGGCTTCGAGAATCTTGGCCGCCGTCCGATGCACCAGGCATGGGAGACCATCAAGGTCCTGCCCATATTCGCCTGGCTCCGCGCCGACCGATCCACTTACGGGCACGCGGCCGCACGCATGAAGGACGAGCGCCTCCGAATGGCGCTCAGCTTCCACCCGCTTTTCATCGGCGGCGATCCGTTCAACGTGACGTCGATGTATTCGCTGGTGGCCTATCTCGAGAAAACCTTCGGCGTGCACTACGCCATGGGCGGGGCCGGGGCCATGGCCGAGGCGATGGCGGGCCTCGTGCGCCGCACCGGCGGCGATCTGCGATTCGGCGTCGAAGTCGACGAGATCACCGTCACCGACGGCCGCGCCACCGGCGTGCGTCTGGCGGACGGCGAGAGGTTGCGCGCCGACATCGTTGTCTCGAACGCCGATGCCGGCCACACCTATCAGCGCCTTCTGCGTGGTCAGAAGCGGCGGCGCTGGACCGACGCCAAGCTCAAACGCATGCGGTGGTCGAACGGCCTTTTCGTCTGGTATTTCGGCACCGAGGGCACGCGCGGCATGTGGCCCGACATCGGCCACCACACCATCCTGAACGGCCCGCGCTACAAAGGCCTCGTCCACGACATCTTCATCAAGGGCAAGCTCGCCGATGACATGTCGATCTATCTCCACCGCCCGACCGTGACCGACCCGACGGCGGCGCCCGAAGGCTGCGACAGTTTCTACGCCCTCGCGCCGGTCCCGCATCTCGGCCACGACCGGCCCGTTGATTGGGAGGCCGAGACGCCCCGCTATCTGGAAAAAATGCGCGCGATGCTGGAGGCCAACGGCCTGCCGGGCCTGAGCGGGCGCGTCGTGTCCAGCCACATCCTCACCCCCGCCGATTTCGAGACCCGCTACTGCTCGCCCTACGGGGCCGGCTTCTCGATCGAGCCCCGCATCCTCCAGAGCGCCTGGTTCCGCCCGCACAACGTCTCCGAGGAGGTCCGCGGCCTCTACATCGTCGGCGCGGGCTCGCATCCGGGCGCCGGATTGCCCGGCGTCATCTCGTCGGCCGAAGTGCTCGACAAACTCGTCCCCGCAGCGGAGACCGTGCGTTGAACAGCCTCGCCACCGATGACATGGAGGCCTGCCGCGCCTCGATCCGGCACGGCTCCAAGAGCTTCCATGCCGCCTCCAAACTCCTGCCGCGCCGCGTCCGCGACCCGGCTCTGGCGCTCTACGCCTTCTGCCGGCTGGCCGACGACGCGGTCGATCTCAACGCCGAGAAACCGGCGGCCGTCCTCTCCCTCCACGACCGCCTCGACCGCGCCTATGCCGGCCGCCCGGTCGACAGCCCCGCCGACCGCGCCTTCGCCGCGATGGTCGACGTGCACGAGATGCCCCGCGCGCTGCCCGAGGCGCTGCTCGAAGGCTTCGCCTGGGACGCGACCGGCCGGCGCTACGACACGATCTCCGATCTGCGCGCCTATGCCGCCCGCGTCGCCTCCGCGGTGGGCGCGATGATGACCGTGATCATGGGCGTGCGCGACGCCGACGCGCTGGCGCGCGCCTGCGATCTGGGCGTCGCGATGCAGCTCACCAACATCGCGCGTGATGTGGGTGAGGACGCGCGCGAGGGCCGGCTCTATCTGCCGCTCGACTGGCTGACCGAGGCGGGCATCGACCCCGAGCGCTTTCTCGCGGACCCGCGCCACTGCCCCGATCTCGGCCGCGTCGTCACGCGCCTGCTCGCCGAGGCGCAGCGGCTCTATTTCCGCTCGGAGGCCGGGATCGCGGCGCTTCCCGCCACGTCGCGTCCCGCCATCTACGCCGCCCGCTTCATCTATGGCGAGATCGGCTCCTGCGTGCGCGCCAACGGCTTCGACAGCGTCTCGATGCGCGCCTACACCCGGACCCGCCGCAAAATCGCCCTTGGCGGCGCGGCGTTCGCCCGGGCCGGCATCGCCTCGCTCCTGCCGCGCAGCGCCGTCCTGCACGCGCCGCCGCTGCCGGAGACCGCGTTCCTCGTCGAGGCCGCCCGTCGAGGCGGCGTCGCACCCGCGCGCGTCGACCATCTGACCGCGATTTTCTCCGATCTGCGCCGCCGCGACGCCGAGCGCCTGACGGCCATGCGCGTTCGCGCCTGAACCCTCCGCACGTTCCGGCGTTGACTTCCGGGCGAAGCGCGCCCACCTCAACGCATCGGAACCGGAGAAAATGCACATGGACTGGATCCTCGACCGCGGCCCGGCCTGGCTGACGTTTCTCGGCTTTTTCGCCGCCGCGTTCAGCGCGGGCGCGACCGGCGGCCTCTTCAAGCCGGGCGCCTGGTACCGCACCCTCTCCAAACCCGCATGGACGCCGCCGAACTGGCTCTTCCCCATCGCATGGTCGATCCTCTACGTCGCCATGTCCGTCGCCGTCTGGTGGGTGTCGCTCAGCGGCTCGCCCTGGGCGCTGCCGGCCGTGGCGCTCTGGTCCTGGCAGATCGTGATGAACGCGCTCTGGTCGCCGGTCTTTTTCGGCCTGCGTCGCCTCGACGCCGCGTTCGGCGTGATGATCGGTCTGTGGATCTCGGTCGTCGCGACCACCGCGATCTTCTTCGTCGTGGATCCGTTCGCGGGCTGGCTGATGGCGCCCTACGTCGTCTGGGTCAGCTACGCCGGCGCGCTGAACCTCTCTCTCTGGCAACGCAACGGCGGCGCGCCCCGCGGGACCGTCGCTCCGGCCTGAACGCGCTGGCGCGGAACCCCCTCGGCGTGTAAGCGTTCAAGAAACGTGATGCATCGAAACGAGAGGGGAGAACGATGAAGGCGATCCGACGCTCCAGTCCGTCCACGGGACAGGGCTCGCCCGACGTCACCGGCTTTTACGAGCCCGAGACCGGCAGCGTCCAGTACCTGGTGTCCGACCCCGCCACGTCCAAGGCGGCCCTGATCGACGTGGTGCGCGACTTCGACCCGCGCGCCGCCGCGACCGCGACGCGCAGCGCCGAGGCGATCCTCGAACACGCCGCCGGCGAGGGGCTGACGATTGAATGGGTGCTCGACACCCACCCCCATGCCGACCACCTCATGGCCTCCGCCTGGCTGAAAGAGCGCACCGGCGCCCCGAACGCCATCGGCGAGAAGGTCCGCGAGATCGCCGGTCTCTGGCGCGATTTCTACAATCTGCCCGACGCGTTCGATCCTGACGCCGCCTTCGACCGGCTTTTCGCCGACGGCGACACGTTCCGGATCGGATCGCTGCCGGTCCGCGTCATGCTGTCGCCCGGTCACACGCTCGGCTCGATCACCTACATCGTCGGCGACGACGCGGCCTTCGTCCACGACACGTTCATGCAGCCCGATGCCGGCACCTCCCGCGCCGACTTCCCCGGCGGTTCGGCGGCCATGCTGTACGATTCGCTCCAGGCGATCCTCGCTCTTCCCGACCGCACACGCCTGTTCGTCGGCCATGATTACGGTACGGAAGACCGCCCCGAGGCGGCCTGGGAATCGACCGTTTCGACCCAGCGTGCCGAAAACATCCACATCGGCGGCGGTGCGGCCAAGGACGCGTATGTCAAACAGCGCGAGGACCGCGACGCCACCCTGTCGCTGCCGGACCGGATGCTGCACGTTCTTCAGATGAACCTGCGCGCCGGACGGCCGCCGGAACCCGAAAGCGACGGACGCTCCTATCTCAAGATACCGCTCGACCGATTCACGGAGACCCCGAATGAAGACTGAGACCACCGAAAACGGCACGCTCGAGAACTGGACCCCGCGCGAGGCGGCCGAGGCCTTCGCGCGTGACGAGATCGTCATCATCGACGTCCGCACGCCGCAGGAATACGGCGTCGAGCGCATCGACGGCGCGCTCCTCGCCCCGATGCAGGCCTTCGAGGCGCGCCACATGCCCGACCAGGACACCAAGCGCATCGTCTTTCATTGCGGCTCGGGCGTCCGATCCCGCAAAGTCGCCGAGGCCTGTCTCGCTGGCGGGATGGAGCGCGTCGCGCATATCGACGGCGGCTTCACCGCATGGAAAGAGGCCGGCCTCGATTATACCGGGACCGACATGGCGACCGGCGCCCCCAAGCGTATGCGCAAGGAAAGCTGAGCGCCGGACGATCCGTTTCAGGCGGGAAGCTTCTCTTCGAAGAACGCGATCGTGCGCGACCATGCGAGTTCCGCCGCCTCCGGGTCGTAGCGCGGCGTCGAATCGTTGTGGAAGCCGTGGTTCACGCCCGGATAGAAATACGCGGTGAACTCCTTGTCGTTCTCGATCAGCGCCGCCTCTTTCGCCGGCCAGCCCGCGTTGATGCGCTCGTCAAGCTCCGCGTAATGCAGCATCAGCGGCGCCTCGATCGCCGGCACGTCGGCCACGTCCGCTTGGCGTCCGTAGAACGGCACCGAGGCCGCCATCTCCGGATAGGCAACCGCCAACGCGTTGCAGACGCCGCCGCCATAGCAGAACCCGACCGCGCCGACCCGGCCGGTGCTGTCCTCGCGGCCGACCAGATACTCGTACCCCGCGAAGAAATCCGCCATCAGCTTCGCGCCGTCGAGGCTCGACTGCATCTCGCGGCCCTCCTCGTCGGTGCCGGGATATCCGCCGAGCGGGGTCAGACCGTCCGGCCCGAGCGCCATGAAGCCCGCCTTGGCCACGCGCCGCACCACGTCCTCGATGTACGGGTTCAGTCCCCGGTTCTCGTGAATGACCAGAACGGCGGGCAGGGGGCCCGTCGCATCCGCCGGCCGCGCGAGCAGCCCCTTCACCGTGCCGTGCCCGTCGGGCGACGGATATTCGATCACCTCGGTGACGATCTCGGGATCGTCGGGCGCGACCTGCTGCGCCATCGCGTAATCAGGCTTGAGCGCGTCCAGCAGCGCCGCCGCCGTGACGCCGCCGACCGCGTATTTCGACGCGTTTTCCAGAAACGCCCGCTTGGACATCTTGCCGTGGACATACCCGTCATAGAGTTCCAGCAGCCGCTGGTCGAAATCGCTGGCCTTCTTCCGTTGCCGCATTTTCCAGTCCTTTTGCTGTGCGGGCGACCCCCGCCCCAGACTGATTTAGGTCGATCACGATCGTTGTCCCGAGGCGAGGCCGACGCGGCGGATGGCCGGTTGAGGCCAACGGGCCCGACGGCTCCCGTCCGGCGAAAGATCACGGGCGGGCAAGCGGATCATGAAAACCGGAATCTGGGCGGCGGTACCGCGCATCGGACGGCGCGCCTTCATCGGCGGCGTCTTGGCGGCTCCGGTCCCGGGCGGGGCGTTCGCGACCGGGGAGATGGTCTTCGACATCGCCGCCTTGCTGCCGGGCGAGTTCACCTGGCGCCCGGAGCGATCGCCGGAAGGGCCAGTCGCCATTCTCGTCTCGCTCCCCGAACAGGTCGCCCAAGTCTATCGCAACGACATTCGGATCGGCGTCTCGACGATCTCGTCCAGCAAGCCCGGCCAAGAGACGCCCACGGGCATGTTCGTGATCCTCCAGAAAGACCGCGACCATCATTCCTCCATCCACAACAACGCCTCGATGCCCGATACCGTACGGCTGACCTGGGGCGGCGTCGCGCTCCACGCCGGCGGTCTGCCCGGCTATCCCTCGTCGCACGGCTGCGCGCATCTGCCGCTTGAATTCTCCGACCTGCTTTTGGGCATCACCCATACCGGCACGCCGGTCATCGTCGCGGGCGGCACCTCCGACCCGTGGGGGCCGATCCATCCCGGATTGATGCTCGGCGCGTCGGCCGATGCCGAGATGGATGGCGCCGTCGAAGCGCCCGAGGCGCGGGCGCGTCCCGGCGACTGGACCGACGGTGCCGACGCTCCGGTGGTGTCCGTCCTCGTGACCGGCGAGGACCGGAAGATCACGCTTCTAGATGACGGCAGAGAAGTGATCCAAAGCCCGCTCAACATCGACGGAGATCCGAATCTCGGCGAGCATGTCGTCACGCTCGTCGGTTCCGAAGGCGAGCCCGCGGGAACTCGCTGGGTCGGGCTCACCCATCACCCTGATCCGGACAATCCTCTGGCGCCTGAGATGGGCCTGATGTCGCGCATCTCGGCGTCGGACGCATTCAACGCCGCGCTGCTCGCGAGGCTGCACGTCGGTATGACGCTGGTCGTCTCGGGTCCGGCCGAGCACCCGGACCAGCGCTCCGAAGAAGACTTCGCCATCATGACGGCCGGGGCGGATGCGCCCGAGTTCGCGCCCAAACCGCGCCCGTCGGCTCTGGACGGAGGCTGAGCCGCTCTCAGGCCGGTTCGGCCGCGGCCCCCTCGGCCACGCGGGCGAAGGCGGCCAGGATCTCGTCGGGCGACGCCCGGTCCAGCGCGCCCCCGTCGATCTCATCCTGGGTCCAGAACCAGGATCGCGCCGGATCGTCAAGCATGGCCCAGTCCGGAAAAATCCGGCGCTCCGCCGGCTGCCGCAGCAATTGGCGGATCTCGACATGCCGGTCGTCGCGCAGGATGCGTCCGTATGTCGCCGACAGAGCCTTTGGCGGTCCCTCCAGCAACTGGAGGTACAGATCGGCCCGGCAGATCAGCGCGCCGGTCACGCCGTTTTTCGCGTTCAGGTTCCGCGCCTCGAACAGAATGGCGTTCAGCGTGGCCAATTCGAATCCGAATGGCTGCGATGCGTAGACGAGGCGTTCCAACTGCATCGGGCACTCCTTTTCGGTCCAAGCGATGTTAATGCTTAAACCCATAAAAATCAACGCCTTGTCGGCCGTCCAGATCTGGACGTGCCGGGACGCCTCATTTCCACGTCCAGCCGCTCCGTCTCGGCATCCTGACAGGCAGCATGAATTTCAGCAACGGATTGGCGAACCTGTCCAGATCCAGCGCCTCGTGCACGCCGACGCTCTCCTCGCCGCCGACCCTGGTGCGCACCATCGAGCGCGAATAGAACGGCGCGTCCAGCATCGGCCGGACCTGATGCGGCGTGAAGTCAGCATCCGCCCGCGTCTCGCGCCGGACCTGCCAGAGCGTGCGTTTCATCCGCGCCCGGGGCGGGGCTTCCAGCGGCTCCACCGAGCCGTCCTTCCCGAACCGGAGCGCCACCTCCAGATGGCTCCCGTCCCGCCGCGCCGCGTCATAGAACGTCGCCGCCCCGTCCCGCGTCGGCAGGCGCGACCAGGTCCAGTAGCTGAAATCGTCCTCCAGCGCCCGCGTCCCGAAATTCGCGTCGAAATACCCGTGCCCGTCCCAGCGCCAGCCGTCCCGGTCGATATCCACCTCGATCCGTGAAACCGGCGCGAACGGCCGCCAGACATGCGCCCCCGCCGGGTCGAGCGCCGCCTCGATCTCCGTCACCGCGCTCGGGATCACGCGGATGGTCCCGCGCAGCCGCGTCAGATGCGGCACCGCGATCTCGTCGATCCGGATCGTCAGCGCGTCGCCGTCCCATTCCATCGAACTCGGTCCGACCTCGAACCGCGTCTCCGACTGCCGCACCGCCCCGCGCCCGCGCTCGGTCATCGCCCAGCGTCCGCCCCGCCCGTAAAGCGCCACGTTGATGCTCGAATGGTTCAGCGGATCGCGACGCCCGGTCCAGCGATAATACGGAGAGAACACCGATCCGATGAACCCGATCACGCTCACCGCCCGGTCGCCGTCATCCGAGATGCCGTCCACGTACCACCATGCGTAGCCGTCGGCATCGACCGTCACGTCGAACCGAGGTCCTCCGCGATCGCCGCGGCCGCGAGCCGGCCGGACAGGCAGCTCATCGCCACCCCCGGTCCCGGATGCGCCCCGCCCCCCGCCAGATACAGGCCCGCCACCTTCGTGCGCGTCATCGGCCGGCGGAATGTCGCCATCATTCCGTGCGGCGCGGCCCCGTAGATCGCGCCCCCGTTCCCCGGAAACAGGCGCGCGAACTCCGCCGGGATCGTGATCGCCGCCGCTCCCGGCGGCTCCAGCCTCAGACCCGAGGCCGCCAGCCTCCCGAACACCCGCGTCTCGCATGCAGCCATCTCCTCCGTCGTCGGCGCGCCCCGATCCCCGTCGGCGGGCGCGTTCATGATCATCATCAGCCTCTCGGGCGAGGGCGGGTTCCCTCCCGTCGTCCTGTCCTGCGCGAAGACATAGAGTGTCGGATCACGCGGCAAACGCCGGGCGCCGAAAAGATCGTCGAACTCGGCGCGGTAATCCGCGCTGAAGAAAACATTGTGCGCCGCGAGATCCACGCCCTCCGGCACGCCGGCGAAGGTCCAGACCCAGGCCGACAGACTCCGCCCCGCGCGCTCCAGACGCGGCGCCGCCCTCTCGACCGACGCACCGAGCAGCCCTTCGGACAGCGCCGAGGGATCGCCGTTGAACAGCACCGCGTCCGCCCCGATCCGTTCGCCATCGGCGAGCTCGACCCCGGTCACGCCTCCGTTCTCCGTCAGCACGCGCCGGACCATCGCGCCGGTCCGGATCGACGCGCCGCGCGTTTCCGCCAGATCGCCGATCGCCCGCGCCAGCGCCGCCATCCCGCCGTCGACATGCCACACGCCCGCCAATTCCGCCCGCCAGATCAGCATCAGAACCGCGGGGCTGAGCCAGGGCGACCCGCCCACATAGGTCGAATAGCGCTGGAAAAGCTGCGCCAGTCGCGGATCGGAAAACTGCGCCTCAAGCGCTCCCGCCAGCGTCGGACGGGCCCCGAGCGCCGAAAGCACTTTCGCGCCGCGCGTTCCCAGCGCCGCCGCCACCCCGAGCGGCGTCGGTCTCGCGTCGCGCATCACCGGCTCGTCCAAGGCGTCGAACAACACCCGCGCGCGCCGCGTGAACGCGCGGAACTCGCCGGCGGCCCGCGCTCCCGCGAACGCCTTCACCGCGTTCTCCGAAGCCCCCATGTCCGCCATCAGATCCAGCCGCGAGCCGTCCGGCCAGAAGTGCCGCGCGAGAATTTCCGCCGGAGTCAGCCTGACGTGATCCTCCAGGCTCGCGCCCACCGCCTCGAACAGCTCCTCGAAGACCGGCCGCATGGTGAAGACCGTCGGGCCCGCATCGACCGGCCCGGCCGCGCTCGGCAGCCGCCGCGCTTTGCCGCCCACCGTGTCATGCGCCTCCAGAACCGTCGCGCGACGCCCCTCGCGCGCCAGCAGAAGCGCCGCGCTCAGGCCGCCGATCCCGGCTCCGACGATGACGACGCGTTTCTCCATCCCGCTCCCCAAGGCGATTGACAGGTCACCGCCATGTGTCCAGTATGGTTGACACGTTATGTGTCGCCACGGGTGGACACAAGCTGATTGGGGAAGTGAAATGGACGCCGGATCGCGGATTGAGACTGTGCTCCAGGTGGCGATGGACAGGGCTCAGGCCACGTCCGCCCCGCCGAGGCTCGCCGCCGCGATGACCCATGCGCTGTTCCCCGGTGGAGCCCGCGTGCGTCCGCAGCTTTCGCTCGCCGTATCGCTCGCGTGCGGCGACGACCGGCCCGAACTGTCCGACGCGGCGGCCGCGTCGATCGAGCTGATCCATTGCGCGAGCCTCGTGCATGACGACATGCCCTGCTTCGACGACGCCGACATCCGGCGCGGGAAACCGACCGTCCACAAGGCCTACTCCGAACCGCTTGCGCTGCTGGCCGGCGACGCGATGATCGTACTCGCCTTCGAGACGCTGGCCAATGCCGGGGTGACGGCGCCCGACCGTCTCGCGAAGCTCGTCGGCACGCTCGCCCGGTCGACCGGGATGCCCGGCGGCATCTGCGCGGGGCAGGGCTGGGAGAGCGAGGTCGCCGTCGATCTCTCCGCCTATCACCAGGCCAAAACCGGCGCGCTCTTCGTCGCCGCGACCACGATGGGCGCGCTCGCGGCCGGCCGCGAGGCCGCCCCTTGGGTCGAACTCGGCGCACGGATCGGCGAGGCGTTCCAGGTCGCCGACGACCTGCGCGACGCGCTTCTGACCGAGGAGGAGCTGGGCAAACCGGCGGGCCAGGACGAGGCCCATGCCCGCCCGAACGCCGTCGCCGCGCACGGCATTCAGGGCGCCGTCGCCAAGCTCCACGACATTCTCGGTGGCGCGATCGAATCGATCCCGCAATGCCCCGGCGACGCGATGCTGCGCGAGATCGTCCGGCTCCAGGCCAAGCGCCTCACCCCGACCGAATTCGCCCGCTACGCCGCGGCCTGATCCTCCCGTGACGACACCGGAGCGTCCCGGCACGTTCGCCCGTCTCGGTGCGGCATGGCGGGACTGGCGCAACGCGCGGATCTCCGATCCCGCGTTCCAGGCCTGGGCCGCACGGTTTCCCCTTACCCGCCCGGTCGCCCGCTCGGAAGCCGCGCAACTCTATGATATCGTGTCGGGTTTCGTCTATTCCCAGACCCTGCTGGCCTGCGTCGAGCTCGATCTTTTCAGCCATCTCGACCATCCTCGAACGGCGGATGATCTCGCCGGCCGGATCGGTCTCGCGCCCGAACGCGCGGAGCGTCTCGCGCAGGCCGCGACGGCCCTGCGCCTGCTCGAGAAAATCGGCGACGCCTACGCGCTCGGCCCCCTCGGGGCCGCGCTCAAAGGGGCTCCGGGCGTCGTCGAGATGGTCCGGCACCACGCGATGTTCTACCGCGACCTCTCCGATCCGGTGGCGCTTCTGACCGGAGGGGTCGACACCGAACTCAGCCGGTACTGGTCCTATGTCGGCGGTGCCAACACCCACGGAATGACGGCGGAAGAGGCCGCGCCGTATTCGCACCTGATGGCGGCCAGCCAGCGCATGGTGGCCGAGGAGACGCTCGCCGCGGTCCCGCTCGCGGGCATCGGCACGCTGCTGGATGTCGGCGGGGGCGAGGGCGCGTTTCTCGAAGCGGCCGCGCTCGCCACGCCCGGTCTCGAGGTGGTCCTGTTCGATCTGCCCTCGGTGGCCGACCGCGCGCGGGCCCGCTTCGATGCCGCCGGTCTCACGCGCCGCGCCCGAATCGTCGGCGGCAGTTTTCTCGACGATCCGCTGCCCTCGGGCGCCGACGCGATCAGTCTGGTCCGTGTTCTCTACGATCACGACGACGATGTCGTCGCGGCGCTGCTGGCCAAGGTCCGCGACACATTGCCTCCCGGCGGCCGGCTGATCGTCTCGGAGCCGATGTCCGGCGGCGACACGCCAACGCGGTCGGGGGACGCCTATTTCACCTTCTACACGCTTGCGATGGGCACCGGACGCCCGAGATCCCCGGCACGCCATGCGGAAATGCTGTCCGCGGCGGGTTTCGCGGGCATCCGGACGCGCGCCACGCGCCAGCGTTTCGTGACTTCGATCGTCACCGCGCGGAAAGCATGACGCCCCCCAAAAAAGTGTAAGCGAATGTTGACAGAAAAAACTGTCAATGTAACATGACACCATCGGAAGGCGACTGACGGGCATCCGCCCCAAGCCCCAACCGACGGATCGAAACGGGGGCCAGACCATGCAAACGAAAGCCGTCCTGCTCGACGCTCCCGGCAGTCTCGCGCTCGATTGCCTGACGTTGAACGATCCGGGCGACGGCGACGTGGTCGTCCGCATCGATTTCTCCGGCATCTCCACCGGCACCGAAAAGCTGTTCTATACCGGCAAGATGCCCCCGTTCCCCGGAATGGGCTATCCGCTGGTGCCGGGCTACGAATTATTCGGCGAGGTCATCGAAGCCGGCAAGTCCTCCGGCCTGCGCGCGGGCCAGACGGTCTTCGTGCCGGGCGCCGATTGCTACGGCCCCGTCCGCGGTCTCTTCGGAGGCGCCGCGCGCACGATCGTCACGGGCGGCGACCGGGTCGTTCCGGTCAGCGCCGGCCTCGGAGCCGAGGGCGCGCTGCTCGCTCTCGCCGCGACGGCGCGACATGCTGTCGCAGCCCCCGGAAGCGACCTTCCGGACCTCATCGTCGGTCACGGGGTTCTCGGCCGCCTGATCGCGCGCATCACGCTCGCCGCCGGCGGGCGCGCTCCCGACCGTCTGGGACCTCGACGAGGCCCGCCGCGCGGGCGCCGTCGGCTACACCACCTGTCATCCCGACGAGGATCCGCGCCGCGACTACCGCAACATCTTCGACGTCTCGGGCGATCCGACCATCCTCAACACCCTGATCGGGCGTCTCGCCAAGGGCGGCGAGATCGTGCTGGCCGGTTTCTATTCCGACCCGCTCAGCTTCGCCTTCCCGCCGGCCTTCATGAAGGAGGCCCGCATCCGCGTCGCCGCCGAATGGAACCGCGCCGACATGCTCGCGACACGGATGCTGATCGAGGAGGGCGCGCTCTCCCTCGCCGGCCTCATCACCCACACGGCGGACGCGACCGACGCGACGCGGGCCTACGCCACCGCGTTCGGCGATCCCGCCTGCCTCAAGATGATTCTGGACTGGAAGGGCTGCGCATGAACGTCGAGCTGAAGATCCCCGATCTCAAAGCCCGCGACGCGGCTCTCCGCGAGGAGGCCAACGCGCCGCTCGGCGAGATCCCGGTCCGCGAGGCCACCAAGCACACCCAGATCATCGCGATCTACGGCAAGGGCGGCATCGGCAAATCCTTCACGCTCGCCAACCTCAGCTGCATGATGGCCGAGCAGGGCAAGCGCGTGCTTCTCATCGGCTGCGATCCGAAATCCGACACCACCTCGCTGCTCTTCGGCGGCAAGGCCTGCCCCACGATCATCGAGACCTCCACCCGCAAGAAACTCGCCGGCGAGGAGGTCGCCATCGGCGACGTCTGCTTCAAGCGCTCGGGCGTCTTCGCCATGGAGCTCGGCGGACCGGAGGTCGGACGCGGCTGCGGCGGACGCGGCATCATCCACGGCTTCGAGCTGCTGGAAAAACTCGGCTTCCACGACTGGGATTTCGACTACGTCCTGCTCGACTTCCTCGGCGACGTGGTCTGCGGCGGCTTCGGTCTGCCGATCGCCCGCGACATGTGCCAGAAGGTCATCGTCGTCGGTTCCAACGACCTCCAGAGCCTCTACGTCGCGAACAACGTCTGCTCGGCGGTGGAGTACTTCCGCAAGATGGGCGGCAATGTCGGCGTCGCCGGCATGGTCATCAACCGCGACGACGGCACCGGCGAGGCTGCGGCCTTCGCGGCGGCCGCTCAGATCCCGGTGCTCGCCACGATCCCCGCGAACGACGACATCCGCCGCAAATCGGCCAACTACCAGATCGTCGGCACGGCCCAAAGCCAGTGGGGCGCGATGTTCGCCGAGCTGGCCGAGAACATCGCCGGCTCCATCCCCAACAAGCCCGCCCCGCTCACCCAGGACGGCCTGCTCGGGCTTTTCGACTCCAAGGATACCGGCGGCGACATCGTGCTCGAACCTGCCACCGACGCCGACATGCGCGGCAAGCATTACGCCCCGAAACCCTCTCTCGAAGTGGTGTACGACGATGTTTGATCTTGTTGAAATGGCCCAGGCCGACCGCGCGCTCAACGCGCTCTCCGCCGGCCAGTGGAAATCCGCCAAGCCCGCCGAGGCGCCCGCGCGTCCGCAGGGCGACATCTCCAAATGCCCGCATTTCGCCGACGCTCCAGGACCGCGCCGCATGAGCCTCGAATCCCGATATGACAGCAGCGAGGACGCCCCGGTGATCATCGGGACGCCCGACGCGGCCTCCGCTCCGGCGGACGGGCTCGGCTGTCATTCGGGCGCCGAGAAGATGCGCGCCGAGACATTGGACGGCTCCAACGCCGAACTGATGGAGCGCTTCGCCAAGGACTACCCGACCGGCCCCCACGACAAGCCGCAGAGCATGTGCCCCGCTTTCGGCTCCCTGCGCGTGGGCCTGCGCATGCGCCGCGTCGCGACCGTGCTCTCCGGTTCCGCCTGCTGCGTCTACGGCCTGACCTTCGTCAGCCATTTCTACGGCGCCCGTCGCTCGGTCGGCTACGTGCCCTTCAACTCCGAAAGCCTCGTCACCGGCAAGCTCTTCGAGGACATCCGCGAATCGGTCCACGAACTCGCCGATCCCGAGAAGCTCGACGCCATCATCGTGACCAATCTCTGCGTACCGACCGCCTCGGGCGTGCCGCTGCGCCTGCTGCCCGATCAGATCGACGGCGTGCGCATCGTCGGCATCGACGTTCCGGGCTTCGGCGTTCCGACCCATGCCGAGGCCAAGGACGTTCTGGCCGGCGCCATGCTCGCCTATGCCCGCAAAGAGGTCGAAGCCGGCCCGGTGCCGGCGCCCAAGGGCGGCAAGTCCGACCGGCCGACCGTCACGCTTCTGGGCGAGATGTTCCCGGCCGATCCGATGTCGATCGGCGCGCTCTCTGGCCCCGCTCGGCCTCGCCGCCGGTCCGGTCGTGCCCTGCCGCGAATGGCGCGAGCTTTACGCCGCCCTCGATTGCGGCGCGGTCGCCGCGATCCATCCGTTCTACACCGCCTCGATCCGCGAATTCCAGGCCGCCGGCCGCCCGGTTCTGGGCTCCGCCCCGGTCGGCGTCGAAGGCACCGAAAGCTGGCTCCAGCGCCATCGGCGACATCTTCGCGCTTCCCGCCGACAAGGTGGCCGAGGCGACCAACGCGGTGCTCCCGGCGATCCGCGCCGGTCTCGCCGCCAACCCGGTCAAGGGCACCGTGACGCTCTCCGGCTACGAAGGCTCCGAGCTTCTCGTCGCGCGCCTGCTGATCGAATCGGGCGCGGACATTCCCTATGTCGGCACCGCCTGCCCGAAGACCCCGTGGAACGCCGCCGACGCCGAATGGCTCCGCGCCCGGGGCATCACCGTGAAATTCCGCGCCAGCCTCGAGGACGATTGCGCCGCGATGGAGGCGATCCGCCCCGATCTCGCCATCGGCACGACGCCCGTCGTCCAGAAGGGCAAGGAACTCGGCATCCCGTCGCTCTACTTCACCAACCTGATCTCCGCGCGTCCCCTGATGGGCGTCGCCGGCGCGGGCCAGCTCGCCCAGGTCGTCAACGCCGCAATCGCCAACAAGGCCCGCATGGAGACCATGCGTGAGTTCTTCGAGGGCGTCGGCCACGGCGACACCGCCGGCATCTGGGAAGGCGATCCGAACATCCAGCCCGAGTTCCGCGCCCGCCACGAGAAGAAGCTTGAAAAGCGCCAACGCGCCGAAAAAGCGGCGGAGATGATCTGATGCTGGTTCAGGATCATGACCGGGCAGGGGGCTACTGGGGCGCGGTCTACGCGTTCACCGCCATCAAAGGCCTCCAGGTCGTCATCGACGGTCCGGTGGGCTGCGAGAACCTGCCCGTGACCTCCGTGCTGCACTACACCGACGCGCTTCCGCCGCATGAGCTGCCCATCGTCGTCACCGGCCTCGGCGAGGAAGAGATGGGCGCCGGCACCGAGGATTCGATGAAGCGCGCCTGGGAGACGCTCGATCCCGTGCTTCCGGCGGTCGTCGTCACCGGCTCCATCGCCGAGATGATCGGCGGCGGCGTGACGCCCCAAGGCACCAACATCCAGCGCTTCCTGCCCCGCACCATCGACGAGGACCAGTGGCAGGCCGCCGACCGCGCGATGACCTGGGCCTTCACCGAATTCGGCATGACCAAGGGCCGGATGCCCCGCGAGACCGAGCGTCGCCGAAGGCGCCGCCCCCCGCGTGAACATCCTCGGCCCGATGTACGGCACCTTCAACATGCCCTCGGATCTCGCCGAGATCCGCCGCCTCGTCGAAGGCATCGGCGCCGAAATCAACATGGTCATGCCGCTCGGCTCCCACGTGGCCGACATGACCAAGCTCGTGAACGCCGACGCCAACGTCGTGATGTACCGCGAATTCGGGCGCGGCCTCGCCGAAGTCCTCGGCAAGCCGTATCTCCAGGCCCCGATCGGCCTCGACAGCACCACCAAATTCCTCCGTTCGCTGGGCGAGATGCTGGGTCTCGACCCCGAGCCCTTCATCGCCCGCGAAAAACACTCCACGATCAAGCCGCTCTGGGATCTCTGGCGCTCGGTCACGCAGGATTTCTTCGCCACCGCGTCCTTCGCGATCGTCGCGAACGAGACCTACGCGCGCGGCATCCGGAATTTCCTCGAAACCGATCTCGGTCTGCCCTGCGCCTTCGCGGTCGCGCGCACCGCCGGCGCCAAGACCGACAACGACGCGGTGCGCGCGATGATGCACCAGAAGCGCCCGCTCGTCGTCATGGGATCGATCAACGAAAAGATGTATCTCGCTGAAATGAAAGGTGGCTTCGGCCCGAAGCCCGCCTTCATCCCGGCATCCTTCCCCGGCGCCGCGATCCGCCGCGCCACCGGCACGCCCTTCATGGGCTACGCCGGAGCGACCTACCTGGTCCAGGAGGTCTGCAACGCGCTTTTCGACGCGCTCTTCCACATCCTGCCGCTCGGCACGGACATGGACGCGGCCGAGGCCACGCCGACCAATCTTCGCCGCGACCTGCCCTGGGACGCCGACGCCCAGGCCCTGCTTGACGAGATCGTGGCGACGCATCCGGTGCTCACCCGGATCTCCGCCGCCAAGACATTGCGAGACGCCGCCGAAAAACGCGCGCTCGATGACGGACAGGCGCGCGTCGAACGCGCCACCGTCGCCAGCCTGTCACCAGGCTCCACGAACGAACGTCCAAAAGTCACGGTTTCAAAGGGAGAACCGACATGATGAACGCAGACACCCATCACCCGCACGGGCACCGGCATGCGGGGCGGGCGGAATACGCGCTCTACTTCTCGTTGATCCTGCTGATCTCGATCCCGACCGCGCTGATCCGTTCGCTTCTGCCGAACCGGTCCAGCCAGTCGCGGCGCTTCTTCATGGCGGAGGCCTGGGCGATGGCCCAGCGCGTCACTCCGCAGATTTTCGCCGTCTGAGAAGACGGCTTCGCCATCCGGACCGGTTCATCCGGTCCGGTCACCTGGCCGCGAGGAACCTGCGGCAACAGTCGACCGATCCGGAGGATTGCTTATGGCTGAAAATACCGGCCTGTCTTTCACAGGCTTAACCGATGACCAGGCGCAGGAACTGCACAGCGTCTACATGAGCGGGTTGTACCTCTTCGCAACCGTCGCGATCGTAGCGCATCTCGCGGTCTTCATCTGGCGCCCCTGGTTCTGAGGAGAACAAGAGAATGAGCAAGTTTTACAAAATCTGGCTGGTTTTCGACCCGCGGCGCGTCTTCGTCGCCCAGGGCGTTTTCCTCTTCCTGCTGGCGGCGATGATCCATCTCGTCCTGCTCAGCACCGAGCGTTACAACTGGCTCGAGTCCGCCGCCGTCAAGTACGGCCCGACGGTCTCCGCAGCGGAATAGCGTTCGAAGGCGCAGGCCGCGGGCGGCGCGATCGCCCGCGGCAGACCACCCGAACAATTTGAGGCCCGGCCGAAACCGGATGCGGGTCCTGACGCGGAGACAGACGAATGGCGATGCTCAGTTACGAACGGAAATATCGCGTCCGCGGGGGGACGCTCATCGGCGGCGATCTTTTCGATTTCTGGGTCGGGCCGTTCTTCGTGGGCTTCTTCGGAGTCGCCACGATCTTCTTCGCCGCCCTGGGAACGGTGCTGATCTTCTGGGGCGCGGCTCTGGGAGACACCTGGAACCCTTGGCTCATCAACATCGCGCCGCCCGACATATCCTACGGTCTGGGACTGGCGCCGCTCGCCGAAGGCGGGCTCTGGCAGATCATCACGGTCTGCGCTCATGGCGCGTTCATCGCGTGGGCGCTGCGCGAGGTCGAGATCTGCCGCAAGCTCGGCATCGGCTACCATGTGCCGATCGCCTTCGGAGTGGCGATCTTCGCATATTCGACGCTGACGGTCTTCCGCCCGATGCTGATGGGCGCCTGGGGTCACGCGTTCCCCTACGGCATCTTCAGCCATCTCGATTGGGTGTCGAACACCGGCTACCAGTACCTCCACTTCCACTACAATCCGGCGCACATGCTGGCGGTGACGTTCTTCTTCACCACGGTGCTCGCCCTCTCGCTCCACGGCGGTCTGGTGCTCTCCGCGACCAACCCGCCCAAGGGCAAAGAGATCCTGACGCCGGATCACGAGGACACCTTCTTCCGCGACTTCATCGGCTACTCGGTCGGCACGCTGGGCATACACCGCGTCGGTCTGCTGCTGGCGCTCAACGCCGGCTTCTGGAGCGCGGTCTGCATCATAATATCAGGACCCCTCTGGACCAAAGGCTGGCCCGAATGGTGGAACTGGTGGCTTGACCTTCCGATCTGGGGGAACTGAACTATGGCCGAATATCAGAACATCTTCACCCAGGTCCAGGTCCGAGGACCGGCCGAACTGGGCGTCGCCGGGGGAGGGGCCGAACTCGGCCGCACCGGAGCCGGCGGCTTCTCCAACCTGCTCGGATGGATCGGAAACGCCCAGATCGGGCCGATCTACCTCGGTTCCTGGGGGCTGATCAGCCTCGTGACCGGCATCATCTGGTTCAACATCGTCGGGCTCAACATGCTGGCCTCGGTCGATTTCAACGTGGCCCAGTTCGTCCGGCAGCTCTTCTGGCTCTCGCTCGAACCGCCCTCGCAATCCTACGGCCTGAGCATCCCGCCGCTCAATGACGGCGGCTGGTTCATCATCGCGGGGTTCTTCCTTCTGATATCCGTATGCACCTGGTGGATCCGCACCTACACCCGCGCCACCGCGCTCGGAATGGGGCATCACGTGGCCTGGGCTTTCGCCGCGGCGATCTGGCTCTTCCTCGTGCTCGGCCTGATCCGTCCGGTCCTGATGGGGTCGTGGTCCGAGGCGGTGCCTTACGGCATCTTCCCGCATCTCGACTGGACGACCGCCTTCTCGCTCCGGTACGGCAACCTCTTCTACAATCCGTTCCACGCGCTCTCGATCACGTTCCTCTACGGCGCGACCATGCTCTTCGCGATGCACGGCGCCACGGTCCTCGCGATCACGCGCTTCGGCGGCGACCGCGAGATCGAGCAGATCGTCGATCGCGGCACGGCCTACGAGCGCGGCGCGCTGTTCTGGCGCTGGACGATGGGCTTCAACGCGACGGCCGAAGGCATCCACCGCTGGATCTGGTGGTTCGCGATCCTCACGCCGATCACCGGCGGGATCGGGATCCTTCTCACCGGAACGGTCGTCGACAACTGGTATCTCTGGGCGGTGGAACACCACTTCGCGCCCCAGTATCCCGCGATGCTCGGCTTCGGCGGCTACACCGGGACGGGAGGCTGAACATGAAAAAGACACGCAACCAGATCCGGGACGAGATCACCGGCCTTCTCTTCAGGGGCGCGCTGATCGGCATCGTCGCCTTTACCGCCGCGATCGCCTTCATGGCGGTGCCCAGGCTCCTCGGCGGCATCTGGCCCGTCGAGGGGGTCCAGACCGGCTTCCGCGGAACCGGCATGGAAGTGGTGCAGTTCGTTTCGGACACCGAGGCTGTCGCCGCCCGGAACGTCCCGGTCGCGGCCCCGGTCGCGCCGATCCCGCCCGAGCCGGGCGAGCCGCTCGCGCGGGACGTCTATCCCGACTCGGCCCCGCTCGGCGACCTGACCGTTCGGAACTACGAGCGTCTCGTCGCGCAGATGCGCGAATGGGTGGGCAACGACACGATCTTCTCGGGCGAGGAGAACTACGCGACCGAGGTCTCCCGGCTCCACATCGACATGACCCGGAACCTCAACGAGAACTGGGACAGCCACAACGGCGAAGCCGGCGTCACCTGCTACACCTGTCATCAGGGCGAGCAGGTTCCGCAGAACACGTGGTTCTCGCCGGAGCCGCTGAATTCCTGGGCCGGGCCTAGCGCCATGTTCCAGAACCAGGCGCGGGCGTCGACCTATTCGACGACACTTCCGGTCGACGCGATCCAGACCTACCTTCTCGAAGAGGACCAGCTCGTGGGCGTCCACGGTTATTCCTCCCGCGACGAGGACGGCAGCTCGAACGCTTCGATCTACCACACCTACCAGACCTATGCGCTGATGATGCACTTCGCCAACAGCATCGGGGCCAATTGCACCTACTGCCACAACACGCGGTCTCCCGCCGATCCAGAAGGCTACACGCCGGCCTGGGGCGTCGCCCAGCTCGGCCGGGTCATGACGCAGGAGATCAACAACGAGTACATTGTGCCATCCCAGCCTCTGACTCCGGCTGAACGGCTCGGACCTCTCGGTGACGTGGCCAAGGTCAACTGCGCGACCTGCCATATGGGCGCCGCCAAGAACCTCGGCGGTCCGGTTCTGGCGGACTGGCCCGAGCTCGTCAGCGCCGAGCCGGTCTACGAATAGTCGCGGGGGCCCCGCCCGAGGGGCCCCTCGCCAGCCTTACCTGCGCGTCCTCAAACAGCAGGAAACTCCAGCGGCCGCCTCTCCGGGTGACGCATTACGCTCCTTAGGACATGCAGAAAACGCATAGCTTCCAAGTCTGATCTCGACGCCATCGCCCCTTCCCGGGCGGTGGCGTTCGTCCTCTGAGAGACACGGACGATTTTGATTGCTTCGGATCGTCGGTTTCTGGCCTATTTCCTTGGTTGACTGGTCGCATAGCGGCAGGAAAAGCCATAGGATTGTGCCTTGAATATCGAGAAAACCCTCTTCGAGGCCGCGGACAAGATGCGCGGCGCCATGGATGCCGGCGAATACAAGCATGTCGCCCTGGGGCTCCTGTTCCTGCGCTATGTTTCGGCGGCGTTTGATCTGCGTCGCGCGGAACTGTTGGACGATCCTCTGTCGGATCCGGAGGATCCCGAGGAGTATCTCGCCGAGAGTGTCTTCTGGGTGCCGAGCATCGCGCGCTGGTCGCACCTCTCGGCGATCTCGAAAGCCCCGGATATCGGCGTGAAGGTCGATGACGCCATGAGGGCCATCGAGGAGAGCAACCCGCGCTAAGGAGCGCGGCGCTGCCCAAGGTCTTCGGCCGCGAGAGCCTCGACCGCGGCATCGTCTCCGGGCTGATCGACCTATTTACCAACATGCCCTTTGAGGGCTCGCGCGCGGATTTCGACCTGATCGGGCGGGTCTACGAATACTGCATTGGTGAGTTCGCCTCGTCGGAGGGCAAGCGCGGCGGCGAGTTCTACACGCCAAAGTCCATTGTCGAGACGCTGGTCGAGATGATCGAGCCGACCAACGGCCGGGTCTACGATCCGTGCTGCGGCACCGGCGGATTCTTTCGTCCAGTCGGAGCGGTTCATCGGCCATCACCAGGGCCTCGCCAACGACATCTCGGTCTATGGCCAGGAGCGCAACCACACGACGTACCGCCTCGCGCGCATGATCCTCGCGATCCGCGGGATCTTCGGCGAGATCCGCTGGAACCAGGAGGGCACACTCAAAGCGACGCCTTCCCGGACGAGCGGTTCGACTACATCCTGGCGAACCCGCCCTTCAACATCTCGGACTGGGACGGCGAGACGCTGCGCGAGGACGTGCGCTGGAAGTTCGGGGCGCCGCCGGTCGGCAATGCCAACTTCGCCTGGCTCTCGCACATCCACCACCACCTCACACCCTCGGGCGTCGCGGGCGTCGTGCTCGCCAACGGCTCGATGTCGTCGATGACTGTCGGCGAGGGCGACATCCGCCGGGCGATGGTCGAGGCGGACGCGGTCGACGCATGGTGGCCCTGCCGGGCCAACTCTTCTTCGGCACGCAGATCCCGGCCTGCCTCTGGATCCTCGCCAAGGACAAGTCGAACGGCATGGCCAAAGGCGTGGCCCTGCGCGACCGGCGCGGCGAGAGGTGGCTCGGGAAATCTGGACAGGGCGATAAGTGGATTTCCGCGCAGATCGGCATGATTGCCGGGAGCGAGGAGAGACCATGACCAGACGACCGCGCCGGAACCACAGCCCGGCCTTCAAGGCGAAGGTGGCGCTGGCCGCCATCAAGGGCGAGAAGACGCTGGCCGAGTTGGCCGAGCAGTTCGACGTTCACCCCAATCAGATCACGCAGTGGAACGCGCAGCTGCTGGAGGGCGCTGCGGATGTGTTTGGCGCCGACGCACGCGCCGAGCGAGGACGCCGGTGGTCGACGTGAAGACGCTGCACGCGAAGATCGGCGAGCTGACGCTGGAGAATGATTTTTTGGACGGGGCGCTCAGCAAGGCCGGTCTTTGCTGAGCGCAAAGCGATGATCGATCGCGACCACGAGCTGCGTCGCGCGGCAGGCGAAGGCTGCTCGGGATCAGCCGGAGCAGCGTCTACTACCTGCCGCGCCCGTTTCGCGACGCCGATCTCGCGCTCATGCGCCGGATCGACGAGTTGCATCTGGAGTATCCCTTTGCCGGCAGCCGGATGCTGCAGGGTGCTTTGCGCGCGGAGGGCTCAGAGGTGGGCCGGCGCATGTGGCGACGCTGATGAAGCGGATGGGCGATCGAGGCGCTCTATCGCCGTCCGCAACACGTCGAAACCGGCGCCGGGCCACAAGGTCTACCCGTATCTGCTGCGCAAGCTGGCGGTGACGCGGCCGAACCAGGTCTGGGCGATGGACATCACCTACATCCCGATGGCGCGCGGCTTCGTCTATCTGGCGGCGGTGGTCGACTGGTTCAGCCGCCGGGTTCTGTCGTGGCGGCTGTCGATCACGCTGGAGGCGGACTTCTGCGTCGAGGCGCTGGAGGAGGCACTCGCCCGTCACGGCAAGCCGGAGATCTTCAACACCGATCAGGGCAGGCAGTTCACCGGCATCGACTTCATCAGGGTGCTGAAGGATGCCAGGCATCGCGATCAGCATGGACGGCAAAGGCGCGTGGCGGGACAATGTCTTCGTCGAGCGGCTGTGGCGGACGGTCAAATACGAGGAGGTCTATCTGCGGGCCTATGACAGCGTCTCCGAGGCGCGCGCTTCGATCGGCCGCTATCTGGACTTCTACAATGGCACGAGGCCCCATTCGTCGCTTGGCGGGCGAACACCCGACAAGGCCTACCTCAACCAGCCGACGCCAATCCCGGCGGCGGCATAACCAGAGCGGAGATCCACTTAACCGCAGCCCGGAAGCTGTCCAGATTTCTCGAGCCACCTCTCCTGTCCACGCCAAGGCGGCGGGACTGACGCCGGCTCATATGGATGCCGCCACCGCCGACCTATTTCCCAGCACGTTCGAGGAGGATGGGCTGCCGGAGGGGTGGCATTCGGTGCCGATCTGGAAGCGTCGCGGACATTGTGGGCGGATCAACTCCTAGCACAAAAAAGCCAGAATACTGGGATGGTGGCATCCATTTGTGGGCGACGCCGCGCGACCTTTCCAACGTTCGGTCGCCAATCTTGATGAAAACGGAACGGCACATTACCGATGCCGGAGTTACTAAAATCAGCTCCCGGCAGCTCCCCGTTGGAACGCTGCTCCTCTCATCCCGCGCGCCGATCGGCTATCTTGCGATCGCACAAAAGCCGGTATCGGTGAACCAAGGTTTCATTGCAATCCGCGAGAACGCCGATCTGCCCAGTTCCTACACTCTGTTCTGGTGCAAGGAGAATATGGACGTGATCATTGCCAACGCCAACGGCTCAACGTTACGAGATCAGCAAAACCAACTTTCGCCCTCTGCTGATCACCATTCCATCGGGGCCCGTCATGAGCGCCTATAGAGGTATCGCAGGACCATTGCTCTCCAAGATTGGCCGGAATGAAGCAGAGAGCGCCGCCCTCGCCTCGCTCCGCGACACCCTTCTCCCAAAGCTCATGTCTGGTGGAGATCCGCGTTCGGGACGCGGAGCGCGCCGTGGCCGAGGTGGCCTGATGGCGTTCGTTTCGGAAGCGCAGCTCGAAGACTGGGTCCTGGATGGTGGCTGGGATGTGGGCTTCTCCTATCTCGCGGCCTCAGCGGTGTCGCCCGAGGCGGCCGGCGCGGCTGCGGCAGAGCTTTCGGGACGCGATCCTGACGAAGCGTTTCCACGTCGCCGTCGCCCCGCCTCAACCCGGAGCTGCCGGAAGGCGCGGTCCGGGACGTCATCACGAAGGTGAGCGACGCCGCGCTTTCGGCCGACCCGATCGCCGAGAACCGGCGACATCGACGAGATGCTCGTCGGTGGCGTCGCCATCGAGCATTGGGTGGAAGGCACGCCGGTGAGCGCGCGGGCGCGGCTCGTCGATTCGGAGAACGTCGGGAACGACTGGCTCGCGGTCAACCAGTTTGAGATCGTCGGCAAGACCCCGCGCCTGCCGGACGTGGTGCTTTTCCTGAACGGGCTTCCGCTCGTCGTGGTGGAGCTCAAAGGCACCGAGGGAGCCGACCTGCCGGCGGCCTTCAACCAGATCGAGACCTACAAAGCGGATGTGCCGGAGCTGTTCCGCGCGAACCTGCTGTCGGTGATCTCCGACGGGATCACGGCGCGCTACGGTTCGGTCTCCGCCGATCTCGACCGATACATGCTCTGGCGGACCGTGGATGGCGAGACGCTGGTCGAGGAGACCTCGGCGCTCGCCATCGAGACGATGGTCAAGGGGCTGCTCGCGCCCGAGACCCTGCTCGCGATGCTGCGCCGCTTCGTGGTCTTCGAGGACGAGGGCAAGGGGCCCGTCAAGAAGATCGCGGGCTACCACCAGTTCCACGCGGTCCGGAAGGGCGTGGCGTCGGTTCTGGCGGCCCGTGAGGGCGACGGGCGCGGCGGGGTGATCTGGCACACGCAAGGGTCGGGCAAGTCGCTCCTGATGGCGTTCCTGGGCGGGGCGTTGATGCATGAGCCGGGTTCGCCAACCCGACGCTGGTGGTTCTCACCGACCGCAACGATCTCGACGAGCAGCTCTTCGCCACGTTCTCGCGCTGTGCGGCCCTCTTCGGTGAGACGCCGGAACAGGCGGCCGACTTCGACGACCTGCGCGTCAAGCTCGCCGGCCGCAAGGTCGGCGGCGTCATCTTCACGACGATCCAGAAATTCAAGCCGAAGGACGGCGAGGCCGAGTTCCCGACGCTCACCGATCGCTCCAATGTCATCGTCTTTGTCGATGAGGCCCATCGGTCGCAATACGGCTTCGAGGCCAGAATGGACGCGAAGACCGGTGAGATGCGTTACGGATTCGCGCATCACCTGCGCAAGGCCTTGCCGGAGGCGACGTTCGTCGGCTTCACGGGAACCCCGGTCGAGTTGGTGGGCGCCAACACCTATGGCGTGTTCGGCGAGCAGATCGATATCTACGACATCGCCCAGGCGGTGAGCGATGGCGCCACGGTGCCGATCTACTACGAAGCCCGGGTGGCCAAGATCGAGGTCGAGGCGGATATGGATGCCCTCATCGACAGCGAGTTCGAGGAGATCACCGAGGCGATCGACGAGACCGCCAAGGAGGCGACCGCGCGCCGCTGGGGGCGTGTGGAGGCTCTGGTCGGTGCCGATCGTCGGCTCGATACGGTGGTGGCCGACATTTTCGACGACTTCGACGCGCGGGTGGAGGCGATGGACGGCGGCAAGGCGATGATCGTCTGCATGAGCCGTCGCATCGCCGTCGCGGTCTACGACCGGATCGTCGCCGCGCGCCCGGACCTCCACTCGGAGACCGACGACACCGGCGCGGTGAAGGTGGTCATGACGGGCGATGCGACCGACCCGCAAGCCTTCCAGGTCGCCAATCCGGTCGAAGTCCCGTATGGAGACGCTGCGGAATCGCTTCCGCAAAGCCGCAGTTGGACGCAGCTATCGCCCAGCGAGCGGCGCGAGGCGCTTGCCGGGTATTTGTTCATTTCCCCGTGGATCGTCGGCTTTCTCGCGTTCTTCCTGGGGCCGATCCTGGCGTCGTTCGCCCTGAGCTTCACCCGCTGGAACATCGTCGGGACGCCCCAATGGGTGGGCCTGGACAACTACGAGCGCATCTTCACCCAGGATCCGTTCTTCCGCAAAGCGGTCATGGTGACGCTCAAGTACGCCGCGATCTACCTGCCGCTGGAGGTCATCTTCGGCATCGTGATCGCCGTCGTCCTCAACCAGAAACTGCGGGGCATCGGCCTCTTTCGCACGATGTACTACATGCCCTATATCGTGCCCAAGGTCGCCAGCTCGCTGGTGTGGGTGTGGGTGCTCAACCCGCGCTATGGCCTGCTGAACACGATGTTGGGCTGGCTGGGGGTCAACGGGCCAAGCTGGCTCAGCGATCCCGACTGGGTCCTGCCGAGCATTGTCATGATGTCGCTGTGGGGGGTCGGCGGCAGCGCGGTGATCTACCTGGCCGGGCTGCAGAACATCCCCAACCAGTTGTACGAAGCGGCCTCGGTAGACGGCGCGAACCGCGTTCAAAAATTCGTGCGGATCACGCTGCCCATGCTAAGCCCCACCATTTTCTTCCAGCTCGTGCTGGGACTGATCGGCACGTTCCAGACGTTCACCCCGGCATTCATCGCCGCCGGGCGCAGCGGCGGCCCGCTTCAATCCGGCCTGTTTTACATGCTGTACATCTACAACCGTTCGTTCGAGTCGATGCGCATGGGGTACGGCTCGGCGTTGGCCTGGATCCTGACCGTGTTCATCATGGTCATCACGCTGCTGGTGTTTCGCAGCTCGAAATACTGGGTCTACTACGAAGCTGAGCGGAAAAGGACGAAATGATGACAATCACCCGCCACCTGCCCCGCTTCGGGCTGCGCGGCCTGCAGCGGTTCAACAATGTCTCCGGCTACACGGTCCTGATGGTGCTGTCCGCGGTGTTCATGATCCCGCTCTACTGGATGTTCTCGACCGCGCTGAAGTCGCCGCAGCAGACCTTCGCCATCCCGCCTGAATGGGTGCCCGCACCCGCCCAGTGGGACAACTTTTCGAAAGTCTTTGATGAAGTGCCATTTGGCCGATTTTATCTCAACACGTTCTTTCTGGTCTTCGCCAATATCGCGGGCCACCTCGTCTCGGTGACACTGGTGGCCTATGGTTTCGCGCGGCTGCGCTTTCCGGGGCGCAACGTCCTGTTCCTGGTGATGCTCTCCACGCTGATGATCCCGTACCAGGTGACGCTGGTGCCGCGCTTCATCATGTTCTCCAAGCTGGGCATGATCAACTCGTACTGGCCGCTGATCCTGCCCGCCTTCACCGGCAGCCCCTTCCTGATCTTCCTGGTGCGGCAGTACATGATGAGCATCCCGTTCGACCTGGACGAGGCGGCGTATATCGACGGGGCCAGCCGTTTCGCGGTGTTCTGGCGCATCATTCTGCCGCTGGCGCGCCCCGCGTTGATGCTGGTGGTCGTCTTCACGTTCATCGACGTGTGGAACGACTTTCTCCAGCCGCTGATCTACCTCAACGATCCAAACATGTTCACGGTGTCGCTCGGCCTCAGCTTCTTCCAGGGCGCGCGCGAAACGAACTGGAACCTGCTTATGGCCGGGTCCGTCCTGGCGATGATCCCGCCGCTGATCCTGTTCTTCTTTGCACAGAAACAGTTAATTGGCGGCATCTCCGTCGAAGGCTTGAAAGGATAACGAGCAACCTCACGAATTCATCTGCCGTGGTAGCACGAACCCGTCGAGAGGAGGTGTGTGGCGAACGAAACAACGCTGGCAGCAAGACACTCTTTCGGATTGCTTGACGATACGATTTAGGAGACACACGACATGAAGAAACACACATGGATCATTTTCCTGGTGATTGCGGCACTGCTGGTCCCGCTGGGCGCCATCCAGGCCCAGGATGACCCGGTCGTGACCATCACCTGGTGGAGCACGGAACGTGGCCGGGACACAGCCGCCACGCGCGACCTGCACTTCCAACTGGCGCGCGCCTTCGAAGAGGCCAACCCGAACATCCGCGTGGCGATCTCGCTCTTCCCCAGCCGGGCGTTCAACACGCGGGTCGCCACGGCCATCGCGGGCAATGAAGGCCCCGACGTGTGGACGACCTATTACGCCGCCGACGTGGCGCTGCAGGGCTTCCTGGAAGACCTGACGCCGTACATGGAAGCGTCGGGCGTGAATCCGGCAGGGCTGGTTCCCCATCGGCCAGCAGCGCACCGTGTACGACGGACGGTACTACGGCGTCCCGCGCGAGGCCTCCGCGGGCTTCATCGCGTACAATAAGGACATCTTCGACGCGGCGGGCGTGCCCTACCCCGAAGCAGGCTGGACCGTGGCCGAATACCGCGAGATTGCCAACCAGCTCACCGACCGCGAGAATGACCAGTACGGTGTCGGCGCTATCGCGGGCGGCGAAGGCTGCATGCTGTGGTCGCCCTTCTCGTTCAACCTGGGCGCGGACGTCATCAGCCCGGATGGGCGCGACGTGGCGGGCTATCTCGACACCCCGGAGGCGGCTGAGGCGTTCCGCTTCTGCCTGGAGCTGGTGACCGAAGACCAGGTTGCC
>CAVORV010000075.1:0-18114 GCA_963698685.1 uncultured Alphaproteobacteria bacterium
GTTCGATCCCGTGTATCTCGATCAGACCGGACCGCTTTTGAAATGAGAGGCGAGACCCCGCCAGGAGCGTCGGGTCGCCTCGCGATCCGTCTCCGCGCGGCGGCCCCCGTCAAGTCACGCGACGCGGGCTAGCGGCGCATGGGGATAATCCGGCTGCCGATTTTGAAACGACAGGATCTCCGGCTTGACGATGACGCCGCCATCGATGTTCACCGCCCGGCCAATGGTCTCGCTCTTCTGCCAGGCGGCGCGCCCTTCGACCACCGTCGGCAGATGCACGATGAGTGCTGCCGAGATCGAGCGGGACGCGCTTTCCCAGAGATAGCTCGGGGTGTGATCGACGGCGTAGTAATCCGTCTCGCCGATTTTGAACATCGGCTTCTGGAACGTGGTGGGCTTGGCGAAATAGAAACCCATGCCTTCATCGCAGCTGACATCGATGATCAGGCTTCCGGGGTCTCGGACATGCTCTTTGGATTCGGTCACATAGTCGAAAGGATGATCCGGTTCCTGCAGAGTGCCGTTTATGATTATGCCCGCTTCGCCGATCAGTTCGACAAAGCCCTCTCGCTGCCGTCATGCTCCACCACCAGCATGCGGGCCTCGCCTTTTCCGCCCTTGCGGAGACGGACGTAGGGCAATTGAGGACCTCTTCGCGGACCTCGTGATCGGGGCGCTGAATGCAGATGGTGATGTCCCGAAAACCATGGGCCTTTAGCGCGTAGATCGCCCCGCGGCTGACCGCGCCGAAACTGAATATGATCACCTTGCGCTGATCGCCGTAATGCCCGTCGATCCCTTTTAATTGAAGAGCGTGCAAAACGGCGCAGTAGCCCGCCATCTCGTTGTTCTTGTAGAACGTATGGCGGCCGATCTGCCCCGAGGGGCTCCAGACGAACATGTCCTCGAAGGCGATGAGGGTCTGCCTGCGGTCGACCGCCGTCTGGGTGATCTCACGCTGCTGGACGCAATGGGGATAGCCCCAGAGGATCCCGCCCTCGCGAAGTTCCTTCAGATCGGCCAATGTCGGCTTCGCCATTATCACGTTCCCGAGGCCGCCAGAAGCTCGCCGCGCGCCGCGACACCACCCGTGTGCAGAGCCATTTCCGAGTCCGGGACGCCAAAGGGCGAACCGTATCCCGTCTCGAAGATCAGCCGCTTTCGATATTCTTCGGGCAGACGGGACAAGTGATCCGGGTGAATCGGAACGCGTCGCTCATCCGCTTTTCTGGAGGTTCCGATGACCCCCAGGGTCAATCGACTCATTTCGGCTCCCGTCCTTGTTTGACCGGCCCGAACCGGCCGTATTCCGTCGCGGCTGACCGGCCCGATTTGAGGTCCGACGGACGACGCGCGCCGCCCCGGGACGTCGGTGGTCTTCGCAAAATGGATGGCCGACGCCGTGACCCCGCCGCCGGCTGGCTCGATCGCCGCCGTCCAGCGATTGGATCAGGTGAAGCGTTTCATCGCATCGTGGATCGACTTGGAGATGCCGTCCCAGGCTCCCTGAAAACCGCCGCGCATGTCATCCCAGGCGCCGTCGCTGGCATTCCGGGCTTCCTTCATCTTGGCTTGGGCCTCGTCGCGCATCCTGCGCATCTCGTCGAGCTGCTTTTCGTATCCGATCTGAGCGTCGGCCTGGGCTCCCTTCGCCTTGGCCTGCATTTTTTCGATCTCGGCCGTCCATTCGTCGATTTTGGCCTTCATCTTTTCGACGTGTGCGTTGCGATCCGTCATGCCTCTTCCCCTTGTTTAATGCTCCACTGAGTGGCCGCGAAGTCCCTGCGAACAGGCCGTCGAGGCTCGCTTGCGGCCGGTCATGTTTCCGTTTCCGGTCGTCCATTCATGGACGTCGCCGGAATGTGACGCGCGCGGGCGACACACACTCTGGCGACCTTGTAAGGCCCGCACGCTTCAGCAGCATTCAGCAGATCCGTCTCCGCCGAAAGATTCGGTGGAGACGCCGCACCCTCGCCGAACCGTCCGTCCTCCGCACTGACGCAGGTTAGCCTCCTTCGCATCGGGGTGGCGGCCTCCGCTCCACATATGGACGCGATGGGATCGCCGTCATGGCGCTCCGTCTCCGGACCGGGCGATGCCTTTGGGCTCGACGACTGTCACGGCCCCGGACCCGAGGCGCCAAATTGGAAGACCTGCGCGAGGACCAGAAGGACCAGGAGAATGGCGAGAACCGGCACGCCAACAATCGTCGGCCCCAAGGAGGCCGATGAACCGATCGCCTCGGACGTGCGCGGCAGCGAACGGACGGGAAGAAGGTCGGTCAGACGTCGCGCGATCGCACCGTGGTCGAGACCGAGCGCCGGCACATCCCGGAAGCTGGAAAGCAGCTTGTCCAGCCGCGCGCCCGCGGCGGCGCGAGACAGGGAGGCGAGATCCGACGCCTCGCTCCAAGGATCAAGGCCGAGCCTCGCGAGCATCGAGAGGACCGTCACGACCTGCCCGTTCCGGTCTTCACCGACGGCGGCCTGCAGAAACGGATCGAAGCCGTTTCCGTGAGGGTGGAGAACGTCAACTCCAGTCATATTGATCTCCTGTTTTCGTGGTGCGCCTGTCCGCGGATGAGACCCGCCGAACCTGATCGGCTCTTTCCGACCAGGCGGATCAGACGCACTCGGGTCGCCTTCATCCTACAGCTCCGAAAGCCTCACGCCCTGATGCAGATCAGCGGAGTCGCGCGTCAGCATTCCCTGGCGCCCCCAACTGACGCCGCGTGATCGCAATCAACCCGCGAAATAAACTGCCAATGACTGATACAGATCAGCTTCGTTTACGACCAGGCGCCGTACGGTTTATTCTGGGCCCGAAATGATCGTGGCCAATTCGACGTGCGATCCGCTTTGCTTGGCGCAGATCCTGCGCGTCTGAAACATCGGAGAGCCGGAGATGAACACGCGGTCATCCACTTCGGTGGTGACGTTCCTGAATTCGTTCACGCTGTCGGGCTATCCGGACGAGCTGCCCGCAGGCGCGTACGAGGTCGTCGTGGAGGAGGAGCTTCTCCAAGGGCACAGCTTCGAGGCCTACCGAAGGACCGCGACCCGTCTGATGGTCCGCGGAGCGGCGGGGTTCGCCGGCCGAACGGAAATGCGACGAACGACCGAGAGAGATCTGGAAGCGGCGCTCGGCCGCGACAGGACATCCGCCGATGGGATCATCGGCAGCGATGCGGCGCTTTCCCCGCAGGAGGACTTGTGATGAACATTCCAGAATGGCTGAAACCCGGCATCTATGGTGCCCTGATCGGCGCCGTCGCCGCCTGCGTGGTCGGATTTTCCTGGGGCGGCTGGCAGACGAACGGCGGGGCGAACAAGATGGCGAGCGTTATGGCCCATGATGACGTCATCGCGGCGCTGCTTCCGGTCTGCCTCGACATGTCCCGCACCGACGCCGACCGCGTCGCGAAGATGGCGACCATCCGCGAAGCCACGAGCTACAGGCAGCGGGATGCCGTCATGGATGCAGGCTGGGCGACCGTACCCGGCTCCGAGGCGCCCGACCGGGATCTGGCGCAGGCCTGCATGGCGGGGCTTGAACTCGACGCGTCATGACTGACAAGGGTTGGATTGCTGCGCCGCGCATGAACGGCAGATTCGGGGAACCGCGGCGCAGCATCGTGACGTGCCGCGAAGGGCCGGTCCGGGCCGATCGCGGCGGCGGCAGAAGGGGCGGACTGCTGACATCCGCTGCGAGTGCGAGCCTGACGGGCCCCTGCTCAAGAAAGCGGACATTCAGCTGGCCGCGAATTCGGACATCTGTTCAGCAGTGCGGTGGTCCCCTTCGAGCCCTCTCAAGACCTGCAGCGGAGGCTCTGCATTCGACAGGGCGGGCGGCAAGCGGACTGCGCGGGGCATGTGAGCCGGAAGGGCGTTTTCGAGTAAGCAGGCGCGCCGCTTACAGCGACATCAGACTTTTTTCATAGGGCGTCGAGCGAGTGCAAGCCCTTCTCGGACAACGGCCAGAGACTACGTCCATTGTCAACGCAGAGAGCAGATGACGCTGGTCAGTTGCCAAATCCGCGCTGACACGCGATCCTCGCGCGACGCAGGATCTGGGGAACCGATTACTGGTGCCGCGTGGATGAGGCCGATATGCACGGAAAAATTTCGGACTTCGACGAATTCGCTCGCCACTGGGACGGGCCGCTCAATTTTCGTCTGGCCGCCGGGATGGTCGAGTTCGACTGGGCACCACCGCCACTTGAACGCGCCATCGAGGAGTTCCGGCGCGACGAGGCGGTCGTGCTTCGGCCTGGAGCCCGCGGAGACCGTCTGGATCTGACGCCGCTCGCGATCGACGCATTCCGCGCTCTGCCGATGGAGACGGTCATGGAGATGCCGTTCTCGCTTGCGCATTTCGATCTCGCGCGCTTCGACGCGCCCAAGAAATGCCTCGACGGGTTCGGCGCGCGGGTTCTCGATCCCTGGCGCGCCGCTCTGGGTCGTGCCGGCTTCACGATGGAGCGGTGCTATCCGATCGCGTTTCTGAGCGGCGGAGGCTGCGCCACCAACTATCACATGGATCTCAGCCACGTGCTGGCCTGGCAGATCCACGGCGTCAAACGTTTCTGCGGTCTGCGCGATCCCGACCGATGGGCCGACCGGGCGTCGCGGCTCTCCTACGACCCCAAGGCCTGCGCAAAACCGCCCGGCATCCGCGAGGAGGACGCGCTCTGCTACGACATGCGTCCAGGCGAGATGCTCTGGAACGTGCTGCTGACGCCGCATTGGGTCGAGGCGGGCGACGAGGTGGCGATGAGCTTCAACATTTCGCATGGCGGCCTGCGCCATCACGGCCGTCTTTCGCGCAATGAAGAGGAACTCGAAGCGTATCGCGAGAGCCGTCCGGATCGCGCGCCCGTGCGGATAGAGAAGGTCTACCGATGATCCGTTGACGGGCCCGAATCCGCGCTCGATAGTCATACTCAAATCTCGCCCACCATTCATGGCGTGTCGAGGCGGGTAAACGGGGAGTGCAATGACCGGGAAGACTCGACGCGTGGATCGGCTCAGGGTCGAGAGCCTGTCCGACCGCGCCGCGATGGCGTCGACGGCGGCCGGGGCTATCGCCGACGAAATGCGGTCGCGCCTCGCGGCGCAGGACGGGCTGCGAATGGTGTTCGGCGCCGCGCCGAGCCAGGCCGACACGCTCGACGCCCTCGTGGCGTCACCGGACATCGACTGGGCACGCATCACGGCTTTTCACATGGACGACTACATCGGCTTGCCGCCGACCGCGCCGCAGCGTTTCGCCAACTGGCTCGACGCGCACCTGTTTTCGCGGGTTCCTTTCGGGGCCGTCCACCGCATGGCGGCCGAGGGCGATCCCGAAACGATCGCGCGGGACTACGGCGCTCTGCTCGACGCCGCGCCGATCGACATCGTCGTGCTCGGGATTGGCGTGAACGGCCACATCGCATTCAACGACCCTCCCGCCGATCTCGACGATCCGCTTGACGTGCGCGTGGTAGAGCTCGACCGCATGTGCCGGCAGCAGCAGGTGGACGACGGCGCGTTCGAGACTTTCGACGACGTGCCGGCGCAGGCTGTGACGCTCACCGTGCCCCGGATGCTGCGCGCCGCGAGACTTTTCTGCATCGTTCCCACGGTGGCCAAACGCGACGCGGTCCACGCGACCCTACACGGTCCAGTGACCGGCGCGTGTCCCGCCTCGGCCCTGCGCACGCATCCCGCCTGCATCCTCTATCTCGAGCCGGCCTCGGACCCCGATGTCTGATCCGGTCCCGGATCCGGGCGCGCTCTGCACCGGCTATTTCGAGCAGGTCACCGATCTCATGCGACGCATCCTCGACGAGGAATCCGGGTCTCTGGCCAGCGCCGCCGCGCGTGTCGCCGACCAGATCGCCGCCAACCGGCTCGTGCATGTCTACGGGCCCGGCGGACATTCCAATCTCGCGGCTCAGGAAATATTCTTCCGCGCCGGCGGCCTGATGCATGTGAGCGCGATCCTTGACGAGGGTACGCTCCTGTCGAACGGAGCCCTGCGCTCGATGGCGATGGAGCGTCTGCCGGGATACGGCCGCAACGTGATCGCCGACGCCCGGCTCGGCGAGGGCGACCTTCTGATCCTCGTCAACGCCTACGGCATCAACGCCGCCCTCATCGACGCGGCCATCGAAGCCCGCGCGCGCGGCGTCGCCCTGATCGGCGTCAGCGGCCGGAGCCATGCCGAGACCACCGCGCCCGACCATCCCGCGCGCCATCCGACCGGCGGCAACCTGCACGATCTCGTCGACATCGCCATCGACTGCAAGGTTCCGATCGGCGACGCGCTGGTCACAGTCGATGGCGTCGGCGAGGCGATCGGCGCGGTCTCGACCTTCGCCAACGCCTTCGCGCTCAACTGCCTCGTGATCCGCACCGTCGCCGATCTCGCCGCGCGGGGGATCGAGCCGCCGGTCTGGCGCAGCGGCAACGCGCCCGGCGGCGACGAGGCGAACGCGCGCTTCCTCGCCCGCTTCCGCGACCGGGTCCGAAAGCTGTGAGCCAGCCGGGCCACGTCCGGGGCCGCGATCCGGCGTCGGGCAAGGGCGTGGAGATCAGCTTCGCGGACGGCCTCGTGACCGCGATCGCCGATCGCGCCGAGGCGCCGTCCGACTGGGTGTCCGCCGGTCTGATCGACCTGCAGGTGAATGGCTACGGCGGCATCGACCTCAACGACGGCGCCCTGACCGCCGACCGCGTCGGCGACCTTGCGCGCCTTCTTTGGGAGCGCGGCGTCACGACCTTCCTCCCGACGCTCATCACCGCGTCCGAAGAATCGCTGACCGACGCGCTCGCCGCCATCGCCGAGGCGCTCCGGACCGATCCGCGTGTCGCCCGCTCGATCCCCGGCATCCATGTCGAGGGTCCGTTCATCTCGCCGGCGGACGGCCCGCGCGGCGCGCATCCCGCCGCACATGTCCGGCCGCCCGACGCGAGCGAGGTCGCGCGTTGGCAGGCGGCCTGCGGCGGACTGATCCGCATGATCACGATCTCCCCGCATTGGGACGCCGCCGCCGATTTCGTCCAAGCGATGGTCACCTCAGGCGTCCAAGTCGCGCTCGGTCATACCGATGCCGACGCCGACCGGATCCGCGCGGCGGTCGACGCGGGCGCCCGTCTCTCTACGCATCTCGGCAACGGCGCCTCGGCGATGCTGCCGCGACATCCCAACCTGATCTGGACCCAGCTCGCAGACGACCGTCTGACCGCGAGCTTCATCGCCGACGGCCATCACCTGCCGGCGGACGCCTTCAAGGCGATGCTGCGCGCCAAAGGACCGGAGCGCGCGATCCTCGTCTCCGACTGCGTGGCGCTCGGCGGCATGCCCCCGGGCCTCTACGACGCGCCCATCGGCGGCCGCGTCGAACTGCGCGCCGACGGGTGGCTCGGCACGCCCGGAACTCCCTATCTCGCCGGCGCCTCGCGGCCGCTGAACGACGACGTGGCCATCGCCGCGATCATGGCGGATCTGCCCTTGGCCGAAGCGCTGCGTCTGGCGACGGCCAATACCGGCCGGATCATCGGCGGGCGCGGCGTGCTTGAGGTCGGTGCCCCCGCGGACATCATCACCTTCGGCTGGAGCCCGGGCGACCGCACGCTCGCCGTCACCGGCGCATGGCTCGGCGGGGAACCCGCGTGACCGCCTACAGGGCCGGCGTCGCGATCGTGGACATCACGCCCGACGCGTCGATGCTGTCCGCCGGCCTCCGCCTCGCCGGTTTCGCCGCGCGAGAAGAGCCCGCAACCGGCGTGCACGATCGCCTGACCGCGCGGGCCGTCGCGGTCGAGGACACCGCGATCGTCGCGGCGGACGTCATCGCGTTCCACGAGGACAGCTCCGCCCGGATCCGCGCCCGTTGCGCCCTGCCGGACGAGCGCGTGATCGTCGCCGCCACGCATACCCACGGCGCCCCGTTCAGCGTGCCGGGCCGACTCGGCGGCGAACCCGACGCGGCCTTTCTGCGCAAGGTCGAGGATGGCTGCGTCGCGGCGATCGACGCCGCGCTGGCCGACCGCCGCCCCGCGACGATCACCGTCGGCCCAGGCGCCGATCCCGACGTCGCGCGCAACCGCCGTCATGCCGACGGGCCGCTCGACCGCGCCCTTCCGGTCCTGCGGATCAGGGACGCCGACGGCGGGCTCATGGCGATCCTCGTCTCCTACGCCTGCCATCCCGTCGTGCTCGGCCCGGACAACCGCGAGATCACCGCGGATTATCCCCACTACGTCCGCCGACATCTCGAGCGCGCCTGTCCCGGCGCCGTCGGAGTTTTCCTGAGTGGCTGCTGCGGCGACGCGAACACCGGCCACACCGCACAGGCCTCGATGTCGCTCGCGCCCGACGACGCACGCAGCTTCGCGACGGCAGAGCGTCTCGGCGAGCGGATCGGCCAAGCGGCGCTGACGGCCGGGGAGACGTCCGTGGCCGGACCGGTCACCGCCCATGAAGCTTGCGTCACGCTCGGCCTCGATCGCCGGGAACGCGACCTCGCAACACTCGCCGCCGGCTGGAGAAGCGAGGCCGCGACTGCTTCTCCGACGCGGGCCGCGATCCTCGTCCACTGGATCCGCTGGGCCGAACGCGTGGCGGACACGTCGCCCGGCCGCTGGACCGGCCGCGTCTCGGTCCTGCGCTGGGGCAGCGTGCCCGTCGTGGCGCTGCCGGGCGAGATCTTCGCGCGCACTGGCCTCGACTTGCGGGCGGCCTGCGGAGACGGTCCGGCTTTCGTTCTCGCCTATGCCGACGCGGTTCCCGGCTACGTTCCGCCGGCGGAAGAATATGCCTACGGCGGATATGAGGTCGACGAGGCGCACCGCTTCTTCGGGATGCCCGGCGCCTTCGCACCCGGTTCCGCCGAGCGCCTGGCGACGGCCGCGATCGGGCTTCTCGGGCGGCCATTGCAATGACGTCTGCGATCCGCCACTCTTTCTTCAAGCCCAATCAATCCAAGGAGATGGAATCATGACCGAACCTCACCGGACGCGCGCGAGATCGAAGATGGTGGCTCTCGTCGCGGGCGGCTCCGTGGCGGCGTTCGTGGCGGCTGCGACCTCCGTCGCCGCGCAGGACATCCGAGTGTGGAGCGGCTATCCCGAGCTTGAGCCCTTCTACGCGCACGTCGCCGAAGGCATGAAGGCCGACCATCCCGACCTGAACGTCACCGTCGAGGCGATCAACCTGCGCGACCACGAGCGGCGCGTCGCTCTCGGCCTCACCTCCGGCGAGGCGGCCGAAATCATCGAGATGGCGAGCGCGCTGGCGCCGCGGTATCTTGAGAACGATCTCTACAACATCGCACCCGATGAGGTCGCCGCCTTCGTCACCGACGATGCCAATTTCGGCGCCTTCTTCGAAGACGGAGCCAGCTTCGGCGGCACGGTCTACGGCATGCCGCTTTTCCGCGGCCAGAGCGCGCTCTATTACAATACCGACATGTTCGCCGCGGCCGGCCTCGACGGGCCGCCGACCACCATGGCCGACTACGACACTTACGCAGAGGCGCTCACACAGCGCGACGCGTCCGGCAAGCCGACCGTCTCGGGCTGGTCGCTGCGCCTCTCGGGCGGCGGCGCCGGGATCACCGAGAAATTCAACATCAACATGTTCCAGCACGGCGGCGAGTTCCTCGAGCGGACCGAGGACGGCAAATGGCGTGCCGCCTTCGCGAACGAGGCGGGACGCGAGACGCTCAAGCAGTATCTCCATAACCTCTATACGACCAAGACGGTCGCCGCGGACATGCCCGCCGACGCCGAGGCCTTCGAGCGCGGACAGACGGCGATGTTCATCCGCGAATCCTGGGTGATTGGAGACATCGCCGCGAAGGCGCCGGATCTCAACTACGCGACCGCGACGCTGCCCGTTGGATCGATCGTCTCGCAGGTGAACCTCTACGTGACCGGCGAGGACGAGGCGGAGGCGGCCGCCTGGGACTTCGTCATGGCGACCCAAGAGCCGGACAACCTTCTCTGGCTGCTCGAGAACGTCGGCTGGCTGCCCAACCGCCTCGGGCTCGACTACGCGCCGATCATCGAGAAGACGCCGGCCTTCGAGGCCTATGTGCAGTATCCTGACGACTACGGCTTCTTCACGAACCCGAACGTTGGCCCGGTCGAAGAGATCATGGCTCGCTTCGCCGCGCAGCTTGAACGCGCCTTCGCCGACCCCTCCCTGGCCGGGGACGACGCCGCGATCGACGCCGTCCTCGCGGAGGCGGCCGCCGAGATCGACGGCATCCTAGAGCGAGAGGGCCTTCTGGCCGAATGACGATCGCCGGATTCCGAACCGGCCCCGTCGCGGGCGCGATCCCTTCTCGCGAAGGACCGCCCGCGACCGCCACCTGAAGGACCCGAATGCTCAGACGTCGCAGATGGATTTTCTCGGTCGTGGCGATCCTGCCGGTGCTCGCGATCTTCGCCTATGTCCGCGTCTTTCCGATCACCGAGATCCTGCGCCTCAGCGTCCACAAGTGGGACATACTCTCCAAGAACAAACCGTTCATCGGTCTGTCGAACTTCCGCGAACTCGCCGGAGACCCACTGTTCCGCGAGGCGCTTTTCAACACCTCGATCATCGCCTTCGGCGTCCTGATCATAACGGTGCCGCTGTCGCTCGTGCTGGCCGCGCTGATCTTCCACCGGACCCGGTCGCGTTTCGCGGGCTTCTACGAGACCACCGTCTTCATCCCGCACGTCGTCTCGCTCGTGCCCGCCGCGATGGCGTGGAAATGGATCTTCGACGCCCAGCTCGGCCCGCTCAACGCGCTCCTGTCCGTGTTCGGGGTCGAGCCGAAATCCTGGCTCTTCGATCCGGTCCTGTCACTGGTCTGCGTCATCGTTCTCTGTTCGTGGCAGGCGCTCGGCTACTGCGTGCTGATCTATCTCGTGGGCTTCAAGAACCTGCCTCACTCGCTCTACGAGGCGGCCAAGCTCGACGGCGCCTCGGGCCTGCAATCCTTCCGCTTCCTGTCGATCCCGATGCTCAAGCCGATCACGCTCTACGTCTCGGTGATCACGCTTGTCTCGGCCTTCAACGTCTACGCCCAGGTCTACGTGCTCGCCTCCGACGCCCAGGGCGCGCCGGGACGTCAGGTACGGGTGATCGTGCTCGACATGCTCGAGAACGCCTTTCGCAACTACCGCGTCGGATACGCCGCCGCAGAGGCCGTGATCCTGCTTCTGATCGTTCTCTTCCTGACCCTGATCCAGTTCCGGCTGCTGCGCGAGCGCAGGGGCGCGGCATGACCACCGAAACGCATGTGATCCCGCCAGACGATCTGGCGGCCGCGGTCGACGCGAGGCCCGACCGGAACCCGCCGAAGCGGACATCGCTGACAGACCGAGCCATCGACGTCGTGCTCGTGCTGTTCGGCCTCTTCATGATCCTGCCCCTTCTCCTGTTGATCGCCAACGCGTTCAAGACGCCCGCCGAGATGCTGGCTTGGCCGCCGACCCTCATTCCGAACGACCCGACGCTCGCCAACTTTACCGCCGTGCTGACGGACACGCCGCTCCTGCGTTGGATTTTCAACTCGCTCGCCTTCGCCCTGCTGTCCGCTCTGGCGATTTCGATCACGTCCGCCATCGCCGGTTATCTCATGGCGAAGTTCCCCTCGCGGACCATGAGCGTCCTGTTCGCCGTGATACTCGCCACCGCGATCGTGCCGTTCGAGGTCTACATGATCCCGCTCTATTTCCAGGCGCAGTCGCTGGGACTGCTCAATTCGCTCGGTGGTCTTCTGCTCGGCTATCTCGTGATGAGCTTCGGCATCTTTCTGATCCGCCAGAACGTGATCCACTCGATTCCCGACGAGCTTCTCGAGGCCGCGCGGATCGACGGCGCCGGCGAGATCTGGATCTTCGCGCGGATCGTGCTGCCGCTCCTGCGCGGCGCGCTCGGGGCTCTCTTCGTGCTGGCGTTCTTCCAGGCATGGACCGCATTCGCCTGGCCGATCATCGTCGCGACGACGAAGCAGAGCTACACGATCGAGGTCGGCCTCGCGCTCTTCCAGACCGGTTTCACCGTGGATCTCGGTCGCCTCAGCGCCGCCTCGGCGCTGGTGCTGGTCCCATCGGTCTCGATCTTCATCCTTCTCCGACGCAACTTCGTCCAAGGCGTCGCCAGCACGGGACTGAAGGAATGACCGGCTTCGTTGAGACGGCCGCCTCCCGTTACATGGCGATGAACGCCGCCTCGCTGCGCTGGATGCTCGCGCGTCCCAGGCTGCACGGCACGTATCTCGACACCAAACTCAACCCGGTCACGCTGGAGGACTACGACGCTTCTGATGGATGGCGCGGCCCCGACTGGACCTACGGCTGGATCCAAGGCCGCGGTCTCGAATCGCTCGCGACCCACGCCGAGGCCTTCGCGCCGACGGACCCGGATCTAACCGCCGCGCTCGACGACACGGGCAAAACACTCTACGCCGCGCTCGACGCGCTCCAGACGCGAGACGGCCACGGCTATTTCCGCTACGATCGGTACATGCACCCGGTCTGCGGCCCCGACGACGGACCGCTCGAGCCGCAGGTGCCGAACGGCGAGGTCTTCACCTATTCCAACGCCTTCTTCGCCAAGGGCCTGATCGCAGGGGCCGCGCGCTATGCGCCGGCAGACCTCCCCCGGCAGCTCGCCGCGCTGGTCCGAGTGATCGAGGCGATCGAGGACGGGCGTTTCCAAATGGCGGAAAAGGTTCCGCTGTCGCCCGGAATAGCTCGGGCGGAGCCGGACGATTTCGGCCCGCGCATGATCCTTCTCGGCGCCGCCGGTATGCTCCACCGCATCGGCCGCGCCGACGCGGCGGCGTATGCCGACCGCTTCATCGACCATATCCTGTCACGCCATCTCGACCCCGCATCGGGCCTCCTGCGCAACGTGCCGGGCCAGGACGAGTGCAACGTCGGCCACGGCATCGAATTCGTCGGCTTCGCGCTCGACCATCTCGGCCGGGACGGCGATCCCGAAACCGTCCGGACGCTGGAGCGCGTGCTGGTCGCCTCCTTCGACCGCGGCCTCGATGGCCCAGGCATCCGCCTCCTCGTCTCCGCCGCCACCGGGCGGCCGCTCAGCTCTTTCTGTCCCTGGTGGCCATTGCCCGAGACGATCCGCAGCTCCTCCCTCGCCCATGCCGCAACCGGAAGCGCCGACGCGCTGCGGATCTGGAAAGCCGCCGAGGAACGGTTTCTTGAACGCTACTGGCGCGGCGATCCGCCCATCGCCTACCAGTGCCTCACGCCGGACGGTCCTGTCGATTACGTCCCCGCCACGCCCGACCTCGATCCCGGGTATCACACCGGCCTCAGCCTGCTCGCCGCCGCCCGTGTCGCGGATGCGCTCGGCTCCCGAGATGGAGCCTGACATGGCAAAGGTAGAGATCCGCAACGTCCACAAATCATACGGCCCGACCGAGGTGATGCGCGACGTCAGCGTCGACGTGCCCGATGGCGCGTTCGCCGTACTTGTCGGTCCCTCGGGCTGCGGCAAGTCCACCCTCCTGCGCATGATCGCCGGGCTCGAGGATATCGACTCCGGGACAATCAGCATCGGCGGCCGCGTCATCAACGACGTGGAGCCCAAGCATCGCGACATCGCAATGGTGTTCCAGAACTACGCGCTCTACCCGCACATGTCCGTCGCCGAGAACATGGGCTTCTCGCTCCGCCTAGCGCGCCATTCCAAAGCCGAGATCGCCGGCAAGGTCGACGAGGCCGCGCGCATCCTCGGCCTTTCCGACTATCTCGACCGACTCCCGCGGCAGCTTTCCGGCGGCCAGCGCCAGCGTGTCGCCATGGGCCGCGCGATCGTGCGAGACCCGGCGGTGTTCCTTTTCGACGAGCCGCTGTCGAATCTCGACGCCAAACTCCGCGTCCAGATGCGCGCGGAACTCAAGGAGCTTCACGCGCGCCTCGGCTCGACCACGATCTACGTCACCCACGACCAGATCGAGGCGATGACGATGGCGGACGTCATCGTCGCCATGCGCGGCGGAATCGTCGAGCAGACGGGCGACCCTCTCACGCTCTACGACCGCCCCGCGAACATGTTCGTCGCTGGCTTCATCGGCTCTCCCGCCATCAACTTCGTCACCGGACGCGTCGATTCGGGCGAAGGCGCACCGGTGTTCCTCGCGGAGGACGGCCTGTGCTGGCCGGTCGACCCCGCCGCCGCGCGCGCGGCCGGCGTCGCGCCGGTCGTCTACGGCGTCCGGCCCGAGCACTTCTCGCTCGCCTCCGGCGACGAGGGTCTGCCCGCGAAGCTGACGGCGATCGAACCGACCGGGGCCGAGACGCACGTCATCGCCATGATCGGCCAATCGCGCGTCACCGCCGTCATGCGCGAGCGGATCTCGGCCCGGCCTGGCGAGACGATCCGCCTCGCGGCGGATCCCGCCCGCGCGCTTCTTTTTAATGCGGAGACGACGCTGCGCATCGTCGACTGATGCTTCCGGCGGCTTCCGGAGATCCGTCACCGCATTCATGGCGGCGTGGTTCGCGCAGCTGAACCTTCAACGGTTCGAATGTCGGTCGTTCGCGAACGGCTGCTTCGGAGCAACGCGGCGCACAATCCTGTCACGCTGCGAAAGCAATGCGGCGCACGATTTTATCAGTCTGTGAATGTCGACATAGCGCCGTTAACAGAAGGCTGGACGGGCAGAAGCGAACGACCGTTTGGTCCCACACTGCCGACCTCCAACCACGCAGCGGCGAAGGTCGGCTGTCGCAAAAGAAGACTTGCAAACAGGTAAGACCCGAGTCGCCCGCATCGTTCTCTTCGTATCTTTTCTCATCCCCTAAACAACCCGGCACAAACGGATGCCCCGACATCTGTCGACAGATGCCTTGCCGTAGGATTTGCACCGTCCCGCAATGAACCCCATCCCCGGCGAGACTTGCGCGGCCGATCGGCCGCGTGACGGGCCGACGCGTTAACCTGATCTCGTCAGGTTGATTGCGCCCGCCTCGCAGGCCCGGATACCGATGATGCGGAACCGGGGGGATTTCAGCATGATCGGCCTATTGAGGGCGGCGCTCGAGCGGCGCGAGGAGATCCGGCGTCTGGCCGACCAGATGGCATGGGACCTCGGATCGACCGCCGAGGCCATCGCGACGCGACGGGCCGAATCCCCGGTCGACCGAACAGGAAAGCGCGTTCTTTCACTCTGTCGCACGTCGGGCCAGGCGGCGGCACCGCTACCTGGAGAGTCTCGACACGGCCACACGTTACCTCGAGGCCCCGCCAAGGTCCTCCGGACGGTCCTGACGCCGCCAGCCTGAGAATCTCGCGGCCACCGCGCCGAACGAGAGGGAAAAGCGGGCTTTTTTTCCGGGTGTCATTCACCATGGAAGAAAGGCGCGACCAATGGCACGGACCGAGGAAAGATTTGACGCGGCACAGGCGATCACCGACGAGATCATCGCTCTTCTCGAAAACGGCACGATGCCTTGGAGGCGACCTTGGAAGATCGCGGGCGGCGGCGTGCCCCTGCGCAACAACGGAGAACCGTACAAAGGCATCAACGCGTTCCTTCTCGGCCTTCGGGCGGCCGTGAACGGCTACAGCGCCGCCGCCTGGATGACGTTCCAGCAGGCCAGATCGCTCGGAGCCTGCGTCCCAGAAGGGGGAGAAATCCAGCGTCGTCGTCTTTTACGGCACTAGCCGGAAAGAGGACCGATCGGAAGGCGGCACGGACGGCGCCGACGAGAGCGAAACCGCCACCGGCTACCGCTTCTCAAGAACTACCGCGTGTTCAACGTCGAGCAGATCGACGGTCTCGACCCCGAGTGGCATCCAAAGCCCGAAGAGCCGATATCGGCCGGCCCTGAGCCGATCCCGGCACTCGAGGCGTTTTTTCGACGCGATCGGCGCGGATGTCGTTTTCGCCGGGAACCGCGCCTGCTACGTCCCCTCGCTCGACCGCATCCTGATGCCGCCGCTTGAACGCTTCGAGACCGCGCCTCTGATGTACTCGACACTCTTCCACGAGCATGTTCACTGGACAAAATCAGAAGATCGGCTGAATAGAAGCTTCGGCGTATCCAGTTTTGGCAATACGGCCTATTCGCAAGAAGAGCTGGTGGCGGAAATAGCCGCAGCATTATTTGGACAGCGGAAGGGATTCGTCGCGGATCACATCGACAACCATGCCGCATATATCGAATCGTGGTTGAAGACGCTTCGCGGCGACCAGCGGTTCCTGTTCAAAGCCGCCGCCCACGCCCAGCGGGCCGTCGACTACCTGGTCGACGCGGCCGAGAAAGGCGCGCTCCGACAGGCCGACGCCGCAGCGGCCTGACCGGCACGCTCCGGCGTTTCAGACGGAAAACCCGGAATGGAGCCGTGCGCACCATCCTCGACCGGGTGCCGTGAGCGGGAAGTCACCGCATCGAGAGAGAAAAGGCTGCCTTTCGGCGTGTTGGTCCCGGACGACAAGGAGAGAGACCATGAGCGATACCGTTTCGGAACTCGTCGCCGCCGTGCGCGCGCACGCATTGGAGAACTACCAGACAGATGGATGGGATTTCATCGTCGAGTGCTGGGAGGACGCCGACATCGCGGAGGCGATCGGACCCGCTACGACCAGGAAGGGCGCGATCGAAGCCGTCCTCGAAACCACGCGCCTTCTCGAAGAGCGTCGGTCGGAGGTCCGCGCGGGAGATCCTCGACGACACCCCGCCCCACCACTGCGGCCGCTCCGAGACATCGGGGCGGCCTCTTTTCGTCGTGGTCCCCGACGAGGAGAGAGACCATGAACGACATCATCCAAGCACCGGACGCCGCGATCGTTCAGCGCAGCCACGACGCCTTCAGTCGCCATGTCTGTCTCGGCTCTCCCTATCCGACGCCTGCCGACGGCTCGAGGGAAAACTGGTCTGCACGGCCGCCGTGGCAAAAAAGGGATCTCTTCGTGGACACCTGCCGGCGCGCGGTCGGGTTCTTTTCCGATTTCTCGGAGGACGACGATCCGGACGGGCACCATGATTTCGGATCGATCCGCATCGGCGAAACGAAAGTCTGGTGGAAGATCGACGCCTACGACCGGAGTTACGGATACGGCTCCGAAGACCCCTCCGATCCGGCTCGGACCGCCCGCGTCCTGACGATCCTGTTTCCCGCCGACTGGTGACGCGGCGCGCCGATCGCTCGTCGCGACCGACGGAGAAGCCCCCGATCCCGGAGTGGAGAGGGGGCTTTTTTTTCGGGTGTGGCCAATCCGGCCATGAGAGACATCCGGAGACATCGACATGACCCCCGACCTCACCGCGATCGACGTGGCGCTGAACGATCTGACGCCGCACGAGCTGAACGCCAGAACCAATTCACCGGACGCCTGCGAGAGCGACGACATCGCCGATCTCGCCGCGTCCATCCGGACTCTCGGGCTCCTCAACCCGCTCATCGTCCAGAAGACCGGGAGGAAGTGGGGCGTGCTCGCCGGCGGGCGTCGGCTCGCGGCGCTGCGGCGTCTGGCCGAGGACAAAGCGGCGAAGGGATGGACGCTCCGGACCAAAATCATGTGCCGCGTGATGGCCGAGGATATCGCCGCCGCCACCGCGATCACGCTGGCCGAAAACCTCACGCAGAAGCCAATGGAATCCCATCGACGAGTACGAGGCTTTCGCGCGCATGATGGAGGTCGGCGGCCACGATCCGGACAGCATCGCGCGCACCTTCGGCGTCGATCGCCGCCGCGTCGTCGAGCGTCTCCGGTTCGGCCGCATCCACCCCGACATCAGACAGGCCGCGCGCGACAGGCGGATCAATCTGGACACGATGAAAGCCTTCGCGGGCAATTCCGACCGGAACGTGCAGAAGGCGACCTTCGACGCGCTGAGCGGCCAGCACATGCAGGCGTGGACCGTCCGCGACCGCCTCGAGGCGCGCGGCACGCGGCTCGGAGACGACCTCGCGCGCTACGTTCTGGACGAGTACAAGGCCGCCGGCGGCGAGATCGTCGCGGATCTGATCGAGGAGGATTCGACGCTGGCCGATGCCGAGCTGATGGAGAAGCTGCTTCTCGAAAAGCTCGCCATCCATGCCGAGGCGGAGCGTGAGCGCCTCGGGTTCGCGGCGTGGTCCGAGGCCCGGCGC
>CAVORV010000076.1:0-19924 GCA_963698685.1 uncultured Alphaproteobacteria bacterium
ACGCGAGGCTGTCCGCGCCCAACATGGCCGAAAAGCGCGACCGGATCCCGAGCCGCGTCAAGAGCGTCTCCGCCAGCGCCTCCGGCTTGTTCGTGCAGACCGCCAGCCCCCATCCCGCGCGCGCGATCCGATCCAGCGCCTCCTCGGTCCCGTCATAAAGCCGCGTATGCGTGTCGATGGCCGCGCCGTAGGCCTCCAGCAGCACCGGATAAAGCCTGTCGACATCCGCCTCGTCCCAGGCCGCACCGTCACGCCCGAGACCCTCGCGCAGCATCGCCCGCCCGCCCGCGAAGGCGGTGGCGCTGTCGCGGCCCGCGAGAAGACGCGCGTCCCTGCCGCCCCGCTCCAACGCGACGTTGGCCGCCGCCAGAAGGTCCGCGGCCGTATCCGCCAGCGTTCCGTCCAGATCGAAAACCGCAACGCGCATGCCGCTTCTCCCGTGTTCCGTTGCGCCCCTGTTAACGCATCCGCGAAACCGAACGCAAACCCGGCATCTGCGGCCTTTTCCCCCGCGAGGCGCGCTGTTAGAACCCGCGCAGCCGCCCAAGGAGCCCGCCCCCATGCCGATCGCCACGATCCTGCTCGCCGCCGGCCAGGGAAGCCGCATGCGGTCGGACCTGCCGAAGGTGCTCCACCGGCTGGCCGGCGCGCCGCTCATCGAGCACGCGATGGCCGCCGCCGACAGCCTCGACCCCGATCGCCGCGTCGTCGTCACCGGCCATGGCGCCGAGGCCGTCGACCGGGCCGTCCGCGACATCGACGGGGACGCCGTCACGATCCGACAGGAGGCGCAGCTCGGCACCGGCCACGCGGTTCTCATGGCCCTGCCCGCGCTCGACGGCTTCGACGGCGACGTTCTCATCCTCTACGGCGACACGCCCTTCATCCGACCCGAGACGCTGGAGGCGATGCTGGCCGAACTCCGCGCCGGCGCGTCCGTCTGCGTGCTCGGCTTCGACGCCGCCGATCCCGGCGGCTACGGCCGGCTGATCCTCGCCCCCGACGGGACGCTCGACGCCATCGTCGAGGCGCGCGAGGCCACGCCGGACCAGCTCGCCGTGCCGCTCTGCAACTCCGGCGTGATGGCGGCGGATGCCGCTCTGCTGCGCGCCCTCCTGCCGAAGATCACCAACGACAACGCCAAGGGCGAATACTACCTCACCGACCTCGTGGCCCTCGCCCGCGCCGACGGCCGCAGGGTGGCCGCGATCACCTGCCCCGAGGAAGAGACCCTCGGCGTCAATTCCCGCGTCGATCTCGCCGCCGGCGAGGCCGCGTTCCAGCGCCGCGCGCGGCTCGACGCGATGGAGAACGGCGCGACCCTTACCGACCCCGACACCGTATTCTTCGCCCGCGACACCGTGATCGGCCTCGACGTCACCATCGGCCCGAACGTCGTCTTCGGCCCCGGCGTCACGATCGAATCCGGCGCCACGATCCACGCTTTCTGCCACCTCGAAGGCTGCCACGTCAGCCGAGGCGCCCAGGTCGGCCCGTTCGCCCGCCTGCGCCCCGGCGCCGAACTCGCCGAAGACGTCCGCATAGGCAATTTCGTCGAGGTCAAGAACGCCGTCATCGACGAGGGCGCCAAGGCCAACCACCTCGCCTATATCGGCGACGCCCATGTCGGCGCCGGCGCGAACATCGGCGCCGGCACGATCTTCTGCAACTACGACGGCGTCTTCAAACACCGCACCGAGATCGGAACCCGCGCCTTCATCGGCTCCAACTCCGCACTCGTCGCCCCGGTCGCCATCGGCGACGGCGCGATCGTCGCGGCGGGCTCGGTCATCACCTCCGACGTCCCGGCCGGCGCGCTGGCGCTCGGACGCGGCAAACAGGTCAACAAGCCGGGCATCGGCGCGCGTCTCATGGACAGGCTCCGGGCGCTCAAGGCGGGAAAGGCGGCTCACTGATGTGCGGGATCGTCGGAATACTTGGAAAACACGAGGCGGCGCCGCTGATCCTCGAAGCCCTGAAACGCCTCGAATACCGCGGTTATGACAGCGCCGGCGTGGCCACCCTCGACGAGGGCCGCCTCGTCCGACGCCGCGCGGTCGGCAAACTCGTCGCGCTCTCCGATCTGCTGGTTCGCGACCCGATCCGCGGCCATGCCGGCATCGGCCACACCCGCTGGGCGACCCACGGCCAGCCCAACGAGCGCAACGCCCATCCCCACCAGGCCGGCGGCGTCGCCGTGGTCCACAACGGGATCATCGAGAACTTCCGCGACCTGCGCAGCGAAATGGAGGCGAAGGGAATCGTCTTCCAGACCGAGACCGACACCGAGACCATCGTCCAGCTCTGCGATCTGGAACTGAAATCCGGCAAGACCCCCGTCGAGGCCGCCCGCGCCACCCTCGCCCGCCTTCACGGCGCCTTCGCGCTCTGTTTCCTCTTCGACGGCCAGGACGACCTGATGGTCGCCGCCCGGCGCGGCTCGCCGCTGGCGCTCGGCTACGGCGACGGCGAGATGTTCGTCGGCTCCGACGCGCTGGCGCTCGCGCCGATGACCGGCCGCGTCTGCTATCTCGACGAGGGCGACCACGCGATCCTTTCCCGCGACGGCGCGGACATCTTCGACGCCGACGGCGCGCCCGTCACCCGCGAGATCGTCGAGGTCCCGCTCGAGAACGTCTATGCCGAGAAGGGCCCCTACAAGCATTTCATGGCCAAGGAGATGCACGAGCAGCCCTCGGTGATCGCCGGCGCGCTCGACCGTTATCTCAATGGCGACCGCACCGCGGTCGACCTGCCCTCTGACATGGATTTCTCCGACTGCACGCGCCTCGTGCTCGTCGCCTGCGGCACCGCCTACTACGCCTGCCACGTCGCGAAATACTGGCTCGAATCGCTGGCGCGCATCCCGGTCGAGATCGAGGTCGCCTCCGAATTCCGCTACCGCGAGCCCCCGCTGGACGCCGGAACCGTCGGCGTCTTCGTCAGCCAGTCCGGCGAGACCGCCGACACGCTCGCGGCGCTCCGCTACGTTAAATCCCAGGGCGGCCGCATCGTCTCGATCGTCAACGTCGAGACCTCGACCATCGCCCGCGAAAGCGACGTCGTCCTCCCCATTTTCGCCGGCCCCGAGATCGGCGTCGCCTCCACCAAGGCCTTCACCTGCCAGCTCACCGTGCTCGCGGCCCTCTCGCTGACCATCGCCCGCCAGCGCGGTAAACTGGCCGCGGCCGAGGAGGCGCGCCTGGTCGCCGCCCTCTGCACCGTGCCGGGCCTGATCTCGACCGCGCTGGCGCAGGAGCCGCAGATCATCGAGGTCGCCCGCGATCTCGCGCGCGCCCGCGACGTGCTGTTCCTCGGGCGCGGGTCGATGTATCCGCTCGCGCTCGAAGGCGCGCTAAAACTTAAGGAAATCAGCTACATCCACGCCGAAGGTTACGCCTCGGGCGAACTCAAGCACGGCCCGATCGCGCTGATCGACAAGGAGGTGCCGGTGATCGTGCTCGCCCCCACCGATCCGCTCTTCGACAAGACCGTGTCGAACATGCAGGAGGTCATGGCACGCGACGGAAAGGTGCTGCTGCTCAGCGACGCGACCGGCCTCGCCCAGGCCGCGCACGGCGTCTGGCGCACCGTCCAGATGCCCCCCGCCGATCCCTTCGTGGCCCCGATCCTCTACGCCGCCCCGGCGCAGCTTCTGGCCTATCACACCGCCGTCCTCAAAGGCACCGACGTCGATCAGCCGCGCAACCTCGCCAAATCCGTGACGGTGGAATGAACGCCGCCGGGGCGCTCGACGCCCTGCGCGCGCTCGCCGATCCGGCCAAGGCGGCGGAGATGGCCGCCTATCACAAGGCGCCTCGCGACTATCTCGGCGTTCCCGTCCCCGCGATCGAGGCGCTGGTGGCGGACTGGCGGGCGGCCCTTGCCGTCCCCGACCTCGTCGCGCTTGCCGCCGGCCTCTGGGACAGCGACATCCACGAGGGCCGCGTCGCCGCCGCCAAATTGCTGACCAAAGCGCGATATCACGAGCACGAACCTCTCGTCTGGGACGAATTTCTGCGCTGGGTGCCCACCTTTGACGCCTGGGCCATCGCCGATCACGCCTGCAAGGTCGGAGAACGCCGCCTCACGGCCGACCCCGACCGTCTCGATGTCGTGGAGAGCTGGACGTCCGATCCGAACCTCTGGGTCCGTCGCGCCGCCCTCGTCGCCACCCTGCCCTGGACCAAAAGCAACCACCCGTCGGCCGCCGAAACCGCAGCCCGCGACCGCATCCTCGGCTGGGCCGCCGGCTACGTCTCAGACCCCGACTGGTTCATCCAGAAATCCGTCTCGTGGTGGCTGCGGTCCCTGTCGATCCACGACCCGGACCGCGTCCGCGCCTTCCTCGATGGCCCGGGGCGGGATCTCAGACCCTTCGCCCGCAAAGATGCCGCCAGCAGGCTCGTCTGACCCCGATCAGCGCGCCGCCCGCGCCATCCGGGTCAGATCGGCCTCGACCGACAGGACGAGCCGGTCGCGCACCGTCGCGCGGCCGTCCTCGTCGTCACACGCACCGTCGCCCGAATCCAACCGCCGCCAGACCCGGAGCTTTTGCAGAACCGCCTCGACGGTCTCCGCGCGGAGCGAGACCGCCCGCTCGGCGACGACCTCCTCGAGCGCGAGAAGATCGGCGATCTCCTTCTCGCTCTCCACCGCGCTCGACCAGCTCTCGTGACGCTCCGTAGCGTGATCCGCGAGAAGCCCCGCGATCATGTCCAGATATCCTGTCAGGGCCTCAGCATCCGCAGGCAGGACCTCCGGCCCCTCCTGCAGCGCACGCGCGAGACGCGTGTCGAATTCCAGACCGACGACGACCATTTCCGTTCCCCGTGAATATGGTCTGGACGTAGTCGAAAGGCTCCGGTCCAGGTATTCCGGCCCTCGGGTAACGTGATCGCGGGATGCGGCCTCAGGGCGTCGGCTGGATCAGACCGAAACCGAGCCCCCGGAGCGCGGCGCTCACCCGGTCGAAAACCCCGAGTTTCAGGTAGATGCGCCGCAGATGCGCGTCCACCGTATGGGCCGAGATGCCGAGAATCTCGCCGACGGTCGCGTTGCTCTTGCCCTGCGCGATCCACGCCAGGACCTCGGCCTCGCGCGGCGACAGCTCCGGCGTCTCGCCCAGCGTCGGCAGGAGCAGCGCGCAATACCGCTGATGCGCCGACTGGCACGCGACCTGCACGGCGCGCAGCGTCTCGACGTCGAGACGCGTCAGGCCGGGCTCGAGCCCGAGCGAGAAGATGGCGTTGCGTCCATGCGGACCGAACACCTGCATCGAAAGCCCGTGGACCGCGCCCGCCTCGCGCAGGATCGAAACGTAGGCTTTTTCGCTAGGTGTGAGGACCCTTCGGCTCTCTATCTCGTCCCAGTAAACCGGATCGGGGTTCTGCTGCACGTAGTTCACGACGGGCGTCGTTCCCTTGCTGCGGCCGGCGGCGTACATCTGCACGATCTCGGGCGAAAATCCGTCGCTCAGGATCCGCGTCGTCTTGGCGTCCGGCGCGCCCAGTGGCGGCAGGTGATGGTAGGCGACCTGGCGGATGCCGCGCTGATGGAGAAACGCCAGCAGCAGGCCGGCGATATGCGCGTGCTCCAGCGTGTCGATCCGACTCATCCGTCTTTCGAATTCGTCGAGGTCCATCTATGCTGCGCCCGTCCCGGTCACCGGCCTGTTCCGGTCTCTCGGACCATACATCAGGACCTCCCTCGAAATCCACTTTTCCGCGCGTCAACCGTCGCGCAGAAGCCTGCGCTGGATCTTGCCCGTCGCGGTCATAGGCAGCGTGTCTACGAACGCGACCTCGCGCGGCGCCACGTGCGGCGAGACCCGCGCGCGCACCCGCGCGATCAGCGCCTCGGCCAGGCCCTCGGTCGGCGCGCCCGCGCGCGGCACCACGAACGCCTTGACCGCTTCGGTCCGGATCGGATCCGGCACACCCACCACCGCCGCCATGGCGACGTCAGGATGACCCGCCAGGCACTCCTCGATCTCCGACGGTCCGATCCGGTAGCCCGACGACGTGATCACGTCATCCGCCCGCGACGCGAAACGAAGGTACCCCTCCGCGTCCATGCTCCCCTCGTCACCGGTTCGCAGCCAGTCGCCCGCGAACCGCTCGGCCGTCTTTTCCGGCGCGTTCCAATACCCCACGAACATCGCCGGATCGGGCCGCCGCACCGCGATCTCCCCGGTCTCGCCCGGCTTCAGCCGCGCGCCATCCGGCCCCAGGATGCCCACCTCGTGCCCCGGCACCGCGCGCCCGGCCGACCCCGGCCGCACCTCCATGATCGCGGCGCAATTCGCCACGACCGCATTGCACTCCGTCTGGCCGTAGAACTCGTTGATCGCGCGCCCGAAAACCTCGCGCCCCCAGTCGAGCAGACCCGCTCCCATCGCCTCGCCCGCCGAGGCGACGCTCCTGAGCCCCGCGACCGGCTTGACCTCCGCCTGGCGCATCAGTTTGAGCGCCGTCGGCGGCAGGAACGCGTTGCGCACGCCCTCGTCCGCCATCAGCCGCACCGCCGCCTCCGGATCGAACCGCCCCGCCCGCCCCGCGACCACCGGCACCCCCAGACACAGCCCCGGCAGCAGCACGTTCATCAGCCCGCCCATCCACGCCCAGTCCGCCGGCGTCCAGAGCCGATCGCCCGGCGCGCCGAGAAACTCGTGCGCCAGCCCCACGCCCGGCAGATGCCCCGATCAGCACCCGATGGCCGTGCAACGCCCCCTTCGGCGGCCCCGTCGTCCCGGAGGTGTAGACCAGCAGCGCCGGATCATCCGGCCCCGTCGCCGCGATCCCGCCCGCATCCGCGCCGCGCTCCAGCTCCGCCCAAAACCCCAGCGCGCCCGTCTCCGCCCCGTCGATGGACCACACGGTCGCGAAGCTCCGGCAGATCCCCCCGGATCGCCGCGATCTTCGCCAGATCCGCCGCATCCGTCACCAGCGCCGCCGTCCCGCTGTCCGCCAGCCGCACGCGCAACCCGTCCTCTCCGAACAGCGTGAACAGCGGCACCACCACCGCCCCGATCCGGTACGCCGCCAGATGCGCGATCAGCGCCTCCGGCGATTGCGGCAGCAGCACCGCGACCCGGTCGCCCCGCCCCACGCCCCGCGCCCGCAGCGCGTTCGCGAACCGCCGCGACGCGGCCGCCAGCCGCCCGTAGCTCCAATCCGCGCCCCCGGCATCCCCGACCACCCGCAGCGCCAGCCGGTCCGGCTCGACCCGCGCCCAGCCGTCGCAGCAGGCCTCCGCGATGTTGAACCGCCCTGGACGCGGCCACCGGAACCCCGCCCGGAGCGCGTCCCAATCCGCGCCCGGCCCGATCCCGAACTCCGCGAGACCGCGCCTGCCCGTCGCCCTGATCCATCGACATTCCCTCAAACCCGCGCCGACCCGAGTCTATGCCTCGCCGGCCCGGCCCTCCACAGGCTTTCGACATGCCCGACTTGAACACTCAGGCATTGCCCAATACACTCGTCCGGACATTCCGCCGGAGCGACCCGTTGAACGACATGCCCCGCCTCGTCGACCCGTTCGCGCGGGCGATCACCTACCTCCGGGTCTCGGTCACCGACCGCTGCGACTTCCGCTGCGTCTACTGCATGTCCGAGAACATGACGTTCCTGCCCAAGGCCGAGCTGCTCTCGCTCGAGGAACTCGACCGCATGTGCTCCGCCTTCATCGCCCAGGGCGTCGAGAAACTCCGCATCACCGGCGGCGAGCCGCTCGTGCGCAAAGGCATCATGACCTTCTTCCGCGCCATGTCCCGCCACCTCGAAACCGGCGCGCTCAGGGAACTCACGCTCACCACCAACGGCAGCCAGCTCCGCCGTTTCGCGCAGGAACTGGCCGATTGCGGCGTGCGCCGCGTCAACGTCTCGCTCGACACGCTCGACCCGCAGAAGTTCAAGGACATCACCCGCTGGGGCCGCTTCGACCAGGTGATGGACGGCATCGCCGCCGCCCGCGACGCCGGCCTCCAGGTCAAGATCAACGCCGTCGCGCTCAAGGGCGTGAACGACAATGAGGTCCACGACCTCACCGCCTGGTGCGGCGAGACCGGCCAGGACCTCACCTTCATCGAGGTCATGCCCATGGGCGATCTCGGCAACGAGGACCGCCTCGACCAGTACTGGTCCCTCAAGGACGTCCGCGCCGAGCTGGAAACCCGCTGGACCCTCACCGACACCACCGACCGCACCGGCGGCCCCGCCCGCTACGTCCGCGTCGCCGAGACCGGCGGGCGCATCGGCTTCATCACGCCGCTGACGCACAATTTCTGCAAATCCTGCAACCGCGTCCGCCTCACCTGCACCGGCCAGCTCTACATGTGCCTCGGCCAGGAAGACGAGGCCGACCTCCGCGCGCCGCTCCGCGCCCATCCCGACGACGACGCGCCGCTCGTGGCCGCCATCCACGCTGCCATCGCCCGCAAGCCCAAGGGCCACGATTTCGACTATTCCCGCCAGACCGTCGCCGGCCAGGTCTCGCGCCACATGAGCCATACCGGGGGATAGATCGCCGGCAAAGGAGCGAGAAATCGGAGATGGCAGTTTTGCGGAAACTCCGACGGCTTTCGCTTCAGGGTCTTCTGACGGCGGCGCTGCTCCCCGTTCTTGCGGATGCGGCGCTGCCTCAGACTACTGAACATTGCGCTGCGAACAACTGGACCGTCACAGGTGGAACTGCGGCTGAACGCAGGCTGATCTGCGAAGGCGTAGAGAAAGCCGAAGCCCTGCTCGGATCCTGCGGGATCAGATCATCAGAACCGGTGGATCTCGTTGTGGCGAGATCCTTGCTGGATTTCTGCGGCTCCAAGGCACACGCCCTGTTCGATTCCCGGTACACGACGATCTCCATCGCGCCGATGGACGTCTGCATCTCGGAGGGGATCGAGAAGGGGTACTTCGACCTGCTCAGCCCCGAACTCGCCTACCGCAGCATCGCCGCGCATGAGGCAACGCATGCGATCCTTCACGCGAACGGAATCAGGCCGAAACAGTGGGTTGGCAACGAGTATGTCGCCGCCGTCATTCAATTCGCCGCCATCCCGCCCGAAGAGCGGTACGATCTGATCGAGGCGCTCATGGAGCCAAGGCCTGTCAGTGCCCAAGAGATCAATGGAGTGATCTACGGTGTCGCGCCGCTCATCTTCGGGGCGAGGTCGTGGCTCCACTATTTCGCGCTTCCGGATCCCTGCGGGTTTCTCAACGACGTCCTCTCCGGTGCCTTCACTTTCGTGGACATCAGGCACTGACCGGCGCGCGCAAGCCGAAAGGCCACGATTTCGACTATTCCCGCCAGACCGTCGCCGGCCAGGTCTCGCGCCACATGAGCCATACGGGCGGGTGACGGAGAAAGAGCGGACGCCTGGTCAAAGCGCCGCGAACGTCCTTCTTCAAGCTCTTTCACGACGTCGAGCAGGAGTTTCCCAAGCGTCGCTCGCGTTCGCGAGAGCGCTTGCAGGCGCCCGGTCCCGACGATAATCCGGGCTCCCGATCATTCCTGGGAGGCGTAAATCACCAATACCCTCCAACTCGCCGTCGGAAGCGTCTTCATCGGCGCCCTCGTTCTGGCCATCAAGGGCTTGGCTTGGTGGATCACCGGATCGGTGGCTCTGTTTTCCGACGCGCTCGAAAGCACGGTCAACGTCGCGACCGCCATCGCCGTCGTGATCACGATCCGCATCGCGGCGCGGCCGGCCGACGCGTCCCACCCCTACGGTCACCACAAGGCGGAATTCTTCAGCGCCGTGCTGGAAGGGGTCATGATCATCGTAGCCGCGCTGCTGATACTGCGGGAAGCCTACGACGGCTTCTTGAACCCGGTCGCGTTCGACCTGCCAATTCTGGGGCTCTTGATCAACGGTGCGGCCACCTTGATCAACGCGATCTGGGCGTGGATTCTGGTGAGCCGCGGGCGTCGCGCGCGCTCGCCGGCGCTCGTCGCGGACGGCAAGCACCTTTTCACCGACGTGATCACCTCGGCGGGGGTGGCGCTTGGGGTGCTCCTCGCCATCGCGACCGACTGGTGGGTGCTCGACCCGCTGATGGCGGCGCTTGTCGCGGTCAACATCCTCTGGTCTGGCTCCAAGCTGATACGTGAGTCTCTCAGCGGCCTCATGGACGAGGCTGTTCCCGAGGATACCTTGGACATTGTGCGCGAAGTGATCTCCAGACAGGCCGGGGGCGCAGTCGAGGCGCACGATCTGCGGACGCGGCACGCGGGACAAGCCACCTTCATCGACTTCCACCTCGTCGTGCCCGGCGAGACCACGGTCTTTGACGCGCATGAGATATGCGACCGCGTGGAAGCCGGCCTTAAGGAGGCGATCCAAGGCGCCAGAATCACGATCCACGTCGAGCCGGAGCACAAGCGGAAGCGCTCCGGCATCGTCGTGGTCGACGAACCTTCATCTCCCTCGTCCGACTGAAGCCCGCGCTTCTCAACCGATGGCGCCGATCGCACCGGTGTGACACACCTTTCCACGCGGTTAACGCGATTCGAATTCCATTTTCCGATCAACACCTTGGCAAAAGCGACACGCGTGTCGCTTTCGCGGATTCGCACCCCCTTTCCGGCGTGGACCGCCTTGGCTATCTTCCCGCCGACCTGAACCCCGAAAGGCCGCCCCCGTGAGTCAAACTCGCCTGACCCTGACCTCCGGCGAGAGGACCGTCCTGTGGTTCACGCTCGCCTATGTCGGCGGCTTCACCGCCTGGTTCCTGCTGCGCGGAAATTTCGAGTTCATCATTTACGTCGCCACCATGGCGCTCCTGATCGGCCTCGTCGGCTGGAACCTGCGGAGCGCGGCCTTCCCCACCCCCATGCTCTGGGCCCTGACCCTCTGGGGCCTCGCCCACATGGCCGGCGGCGGCGTCACAATCGGCGACGGCGTGCTCTATTCCCTGCCGCTGATCCCCATCGTCGGCACCGGCGAGATGACCATCCTGAAATACGACCAACTCGTCCACGCCTACGGCTTCGGCGTCACCGCCTGGGTGCTCTGGCATCTGATGGCGCACCATTACCCGACGCTGCGCGGGACCTGGACGATCCTCGTCTACCCCGCCCTCGCCGCGATGGGTCTGGGCGCGGTCAACGAGATCATCGAGTTCATCGCCGTCCTTTCAGTCCCCGACACCAATGTCGGCGGCTACTACAACACCGCCCTCGACCTCTGCTTCAACGCCCTCGGAGCCGTCACCGCCATGATCCTCGTCGCGACCCTCACGCGGAACCGCGCATGACCGACCCCGTCCGTCTCTCCGACGCCCCGGACTGGCGCTACCTCCTGCGCGAGTTCCACGACCATTACCGCGCGCTCTCCTCCGGCGGATCCACGCCCATCCGCGCCCATCAGCGCAACGTCCGCGCCCGCATCACCTCGCTCGTGCGCGCCAACCCGGTCATCGCGCCCACGATCCCGACCCTCAAGCCCGTCACCGCCCATCTCCGCCGCGCCCTCGACCAGGGCCGCGAAGCCTCCGGCGCCTCCTTCATCCGCGCGATCGAGGCGATCGCCCACGCCCTCGAATGGCAATACGGCTACGACAAGGTCCCGGCCGGGCTCGCCAGCAAATACGCCTTCGCCGAATTCGCCGGCCCGCGCGGCCCGGTGCTCAGCGACGACCTGATCCTCGGCCTCGTCCTCTTCGCGCCGGGCTGCATCTACCCCGCTCACGCCCACGAGGGCATCACCGAAAGCTACGTCTGCCTGTCGGGCGCCACGTCCGAGAACAACGCCGGCGTCTACGGCCCCGGCTCGCTCATTTTCAACGCCCCCGGCCACATGCACCGCATCACGGTCTCCGACCGCGAGCCGAGCCTGCTGGCCTGGGCCTGGGAAGGCCCGCCCGAGGCGCTGGCCGGCCAGAAAATGGTCTTCTCCCGCCCGCGCGTCCGTCGGGGATAGCCGGGCGGCGTCCCCGCACCGGCCTCCGGCCGGAACGTGACGGGATGAAAGCCCTGAACCGTCGGGAACCGGCGCTGTCAATCCCGGTTCAAAAAGGGTCCACGCCTCGGCGGAATAGTGGGCCATTTGTTCGGGCTGGCTCGCGCCTTGGCGCGTGGGCGTCGACCTCGTCAAGGAAGATGTAGCGCGCCGGGGTCGAGCGCAGCCCGACCGCCGAGTTCGCCCCCGTCATGATCAGGATGCCGCCCGCGAACTCCTTGGACAGCTCCAAAGCTGCCGTTCATGCATCGCGCAGCAATCCAACCATTGAGAGGTCTGGTGTCGGGACTGCATGCGGCCCTCACGTCCACATCAGGCAAACTTGACGCTTGCATTCGCAACGGTCGATCCAGGTATCAAGTGAAAGCCAATGTCATTGCATGTCTTTACGGGTTCTCCTGAAAGGCGTGCGAGCATCATTTCGGCCGCGGACTGTCCGATCTTGAGATGTGAGACATGGACAGAGGTCAGGCGCCGACCAAGTACCGATGCAATAGGCAGATCGCCCCAGCCGGCGATGCCTATGTCATCCGGCACGGCCATCCCTTTGGTCGTGCAATACTGCAATCCGCCAAAGGCCATGGAATCGTTCTGGTAAAAGACACATTCTACGTCCTGAGCCGCCGCCAGAAGTTGCTCCGTGCCATAATAGCCCGGATAGAAGCTTGCAGTGTCATGCAGGCAGAGTTGCTTACGGACCCGTCCGCCGCCGGCTTCAACCGCCTTGGTGAAACCCTCCAGCCTTGCGGTTGCGGCGTTTGCCGTATCATGGGACGTCCCGACATAGCCTAGCGATCTGTAACCGCAGCTGATCAGAAAACGGCCCATGTCGAAACCGCAGTCGAAGTGATTTATTCCGACACTCATGTCGAGCGGGCTTGAATTCAGATCCCAGATCTCGACAATCGGGATTCCGGAGTTTCGCAGCATCTCGATCGATCCGAAGGAATGCGATCTTCCCGTGAGGATCAGACCGGCGGGCTGCCAAGAGAGAACCGTCCTGATCCAGTTCTCTTCTTCAAGTTGCGTATGCTGGGTAAGACCAAGGACAGTCTGGTGACCGAAAGAGCCAAGCTTGCGATCGATGCCTTCCAGGACCTGCGCGAAGACCTCGTTGCCGAGATCGGGAATCGATACGCCGACGAAGGTTGACGTTTGATCGCCAGCGAAGACCGTGGCCAGCCGGTTCGGCAGGTAACCAAGCTGGTCGATCTTGGCCATCACCTTCACGCGGGTTTTTTCCGAGTACCCCCCATCTCCACGCAACACGCGGCTTGCCGTCATCTTTGAGACACCCGCCGCGAGGGCGACCTCCGCAAGGCTTACCTTGCTTGTTTTTCTGGATTTATCCGTCATCCCAGGGTCAATAGGTTACCGGTAACTTTGTTCTTGACAAACTCAGGCCTTGGGAACGACGATGACAGAACGTTACGGGTAACTCAACTCTTATGAAGCGCGCCGGCAAGAAGGGGGAGGCATGGCGGAGCACTCGCAGAAGGGCCTGTTTTTTGATGGGATCAACAAGCATTTCGGCGGCACCTATGCGCTGAAGAACGTTTCGCTTTCCATCGAACGCGGCGAAATCGTGGCGCTTCTTGGTGAAAATGGCGCGGGCAAGTCAACTCTTATCAAGATACTCGGCGGCATTCATCAGCCGGATGAGGGGCGCGTCCTGATCGACGGCCAACTTTACCAGCATCGGCCCGCCGGGTTCGGAGAACGACAGAAAGTCGCCTTCATCCATCAAGACCTTGGTCTCATAGAATGGATGACGGTGGCCGAGAACATAGCATTGGCGCTGGGCTACTCGCAGAAGCGCGGCCTTATCCGCTGGGCCGAAGTCGCATCCTTCGCGACCGAGGCCCTGAAGAAAGTTGATTGCGACTTCGATCCGACAACCAGAATAGAAAGCCTGACCCGCACCGAAAAGTCCTTGGTCGCCATCGCCCGCGCACTTGCCGTAGACAGCGAATTTCTGGTCCTGGACGAACCGACCGCATCGCTTCCCGCCGACGAGGTCGAACGGCTCTTTACGGCGCTCCGGCCGCTGCGGGATCGCGGAGTCGGCATGATTTATGTCAGCCACAGGCTGGATGAGATATTCCGCATCGCCGACCGCGTTGCTGTGCTGAGGGACGGGATGATGGTCGGCGTTCGCGCAATCGGACACACGACACCAGAGGAATTGGTGCAGAAGATCGTCGGTCGGAAGACCCGCGTGACACTAAAGTCGGAGGATGCACCGGGCGGCGACATCCTCGAACTTGCGAACGTAGCCGTCGGTGAGGTCGGCCCGCTTTCGATCAAGTTGAAGCGGAACGAAATTGTCGGGCTGGTCGGGCTTCGGGGCGCGGGGCACGAGGTCATCTCACGTGCGCTTTTCGGACTGACCCCGCATAGTGGTCAGGTATCGCTTCTAGGGAAGATGCCCAACCTTTCGTCGACGCAAACAGCATTGGCATCCGGGATCGGGTTGGTCGCGCGGGACCGAACTGAGGAGTCCGTGGCGATGAACCTCAGCATACGCGAAAATACGTTCTTGAACCCGGCGGGCATAGGTCGTGATCTGCTGAACCTTCTATCTCCGAGTAGAGAAGCGGATCACGCCCGGAGGATCGGGAAGGATCTGGGTCTGTCACCCAACGATCCCGCTCTGGCCATAGAGGCGCTTTCAGGCGGGAACCAGCAGAAGGTGGTGATCGGCCGCTGGCTTGCCATGAAGCGCAAACTACTGATCTGCGAAGACCCGACCGCAGGTGTCGATGTCGGCGCCAAAGCGGAGATTTACGCACTCTTGAACCGGGCGCTGGCGGACGGCGTCGGCATTTTGGTTGTCTCCACGGACTTCGAAGAGATCGCCACGATCTGTCACCGCGCCATTGTCTTCAGCCAAGGGGCCATCGTCGATGAACTCCAAGGCAGCCGCCTGACCACGGAGAACCTCATCCAGGCGGCGTCGGCCGGAAACATCGCTGCGGAGAGGGAACACCGAAATGCAATCGCTTGAGAGCGGCGCCCTGGAACCGACGCCCGCGGAACTTAAGGGTCTGAGTCGGGGAAGAAGGTTCATGCGTTTCCTGCCGGTCTACGGGCTTGTCATACTGACCGCCCTTCTGATCGTGCTGTTCTCGGCCCTTTTGCCGAACACGTTTCCGACCATGCTGAATCTGCGGGCGATCATCTCGGACAAGGCGATCATCGCGCTTTTGTCACTGGGCGCCATGATCCCGATGGCTGCTGGCCGGATCGACCTGACGGTCGGTTATGGGATCGTGCTGTGGCACATCTTGGCGATCAGCCTCCAGACGCTGCTTGGCCTGCCATGGCCGATTGCGGTGATGACGGTTTTGGCCTTGGGGGCCTTCACTGGCTTTTTGAACGGAATGCTGGTCGAGGTCGCCAAGATCGACAGCTTTATTGCGACCTTGGGAACAGGGACTGTTCTTTATGCCCTCGCTCTCTGGCATACTGGCGGCCGCCAGATGGTGGGGGTGCTGCCCGACGGCTTCTACAAGCTGAACAGCACCTTTATCTTCGGGTTGCCCATCACGGGTTACTACCTGATTGCCATCACCGTGGTGATGTGGATCGTGCTGGAATACACGCCGGTGGGTAGATACCTCTACGCCATCGGCGCAAATCAGCGTGCCGCTCAGCTGAACGGAATTCCGACCCGAAAATACGTGATCGGCGCATTTGTTTGCTCAGGTGCCATGACCGCGCTGGCAGGTGTCCTGCTGGCGTCCAAGTTGCGCATCGGTCAGGCCTCTGTTGGTCTCGAGTTCTTGCTTCCCGCATTGGTGGGGGCCTTCCTTGGATCAACCACGATCAAGCCTGGCCGTGTCAACGTCTGGGGCACCATCGTCGGCGTGGCGATCCTTGCCGTCGGGATCTCGGGCATCCAGCAATTCGGTGGTTCGTTCTGGGTCGAGCCGATGTTCAACGGCGTCACCCTGCTGATCGCCATTGGAATCGCCGGATACGCACAACGTCGCAAAGGCGCGGCGAAGAATTGACGAAGTAGCAGCTACTGGGAGGAAACGATGCTGAAACGTAATTTTTTGAAAACCCTGCTCGCCAGCACGATGCTGGCCGGGTTGGGCGTGCCCGCCTTGGCCGAAACGCCCTTTGACGGGCCCACGTCCGGGCCTGTCGCCGCCGAAGGCAAGACCATCGTGGTCTTGGCCGCCGACCTGAAGAATGGTGGCATCCTTGGCGTCACCAATGGTATCGAGGAAGCCGCCGCCAAGATCGGCTGGGAGGTCCGTGTACTGGATGGCGCAGGTTCGGTTCAGGGCCGCAGCGGCGCGATTGGCCAGGCGATGGCGCTTCAGCCTGACGGACTTATCATCAACGGTTTCGACGCTGTCGAGCAACAAGCCGCACTGGAAGGCGTTGCCGCGGCTGGCATACCGATGGTGTCGTGGCATTCAGGACCGAAGATCGGCTGCGATGCGCCGGGCGGGATATTCGCGAACGTCTCGACCGATGCGATGGCGGTGTCCGAAGTCGCCGCAGAATGGGCGGTAGAAGACGGTGGCGACGGCATGGGGGCGGTCATTTTCACCGACTCGACATATCAAATCGCCATCGACAAGGCCGACCGTATCAAAGAGACGATCGAAGCCCTGGGCGGCGAGGTTCTGGAATACGTTGATACGCCGATTGCCGACACGTCGTCGAGAATGGGTCCTCTCACGACCAGCCTTCTTCAGAAGTACGGTAATCGCTGGACACATGCACTTGCGATCAACGATCTTTACTTCGATTTCATGGGTCCAGCCCTTGCGGCCGCCGGTATCCCCGGTGACGGATCCCCGAAAGCGGGCTCTGCCGGCGACGGTTCCGAGGCGGCGTTTCAGCGCATCCGAAGCGGTCAATACCAAACCATCACTGTGGCCGAACCTCTGAACCTGCAAGGGTGGCAACTGATCGACGAGCTTAACCGAGCGATCCAAGGCGAACCTTGCTCGGGCTACATCACGGCACCCGCTCTGGTGACTCAAGACGGCTTGCAGGCGATCGGCGACAGCAACGCCTTTGATCCGGACAGCCCATACCGAGAGGCGTACTCCGCCATCTGGGGCAAGTAAGCCCCCAACTCGGCCGTCGCACAATTGTGCCACGATACGGTCGCCTCGACTGGCTGGTTTCGCCGCCGCACTGCGGCGGGACCAGACGGGCTTCTCGGTGGATCGAAATACTGCGGCCGCAGGGAGCGTCGCGTTGTTGGGTCCGCACCGCGTCCGGAACGAACTGCTGGAGTGCAGAATGGGCGCTCGATTTCGTGTCCGTATGAATGTCAGCTGCCGGACCAAGCGGCCACTGCGCTCGCGGGTACAGCGAACATTCTGAATCCGCCCTTTCCGCCGCCATCGCGAACGGCCCATTGCGGCTATCCCCCAACAGAACGGCGGTGCAAAACTCTGCCAGGGAAGCGGCGTGATGGTCGCGCCGCGGGCGGAGTAAAACTCGGCCAGTTTGGCCCTTTCTGGCGACAGGGAGGGCGGGGGCATTTTCACCGTGGAGCTTTACAGGAAGGTGCGTCTCGCCTGTCGGGACGGCATGAGCGAGCGCGCGGCGGCGCGTCATTTCGGGGTCTCGCGCGAGAGCGTGAAGAAGATGCTGAGCTTTTCGGTCCCGCCGGGGTATCGGCGCTCCGCGCCGGTCAGGCGGCCGAAGCTGGACGGGTTCACCGGGATCATCGATCAGTGGCTGCGGGAGGATCTTGGCCAGCGCGCCAAGCAGCGCCACACCGCGAAGCGGGTGTTCGAGCGGCTTCGGGATGAGCATGCGTTCACCGGCGGCTACACCATCGTGAAGGATTACATCCGCGAGCACCGCCGGCGCGGGCGGGAGATGTTCGTGCCGTTGCACCACCCGCCGGGGGATGCTCAGGCCGATTTCGGCGAGGCGACCGTGGTGATCGGCGGCGTCGAGCGGACGGCGCACTTCTTCGCCTTCGATCTGCCGCACAGCGACGCCGGCTTCGTGCGCGCCTATCCGGCGGCCACCGCCGAGGCCTGGGTGGACGGCCACGTCCACGCTTTCGCGTTCTTCGGCCGGGTTCCGCAGTCGGTGCTCTACGACAATGACCGCTGCCTCGTGGCGCGCATCCTGCCGGACGGCACCCGCAAGCGGGCCACGCTGTTCAGCGGGTTCCTGTCGCACTACCTGATCCGCGACCGCTACGGCCGGCCCGGCAAGGGCAACGACAAGGGCGCCGTCGAGGGACTCGTCGGCTGGGCTGTCAATTCGCATCCAAACGTGACCCCTGTTTCGCGTTGAATAACGGTCTAACTCACTTTCCGTGCAAATTCGACGGGAAGTCGTCCGGTGACCATGCGATTCCAGTGCTTTGGGCATGGAGGTGGGGGCGGGTGGGCAGGAGCGTGTGGATCGGTGGGTTGAACCCGCCGGGGCTGGTCGTCGAGCGCCAGTCCGTCATCGATGGCGTGGTGGAGGTATCGGGTCGTGTCGCGGGAGCGGTAGGGCGCTGCCCGGATTGCGGAACATCGTCATCGTCCTGCCACAGTCGCTACGTGCGGATTCTGGGTCTTCCCGATCAGCGGCGCGCTCGTGAAGCTCCGCCTGAGCGTGCGCCGATTTCGATGCAAGCAACGCTCTTGCCTGCGCAAGACGTTCAGCGAAGCCCTAGCGCCGAGCCTCGGGCGTCGTCATGGCCGGCGCGTCGCCCGCTGCGATGAACTGGTCCACGCCGTCGGTCTGGCACTTGGCGGGCGGCCCGGTTCCCGGATGATGGCGCGGCTCGCGGCGCCGTGGTCGAAGGACACGCTGTTGCGAACCGTCCGTCGTAAAGCTGCCACTGGCGGCCCCGCTCCCGCAGCGACGGTGATCGGCATCGACGATTTCGCCTGGCGGCGCGGCCACAGCTACGGAAGCATCGTCGTCGACCTGGAACGACGCAAAGTCATCGACATCCTGCCGGATCGGCAACGCGGCACGATCGTGGCCTGGCTGAAGGAGAACCGCGAGGTTCGGGTCATCTGCCGCGACCGTGGCCCGGGCTATGGAGCCGCGGCGGCGGAGGCCGCGCCCAGGCCCGGCAGGTGGCCGATCGCTGGCATCTGTTCGAGAACGCCTCCGCCGCCTTCCTGTCCGCGGTCCGCTCCGAGCTGCCCCGGCTGCGCAAGGCGCTCTCGCCCGAAACGCCCGTAGATCCAGAGACTTTGAGCAAAGCAGAACGGATCGGATGGGAGGCTGCCGTGACACGCGAGGCGGTCAACGATCAAAATTCTGGCGTTGGCGGCGCAGGGCGTTCCTCTCAAGACGATGGCGCGCACGACCGGTGTCTCGCGTCAGACGATCCGAAAGATCGTGCGCGGTCAGCGCCATGACATGTTCCCGCACGCCAGAGTTCGCTCGATCCTTGGCGCGTTCGGCTCGAGGCGGAATGGACAGGCGGCTGCCGAAACGGCGCGGAACTCTGGCGGAGGCTGCAGGCGTCGGGGTTCGCCGGCTCGCTCCGCGTGGTCGGCGAATGGGCCACCCGCCGTCGCCGAGACGACGGCTCGGTCAAACCGCCGGACCGTCACTGAGCACCCGAACCATCGCCCGCGGCCTGACAGCGGAACGCGCCGCCGGGTCGGCCAGGATCGCGCTCGTCAATGCCACCATTGAGACCGCGGCGCCGGACCTGATCGCCGCGCGTCACCTGTTGGACCGTTTCCACGCGATGATGCGCTCCAAGGACGAAGCCGGTCTCGTTCCGTGGATCGCGTCCGCCAAGCACAGCAAGCTCGCAAGCTTCGCCGCAGGCATCGAGGCGGACCGGGACGCCGTGGCCGCCGCCATCGTCGAGCCGTGGTCGAGGTGGTTGCACCAGGTCGAAGGAAAGGTCAACCGCCTCAAACTCATCAAGCGCCAGATGTACGGTCGCGCCAACCTCGACCTTCTCAGAGCGCGCCTCATGGCGGCGGCGTGATCGATGGCCTGCACGGAAAG
>CAVORV010000077.1:0-21869 GCA_963698685.1 uncultured Alphaproteobacteria bacterium
GACTTTCCCGCAATCCCACTGGCGGCAAATCCACTCGACCAACCCCTTGGAGCGATTGAACAAGGAGATCAAGCGCCGCACCAATGCCGTCGGTATTTTCCCAAACGAGCCAGCCATCAGACGCCTCGTCGGGGCGCTCATGCTGGAGCAGAACGACGAATGGGCCGTCACACGTCGTCACATGACACTGGGAACCGTCGCCGCCATCTGCGAGGACAACACCATGGACCCGGCGAAAATCGCCGCCCTGTAAACCGGCTCAACACCCAGCCGGAGAACAATTTACACCACCTCCCGGGGCACTATCAGGCTGCCGGAGCCGAGCTGCGGTTTCTCCCGCCCTACAGCCCCGATTTCAACCCCATCGAGATGGCGTCCTCGAAGCTCAAAGCGCTCTTGCCAAAAGCCTCCGAACGCACCGTCGAGGGCCCATGGGCCGCCATCGGCCGCCTTGTCGACATCATCACCCCAAACGAGAGCGCCATCGGGAAACGCCAAATGAAAGCATGCGACGGCGCACGTCTATGATCCGGCAGGGTGAAGAGGGTCGCCCAGGCCCGAGCGGTCACGATCCCGCCACCGCCGATATTGCTTTCGAGACGATGACGCAGCAGCCTGAGGCCGGCGCAGATCTGCAGGAGGCCGCCGGCGCCGTCGCCGTCGCCGGTACGGCATCTTCTCCGTCGCGCCCCACGAGTGCCGCGATGCCGTTGACCGGTCAGTCGGCGCGGGTTCGCCCGCCTAGTGGGCAGGCGGCGGTTTTGCAAGTGCGGGTAGAAGACCCGGCGATCGTTTGGCGACTAGCAAGCCATGATTGTGGTGCGCGAAAACAGTCGGAAGCACCTTGACCCCACGACTGAAGTCCTATGCCCAATCTCGGCTCGTGCCGGCAGCGTCGCGGCGGGAACCGCCTCGCCCTCTGACGCAGGATCCGCGCCGAGGCGCGCGGACGCGCCGCCAGGGCTGCCGTGGCGCTGCCGCTCGGACCGACTCCTTCGACGATCCGCGCGATCCCGCAATGCCATGACGGTCCGGTCGCGCGATGCGCTCACGCGCGCGGGCCGGGATAGGGGTGTGTCCGGGTCCAGTGGCGGGCGATATCGAGGCGCCGTGTGACCCAGACATCGTCATGAGCCATGACGTGATCGAGGAAGCGCTCCAGCCCGGCCGCCCGCGCCGGATGGCCGATCAGCCGCATGTGAAGGCCTACCGACATCATCTTAGGCGTCGTCGCCCCCTCCCGGTAGAGCATGTCGAAGGCGTCCCTGTGCCATTCGAAGTAGTCGTTCGCGGTCGCGAACGATCCGCAGAATTTCGCGTCGTTGTTGGTCAGGGAATATGGAACGACCAGGTGCGGCTTCTCCTCGACGGTGGTCCAATAGGGCAGTTCGTCGTCGTAGGCATCGGAATCGTATAGGAAGCCCCCCTCCTCCGCGATAAGCCTGCGCGTGTTCACGCTCGGCCCGTAGCGGCAATACCAGCCGAGCGGCCGCTCACCCAAGGTCTCCCGCAGCGAGGCGATGGCCCGCCGGATATGGTCGCGCTCCTCGGTCTCGGTCAACTCGAAATGCTTGATCCAGCGCCAGCCGTGGCAGCAACAATCGAAACCGGACTCTCGAATGGCTTGCGCCGCGTCGGGATTCCGCTCGATGGCGAGCGCGCATCCGAAGATCGTCATCGGCAGGTCGCGTTCCTGAAACAGCCGCATCAGCCGCCAGAACCCCACCCGGCTGCCATAGGCGAAGAGCCCTTCGCCGGCCAGATCACGCCCCTCGACGGTCTGGCCGAGACCGTGGGCGTCGGTGAGCGCGACTTCGGTAAAGTCTTCGCCGTCCTGGAACGAGGGTTCCGATCCCTCCTCGTAGTTCATCACGAAATTGATCGCGATGCGGCCCCCTCCCGGCCATTGCGGGTCGGGGGGATTGGCCCCGTAGCCGACGAGATCGCGCGTGTAGGTCATGCTTTCCTCAAAGGCTCATGCGGCGGGTCAGTCCCGTCAGCCGGTCCATCACGACCATCAGCACCAGGACCACGACGATGATCGCACCGGAGATCGCGGCGACGCGCACGTCGAGTGTCGTTTCCATCATGCCCCACATGCGGATGGGCAGCATGTTGGTGCGCGCGTTGGACAGGAACAGCGAGACCGGCACGTTGTCCATCGACGCGACGAAGGCGAGAAACGCGCCCGCCACGATGCCCGGCGCGATGACCGGAAGCGTGATGCGCCGGAAGGCGTAGAGGCGTCCGGCTCCGAGGCTCGCGGAGCTTTCCAGCAGCGCCGGGTTGAACTGCGACAGGCTGGCCAGCGTCGTGCGGAAGACGAACGGAGCGATCACCACGAGGTGCCCCGCGATCAGGTGGTTGATCGAGGGACGGAAACCCAGGATCGAGAAGAACATGAGCGCCGCGAGGCCGTAGGAGAGACCGGGCAGGATAAGCGGCGACATGAAGCTCGCCTCGAGCGCCCGCGCGGACGGTCCGTTCGTGCGAGCCATCGCCAGCGCGGCGGCCGTCGCGACGACCACCGCGAGCGCCGTCGCGATCGCGGCGACCCATAGCGAATTCGCCAGCGCCGAGTGGATATGGCCGGACTGAACCGGGTCGAACAGCGCGCGATACCATTCGAGCGAGAAGCCGGGCGGCGGAAACTTGAGCGCCCTCGACGATGTAAACGACGTCAGCACCACGATGATCACCGGAACGATCAGGATCGCGATCCCGAGCGTCGCGAGCCCGCCCATGACCAGGGAATAGGACCGGTCGGACGGTGTGCTGCGATGAGCCATCAGGTCGTCCTCGCAAAACGGCCGAGAACGGAGAAGAGCGTCACCCCGGCCAGAACGGCGACCAGCAGCGTGACGGAGGCGACCGCCGCGAAGGGCCAATCGAAGACCACCATCGATTGCTGCCAGATCAGCGATGGCAGATAGACCAGCCGCGCCCCGCCGATGACCGACTGGGAGATGAAGGCCGTCGTCGCGGACGCGAAGACCAGCGTGGCGCCGGCGATCCAACCCGGAAGCGACAGCGGCAGAATGATCCGAAAGAAGGTGCGCCACTTGGAGCCGCCAAGCGCGCGCGAGGCGTCCGAGAGGCTCGGGTTGATCTGCTGCATGACGGTGACGAGCGGCAGCAGCATCAGCGGCATCTCGATCTGCGTCAGCGCGATTATGAGGCCGAGTTCGGTCTGAAGAAGGTTCAGCGGAGCGGTCGTCAGGCCCAAGGCGATCAGGGTCTGATTTACAACTCCTTCCCGCGCGAGGATCGCGATCCATGCGAACGTGCGGATCACGACGGAGGTCAGCAGAGGCAGGAGGATGACGAAGATCAGGACCTTGCGCAGGCGCGGTCCGCTCGAGATGAATAGCAGCGCGATCGGATAGGCCAGAAACGAGGTCGCGACCACTGCGATCAGACCGAGCCGCACGGTGTCCCAGGCGACGCCGCGATAGAACGGATCGCCCCAGAACTTGACCCAGCTCTCGGTGTTGAAGGACGTGAAGAGATCATCCTCAGAGAACGACATCGCCAGCAGGATGAGGAGCGGCGCGGCGAAAAACGCCAGGTAGGTGAGGCCGAGCGGCGCGGCAAGCCGCCAGTCCACCTTTCCGGGTTCATGTGTCGCCGCGCCGGCCATGATTACTTCGTTATTTCTTTGTTGAACCGCTCGATCCAGTCCGCGCGCTGCGGATTGATCACGCTCCAGTCATGGACGACCATGCCCGACAGGTCATCGACCAACTCGATGTAAAGGGTGTCGGCCAGCTCAACCTGCTTGTTCACAGGGATCATGTTGTAGGGCGGGAGCTGCAATTGCGACTGCGCGTCCGCCGAGATCGCGGTGTCGATGTATTGGTGCGCGGCCTCGATGTTTTCGGAGCCTTTCACGATGTGAAGCGAGGTGGAGAACGTGATCGCTCCGGTCTCCGGGGCGATGAACTCGATATCGACTCCGTTCGCCTTGAGCGACGCGACGTTGTTGGTGTTGGTGTACATCAGATCGATCTGGCCCTGCTGGAACAGACCCGGCAGACCCGCCGGACCCGTCACGGCGGCGACTTTGGGAAGCGCCTCCTGAAGCTTCGCGAAGATCGGGTCGACATTGGTGTCCGAACCGCCGAAGACCTTCGCCATCTCGATCAGGGAGACGGTTCCGAACGTCGTCTGGAAGCCCGTAAGGCCGAGCCGCTCCACGTAGGGCAACTCGAAGAGCTGCTCCCAGCGGGTCGGCGGTTCGGGGAACACGGTCGGATTGAAGCAGATGCCGACAACCTGCACGTTCACGGTCGCGGCGTCGGCGGATATCATTCCGTCCGGCAGATTGGCCGCGTTCGTGAGCATGGATGCGTCGATGGGCTCGAAAAGATCGGCCTCGCGCGCCGCGGCCGTCGGTCCGGGATCCAGCACGAAGCAATCGAAAGGCGCGATCCCGCGGCCGGCACGGGCCTTGGTGACCTGATCGACGGCCCAGAGCGGATCGAAGGCGACATCGACACCGTACTTTTCCATCAGCAAGGGCGCCACGACGCTCCGGTACGCCTCGTCCCAGGTGCCGGGGTAGATGGCGGCCGCGAGTGATCCGGACGCTCTCGCAGGGGAGAAAGGGAGCGCAGAGGCGGCGCCCATTGCTGCTGCGCCTTGCAAGAGCCGGCGTCGGGACAGGTCTTTCATCGTCTTCTCCTTCTCGGGTTTGAGATACGTTCCTGCGGGCGTCAATCACCCGGCGGGCATGGGAAACAGGGCCGGCGCGGCGCCATCCACGAGCGCGCAGCGGGTGGGACCAAGAGGCGGTGGCGTCTCGCCAGCGCGGCGCGGCGCGGCGATTTTGACGGTCGCGCCAGTCGGCGTCTCGACGTCGTGGATGAGAGTGCCCCCCAGCGGAAGGCTCAGCGCGTGTTCGACGGCGAACGAGCCGTCATTCTGCGTCTCCACAAGGACCAGTTGTTCGGGCCGCGCGGTGACGATTACCGCGTCTCCCGTCGTGAAGTCGCGCGCACTCGCGACATTCCAGATCGCGCCGTTGTCGAGGCGTATGACGTGGCGACCCGCCACACGGCCCACTACTTCACCGACAAACCTGTTGGAGGACCCGATGAAGTCGTTGACGAAGAGCGTCTGCGGGCTGTCGTAGATCGCGACAGGGCTGCCGAGCTGCTCGATCCGTCCCTTGTTCATGACGGCGATGCGGTCCGCGATCGACATCGCCTCCTCCTGATCGTGGGTCACGAGGATCGCGGTGAGCGCGAACTGACGCTGGAGACGTTTGATCTCGATCTGCATGTCGAGGCGAAGGTTCTTGTCGAGTGCGGCGAACGGTTCATCGAGCAGGAGAACGCGGGGGCGCACCGCAAGGGCCCGGGCGAGGGCGACGCGCTGCTGCTGCCCGCCGGAAAGCTGGCCGGGTTTCCGGTCGGCGAACGCTTCCATCCGAACGGTCCTGAGCATGTCCGCGACGCGCGTCCGCTGCTCCGATCGGGAGTCGCCCCGCGCATCAAGCCCATAGGCGATGTTGTCGGCGACGGTCATGTGCGGGAACAGCGCGTAATTCTGAAACACGATCCCGACTTCGCGGCGGTTGGGCGGGAGACTGTCGACGACGCGGCCACCGATCACGACCTTGCCCTGCGACTGCTCGAGGAAACCGGCGACGATCCGGAGCAATGTCGACTTCCCGCACCCGGACGGCCCGAGAAGCGCCACGAGCTCTCCACCGGCGACTTCCAGCGTGACGTCATCGACGGCCAGTCCGTGACCGTAGCTGTGGGATATGCCATCCAGCGTCAGCGGCTCACCGACCGCGCGGTGCGGCCCACCGGGGTCACCTGGTTCGCGTACTAAGAGACGGGCTTGTTTCAAGCTTGATCGACCACTGCGTTTCCTGAATGTCTCAGGATTAATCGTGCCACATCGGTGAAAGGCCAGACTCCGCTCTCTCTTGAAGCGCTCACACGAACGCTTTGCTCATGGATTTTGCAAAAGATTCGAAAAAAGAGCGAATATTGACCCTAAGTACAAAGGATCGTTCGGGTCCCGGTTTGAAGGATGGCTGTGACCCGGACGGTGGAGGCGGGGATTGGCGGCCTCGGAGACGTCGCGAAACGCGATGAAACGCGATCCCGACGAGCAGTCGCGCCGCTCGCGGCTCCCGTCAGTCGTTCATGCCGTCGAGCCCGATGGAGCGGGACAGGACGATGAGCGCGACGACCGCGAGCAGGATCTGCACTCCGGAGACCGCGGCGACCAGCGGAGAATTCGTGGTCTGCACCATCGCCAGAAGCTCGATCGGCAGGGGCCGATCGCGAAAGCCGTGCGTGAAGATCGCGACCGAGATGTTGTCGAACCCTTCGATGAACGTGAAGACGGCGCCGGCGAGGATCGCCGGCATCAGGAGCGGGAAGGTGATCGTGCGCAGGGCCGCGAACGGCGTCGCGCCGAGGTTCGCGGCGGCTTCCTCCAGCGAGGGGTCGAGACGTTGCAGCCGGCTCATGATGGTCCGGACCATGACGGCCAGCACGAAGATCGCGATGGAGACCGATTGCAACGTGATCGAGGGCCCGATCCCGACCAGCGCTCCGGCGAAAAGGACCGCGACGCCAAGGACGATGCCGGGCACCATGTGCGGAACGAGGACGTAGATCGAAATCGCGGTGGTTCCCCGAAATCGCCCGCGAACGCAGGCCAGTGCCGTCGGCACGCCGAGGAGGATGCAGATCAGCGTGACCGCCACGCCGACCTTGAGGGAATTGATCATCGCCATGACGAGCACGTCCTGCGCGAAGACCTGTCTGTACCAGTCGAGGGTGAAGCCTTCGGGTGGAAAACTGACGAACGCCCGCGTGTCGAACGAGATGATCAAGACGATGATCGAAGGCGCGACCAGGATCACGAGGGCCGCGACGGCCAGACCCATGACAACCGCCATGCCTAAGCGGTCCAAAATGCGGCTCATGCGTCGGTCCCCCGCGTCCAACGGGTCATGTGGTTGGTCGCCACGGCGATGAACGCGAGAACGACGAGGCAGGTCAGCATCAGGATCAGCGACGACACCGCGCCCTTGGACCATTCGAGGGAGAACACGACCTGTTCGTAGATCATCGTCGCCGCGTTGAGATAATTGCCGCCGCCCAGAAGCTGTGGAACGACAAAGGTCGTATAGCTCAGGGTGAAGACTAGGGCCGTACCGGTGCCGATGCCCGGCGCGCTCATCGGCAGGATGACGTGGCGCAGGGTGGCGAGACGGCTGGCGCCGAGATTGGCGGAGGCCTCTTCGATGCTGCGGTCCTGGCGGGACATGACCGCGATCAACGGCAGAATCATCACCGGAAGGTGGATCTGCGCCATGCCGATCAGAACCGCCCAGTGGGTGTTCACGATGCGCAGCGGCTGGTCGATAAGACCGAGCTGCATGAGCGTTCCGTTAACGACGCCGCGTCCGCCGAGGATGACGAGCCAGGCATAGGTCCGCACGATACCCGAGGTCAGCAGCGGGGCGATGGTCAGGATCAGGATCAGCCAACGCGTCCATGCGCCACCGACGAGGAACAGGTAGGCGACCGGATAGCCGAACATGAAGCACAACGCCGTGGTGGTGAGCGCCAGCGTCATGGATCGCCGAAATGTCGTCCAGTAGAGCGGATCCGACAGGGCGTTCGACAGGAAATCCAGCGTTAACCCGTTCCAGGAAATGACACCCCGGTTCATCACGATATCCGTGAAGCCGAGCGACAGAAGAATGCCGAACGGGATGACCGCCACCACCGTCAGCGCGATCAGCGCCGGGACCGCGGGCCACACGCCCCGCCCGGACAGGAGCTTGTCCATGACGGAGGATCCCAGACGGGCGAGCGGAGTCTGAGACGCTGACGCGATCATTCGATGTCAGTCGGGCGGGTAGATGGCGCAGAGCGACGGATCGCGCAGAGCGAGCGTGACCTCCGCGCCATCGGCCAAGGCGGAGGCCTGCTCCTGCCGCAGGGCGGAGACCTTGATGTCGGCGCCATCGCCTGTCCGGACGGCATATTCCACCAGCGGCCCCAAAGGTCGGCGCAGGGTGATCCTGCCGGCCCATGGACCCGGTCCGCCCGCCTCGACGCGGATATTGTGCGGCCGCGACATGACGCGGACCGGCCCGGACAGACGCGTCGTCGCACTGGAACCATCGGGCAGCGGGACCTGTCCGTCCCGCGCAGTCGCGGTCCAGAAGTTCGACGCTCCGACGAAATCGGCGACGTAGGCCGTGGCGGGATGGTCGAAAACCTCGTCGGGCGGAGCGATCTGCTCGATCCGTCCCTGGCGCATGACGGCGATGCGGTCCGACATGATCAGGGCTTCGTCCTGATCGTGGGTCACGAATATGGCGGTGATCCCGAGACGCTTGATCAGCCGGCGCAGGTCGATCTGCATCGCCCCGCGCAGCTTGGCGTCGAGCGCGCTGAACGGCTCGTCGAGCAGCAGGACGCGCGGCTCCAGTACCAGAACGCGGGCGACGGCCACACGCTGCTGCTGGCCACCCGACAGCTGCGCGGGCCAACGGTCGGCGAACGGGGTCAGCGCTACTGTCTCGAGTACGCGGCTCACGGCCTCCGCGATCCCCGCCTTCGGAACGCCGCGCATCCGCAGTCCGTATCCGATGTTCTGCGCGACCGTCATGTGGGGAAACAGCGCGTAGGACTGGAAGACGACGCCGACGGGACGGCGGTTCACCGGGATCGGCCCGGTGTCGCTCCCGTCGATGGCGATCGTCCCGCCATCCGGCGTCAGGAACCCGGCGATGCAGCGCAACAGAGTGGTCTTGCCGCAACCCGATGGCCCGAGCAACGTCACGATCTCGCCCTCGGCGATGTCGATGCCGCAGTCGGACAGGACGACGACGCCGCCGAACCGCTTTTCAAGGTCGCGGACCCGCAGGACCGGGGGCGCGTCGACGGGGGAGCCCTTGGACACCCCCGTCGGTTCGCCCCGCGGCGCCTCCGCGAGTCCGCCCGCCGTCATCCGGCGTACATCCTGTCGAACGCCTCGACGGTTTCGCCGCGCAGCGGCGCGATGTCCTGCCACGCCAGCGACGACATGGCGTTCCGCTCCTCTTGCGAAGCGGGCACGTAGGGCATGGCGGCTTCGGAGGTCTCCACCCCTTCGACGACCGTTCCGAAATAGAACGGCTCCCCGCCCGCATACTCCTGCAGTTCGGGCTGAAGCATGATGTCGGCGAATTCGTGCACCAGTTCCCCCGTGCCGTCGGCCGTGTTCACGAAATGCACCACGCTCGAAGGCAACATCAGCGGACCGGGGCTCTGAACCTTGACGTAGCCGATCGGCAGACCCGCGGCGGCGGCGAGGGCCGTGTTGACGTGCCAGAGCGGCGTGATGTCTATCTCGCCCCGCTCCAGCATCTGCTGAAGCAGAGGCGGAGAGCGCCCGACAAGGGGATCGACCTCGGCCCACTTCTCCAACGCGAAGGGCATGTCGGTCTGCGGTTGGCCGAAGGCCTCGGACGTGGCGGCGAGGACGCCCAGGCCGAGATTGGACTGCGGCCGGCACATGCCGACGCGACCGGCGAAGGCGGGATCCCAAAGGCCCTCCCAAGTGGTCGGCGGAGTGTCGATCGCGTCCATGTTGTAGGCGATGCCGATGCCTTCGAAGGTGATCGGGCAGCCGGCGCCGTAGGACAGAGGGGGAAACCGCGCTTCGATGTTGGCCGCGTTCGGGATCAGCGACAGATCCATCGGCTCCAGCACATCCTCGGCCAGCGCGTTGACGATGGCGGGCGATCCCATCACCGCCATGTCGTAAGGGGAATTGCCGCGGGCGGCGCGAATCTGAGCGAGCGCCTCGGTCGAAAGGCCGCCGATGATCGTGAGTGTGACGCCGGGGTGACGGCGGGCCAGTTCCTCGCCCGCGCGCATCAGCGGGCGGTCCTGCTCGTTGCCGTATCCGATCATCACGAGTTCACGCTCCTGGGCGCGCAGGATGGCTGGGCTGGCCAAAGTCGCCGTGCCCACCAATCCGCCCAGTACTGTACGTCGATTCAGTTGCATGGCTCAGCAGCTCCCTTGGTCGATGTGTACCACATGGCGGCGAACCGCCCTCATGATTTTCCAAAGTGAATGAATAACAAAAAAACGCAAGTCTTTTGCACCGGGCCGATCGGGCTGAAGCCGGGGGCGCGTCGCCCTTGCCGATTTAATGGGCGGGTTGCCGAAAACCCGGTCGATTCGGCGTCACGCGAGCAGCACCTGAAGTCCCGTCGCTTCGAGTTCGGAGACATCCGCCGACCGCGCGCCGCTGTCCGATACGAGTGTCGTCACTTCCGTGACATCGGCGATCCGCGCGCCCGCGACGTGTCCGATCTTGCTCGAATCCCCCAACATCACGACACGGCGGGAGGCATTCATCATGGCGCGTTTGATCTCGATCTCCTCAAGGCTGGCGTTCGTGAATCCGCGCCGGGCGTCGATGCCCGCGCAGCACAGAAACGCGCTATCGGCGTTGATCCGTTCCAGCAGCAGCGTGCCGAACGGCGAGATCAGAGATCGTGCGGTCGGGTTTCGCCCGGCTTCCTTGAGTTTTCCACCCGTGACGACGATCGACACGCCCGGACATGGCTGCAGCGCCATCGCCACGTCGAGGCTGGACGTCACGACGAGCACGTCGCGAAGATCGTCCGGCAAAGCCAGGGCGACAGCCATCGCGGTGGACCCCGCGTCGAGAATGACCGTCTCCCCTGATCGGATCATCCGGGCGGCCATCGCCCCGATGCGGGCCTTCTCGGCGTTGCGCGAATGGCCCGGCAGATCGGCCGGCGGCTCGAACCGGGCCGGCCGCACGGCCATCGCCCCGCCGCGTATACGCCGCAGCAATCGCTTGCGGTCCAACGAGTCCAGATCGGAGCGGATCGTAACGGCCGAGACCCCGAGATCCTCGGCCAAAGCGTTCACCTCGACCACCGTCTGCGTGCGCAGCCGCTCAAGGATGACGGCATGCCGCGGCGCGGCCACGACGGGAACGTTTGAAGTGTCATCAGGCATGGCGCGTGATGTACTTGCGTTTCCGGATCAATGCAAAATAAAAGAAGGCAGATGTCGGGAGATGATACTCCAGGCCATTCTGGGGAAATTTTGATGGGTTTGCAGGACCGCCTCAAGGAAATCCGCCGCGAATCCTCTTCGGACGCGCCGAGCGATCCGGAACGGTTCCGCAGGGTGGCGCTCACCGGCGCCGAGATGATGTCGCAAGGCGATGCGATCCGCGAGACGCTGGCTGCTAACGCCGAACCTCTGGCCGCCATCGCACGCGATCTGTCGGAACGGGTGCCGCGCCGGGTCGTGATGGTCGGCTGCGGCGATTCGTGGATATCGGGCTTCGGCGTCCGCCATGCGCTGGAGCAGGCCTTCGGTTGCCCCTGCGAACCCTACGAGGCTTTCGACTTCGCCGCCTACGGCACCGGCACGATGGACGCGGGCTCGGTCGCGATCGGCCTGAGTTCCTCCGGCAGGACGGAGCCGGTGATGGAGGGGCTGGCGACCTCCGCCGCGCAGGGTGCCTATGTGATCGGCTTGTCGAACACTTCAGGCTCGCCGCTGATGGAGCGGTTTCCTGGAGCCTTGCACATCCACGCGACGCGGGGCGGCTGGCCGACGCAATCTTCGACGGCGGCGATGGCGTTGAAACTGGCGCTTGGCACGGCGGTGGCGCGGTCGCTCGGGCGCGTCGCGATCGCCGAGGCGCTGAACGCGGCGCTGACCGATTTGCCGGCACAGGTGGACGCGGTTTCCAAGGCGTTCTGGAAGCCCGCGCAGGCGCTGGCGCGCAAGCTGGCCAAGGCCGATCTGGTGCTGCTGGCCGGAGCCGGGCCTTTCTATGCACCCGCCGCCTTCGGCGCGGCCAAGCTCAAGGAACTCGCTCCGATCCACGCCATCGCCTTCCCACTGGAGGAATACCACCACTACCGCACCCAGAAAGCGGGCGACCCGCTGTTCATCGTGGCGGGCGACGCCGCCAGCCACACGCGCGCGCTCGAGACGGCGATCATGAGCAAAGGCGAGGCCGGTTTCTGTCTGGCGCTGGTGCCCGAAGGCGAGACCGAGATCGCCGAGGTCGCGGACGTGACATGGCACCTTCCGGATGTGCCCGACCTGGTCGCGCCGGTGGTCTATTCGGTGCCGCTTCACCTGTTCGGCTATCATGCGGCGGTGGAGCGGGACGCGCTGGGACTTGGAGCGCCGCGTCAGGCCCTGTGATGGAGAGCGAGGGCATCCCCGATCTTGTGACGGTCGGCGGGCTCACCGTCGACAACATCGTCGCCGTGGACGGGACGCTCGGCCTCGGGCAGGCGGGCGGCAACGGGGCCTACGCGGCAGTCGGAGCCCTGCACTGGGTGGACCATGTCGGCCTGGTCAGCCAGGCGGTGGCATCGTATCCGCGCGAAGTGCTGGCGCGCCTTGTTGCCGGTGGCATCGATGCGGGTGGGGTCGCGTTCGTTTCGACCGAACTCCGCGCCGGAACCTGGTTCTTTTACGAGGAGAACGGCGATCGGGATGAGCGCTTCCAGGGTGCGTCGGAGGATCTGGTGACCGCGGGATTTCCTGCAGACCGCCTGACCGACGAGCAGCGAAGGGACTGGAACGCGCTTTTGGCGGCCCGGCATGTCGACGGCCAGATGGGTTACGCGCAGTTCCGTGTACGGAACCCGCTGACCCCGGATCAGGTGCCGGACCGGTTCTGGCGGGCACGGGGGATGCACCTGGCGCCTTCGGGGCCGGAAGTCATGACCGCGATGCTTGACTGCTTGCCCGCAGGCATGGTGGTGACGGCGGATCCCGGGTGGCAGCTTGCCAGTCATCCCCTTGCCGAACTCTATCCGATCCTGTCGCGCCTAGACGCCTTTCTGCCGAGCGAGGTTGAGCTGCGCGGTTTCGTTCCCGGCGCCTCCCTTGAGACCGGTCTGGAGGTCGTCGCGCGGCATTGTCGCGGAACGGTGGCGGTAAAGCTTGGCCCGCGCGGAGCGCTGGTCTGGGACCGGGTGCGGCGCGAGGCGTTGCCCGTGCCTTCGCCGACCGTTCCGGCATGTGATCCGACCGGGGCGGGCGACGCGTTCTGCGGCGGGTTTCTCGCCGGTCTGGTCGAAACGTCCGATCCCGTCCTGGCCGCACGCTTCGGCGCACTTGCAGCCGCACGCGTGGTGTGTCGTTTTGGCGCCGACGGTGCTCTTCCCGTCGACCGCTCAGAGATGCGCGCCGTCCTGACCCGATTTTCCGAGGATGCGCCCGCGTGACCCACCCCCTCTTCGCCAGTTCGCCCACGGTGATCGCCGCGCTGCACCTGCCGCCCCCCGGCGCGAACCGCGGCATGGCATGGCTGGAGGAGTATGTCGTCACCAACACCCGCATCTTCGCGAATGCGGGCGTCCCTTGGGTCAAGGTGCAGGACCAGACGCCGACGGACGGACCGGCGGCCAGCGAGACGATCGCAAGAATGGCCGCGCTGACCAGGATGATCCGGGCGGAGGTTCCAGGCCTCGGTCTCGGCGTCATCATCGAGGCGCATGACCCGGAGGCCGCCCTCTCGGTCGCCGCGGCGTCGGGGGCCGACTTCGTGCGGCTCAAGGTCTTCGTCGGCGGCGCGATGACGGCGTTCGGCCCCCGCCATGCTCTCGCGTCCCGGGCGATGGCGCATCGCGCGCGCCTGGGTCGCGACGACCTCGCGGTGCTCGCCGACGTGCACGACCGGACCGCCATGCCGCTGTCCGCCGAGCCGCAACCGATGGCGGCGGGCTGGGCCGTGAAGGCGGGTGCGGACGGGCTGGTCATCACCGGAGGCGATTTCGACGATACGCTGGCGCGGATTGCGGCCGTCCGGACGGCGGGCATCCGCGCGCCCATCCTGATTGGCGGCGGCGTGACCGTCGACAACGTCGCGGCGGCCTTGGAAGCCTCAAACGGGGTGGTGGTCAGTTCCGCGCTGATGCGCGGCGGACCGGAAGACATGATCCGATGGGATGGCGATGCCTGCGCGCGGTTCATGGACGCGGCCCGCGGATGACGGCGCGCGACTTCGACGGGTATCGCCACGGGACGCCCGACGTGCGCTGGCCCGGCGGCGCGGGCCTGGCGGTATCCGTCGTCGTCAACATCGAGGAGGGAGCGGAGCTGTCGCTGGCCGATGGCGACGAGCGCAACGAAAGCGTCTACGAAGCGGTCGAGCTCGTTGACGGTGCGCGCGACCTCTGCATGGAAAGCCATTTCGAATACGGACCCCGCGCCGGATGGCCGCGCATCCGCGACGTGTTGCGCGCGCGAACGGTTCCGGCCACTTTGAATGCCTGCGGCCGCGCGCTGGAGCGCACGCCGTGGATCGCCGCCGAGGCGGTCGCGGACGGTCACGAGATCGCCGCCCACGGCTGGAGATGGGAACGGCACGTCCACATGTCCGAGTCGGAAGAGCGGCGCGCCGTAGCACAGACGGTGACCGCGATCACCCGCACCGCGGGGACGCCGCCGCTCGGCTGGCATACCCGGTCGGCGACCTCGATGCGCACCCGCGACCTGCTGATCGAACAGGGCGGTTTTCTCTATGACAGCAATGCCTACAACGATGATCTGCCCTATGTCGTCGAAGGGAGGGCGGGGCCGCACGTCGTCCTGCCCTATGCGTTCGACACCAACGACATGCGGTTCTTCAACCGGGGCGGGTTCGTGTTCGCGGAGGACTTCGCGCGGTACTGCATCGACGCGTTCGACCGTCTTCTGACCGAGGCGCGGACTGCCCCGCGCATGCTGTCGATCGGACTGCACACCCGGATGATCGGCCGGCCCGGACGCATCGGCGGCCTGGAGGCGTTTCTGGACCATGCGTTGGCCGCCGACGGCGTCTGGTTCGCCACGCGGGCGGAGATCGCCCGGCACTGGCGCGTGGCGACCGGCCTGCCGGAATGGCTGCCGCGTCCCGCTCCTGCGGACTTCGCTCCGTGACGCGCGACCTGATCGGATACGGAGGCGCGTGGCCGGACGTGGTCTGGCCGAACGGCGCACGTCTGGCGGTCTCCGTGGTCGTGAACCTCGAGGAAGGGGCGGAACAGCAGATCCTGGACGGGGATCCCGTCAGCGAGCGGATGGGGGAGGTCATCTCGGTAGTTCCTGAAGGTCGCCCGGATCCTGGACAGGCGCAGATCTTCGCCTATGGCACGCGGGCCGGAGCTTGGCGCATGGCCGACGCGCTCCGACGCCATGACGTGCAGGCCACGATCTTCGCCTGCGGACGCGCCGCCGCCCGGACGGCCCCGGTGCTGGCGCGCTTTCACACCGACGGCCACGAGACCGCGTGTCACGGCTGGGTCTGGCGGCCCCATGCGGATTATGACGACCCGGCGGCGGAGGCGGCGGACCTCGATCGCGCGGGCGACGCGATCGCGGCCGTCACCGGGAAGCGCCCGGTGGGGTTCTTCTGTCGCGGAGCAGAAAGCCCTTGGACGCGCGGGCTTCTTGCGGAGCGCGGATATCTTTACACGTCCAACGGTTTCGACGACGATCTGCCCTACCGCGACGGCCCCCTGACGGTCGTGCCCTACGCGCTCGACAGCAACGACATGAAGTTTTTTCACCCCAACGGGTTCGTGCGGGCACAGGACATGCTGGATTACGTCATCGACGCGCTGGACGTTCTGGAAGCAGAGGCGGCGCGGGGCCGGACACGTCTGCTCAACATCGGGTTCCACCTGCGGATCGTCGGACGGCCCGGTCGGTTCAAGGCATTCGATGGCGTCCTCGCCGAATTGGCCGCGCGGCGCGAACGCCTCTGGACCGCCACGCGGGAGGAGATCGCGCGCGCCTGGGTGGAAATGACATGAGGCCGCCCCCCGCACTGCAACGGCATGTGGCCGCGGCATGACGGTCAGGCTCATCACCGCGGACCACGTCTTGACCGGCTTCTCCGCCGCCGGCGAGGCCGAGATCATCGATGACGGCGCGGTTCTGATCGACGGCGACCGGATCGTCGCGGTCGGAAACGCTGAGGCCCTGCGCCGCGGCGCCTGCGGCGCGGAGGAACTGGGCGGGCGCGGGCGCGTCGCGATCCCCGGCCTCGTCAACGCGCATCACCATGTCGGATTGACGCCGTTCCAGATGGGGGCCGCGGATCAGCCGCTGGAAGTGTGGTTCGCCGAACGTCTCGTGATGCGCGACATGGACCCGCGCCTCGACACGCTCTATTCGGCGTTCGAGATGATATCCTCTGGCGTGACCACGGTGCAGCATCTGCACAGCCGCGCGCCGGGGGATGTGGACGCCGTCATGGCGCGGGCAGGCTCGATCATCGGGGCCTACCGCGACCTCGGGATGCGCGTCAGCTATTCCTTCGCGCTGCGCGATCAGAACCGCATGATCTATGCCGCGGACGAGGAATTCATCGCGATGCTTCCGTCCGAAGCGCGCGCGCCGATGGCGGCCTATCTCGGCGGCTTCGCGCTGCCCCTCTCGGACCAGATCGGCGTCTTCCACGCCCTGCGCGACGCTTGGGCCGATGCGCCCGGCATAGCCATTCAGATCGCGCCCGCGAACCTCCACTGGCTGTCGGACGCCGCCTTGGTTCAGGCCGCGCGTCTGTCGGAGGAGACCGGCGCGCCGATGCACATGCACTTGCTCGAGACGCCCTATCAGAAGATCTACGCCCGGCGGCGCACCGGCGGATCCGCCATGGAGCATATCGACCGACTGGGCCTGCTCGGACCGCGCATGACCATAGGTCACGGGACGTGGATGACGCCCGACGACTTGGCGCTTCTGTCGGAGCGTGGCGCGTGCCTTTGCCACAACTGCTCGTCGAATCTCCGCCTCAAGAGCGGCACGCTTGACCTGAACGCGGTGCTGGCGGCGGGCGTGCCCTGCGCGCTCGGCATCGACGAGGCCGGGATCAACGACGACCGCGACATGCTTCAGGAAATGCGGATGGCGCTGACCCTGCACCGTCCAGCCGGCCATGACAGCGCCGCTCCGACCGCGGCGCAGGTTCTGCGTATGGCGACCGAACACGGCGCCGCGACGACACCGTTCAAGGCCTCAATCGGCCGGATAGCGCCGGGTGCCTTGGCCGATGTGGTTCTTCTCGACTGGAACGCCCTCACGCGCCCATGGCAGGATCCGTCCATCGCGCTGGCGGAGGTTCTGGTGCGTCGTGCCCGGCCGGGCGCTGTGGAAACCGTCATGATCGGAGGCGTGACGGTCTACCACCGAGGCCGGTTCACTCGCATCGACCGGGACGAGGTCCTTTCCGCGATCGCCAAAGCCCTGAACCGCCCGGACACGACGGACGAAGCGAAGCGGCGACGGCTTGCCGCGACAACGAAACCGATCATTCGCGCTTTCTATTCGGACTGGGAGGACCGGTGAAGGCCGTGAATAGAAACCTGCCGAAAAGCTGATCTTCGAAGCAGGCCAAGGTGCCCGTATGATCGAGCGCATTGCCGCCCGTCGCGGTGAAGGTCGACGCACTCGCCATCTCTGTGGCAACACGGCTCGTGCCGGAACTGGAGCCCGGGACGGTCGTCGGCGCGCGGCTTCGTCGACGGATCGGGGCCCGTCAAGGCGGTTTCCCGGACTGATGTCATGACATCGCGAGGGCAGGCCAACGCCAGCCGGGGCCGCCGGCCTCGTATCGCTCCGCGAGATCGAGCAGGGTCTCCTCGGAGAACAGATCACCTATGATCTGGACGCCGATCGGCATTCCTTCGTCGTCCGCCGCGGCGGGGACCGTGATCGCGGGATGGCCGCAGAGATTGACCCAGCCGGTATAGACCGCATGGCCGCGCGGCCCGACCTCGACGCCGTCTATCTCGATCGGGAACGCCTCGCCGGCGGGCCAGGGTTGCGCGGCGGCGGAAGGGGTGACGATCGCGTCCCATTCCCCGAAGAAGACCGAGACCTCGGCGCGCAACCGCCGGACGGCATCGAGCGCCGCATAGAGAGCCGTCGCGGGGATGTGGTCGCCGGCGTCGGCCATCTCGACATACTTCGCGCCGGCATGGGCGGCGAAACCTGCCGACACGCTCCGGAGCCACGCGAGGCCAATTCGTGCGAAGTCGGGCCAGGCCGCGCTCAAAGGCTCCAGATCGAATGGCAGCGGACCCGCCACGACCTCATGTCCGAGCTCTGAGAGCCGTGCTGCCGCGCCGGCGAGGGAAGTGCGGATCGACGGGTCGCAGGGATGCTCACCGAACCGCTCGACGAGGAGGACGCGGAGCAGACGTTCGGGAGGCGGGCGGCGCGGCGCGAAGCGCGATCGCGGGTCGCGACGGTCCGGTCCCGCCAGAACCGCGTGAAGCCGCCGCAGATCGGCGGCGCTGCGGGTCAACCCTCCGATCACCTCGAAATCCAGCAGAAGCTGTGGCAGTCCACCGCCGCGCGCCACCGTACCGATGGTCGGCTTCAGGCCGTAGAGGCCGGTATGGCCCGCCGGCCGCCGGATCGAGCCGCCGCCGTCGGTTCCGATGCCGGCGGCGGCGAGGCCCGCCGCGACTGCCGCGGCCGACCCCCCGGACGATCCTCCGGGGGTCAGCGCCGGGTTCCAAGGATTGCGGGTAACGCCGAAGGCTTCGCTCGCGGTATGGCCATCGACGGAGAATTCCGGCGTGCGGGTCTTGCCGAGAATGATCGCTCCCGCCGCCCGGAGCCGTGCGACCGGTATCTCATCCGCGGCGGTGGCAGTACCCGCGAACACGGCACTGCCCCATGCGGCGGGCATCCCGGCGGTGCGGAGGTTGTCCTTGATGGCGATCGGAACGCCCTCGAGTGGTGAGCGCGGCAGACCTGCGCGCAACCGCACGGCGCTGTCGGCCGCGTCGCGCCCAACGTCCGGCGAAAGCGCGGCGAAGGCGTTCAGCGCCGGATCGATCCGGCCGATCCGTGCGAGAAGATCGCGCGTCACGTCGACCGGGTCTGTGACGCCGTTCGCATAGGCTTGCGACAGGTCGGTGATTCCCAACTTCCAGAAATCGTTCAAGGGGCAGGTCCCGACGTCATTCCAGCGAAAAGAGGAGCATGCGGGAAGAGGCGTTGCAAGCCTGCGGAACGTCAGCGTCCGAGGTAGCGATGGAATTTGGCGCCTCCTCCGCGGTTTGATCCGGGGTGGGCATCGGAGACGTCGGTCTTGATGGAGCTTGCCGACTGCGGCAAGGGGCCAATGGAGCGCCCGCCTCTCGAAGCGATGCTATGCACGGCCCTGCCGGTCAATCGGTCCCCTCCCGCAAACCTGGACCGGTCTGAATGAGATTTTTCCGGCTGCGAAAGGCCTTCTTGGAGAGGCTGTATACGATGACGAGATCGAAGTTCGCGGAGCAGCAGATCGCGTTTGCTTTACAGCAGGTTGAGACCCGCACATCCATCAAGGAGGTGTGTCGGATGACGGGCATGAGCGAGGCGACCTTTTGTAGCTGGAAGAAGGTCCATGGTGGTCGGATGCCGTCGGAGGTCCGGCGGCTCAGGCAGTTCGAGGGGGAGAACGCTCGGCTGCGCAGGCGGGTCGCCGATCTGAGCTTGGGCAAGGAGATGCCGATGGAGGTCATTCGGAAAGAGCTTTAGCCCACGCACGGTCTCGCGAGATGATCGATTTCGTGAAGACGGTGTTCGGGGTGTCCGTCCGCGAGCCTGCCGTGCGGTGCCTGCGCCGCGTTCGACCTGCCACTACGTCCACCGTCGACCGCAGCAGGACGTGCTAAGAAGACGCTTTCGGGAACTGGCGGAAGCGCATGAGCTCGAGACGCGATTCCGTCTGCATGCGTCGACTCGGCCCGTCGCCGAGCACGGTGTGGCCGGTGCAGTGTCCCTTCAAGCTTTTCGCGATTTTGCGCTCTGCCTGGCTCGGGGCGGGCAGCCGGCGTCCTGTCTGAATGTCCTGCATGGTCGGGTCCTTTCCATTCGGCCCGCCGCACGGGCGGGCGCCTTTCGGCTCAATCGAGCGCGAGGTATCCGCCCGTCGCGGGGCCTCGATCGTCGCGCTCCGATCGGATCTTCCCTCAGCGCATGCTCGTGATCGACGCGTCTCCGGACCGCCTGATCCGTTTCGGACATGAGCCGCTCCTCTTTCCGGGCCGCCGGACTGGCGGGCCTTCAAGGAGGCGGGGGCGCGCGGTCACGGGATGCCGGATCTTCCGGCGGTTCCCCCCGTCGGATGCGACGCGCCGTTCAGGGACGTGTGCGGAGCGTCCGGTCGCGCGTCGGCGGTCGGGCGTGTTTCGAGGTTCGACACGGATCCCGTGGTATCGCCGGTCGCCATGCCCGTCCTGGAAGCTCGGGCCGCCAGAGCTTCTCCGAGCAAGGCGACGACGGCGCCGCTCCAATCCAGGAACTGGCCGGTCCGGACGATGGCTTCGATGCCGGCGTCGACCTCGGGCGGAACAGAGCCCGCGTTGATCCCGGGCCCGTCCTTCGAAGCGCGGGCTGTCCGGCGCGTCCGTTCGAGTGGTTTGGCGGTTTCCGGCGCATGTTCCGGGCTCGGAGCCGGACCCTCGCGCAGGACGCCGGCGGGAAGCGCGTCCGCATCCGGCTGTGCCGGCTTGGCGGCGCCGATATCCGAACGCGATTCCCCGCGGGCTTCCGTGGGAGCCTCGGTCGTTTCCGGAGCGGTCGTTTCCGCCGCGTCGCCGTCACGAGGTCACCGCGGCTTTCACGAGCGCGCTCCGGATGCGCTTCATCGAGGCTTCCATCGTGGCCATCCCGCTTCCGACCTCCGCTTCCAAGGTGGCGCGTTCATCCAAACCGCTCGGCGTCGACGAGCGGCAGGGAGCCGTGATCGCCGCCCTCCGCGGCCTCGTCGCCCAGGTGAAGGATGGCGCGAGCACAGCATTCAGGGCGGCGCAGATCCGGGACAATTGCGCCCCCCCCCGCCGTTCGGCACGGCGCGCGACAATCCGGATAGCTTCCTCAAGGCGGTCGGCAGGGTTCTGGAGAAGATCTCGGAGATGCCGGGCGGGCCGGTGATCAAGCGCGAGGAGGGCTATCTGCTCACCGAAGGGAACGCCGGGTGAAGCGCAAGCCCCTTCCCGCGCCGCCCGGCGCGCCGGATCCGGCCGCGAAGTTCGGCGTCGCGGCGCACGCGCGGCGGCGCCTTCGCCGGATCGGCGCGCCGGACGAGACGGAGCCGGGCGTAGAGCGTGTGCTCGCAGCCGTCCTCGGTGGTTACCCGCAGGTCCCCGCGCAGGCGGAGGGCAAACTTGATATTGCCATCGTTGAGGAATTTCAGCCACTCCGCCCCGACGAACTCGCGATCCGCGAGCAGGAGCCGGACGCTCGAGGGGGCGAAATGCGCGAGATAGCGCCGCATCAGCGCGATCCGGGTCGCCGTCGCGCTGTTGCCCGGTCCGTCGAGCAGGGTCCAGAACAGCGGAACCCGGAAGCGCCGGGTGATCACGGCGAGCACGAGATAGTTGACGTCGCGCGACCCGATCTTCCAGGTCGTGCGGTCGAGCGCGAGCGTCCACGCCCCCTCCGAGCCGATCGGCCGCGCGAGGATCGGCGCGACCCGGTCGGGGTCGAGATCGACATGTTGGAAGAACCGCGGCAGGCGGCGGCAGGTCGACGCGATCAGCACGGTTCTCCCCGCTGCGGTGGCGATGTGGCCGAGGTTGACGGCGCGCGCCGCGACCATGCCCGCAACGAGCATGCAGAGCGTGTCGAGGCGGCACTTGCCGAGGCCGACATGGCCTCGTAGCGTCCGGGTGAGGGCGGCGATGGCTCGGTGCGACATGGGCAATCCTTGCAAGGAAGTCGCCCAGTAGAATCGATCCCGCCGCCCTCATCCAGTCTTGTGTCGTGTAGTTCGGCACCGCCACGACGGAAGGCCGACCGCCGTTCAGCCGTTCCACTTCCTGAAGAAGGGCGACC
>CAVORV010000078.1:0-22746 GCA_963698685.1 uncultured Alphaproteobacteria bacterium
CGCGCTCACGAACGGGAAGAGAATGAGATACAGCTTCATCGCCAATTTGTCTCAATATATTCGTAGGATAGATGCAAGGCTTCAGGAGGCGTCGATTTCAGGATCGCATCCGGCAAACTAGTGGCTCGTCCCGTCAGAAAAAGTGATCTTGTTCCAGACGTTGTATTTTCCGGACGGCTTTTTCATCGGAAGGCGCTTGATCTCCTCAAGCGTCTTGGCATCGTAGACGATCACCGCGCCGTCGTCTTCCCAGACGCTGACCAGCGCGTGTTCGCCCGTGCGGTCGAATTCCACATGCGCGACCGTCGCGCCCGGAACCGGGCGCAGGGTCTCGACGATCTCGAGGCTCTCCTTGTCGATGATGTGCATCACATCCCGGTTCGGCCCGAAGAACACGTCCGCCCAGACAAAGGGCGTGGTCTCGTGGCTGCGCAGGAAAAATCCCGGCCCGAGCGTCTCGATGGTCTGGACGATGCTGAAATCGTCGATATCGATCACCGAGAGCCGCGCCTCCTTGAGATGCGGCGTGGCCATCACCCGGTGGCCGCCGCGCATCCACGAGATGCCCGACCCCAGATGCGGCATCCCGGGCAGCGGCAACTCCGCGATCTCGCGCCCGACGCGCAGGTTCACCACCACGCCGCGCTCGCCGTCGCGCGACGCGCCGATGAGGTTCACGTAGTCGGGCGTGAAGAAGAAGTCGTCCAAGGGCTCGGATATCTCGATGCGCCGGCGCGCGAACAATCCTTCTGACGAGGGCAGGGCCTCGACCATGCCCTTCTCGCGGTTGTGCACGAAGCCCTCGTAGACCGGCGGTGCGTCGGGGTCGGTCGCGATCTCCCAGATCTCCGGCGCGTCCTTGAGCGCCAGAATGAAGCTGTCGCGCTGCGGCGCCTGATAGACCGCCGAGACGCGGCTCGGCGCGCCGTCCTTGGACACCACATCGAAGGTTCGGACGACGCTCAGGTCTTCCGTCGCCAGGATCGTCAGGGACATGGGCAGGTAATTCGCCACCGCGAGCCATTTGCCGTCCTTCGACATGCCGATGTTGCGGCTGTTGAGCCCGGCGCGTACCCGGCCGACCTCGGACAGCGACCAGAGATCGTACTTCTGCACCCAGCCGTCGCGTGACATCACGAAAACATGCCGCCCGTCAGGCGAGAATTTCGGCCCGCCATGCACCGCGAAGGGCGTCGGAAACCGGTCGATGACCTCGAACCTGTCGCCGTCGAGCACGCTGACATGATGATCGCCGGTCTCGACCACGACGAAGAGGTTCATCGGATCGGCCTCGAAAACCGGCGCGTCGGCGGCGACGTAATCGGGGTTCATCTCGCGCGAGGCGTCGATGTCCATCGGACCCCAGGCGGGAACCTCCTCAAGCGGCGTTTCGAGATAGCTGGCCAGCGCCGCGATTTCCGCTTCGTCCAACATATCGGCGAAGGCGGGCATCTGCGTCGCCGCGCGGCCCTCCGCGATCACGGCAGACAGGTCCGGGCCGCGCATGCGCCCCAGCGTCTCGGGGATCAGCGCGGGGCCGATCCCGCCGAGCCGCGCCGCGCCGTGGCATTCCGCGCAGTGATCGGCGTAGGTGCCGAGCGGATCGGCGGCGAGCGGCGAAGCGAGCAGGAGCGCGAGGCTAGTTGAAATTATGGACCGGATCATGGCTCTTTCCGCGGAAGGGCGTGACGTCGAGGCGGGCCTCGGCGGTGTCGACGCCGATCTCGGCATCGTCAAGAAAACAGGCCGGATCCTCGGCCCACGGGTCGCCGGTGACCTGCAGCGCCCGGATCCGGGTGTTGCCGCCGCAGACGGATTTGTACGTGCAGGCGCCGCACCTTCCCTTGAGCGGACGCGGGCGCAGGCGCAGGGAGGCGAGCATCGGATCATCCCCGGTCCACAGCTCGGAGAACCTGCGCTCCTTGACATTGCCGATGGTGTAGTCCGACCAGTAGGTGTCGGGATGTACCTTGCCCTGCGGATCGATGTTGGCGACGCCCACGCCGGCGGAGTTGCCGCCCCAGGCTTCCAGCACCGCGCGCAGATGCGCGACGCGTTTCGCCGGGAACCGCTCCTCGGCCCAGCGCATGAACCAGACCGCGTCGGCGTCGTTGTTGCCGGTCACGATCTCGAATTCCTCGCCGGCCTGCGCCGCCTTCCAGGCCTCGTCGACCAGAAACGCGATCGCCGAGCGCGCGCGTTCGCGGTCGGCGTCTTCGCCGCGATGCTTGTCGCCGCGCCCGGCATAGACCAGATGCGAGAGGTAGAACTTGTCGATTCCCTCGTCCCGGCAAAGCTGGAGCATCTGCGGCAACTGCTCCTCGTTGTCCTTGGTCATGGTGTAGCGCAGGCCGACCTTGACCCCGCGCGCCTTGCAGGCCCGTATTCCGTCGAGCGCCTCGTTGAAGGCCCCCTCGCGGCCGCGGAACCAGTCGTTGGTGGCGCCGATGCCGTCGAGGCTGACCCCGACATAGTCGAAGCCGATATCCGCGATCCGGTCCGCCACGCCGCCGACCAGCGCCGTGCCGTTCGACGAGAGCGCTAGGTACCGGCAGGCCTCGCGGGCGCGCGGCGCGAGCTCGAAGAAATCGAACCGCGACAGCGGCTCGCCGCCCGACAGGATCAGCGCCGGGATCTTGAACGTTTCGAGATCGTCGAGAACGCCCATCGCCTGCTCGTGGCTGAGCTCGCCCGGAAACGGCACGTTCGCCGACGTCGTGTAGCAGTGCCGGCATTTGAGGTTGCAGGTCCGCGTCAGGTTCCAGATCACCACCGGCTTCGGATCGCCGCCGAAGCCGCGACGCCGGACCGGCTTCATTTCGGGGGCGGTCAACTCGTGCATGTAGTGCGAAAGGCGAAACATCAGGTCGCTCCCCCGGCCAGTCGCAGGCCGGTTTTCTTGAGAATTCGGGTGGAATAGAGCACGTCGCCGGACCGGCAGGCCGCCCCGAGAAGCGCGGCGATCTCCGCGCGTTTCTCCTCGACCTCGGCCCGGTCGGCGCCATGCGCCATCGCGAAGAGGTTGTACGGCCAGTCGGGCAGGGCCCTCGGGCGCAGATAGGCGTGGCTGACGAAATCGAGCGCGCCGACCAAGGCACCGAGCCGCGAGACCTCCGCATCGTCGACGTCCCAGACCGTCATGCCGTTGGCGGCCATGCCGAGCGCGTAATGGTTGGGCGCCGCCGCGATCCGGCGCACGATCCCGCGCGCCTGCATCGACGCCAGCCGCGCGATGATCTCGTCCTCGGCCAGCCCCGTCTGCTCGGCCACGGCCGCGTACGGCCGGGCGACGATCGGCAGACCGGCCTGGGTCGCGGCGATGATGCGGCGGTCGATCGCGTCGATGCTCATGCCGCCACCCGGAAGCCGATGAAGAACTCCTCCAGCTTGGGGAAGCGGAGCACGGCCAGTCCCGTCGCGCGCTCGATCTCGAGTGCGGCCGCCTCGATGCCGTCCGGCGTCTCCGTGGCGAGGACGAACCACATGTTGAGCTTGTGCGCGCGGGCGTAGTTGTGCGCCACTTCGGGCAGGGCGTTCACCTGTTCCGCCACCGCCTCGAACCGCGTCCTCCGGAACCGCGATCGCGCAGAGACAGAACGCGCCGCCCAGCGCCGCCGCGTCGTAGAACGGACCGAACCGCGTGATCGCCCCGGTCTCGCGCAGCCGGGCGACGCGCGCCAGAAGGTCGTCCACCTCAAGCCCGAGTTCGGCCGCGATGCCCGCGAACGGCTCGGACACCAGCGGCAGACCGTCCTGGAGCCGGTTGATGATCGCGCGGTCGGGCGTGTCGAGGTCCACGGGTTTCTGTCTCATGCGGCTGCCCCCTCCTTGACGGCGACGAGCGCGCCTTTCTGTTTGAAACACCGCAGGCTGAACAGGATCCGGCGCGGCAGACCGCCGAGAGCGGCGGCGGCTTCCGCCCGCTGGAGCGTGTCGAGCGCCTCGTCGCGGCTGCGGGCGTGGATCATGCAATAAAGATTGTAGGGCCAGAACCTGGCCGCCGGACGCCGTTGATAACACAGCGTCACGCCGCGTTCGGCGCGCAGCGTCTCGCCCGCGGCCACGATGCGATCCTCGGGCACGTTCCAGACGACCATCGCGTTCGACGTCCAGCCGAGCGACCGGTGACGGACGATCACGCCGAGCCGTCCGATCAGCCCCGCGTCGAGAAGGGCGCCGATCCGACCGATGATGTCGGCCTCGTCGCGGTCGAGGGATCGCGCCAGCGCGCCATAGGGCCGCGCGGTGATCTCGAGACCTTCGGACAGGGACTGAAGGATCGGGCGGTCGCCTTCGATCAGCGCGCCCAGGTCGGCGTCCCGCGCGCGGGGCGCGGGCGCCGCGCCGTCGAGCCTGAAACCCAGGTCCACGTTGAACGGCCGCACCAGCGGAAGATCGAGCACTTCGAGGCCCGTACGTCGCCGCACCGCCTCCAGGGTCGCGTCCACATGCGCGCGGTCCGGCCCGGTGGCCACGAACCAGATGTTCCAGGCGTTCTCGCGCAGATAGGAATGGTTCACGCCGTCGAGCCCGCCGATCGCCGCCGCGACGTCCTCGATGCGGCCGTCAGGGGCCGCGACCGCGGCGAGCGTGCTCGCTCCGGCGGTGTTCGGCCGGCAGGTGCCGCCGACGCGGCTGACCTTTCCGGCCTCGCGCAGCCGCTTCAGCCGCGAAATCACCTCGTCCTCGCGCAGGCCGAGCGCGCGCGCGATCACCGCGAACGGCCGCGGGACCAAGGGCAGATCGCGCTGCCATCCGTCCATCAGCCTCCGGTCGATATCCGGTGAAACGATGTCCATCTTTACAACCCCGTCCGATGCGCCCGAGCGGTGAAGAAGATGCCCGAGGGCGTCTCCGCCGGGATTTCCGCCAGCTTCTCGAAGGTCGCGGTGTCGTAGACGTCGATCCGGTCGGCGTCTCGCACCGAGATCCAGACCTCATGCCCGCGCGGCGTGAACTCCATGTGCAGGACGGCGGGGCCGGGCTTCAGCTCGTGGATGATCTCGCCCGAGACCGTGTCGAGCACCTGCACCGTGTCGTTGTCGGGATGGGCGAAATTCACCCAGACCCGTCGTCCGCCCGGCTGCGCCACCGCGAAGACCGGCTGGCCGTGCACCGCCGTGCGGCCGACCTCGTCGAGGCTCCGCGCGTCCATCCACAGCACCTCGTGCCGTCCGATGGCGGGCAGGGCGAACCGGTCGCCCGCCAGCGCCCAGCCTTCGAGATGCGGCATCTTGTAGACCGGCAGCGCCGGATCGTCCTTGGCGTAGCCGTCGAGGATCCGCCGCGCGGACGGCGTCTCGTCCCAGAGGTCGATCACGCTCAGACCGTCCTCGCCGAACAGCCCCGCGATGTAAGTCCGCCCGTCGCCGGTGATCAGCGCGTCATAGGGATTCGCGCCGACGCCCTCGATCCGGGTGATCTCGGGCTCCGCGCCACCCGAGAAATCCGCGATCCACGTCTCGCCCGCGTCCCAGAGCGAGAACACGAACCGCCGCCCCGGCGCGTCGACCAGACCGATGGTCTTCGATCCGGTCGGAATGTCCGCGACCGGCTCCAGCGACTCCGCGTCGAACACCCGCACGCCGCCCGGCTCGTAGTTCGAAACCGCCACCAGCGTCCCGTCATCCGAGATCGCCCCGCCGATCGCGTTGCCGGCCTGCATCACCCGTCCGGCGATGGTCCCGGTCACGATGTCGACCTTCGTCAGCCCGCCGTCGCGCCCGAAAACATACGCGAAACGTTCGTCCGGCGAGAAGACCACGGAGGCGTGCGACAGGTCGCCGAGTCCCTCGATGCGGCCGATGGCCGCGCGGTCGGACTGGTCGATGAGCGTCAGCGCTCCGGAGGCCCGCTCGACGACGACGCCCAGATCGCCGGTCGCGCGGATGTCGTCGGCCAGCGCGGGAGCGGACATGAGCGCGGCGAGTGCCAAAGCCCGGATCATTGCACGTCCCCTTCCAGAAGAAACTCCGCGATCCACGCCGCGTCGGCCTCCGAGATGAGCGGCCTCCAGGGCGGCATCGCCGTCCCGGGCCGCCCGTCGAGAATGACCTCGGCCAGCACGTCCGGCGGCATCCCGTCCAAAGCCGTCGCACGGATGTCGGGGCCGAGCCCGCCCGCGAGCGTCAGCCCGTGGCATGAGCCGCAATCCTGGCGCACGAGAGTCTCCAGGGAGGCCGCGCGTCCGGGGTCCACTTCTCCCGCGAATCCGGTCGCCGCCGCCAGCAGCAGAAGTCCCGCGACCGGATCAGGCATCGACCGAAACGCGCCGTCCTGCGCGGGCGACGACCTCCTGAACCGCTTCGGAGCGGTGAAGCTCGACGACCCGCCCGACGATGAAGAGGACCGGCGCGGCCATGTCGGCCTCCAGCGCATCGCGCGCGATGGCATCGAGCCGCGAGACGAGACGCGTCTCGCGCGGCGTCGTCGCCGCCGAGACCGCCAGAACCGGCAGATCGGACGGCATCCCGTGCGCGATCAGCCGCGCCGAGATCTCGGCCATGTTGGCGGCGCCCATGTAGACCACGAGCGTCGTCTCGGGATCGGCGAGGCCGGCCCAGTCGAGATCGAGCGGCGCGTCCGCCTTGCAATGGCCGGTAACGTAGCGCAGCCCCGTCACCATTCCGCGCTGCGTCAGCGGCACGCGCGTCGATGCCGAAGCCGCCTGGGCCGCGGTGATGCCCGGCACCACCTCGACCGTGACACCGGCGGCGCGCAGCGCTTCCATCTCCTCGCCGCCGCGGCCGAAAATGAATGGATCGCCACCCTTGAGCCGGACGACGCCGTGCCCTTCGAGGGCGAGATCGACAAGAATTCCGTTGATGTTCTCCTGCGGGACCGGATGGCGGCGTGGCATCTTGCCAACGTCGATCAATCGCGCGTCGCGCGGGGCCAGCGCCATGATCTCGGGCGAGACCAGCCGGTCGTGCACGATGATCGCGGCCTCGCGGATGATCCGGTGCGCCTTGACCGTCAGCAGATCGGGATCGCCGGGACCGGCGCCGACGAGCGTGACCCGTCCCGTCATGGTGATTTGGTCTTTCATCGCGCGCGCGCCCCAAGTCTCTCCGGCAGGGGAAGGGGCGCGGACGCCCCTTCCGTTTCTCGGCGGCGACGTCAGTAGACGTCGGCGCGGGTGTTGAAGACGTTGAACTTGCCCGTGGGCGTGATCAGGCGCGGGTCCTTGATCACGTGCTTGAGCTCCAGCGTCTTGTCGTCGACCACCACGATGGCCAATTCCTGCTCTTTGCCGTTCCAGACCGAGAACCAGACCTCGGTTCCCTGCTGGTTGAACTCGCCCTGCACCACGCGGGGCTGGCCATCGGAGATTCCGGCCCATTCGCCGATCGGAAGGACCTGGAATTCCGGTTCCTCCTGCCCGAGCTCCGACACCGTGAACACGGCGACCGAGGACGAGGTCTCGGCATCGGGGTTCAGCGGCGCGTCGACGTAGAGATGGTCGGAGTCCGGATGGCTCTTGACGAACAGCGAGCCGCCGCCAAGCCCGTAGAGGGTCTGGACGACCGTCCAGGCCTCGTCGGGATGCCCCTCGGGATCGGTGCCGATCAGCACGATCGAGTCGTCGCCGAGATGCGAGGTCGCCCAGACCGGCCCGTGGGTCGGGTGCATCATGTTGGCTCCGCGACCCGGATGCGGCGTCTCGCCTCCGGTCTCGATGATCGCCTCGAGCGTCCCCTCTTTGGTGTCGACGACAGCGACCTTGCCCCGCGCGTTCGCCGCCACGAGGAAGTAGCGGTGGGTCGAGTCGAGCCCGCCGTCATGCAGGAACCGCTCGGCCTCGATCTCCGTGGTCTTGAGGTTCTTGATGTCGGAATAGTCGACCAGAAGGATCTTGCCGGTCTCCTTGACGTTGACGATGAACTCCGGCCGGTAATGCGAGCCGAGGATCGAGGCCACGCGCGGCTCGGGATGGTACTCCTGCTCGTCGTAGATCATGCCCCGGGTCGAGACGACCTTGAGCGGCTCGAGCGTGTCGCCGTCCATGATCACGTATTGCGGCGGCCAGTAGCCTCCGGCGATAACGTACTTGTCCTCGTATCCCTCGAATTTCGAGGTCTCCACCGAACGGGCTTCCGAACCGATCTTGATGCTCGCGACCGTGTCCGGCTCTTCCATCCAGAGGTCGATCATGTTCACCGCGGCGTCGCGCCCGATCACGAACAGATAGCGCCCCGAGGCCGAGATCCGGCTGATGTGAACGGCATAGCCGGTATCGAGAACGCGGTGGATCTCATAGGTGTCACCGTCGATCAGCGCGATCTGTCCGGAATCACGCAGCGTGACGGAGAACAGGTTGTCGAGCTTCAGATCGTTCATCTGCTCGGTCGGGCGATCCTCGGGCGCCACCACGACGTTCCAGCTGTCGCGGATCTTCGCCATCCCGAATTCGGGCGGCTGCGGCGGCTCGATCAGGATGTACCTGGCCATCAGATCGACCTGCGCCTCGGTCAGGTCGCCCGACGTTCCCCAGTTCGGCATGCCCGCCGGCGATCCGTAAGTGATGAAGTCCTTGATATAGTCATATCCCAGTTCGCGCGTGATGTCGGTGGTCAGAGCCTTGCCGGTCGCGCCCTTGCGCAGCACGCCGTGACAGCCGGCGCAGCGCTGGAAGTAGATGCCGGCGGCCTCGTTGAATTCCGCCTCGCTGATGACCGGATCGTCAGGCTTCAGCCCGGGGATCTCGAGATTGAGATCGGCGAGGCTGTCGGCGCTGTAGATGTACTTGTCCTGCGGGGTGTCCCCGTGCTCCGCAGGCTTGTCCTGCGCCATCGCCGCGAACGCCAACGGCAACGCCGCGCCCGCGAGCAGAGCGATCGTGCGGGCCGTTCGGAAACTACTCATCTGGTTTCTCCCTCTTCATGTGACCGCGACAGTTGCGCAGGCGTCGGCGCGGCCTTCCTTGACTTTCGTTAAGGCTCCGGGCCGGCGGGCCTGCGACGGTCCCTTCGTCATCTGGAGCGTTGAATGCGGCGTCTTTCTGCGGCGATCCTGTGCATGCTCGTCTGTCTCGCCGCGCCCGCGCGCGCGGCGGAGCGCGACGCCGCGTTCGGCTCCGCGGTGGCGCCCGCGATCCCGGACATGGCCATCGCGGAGCGTCTCTTCGGCACCTCCGGTCCTTACGTGATCGAACGCATCGACGACTCGCCTCCCGGCTGGCGCGTGACCGGTCCGGACGGCCTCGCGGGCCATGTCGCCTCGACATGGGAGGTCGCGGCCTCGACCGGGTATTCCGGCCGGCCGATCGACATCCTCGTCGCCGTGACGCCCGACGCCCGCATCGCCGGCTCCGAACTGATGCGCCACGACGAGCCCGTTTTGACGCTCGGCATCTCCGACGCGGACATCGCCGCCTATGTCGGCGCTTTCTCCGGTCTCGATCTGACCCGCGAACAGGTGACCGCGTTCGGCGCGCGCTCCGACCTGCCCGATGTGATCTCGCGCGCGACGGTCTCCACCGGCGTCATCCGCGACGCGATCCTGCGCACAGCGCGCACGCTGGCCATCGGGCGCGGTCTCGTCGGCGGGGCGGGGCAGGGGATCGACCGCGTCACCTTTTCGCCCGCGACCTGGGCCGATCTCGCCGCCGAGGGCGCGCTCGCCAACGTCACCGCGCCGATGGCGCAGGCCCGCGCTGCGCTGTCGGACGCCAACGTTCCGCTGCCCGAGACCGGCGATTTCCTCGATCTCCACGCGGCGGTTCTCGACCCGCCCACCATCGGGCGGAACCTGCTCGGCCCGCAGCCCTTCAACCGCGTGCTGGCGGCGCTGGGCCCCGGGGATTCCGCGCTCTTCGTCGCGTCGAGCGGTCTGCACTCGCATCGGGGCATGGCGTGGCGCAGATCGGGCGTCTTCGACCGGATCGAGGTGATCCAGGGCGCGGAGACCTTCTCGCCGACCGCCGACGACTACATCCGGATCGACAAGCTGGCGGCCGCCGACGCGCCCGAGTTCAAGGAGATGAGCGTCTTCCGCCTGCCCGGAGACCGCTTCGATCCGACAGCCCCCTTCCGCGTCGAGGTCACGGCCACCCGGCCCACGCCGGACGGCGAGGCCTCCTTCACCGTTCCGCTCGACTACGCGCTGCCCGCGCTCTTCATTCTCGCCTCCGAGCTTCCCGAGACCGAGCCGCTCTGGATGTCGGCCTGGACCGCGAAACGCGGCTCCATCATCGGCGTCGTCCTGATGCTGTCCACGCTCACCGGCATCATGTTCGTCCAGGAGAGTTTCGTGAAGCGCCCGAAGCTCTGGCTCTGGGGCCGCCACACCTTTCTCACGATCACGCTGGTCTGGCTCGGTTGGATCGCCGGCGGCCAGCTCTCCGTCGTGCAGGTCGTGGCGTTTCTGCACTCGCTGCTGGCCGGGTTCCGCTGGGAGACCTTCCTGATCGAACCGGTGATCTTCCTGCTCTGGGGCGGCGTGGCACTCGGCATGCTGTTCTGGGGGCGCGGCGTCTATTGCGGCTGGCTCTGCCCGTTCGGCGCGCTCCAGGAGCTGTCGAACGCCATCGCGCAGAAATTCGGCGTGCCGCAGATCGCCGTGCCCTACGTGCTCCACGAGCGGCTCTGGGTGATCAAATACACCCTCTTCGTCGCGATCCTCGGCCTGTCGTTCTATTCGATGCGCGACGCGCTGATCCTCGCCGAGGCCGAGCCGTTCAAGACCGCGATCTCCATGCGCTTCATGCGCGCCTGGCCTTTCGTTCTCTTTGTCGTGGCGTTGCTGACGGCGGGTCTTTTCATCGAGCGCTTCTATTGCCGCTACGTCTGCCCGCTCGGCGCGGCGCTCGCGATCCCCGCCAAACTCAAGATCTTCGACTGGCTGCGCCGCCGTCCGCAATGCGGCCGCGAATGCCGTCTGTGCGAGACCAAATGCACCGTCGGCGCCATCGACCCGCTCGGCCGGATCAATCCCAATGAATGCGTGCTCTGTCTGCGCTGTCAGGTGATCTACCACGATCCGACCACCTGCACCGTTCTCAAGGGACGGGCGAACCGCGCCGCCCGCGCCGCGCCGGAGGGAGCCTCCGCATGACCCTCACCCGCCGCCGCTTTCTGATCTTCGCCGCCGCCACGACCGCGCTCGGGTCGCTTTCACGCGCCGAGACGTTAGAATGGCGTGGCGACGCCCTCGGGGGCGAGGCCCGCATCCGCCTCTACGGTCCTCGTGACGTCGTCGAAGCGGCGATCTCCGAAGCCGCCGCCGAGATCGACCGCCTCGAAGGGATCTTCAGCCTGCACCGGCCCGAATCCCAGCTCAGCCGCCTTAATGACGCCGGCCGCCTCGACGCCCCCGCCCGCGATCTCGTCACGGCACTCACGGCCGCCGCGGCATGGAAATCACGCACCGAAGGCGCTTTCGACCCGGCGATCCAGCCCCTGTGGCTCGCGGCCGCGCGGGGCCGAATGTCGCCGGACCTCACGGCTGCCGCGCCGGTCGTCGCCGAGGGCCGCATCGTGCTGCCTCAAGGCTCCGCCCTCACCCTCAACGGAATCGCCCAGGGCCTGATCGCCGACCGGATCGCCGATCTCCTGATCCGGCGCGGCTTCGCCTCCCCCCTCATCGACACCGGCGAAACCCGGCTGCCCGGCCCCGCCCGGCGCCGCGTCGCCGTCCCGCACGCGGACCCGATCCTGCTCGCCGACTGCGCCGTCTCCACCAGCGAACCCGGCGCGCTCCGCTTCCCCTCCGGCGGTCACCACATCCTCGATCCGCGCACCGGAGCGGCCCCGGAGGTCTGGCGCGCGGTGACCGTGATCGCGCGCTGCGCGATGGACGCCGACGCCCTTTCAACCGCATTCGCCATCTCGTCGCCGGAGCGGATCGGCGACCTCGTGCCCGTCGACACCATGGTCATCGCGACCGACGCGCACGGACGCACCCGCCGCTTCGGACGCGCGCCGCGCGGCGCCGTCACATGACTCCGCCAACATTTCTCACGGCGGGCTTCCGCGTCTTCTTCCTCGCGGCCGCGCTCTACGCCATCGCCGCGATTGCGTTCTGGCTCGGCCTGCTCGCCGTCCAGGCAACCGGCGGCGATGTCGCCTCCACCGCCTTCGACGCGGCGCCGCACCTCTGGCACGCGCACGAGATGATCTTCGGTTTCGCGACCGCCGCGATCGCCGGTTTTTTCCTCACGGCCGTGCCGAACTGGACCGGCGCGCCCGCCGCCGGTTTAGTACTCATCTCGGCCGCCGCGGCTCTGTGGCTCGCCGGACGCTTCGCGGTCTTTTTCTCGGCGACGCTGCCGGCATGGGCGGTGGCGGCGATCGATCTCGCCTTCCTCCCGCTTCTCGCCGCCATCGCCCTGACGCAGCTCGCCCGCAACCCCAAACCCGCGAACCTCATGGTGGCCGCCATGCTGGCGTCGCTATGGGCCGGCGACGTTCTCGTCCATCTGGACTGGGCGGGATTGGCCGCGGGAGATGCGGAGCGCGGCCTGCGTGTCGGGCTTCTCACCATCGCTGCGCTCATCGCGATCATAGGGGGCAGGGTGACGCCCGCCTTCACCCGCAACGCGCTGGCGCCTCTGCCGGTCCCGCCCACGCCCGGCCCGTTGAACGTCGCGACCATCGCCGCCGCCATCGCCCTGCCGGTGCTGACCCTCGCCGCCGCGCCGAACGCGCTGATCGGCGCGACCGCTTTCGTCGCGGCCGTCGCCCAGACACTGCGCGTCGCCGGTTGGCGAGGATCGCACACGGTGCGCCGACCCATCCTCTGGAGCCTGCATCTGCCCGGCATCATGCTCGCGCTCGGATGGTTCGCGCTCGGACTTGCCGCCTTCGGCGCTTTCGACGAGATCGCGGCCTTGCACGTGATCGGCATCGGCGCGGTCGGAGGCATGGTCCTGTCGATGATGGGGCGCGCCGGCCTCGGCCATTCCGGGCGGCCTCTGGTTTTCGGGCCCGGCCTCGCGTCGGCCTGCGCGCTGCTGCCCGCCGCCGCTCTGTTGCGCGCCGCGGGCTCGTTCGCCGAAAGCACGACTTACTGGAACACTTTGATCGTCGCGGGAGTCTTATGGTGCGCGGCGTTCAGTCTATTCATCGCATGTCTTTGGACGCCGCTGACGACCCCCAAGGCCCGGCCGGGCTCTGACGACTGAACCAGAAGGAGAAGAAACATCATGAAAATCAAAGCAGCTCTTGTCACCACCCTGTTCGCGCTGGCGGCCACGCCGTCTTTCGCCCAAGGCGATGCCGCCGCCGGCGAGAAGGTCTTCAACAAGTGCAAGGCCTGCCACATGGTCGGCGACGGCGCGAAAAACCGCGTCGGCCCGCAGCTCAACGCCGTCGTCGGCGTCGAGATCGCCCATGATCCGGACTTCAAGTATTCCGACAACTTCATGGAGCTGAAGGCCGAAGGCTTCATGTGGACGCCCGAGAACCTCTCGGCCTATCTCACCGATCCCAAGGCCGTCGCGCCGAAGGGCAAGATGAGCTTCGCCGGCCTGCGCAAGCAGGAAGAGATCGACAACGTCGTCGCCTATCTCGCGACGTTCCAGTAACGTCTCCCGCGCCGCCGCGGTCCGCCGGGGCGGCGCTTCTCAGACCGCGACCCTCCACGAGTCGGCCCGGTCGCTTTCCGTGTAAAGCCGCAGACGGCCGACCTCCGGCACGGTCGCGATCCCGCCTTCGACGCGGACCCCGACGGCCTTCAGCTTGACGATCGCCCGTGACAGGCTCTCCGGCTGCATCCCGAGCTGTCCCGCGATCACGATCTTCTCGAACGGCAATCTGACTCGGCACGAACCCTGCTGGGCGGGGCAGAGACCGAGAATGAACGCCGCGAGCCTCTGCGCCGCCGACCGCGTCTTGAGATGCTCGATCTGCAGGACCATCGACCGCATGTTCCGGTCGACCAGTCGCATGACCGATTTCATCACGTCCGACCGGCCCGCCATCAGCTCGCGCAGGATCTCCGCCCGAATCGCCAGCACCGAGCAGTCGGTGACCGCCTCGGCCGATACGGCCAGAGGGCCGCTGCCCAGAACCGACGTCTCGCCGAAGCTCCCTCCCGTCGTAAGACACGCGATGATCGCTTCGGTTCCCGTCTCGGCCAGACGCGTGACCTTGATCCAGCCGTCCAGCGCGACGAACACGGAATCGCTCACGTCGCCCTGACAGACGATCGTCTGACCGCGGCCGTACCGGTGCGCGCAGGCCCGCGACATGAGCGGCGTCGCCACGTCGTGGGGCAGGAACGCGAGCACGCCGTCGCGGTTCGTCTGCGTGGGGGATTGCCCGGACATTCGAAGTATTCCGTTCGATTCTAGCTCGCGTCGGATCGAGCCTGCCATCAGTCGCGATGGCTGTATTTGCTACAGATCAATTCACGGATCGCAATCGGTGTGGCTGCGACCGCGACCGGTTGAACGATCTTCGCTTTCGGAGCCTCCGGACCCGCCCGCTTGACTTTCGTTAAGGTTTCCCTCCGCCCGCCGGCGCAGGCTCGGCCCGTCAATCGGGTCCACAAAAAGGGGAGCGCCATGCGCGAAGTCCTGACCAAATCTATGGCGCGCAACATCTTCTACGGTGGCTCGCTTTTCTTCATCCTGATCTTCATCGGGCTGTCGGTGCACAGCCACTACTACATCGTCAACGTCTCGACGAACAAAGCCACGCTCACCGCGAGTGTCGAAGCGGGCAAGCACCTGTGGGAACGCAAGGCCTGCATCAACTGCCACTCCATTCTGGGAGAAGGCGCCTACTTCGCGCCGGAACTCGGCAACGTGATGACCCGCTGGGGCGTCGCCGACGACCCGGACGCCGCCTTCGAGGTGACCAAAGGCTGGATGGAGGCGCAACCGTCTGGAATTGAGGGGCGCCGTCAGATGCCCCAGTTCAATTTCACGGATGAAGAGATCCGCAACATCACCCACTTCCTGCTCTGGACCAACACGATCCGCACGCAGGACTGGCCCCCGAACGACGCCGGCTGAGGAGACATACGCAATGAAATACGAAACCCAATCCATCGCGAAGATCTACTTCATCGCCGCCATGGCGCTTTTCGCGGTCCAGGTGTCCGGCGGGCTGCTCGCCGGCTGGATCTACGTCATGCCCAACACGCTGTCCGAACTGGTGCCGTTCAACATCATCCGGATGCTGCACACCAACAGCCTCGTCGTGTGGCTCCTGCTCGGCTTCTTCGGCGCGGCCTACTTCATCCTGCCCGAGGAATCGGAGCGCGAGATCTACTCGCCCATGCTCGCCTGGATCCAGCTCGCGATCCTCGTGCTCGGCACGCTCGGCGTCGTCGTGACCTATCTGTTCAACATTTTCGAGGGCAGCTACCTCCTCGGAACCCAGGGCCGCGAATTTCTCGAACAGCCGACCTGGGTCAAGATTGGCATCGTCGTCGCCGCGCTCATCTTCCTCTTCAACGTCTCGATGACCGTGCTCAACGGCCGCAAGACCGCGATCTCCAACGTGCTCCTGCTCGGCCTGTGGGGCCTGGCACTCCTCTTCCTCTTCGCGTTCTACAACCCGTCGAACCTGGCGCTCGACAAGCAGTACTGGTGGTACGTGATCCATCTCTGGGTCGAGGGCGTGTGGGAGCTGATCATGGCCTCGATCCTGGCCTTCCTGATGCTCAAGCTGACGGGCGTCGACCGCGAGGTCGTCGAGAAATGGCTCTACGTCATCGTCGCCACCGCGCTCTTCTCGGGCATCCTCGGCACCGGCCACCATTATTACTGGATCGGCACGCCGGGCTACTGGCAGTGGATCGGCTCGATCTTCTCCTCGCTCGAGATCGTCCCGTTCTTCGCCATGATGGCCTTCGCCTTCGTGATGGTCTGGAAGGGCAAGCGCGACCACCCCAACAAGGCCGCCCTCCTATGGTCGCTCGGCACCGCGACGCTCGCCTTCTTCGGGGCGGGGATCTGGGGCTTCCTGCACACGCTCCACGGGGTGAACTACTACAGCCACGGCACGCAGATCACGGCCGCCCACGCGCATCTCGCGTTCTATGGCGCCTATGTCTGCCTCAACTGCGCGATCTTCACCTACGCCATGCCGATCCTGCTGGGACGCGATCCCTACAACCAGGTGCTCAACATGGCCTCGTTCTGGCTGATGTCGGGCGGCGTGGTGTTCATGACCTTTACGCTCACCTTCGCGGGCACGGTGCAGACGCACCTCCAGCGGGTGCTCGGCATGAACTTCATGGACGTGCAGGACCAGCTCGCGGTGTTCTACTGGATGCGCTTCGGCGCCGGCATCGTCGTGGTGCTCGGCGCGCTCATGTTCATCTATTCGGTGCTGGTGCCGCGTCGCGAGATCATCTCGGCCGACGCCACGGTCGCGGCGGAGTGACCCGGATGGACGGACAGATGATCGGGGAGGGGGCTTCGGCCCCCTTCTACCTTCCCCAACGCGATGAATGCGACGTCTTCGACGCCGCCGCCCGCGCCTCCCTGCCGCTCCTGCTCAAGGGCCCGACCGGCTGCGGGAAGACCCGCTTCGTCTCGCACATGGCCGCGAAGCTTGGCCGCCCGCTCTACACCGTCGCCTGCCATGACGACCTCTCCGCCGCCGACCTCATCGGCCGCTACCTGCTCAAGGGCGGCGAGACGGTCTGGATCGACGGCCCGCTCACCCGCGCCGTGCGCGAGGGCGCCATCTGCTATCTCGACGAGGTGGTCGAGGCCCGCAAGGATGTCACCGTCGTCCTGCATCCGCTCACCGACGACCGCCGCATCCTGCCCATCGACCGCACCGGCGAGACGCTGGAGGCCGCCCCCGGCTTCATGCTCGTCGCCTCCTACAATCCCGGCTACCAGAACATCCTCAAAAGCCTCAAGCCGTCGACGCGCCAGCGCTTCCTCTCGGTCGAATTCGACTTCCCCGCTCCCGCGCGCGAGACCGAGATCGTCGCCGCCGAGAGCGGTCTGCCGGAGGCCCGCGTCACCGGTCTCGTCCGCCTCGCGGGCAAGCTCCGCGCGCTCAAGGGCCAGGACATCGAGGAAGGCGTCTCTACCCGCCTCGTGGTCTACGCCGCCACCCTGATCGCCGGCGGCATGCCCGTCGAACGCGCCATCCGCGCCGCGATGATCGAACCGCTGACCGACGACGAGGACGTCAAGCGCGGCCTTCTCGACCTCGTGACGGCGGTGATCGGCTGACGCGATGAGCGGCCTCGACATCGAACCCTGGGAGCCGGAAGAGACGATCGGCAAGCTCTGGCATTCCTTCGCCAGCCGGCTGGATGCGCCCGCCGCCCTCCACGAGGACGCGCGCGTCACCCTCGACGAGGTGGCGGGCCGCGTCGCCGTCCTCTTCCGCGGCCTCGGGGGCGGGGCCGCCGTCGAGATCCGCGCCGCGGCCCCCGAGGCCGTCGCGCACCGCCTCTCATTCCGCCGCAAGCTCGGAACCATCGCCGAGCGCGTCCCGCGCGCTTCCTTCGACGGCGGCATCCTGCGCCTGCCGCCCGAGATCGCCGCCTTTCCCGATCGCAGCATCAACGCCGCGCTCTATCTCTGGCTCGCCGCGGCCGCCGCCCATTCCGCGCCCGTCGAGCCCGACCCCGATCCTCTGCGCGCCGACCTCGCCGCCATTCGCGCAGCCGAGACCATGACCCGCGCCACGCTCGATGCCGCCCCAGGACTGCGCGGCCTGCACGAAGGTCTCGCCCACGCCGCCCTCGCCCTGCGCCCCGCCCGCCGCCTTCCGGCGCGGGAGGCCGCCGTAGAGGCGCTCGTCCGGCACGCTCTCGGTGATCCCGCCCCGCTCGCGGACGCCGCCCGCGAGCTGCGATGGGCCGATCCCGCCAAATCCGCCGCGCCCCGCGACTACCACGCCTTCGAGCCCGTCGCCCTCTGGCCCGACCTTCGCTCCGACATCTATGGGAACGCCGCCACCCACGACGACGAGGACGCGGGCACCTCCGGTCCTCAGGAGGGGGCGCAAGGCTCCCGCAAGGCCAAACGCCGCCGGACCGACCAGGCCGAGCGCAAGGACAGCCTGATCCTGCACAAATTCGAGGCGATCCTGAGCTGGGCCGATTTCATCAACCTCAACCGCCGCGTCGAGGACGACGATCTCGACTCCGCCAAAAAGGCCGCCGACGACGTCGACGAGATCGCGCTGGGCCAGATCACCAAATCCCCCGCGACCCGCCTCAAAATCCATCTCGATCTCGCCCCGTCCGATGTCGACCGCGAGCGCCTCTCCGCCGTGCACACCTATCCCGAATGGGACCACAAGGCCGGCGGGTATCTCCCCGACCATTGCCGCGTCCTCGCCGTCCCCGCGGAACCGGCTCCCGACGCCGTCATCCACGATCCGGCGGCCCTGCGCCGCATCCGCGCCGTGCGTCGCCGCTTCGAGGCGCTGCGGCCGCGCCGCGTGGTCCTGCCCAAACAGATCGACGGCGACGAGCTCGATCTCGACGAGGTCATCCGCTCGACCGTCGATCTGAGCGCCTCCGGCCACGGTTCGAACCGCATCTGGCGGGCCTCGCGAAACGAGGCCCGCGATCTCGCCGTCTCGATCCTGCTCGACGTCTCGCGCTCGACCGAAAGCGCGGTGGGCGACCGCATTGTCATCGACATCGCCCGCGAGGCGCTCACCGCCTTCGCCTGGGGCCTCCAGTCCTGCGGCGACGATTGCGCCATCAACGCCTTCTCTTCGCTCAAACGCGACCGCGTCTATGTCAGCGGCTGCAAGGGCTTTGACGAGCCGATGAGCGCCGCCGTCGAAGCCCGCATCGCGGGCCTGCGTCCCGGCTTCTACACCCGCCTCGGTGCCGCCGTGCGCCACGCCTCCAAGGACCTCGCCACCCGCGCCAGCCAGCGCCGCCTGCTGATCGTCATCACCGACGGCAAGCCCAACGACCTCGACCATTACGAGGGCCGCCACGGCATCGAGGACAGTCGCATGGCCATCCGCGAGGCCCGGCGCACCGGCCAATCCGTCTACGGCATCGCCGTCGACGCGGAGGCGAAAAGCTGGTTCCCCCGCATCTTCGGGCGCGGCGGCTTCACCGTGATCCACAACGCCGATCGCCTGACCGAGGCGCTGCCGGGCATCTATCGCCACATCGTCGGCGAATGACGGCGCTGGACTCCACGCCCGAACCGGACTCCGTGCTCGGGCAGCTCCCCGGCGACCTGATGATGTGGGTGCTTATCGCGAGCGAACTCGCCGTTTTCGGCGCAGGTCTGACCGCCTTCCTCGCGGTCCGCATCACCGATCCCGCCGGTTTCGCCGCCGCCCAGGACCTGCTCCACCGCCCGGCGGGCGCCATCAACACCATGATCCTGATCACCAGCGGCTTTTTCGCCGCCCGGGCCGTCGCCGCCCGCGCGTCCGAAAACCGCCGCGCCGCCCGTCTGTGGCTCGCCGCCGCAGCCCTTGGCGGAGCCGCCTTCCTCGCCGTCAAGTCCACCGAGTACCGCGACCTGATCGCCGCCGGCATCGGCGCCGAGACCCACCCGTTCTTCACCTTCTACTACCTGCTGACCGGCTTCCACGCCGCCCACGTCCTCGCGGGCATCCTCATCCTCGCGCTGATCGCCTGGAAGGACAGCCATCGAAACATGGAGACCGGCGACGCTTTCTGGCACATGGTCGATCTGGTCTGGGTGCTGCTCTTCCCCGTGGTCTACCTGCTGCGATGACCGACCCGCTCACCCGCGCCTGGCTCGCGCTCATCGCCCTCGGCCTCGCCACCACCGCCATCGCCGCCCTCGGCCCGGAGGCCGGCGCTCCCATCGGGCTCGGCGCCCTCATCCTCGCCATCGCCTTCCTCAAGATGCGCCTGATCCTCACCCGCTACCTCGGCCTCGCGAACGCCCCCTTCTGGCGCCGAGGCTTCGACGTCACGCTGGGCCTCTTCGCGCTCCTCCTCCTTGCCCTCTACGCTGCCCCCGCCCTGACCTGACCCGCGCCGGCGGCGACGGCGTCAGTCCCGGTCCGCCAGCGGACCTCCTTCGGGGTAGTGCCCGTCAAGCGCGAGCGGCGTGCCGGTGCGGGCAGGTTCTTGGCCTTCGGGGCAGAGGAATTCGGCGCGGAGGGCATTGGCGTTTTCTTCGCCGTACGACCGGCGGTCGATCAGCGTCTCGAAGAAAGGCGGCGGCGTCGGCGCGGGAGGGGCTCGATGGGACCGCGCCGTCGTCCAACGTTTCGGGCAGCAGGGTCGCGGCATCACCGATCATCCGATCGAGCGGTCCTGCGTAAGACCCTTGGCGCCGCGCAGATCCGGCGTCGGGCTCCTTCATCCGGTCGAGCAGACCGGCGGTGATGGGGAGTAGCCTCCAAGCGTAGAATGCCATGACCCAGAACAAGAGGACGCCGCCGACAAGGATCAGGACAGTCAGGTATTGACGCCCGGCCGTCGCCTTCACACGCCGCCTGAAGCGTAACGCGGTGGTCGCATGGCGCTCGCGGTCGGCCCAAGCCTCTTTTAGCCCCGGAACGCCGCCCATGGTGGCCATGGACGCGAAAAACGCAAGCAGCCCGACGAGCAGGACGATCCCAACGAACTGAATCGAATGCGCCTCCCCCGATCCGATGCGGGAGGTTTACCGGGAATCCCGATCCGATCAAGTGCTCCGAATAGGCCATGGACGAAGCCGACCAAACGGCATTCAAGAAAGGTCCACGAAATCATCAAATGAAATCAGTGATGTAAGCTCTGTCCAACTTTGGACGCTCCGATCACCCCTCGAACGCCGCCGCCAAAGACGCCGGCAGATCGAATTCGTCGAGCACCCGGTCGCGGGCCTCCGCCGACATCTTCCGCGCCGTCTTGACCACGATCCTCCCGATCGCCTCAGGGTCATGCTTGGTCGCGAAGGGCGCGAAGTACCACTTGAGGAACACGAAGCAGATCACGTCCTCAAGCATCTGGACCTCCGCGTCGCGCTTGATCCCCTCCTTGCGCAGCATCGCCGCGACCCGCTCCCGGTCCGCCTCCGGATAGCCCGCCTCCGCCATCATCCCCGCGACGCGCGCCGCATGGAGGCGCCCCTGTTCGCGCCGCCACGCGAGATATCCCTCGCGACCCTCCGGATACTCCTCCCGCAGCAGTTTCCAGCGCTCCACGTGCTGTCCCCGCGCCGCGATCCGGAGATGCTCCGACGCGCCCGGATCCAGCCGCGCCAGCTCCGCGCTCATCCGCTCGCCATAAAGCAGCGCCGCCGGGCGCCCGTCCTCCATGCCCGGATCGGCGGCGTTCGCCGAGTCGATCGTCGCCAGAACCGTCTCCAGCCGCGTCACTGCGCCTTGCTCCACGCCTCGGCCCGGTCCTGCTCCGCGTAGGCGCGAAGCCGCTCGACGTCCGCGATCGCCGCGGTCTCGGTGATCACCGACACACCCGCCGCCTTCAGACGGACGAAGGCGCGCGACAGGCTCTCGGGCTTCATGCCCAGGCGTCCTGCGATCAGAACCTTGTCGTAGGGCAGGTGCACGGTGCACGCGCCCGCCTCGACGGGGCAGAGCTCCAGCAGGAACTCCGCCACCCGCTGCGCGCCGGTCCGCGCCTTGAGCTGTTCGATCTGTCCGACCAGCGCATGGAAATGCCCGTACATCGACGCCATGATCGAGCCGACCACCTCCGGATAGCGGCGCATCAGGTCGAACAGAACCTCGGCGTTCACCTGCATCACCCGGCAATCAGTGGCCGCCTCCGCCGCGACCGGAAAGTTGCCCCGTTTCAGGACGACCACCTCGCCAAAACTCTGGCCGGCCGTGAATACGCCCACCACCGCCTCCTCGCCGCTCTGGGCGATGCGATAGAGCTTCACCCAACCGTCCAGCACGATGAAAAGCGTGCGTGCCGGATCGCCCTGCAGGAATATCGTCTCGCCGCGCGCGTAATTCTGCCGGACGCAATGCCCGCAGACCGCCGACGCGATCTGCTCCGGCAATGCGGACATCAGCGTCGATCGTCTCGCCGTCACGAAATCGTCTTTCACGACGCGTCTCCATTCCATCTTTGGATCGACAGGACTGGCTGAACCGTTGCGTATCGGTTCCAAGGCCGAAGACCCACCGGACCGAAGAAAATCGATCGGCACTCATCGGAGCGTGTCAAACCGAAACTCCTCGCCAACAGACCACTTCGCAGTGATTTTTTCAACCGGAAACCGGCCGGAAGTCGAACTGCTTGACCTCTTTCATCAGGAATTGCGGATGCCCGCGCGGAAAGGGTGGAGCTTCCGCCGGACTTCCCCCATCGATAATTCCGAGCCGGAGTGGCAGGTCCGGGACCGGAACTGGACGCTGGCGTTCCGAGTTCTTCAGCCGGGGCTTCGGGTCGTCTTTCGAACCGGCGGCGAAAACGCGGTCCCTCCCGTCGACCGCGCCTTTCGGTAGCGTCCGAGGACGTCGTGGAACCTTGCGCCGCGTCGGCGTCGAAAACCGATGCCTCGTGCCATTCACGAGCTTTTCCGAATACGTGGTGCAGGGGAACGGCGGAAGGGTGCCGGTCTGGTTCGCCCTGGATGACGATCGGCCGCTCGGGTTCTTCGCCGGCATCCGGACCGAATGGACATCCGTGCGGAAACTCAAAGAGGGCGAGACGACCAACGAACTCTTCGCCTTCCTCACGACGGACGCCAACGCGGTCGTGGCTCCGATTCACCCCAAGGCGATGCCGGTCATCCTCACGACCCGGGATGAGTGCGAGCCTTGGCTGACCGCGCCCGCCGAGGAGGCGATGGCGTTGCAGCAGCCGATGCCAGACGATGCGCTTCGGATCATGGCGAGGGGTGAGCGGAGC
>CAVORV010000079.1:0-69474 GCA_963698685.1 uncultured Alphaproteobacteria bacterium
TCTCCGGGCGGCCCTTTTTTTTATTGTCCGGCGTTCAGCAGGTCAGGATGATGGGACCGACCCGAGAACCGCGCGTCCGCCTCCCGCTCAATCGGCCCGTCCAATGCAATCAGAGGACTGGATCAGTGCCACGGGAAGCGTGGGAGCGCTGTCGGTACCCGCCCGCGTGGCGTTGTGGCAAAACACCGCTTGGCGGAGGATTCACGTTCCGGTAACGAAGTTAGCTTTTGTTACCGACGTGAAATCAAGCACTTGCTTTGGGTTCACGCGTGGACCACGCTACACCTACGCGGCGGCGCCGAAAATCTGCCCGTCATGTTCGGCCAGATAGATACGCAGCCACGGCGTGAAGGCCTCCGGCTGGTCCGCGATCTCGTAGCGCAGCGCGGTGAGCCCGATCCAGCGTATCTCCATGACTTCGGCGGGATTCAGGGCGGTCACGAGGTCCGGACCGGCCTTGGCCGTGAACAGATCCACACGCTCATGTTCAGTCAGCCCGCCACCCACGTCGGCGCGGTACTCGATCCTGTCACGAGGCGCGAGGGTCAGCCCGGTCACGCCGAGCTCTTCCCGGAGCCGCCGGCGCGCGCAATCCGCCGCCGCCTCGCCCCAATGCGGATGCGTGCAGACCGCGTTGGCCCACAATCCGGGCGTGTGGTATTTCGTCAGCGCCCGCCGCTGGATCAGCGTCCGGTCCCCGTCCATGACGAAAACCGAGACGGCCGGGTGCCGCAGCCCCCGAATGTGGGTTTCCATCTTGTCGACGGGAACCAGAACCCCGTCTACCCATGCCGGAATGTCGTCGCTCATGCCGCCGGTATCAGCCTCGTGAGATGTCCGATGTTTTTCGCCATGATCCGCAGATGCGCCAAGGGACGCGCCCGCACCAGCTTCTTGTTCATGTAGGCCTCGAACGTCAGGCGCTGGACATCGACGTCGCGACAGATCGTCACGAACCGTTCGCGCCGGTCATCGGACTTGTACCAGGTGTCCTGCATCACGCGCAGCACGCGGAACACCATCTTGTGCTCCTTCATGAACAGCTTGCGCGCCAGCTTGAGATCCTTCGCCTGGCCGGACGCGAGGCACTTCGCCGCCGCCTGCGCGGCGCATTGTCCGCCGACCATCGCGTAGTAGATCCCCTCTCCGGACGAGGGCGCCACGACGCCCGCCGCGTCACCGGCCAGCACCACGTCGTGCCCGTTGTCCCAACGCTTGAGCGGCTCCAGCGGGATCGGCGCGCCTTCGCGCCGCACCGTCTCGCAATTCTCCAGACCCGACGACCGGCGCAACGCCGCCGTCGCCTCCTTCAGATCCACCCCGTCAACGCCCGTGCCCATGCCGACGCTCGCATGCGCCCCGTGCGGGAACACCCAGCCATAGAAATCCGGACTGATCTTGCCGTCATAGATCACGTCGCATCGGGTCGGATCGTAGCCGGGCACGCCCTCCGCCGGCGCCTTTATGATCTCGTGATAGGCGATGACGTACGGGATCTTCTCGCCGCCAGGCACCTCGGCCTTTGCGACGTTCGAGCGCGCCCCGTCCGCGCCTATGATCAGCCGCGTCGAGATCGACATCGGCTCGCCGCTCTTGGGCCGGTAGACGATGGACGGAACGCCCTCGGCGTCCCGCTCGATCCGCTGGAACGTCCCGGTGATCAATTCCGCGCCCGCCTCGACCGCCCGGTCGCGCAGGAACACGTCGAAATGCTCGCGATCCACCATGCCGACATAGCCGTTCTCGATGGGGATATCGACGTGGTTGGCCGCCGGCGAGATCATCCGCGCCGTGCCGATCTTCGCCACGATCTGGCTGTCAGGGATCCGGAAATCACCGATCAGGCGCGGCGGCACCGCCCCGCCACAGGGTTTGATCCGCCCCGCGCGGTCGAGAAGCGCCACGCGGTATCCGTCCCGCGCAAGCTCCTCGGCGGCGGTCGCGCCCGAAGGCCCGCCACCAACCACGATCACGTCATAGTCGGTCATGCTCATTCTCCCGGAACAGGCAGCTGCGAGGATCCGGTCACGACCCGGAGCGCGAGAAAGGCGGCGAACAGGAACAGCGCCGCCTCGAAAAGGAAAACCGTGCCGTAGGCTTCCGCCGGGCTGGACGCCACCCGGCGCATCACGTCGACCGCCGCCGCGCCGACGAACCCGCCGAACCCCGCCGCGACCGCCTGCGAGGCGCCCCAAAGACCCATGCGCGTACCCTCGCGGCCGGGCCGTCCCTGGCCCGCCAGCGCCATCATCGATCCGATTGCGGCCACCGCGAAGACCCCGTTGAAGAAGCCGAGCGCCGCGATGAGCGGCAGAAGCGGCGTGCCCGGACCCGTCATGCCCGCCGTCGAGATGCCCACGAGCGCCGCCGCCGACCCGACGCAGCCGAGCGCCGCCCACACCCGGAGCGAGCCGATCCGCAGGCCGCTCGCGGCGATCCCGACGGTGAGCATCCCCATGAAGACGCCGCCGTTCTGCAGCCCCGCCATCGAGGTCGACTGACCCGGCGTGAAGGCGAAGACATGCCCGGCGAAGGGCTCGATGATCAGCTCCTGCATGAAATAGGCGGTCATCGACAGAAAGATGAAAACCGAGAAGGCCCGCGCCTTGGGCTCGTCCCATATCTCGGCGAAGGCCTCGCGGAACGGCATCCGCACCGCCTCTTTCCGCGGCAGCGCGCTCAGGCTCTTCTCGACGCCGAGCATCGCCAGCACCGTCAGCATCATCGCCGCCGCGCAGACGATGGCGACGATGACCATAAGCCGCGAATGCGAATAGGGGTCCAGCACCTTGCCCACACCGGCCGCCGTCAGCGCGATCCCCGCGATCATCATCAGCCAGGTTATCGTCGCCGCCGCCGCGCGCCGCTCCGGCGCGGTCGCCGTGGCCAGCAGCGCGAGCAGGGACGTGCCCGCCGCGCCCACGCCGGCGCCGATCAGCACGAACGACAGGATCGAGACCGCGAGCGCCGCAGCCGGCGCCGATTGCGCGAACATCACCGTCCCCAGCGTCGCGCCGAGACCGCCGAGCGCGAGCACCGCCATGCCGCCGATGATCCAGGGCGTCCGCGCGCCGCCCGCATCCGAACGGTAACCCCAGTTGGGCCGGCTGAGCTGGATCACGTAATAAAGCGCCACCAGCGCGCCGGGCAGCATCGCGGGCAGCGACAATTCCACCACCATCACCCGGTTCAGCGTCGAAGTCGTCAGAACCACGATCGCGCCGAGCGCCATCTGCACGAGGCCGAGGCGGAAGATGCCGATCCAACTCAGATGCGTCATGCCCCACCTCCCATCGATCCCAGCGCGAACGCCGCCGTCAGCATGCCCAGCACATAGAGCGTCACGCCCGTCGCGTTGTACCACGGGGCCAGTTTCTTCGGATCGGTCATCAGCCGCCGCATCGCGAGACCCTGAAGACCCAGCGAGAGCGCTATGACCGCCGCATGGACGGGAGCGCCCCAAGCGATCAGAAGCGCCACAACCGCCACCTGCGGGACCGCCATGATCCAGCACGCCGCACGCGCCGCGCGCTCCGGACCCAGCGTGACCGGAAGCGAGTTGACGCCCGTCGAGCGGTCGCCCTCCAGCGCCTTAAAGTCGTTGAGCGTCATGATGCCATGCGCCCCGATACTGTAAAGGGCGGCGATCACGATAATCGCCCAAGACGGCCCGGTCGCCATCATGACCGCGGCCCCGGTGAACCAGGGCAGGCCCTCGTAGCAGAGCCCGACCAGCCCGGGTCCCCACCAGCCCGACCGCTTGAGCCGCACCGGCTCCGCGGAATAGGCCCAGGCGCAGATCACGCCCACAACCGTCGCGCCGAAACCCCAAGGGCCGAGCAGCGCGCCGATCCCAAGCGCAAGCACGCTCATCGCGATCGCGATCCACAGGCCCCAGCGTCCGGGCATCCGCCCCGACGGGATCGGCCGGTCCGGCTCGTTGATCGCGTCCACATGCCGGTCGCACCAATCGTTGGCCGCCTGGCTCATGCCGCAGACCACGGGGCCGGCGAGAATCACGCCCAAGATGATGAAGGCCCAGTTGCCCGTCAGGGAAACACCGGAGGAGACCACGCCGCACATGAACGCCCACATCGGCGGAAACCACGTCACGGGTTTGAGCAGTTCCAGCACGACCGCCGGTCGAGGATAGGTCTGCGTCGTCAATGTGGAGTTGACACTCATGTGTCAATTAAACACGACACATTGCCCCTTGGAAAGTGGTTTTGGAGGAGGCGATCGCCGTATCCGCGACGATCGGCCTGTTCGCGCGCGGGCCAATCGCCGCAGGCCGGCCGTCGGCACCGGATGCGGCCGACTTCCAAGTCCCGCTCCGCCGGTCTAGAACCATGGCCATGCAGGAAACGTCGCACGCTCCCACCACCCACGACTCGGAAGAGGACGCGCGCAACCGCGACATCCGCATCTGGGTGAACGGCGAGATCGTGCCCCGCGACGAGGCGAAGGTCTCGGTCTACGATTCCGGTTTTCTGCTCGGCGACGGGATGTGGGAGGGGATGCGTCTGCATCACGGGGTTTGGGCGTTCTTCGACGAGCACATGGACCGGCTGTTCAATTCGTGCCGGGCGGTCTCGCTTGATATCGGCCTCGACCGCGCCGGGATCGCCGACGCGCTCGCGCGGACGGCTGAGGCCAACGGCATGACCGACGACGTTCATTGCCGTTTCATGGTGACGCGCGGCGTCAAGGTCAAGCCGTTCCAGCATCCGGGCCTGTCACGCTCCGGCCCGACGGTCGTCATCATCATGGAGCACTCGAAACCGGTCGACCGGCTCCAGTCGCGCGGCATCCGCCTCGCGACCGTGCCGCAGGTGCGCGGCCTGCCGATGAGCCAGGACGCGAAATACAACTCGCACTCAAAACTCAACTGCGTGATCGCCTGCCTCCAGGCCGAGCAGGCGGGCGCGGACGAGGCGCTGATGCTCGATCCGCATGGCTTCGTGAACACCACCAACGCCTGCAATTTTTTCATCGTCCGGCGTGGCGAGGTTTGGACGTCGACGGGTGACTACTGCATGAATGGCGTGACCCGCCAAAAGGTCATCGACCTCTGCCGCGCCGACGGGATCCCCGTTTTCGAGCGCAATTATTCGCTCTTCGACGTCTACGGCGCCTCGGAGGCTTTCCTGACCGGCACGTTCGGCGCGCAGACCCCTGTGGCGGAGATTGACGGAAAGCCGTTGGGGGACGGCACGGCCGGGCCGGTCACGCGCCGGATACGGGAGCTTTACCGGGATCTGGTGCGCGACCATGTGGCGGAGCGGCGCGCGCTTCCAGACGCCTGAAGACGGCGGCGAGCACCTCGTCGGGTGATCCGTCGATGCCGACCGCGAAGGCGTTCTCGTCGGGACCGGGCGTTTCCAGCGCGTCGAACTGGCTCCTGAGAAGGCTCGGCGGCATGTAGTGATCCTTGCGGGCGCGCATCCTTGCCCCGATCAGGTGGATGTCACCCGCCAGATGGATGAAGAGTACGGACGCCCCGGCGGCCTTGGTTATCCGGTCGCGATATCGTCGCCTGAGCGCCGATGACGCGATGACGATCGGACCGGCGGCGCCGCCCAGGCACCGGCCGATCGTCTCCAGCCACGGCCATCGGTCCTCGTCGGTCAGCGGTGCGCCTCGGGTCATCTTGGCGACGTTTTCCGGAGAATGCAGTGAATCCCCGTCGATGAACGCCGCGCCGATCCGATCGGCCAGCGCCGCGCCGAGCGTGGTCTTGCCGCAGCCCGATACGCCCATCACGACGATGCGCGTCTCCATCAGAGGCTCGCCGTGATGCCGCCGTCCACGAAGAGCGTGTGTCCGTTGACGAAGCTCGACCCGGCCGATGCGAGGAAAACGCAGGCGCCGATCAGTTCTTCGACTTCGCCCCAGCGTCCCGCCGGCGTGCGCTTTTCGAGCCACGCGGTGAATTCCGGATCCGCGACCAAGGCGGCGTTGAGCGGCGTCGCGAAATAGCCCGGTGCGATGGCGTTGACCTGGAGGCCGTGCTTCGCCCAGTCGGTGGCCATGCCTTTGGTGAGGTTCGTGACCGCACCCTTGCTCGCGGTGTATGGCGCGATGCCGGGACGCGCGAGCGCGCTCTGGACCGAGGCTATGTTGATGATCTTCCCGGAGCCTCGGGCGATCATGTGCCGGGCGACGGCCTGTCCGACGTTGAAGACGCTTGAGACGTTGGTGCGCATCAGACGCTCGAAGGCCTCGGCCTCGAATTCCTCGAGCGGGCCGCGATGCTGCATCCCGGCATTGTTCACGAGGATATCGATCGGGCCGTGCGTGGATTCGAAGCCGTCGATCGCGATCCGGACGGCGGCGTGATCGGTGACGTCGAAGGGCAACTCGTGAACGGTCGCACCCGCCGTGCGCAGGGTTTGAGCGGTCGCGGTCAGCTTGGTCCCGTCGCGGCCGTTGATGACGACCGTCGCCCCGGCCGCCGCGAGGCCGCCGGCCAGCGCGAGCCCGATGCCCTGCGACGAGCCGGTGATCAGGGCCGTCCGGCCGGTGAGATCGAAGAGTTCCAGTCCTGCCGCCATGCCGTGCTTCCCCGTGTTGAAGTGGATGGCGACTATAGATGGCGAGGGTCCGAGTTGGTAGGGTCCGACGAAAGGGCGGGTGACCCGCCGGGAATCGGGGATGGGAGACGCCATGCGCGCGCTTGTGCTTCACGAGATCAAGGATCTGCGGATCGAGGAACGCGAGACGGGATCGCCCGGGCCGGGTCAGGTCCGGGTCCGGATGGCGGCGGGCGGGATCTGCGGGTCGGATCTGCACTATTACAATCACGGCGGATTCGGGACCATCCGGGTGCGGGAGCCGGTGATCCTCGGGCACGAGGTGTCGGGGCATGTGGCGGAGCTGGGCGAGGGCGTCGAAGGGCTGGCGGTCGGCGATCTGGTGGCGGTGTCGCCGTCGCGGCCCTGTGGCGCGTGCAAATTCTGCGCCGAGGGGATGCGCAACGAGTGCCTGAACATGCGGTTCTATGGCTCGGCGATGCCGTTCCCGCACATCCAGGGGGCGTTTCGCGAGGAGATCGTCGCGGAGGCGTCGCAATGCCATCCGGCGGGGGATCTCAGCCCCGGCGAGGCGGCGATGAGCGAGCCGCTCGCGGTCTGTCTGCACGCGGTGCGGCGGGCGGGGGATCTGCTCGGCAAGCGCGTGCTGGTCACGGGGTGCGGGCCGATCGGGGCGCTGTCGGTGATGGCGGCGCGGCGGGCCGGCGCGCTGGAGATCGTGGCGACGGATATCGCTCCGAACGCGCTCCGGCATGCCAAGGCGGCGGGGGCGGACCGGGTGCTCGATACCGGGCGCGCGCCGGACGCGCTCAAGGAGTTCGAGGCGGACAAGGGATACTTCGACGCGATGCTGGAATGCTCGGGCGCGACGCCTGCGCTGGCGGCGGGGATCGGGGCGATGCGGCCGCGCGGGGTCGTCGTGAATGTCGGGATGGGGGGCGACATGAACGTGCCCATGCAGCAGGTGACGGTGAAGGAGCTGGATCTGCGCGGCACGTTCCGGTTCCACGAGGAGTTCGGCTGGGCCGTCGAATTGATGCGCGGCGGTCTGATCGACGTGAAGCCGCTGATCACGCATACCCTGCCGATGGAGGACGCGGTCGAGGCGTTCCGGATCGCGGGCGACCGGGCCGTCGCGATGAAGGCGCAGATCGCGTTTTGACGGCCGGAGTCGAGACGTCCAACCTTGGACAAGAAATAAGTATCTGATATAATTATATAAAATAGATGGACCGGATTTTCCCGGGTGTCACATGCCTTCGGCCTGCGGCGTCGAGGGGTAAAGCCGGGACAGCAGAACCGGCGAGAGGTACATCGGGAACTGGTAGCATCCGATGAAAAGCAGGAGCGGGTCGGTCACGCCTGCCGGCAGCGCGGTGAGAAAGAGCGCGATGTTGCGGTTGCCGGCGACGATGCCGACGGGCGCGATCAGGCGCTCGGGCGCGCGGCCGCGCAGCATCAGAACGACCAGAAGTTGAATCCCGAAGCTTCCGGCGAAGACGGCGACGAGCGCCGCGGCCAGAGTGGCCGGATCGGTGCGGAGCGCCGGCCCGACTTCCGACATGAGCGCCACCACCATGAACGCCAGAAGGATCGCGGAGAAGCCCTCGATCCGGCGGTTCGTGTCGGGCGACGGCGTCCGGAGCCAGAGGCCGCGCACGAGGAACCCCGCTCCGGTGGCGCAGGCGATCACGAGAAACAGACGGGCGGAGGCGGCGATCACGTCGGGCACGCCACCAAGGTCGGGCGCCAGCCAGAGGACCGGAATGATCGTGAGGCTCAGGATCGCCGTGCCGATCACGACCTGACGCAGCGCGGGGGCCGGATCGTTGCCGGTGAGGATCGTGAGGTTCGGGCTGCCCGACATCGGCGGGGCCGCGAACATGAGGATGAGCCCGGTGGCGAGCGGTCCGGTCCAGCCGACGAGACCGAAGGCGAGGATGGCGAGGATCGGCGCCAGGACCTGAAGCCCGAATGTGATCCCGAAAGCGGCGGGCAGGTCGCGCGCGGCGCCAAGTGCCGCGCGCGGCCCGACGCGCAAGGCCGCGATGAAGAGCATGGCGATCACGAATTCCGCGATCCACGGTTTGAGCAGGTGTGCCGCGGACGGGAACGCGACGCCGGCCGCGAGCCCGAGGATCAGGATCGTCCGGGCGTGTCGGGCGGCGAAGGCCAGCGGATCGGTCACCCGAGACCGCGCTGGATGAGGAGGACGCCCGCGACGCCGGAGACGGCGAGCAGCGCGAGGCGGAAGCGCCGGTCGAACCGGCCGCGAAAGCGCCGGCCGATGGCGGTTCCCAGCAGCATCGGCGGCAGCAGAAGCCCCGCGATCAGCGCGTCCCGCGGTCCGGCATGTCCGAACGTCCAGAGGCCGGCGATGGACACCACGCAGCCGGTGGCGAAGAACGCGGCGAGGGTCGGGCGCGCCTCGGCGGCCGGACGGCTCTGATAGATGAGCGCCATCGGCGGTCCGCCCACGGAGGTGAGCGCGCCCATGATCCCGGAAATCGTCGAGAGGCCGATGAGGTTGGCCCGGGTGAAGGCGATGCGCAAACCGCTGATCGACAGGAGCACGGCGAGCGATACGAGGATGCCGAAAAACAGCAGAAACCCGCGCTCGTCCGTCAGCCGTTCGAGGATGGCCAGCGCGATCGCGAGGCCGACGAGGCGCCCGATCATGCCGGTTCCCACCTCGTTCCAGCGGATCGCGTCCCGTTCTGACCATGCGCCGAGGCTGGCGGTGAGAAGCGTGAGGAAAAGCGCCGGAACGGGGACGAGAACCGGGTCGATCAGCGCCAGAAGCGGCGCCGCCGTCAGGCCGAAACCCATGCCGATGCCGGCCTGGATGATCGCCGCGAAGACCACGATCGCGCAGATCAGGACGAGGGTCGTCGGCGAGGCCGGCGCGCCGAGAGCCGTCATGTCCATCGCGTCAGGGCCCGGCGGCGGCGCGGGGCGCGTAGGGGGCGAGGTCGATGTTCGGCGCGCGTCCCGCGATCATCTGCGCGAGGATGCGGCCGGTCTTGGGGCCGCCGGTCAGGCCGACATGTTGATGGCCGAAACCGAGCCATGCGCCCGCGAGCCTCGGCGCCGGGCCGATGAGCGGGAGGGAATCGATCGTGGCGGGGCGATGGCCCATCCACTCGGTCTGATGTTTCCAGGTCAGGCCCGGCATGGTGCGGGCGATGGCGCGGCGGAGCAGGTCGAACGGACCGCGCGAGGGCGGGGCCTCCAGCCCGCCGAATTCGACGATGCCGGCGAGGCGGATGCGCCCGTCCATCGGCGTGACGACGAACTTGCCCGACGAGATCATCAGGGCGGCATCGAAAGTCAGGTTCGGCTCCCAGAGTTCGATGTGATAGCCGCGCTCGCTCTCGAGACTGACATCCACGCCGAGGGCGCGGGCGAGTTTTTCGGACCATGCGCCGGTTGTCAGGACGGCCTCGGAGCAGGGCAGGGTCTCGCCTCCGGCGCGCACGCCGATGACGCGGTTTCCTGAGATCTCGAAGCCGGTCACGTCGGCTTTGACCATGCGTCCGCCGGAGGCCTCGAAGTGGGCCGCGAGATCTTTGACGTAGCGGCCGGGGTCGATGATGCGGCCGTGACCGCCGAGGCGCGCGGCGAAGCCGGCGGCCTCTGCCGAAAGGGCGGGCGCGTAGGCGCGCAGGGCCGGCCCTGCGATCTCGTCCCAGACGAAGCCGTTGTCGCGACGGATTTTCCAGGCGAAGGCGTCGGCCTCGAAGGCGGCGCGGTCGGGATAGACGAAGGTGTAGTCGCAGGGCCGGATCCATCGCTCCGCCGGCGTGCCGGAGGCGAGGGCCTGGTGGTCCGCGAGGCTGTCGCCGATGATGGGCAGGAGCGCCCGCGCGGTGCGCTCGGCCTGTTCACGGGTGCCATGCGCGAGATATCGGCGCAGCCACGGCGCCAGGCGCGGCAGATGCGACCAGCGCAGGAAGAGCGGCGCGTCGCGGTCGAGCAGCATGCCGGGCGCTTTGCGGAGCAGGCCCGGCGCCGGCACCGGAACGATCGAGCAGGAGGCGAGAACGCCGCCGTTTCCCCAGCTCGCGCCCTCGCCGGGATCGGCGCGGTCGATCAGGGTGACGTCCGCGCCGTCGCGTTGGAGATGCAGGGCGGTCGAAACGCCGATGATCCCCGCGCCGACGACTATGATCGGGGGCGCGGCGTCGCTCATCGGGTGCGGCTCAGGCCCCGGCGGGCTCGGAGAGGCGGATCTCCGCGATCAGCCGGGCGGCCTCGGTGGCGCAGGGGCTGAGGGCCCCGGTGTCCTCGCCGGGATGGAAGCGCGCGCGGATCGCGGTGGGCATCGGCTCGGGACGGAAGATCGTGACGCGCGGCCCGATGCGGGCACTCTCGGCGGCCCAGGACCGGACGAGCGCCTCGGCGGCCGTTTTGGTCGCGCCGTAGGCCCCGAAGAATGGCTGGCCTGCGCGGTCGTCGGTGACGTGGACGAAGCGCCCGCGCGGCGCGGCGGCGAGCAGGGGGTGGAGCATGGTGATCAGGCGCTGCGTGCCTTTGAGATTGATCTCGAGGCACTTGTCGAAATCCTTGGCGGCGACGTGCTCCGCCGGCGCCAGAGGGGCCGCATGGGCGGCGCAGTGGATCGCCGCGTCGAGTTTGCCCCAGCGTTCGTGGATCGCGAGGCAGAGACGTTGCAGGCCGCCCTCGTCTGTGAGCGAGAGCGGCACGAGGGTCGGGGTCGGGCCGCCGTCGGTCTCGATGGCGTCGGCGAGGTCTTCGAGACCGCCGACGGTGCGGGCCATGGCGATGATCTGCGCGCCGGAGGCGCCAAGGGCGCGGGCCGTGGCGTAACCGAGGCCGCGGCTCGCGCCGGTGACGAGGATGACGGGCGCGGGATCGCTCATGCGGGGACCTTGGTCCGGAAGCCGCGGTCGATCATGTCGGTGGGCTTCACCGGGTAGTCGCCCGAGAAGCAGGCGTCGCAGAATTGCGGCTGGGCGTCGTTTCGGCCGCCCTCCTCGCCGCAGGCGCGGTAGAGGCCGTCGAGCGAGACGAATTTGAGGCTGTCGACGCCGATCAGGACGCGCATCTCCTCCTCGGTCATGGTCGCGGCGATGAGTTTCTCGCGCTCGGGGGTGTCGACGCCGTAGAAGCAGGGCCATTGCGTCGGCGGGCTGGCGATGCGGAAATGGACCTCGGCGGCGCCCGCCTCCATGACCATCTCGCGGATCTTGCGGCTGGTGGTGCCGCGCACGACCGAATCGTCGACGAGGATGACGCGTTTGCCGCGGATCAGCGCGCGGTTGACGTTGAGTTTGAGGCGCACGCCCATGTTGCGGATCTGTTCGGTCGGCTCGATGAAGGTGCGGCCCATGTACTGGTTGCGGATGATCCCCATCGCGTAGGGGATGCCGCTTTCCTGGCTGTAGCCGATGGCCGCCGGCGTGCCGCTGTCGGGGATCGGACAGACCAGATCGGCGTCGACGGGCGCCTCGCGGGCGAGTTCGACGCCGATGCGGCGGCGGGTCTCGTAGACCGACTGGCCGCCGATGACGCTGTCGGGGCGCGAGAAATAGACGTGTTCGAAGACGCAGAAGCGCGGCTTGACCGGCTGGAACGGAAAGACGCTCTCGACGCCGGCGGCGGTGCAGATGACCATCTCGCCGGGCGCGACCTCGCGCACGAAATCCGCGCCGACGATGTCGAGCGCGCAGGTCTCGGACGAGAGCACCCAGCCGTCGCCGAGGCTGCCGAGCATGAGGGGCCGGACGCCGAGCGGGTCGCGCACGCCGATGAGCTTCGAGCGGGTCATGGCGACGATGGAGAAGGCGCCTTCGACCCGGCGCAGCGCGTCCTTCATCCGCTCGGGGATGTTCTTCTGGATCGAGCGCGCCATCAGATGGATGATGCATTCGGTGTCCGACGAGGACTGGAAGATCGAGCCGCGCTCGATCAGCTCCTGGCGCAGCGCCACGGCGTTGGTGATGTTGCCGTTGTGCGCGATCGCGCAGCCGCCCATGGAGAATTCGGCGAAGAGCGGCTGGACGTCGCGGATCGCGGTCGGGCCCTTGGAGCCGGAAGTGGAATAGCGCACGTGGCCGATGGCGAGCTGCCCGGGCAGGGTCTCCATCAGCGAGGCCTTGGTGAAGTTGTCGCGGACGTAGCCGAATCGGCGGACCTGGCTGAAGCCGATCTCGGGTGCGTAGGAGACGATGCCGCCCGCCTCCTGGCCGCGATGCTGGAGCGCGTGGAGGCCGAGAGCGACGAAATTGGCCGCCTCGTTGACGCTGGATACGCCGAAAACGCCGCATTCCTCGCGAAGCTTGTCGTCGTCGAAAGGATGGCTGTGCAAGGGTGCTGGTCTCCGCCCCGGGGGTGCAGCCGTCATATAGCCGTCACGCGGGGGGATGTCACCCGCGGACCGGACTCAGCGCGTCATTCGCGGCAGCTTGCGGTCAGGCGCTCGTACTGCCCCGCGATCCATTGCGGCGCGTCTTCGGGCAGCACCTGGGCGAGTTGGCTCTCGACACCGCCGAAGATCGCGGCGCTGCGGCTGTCGTCGATCATCGCGACGCCGCCCTCGCCGCCGAGAACCCGGTTGTAGACGACCAGCGCGATGGCGACGAGAAGAACGCCGCGCGCGACGCCGAAGAGGAGGCCGAGGCCCTGGTCGATGGGCCCGATGGCCGAATTCTGGACCGCCCCGGACAGGAGCGGCGTGAAGAGCGAGACGATCACGAGGGCGATGGCGAAGACCACGGCGAAACCGGCGAGGATGCCGAGTTCACAGTTGGTCCCGATGATGTCGCGCAGCACCGGGATCTCGCGGATCAGCGGCTCGACGGCCGGGGCGAAGGCGAAACCGGCGATGCCGGCGACGACCCAGCCGAGGATCGAAAGCGTCTCGCGCACGATGCCGCGGGCATAGGCCAGGATCGCGGAGACGATGAGGATCGCGAGAACGATGCCGTCGACGAGCGTGAAACCATCCATCCGTGCGCAGTCCTATCCGTCGATCTCGCCGAAGCACTTCTGTATGAACGCGTTCAGATCCGCAACCTGTCTGATCGCGATGCCGGCGTCGCCTTGGGTCTTGAGGCGGGCGGGCGCCCAGGCGTGGACGAAGCCGAGTTTCGCCGCCTCGCGGAGGCGGGCGTCGGCCTGGGCGATGGGGCGGAGCGCGCCCGAAAGGCTGATCTCGCCGAAGACGACGGTGTCGGCCGGGAGCGCGATGTCTTGGCGGGCCGACACGAGGGCCGCGGCGACCGCGAGATCGGCGGCCGGTTCTGAGATACGCAATCCGCCCGCGACGTTGAGATAGACGTCCTGGCCGCCGAAGCCGATGCCGCAGCGCGATTCGAGGACCGCGAGCACGGTGGCGAGGCGTCCGCCGTCCCAGCCCACGACCGTGCGGCGGGGCGTGCCGAGGGCTGAAGGGGCGACGAGGGCCTGCACCTCGACGAGAATGGGGCGGGTGCCCTCGATGCCGGCGAAGACCACCGAGCCGGAGGCGGGGTTGTCGCGCTCCGACAGGAATAGCGCCGAAGGATTTGAGACTTCAGCGAGACCCGCGCCGGTCATCTCGAAGACGCCGATCTCGTCGGCGGGACCGAAGCGGTTCTTGACCGCACGCAGGACGCGGAATTGATGCCCGCGCTCGCCCTCGAAATAGAGCACGGTGTCGACCATGTGCTCGACCACGCGGGGACCGGCGATCTGGCCCTCCTTGGTGACGTGGCCGACGAGGATTACCGCGACGCCCCGGCGTTTGGCGAAGGTGACGAGTTCATGGGCGGCCGCGCGGACCTGGGAGACGGAGCCCGGCGCGCTGTCGACATGGTCGGCCCACATGGTCTGGATCGAATCGATGATCACAAGCGCCGGTTTTTCGGCCTCGAGCGTTGTGATGATGTCGCGCAGGTTGGTCTCGGCGGCGAGGCGAAGGGGGGCGGCGGTGAGGCCGAGGCGGGTCGCGCGCATTCGGATCTGGGCGGCGCTCTCCTCGCCCGAGACGTAGATCGCCGGCGCGCCCGCCTTGGCGAAGGCGGCGGCGGCCTGGAGCAGAAGGGTGGATTTCCCGATGCCCGGATCGCCGCCGACGAGGATGGCGGAGGCGGGCGCGAGACCGCCGCCGAGCACGCGGTCGAGCTCTGAGATGCCGCTGAGCGTGCGGGGGATCTCCGGTTCCGTCGTGCTCAGGTCGGAGAGGGTTGTGCGGCGGCCGCGCGCGGCGCCGAGGGTCTTTCCGGCGGGACCGGCGGCGAGCGGGACCTCTTCGGAGATCGAATTCCACGCGCCGCAGGCGTCGCAGCGGCCGGCCCATTTCGAGGTCGCGGCGCCGCATTCGGCGCAGACGAAGCGGGGGGCGCCTTTGGCCATCAGCGGACCGTCGCGATCGGGCCGACAGCACGGCCGTGAATGAACTGGTCGAGATAAGGGTCTTGGGACGTTTCCATTTCGCTCACCTGGCCTTGCCACCTGACGCGGCCTTCATGGAGCATCGCGACTCGGTCCGCCACTGTGTTCACGGTGCTCATGTCGTGGGTGATGGTGATCGCCGTGGCTCCGGTCTCGGTGACGATCTCGCGGATCAGGTCGTTGATGACGCCCGCCATGATCGGGTCGAGGCCGGTCGTCGGCTCGTCGAAGAAGATCACGTCCGGGTCGGTCGCTATTGCGCGGGCGAGGCCGACGCGCTTCTGCATGCCGCCCGAAAGCTCGGCCGGGTAGAGATCGGCGACGACCTCCGTGAGGCCGACCCGGCGGAGTTTGGCGACCGCCAGCGCTCGCGCCTCCGCTTTGTTCGCGCGCGGATGCCCATGCAGCCGGCGGAACGCGACGTTGCGCCAGACGGGCATGGAATCGAAGAGCGCGGCGCCCTGGAAGAGCATGCCGAAATGGCGCAGGAATGCGCGCCGGTCGATGCGGGAGGCGGGCTGGCCGTCGATGAGGATGGACCCCGAGTCCGGTTTGAGCATGCCGAGGATGCATTTGAGCAGGACGGATTTTCCGGTGCCGGAGCCGCCGATCACCACGAGACTCTCGCCCTTCGCGACCTTGAGGGTGACGCCGTCGAGGACGCGCTTGCCGTCGAACGCCTTGCGCAGATCGATCATCTCGATCTTCGGGAGCATCAGAAGAACGCCTCGGTCAGGACGTAGTTCGCCGCGAGGATAAGGATCGAGGACGTCACCACGGCGTTCGTCGTGGCCTGGCCGACGCCCTGGGCGCCGCGCCCGGAATTGTAGCCGTGATAGCAACCCATCAGCGAGAGGATGAAACCGAAGACCGCCGCCTTGACCAGACCGGAGATCACGTCGCCGGGTTCGAGAAAGTCGAGCGTGGTCCGGATGTAGGTCGCCGGATCGAAGCCGAGGCGACCGATGCCGATCAGGTATCCGCCCATGATGCCGATGACGTCGCCGACCAGCACGAGGACCGGCATGGCGAGCGTGGCGGCGAGAACGCGCGGCACGACGAGGTATTTCATCGGGTCGGTCGAGAGCGTGGTCAGCGCGTCGATCTGTTCGGTGACGCGCATGGTGCCGAGCTCCGCCGCGATGGAGGACGACACGCGCCCGGCGACCATCAGGCCGCCGAGCACCGGCCCGAGTTCACGGACGATGCCGATGGCGACGATGGAGGGCACGACGGTCTCGGCGTTGAACCGCGCGCCGCCGGCATGGAGCTGAAGCGCAAGCGCCGCGCCGGTGAAGAGCGCGGTGAGACCGACGACGGGGAGGGAGAAGTAGCCGATGCGCAGAAGCTGACGGCCCGTTTCGGCGGGGTGGAGCGGCGGCCGGACGATATGGGAGACGGTTTCGCCCGCGAAGATCGCGACCCGTCCGGTGGCCGCCAGCAGGCCGATGGTCGACCGCCCGATCGAGGCGAGGAAAGCGATCGCGAGGCGGATGAGGATCATTCAGGGTCCGGCGGTTGGGCCGCGCCCTTGTAGACGCGTTCATAGCGCCCGCCAAGGGAAGTGAGGATCTCGTAGCCGATGGTGCCGGCGACGCGGGCCAGGTCGTCGACGGTCTGGCGCGCGTTGAGGATTTCGAGGCTCGGGGGGACGTGCGGGAGGTCGGTCACGTCGACGGTGATCAGATCCATCGAGACGCGGCCGACGAGCGGGCAGGCGATGTCGCCGGAATAGAGGTGGATGCCGCCCGAGCCGATCGCGCGGAGCAGCCCGTCGGCGTATCCGGCGTCAAGCGTGGCGACGCGCGACGGGCGCGACGCCGTCCAGGTCGCGCCGTAGCCGACGCTTTCGCCCGCCGCGACGTCGCGGACCTGGATCACCGGGAGCGAGAGCGTCACGACGGGCAGCGCGTCCGCGAATGGCGCGCCGCCGTAGAGGCCGATGCCCGCGCGGGTCAGATCGTGGTGCCAGCGCGGGCCGAGCAGGATGCCGCCGGTGGCCGCGAGGCTCCGGCGTCCGGGCGGCAGGGTCGCGGCGATGCGCCCGAACGTGTCGGCCTGGGCGGCGTTCATCGGGTGGCCGGGCTCGTCGGCGCAGGCGAGGTGGCTGATCACGAGGCCCGGCGCCGCGCGTGCGATGAGGTCGGCGGCGCCGGCCGCCTCGTCCGCTTCCATGCCGAGGCGGTTCATGCCGCTGTCCAGCTGGATCGCGCAGGGACGTCCGGGAAGGCGTTTCATGAAGTCGGTCACTTGAGCGGCGCTGTTCAGGCAGGGAACAAGGTCGTGGCTCCGGCAGAGGTCGGCGTCGCCGGGCATGAGGCCGGAGAAGAAATGGACGGCGGGGCCGTCGCCGAGCGCCTCGCGCACGGTCGCGGCCTCCTCCGCCAGGGCGGTGAAGAAGCTGCGGGCGCCTTCGGCGCGCAGTCTGCGGGCGACGGGGCCGGCGCCGAGGCCGTAGCCGTCGGCTTTGACCACGGCGGCGGTTTCGACGGCGGGCGATGTGAGCGCGTCGAGCGCGCGCCAGTTGGCGGCGACGGCGTCGAGATCGATGGTGAGCGTGGCGCGGGCCATGGCGGGACTTTCGCGGACGACGGGAGGGGAACCAGAGCCGTGTCCGTCTCCGGGGTCAAGTCCGTGACGGCGCGCGCTTTCGCGCGGTGGCGCAACGTGTATGGTCGCGGTGGAGCGGAGCGCGCGCGGGAGGCCCGGATGGCGGACGAGACCGGAGACATGACGGACGCATTCGCGGGGTCCGATCTGGACCACGAGCGGGTCGAGGCGATTCTCGCCGCCGTCGAGGCGGGCGAGCACGACCGGCTCGTCGACCTGCTGGAACCGCTGCACGAGGCGGACATCGCCGATCTTCTGGAGCAGATCTCGCGGGCGGATCGCCGCGCGCTGATCCTGCTCTGGGGCGTCAAGCTTGACGGTTCGGTGCTGTCGGAACTGGAAGAGGGCGTCCGCGACGAGATCCTCGAGGAGCTGCCCGACGAGGTGCTGGCGGCGGCGGTCCAGGATCTCGAAACCGACGACGTGGTCTATCTCGCGGAGGATCTCGACGAGCCGCAGCAGGAGCGTCTGCTCAATTCGCTCGATGACGCGGACAGGGTAGCGGTCGAGCGCTCGCTGACCTACGACGAATACTCGGCAGGCCGCATGATGCAGCGCGAGGCGGTGATGGCGCCCGAGCACTGGACCGTCGGCGACGCGATCGACTTCATGCGCTCGGCGGACGACCTGCCCGAGAGCTTTTACGATCTCAACATCGTCGATCCGCAGATGCATCCGATCGGGATCGTGTCGCTGGGGCGGCTGATGGCCTCGGCCCGCGCGACCGAACTGCGCGACATCATGAGCGAGGATTTCCGCACCTTCGACGTGACGATGTCGCAGGAGGACGTCGCCAACGCGTTCAACAAATACCATCTGATCTCGGCGCCCGTGATCGACGAGGACGGCAGACTCGCGGGCGTCATCACCATCGACGACGCGATGGACGTGCTCGAGGACGAGGCGGAGGAGGACATGCGCCTGCTCGCGGGCGTCGGTGACGAGGAACTGTCCGACGGAGTGGCCGAGATCGCGCGTGGCCGGTTCATCTGGCTGACGGTGAATCTCGTGACCGCGATTCTGGCCTCGGCGGTTATCTCGATGTTCACCGATACCATCGAGGCCATCGTGGCGCTCGCCGTGCTGATGCCGATCGTGGCCTCGATGGGCGGCAATGCCGGCACGCAGACGCTGACGGTCGCGGTGCGCGCGATCGCCACCGACAATCTCACCAGCGCCAACGTGCGCCGGATCGTTCTGCGCGAGGGCATGGTCGGCGCGATCAACGGCATCGGGTTCGCGCTTCTGATCGGATTTCTGGCCGGATTCTACTACGGGGACTCGACGCTCGGCGTGGTGATCGGCGTCGCGATGATCGGCAACATGATCGTGGCGGCGTTCGCGGGCGTGCTGATCCCCATCGTTCTGGAGAAGGCTGGAGCGGACCCCGCGCTGGCGTCGGGCACGTTCGTCACGACGATCACCGATGTTTTCGGGTTCTTCGCGTTTCTCGGGCTGGCGGGGATCATGCTTCTCTGAGCCGTCGCGCACGTCGCCGGGAACGGAATCCGCCTTCGGCTGTTTCTCCCGCAGCGTCGAGGGGCGATCGTTTGTCACTCCCCGACGATCGGAAAACACCCGAGGGAGACGGACATGACGACAAATTACACGAGCCCGGGCGGCGGGTCCGCCGACGAGGCGAAACGGAAGCTCGAAGGCGCGGCCGAGACGGTCAAGGCCGATGCCGCCGCAGCCAAAGACGATGTGGCGGCGCGCGCAAAAAGCGTGGCCGAACGCGGGAAAGAGACTGGCGCGGGTCATCTTGACGCCTTCGCCGACGCGGTTCGCAAGGCGGCGGATGAACTCGGAGAACAGGACGAATCCGCGGCGGCGCAGTTCGTGCGCGAGGCGGCCGGGGGGCTTGAGAGCCTGTCGGTATCGCTGCGCGAGAAGTCGGTGGGCGATCTTGTCGACAGCGTTTCGCGTTTCGGAAGGTCGAACCCGACGGCATTTCTGGGCGGCGCGCTGCTGGCCGGCGTCGCGCTCGGACGGTTCGCGCAGGCTTCCGGCGAACGCTCACATGGCGGGCATGGCCGAGGACAAGGCATGGCGTCCACCGGCTCGGCGATGCCGTCAAGCCCGAGCGGACGCCCGACGGCATCGCCCGGAGGGACGACCGGGCATGGCGCGGCGGCCCGCCCGTTTCCGAGCGCGGTGAACACGGGAGGAACGAATGATGCAATCCGATAAAGACGAACGGTCGGTCCCCGACCTGCTTTCGGATCTGATCCGCGAGGTCGGAGAGATGTTCCGAAAAGAGGGCGCGCTGGCGCGAGCCGAGGTCCGGCAATCGGTGAACAACGTGACGACAGGCGGCGAGACGATCCTCGCCGGGGGCGTGGCGCTGATGGTCGGTCTGTTCGTCGCGGCGCAGGCGCTCATCGTCGCGCTGGCGAACGTGATCGGCGCTGGATGGGCCGCGACACTCGTGGCGCTCGGACTTCTGCTCGTCGGCGGCGCGCTCGTCGCCAAAGGCAAGTCGGACATCGAGAACGCGTCGATCGTTCCGGAGCGCGCGTTGCAGCAGGCCCGGCGCGACGCCGACATGGTGAGGGAGAAAGTGTGATGGACAGGACACCCGAGGAACTTGAAGTCGAAGTCCGCGAGAAGCGCGCGGATGTGGAACAGACCATCGATGCGCTGCGCGCGAAGTTGTCGATCGGTCAGATCGTGGACGAGCTGAGCGGCCACATGAAAGGCGGCGACGCGCAGGCGTTCTTCGCGAATGCCGGGCGGCAGGTTCGCGACAATCCGATCGCGCTGGGCCTGATCGGCGCCGGTTTCGCGTGGCTTGCGGCCGGAGACGGCGTGAAGCGCGGCGCTGCCGACGCTTACGACAGGTATTCGGAAGATGATCGGGACGGGCTGCCGTCCTATCCCGGCGCGGTGTCCGGACGGAGCGGCGCGCGCGGCTACGGCGCTGAATATTCGGGGCCGAAGAGCGCGTTCGCCGGAACGGACGATGCCGATGGAGGCGACGGTGAGGGCTTGGCGGACCGGATCGACGCCGCGTACGGCTCGGCGAAGGATACCGCCGCGTCGGCTTCGGACCCGGTGTCGGGAGCTTTCGCCGACGGTCGCGACCGGGGGCGGGATGCCATGCGGCACGCCCGGCGCGGCGCGGCCCGGTATGGCGAACGGGCGCAGGACGGGTTCATGCGGACGCTTGAGGAGCAACCGCTGGTGCTCGGCGCCTTGGCGATGGCGGTCGGCACCGCCATCGGGGCGGCGCTGCCATCGACCCGGACCGAGGACGAGCTTATGGGCGCGCACCGCGACAGGTTGCGCGACGAGGCCGGGGACTACCTCGGACAAAAGGGCGTCGAAGCGGCGGATGCCGCATCGGAGGCTTATGACCGCGTCAAAGACGAGGCCGAAAAGAAGGCCGACGATGCGACCGACAAAAGCCATGCCGATGCCGACGCCCTGTCGTCGTCAGGGACGGAGGCCGCCCGGCCCTCGTGACAGCTGTCAGACCGGTGGAGTGTTCAGGGAGCGGCGTTTTGCGCCGCTTCTCTTTTCACGCCCGATTTCAGCCGACGGCAGGTCCGCGCATCAGATGGATGCCGCTCGCCAGAAGCGAGACGGTCGCGTCGACGCCCGGTTCCAACCCGTTGCGGCGCGCGACATGGAGCGGCACCGAGAACTGGATCGGCAGGGTCGGATCGGCATCGGGGCGGAGCGTGATCGAGGCCGACTGGCCGATCGGCAGGACGGTTTCGATCCGACCGGCGACCGGGTTCTCGTGCTCGCCGCGCGACGGCCGGTCGCGCCGGTGCAGAACGACGAAGCCGTCCGGAACGATCCAATCGACCGCCTCGCCCGGAGGGATCTCCGGGCGCGGCGCGACCTCCAGCACGTGACCGGCCCAGCGCAGCATCGTGGCGTCGGGGCCATGATTCTCGACGGTCCCGCGAAAGAGGTTGCGCTGATCCACCAGACGCGCGACCTCGGTCGAGACCGGGCGGGTCGCGACCTCCTCCGGCGTGCCGGTCTGCAGCGTGCGGCCCCGGTGCAGCACGGTCATCCGGTCGGCCAGCATCATCGCCTCGTCGAGATCGTGCGTCACGAGCACCACGGGCATGGCGAGGCCGCGTCGCAGGTCGGCGATCTCGCGGTAGAGTCGCTGGCGTGTGGCCTTGTCCACCGCGGAGAACGGCTCGTCGAGCAGCAGGACCTTCGGCGCGCGGGCGAGCGCGCGGGCCACCGCGACGCGCTGCTGCTGGCCGCCCGAGAGCGCCGAGGGAAGCCGGTCCTCAAGACCGGTCAGATGCACCTGGCCGATGAGCGCGCGGGCGCGGGCGTCGCGGTCGCCGCGCGGGACGTGCCCGAGTGCCGCGGCGACATTGCCGAGCGCGGTCATGTGCGGAAAGAGCGCGTAGTTCTGGAAGACCATGCCCACGCGGCGCAGATGGGCGGGGACGTGGATGCCGGCCGCCGCGTCGAACCAGGTCTCGGAGCCGATCGCGACGCGGCCCGCGGGCGGTTGCCAGGTTCCGGCGATGGCGCGCAGAAGCGTGGACTTGCCGCCGCCCGACGGTCCGACCAGCGCCAGAACCTCGCCCGGCGCGCAGGAGAGGGCCGCGTCGAGCGGGATCGGCGCGGCCTGCCGGATTTCGACGTCGAGGCCGCCCTCCGCGCTCATCGCAGGCGCCGGCCGGCGCGGCGCGACAGGCTGTAGGTGATCGAGATGGTCAGAAGCGAGAAGCCGAGCAGAACCGCCGCCATCGTGCCGGCGGCGGCGTTGTCGAAGGCCTGGACCTCGTCATAGATGGCGATGGCGATGGTGCGGGTCTCGCCCGGGATCGCGCCGCCGACCATCAGCACGATGCCGAATTCGCCCAAGGTATGCGCGAAGGTCAGCACGATCGCGGTCAGGATGCCGGGCCAGGCGAGCGGCAGCTCGACCTTGAGGAGCGCCTGCCGGGGTGACATGCCGGAACAGGCGGCGGCCTCGCGGATTTCGGGGGCGATGGCCTCGAAGCCGCGCTGCATCGGCTGGATCGCGAAGGGCAGGTTGAAGATCACCGAGGCGAGCAGCAGGCCGCCGAAGCTGAAGACCAGCGGCTGGCCGAAAACGGCCGTCCATGCCCGGCCGAGCGGGGCCGCGTTGCCGAACGTGACCAGAAGGTAGAAGCCGAGCACGGTGGGCGGAAGGACGAGCGGCAGCGTCACCAGCGCCTCGACCACGCCCTTGCCGCGAAACTCGCGGTAGGCGAGCCAGCGGCCCATGAGAATGCCGATCGGCAGGAGGACGATTACGGTCCAGAACGCGAGACGGAGCGAGAGCGCGAAGGCGGTCCAGTCCACGGGTCCGCCTCCGCCCGCCGCTCAGCTCGGGTCGGCGGGCGGCGTGAAGCCGTTCCGCCCGAGGATCGCGCGCGCCTCGGGGCCTTGGAGCCAGGCGTAAAACGCCTCGGCCGTCCCGCCCGCGCCGGTCAGAAGCACCATGCGGTGGTGGAGCGGCGCGTGCAGGTCCGCGGGGATCGGCGCGGCGTCGGAGATCGCGGCGAGCCGCGGCGCCTTGGTGAGCGACAGCGCGACGATCCCGCCCTCGGCGCTGCCCGAGACGGCGAACTGCGCGGCCTGGGCCACGTTCTCGCCGTAGACCAGTTTCGGCTCGATGGCATCCCAGATGCCGACGGTCTCCAGCGCCTGTTTCGCGGCGATGCCGTAAGGCGCGTGGACGGGGCTGGCGATGGCGAAACGCGCGACCCGGCCGTCCTCCAGCGCCGCGCGCAGGTCCGCGAGCGTGCCGTCGGCGGAGAGCGGCGCGCCGCGCGGGACGATGATCGCGAGCCGGCCGGTCGCGTAGACGGCGCCCGCGTCGCGCGCGAGGCCTTCGTCCGCCAGCGCGAGCGGAAAGCTCTCGTCGGCCGACAGGAACATCTCGAACGGCGCGCCCTGGCGGATCTGGCGGGTGAGGTTGCCCGACGCGCCGAAGGCGAGCGAGACGGAGCGGCCGGTCGCGGCCTCGAAGGCGGCGGCGATCTCCTCGAGCGCTGTCTGGAGGCTGCTCGCGGCGGCGATCACCGGCACGTCGGCGGCGCGGGCGGGGGCGGGCAGAAGCGCCGCGAGGATTGCAATGAGGAGGGATCGCCGGATCATGCCGCGACCCTAGATCGGGCCGGGCGCGCGTTCAATCGTCATCCTGGGTGGCGCCTGGAGCCTGTCCAAGTCTGGACGGTCCGCAAGGGTCTGGAAAGGCGGGATAAAAGTGTTAACGCCGGATCTGGACATGCGTCCGGGGGCTCTCGCCGAGCCGGTCAGGTCATTTGCCGAAGCAGAGGTTGTTCCAGCGTTGGCGCTCGTTGAGGGAGGCGGGCACGGTGTTGCAGTAATTGGGTCCCAGCGCGCCGGCCGAGCCTCCGGACGGAATCATTCCGCCGGAGCTTCCATCGACCGAACAGGCGGCGAGGGCGACGAGGCAGAGCAGCGTGAGGATCGGCTTCATGATTTTCCCGTCGGCGGTTCGGGATCCGGTCCCGGCCGGAGGGACCATACCCGGTTCGGCCGGCGGGCGAAAGCGGGGTCCCGCGCGGCCGGGGTGCGGATTCAGGCGCGGATCTTTCCGGCCCGGCGCGATCCACGCAGGCGCGCGGCGAGCCAGGCGAACGCGTCTTTCGCGGCTTCGGTCAGCACGCCTTTGATCGGGCGCCCGGATATCTCCGTCGTCTCGGTACTCACGGTACTCTCCTGAAGATCCCATGCGGGCGGACGTCGCCACCTGCGGTCAGGAGATGGCCCGTCCTCGCGAGGCGGGCAACCAACGTTCGTGCATTGCCGTCATGCGTCAGCCGCGGTTCGAGAGGTCCGGTTCGGAGGCTGTCTGCGTAAAGCCGCCCGAAGTGAACGATTCCCGGACCGCCGTGCGGCGGGCAGCGGCGCTGAACCTAGTGGGACGCGCGCTACGCCGTGACCAAATCCGATGCCTTCGGCTCGTCAGGAGGATCGGAGAAGAGGGCTCGCCGAAATCGGTCACCTGTCCCTGGTCGGGTGAATTCCCGCGTCGCGACGATCGCGAGAGGTCAAGCTTTCGCATAGGTTTAGTTTGGGTAAAGAAAACCCCTTTTCCTCCCAAGCATCACGGCTTTGTTACCGCTTTTCGCAGGACTCTTGGTCGCATCGGGTCACAAATGAATTTGCTGGTGTCGCCATGTTCCGGCGCGCCGCGTTTTGAAGCCGTGGAATGTTACAGGGAGAGTTCTGGATGAAAATGACTGATCTGCTGAAGGCCGGAGGCGTCGCGGGCGCGCTTTTCGCCGCGACGACGCTTTCGACGGGCGAGGCGCATGCCGTCGCCGTAACCGGCGGCACGACCGCCGTGACCGTCACGGCGGATCTCGCCGGTCTCGGGCTCACGCCCGGTCTTGAAGGGTCCGCGACGATCGGGGATCCGGTGGGCGGATTTCTGACGGTTCTCTTCCCGATCACGGGCGGATCGACCGGACCGGCCGGCAACGCGCTGATCGAGCATGAGGGCAGCGGCGTCAGCCTGACGGCCGAAGACGGCACGACGGCGTCGGTCGGGAACTTCGTCATCAAGACGTCGGCCTCGACGGTGTTCGGAGATCTGTTCGGGGTGACGACCGGTTCGCCGCTGCCGTTCTTCACGTTCGGCGACGAGACCGCCCTGCCGGGCGTCGAGCTGGAGATCTCATCGACGCTCGCAGGCGCGCTCAGCGGCGTGTTCGGGGCGCCGGATCTGACGGGCGCCACGTTCGGCTACGCCGTGCCGTCGCCGACGCTGGCGCCCGTGCCGCTGCCGGCCGGCGCGCTGCTGCTGATCGGCGGGCTGGGCATGCTCGGCCTCGTGCGGCGCAGGACCTCCAAGGCCTGAGACCAGGCGGCGCGCGCTCCGACGCGCGCGCCGCGACCCGGCGGTCCAGCCGTCAGGTCGCGCGGAGCGCCGTGATCCGGTGATCCCAGCGCAGCACGCCGGCAAGCGGCGGCAGGTTCGTAAAGATGAAGTGCGCGGAGAACCCGCGCAGCTGTCCGGGCGGGACGTCGACGCGGGCGATGGCGTCGGACTCGCCGATCGTCGCGCAATCTTCCAGAGCCGTGTCCTCCAGTTCGCAGTCGAACAGCCGCACGGTGATCGTCATCTCGCGCAGATGGCCGGTCCCGGCGCCGTTCGCGACCCGGCCGCTGAGGGTCGCGCCGCGGATCGTGCGTTCGAGGTCGAGCTGGTCGAGCGTCAGGTCCTCGACCGAGACGAGGGTCGCGGCGCGTTCGGTCTGCGACGGCGACGCGAAGAAATACCAGCCGAGGCCCGCCACGACCAGAACGCCGGCGATGGCGCCCGGAACGCGGTACCGCGGCGCGGCGACGAGCGCGTAGACGTAGAGGGCGATGGCGACGATCAGGACGGCGACGGGCATTCGGAACTCCGGGCTGTTTCGGAGCGCGGACACTGCCCCGCGCGCGGCCCGAGGACAAGGCGCGGCACTCCGTCGCGGCGCGTGCGGAACGCGGGCCCGAGCGCGTGCCGGTCGCCGCCTCAGTCGATCCAGCGCGTCCGGTCGCCCTTGATGTGGCGCGCGAGGAAATCGGGCCGGTCGAGGCCGGCCTCGACGCGCGCGATCACGCCGGCCTCGGCCGCGCGGACATTGGCGATGCCGGCGATCGCCTCGTCGATGCGGGCGAAGGGGATGACGACCACGCCGTCCGCGTCGCCGATGACCACGTCGCCGGACGCGATCTCGCGGCCGCCCATGTGGACGGGAAAGCCGACGGTTCCGGGGCCGGCGCAATTGGGCGAATCCGGCGTGACCCCGGCGGCGAAGCACGGCAGGCCGAAGGCGCGGATGCCGGCGATGTCGCGCACGCAGCCGTCGGTGACGAAGGCCGCGGCGCCGCGGTTTTTCGCCATCCCGATCAGGATGTCGCCGGCGGCGGCGACACTCATGCAGGCGTCGGTCGCGACGATGAAGACGTCGCCGGGCTCGGCGATCTCGTAGGCGGCGATCGTCGCCATGATGTCGCCCGGACCCGCATGGCAGGTCAGCGCCACGCCGCAGAAGGCGGCGGTGTCGGGATCGATCGGTTTGATCCGGTGCGAGAGCGCGGCGCGGCCGCCGAACGCGTCCGCGACATGGCCGGTCTGGGCGCCGGTCAGGGCTTCGATCTGTGCGGGGGTCGGGCGCGGGAAGGTCCGGCGCACGGTCAGCAGAGGCGGTTGTTCGATCATCGGGCCGGTCCTTCCGGTTTTTTTGTCGGTTCGCCACGCGCGGCGGACCCGGGCCTACTGGAAGGGCATCGCGGCCCCGGTTGCAAGGGTCCGCGGCCTCCGCGCCGGTCCCGAGTTTGCCAATTGAAGCGGAACCGTTCCTGTGCGAGCGTGACGGTGAAGGTGTTGGACGGACGGGAGATCTGGATGGGAGCGCATTCGCGGACGGACGGGATCGTGGCGGGACGGCTCGCGGCGGAACGGATCGATGCGAATTTCGCCGACGTCTCGCCGCCGCTCGACGCGCATGAGGCGCTGGTCGCCGCCGACCGATGCTATTTCTGTCACGACGCGCCCTGCATCACCGCCTGTCCGACCGCGATCGACATCCCGATGTTCATCCGCGAGATCTCGACGGGCGCGACGGAGGCCGCCGCGAGGACGATCTTCGAGCAGAACATCCTTGGCGGCATGTGCGCGCGGGTCTGCCCGACCGAGACGCTCTGCGAGGAGGCCTGCGTGCGCGAGGCCGCCGAGGGCAAGCCGGTCGAGATCGGGCGGCTGCAGCGCTACGCCACCGACACGCTGATGCGCCGCGAGGGCCATCCGTTCACGCGCGCGGAGCCTACGGGCAAGCGCGTGGCGGTGGTCGGCGCCGGGCCGGCGGGGCTCGCATGCGCGCACCGGCTGGCGATGCTGGGGCATGACGTCACGATCTACGACGCGCGGCCCAAGGGCGGCGGGCTCAACGAATACGGCATCGCCGCTTACAAGACGCCGGACGGGTTCGCCCAGGCCGAGCTCGACTGGCTGCTCGGGATCGGCGGGATTTTCGTCGAGCATGGCCGGGAATTGGGGCGCGATCTGACGCTGGATGGCTTGCGCGCCGAGCATGACGCGGTGTTCCTCGGGATCGGGCTGGGCGGCGTGAACGAGATCGAAGTGCGGGGCGCCGATGCCCCCGGCGTGCGCCCGGCGGTGGATTTCATCGCCGAGTTGCGCCAGGCGACGGACAAATCCGACATAGCGGTCGGCCGGCGGGTCGTGGTCGTCGGCGGCGGCATGACGGCGATCGACGCCGCGGTGCAGTCGAAACTGCTCGGCGCCGAGGAGGTCACCATCGTCTATCGGCGCGGACAGGACCGCATGGCGGCGAGCCGCCACGAGCAACAGCACGCGACCGATGCCGGTGTGCGGATCATCTGCCACGCGGCGCCAGTGCGCTTCAAAGGCCGCAAGCACGTCCGAAAGGCGCGCTTCGCCTATACCATGGACGGACCCGACGGCCTGCGCGAGACCGGCGAGACGTTCGACCTCAAGGCCGACCAGGTTCTGATGGCGATCGGCCAGTGTCTCGACGACGCCCCCGAGGTCTCACGCTGACCGGCGGCAAGATCGCGGTCGAGGGGCCGGGTCGCACCGGCGTTCCGGGCGTCTGGGCCGGCGGGGACTGCGCGGCGGGCGGCGAGGATCTGACGGTGACGGCGGTGGCCGAGGGTCGTGACGCGGCGATGGACATCCACGCGGCGCTGATCCCGTGACCGACATGCTGAGCCATGTCAGCTTCACCACGATCCCGGTCGACGATTACGACCGGGCAAAGGCGTTCTATGTCGACGTGCTCGGCCTCGTCGAACGCTCGGACGCGGCGATGGGCTCGGAGCGCTGGATCATGCTCGAGGTGCCCGGTTCGCGGACGCAAGTGCATTTCGACCGCCGGGAGGGAGAGGCGCAGGCCCTGCGGCCCGTGCTCCCGATGATCGCGCCGGACGTGGCGGGCGCGGTCGAGACGCTGCGCACCCGCGGCGCCGAGATCGTGCGCGAGCCCGAACCGGCGGAATGGGATGCCGAGACCACCTATGCGATGATCCGCGACAGCGAGGGAAACCTCGTGATGATCGCGTCGCGCTGAACGGAAGGACAGGACCATGGCCGATCTTCGCAGCGACTTCGTCGGGATAAAGTCGCCCAATCCGTTCTGGCTCGCCTCCGCGCCGCCGACGGACAAGGAATACAACGTGCGCCGCGCGTTCGAGGCGGGCTGGGGCGGCGTCGTCTGGAAGACGTTGGGGCTCGACCCGCATATCGTGAACGTCAACGGGCCGCGTTACGGCGTCGTCTACGGCGCGGACCGGCGGGTGCTGGGGCTCAACAACATCGAGCTGATCACCGACCGTCCGCTCGAGGTGAACCTTCGCGAGATCAAGGACGTCAAGCGCGACTGGCCCGACCGCGCGATGGTCGTGAGCCTGATGGTGCCCTGCGACGAGGCGAGCTGGAAGTTCATCCTGCCGCTGGTCGAGGAGACCGGCGCCGACGGGGTCGAGCTCAATTTCGGATGCCCGCACGGAATGTCCGAACGTGGCATGGGCTCGGCTGTGGGCCAGGTGCCGGAATACATCGAGATGGTCACGCGCTGGTGCAAGGCGAACACCCGGATGCCGGTGATCGTGAAGCTGACGCCCAACATCACCGACATCCGCAAGCCGGCCGAGGCGGCCCATGCGGGCGGGGCCGACGCGGTAAGCCTGATCAACACGATCAACTCGATCACGTCGGTGGACCTCGACCTCTTCGCGCCGGAGCCGACCATCGACGGCAAGGGCGCGCATGGCGGCTATTGCGGGCCGGCTGTCAAACCCATCGCGCTCAACATGGTGGCCGAGATCGCGCGCAACCCGGTGACGAAGGATCTGCCGATCAGCGGCATCGGCGGGATCACGACCTGGCGGGATGCGGCGGAGTTCATGGCGTTGGGCGCGGGCAACGTCCAGGTCTGCACGGCGGCGATGACCTACGGCTTCCGGGTGGTCCAGGAGATGATCTCGGGGCTGGAATTGTGGATGGACCAGAAGGGTCATCCGGACCTCGCCTCGATCACGGGCCGCGCCGTTCCGAACTGTTCCGACTGGCAGCACCTCAACCTCAACTACGTCGCCAAGGCGCGGATCGACCAGGATCTCTGCATCAAATGCGGCCGGTGTTTCGCGGCCTGCGAGGACACGTCGCACCAGGCGATCTCGATGTCGGCGGACCGGGTCTTCGAGGTGATCGACGGCGAGTGCGTCGCCTGCAACCTCTGCGTCAACGTCTGCCCGGTCGAGAACTGCATCACGATGGAGGCGATGGCACCGGGAACCGTCGATCCAAGGACCGGCCGTGTCGTCGAGAAGGACTACGCCAACTGGACGACGCACCCGAACAACCCGGCGGCGAAAGCGGCCGAATAGAACCGATGGCCGCGGGACTCAGATCGTGAACTGCTGGCCGAGTTCCAGCACCCGGTTCGAGGGGATGCGGTAGAAATCGGTCGCGTCCGACGCGGCCTTCGCCATCGAGACGTAGAGCCGGCTCTGCCAGAACGGCATGCGCCGGTTCCGCGTCGCGCGGAACGTGCGGCGGTTGAGGAAGTACGACGTGCTCATGATCTCGGTCCGAAGGTCCAACGGGCGGCCGAGCGCGAGCGCCATCGGCACGTTCGGCTGCTCCATGTAACCGAAATGCAGGGTCACCAGCGCGAAGCGGTCGTCGATCCGGCGGACCTCGATCCGCTCGGCCTCCGAGACGCGGGGCGCGGTCTCGACATTCACTTTGACGATCAGGTTGCTCTGGTGCAGCACGCGGTTGTGCTTGAGATTGTGCATGAGCGCGGGGGGCGCTACCTCAGGGTTCGCGGTCAGGAAGACGGCGGTGCCCGGAACCGCGGCCGGCGCCGATTTCGCGAGCGACGCGAGAAGGGTGTCGAGCGGGATGCTGTCGGAGCGGGCCTTCGTCTGAACGATGTCGGTTCCGCGCACCCAGGTCCAGATCAGCAGGCCGACGATGCCGGCGATGATCAGGGGCACGTATCCGCCGTCGAGAACCTTGGCGAGGTTGGCGGCGAGGAACGATCCCTCGATCACGAGCAGTGGAAGGACGACCGCCGCGACCAGCCAGATCGGCCAGCCCCAGACCCTGCGGAAGACGACGGCGGCAAGAAGCGAGGTGATGACCATGTCGCCGGTGACGGCGATGCCGTAGGCGCTCGCGAGGGCCGAGGAGCTGCCGAAGGTGACCACCAGGAACAGGACGCCGGCCATCAGGGTCCAGTTCACGCGGGGCAGGTAGATCTGGCCCATCAGCGATTCCGAGGTGTGGCGGACCTCGAGACGTGGCAGGAGGCCGAGCTGCACCGCCTGGTGGGTGAGCGAGAACGCGCCCGAGATCACGGCCTGGCTGGCGATCACAGTGGCCACGGTGGCGAGGATCACCAGCGGCAGCAGGCCCCATGCCGGCGCCATGAGGAAGAACGGGTTGGAGGCGGCTTCGGGCTGCGCCAGCACGAAGGCCCCCTGTCCGAGATAGTTCAGCGCGAGCGCCGGGAAGACCAGCAGGCTCCAGGCCAGCCGGATCGGGCGGCGACCGAAATGACCCATATCCGCGTAAAGCGCCTCGGCCCCGGTGGCGGCGAGAAAGACCGAGCCCATGACCGGAAGGGCCGCCACGCCGTGGTTGGACAGAAAGCCCAGCGCCTCGAGCGGGTTGAAGGCCTGCATGATGCCGAACTGGTCACTGATGTGGGTGATCCCGAGCGCGGCCATGGTCAGGAACCAGACCATCGTGATCGGGCCGAACAGGGCCGAGATGCGCTCCGTACCGTTGCTCTGGGCCCAGAAGAGCGCCACGATGATGCACACGGTCACCGGCAGCACGTAGGGGCCGAAGCCGGGCGTCACGAGCGTGAGGCCCTCGACGGCCGACAGGACGGAGATCGCCGGCGTGATCATCGCGTCGCCGAAGAACAGCGAGGTGCCGATGATCCCGAGCGCCAGAAGCCAAGGGGTGCGCCGGCCGACCGCGCTCTGCGCCAAGGCCAGCAGCGACAGGGTGCCGCCTTCGCCGTTGTTGTCCGCGCGCAGGATCAGGATGACGTATTTGAAGGTGACGATCACGATGATCGTCCAGAGCAGCAGGGAGGTGATCCCGATCACCTCCCGTTCCGTCAGCCCCTCGTCCGCGGCGGCGCGCAGCCCTTCGCGCATCGCGTATAGCGGGCTCGTGCCGATGTCGCCGTAAACGACGCCGACCGAGCCGAGCGCAAGTTTCCAAGTGTTTCCGTTCGACCGCACCATCGCCGCGCCCGCTCCGCCAGCGCGCCGCGACGTCCCCGCCGCGATGTCGCGTGGCACCATCGTTATTGCGATCGCGAAGAGCGCGCAAGGCGTCCCGCGCGTCGCGCCGGAGCGGGCGGGTCCGCGCCGGCCGCGCCGCCCGCGTCGCGCTTGCGGCGGGCGGGTCCGGGCGGCTAGGACTTGAGGCTTACCGGGTGCGACCCCGGAATTTCCGGAATGGAGACCGAAGATGATCGAACGGCTGGACCATATCAACCTGCGCACGTCGCGGCTCGACGAGATGGTCGAGTGGTACGGACGCGTTCTGGACATGGAATCGGGAAAGCGGCCGGATTTCGGCTTTCCGGGGGCGTGGATGTACGCCAACGGCCAGGCGCTCGTACATCTGGTCGGGACGGCCGAGGAGCCGGGGTCGGACCCCGCCGATCTGAAACTGGAGCATGGCGCGTTCCAGGCGCGTGACATCAAGGCGTTCATCGCGAAGCTTGAAAGCCTCGGGGAACGCTACGAGCGGTTCAAGGTCCCGGGATTCGGGGTCGAGCAGGTCAACATCTGGGATCCGGACGGCAACCACCTGCACGTGGATTTCCACGGCGAGACTTAGAGCGCGCAGGGTCAGATCATCGGGACGGCGCGTCTCATTCGCTCCACTCGTGGACGTGCACGTCACGCCCTGAATGCCCCTTCATGATCTTGACGGCGAGGTCCTCGCGGCCCTTGTCGCGGACCCGCACCCAGAGCAGGATTCCGCCATGCTCGATCTGGTTCGCATAGTAGTCCTTGTGCCGCTTGCCCAGGCGGCGGGCCAGAAGGGTCCCGATCACGGCCGCCGGGCTGCCTCCGATCGCGACCGCGGCTATGGACGCCGCGATCGTGCTCGCGGGCGTCAGCATCGCGGCCGCCGCGATGAACGATCCCAGAAAGACGAAGCCGCCGACGACGCTTCCCTCCATCTCGCCGATCGCCTCCTCGGAGACGAACGACGCGCGCGGGGCTTCGGGATCGTCCTCCAGATCCGACGCGCGCCAGAACGCCTTGCCCGACTTTTCCGCGAGCGCCTCCTGTCCGGCGAGAAGGCTGATGTCGAACCGGCTGAATCCGACGATCAGGAGATCGTAATAGGCCGCCTGGAGATCCTTGAACGTGTCGAAAACGCCCACGGCCTCGGGAACGTCGATGATGGTCGCCCCATGTCCTTCTTTCCGCCGGTCCGTCATGGCATCCCCCGCTGATGTCGTGAAATATTCCCGGCAGTCTATGTGATCCGGGCCGGCGGAGCATTGATCGACGTCAATGCGAACGCACCTGAAGACCGATATGGATGACGGAACGCCGCCGACGTCGTCAGTGGCGCCTCAATCGACATCGACAGGAGATCACGGCCATGAAGGGCTTCGCGGACGATATCGAAAAGCTGACCTTGGAGAACGACGACTTTCGACGGGTCCTCTATACCGGCAAGAATATTCAACTGGTGTTGATGACGATCCAGCCGGGCGAGGATATCGGCGAGGAAGTCCATGAGGACCGCGACCAGTTCTTCCGGTTCGAAGCGGGCGTCGGGGAAGTGGTGATCGACGGCGTGGCCAATCGGGTCAAGGCCGATCACGGCGTGATCGTGCCCGCCGGCGCCAGGCACAACGTGGTCAATACCGGGTCGGAACCGCTTCGGCTCTACACGATCTACGGGCCTCCCGAGCACCTGGAAGGCACGGTCGAGAAGACCAGGGCGGATGCCGACGCCTCGCATGAGCACTTCGACGGCCGAACCACGGAATGACGCGAAGGCGCCCGATGACCTGGACGCGTGGCGGCGTCCTCAGACCGCGCTGTCGAGAAGGCGCGGCGCGCTCATGGTGGAGGCGGCGGCGAACGCTTGGGCCGCGCCGACGATGCGGATGCCGCGTGGCGGCGGGGTGCCGTCATTGAGGATGTCGCGCAGGCTGTCGGCGAGAAGACGCGGGCAGGGAGCCTGCGCGCCCGGGCGCCGCGGCGTACCGGTATCCGCGACCTCGGCGTCGGTGGCCCGCGCGATGCCGGCTTCGCGTCGGTCGAACGCGGTGCGGGCGGACGTGGATGAGGCCGCGACGCTGAAACTGATGCCGGTCATTTCGGATGCCCCTCAAAAGCGTTGAAACTTTTACGAGCATACGTCGAAAATCCGGTCGCGCACGGATTTCGTTGACGCGCGGTTAACGCGTCATTCCGCCGGCGGGGCGTCCATCAGGATGTGATCATTAGATCAGGGATCGGCGCCGCTGCGCGGGCGATCAGGGGCGGCGGCCCGGTCCGGGGCGGCCGCGTGCGGCGCGCGTCAGGCGCGCGACGGGTCTCAGGTCGGTCCGGCGGTCAGGCCCGCAGGTCGAGGCGTCCGGTCTCGACGGGAGCGGATGCGGCCTCCGGCAGCGGCCGGGCCTCGTCGGCGGGCGTGCCTTGCGGCAGGTCGGGTTTGTCGGACCGTCCCCGCGCGGGTTCGAGGCCGAGGAACGCCGCGTCGCGACGGGCCTGTACCGCGAGTTCGACCAGACGCTTGAGCGTCGGCGACATCGGGTTGAAGTCGTATGCCGGCGTGATGGCGTCGATTGAATGCATGGACATGGCCGTCTCTTTCCTCACTTTCGGATCTCAAGGTACACGTCTTCGCGTACGGAAAAAACGCTTAACACGCGTTCAGGTTGGCCGTTCGTTAACGCGTATTGCTGTCGGGGAATGGGCTTGACCGCGTGCGGCGGACTGGTAGCGTTCAAATGTGGCCGACCCAGGACGGGCCGGCGTCTTTCCGACGGACGCGCGGACGCGGCGCCGGATCCAGCCAGGGGTCTCCAATGTCGAACCGAACGAGCACGGCGCCGAACGATCTCCGGGCGTTCTGGATGCCCTTCACCGCGAACCGCCAGTTCAAGGCGGCGCCGAGGATGTTCGTGGCGGCCAAGGACATGCACTACACCACGAGCGACGGACGCCACGTGCTCGACGGCACGGCGGGGCTCTGGTGCTGCAACGCGGGGCACGGGCGGGCGCGGATCACCGAGGCGATCCAGCGGCAGGCGGCCGAGATGGATTACGCGCCGGCGTTCCAGATGGGGCATCCGGGCGCGTTCGAGCTGGCCAACCGGCTGGTCGACATGGCGCCCGAAGGGCTGGACCACGCGTTTTTCACCAACTCGGGCTCGGAATCGGTCGAGACCGCGCTCAAGATCGCCATCGCGTATCAGCGGGCCATCGGGCAGGGCGGGCGGACGCGGCTGATCGGGCGCGAGCGGGGCTATCACGGGGTGAATTTCGGCGGGATCTCCGTCGGCGGGATCGTCAACAACCGCAAGTTCTTCGGCACGCTGCTGGCGGGCGTCGACCACATGCCGCACACGCACGACATCGCGCGCAACGCCTATTCCAAGGGCCAGCCGGAGCACGGCGCGGAGTTGGCGGACGAGTTGGAGCGGATCGTGACGCTGCATGACGCGTCGACCATCGCGGCGGTGATCGTCGAGCCGGTGGCGGGCTCGACCGGCGTGCTGATCCCGCCGAAGGGGTATCTGCAACGGCTGCGCGAGATCTGCACGAAACACGGCATCCTGTTGATTTTCGACGAGGTCATCACCGGGTTCGGACGTACGGGCGCAGCCTGGGGCGCGGACAAATACGGGGTCACGCCCGACATGATAACCTGCGCCAAGGGGCTGACGAACGGGGTGATTCCGATGGGCGCGGTGCTGGCGACCTCCGCGATACACGACGCGTTCATGACCGGGCCGGAGAACCTGATCGAGCTCTTCCACGGCTATACCTATTCGGGCAATCCGATCGCCTCGGCCGCCGGGCTCGCCACACTCGAGACCTACCGCGAGGACGGGCTTTTCGAGCGGGCGGCGGCGCTGGCGCCCTATTGGGAGGAGGCGCTGCATTCCCTTAAGGGTCTGCCGCATGTCATTGATATCCGGAACGAAGGACTGATCGGCGCGGTGGAGCTGGAGCCGATCGCAGGCCGGCCGACGGCCCGGGCGTTCCAGGCGTTCCTCGACGCGTATGACGCGGGGATTCTGATCCGCACGACGGGAGACATCATCGCGATGTCGCCTCCGCTGATCATCTCGGAGGCGCAGATCGACGAACTGGTGGGCCGGCTGGGCGAGGTGCTGCGCAAGCTCCACTGATTGTCGGGGCGGATCGAGGGTCAACGGCGATTCGCTTATGCTTGAACCGGTCTGGAAGACGTCTGGAAACAGAGTCGCGAGTTCTTTTTGTCGGAATTGAGAGGTTGACGCTGTCGGCCGGGAGGGGGTGTCCCGGAGACTGCCCGCTCCGCGCCACGGTCGAGTGCCCCCGGTTCGCGACAACGGATGGACTCCGGACTTACGTCGCGAATGCGGGCGTGATGGGCGCTTGCTCCGACAGCGGGCATTCAGAAGGACACGAAATCGAGCGTCCGTTCTGCAGCGCGGCGCCGCGGCCGTTCAAGCCGCGGTTCAAGTCCCGACCGGTACCGCCGTTCCGCCGCCAGGCGTTCGTGCCGCGGTAGCGCCCGGCGCGTCGGGCCATGCGGAGGGGTCGGTGTCGAGGTCCGGGAACCGCGCGGGGTCGAAGACGGGCTTGGCGACGCCCGCGGCGAGCTGGGCCCTGAAGTCTTCGATGATCCGCATCGCGATCGGGAAGAGCATCATCAACGCGAGCAGGTTCACCACCGCGAGAATCCCCATCATCGGGTCCGAAAACGAGAACACCGCCGTCGCGCCGGGCGCCACGGCGCCCAGGAAGACGATGCCCATGACCGCGATCCGCAGCACCAGCACAGCCATGGAGTTCCCGGTCATGAAGGTCAGGGCGTTCTCGCCGAGGTAATAGTTGTACATGATCGACGAGAAGGCGAAGAGCAGGATCGCCGCCGTCAGAAAGTACTGCGCCCAGCTGCCTACATGTTCCACCATGCTCTGCTGGGTGAGCACGACGCCGTCCACGCCCTCGGCGCCGGGCTGGTAGACATCGGCCAGCAGGATGACGAAGGCCGTGCAGGAGCAGATCACGATGGTGTCTATGAAGACCGAGAAGCTCTGGGTGATGCCTTGGCTCACCGGGTGCTTCACATAGGCGGTCGCCGCCACGTTGGGCGCGGAGCCGAGCCCGGCCTCGTTGGAAAAAAGACCCCGCCGCAACCCTTGGGCGATCGCCGCGCCCATGCCGCCCGAAACCGCCTCGCGAAGCCCGAACGCGTTTGCGACGATGTCCCAGAGCACGCCGGGAAGCGCGAAAAGGTTCAGCACGATGACGATCAGCGCCATCCCGATGTAGCCCAAAGCCATCACCGGGATGATGACATCCGCCGCCTTGGCGATCCGGTGGATGCCGCCGAAGACGATGACGCCGGTCAGGGCGGACAGGGCGAGGCCGGTCCAGAGCCGCGGGATCTCCATGGAGTTCGAGCGCCGCGCCGGCGACGGTATTGCCCTGGAAGGCGTTGAACCCGATGGAAAACGAGGCGATCAGGCAGACGGCGTAGATCGTCGCCAGCCAGCGGTAGTTCTCGCCAAGTCCGTGCAAGATGGCCCGGGCGGGGCCGCCGCGGTAGTCGCCGTTTTCCTCTGTGCGCTTGTAGAGCTGCGCGAGCGTCGCCTCGACCAGCGCGGTGCACATGCCGATCAGCGCGATGACCCACATCCAGAAGACCGCCCCCGGCCCGCCGGCCGTGATCGCCACGGCGACGCCGGCGATGTTGCCGCCGCCGACGCGCCCGCCGACGGACACGAAGAGCGCTTCGCGGGCGCTGATCTTGGTCGGGTCGTTGTCCTCGTCGGTGCCGCTCAGGACGTTGAACATCCGCCTGAAGAAGCGGAACTGCACGAAGCCGCTGGCCGCGGTGAAGAAGACGCCAAGGACGACGAGGAACGGGATCAGCGCCCAGCCCCATGTGAGGTCGTTGATCGCGCCGAAGATCGTGTCGAGAACGCCCATTTCCGCAATCCTTTTCGCTACCTCTCAGGAGGGTAACGCCTGGCCGAACGTGCCTGCAAGTCCGGCGGCGGCTTCCGGTCGCTTATTCTGACGAATGCAAAAGATTTTCGCATACGCCGTGGAAATCGCTCGGTACCGGGCAATCTGATTTGAGAATGGACAAGCGGCCTGCAAAGGCATCCCGCCGAGCTCCAACGATAGGCTCGTGACTGTCTGGAGTCGTATGGCGGCTTCTCGCGCGGAGCGGCGGAGCGGACCTCCCGAGTGTCGTGACGCCGTGCGGTGCATGAACGGCGGCCTTTGGAAACGGCGGCGCGGAATTCTGACGTGCCGCGGATGGCCGTTCCGGGCCGACCGCGGACACCGCCAGGCTTGTGACCGCGTCCCCCGACCCGCTCCGGGCTTGCGTTCCGGCGGCGGGCGAACCTATCAATTGTGGAGCCCCCTGAACGAGGACATCCGATGGCCGCACCTGGAGAGAACCTGAAGATCGACGGGGCGCGGCTCTGGGACAGCCTCATGGAGATGGCCAAGATCGGGCCGGGGGTGGCGGGGGGCAACAACCGTCAGACGCTGACCGACGTGGACGCGGACGGCCGCGCGCTTTTCGCCAAATGGTGCGCGGATGCGGGGCTGACGATGGGCGTCGACGCGATGGGCACGATGTTCATGCGGCGCGAGGGCGAGGACCCGGACGCGCTGCCGGTCTATGTGGGGAGCCATCTTGATACGCAGCCGACGGGCGGGAAGTACGACGGCGTGCTGGGGGTGCTCGGCGGGCTGGAGATCGTGCGCACGCTGAACGATCTCGGCATCAGGACGCGGCATCCGATCGTGGTGACGAACTGGACCAATGAGGAGGGGACGCGCTTCGCGCCGGCGATGATGGCGTCTGGCGTGTTCGCGGGGGTGCTCGGGCAGGACGAGGTCTACGCGAAGACCGACGCAAAGGGGCTGCGCTTCGGCGACGAGCTGGAGCGGATCGGCTGGAAGGGCGACGAGGCGGTGGGCGCGCGGAAGATGCACGCGTTCTTCGAGCTGCACATCGAGCAGGGGCCGATCCTGGAGGCGGAGGGCCGCGACATCGGCGTGGTCACGCACGGGCAGGGGCTCTGGTGGCTGCAGGTCACGGTGACGGGCAAGGACAGCCATACGGGGTCGACGCCGATGGCGATGCGGCGCAACGCGGGGCTCGGCATGGCGCGGATCACCGAGCTGGTGCACACGATCGCGATGGACGCGCAGCCGGACGCGGTGGGCGCGATCGGGCATTGCGACGTCTATCCCAACTCGCGCAACGTCATTCCGGGGCGGGTGGTGTTCACGGTCGATTTCCGCTCGCCGGATCTGGCGAAGCTCGACGGGATGAAGGCGCGGCTGGAGGCGGAGGCGCCGGTGATCGCGGAGGCGTTGGGGCTCGGGATCGAGATCGAGGTGGCGGGGCATTTCGATCCGGTGACGTTCGACGAAGGCTGCGTGCGGGCGGTGCGGGACGCGGCGGAGCGGCTGGGGTACAGCCACATGGATATCGTCAGCGGCGCCGGACACGACGCCTGCTGGGTCAACCGGGTGGCGCCGACGGCGATGGTGATGTGCCCCTGCGTCGACGGGCTGAGCCACAACGAGGCGGAGGAGATCTCGCCGGAATGGGCCGAGAAGGGCGCGAACGTGCTGTTCCACGCGGTGGTTGAGACGGCGGGGATCGTGGAGTGAGGCGATGCTTCGCGGCCGGGTCCGCCGGGGTGTCAGCCCCGGATCGCGCCTGCCTGCCCCCGGCAGGTGCGATTATCGCACCCGCCCCAGGCAGACGCGATCCTCCGGGTGGAGTGCGATCGGACCAATTGATTTCGAGGAAATGAGGAGAGCGGCATGAGCAAGGTCATCAAGAACGGCACCATCGTCACGGCGGACCGGACGTGGAAGGCGGACGTGCTGATCGAGGGCGAGACGATCAGGGCGATCGGCGCGGACCTCAAGGGCGACGAGACGATCGACGCGACCGACGCCTACGTCATGCCCGGCGGGATCGATCCGCACACCCACATGGAGATGCCGTTCATGGGCACCCATGCGGCCGAGACCTTCGAGAGCGGGACCTTCGCGGCGGCGAGCGGCGGCACGACGATGCTGGTCGATTTCGTGCTGCCGGGACCGGACGGGTCGATCCTCAAGGCGATGGATGATTGGGACCGCAAATCCGCGCCGCAGATCAGCGTCGACATCGGATACCACGTGGCGATCTGCGACTGGAATGAAAAGATCCACGATGAGATGGCCGAGGTGGTGCGGCGCGGCGTCAACACCTTCAAGCATTTCATGGCCTACAAAGGCGCGCTGATGGTCGATGACGACGAGATGTTCGCGTCGTTCCGCCGCTGCGCCGAGCTGGGCGCGCTGCCGCTGGTCCATGCGGAGAACGGCGACGTGGTCGCGGCGCTCCAGGAGAAGTACATGGCCGAGGGCCTGACCGGACCGGAGGGACACGCGTTCTCTCGGCCGCCGGAGGTCGAGGGCGAGGCGGCGAACCGCGCGATCATGATCGCCGACGCGGCGGGTGTGCCGCTCTACGTCGTGCACGTGTCCTGCGAGCAGGCGCATGAGGCCATAAGGCGGGCGCGGCAGAAGGGGATGCGCGTCTATGGCGAGCCGCTGATCCAGCATCTGACGCTCGACGAGAGCGAGTACTTCAACAAAGACTGGGATTATTCCGCGCGCCGGGTGATGTCGCCGCCGTTCCGGAACAAGGAGCACCAGGCGAGTCTCTGGGCAGGGCTCCAGGCGGGATCGCTCCAGGTCGTGGCGACGGACCATTGCGCCTTCACGACGGAGCAGAAGCGCATGGGGTTGAAAGGATTTCCGTCGATCCCGAACGGGACCGGCGGGCTCGAGGACCGGATGCCGATGCTCTGGACCGAAGGGGTGGAGACGGGCCGGCTGACGCCCAACGAGTTCGTGGCCGTGACGTCCAGCAACATCGCCAAGATCCTCAACGTCTACCCGAAAAAGGGCGCGATCGTGGAGGGCGCGGATGCCGACATCGTGGTCTGGGATCCGAAGCTGTCGAAGACGATCACCGCCGCCGCGCAGAAGTCGATCATCGACTACAACGTCTTCGAAGGCCGCAAGGTGAGCGCGCTGCCGCGCTACACCCTGTCGCGCGGCGAGGTGGTCTGGGCGGACGGGCAGAACAGCGCGCCGCAGCCCGGACGCGGGCGGTTCGTGCCGCGTCCGGCCTTCCCGTCGCAGAACGTGGCGCTGACGAAATGGAAGGCGCTGACGGCCCCGCGGGGCGTGAAGCGCGATCCGCAGAACATACCGAGCGGCGTATGAGGGCTCAGTCGGCGAAAACGACCCGGTCGCGGCCTTCACGTTTGGCGACGTAAAGCCTCCGATCGGCGTCGGCAAGGAGCGCGTCGAGGTCCAGAAGCTCGCGCGACTCGGGCAGGCAGACGCCGATGCTGACGGTCATGTTGATCACCAGCCCGTCCTCGCAGACCAGCGGGCTCGCGGCGAGCGCGGCCCGGATCCTCTCGGCGATGACGCGGGTGGCGTCGATGGTGGCGCCGGGCAGCAGCACCGCGAATTCCTCGCCGCCGATCCGCGCGAGCGTGTCGGTCTCGCGGATGTTGCGCATCACGACGGCGGCGAAATGCTTGAGCGCGAGATCGCCCGCCGCGTGGCCGTAGGTGTCGTTTATGCTCTTGAAATGGTCGATGTCGGTCAAGAGCAGCCCTACCTCGGTCGGAGAAGGCACGCCGCCGGCGAGTTCGAACAGCGCGCGGCGGTTGAGACAGCCCGTGAGCATGTCGGTGTCGGCCAGACGCCGCAGTTCCTGCGCCTGGGCCCGAAGCGCGGCGCTGGTCTCGGCCAGCGCCAGGTTCGCCGTCACGACCTCGGTGACGTCGTGCATGATCCCGATCAGAAGCACAGTGCCGTCGGCGAGCGTCAGGCGACTCTTGCGGGTCAGCGTCTCGCGTCGTCCGCGGCGTTCCTGGATGACCGTTCCGAGATCCTCTCCGACCGATCCTTCGGTCAGGATCCGCCGGTCGCGGTTGGCGCCCGCGCGCTGTTCCGGAAAGATGTCCTCGTCGCGCAGGCCGGCGATCCGGTCGCGGCTGACACCGAAAAGATCCTCGAAGGCGCGATTCACCCAGACATAGGTCAGCGCGGCGTTCTTCACGAGCACGGGATTGGGCAGGCTGTCGAGAAACGCCGTCGGCAGTTCGCCCGGAATGGCCTCCATCCGGCGCATCGCGATTCCCCCCTTTCCCCTCATTCCGATCCGAGAATGTGGCCGCTGCGTTAACGTTTCGTGTCCAACCCGGCGTCCGAAAGTCCCGAATGAGACGCGGATTTTCCGCGAATTGGTCGGGACTTGCCGGATCGCGGCCGGCATTCGGGGTTTGCGTCCCGGGCGCGACGCTGATTTATTGCCGTCGTATCACGGTATTTGGAGCGCGCGTGGACGGCGGACGGGACGAGGCGGGCGGGCCGGTGATCGAGGCGAGAGCGCTGGACCTGACGTTTCCGACCGGGGACGGGCCGGTGCGGGCGCTGGCGGACGTGAACCTGGTCGTGAACCGGGGCGATTTCGTCAGCTTCATCGGACCCTCGGGCTGCGGCAAGACGACGTTTTTGCGCGTCGCGGCCGATCTCGAGACGCCGACGGGCGGCACGATCACGGTCAACGGCGGGACGCCCCACGCCGCGCGCGAGGCGCGGGCCTACGGCTACGTTTTTCAGGCGGCGGGGCTGTTTCCCTGGCGGACCATCGGCGGGAACATACGGTTGCCGCTTGAGATCATGGGGTATTCGCGGGCGGACCAGGACGCGCGGGTGGCGCGGGTGCTGGAGATGGTCGAGCTTGGCGGGTTCGAGAACCGCTATCCGTGGCAATTGTCGGGCGGCATGCAGCAGCGCGCCTCGATCGCGCGGGCGCTCGCCTTCGATGCGGACCTGCTCTTGATGGACGAGCCGTTCGGGGCGCTCGACGAGATCGTGCGCGACCGGCTCAACGAGCAGCTGCTGGAGCTTTGGGCGCGGACCGGCAAGACGATCTGTTTCGTGACGCATTCGATCCCGGAGGCGGTATACCTGAGCACGAGGATCGTGGTGATGAGCCCGCGCCCCGGTCGCGTGACGGACGTGATCGAGAGCCCGCTGCCGCGCGAGCGGCCGCTCCATATCCGCGAAAGCGCCGCGTTTCTGGAGATCGCCGCGCGGGTGCGCGACGGGCTCCGGGCGGGCATGGGGGACGAGGTGTGAGCGCGGCGGGCGGCCTTTGCCGCCATGAGGGGCGCGCGGTGCGCGCGAGTCTTTTGGTTTGGCGCCCGCCTGTTGGCGCGCGCCGACTGCTCTCCAGGTTTCGTGTCAGTATGAAAGCCGTGGCGGTGCGGGGATGAGCGCGCGGGGGAATCTGGTTCCGGTGCTGGTGGTCGTGGCGGCGATCATCGTGCTCTGGTACTTGGGCGCCGTCTGGCTGAACGCGGACTGGGCGTATGACCAGGCGGGGCGCACGGGGGTCGAACTCGGGTTCGGCGATCTGGTGCGCGAGACGTGGAGCCAGGAACGGCCGCTTCTGCCGGCGCCGCATCAGGTGGTGGCGGAGCTGTGGCGGACCACGGTCGAGGTGGCGCCGACCTCGCGGCGGTCGTTGCTGCGGCATGCGGGGATCACGCTGAGCGCGACGCTTCTGGGTTTCGCGCTTGGGGCGGCGCTGGGGATCGCGCTCGCAATCGGGATCGTGCATGACCGGGCGATGGACGGGTCGGTGATGCCTTGGGTGATCGCCAGCCAGACGATCCCGATTCTCGCCATCGCGCCGATGATCATCGTCGTTCTCAATTCGGTCGGCGTGTCGGGGCTGCTGCCCAAGGCGCTGATCTCGATGTATCTGTCGTTTTTTCCAGTCGTCGTGGGCATGGTGAAGGGGTTCCGCTCGCCCGACGCCATGATGCTCGACCAGATGCGGACCTGGAGCGCGGACAAGCGCCAGACGTTTCTCAAGCTGCGCTGGCCCGCCGCGCTGCCGTATCTGTTCGCCTCGCTGAAGGTGGCGGTGGCCGCGTCACTGGTCGGTGCGATCATTGGCGAGTTGCCGACGGGCGCCGTGGCGGGCCTGGGCGCGCGGATGCTGTCGGGCAGCTATTACGGGCAGACGGTGCAGATCTGGTCGGCGCTGGTGATGGCGGCGATCCTGGCGGCGGTATTGGTCGGTCTGATCGGTCTTGCGGAGCGGCTGACCGCGCGCGCGATGGGCGGCGCTGCGTGACAAGAAACGACAAAGGGAGAGAGACATGAGCAAGCGGGCATTTTCCGGCATCTGGCCGGTGGCGCCGACGCCGTTCCATGAGGACGGGTCGCTGGATTTGGAGGGGATGCGGCGGGTGATCGACTGCATGATCGACCAGGGGGTCGACGGCATCTGCATCCTCGCGAACTTCTCGGAGCAGTTCCTGCTGTCGGATGGCGAGCGGGCGGAACTGACGCGGATCTGTCTGGAACACGCGGCGGGGCGCGTGCCGGTGATCGTGACGATCTCGCACTTCTCGACCAAGGTCGCAGGGGATCGCGCCCGCGAGGCGGCGTCGATGGGCGCGGCGATGGTGATGATGATGCCGCCCTATCATGGCACCGGTCTGCGCGCCGACGAGGAGGCGATGTTCGAGCATTTCGAACGGGTCGGGGCGGCGGGCGGCATTCCGATCATGGTGCAGGACGCGCCTTTGTCGGGCGTCACGCTGTCGGTGCCCTTTCTCGCGCGGATGGCGCGCGAGATCGAGCAGGTGCGGCTGTTCAAGATCGAGACGCCGCAGGCGGCGGCGAAACTGCGCGCGCTGATCGAAGCCGGCGGCGAGGCCATCGAGGGGCCGTTCGACGGCGAGGAGGCGATCACTTTGATGGCCGATCTCGATGCGGGCGCGAGCGGGAGCATGACCTCCGCGACGCTGCCCGATCTGATCCGGCCGGCGATCGTCGCGCATGGCGAGGGACGGCGGGCGGAGGCGGCGGCGATCTACGCGCGGGTCCTGCCGTTGATCAATTTCGAGAACCGGCAATGCGGCTGGCGCGCCTGCAAGGCGGTGATGATGGAGGGCGGCGTGATCGGGTCGGACCATGTTCGGCATCCGACGCGGGGGCTGCATCCGGAGACGCGGGCGCAGTTGCTGGAGCTGGCGCGTGAGGTCGGGCCGTCGGCATTGAGTTGGGGGAAATAGGCGGTTTGGGGTCAGGGCGCGAACTGAAACGTCTCGAAGCGGTGGAGGGCCTCCTCGACGCGTGCCCGGTCGCCGTCGCGCGCGTCGTCCGTCCAGATCCAGTTTTGGATGAGAAGTTTGCGGCGCGTCCGGTCGGCCTTTGTATCGATGGCCGCGACGATGCGGTCGTCGACGAGGACGGGAAGCGCGAAATAGCCGAGCTTGCGTTTCGCCGCCGGGACGTAGGCTTCAAAAAGGTGGTCGTAGCCAAAAAACTCAGAAAGGCGCGCGCGCTGGATGATCAGCGGGTCGAAGGGCGAGAGGATATGGACGGCCTCCCGGGTCTCCGGCGGGGGGCCCGGCGCGCTCCAATGCGGCACCCCGACGCCTTCTATCGCAACCGGGATCAGGGCGCCGCGCCGGACGCGGGCGGCGATCAGCTCCGCCATCGCGGCTTTCCGCGGGGCATCCATGTAGCAGATCGAGGCGAGGCTGACCGGGCCCTGGGCCCTCAGGGCGCGGTCGAGCAGGTATTCGACGATCGCGCGTTCGGTGGCGGCGCGCGGGCGCGGCGGCCAGCCGAAATGGCGGTCCGCGACATCGTAGGTCTTGAGCATGCCGCGCCGGCCGGAGACCGCGAGCGCGCCGGTGAGGAAGCCGAACTCGAGCGCGCGTTTCGAGGGTTTGCGGCTGGCCCAGAGATGGGTCTTTTCCACCTTCGGCTCCTCGATGTCGCGGATCGTGAGCGGCCCGTCGCGCCGAACGAGCGCCAGCACGCGGCGCAGATCGGCGGGCGCGACCGTGCCGAACCAACGCTCGGGCTCCGCGCGACGGGCGCGCATGGCGGAGATGAAATAGCGGTAGTCGCGGGTCGGGATGTAGGCCAGCGCGTGCGCCCAGCCTTCGAAGACGGATTTCTCCGCGCTCAGCGCGGTGTCGAGATCGGCGCGGGCGTAGGCGGGGATGCGGCTCCAGAGGACATGGTGGTGGGCGCGCTCGATCACGTGGATCGTGTCGATCTGGACGTAGCCCAGATGCTCGACGGCCGCGCGGACCGCTTCCGCGCCCTCGCCGAACGGCGCCGTCGCGTCGAGGCGCTGCGCTCGGATCCAGAGCGCGCGCGCGTCGGCTCGGGACATCGGCATCGGGGATCGGGGCGCGCGGGGCATGGTGTCCGGCGTGACGGCTCCGGCGCGTCCTGTCAATTCGGAGCGGCGGTTTGAACGGGGCGCTGATCGGCGCGGTCGCGGTCTGGCTCGGCGGCTGGGGACTCAACGTGGCGCTCACCCGGCGGCCATTGACCGGGCTCGCGCGGTTGCTGCCGCCGATCGTCTTTGGGGTCACGCTTCTGGTGATCTGGGAACTCGTGGTGCGCGGCCTCGACGTCAGCCCGGTGCTTCTGCCGCCCCCGAGCGCCATCGGGGCGCGATTCGCGTCCAGCCTGCCCATCCTTTGGACCGATCTGGTGCAGACCTTCTTCAAGGGCGCGCTGACCGGCTATGTCATAGGCTGCGGCGCGGCGGTGCTGACCGGGATCGCGGTGGACCGGACGCCGTTTCTGCGGCGCGGGCTGCTGCCGGTGGCGAATTTCGCCTCCGCGCTGCCGATCATCGGCATGGCGCCGATCATGGTGATGTGGTTCGGCTTCGACTGGCATTCCAAGGCCGCCGTCGTGGTGCTGATGGTATTTTTTCCGATGCTGGTGAACACCGTCCAGGGTCTCCAGGCGGCGGAGAGCGCGCAGCGCGATCTCATGCATACATACGCCGCGAGTTATTGGCAGTCGCTTTTCAAGCTGAGGTTGCCGGCGGCGACCCCGTTTCTCTTTAACGGCTTGAAAATCTCCACCACGTTAGCTTTGATCGGTGCCATCGTGGCGGAGTTTTTCGGCTCGCCGACCTCGGGCATGGGCTTTCGCATCTCGACCGAGGTGGGACGTCTGGCGCTCGACATGGTCTGGGCCGAGATCGCCGTGGCGGCGATGGTCGGATCGGCCTTCTACGGCGCGGTCGCGCTGATGGAGCGGGCGGCGACGTTCTGGCATCCGTCGCAGCGGAGTCGGAGGGTCTGAAGAGTATCACGTGTCCGGGCTTTCGGCCCACAACAGGAGAACATGAATGAGAATGTGGATTACGGGCGCCGCGGCTGCGGCGACCCTCTCGGGTGGTGCTGCCTTTGCCGAGGACGTGACTATACAGCTCAAATGGGTGACCCAGGCCCAGTTCGCGGGCTACTACGTCGCCGAGGCGGAGGGCTTCTACGAGGAGGAGGGCCTCAACGTGACGATCAAGCCTGGCGGTCCGGACATCGCGCCGCCGCAGGTGATCGCTGGTGGCGGCGCCGACGTGATCGTGGAATGGATGCCGGCCGCGCTCGCCGCGCGCGAGGCGGGGCTGCCGCTGGTGAACATCGCCCAGCCGTTCAAATCGTCGGGCATGATGCTGACCTGCCGCAATGACAGCGGTGTCGCGACCACGGCGGATTTCCCCGGCAAGACGCTCGGCGTCTGGTTCTTCGGCAACGAATACCCGTTCCTGAGCTGGATGTCGTCGCTCGGCATTCCCACCGATGGCGGCGAGGCGGGCGTGACCGTGCTCAAGCAGGGCTTCAACGTCGACCCGCTGCTTCAGCAGCAGGCGGCCTGCATCTCGACGATGACTTACAACGAGTACTGGCAGGTTATCGACGCGGGCTTCACGCCCGAGGATCTGACCGTGTTCAAATACGAGGACGAGGGTGTCGCGACGCTCGAGGACGGGCTCTGGGTGCTCGAGGAGCGGCTGGAGGATCCGGCTTTCGTCGAGACCATGGCCAAATTCGTGCGCGCCAGCATGAAGGGCTGGAAGTGGGCCGAGGAGAACCCGGACGAAGCCGCGATGATCGTGCTCGACAACGACGAGACCGGCGCCCAGACCGAAAGCCATCAGAAGCGGATGATGGGCGAGGTCGCCAAGCTGACCGCCGGCTCGAACGGCGCGCTTGATCCGGCCGATTACGAACGGACGGTGAAAACGCTGCTTTCCGCCGGCGAAGAGCCCGTGATCACCAAGGAGCCGGAGGGCGCCTGGACCCACGCGGTGTCGGACGCGGCGCTGAACTGAAGCCGACGCGCGGCCGCCCCGTCGGGGCGGCCGCGCGTCTCAGGGCATGATCTCGCTCTGGATGCGCTCGGAGATGGTCCGCATCGTCGCCTGGAGCGTCGGCCCGAGCGCCTGCATGTAGGATTGCATGAACGGCCCGGTCTTGCCCAGGATCGCCTCGCCTTCGGGCGAGCCGTAGAACGCGGTCAGCGCCTCGATCTCGGCGAGCGTGAACGTCTCGGCGGCCTGGTCGCGCATCGTCTCCATCATCTGCGGCTGGATCGCGCCGATCTCTTCCGACGCGATCGTGGCCAATATGCGGAACTGCGCCTCGGTCAGCTGGTCGGCCGCCGGGACGGTCGCCCGGAACTGCGCGATGAGCGCCTCGGGATCGAGCGTGCCCTCGATCATCCGCTGGACGGCGGGCAGGGCGACATAGGCTTCGGCCGCCGCGAGCCGCGCGGCCTCGTCGTCCTGCGCCGATGCCGGGCCGGTCGCGAGCGCGAGGCAGGTGGCGATCGCGAGGCCCGCGAGGGTTCTGGTGAACATCGGGTGATCCTTTCTCGATATCAGGACGCGGCGGTCAGCTCGATCGCGCCGAACACGCAATGTCCCGCCGGGTCGCGCAGTTCGATGCGGAGCGGCACTCCGGGGGCGGGGCCGTCGCAGGCCGCCGCCGTCGCGACCGGGCGCGTCGGACCAGCGCCGGCCTCGGTGACTGGCGACAATTCCGCGGTCTCCATCCCGGCGCCCCGCGTCAGGGTCAGCGCCGCGTCGATGGTGCCGTCGGTCCAGGCCGGCCCGATCTCGTCCGGCGTGAGAGCGACCGGAGAGAACGCGGCCGGTCCGTCGCCGATTTCGCAGCGCAGAACGACCAGAACCGGCGCGCCGTCGGCGCCCGCGATCACCGAGACGCCGGGGGTGACGCGCGCCGCGCCGGTCGCGCCGCGCGGATCGGCGCCCCCGGGCAGAGGCGACTGCGCCTCGCGCTCGTGGAACCGCTGGACCGGCTGGCCGCCGCTCTCGATGCCGCGCGCGATCAGATCGAGCGGGGTCGCGACCGAAGCCCAATCGTCGAGCGCCGCGCGCAGGGTGGGCGCGACGTGCCGGGCGTCGGAGCAGAGCGTCACGTCGCGCGAGACGACCACGAGCCGTCCCTCGGGCGTGCCGTCGCGCAGGCTGGCGAGTTTCATGGATGCGTTTCCTTGCATTGGAGACCGTCCATGATGCTAGACTGCGGGCGCGGGCGCGTCATCCGCAATCGTGGGAGGCGGGATGCGGTCGGACACTCTGCGAATTCTGCCTTGGGCGCTGACGCTCGGCGTCGTGGCGGGGGGTGCTGTGATTCTCCTCCTCATGGGACGCGTGCCGATCTGCGAATGCGGCTACGTCAAGTTTTGGCACGGCGCGGTTATGTCGTCGGAGAACTCGCAGCACCTGACCGACTGGTATACCCCGTCGCATCTGATCCACGGATTCATCTTCTACGCGATTCTCGCGTTCGCCACCCCGAACCTCTCGTTCGGCTGGCGTCTGCTGATCGCGACCTTGGTCGAAGTCGCCTGGGAGGTCGCCGAGAACACCGACGCGGTGATCCAGCGCTACCGCGAGGTGACGGTCTCGCTCGATTATTTCGGCGACAGCGTGATCAACTCCGTCGCGGATATCGGCGCGATGGTGCTGGGCTTCTGGCTCGCGTCCCGTCTGCCGATATGGGTGATCGTGACGCTCGCGCTCGTGTTCGAGGCGGTCACGATCCTCTGGATCAGGGACGGACTCGCGCTCAACGTGCTGATGCTGCTCTGGCCGCTCGACGCGGTGCGCGACTGGCAGGCGGGGCTTTGAAGATGCCGCGACGGAAAAGACACGGCCGCGCGTTGAGTGAGGGCCCGGCGGCGACCGCCGGGGCGCAAGTGTAGATTTTCGATGAGAACCGCGGAGGGATATTCGCGCCGCCAGATCCAGTTGCACTGGATCATCATGGCGCTGGTCGTGTGGCAATACGTGCTGCATGAGCCGATCACTCACGCCTGGGACACCATGACGGATGGCGGTGTCGCGAAGCCGGGTCTTGGTGTTTCCGCTCATGTGGCGGGGGAGGGCTGATCCTGCTGCTGATGGTCTGGCGCGTGGCGCTCAGGCTGCGCGAGGGCGCGCCGCCGCCTCCGGCGGACGAGCATCCGGCGTTGCGCCTGCTGTCGCAGATTACGCATTGGGGCTTTTGCGCGCTCCTGTTCCTCATGCCGATCTCCGGCTACGTGCCCTGGTTCGGTGGCGTCGAGGCGGCGGCGGAGGGTCACGGGGTGATGCGGGTGATCCTTCTCGCGCTCGTCGCGCTGCACGTGGTCGGCGCGCTGGCGCACCGGTTCCACTTCCGCAGCGGGATCATGGAGCGGATGCTGCGCGCCGCGCTGAGGCGGGACATATTCCCTTTGAACGTTCCGGGCGGAGGCCTTAGGTTCCGCCCATGACCACGGCGCTCATCTCGCATACCGACTGCCTCGGCCATGTCACTCCGCCGGGGCATCCGGAGCGGGTCGACAGGCTCAAGGTCGTGATGGCGGCGTTCGAGACCGAGGAATTCGCCTATCTGGTGCGGGTCGACGCGCCGCTGGCCGAGGATGCGTGGATCGGGCGTGTCCACCCGGCGGAGCATATCGCCAAGCTCGAGGCCATGGCTCCGGATCACGGCTACGCGCCGGTCGACGCCGACACGTTCCTGATGCCGGGCTCGCTCGCCGCCGCGCGCCGGGGCGCCGGCGCGGTCGTCCGGGCGGTCGACATGGTGATGTCCGGCGAGGTCCGCAACGCGTTCTGCGCCGTCCGCCCGCCCGGCCACCACGCCGAGAAGTCGACGGCGATGGGCTTCTGTTTCTTCGGCAACGTCGCGATCGGCGCGCTGCACGCGCTCGAGGCGCACGGGCTGGAGCGCGTGGCCATCGTCGATTTCGACGTGCATCACGGCAACGGAACGCAGGATCTGGTCTGGGACGATCCGCGCGTGCTGTTCTGCTCGACGCATCAGATGCCGCTCTATCCCGGCACCGGCGCCGCGGATGAGGTCGGCGCCTACGGCCAGATCGTCAACGTGCCGCTGCCCGCAGGTGCGACCGGTGGCATTTTCCGCGCGGCGATGCTCGGCCGGGTCCTGCCGGCCATCGAGGCGCATGACCCGCAGATGATCCTGATCTCCGCCGGGTTCGACGCCCATGCCGACGATCCGCTGGCCAACCTGTCACTCCGCGAAGCCGATTTCGCCTGGGCCACGGCGCAGCTCTGCGCGCTGGCGGCGAAGCATTGCGACGGGCGCGTCGTCTCGACTCTCGAGGGCGGATATGATCTTGGCGCTCTGGCCGCGTCATCCGCGGCCCACGTGCGGGTTCTGATGGAGCGGGGACATGGCTGAGAAAGCGGCGGCCGAGCGGCCGGTGGCGCAGATGTCCTTCGAGGACGCGCTAAAAGAGCTTGAGAGCGTGGTCGGCCGGCTCGAATCCGGTGACGTGCCGCTCGACGAGAGCATCGCGCTTTACGCGCGCGGCGATCTTCTGCGGCGTCATTGCGACGACAAGCTCAAGGCCGCCCAGGCCCGCGTCGAGGAGATCACCCAAGGCCCTGACGGCGATGTGGGCGCGAAACCGTCCGATCTCGGCTGAGCCGATGGACGCCGCATCGCTGCAATTCCACGCTCGATTGAGCCAGTCCGCCACCAGAGTCGAGGAGACGCTGGACGGGCTTCTGCCCGCCGGCGACGCCCCGCTCGGCGCCGCGATGCGTCACGCCGTCCTTTCGGGCGGCAAGCGGCTGCGGGCGTTTCTGGCGATGGAGAGCGCCGCGCTCTTCCGCGTCCCGCCGGCGCAGGCTTTGCGCGCGGCGGCGGCGGTGGAATGCGTGCACGCCTATTCGCTCGTGCACGACGATCTGCCCTGCATGGACGATGACGATCTGCGGCGGGGTCAGCCGACAGTGCACGTGAAATGGGACGAGGCGACGGCGGTCCTGACCGGCGACGCGCTCCAGACGCTCGCCTTCGACATCCTCGCCTCGCCGCAGGGCGGCATCGATCCGCGCCTTCAGGTGCGTCTGATCGCGAGCCTGGCCCAGGCCGCGGGCGCCGCGGGCATGGTCGGCGGCCAGGCGCTCGACATCGCCGCCGAGACCGCCGGGACGCCGCTCGACGTCGACGCGATCTCGGACCTCCAGGCGCTCAAGACCGGCGCGCTGATCGTCTGGGCGGCCGAATCCGGCGCGGTGCTCGGCCGCTCGGACGTGGAGCCGATGCGGCGATACGCCGCCGATCTCGGCCTCGCCTTTCAGATCGCCGACGACATCCTCGACGTCGCGGGCGACGAGGATGCCGCCGGCAAGCGCCTCGGCAAGGACGCGGAGGCCGGAAAGGCCACGTTCGTGACGCTGCTCGGGGTCGAGGGCGCGCGGGCGAAGGCGCGTGACTTGGCCGCGCGCGCGTGTGACACTCTGCACCCCTACGGCTCGGCCGCCGAGAACCTGCGTCTCGCCGCCGCCTTCGCCGTTGGACGGGACAACTGACCCGGCGCGCGGACGCCGGGAGAGGGGGAAGACCATGACCGAAACGCGGCCGAGCACACCGCTTCTGGACCGGATCGACAGCCCGGCCGACCTCAAGGGTCTGAGCAACGCGGACCTGCGCCGCGTGGCGGACGAGTTGCGCGCCGAGACGATCTCGGCGGTCTCCGTCACCGGCGGACATCTCGGCGCGGGTCTGGGCGTGGTCGAACTGACCGTGGCGATCCACGCCGTCTTCAACACGCCCAAGGACAAGCTGATCTGGGACGTGGGCCATCAATGCTACCCGCACAAGATCCTGACCGGACGGCGCGACCGCATCCGCACGCTGCGCGCGGGCGGCGGGCTCAGCGGCTTCACCAAGCGCGCCGAGAGCCCCTATGACGCGTTCGGCGCGGCGCATTCCTCGACCTCGATCTCCTCGGCGCTGGGCTACGCCGCGGCGCGCGAGCTCGGCGCGCCGGACGTGGGCGACGCCATCGCGGTGATCGGTGACGGCGCGCTTTCGGCCGGCATGGCCTACGAGGCGCTCAACAACGCCGGCCACATGGACAAGCGGCTCTTCGTCATCCTCAACGACAACGAGATGTCGATCGCCCCTCCGACCGGCGCGATGTCGACCTATCTCTCGCGCATGGTCAGCGGCGCGCCGTTTCAGGACATCATGTCGGTCGCCGAGGGCGCCGTGAAGATGCTGCCCCGCCCGATGGTCGAGGGCGCCAAGCGCGCGCGCGAACTGGTCAAGGGCATCACGATCGGCGGCACGCTCTTCGAGGAACTCGGCTTCAACTATGTCGGACCGGTCGACGGCCACGATCTCGACTGGCTGCTCCAGGTCCTGCGCGACCAGAAGGTCCGCGCAGACGGACCGGTCCTGATCCACGTGCGCACCGTCAAGGGCAAGGGCTACGCGCCGGCCGAGGATTCCGTCGACCGCTATCACGGCGTCTCGAAATTCGACGTGGTCACCGGCGCGCAGAAAAAGGCCCCGTCCAACGCGCCGAGCTACACCAAGGTCTTCGCGCAGAACCTGATCAAGGAGGCCGAGGCCGACGGACGCATCGTCGCCATCACCGCCGCGATGCCCGACGGGACGGGGCTCAACCTGTTCGCCGAGCGCTTCCCCGACCGCTGCTTCGACGTCGGCATCGCCGAGCAGCACGGCGTGACCTTCTGCGCGGGGCTGGCGGCGGCCGGGATGAAGCCGTTCTGCGCGATCTACTCCACGTTCCTCCAGCGCGGCTACGACCAGGTCGTGCACGACGTGGCGATCCAGCGCCTGCCGGTGCGCTTCGCCATCGACCGCGCGGGCCTCGTCGGCGCCGACGGCCCGACCCATGCGGGCTCGTTCGACATCGCCTATCTCGCCAACCTGCCGGGCTTCGTGGTGATGGCCGCGTCCGACGAGGCGGAGCTCGCCCACATGGTCGCGACCGCCGCCGCGATCGACGACGGCCCCAGCGCGTTCCGCTTTCCGCGCGGCGAGGGTGTCGGCGTCGAGATGCCCGAACGCGGGACCCCGCTCGAGATCGGCAAGGGCCGCATGGTCCGCGAGGGTTCGCGCGTGGCGATCCTGTCCTTCGGCGCGCGGCTCCAGGAGGTGCTCAAGGCCGCCGAGGCGCTCGAGGCGCGCGGCATCCGCCCGACCATCGCCGACGCGCGCTTCGCCAAGCCGCTCGACCGCGAGATGATCCTGGGCCTTGCCGCCGATCACGAGGCGCTGATCACCATCGAGGAGGGCGCGGTGGGCGGCTTTGGAAGCCATGTCGCGCAGCTTCTTTCGGACGAGGGCGTGTTCGATACGGGCCTGAAATTCCGCTCGATGGTGTTCCCCGACATCTTCATCGACCAGGATTCGCCGGAAAAGATGTACGATGTCGCCGGGATGAACGCCGCCGACATCGAGGCGAAGGTCCTCTCGGTGATGAACGTCGCACAGGTCGGCGCGAAACGGGCCTGACCGCGCTGGACCGGCGCGCGCGGGGGGCTACCTGTCCATCGTATCGATGGAGGTAACGCCATGCTGCGCGCTCTGGTCCTCGCCTGCCTGCTGACCCTGCCGGGGCTCGCCCGCGCCGAGATCGTCGACGTCGATCTCGAACTGGTTCTGCTCGCCGACGCGTCCGGTTCCATCGACGATGTCGAGATAGCGCTCCAGCGTCAGGGCTACGCCGACGCGATGGTCCACCCGGACGTGCTCGACGCCATCGCGCGCGGCGGGGCGCTCGGCAAGATCGCCGTCACCTACGTCGAATGGGCCGGCGCCTCGTCGCAGGAGGTCGTGGTCGACTGGATGATCGTCGGGGACGAGGCGAGCGCGCGGGACTTCGGCGCCCGGCTGATGGCGCCACCCCGCACGGCCTTCGGCTCGAACGCCATCGGATCGGCGCTGCTCAAGGGGCTCGACCTGATCGAGACCAACGGCTTTGAGGGCTGGCGCAAGGTCATCGATCTGTCGGCCGACAGTTCGTGGAACTCCCAAGGCCCGCCCATCGACGTGGCGCGCGACATCGTGGTGGCGGCGGGCGTGGTGATCAACGGCTTGGCCATAACCTGTCGGAACTGTTCGGGCCGGCCGCGCGGCGGAGATCTCGAGGCCGAGTTCCGCGACACCATGATCGGCGGGCCGGGCGCATTCGTCGTGACCGCCTCCGACGAGGATTCAAGCTTCGAGCAGGCGGTCCGCCGCAAGCTCATCCTGGAAATCGCCGCGCTCGCGGACTGACGCGACGCGCGATCGGCTACGCGGCCGGTTGGCCTTGTGCCGTCTCCGCGCCCGGCCCCAGTCGCTGCCGCCGGCGATGGTCGGCGGGCTCGGCGATGCCGTCGGAGGCCCAGAGACCGCGCTTTTCGCTCCTCGCCTGCAGCTCGGCCGCATTGTAGTCGCGGTGCCAGCCCGACATCGCGACGGCGAAACCGTCCAGAACCATGCGTTCGGAGAGGTCGACATCGCCGTGCCAGACCTTGGCGACGATCCGGCCATAACAGTCGAAACAAAGCGGCTCGACCTTGACGTCGCCCTTGCGCGCGAGCCGGATCAGCCATGCCTTCGCCTTGTGACCGCCGTCCTGGTCCAGTTCCGGCGCGTCCATGCCGAAGAGCCGGATGCGGTGGCGCTCGACCGTGATGGTGTCGCCGTCGACGATCCATGCCCGGCCGGTGAAGGGCCGCGGCGTCGGCAGATAGTCGGGATCGGGCTCGGAGCGCCGCCTCCACGGCTCCGGGTCCGGTTCCGGCCGTGCACGCTCGCGGGTCTCCGTTCCGGAATGCAGCGCGCGTCTGAGGCGTTCGATGTCGTGGGTTTCCGAGGTCCGGTCCGTAAGCGCGCGGCGGACCAGGACGACCGTGAGCAGAGCCGTCACGGCGGCGACGGCCGCCAAGATCGGAACGAGGACCGCGGGGTCCATACCTCTCAGGATTTCTGGTGACATCCGATCCCCCGCCGCGTCGATGAACGAGGGGAGGGTCGCATGCGGGGGTTAGGAATTGGTTTAGCGCGGCGCGGCGCGATGCCGGATCTCCTCCCGGCTCCCTGAAGGAAGACGAGCGTGCTAAAAAAAGGCCCGCCGGATCTCTCCGACGGGCCGATCCGTAAGGTAAGGACCGGGTCCTTACTGCGGCATCGCCGCGAACTCGTCGGGCGACAGCGCGCCGTCGCCGTCGGCGTCGAGAGCCTGGAGATCCTCGGCTGCGACATCGGGCATCGCGGCCATCGCCTCGTCCATGCTGATCGAGCCGTCGGCGTTCGCGTCGACTTCCTCGAAGGTCGCGGCCGAAAGAACCGCGGGCATCGCGAGAGCGGCCACGGTGAGAGCGAGAAGGGTCTTACGCATTGTATTTCCTTTCACATTTCTGTTCCGGCGACGGACCGACCCGGCCCGGCGCGGTCAGGCCTTTCGGCCGTCCCGCCTTGAGATATGCGATTAATCACCCGTTTTATCAATACTCATGCGCGCGGGATTCCGCCTACGGCGAAAAAGTGCTTACATACGTAAAAACTGCAGTCAAATATCAATCAACTGCTGCAATAAATGCTGAGTATTTTGAAGGCGCGTTCTATTTGACGATTGACCTGCCGGTTCCACGCCGCGTCCCGATCGGCAGAAATCCGCCGATCGGGACACGTGTGCCGAATCGCTGGGGGAACCGCACGGACCCGGCCGCGCTCAGGACCGGCGCGACCTGCGACGGCGTGATCCCGTCGAAGGCGAGCGTCGCGACGACGCCGAGGCCGAGCGGGGCGCCGTCCTCGCGTTCGCATATGAAGGCGTCGTCCGAAGCGAAGGATGCGCCGCCGGGCAGCGCGTCGACGATGAGCTGCGGGCCGGGCCGCCTTGCCCTTGCGCCCCGGACCCCCGCCTCTATAACCACGCCAATTTGCCAGCCCCGGCGAATCCAGCCGCTCCGGCGTCCCCGCGACGCCGGACAAGAAATGCAGGGCCGATCATGCCGAAAAGAACCGACATCCGCTCCATCATGATCATCGGAGCGGGGCCCATCGTCATCGGACAGGCCTGCGAATTCGACTATTCCGGCGCCCAGGCCTGCAAGGCGCTCCGCGAGGAGGGCTACCGGGTCATCCTGGTCAATTCCAACCCCGCCACGATCATGACCGATCCCGGCATGGCCGACGCCACCTATATCGAGCCGATCACCCCCGACATCGTCGCCAAGATCATCGAAAAGGAACGCCCCGACGCGCTCCTGCCGACGATGGGCGGCCAGACGGGCCTGAACACCGCGCTGGCGCTCGACGACATGGGCGTGCTCGCCAAATTCGGCGTCGAGCTGATCGGCGCCAAACGCGCCGCCATCGAGATGGCCGAGGACCGCAAGCTCTTCCGCGAGGCGATGGACCGCATCGGCCTCGAGAACCCCAAGGCCACCATCGCCAATTCGATGACCGAGGCGATGGCCGCCATCGAACACGTCGGTCTGCCCGCCATCATCCGCCCGGCCTTCACCATGGGAGGAACCGGCGGCGGCGTCGCCTACAACCGCGAGGATTACGAGCGGATCTGCCGCACCGGTCTCGACGCCTCGCCCATGTCGCAGATCCTGATCGACGAGAGCCTGCTCGGCTGGAAGGAGTTCGAGATGGAGGTGGTCCGCGACCGCGCGGACAACTGCATCATCATCTGCGCCATCGAGAACATCGATCCGATGGGCGTCCATACCGGCGACAGCATCACGGTGGCCCCCGCGCTGACGCTGACGGACAAGGAATACCAGATGATGCGCAACGCCTCGATCGCGGTGCTGCGCGAGATCGGGGTCGAGACCGGCGGCTCGAACGTCCAGTTCGCCGTCCAGCCCGAGACCGGGCGGCTCATCGTGATCGAGATGAACCCGCGCGTCAGCCGCTCCTCGGCGCTGGCGTCGAAAGCCACCGGTTTCCCCATCGCCAAGATCGCCGCCAAGCTCGCCGTCGGCTACACGCTCGACGAGCTCGACAACGACATCACCCAGGTGACGCCGGCGTCCTTCGAGCCGACCATCGACTATGTCGTCACGAAAATTCCGCGCTTCGCTTTCGAGAAATTCCCGGGCGCCGAACCCCTCCTGACCACCGCGATGAAATCGGTGGGCGAGGCGATGGCGATCGGCCGCAGTTTTCACGAAAGCGTCCAGAAGGCGCTCTGCTCGCTCGAGACCGGCCTCACCGGCTTCGACGAGATCGCCATCCCCGGCGTCTCCGACACCACCAGCGGCCCCGACACCCACGCCGCGGTCGTCAAGGCGCTGTCCCGCCAGACCCCCGACCGGATGCTCACCGCCGCCCAGGCCATGCGCCACGGGCTCACCGACGACCAGATCCACGGCGTCACGAAATTCGATCCGTGGTTCCTTGCCCGCATCCGCGAGATCGTCGACGAGGAGGAGCTTGTCCGCGCGTCCGGCCTGCCGAAAGACGCCGCCGGCATCCGCCGCCTCAAGATGATGGGCTTCTCCGACGCCCGCCTCGCGACCCTCACCGGCCGCACCGAGGCCTCGATCCGCGCCGACCGTCTCGCCGTCGACGTCAAGGCCGTTTTCAAACGCATCGACACCTGCGGCGGCGAGTTCGAGGCCCAGACGCCCTACATGTACTCGACCTACGAGGCCGAGGCCGGCGGATACGTCGAATGCGAGGCCCGCCCGACAAACGCCAAAAAAGTCGTCATTCTCGGCGGCGGCCCGAACCGGATCGGGCAGGGGATCGAGTTCGACTATTGCTGCTGCCACGCCTGCTACGCGCTGACCGGCGCGGGCTACGAGACCATCATGGTCAACTGCAACCCCGAGACCGTCTCGACCGATTACGACACCTCCGACCGGCTCTATTTCGAGCCGCTGACCTTCGAGAGCGTGATGGAGATCCTGCGGCTTGAGCAGGAGACCGGCACGCTGCACGGCGTCATCGTCCAGTTCGGCGGCCAGACCCCGCTCAAGATCGCGGGCGCGCTGCATGACGCGGGCATCCCGATCCTCGGCACCACGCCGGATGCCATCGATCTCGCCGAGGACCGCGAGCGGTTCCAGCAGCTCCTCCAGCGCCTCGGCCTCAAACAGCCCGAGAACGGCATCGCCCGCTCCGCCGAACAGGCCCACGCGGTCGCCGGACGCATCGGCTATCCGCTGGTGATCCGCCCGTCCTACGTGCTCGGCGGCCGCGCGATGGAGATCGTCCGCGACGAGGCCCAGCTGACCCGCTACATCAACGAGGCCGTTCACGTCTCCGGCGACACCCCCGTCCTGCTTGACAGCTATCTCGCCGGCGCCGTCGAGGTCGACGTCGACGCGATCTGCGACGGCACGGACGTCCACATCGCCGGCGTCATGGAGCATATCGAGGAGGCCGGCGTGCATTCCGGCGACAGCGCCTGCTCGCTGCCGCCCTGGTCGCTGAGCGCGCAGGTCGTGGCCGAGCTCGAGATCCCAGACCCGCGCCATGGCGCTTGGCTTGGGCGTCATCGGCCTTATGAACGTCCAGTTCGCCATCCAGGGCGACGACATTTATGTGCTTGAAGTGAACCCCCGCGCCTCGCGCACCGTGCCCTTCGTCGCCAAGGCCACCGACAGCGCCATCGCCGCCATCGCCGCGCGCGTCATGGCCGGAGAGAAGCTCGCGGACTTCCCGCACCGCGCCGCCTATCCGGCCGGGGTCGGCCCCGACGATCCCCTGCCATACGCCGACCCGATGACCCTGGCCGACCCGGCCATGCCCTGGTTCTCGGTCAAAGAGGCCGTGATGCCCTTCAACCGCTTTCCCGGCGTCGACACGCTGCTCGGGCCCGAGATGCGCTCGACCGGCGAGGTCATGGGCTGGGACCGCACCTTCCCGCGCGCCTTCCTCAAGGCGCAGATGGGCGCGGGAACCAAACTCCCGACCGAGGGCGCCGTCTTCGTCTCGGTCAAGGACGCGGACAAGTCCGAAACCATGATCGAGGCCGCGCGCGGCATGCACGACCTGGGTTTCACGCTTCTGGCCACCGCCGGCACCGCGTCGTTCCTCGCCGAACACGGCATCCCCGCGACCCGCGTCAACAAGGTCTACGAGGGCCGCCCGCACATCGTCGACCTGATGAAGGACGACGGCGTGCAACTCGTCTTCAACACCACCGAAGGCGCCCAGTCGATCGACGACAGCCGCGAGATCCGCAGCCTCGCCCTCTCGGGCCGCATCCCCTATTACACCACCGCCAACGCCTCGCGCGCCGCCGCCATGGCGATGCGCGCGCGTCTGGAAGGCGAGCTGGGCGTGCGGGCGCTCCAGGGCTGACTACCCCGCCGGGCATTCGCCACGGCGCGTCGCCTCTGACCCGGCTCTGTCCCGGCCCGGCCCTTCATGCTAACTTCGCGACGAAGCAGGGAGACGCCGATGCGGAGGATCAACGAAGAGCGGGTCACCGCCCGGATCGAGGGTGATTTCGTCGTCCTTCTCATCGGCATGCGGATCAACCGGATCTGGAAGCCCGGCAAATGGCTTCCAGTCGCGAAGGCGATGGGCGCCATGCTCAGGGAGCTGCATGCCGCCGGTCCAGAGACCGGCTTTCTCGGGCACCAGCCGCTCAGCATGTTCAACATGGCGCAGTACTGGCGAAGCTTCGAGCATCTGGAGGCCTATGCGCGGTCGAGGGATCGGGAACACTGGCCGGCCTGGGTCGACTTCAACCGCCGCATGAAGAACAGCCGGGGTGACGTCGGGATCTGGCACGAGACCTATCTGGTTCCCGACGGCCAGTACGAGACCATCTATTCCGGCATGCCCGATTTCGGCCTCGCAAAGGCTGCCGGCCGCGCGGCCGTCACGGACTCCAACGCCGCCGCGCGTCAGCGCGTCGCGGCCGAATGATCGCACCGGAATACCGGTCCGCCGCTTCGGGTGATTCCACTTCATCGCGACGAATGGCCGAAACGCGCCCGAATATCAGGTGTAAGCGCCTGACGAGTAGGTCAGTTCGTAGGAATGGCTGTAGAGCTCGAACGCGATCCCGAACGGATCCTCGACATAGTCCATCCGGTACGGTTTCTCGCCCGGATAATGGTACCTGATCGGCATCCGCTGCTTGCCGCCGGCCGCCACGATCCTGTCCACCAGATCCTCAAGATCCGGATCCTGTATGCAGAAGTGGAACGTGCCGTTCCGGCGGAAATCGATGTTGACCTCGGGCGAGCAGTTGCCATCGAATTCGAAGATCTCGATGCCCACCCTGTCCGCCGTCGCGAGGTGCGCGAAGCGGAGTTTCTTCCATTGAGGGCCAAAGACATCCGTGCGCATCGTACCGATATCGCTATCGTCCTCCGTCACGTCGGTGGGCGGCATGATGACGTAGAACCCGAGTACCTCGGAATAGAATTTCACTGCGGCGTCCACATCCGGAACGGACAGACCGATATGGGAAAAAGTTCTCGGATATCTGGACATCGGGACTCCGTTCAATCTGTGATTGACCGGGCCGAACAGTGTCGGATGCCACCATCAAGGAATGCCGGTTCTTTCCAGCGGAGCCGAAACTCCACCGGCCGTGCCGGACGGCGGCGGCCCGCCCCACCGCAAGTTGGTATCAGCGGTAAAAGATGTTCCCGCCGAACGCGCCGACCTTCGGCCGCGTGTTGAACCAGCCCGGCTCCATCGACGCCGCGTGGAAGAAAAGCGCTCCCTGCGTGATGTCCGAAGCGCCGGAAAGAACCTGGCGTGCGAGCTCGAGCGCCCTCTCACGGTCGCTCGGGTTCGCCAGAACGTCCGGCCGTCCGTCGCATTTGTACGAGAACTGGCACTTGTCCGCGATCACGCCGCAGACGGAATCGGGAAACTTCGGACTGTTCGCGCGGTTCAGAACCACGTGCGCCACGGCTTTCTGGCCCTTGTCCGACGTGCCGCGCGCCTCGAAATAGACCGCCTCGGCGAGGCAGGCGATGTCGTCGGTATTGGCGCGGCTCGCCTTGGTCGCGGGTCCGGAAACCTCCGGCTGCCCCATCGGGTCGGGCGAGGGGGTCTGGGCGCAATTGGCGAGGACGAGAAGGGCGGACAGGCAGGCGGTGACGCGAACTGAGGTGCGCAAACTGATGACTCCGGATGATTATACAAAGCCGCCGTTACACGAACGCCGCCATTCCGCCTAGCCTCGCGCTCAACCTGCGGCGGATTCCCGCCGATGCTTCCGGCCCGCGCCGCCGGTTGACATCCCCCCGCCCGCGCGCTGAGCATGCGCGCCGCAGGCGGTGGAGGACACATGGCGGCCGGATCGAAAAAAGTCGTCATCGCGGCCCTGATCGGCAACGCCCTGATCGCCGTGACCAAGTTTTTCGCCGCCGCGATGACGGGCTCGTCGGCGATGTTCTCCGAGGCGATCCATTCGGTCGTCGACACCGGAAATCAGGGCCTGCTGCTCTACGGCATGAGGCGCGCCGACCGGCCGGCCGACGCCGCGCATCCCTTCGGTTACGGCAAGGAGCTCTATTTCTGGGCCTTCGTGGTCGCGATGATGCTCTTCGCGCTGGGCTCCGGCATCTCGCTCTACGAGGGCGTGAACAAGGTCCTGAACCCGCATCCGCTCCAGAACGTCGGCTGGAACTACGCCGTGCTCGGTCTCGCCTTCTGCTTCGAGGCCGTGGCGCTCAGCATCGCGCTCAAGGAATTCAACGCCGTGCGCGGCCGCATCCCCTGGCTCCGCGCGATCCGCCAGTCAAAGGATCCGGCGCTGTTCACCGTCGTGTTCGAGGATTCCGCCGCGCTCATGGGCCTGACGGCCGCCTTCATCGGCGTGTTCTGCGCCGACGTGTTCGGCATCGTCTGGGCCGACGGCGCGGCCTCGATCGTGATCGGCATCATCCTCGGCCTCGCCGCGATCACGCTGGCCATCGAGACCAAGGGCCTGCTGATCGGCGAGGCGGCGGACGACCATCTGGTCGAGGACATCATCGGCGTCGCCGGCAAGGCGCATTTCGTCGACGCGGTCAACGAGGCCCGCACCATCCATTTCGGCCCGATGGACGTGCTGGTGAACCTCAGCGTCGACGCGCGGAACGCGCTCAGCGCCGGCGAGGTCGAGACCGGCATCACCGCGCTTGAGGAGTTGATCAAGTCGCGCCATCCCGAGATCACGCGGGTGTTCATCGAGATCCAGGCCGCCCGCGACAGCGACGATCCGGTGCCCGACGCGGGCGACGCGCCGCTCACCGTCTGACGCGGCGCGCGCCCTTGCGCCGCCTCGGCCCGCGCGTATAAGTCGCCCGGTCCAAATCCCGCGTCCCGAGGAAGTCCCATGCACGCCTATCGCAGCCACACCTGCGCCGATCTGCAGGGTCGGCGATGTCGGCCAGACCGTCCGTCTGTCCGGCTGGGTCCACCGGGTGCGCGACCATGGCGGCGTGCTCTTCATCGACCTGCGCGACCATCACGGCATGACCCAGATCCTCGCCGACAGCGACAGCCCGGCCTTCGCCGAGGTGGAGAAGGTCCGCTCCGAATGGGTGATCCGCATCGACGGCACGGTCAAGGCGCGCGACGCGGGCCTCGTGAACCCGAAGATCCCGACCGGCGAGGTCGAGGTCTTCATCACCGATCTCGAGGTGCTCGGCGCCGCCGACGAGCTGCCGATGCCGGTCTTCGGCGAGGTCGACTATCCCGAGGAGACGCGCCTCAAGTACCGCTTCCTCGACCTGCGCCGCGAGGCGCTGCACGACAACATCATGCTCCGCTCCGGCGTGATCCGCAGTCCCTGCGCAACCGCATGGAGGAGCAGGGCTTCACCGAGTTCCAGACCCCGATCCTGACCGCGTCCTCGCCCGAGGGCGCGCGCGACTTCCTCGTGCCGTCGCCGCCTGCATCCCGGCAAGTTCTACGCGCTGCCCCAGGCCCCGCAGCAGTTCAAACAGCTGATCATGGTCGCGGGCTTCGACCGCTATTTCCAGATCGCGCCCTGCTTCCGCGACGAGGACCCGCGCGCCGACCGCTCGCCCGGCGAGTTCTACCAGCTCGACATGGAGATGAGCTTCGCCACGCAGGAGGACGTCTTCCAGGCCATCGAGCCGGTCATGCGCGGCGTCTTCGAGGAATTCGGCGGCGGCCGGCCGGTCACGCCGGAGTTCCCCCGCATCGCCTATCGCGACTCGATGCTCTGGTACGGCTCCGACAAGCCCGACCTGCGCAACCCGATCAGAATGCAGGTCGTGAGCGAGCATTTCGCCGGTTCCGGCTTCAAGATCTTCGCGTCCCTGCTGGAGACCGCCGGCAACGAAGTCCGCGCGATCCCGGCCCCCAAGGGACCGAAGGCGAGCCGTCGGGCGCAAATTCTGCGACCGGATGAACGCCTTCGCCCAAGGCGAGGGCCTGCCGGGCATGGGCTACATCTTCTGGCGCAAGGCCGAGGACGGTGGCATGGAGGCCGCTGGCCCCCTCGCCAAGAACATCGGCCCCGAGCGCACCGAGGCGATCCGGGTCCAACTCGGACTCGGCGAGGGCGACGCCGCGTTTTTCCTCGGCGGCAAGTCCTCCGCCTTCCAGGCCGTCGCGGGCAAGGCGCGCGACGTGATCGGCCGCGAGCTCGGCCTGACCGCTGAGGGGCGCTTCGATTTCTGCTGGATCGTCGATTTCCCGATGTACGAGCGCGACGAGGAGACCGGCGCGCTGGATTTCAGCCACAACCCGTTCTCCATGCCCCAGGGCGGGCTCGAGGCGCTGGAGACGCTGCCGCCGCTCGACGTGCTCGGCTACCAGTACGACATCGTCTGCAACGGCGTCGAGCTCTCGTCCGGCGCCGTGCGGAACCACAAGCCCGAGATCATGTACAAGGCCTTCGAGATCGTCGGCCATGACAAGGCGTTCGTGGACGAGAACTTCGGCGGCATGCTTTCGGCCTTCCGCTACGGCGCGCCGCCCCATGCCGGCATCGCGCCCGGCATCGACCGCATGGTGATGCTGCTGGCCGACGCCGAGAACATCCGCGAGGTCATCATGTTCCCGATGAACCAGCGCGCCGAGGACCTGATGATGGGCGCGCCCGCCGCCCCCACCAACGAACAGCTGCGGGAGTTGGGACTGAGATTGAGTCCCAAGACCTGACGCCTCATAGTTCCATCCGTAGAATCGGGACGAAAGCCATGAGACGCCGCCCGCTCAGCCTGCCGCTTGTCATGGCTCTGGTGCTGACGGCGCTTGTCGGGTGTACCCGCCCGCCGGATCTCGTCGGCGTCGACAACCCCGAGTTCCCGGCGCGGGCGGTCGCGGACATCACCAAGCACCGCATCTTCATCACCACGACGCGACAGGCGGCCGAAGTGCAGGCCGCGTTCTTCTCCGGCCAGCGCGCCCCCGAACTCGGTCTCGCATCGGTCGACGTGACCGTGCCGCCGAACCACATCACGGGGCAGCTCGAACGCCCTTCGCGCCTGCCGCCCGACCCGCGCGTCGAATTCTCGGTCGTCGATCCGGTGGTCTACCGCGACGACGCCTCGTTCATCGCCGAGATCAACCGCGAGCTCGCCGCCCGTCCGCCGGGCGACCGCAATCTGCTGGTTTTCGTCCATGGCTTCAACAACACCACCAGCGACGCGATCCTCAGGCTGACGCAGTTCGTGAACGATTCGGGCTATACCGGCGTGCCCGTGCTCTTCACCTGGGCCTCCGCGGCGAGCGCCACGCGCTACGTCTACGACCTCAACAGCGCGCTCGTCGCCCGCGTCCAGCTTAAGGACATGGCCGACATCCTGGTCCGGACGCGGGCGGAGGACGTCGACATCTTCGCCCATTCGATGGGCGCCTTCCTGACCATGGAAGGTCTCGTGGACGCGCAGCAGGCCGGCCGTCTGGGCAAGCGCGGCTCCATAAACCAGATCATGCTCGCCTCGCCGGACATCGACATCGACCTGTTCCGCAGCCAGCTCTCGTTGTTGCCGCCGGAGGTCCTCGCCAAGATGTTCATACTCGTCTCCGACAACGACCGCGCTCTGATGGTGTCGCGACGGTTGGCGGGCGGCGTGCCAAGGGTCGGCGCCGCCAACACGGCGGAACTCGAGGATCTCGGGGTGACCGTCATCGATCTGTCGGAGATCGACGATTCCAGCTCCGGCAGCCATTCCAAGTTCGCGGGCTCGCCGGAAGTGGTCCGGCTCATCGGCAAGGGGCTCAACACGACAGGGGGCTTGGACAGCAAGTCCACGCCGGGACTCGACGAGATCCTGGCCGGCGTCCCCATCCGCATCGTGCGGAACTGAGCGCGCGCGGCGAGGATCCGATCATGCGACCGTCCGCCACGCGCAAGTCCGACCGGCCGACCTGGCCGAGCGCCCGGGCGGAGCGAGGCGAATGACGGGGGATGCCCCTCCGGCGCTCTGGCGCGCGACGGTTCCGGTTTTCCTGTCCGCGCTCGACCGGATATCGCAGATTCTCGACAAGACCGAGGCTCTCCCGGATCCGGCCGCCGCACTCGCCCAGCCGCCCGCCGAGGGCATGCTGCCGGCCGGACAACAGATCGCGACGGCCGTGCAGTTCATGCTCCGCATCGCCTTCCCGCTGGCCGGACGCCGCGTCCCGGAACCCCGCGCCGGCCTCGACCTCGCCGGATTGCGGGCGCGCGTGCGTGAGACCCGGATGCTGCTCGGCTCGCTCTCGCCGCGCGAATTCGAGGGCGCGGAGGCGCGCGCCATTCGCGCCCAGGCCGGTTTCGCGGAGATCGACCTGCCCGGCGAGGCGTTCCTCCACCGCTTCGGCCTGCCCAACCTGCATTTCCATCAGGCGATGGCCCATGCGGCGCTGAAACGGGCGGGCGTTCCGCTCGGCAAAGCGGATTTCGACGGGTTGCATGATTACCCGGAAGGCTTCTCTTTCGGATGAGCCGATGCGGAGCCGTCGCCGCGTCGCTTCGGACTTGAGTCCGGTCCCTCAGATCGGCTCCGGCAGGCCGAGCCAGCCGGGCAGGGCCGCGATGTCGGCCAGCACCGCGTCGGCATGCGGCTCCAGGTCCTCGGCCGTCGCGAGGCCGGTCAGGACCCCCACGGTCGCCATGCCGGCCGCGCGGCCCGCCACGAGATCGTGCGTGCTGTCGCCGATCATCACGGTGCGCGCGGGCTCGGCGCCGGTGGCGTCGCAGAACGCGCGCAGCATGCCCGGGCCGGGTTTTCCGCCGTAGCCGCTGTCGTAGCCCGCGATGAAGTCGAAAGCCTCGACGATGCCCGCGCGCTCAAGATGGGTGCGTGCCGGAGCCTCGCCGTCATTTGTCGCGATCCCGAGCGCATACCCTTCGGCGCGCAGCCGGCCGAGGAGCGGGACAAGCGCCGTCGCCTCCACCTGCGGCGCGTGCGACGACGTCTCGAGGATGCGCGCCCGCAGTTCGGCCTCCGCCAGGTCCGGCAGCGCCGCGTGGATGATCGCGACCAGGACGTCGACCGTCTCGGCGATCACCGGGCTCGACCGGTGAAACGTGCGGGCGGCGAAATCGTATCCCATCGCGTCGGCCAGAACGTCGCGCCGCACCGGATCGCCCCCGGCCAGCTCCTGGATGAAGCCCGCGCTCCAGGCGCCCCAGGTCGCGTGGAAATCGAAAAGCGTGCCGTCCTTGTCGAAGACCAGCGCCGTGTAGTCCCTGCGCACGCGCGCCTCCCGCATCGATCGCCCCGCCAGGCCGGGACGCCGCTGTCTAGAACCGGAGGCGCCGCGGGGTCCAGCGCGAATGCGCGGGGCTCAGGTCCAGTTCATCGTCCCGCCGCCCGGAAGCGCCGCGCGCGCCTGCGCGACCCGTTCGGGCGGAATGCCCGCCTCGGCCGCGAAGGCCAGAACCGTCTCGTCGCCCGCCATCACGTGGTCAAGCACGAACCCGAGGAATTCCGGATCGTCGGCGCGCGCGCGCAGATCCTGCGGCCCGGCGCCGGTCGCGGCCATGAACGATCCGAGAACATCCGGTTCGCCCGCCATCCAGATCAGGGCGTCTCGGGCGGTGTCGGCGGCGGCGTCAGGGCTCATGTCGGAAGGCCTCCGGGCAATCGTTAAACCATTCGTTAACACGTTTCCGCCTATGAACCACGGATGTCCCCCGGTCAACCGAGCGGGATGCCGAGCGGGAGGAACCCAATGTCAGGTCGAGTGCTCGTTGTCGACGACGTCGCGACCAACCGCCTGCTCCTGCGCGCCAAGCTGTCATCGGCCTATTACGACGTCGTCGTCGCCGAGAACGGGACGCAGGCGCTGGAAATGGCCCGTTCCGAACAGCCCGACATGATCATGCTCGACGTGATGATGCCCGACATGGACGGATTCGCCGTCTGCGAGATCCTCAAGGCCGACGAGGAGACCGCGCACATCCCCGTGATCATGGTCACCGCGCTCGACACACCCGAGGAGCGCATCCGCGGCCTTGAGGCGGGCGCCGACGACTTCCTGTCCAAACCTTTCAACGACCTCGCGCTCTTCGCGCGCGTGCGCAACCTCATGCGCATGAAAATGATGTTCGACGAGCTGCGCCTGCGCGACCTGACCTCGCGCGAACTCGGCCTCGCCGATCTGATCACCGAACAGGACGTCGACATCGAAGGCGGCGGTCCGATCCTCATCGCGCCCCCGAGCGTCGAGGCCGGCGCCGATTGGGCCGACCGCCTCGGCGACCGGATGCGGATCGCCACGATCATCACCTCGTCGGAGCGCGAAGCGCTCAATCTCGCGCGGCTCGAACTGCCCGACGTCTTCGTGGTCCACCAGCGTCTGATGGAAGGTGGCGACGGGCTGCGGCTCGTCTCGGCCCTGCGCGCGCGTCCCGAGACCCGCCAGTCCGCCGTGATCCTCGTCGTCGACGAGGGCGATGTGAAAACCGCCGCCAAGGGCCTCGATCTGGGCGCGTCCGACTACATCGAATCGCCGTTCGACGTGAACGAGCTGATCGCGCGGATGCGCTCGCAGCTCCGCCGGAAACGCTATTCCGACCAGCTTCGGACCAACGTGCGCAACGGCCTCAAGATGGCCGTGATCGACCCGCTGACCGGCATCTACAACCGCCGCTACGCGGCCCAGCACATGCTGCGCGTCATGGAGCGCGCCCGCGAGACGGACGGCGTCTACGCGGTGATGATGATGGACCTCGACCGGTTCAAGACCATCAACGACCGCTTCGGCCACGACGCCGGCGACGCGGTGCTCCGCGAATTCACGCGCCGCCTCCAGGAGAACATCCGCGGCGTCGATCTCGTCGCGCGTTTCGGCGGCGAGGAATTCTTCGTCGCCATGCCCGACGTGGATCAGAAGGCCGCCTCCCAGGCCGCCGAGCGCATCCGCACCGCGATAGAGAGCGCGCCGTTCACCATCCCGGGTCAGTCCGAGCCGGTCCACGTGACCGTCAGCGTCGGCGCGGCGATCGCCACGTCCGCCGACACCGACGCCGAGGCGATCATCAAACGCGCCGATTGCGCGCTCTACGAGGC
>CAVORV010000080.1:0-38952 GCA_963698685.1 uncultured Alphaproteobacteria bacterium
GGTAGCAGGCGTCGGCGCCTTCAGGCAATTCCGCCTCGCTCAACATTCCCTCGGAGACGGTGGTCATGCCTTCCATGTCGTCCCAGACCCAATCGGCGGTAGCGGGGTAAAGAACGAGGCGAAGGAAATCCTCGGGACTCCGCCAGATCTGCCGGAGGTCCGGAGGGTCGAACATCTGCGATGGCGAAAAAGCGACGTCCTGCGCCGCCGCGACGAAGGTCCTCCGCGAACTGGTGACCCACAGGCATTCCGTGCGCATGTCCCGCGGTTCGGGGGTGCATTCGGCAGGAAAATCGACGATCCCCATGCTTGCGGCAGGAGGCGGGCGGTCCGGAACGGAAGAAGGGCCGGGCATGCAGCCTGTCAGCAGAAGTCCGGCGATCGAAAAGTCTCGAATACCACGGAGCGGCATCAGCGCACCTCCAACCGGATCTCGCTCGGTCCGATCGCGGCGGTCCGCTGTCGGCGCTGATCGGCCGCCCAGCGCAAGCGCATTGACGAATCTGATTCGTCCTTACTATACTCTCGGAAGCAAGGAGAGTTTATCTGGAGTCGCTGGATGTTGGAATCGACCGTCACATCAAAGGGACAGACGACCTTGCCGAAGTATGTGCGGGAGCTTCTTGGCCTCTCGTGCGGCGAAAAGGTTCGGTATCTGATCGTCGGTGGTGAGGTGCGCCTGGTCCGCCCGCGAAAGGTGATGTCGCTATGCGGGAGCATGCCGCACTCGGGCGCTCCGATCAGTCTGGAAGAGATGAATCAGGCGGTGCGCGATAGCGCCGCCGCCCGGCATAAAGGCAAACGGTGATCGGGCTCGACACGAACATCCTCGTTCGGTTCCTGGTCCAGGATGATCCGGTTCAGTCCGAGCGCGCGCGCTCGCTCCTGAACCGTTGTTCGGTGAAAGAGCCCGGATTCATCGGACGCGAAGTCCTTGTCGAGTTGGTTTGGGTGCTTGAAAGCGCATATGGCCGGACATCGAAGGAGATATCAGCGGCGCTCATCGGCATGCTCGAGGCTGAGGAGTTGGTCGTTGAGGACCCCGATGATGTCGCGACGGCCGCCGATGCCTATGGTAGCGGGATCGCTGATTTCGCGGACCATATGATCGCCGCGGCGGCTGTCCGCACCGGTTGCAGCACGCTCTACACCCTTGATCGCAAGGCTGCGCGCCACAACGCAGTGACGCTGCTGGTCAAGTGAGAGTTCCGGCACTCCTGCCGTCCACCGGCGTCTGCTTTTCAGTTAGGCTTGGCGGATCGCGAATGTCCGCAACCGGGCCGGACCGGCCGCCAAGCGCTCGGCCGGGCCCAGCCGCGCCGGAGTCGCATAACGGCGCTTTATGTTCAGCGAAGCGCTCACGTCGGCCTGCTCCTTCAGCAACTTGCTTTGTGTCGAGCGATGCTGCCTCAGCACGCGGCACGCCGGCTTCTCGGACACGTCGAGTTTCCTCATGATGTGGTCGATGCAGCGGCGACAGCGAGCGGGGCTCAGAACCTTGTCGGCGATCGATTCGCGATCACCTGCCAGGCGACGGTATTCCCGAGGCGACCTCGCGCAGGATCAATTTCTCCGATGTCAGATCGGAGACCGCCTTGCACAGCCGCTGTTCTCCTTCTCGGGTTCTTCAGGCACTTCACTTGGTCGGACTTCAGCCCCACCGGACTCCTTGCGCCGCTGGCAATTCGTGAAAGTCGTCACGCTTATCGTGCGGATCGTCTCCGCGACCGGCCGTCCCTGATACAACATCACGTCGACCTGTCTCAGAGTCGGGACGGCCTCTTCGGGCTTGTGCCCCATCCGCAACATTCTGGGCATCCGCCAAAGGCTCGAAAGCCCACTTCAGCGACGACCATTTTTCAGGGGGACAGACCAAAATTTCGAGGCCTTCTGGGGATATTGAGTGAACACTTTCGCTCATATGATCGAATATGCGCATGACGTTGCGGAACTGTTGTGTTTAACTGTCAAATGCGAATCGGGGGGAGGTTCGGGGAGCATGGCGGACAACAATGCGACTTCCTTGACCGCAAAGCGCCAAGCACGACTGCTTGAGCGTCTGCAAGCGCAATCATACGTGGAAACTCAGGATCTGCGTTCGTATTTGGGCGTATCGGAAGCCACAGTTCGCAGAGATCTCGTCGACTTGGAGGCGCGTGGCTTTGTACGACGCACACATGGCGGTGCCTTGCCGGCCAGGCAGATTGTCCAAGAGTATTCAAATGCGGAGAGACTGGTTCAGAATGCTGCCGAAAAAGACAAGATAGGAAAAGTCGCCGCGGAATTAGTGGTGGATGGCGATGTGATTTTTATTGATGCCGGGACCACGACCCTGCAATTTGCACGTCAAATTCGCAACAGGAAAGATGTTTTTTTTATTACGAATGGACTAGATGTCGCGACCTGCTTGAGCGCGAATGGCGTTGAAAGCCTGTATGTTACCGGGGGCGAGTACTGCGACATGAATCACAGCCTGACCGGTCCGCTCGCGGCTGAGGCGATAGGACGCTTCAATGTGGACAAGCTTTTCCTGTCGGTTTCATCAGTCGATCTGGGCAGATCTCAGATCAACGTGGCTACTCCGACTGTCGCGGCGACACAGAGGGCGATGATTGAAATCGCTCAGAAGGTGATCGTCTTGGCCGATCATTCGAAATTCGCCAAGAGCGCGATGTCGGTGATCGCATCCTTGGAGGATGTCGATGTGATCGTGACCGATGCCGGCTCCCGAGACCATGTGACGGCCTTGCCAGAACAGCTGCAGCGCAAATTCATTTTCGCTTGAGGGAAGCCCATGCCGATCCTCACCATCAACGCGTTGAACAAACACTGGGGCGCCTCGCATGTGGTCCGTGACCTTGATCTGGAAACTCGAGAAGGTGAGTTCATCGCTCTGCTCGGGCCGTCGGGCTGCGGCAAGTCCACGACCCTGCGGCTAGTCGCAGGGCTCGAGGACCCGAGCTCCGGGCAGATCCTTCTCGATGGCAAGGAAATCACCGGCCTTCCGTCGGCCCAACGTGGCATCTCGATGGTTTTCCAGTCATATGCGCTCTTTCCGCATCTGACGGTCGCCGAGAACATCACATTCGGCCTGTCCGTGCGGGGCGCGTCCAGAAAGACCCAAGCCGAGAAGCTGGCGCGCGTCGCTCCGCTTCTCGGTCTCGAGGAGCTCCTTCACCGACGTCCCGCACAGCTTTCCGGTGGGCAGCAGCAGAGGGTGGCTCTCGGTCGTGCGCTGATCGCCGAAGCGCCGATCTGTTTGCTGGATGAACCGCTGTCGAATCTTGACGCGTCCTTGCGTGGAGAAATGCGAAAGGAGATCCGGTCTCTTCAACGCAGGTTGGGGATCACCATGATCTTCGTCACCCATGACCAGACCGAAGCCATGAGCATGGCTGATCGCGTCGCGCTTCTGCGCGATGGCCGCGTCGAACAGTTGGATACGCCTGAGGGACTGTATTCCCGGCCGGCATCGACCTTCGTGGCGCAATTCATCGGGGCCCCAGCCATGAACATTCTTGAGGCGACGACCTTTGATGCGTGCGGAATGCACATGCCGCGATCTTCCGTGGTCGGACTTCGGCCGGAAGACATTCAACTGGTGGAAGGCGGCCTGCCCGGGCGGGTCACCCAAATCGAATATTTCGGAGCGGACTCGATCCTTTCCGTGGATCTTGACGGCGGGCATTGTTCGGTTCGTCTGCAAGGTCGCCCCTCAATCGACATCGGATCGACCGTGCATCTGGGATGGGACGCTGAAGCGATCCATCTTTTCGATGCTGAAACCGGGCTGCGGCGGGAAGCCGCCGCGCCCCAACCAAACTGAACGCGACTTCAATCAACCGGAGGATATGGAGGATATCATGACGATGACCAATCTGAGACGGACACTGTTCGGCGGCGTCGCTTTGAGCATGCTGGCGCTGTCGCCTGCGGCCGCGCAAACTGAAATCACCTTTTTCTACCCGGTGCAGGTTGGCGGGCCGCTGACCGATGTGATCGACGGTTACGTCGCGGAGTTCGAAAGCCAGAACCCGGACATCTCCGTCGAGGCCATTTTCTCCGGCAACTATACGGAAACCACGACCCGCGCGCTGACAGCCGCGCGCAGCGGCAACCCGCCAACCGTCGCCGTGCTTCTGGCCACTGACATTTTCACGCTGATCGATGAGGAGGTCATTCAGCCGATCGACACTTTCGTCAGCTCTGACGAGGATCGCGCGTGGATCGACTCCTTCATGCCCGCGTTTCTCGCCTCCGCGCGGGTCGAGGATCATCTGTGGGCCGTGCCGTTCCAGCGCTCCACCGCGGTGATGTACTACAACAAGGAAGCCTTCGCCGCCGCCGGCCTCGACCCCGAACAGCCGCCGCGCACCTGGGATGAGATGGTCGAGTTCGGCCAGGCCCTGACCCTTCGCGACAGCTCCGGCAATGTCAGCCAATGGGGCCTTGGCATTCCGGGCAGCATGAACGCCGTGCACTGGCTCTTCGGCGCCTTGGTCGCGCAGAACGGCGGAACGCTCTCCAGCGCCGACGGCCTCGAGACGTTCTTCGACTCGCCGGAAGTCGTCGAAGCCCTGCAGTTCTTCGTCGATCTGAGCGGCGAGCACGGAATGCATCCGCCCGGAATCCAGGAATGGGGCACGACCCCCAGCGATTTCATGCAAGGTCGGCTCGCCATGGCGTGGACGACCACCGGCAACCTGACGAACATCCGCGACAACGCGACATTCGACTTCGGCGTCGCGCCCTATCCCGGCAATCCCGATCCGGCATCGGTTCTGGGCGGCGGCAACCTCTACATCTTTTCCGACGCCACGGAGGAACAGCAGGCTGCGGCCTTCGAGTTCGTGAAGTTCATGACCTCCAGCGAGCTTTTGGCCGACTGGGGCGTGCAGACCGGGTATATCGCGCCGCGTGACGATTCCTGGGAGACCGAGGCCCTGCGGAATTTCGTCGAGGAGGTCCCGCAAGCCGAGGTCGCGCGCCGTCAGATCGCCGATTCCGTCCCTGAAATCTCGACATACGAATCCGCGCGCGTGACTCAGGTTCTCAACACCGGGATCCAGGCGGCCTTGACCGGCGAACAGACCCCCGAGGAGGCGATGGCCGCCGCGCAGGCCGAAGCCGATCGTATTCTGGCGGTCTATCGCGACTGATCGGCACGAAGCAGACTGTGGGGAAGAGGATGATGCTCTCGCGAAATTTACGGATCAGCTTTTTTCTGCTGCTCCCGGCAACAGTGTTGCTGATCGCTTTCACCTTCTACCCCACAGTCGCGACCTTGATTGACAGCTTCTTCTCGACGCCAAGAGGTCGAAGAGAAGCGGCTTTTGTCGGCCTCGAAAACTTTGAGCGCATGGCGGCCGATCCCGTCTTTCATCGCGCCTTCATCAACAACCTGATCTATGCGGCCGTCACGATACCGGTCTCCATGGGACTGGCTTTGGCCATGGCGCTTCTGGTCAACGCCCGGATAAAGGGGCGGGGCTTTGTCCGTCTCGCATATTTCACGCCCACGATCCTGCCGATGATCGCCGTCGCCAACATCTGGATGTTCTTCTACGCGCCGGACATCGGCCTCATCGATCAATTCATGGGCGTCTTCGGTCGTGGTGGCACGAACTGGCTTGGCCAGCCTGAAACCGCGTTATGGGCGCTGATCGTCATCACGATCTGGAAGCTGGCCGGCTTTTTCATGATCTTCTATCTGGCGGCCCTGCAACAGATCCCCCCATCGCTTCTGGAGGCCGCGACGCTGGAAGGCGCCAGCTATCTGCAACGCCTGCGCCGGGTCGTCCTGCCGCTTCTGATGCCGACGACGTTGTTCATCCTTATCAACGCCGTGATCGAGGCGTTCCGCCTCGTCGACCATGTGATCGCGCTCACACGTGGTGGGCCGAACAATTCCACTCAGCTCCTGCTCCACTACATCTATCAGGTCGCCTTCAATTTCTGGGATACTGCTTACGCCGCGGCTCTCAGCGTCGTACTGCTATTGATTCTGGGTCTGATCGCCTTGGTCCAGTTCGGCTTTCTCGACAAGAGGATCCACTACAGATGAGCGCCAATCGCACTGGCAATGTCAGTCACATCGCCCTCAACCTGCTTGCATGGTCGCTTGCGCTCCTGTGGGTTCTGCCGCTTCTGTTCGCGGTCTGGACCGCGATCCATCCGCCGGTCTACGTGGGCAGCTTCGACCTCTTCGCACCGCTGTCTCTGGAGAATTTCGTGCAGGTCTGGAACGCAGCTCCGTTCGACCGCTACTTTCTCAACACCTTCCTGCTCGTCACGTTCGTGGTGATATCCCAGTTCGTGATCTGCACTCTTGCCGCATACGCTTTTGCGGTATTTCCCTTTCGGGGCTCCGAGTGGCTCTTCATGGTGGTTCTTGTCCAGTTGATGGTCATGCCCGAGGTTCTTCTGGTGCGGAACTACGCCACGATCTCCGAAATGGGCCTGATCGATACGATTCCGGCCATCGCTCTGCCCTATCTGGCTTCGGCTTTCGGTATTTTCCTGTTTCGTCAGGCCTTCAAGAGCGTGCCGAAAGAGCTGGATGAGGCCGCCCGCATGGAAGGCGCCGGCCCGCTCAAGGTTCTGTGGCGGGTCTACGTGCCACTGTCGAAATCGACCTATCTCGCCTACGGGCTGGTCATGGTGGCGTATCACTGGAACAACTTCCTGTGGCCGCTGGTCGTCACGAATTCCGCGACCACTCGTCCGATCACCGTGGGTCTGCAGGTGTTTTCGACAGTCGAGCAAGGCATCGACTGGCCCACGGTCACAGCCGCCACGCTGCTGTCCGTCGCGCCGCTGCTGGTCGCTTTTCTGATCTTCCAACGCCAGTTCGTGCAGAGCTTCATGCGCTCGGGCATCCGCTAGCCTGTCATCCGGGAGCTGTCATGCTGATCGCCCACGTTTCTGATTTCCATGTTTTCGCCCACGCTCCGGAGACGTCATTGGTCCGTGCCGATGCCGCGGCGGCGGCCCGCAAGGTCGTCTCGGACATTGCGACCTTCTCTCCAGGGATCGACGCCGTCATGCTGACCGGAGATCTGACGGATGGCGGGTCGGCGGATGACTATGCGCTGCTCTCCGAAATCCTGTCGCCGCTGAATATGCCGGTATTCGTCGTGCCGGGGAACCACGACACGCGCGATGGCCTTCGGACCGCCTTCGGAGCCAGGCTTCCTTTCGGGCCGGGGCCGTATCTGAACTACGAGGCGCAGCTTGGCGATCTGCGGATTCTGGCGCTCGACACGCTCGAGGAAGGTCATGTCGAAGGACGCCTTGAGACGGCGCAGCTTGAATGGCTGCGAGACAGATTGGCGCTGCCGGCAAAAGGCCGCACGTTGATCCTGATGCATCACCCGGCGTTTCCTTCCGGCATGCCGCCATTGGATCGGATGTCGCTGCGCGAAGGCCGCGATGAATTCGGCGAACTGATCGAGGCGCATCGGGGGCAGGTGAGCATTCTATCTGGGCATATTCACCGGCCCTTTCAGATGATGTGGCACGGCCACCTCTGTGCCGTCGGTGGCAGCCCGGCCTTTCATCACGAGTTGCTTCTCGCCCGAGACGCCCCCGAGCCTGGCGCCGTCCAGGAGCCTTACAGCTATTTCATCCACAAGCTCGACGGCGCGAATGCCGTCTGCATACATAACAGGTACGTCTCGCTTTGACCCATCATCCCATGACGGACGTCGTCTCGATCATCCGATCCATGGCCCTCGAGGCCGGGGCGCTTGCGCTTTCGCATTTCGAGACGATCAGCACGGTACGTGTGGAATCCAAGGGGCACCTCGATCTTGTCACGCAGGCCGACAAGGATGTGGAGAGTTTCCTGACGCGGCAGCTCAGGTCCGCGTTTCCCGACGATGGCGTGTTCGGCGAGGAAGGAGCCGCGCATCAAGGCACATCCGGGCGGCTCTGGGTGATCGACCCGATCGACGGCACGTTCAATTTCGTGAGGGGGAGTGATCAATGGGCGATATCCATCGGTCTTTACGAAAACGGCCGGCCTTGCCTCGGTGTCATACATGCGCCGGCGCGTCGCCAGATTCTGGCGGGTGGAGTCGGCCTGACCACGACGCTCAACGGCGAAGCCATGACTTCACGCAGCGGCCTCGATCGCGATCGGGCTGCGTGTGGCGTCGGATTTCACCCGATAGTTCCCGTGAGACAGAGGCTCGACACCCTGCGTTACGTGATGGAGGAGGCCGGAATGACGTTCCGGAGCTGCGGTTCGGCGACCATGTCGCTGATTGAAGTCGCTCGTGGCGAGCTGGATGGATATCTGGGCACGGGGGAATCGAGCTGGGATCTGATGGCGGCACTGCCCATTCTGGAGCAGATCGGCATCCATTCCACTGTCGACTGGGCGACCACCGATCTGAACTCGAAAATGCGCTTTGCATGCGGCACTCCTGAATTCCTGGAACTGGTCGAGCCTTTGGTACCCTACGGCGCCAAGCTTCTTCTGCCTCGATGACACGGATACGGGCTTTCGGTACAGTTCAGGCGGGACTGTTGCTTTGATACCTGCCAAGTGACTTTTGTGGCTCTGATGGCATCTCTGGGCCTGGTTCAAAAATTCATGAGACCTGGCAGTATCTAGCGAGTCGTCGGGTCATGAGCCTGATGCAGGCGGTCGACAGGATTGCCATCGAGATCAGTTCCACCATCGCGGGACGGCCCCCTGCCCAGCCCGTCGCAGGGCTTCGGCTGAGCGGTCGGCCCGATCAGGATCGTCGGTCGCGATGTCGATCAGGACGTTCGCGTCGACAAGAACGCCTGCCATGCTCAGTCCCGCGTCAGCGCCATGATCTCGTCGGTGCTCATGCCCGCCCGGGCTTTCCCGCGCAGGTTGCGGACGGCCTCGGCGAGCGCCGCGTTCTCCGGCTGGTCCTTCCGGCGGTGCAGGCGGACCACCCCGTCATCGCCGAGCCGGAACTCGAGCTCGGTTCCGGGAAGGAAACCGGCCCGCTCCCGGATCTCCTGCGGTATGGTGACCTGGCCTTTGCTGGTGACGCGCATGGCAATTCTCCATTCTTACCGACGAGGTAATACCTCAGATGGTCTGCAGAATCAATTTCGCTTCCTGTCACCGGCGGCGCCTCTCTGTTGTCGCCATGCATGTCGATATCGAGCCAACGCAAAAGGAAGAAAAGCTCCATTGATGGAAATGTCGTCCGTTCCGGATCGACCGCGTCGTCCGTCAGCTGAATGCGACTGCCTGATCAGGAAGATAGATCTGCGCGATGCCCCGTCGGCCGTCCATCCGGCCGAGCTGAACGATCACGTCGATGCTCGCGGAGCAGTATCGGCGGACCTCCTCGAAGTTCATGTTGATCCCTACGGACATCACCATGAGCGCGAGCCGGTCGATGGCCTTCTCCGCCGTGTCGGCATGGATCGTGGTGAACGAACCCGAGTGTCCCGTGTTGATGGCGTCAAGGAACGTCTTGCATTCCTCGCCCCGCAGCTCGCCGAGGATGATCCGGTCAGGGCGCATCCGAAGCGCCGCCTCGAGCAGCCTGCTCGCGCTGCGTTCACTTCTGTCGACCCGGTCGGCTTTCAGCATCACCTTGTTGGCCTGCGGCGGAAACAGCTCGTAGGCGTCTTCGATCGTGACGATCCGCTCGTCCGACCCCACCATCGCGAGCAACGCCCTTGCGAACGTGGTCTTGCCCGTGGACGTGCCGCCCGAAACGACGACGTTCAGACGGTCGGTCACGCAACGCTCCATCGCGCGCTCGATCTCGCCCTTGGCGGTCAGATCGAGCACCGCGCGGGCGCGCTCGCGACGCCGCCCGTCAAGATCGACCAGCGCGCCATGCAGAAGCTCCATCTTCCCGATGCCGAGCGGCGCCTCGCTGTAGCGACGCAGCGTTATGGAAGGCCCTCCCTCCACGATGGGGCGATACACGACCTGGGCGCGGACGGGCTTTCCCCCGTACTCGATCTTGCCCGAAACCAGAGGCTTCTTCTCGCTGATCTGGCCATGCGTGCTGCTCGCGATCGTCGCTGCGAGATCCTTGGCCGCGCTCTCGGAGAACCGCACGTCGTCGAGCAGCTTCATATGGGCGGACCCCTGACGCTCCGTCCAGACCTGCCCGTCGGGATTGATCGCGATCTCCACGACATCGGCGTCGGTCAGGACGCCCGCCAGCGGACGAAGGTAGGAGGCGAGAAACGTTCCCTCCTGAACGGGATGGTTCATCGGAAGAACTCCAGATCGCGATCGACGATGACCATGATCGACGATCCCGCCGGCACGGATATGATCGGAGGAAGGCTCGCGTACTGCCCTATCACGACATTCGTGGCATCCGCGAAATTGTCGCTCACCCTGCTTCCGACCTCGCGGGCGACGTCGTCATCGATGCTCGCCGCCGCGACCGCGGGAGCGGCGCCGATGATGGACAGAAGCGCGGCCGATCCGAAGCGGGTTCCGAAACGCGAATTGACCTTTCCCGTGACGCCCGACCGTCCCTGACTGTCGGCGCCGAATGCCGCGAGCCGCACCGACTGGCCGTCCGGCGTGACGATCCGGTTCCACGCGACCAGCACGCGCGCCTGGCCGATGGACACGTCGGAGCTGTAGGAGCCGAACAGCCTGCTCCCCTGCGGGATCAGGATGCGCGACTGGTCGAAACTCCAGACCGGGGTGCTCACGACGGCCGTCACCGGACCCGGCAGGCCGGAATCGAGCGCCGTCTCCATCGTCGCGGCGATCATGGTCCCTTGCAGGACGGTGTCGCCGGGATTGGCGATGATTTCGGCCTGCGAGACGGTCGTCGGCTGCGCGCCTTCGAGCAGGAAGGCCCGACCCGCCTGATCGGGGCTCATGCGGCCTCCGCCCGCGTTCCGGCCGCCGCCGGCGGAGCCGGCCGGCACGGTCTCCGGAGCGCCGCCTCCGCCCGTCGAGCCGCCGGCGTCGTAGATCACGCCCTCCGAGCGGATCTGCGCTTCGCGCCGCGCGCGAAGCTCCTCCTGACGGACTTCGAGATCGGCGCGGCGGGCGGCTTCCAGATCGGCCTGACGGCGGGCCTCCGCCTCCTGCGCCAGCGCCCCGTCGAGGCCCGAGCGCATCCGCTGCGACAGGTTCCGGTTGTCGTCCTGCAACTCGCGGATCAGGTCCGCCAGTTGCTCCTGCCGATCCGATGCGGCCTTGGCCAGCGCGGCCGCATCCTCGTTCCGCTGCGCGGCGAGATCGCGATCGGTCTCCCGCGCGGACCGCTCGGCGGCAAGCCGCCGCCCGGTATCAAGCTCCGACTGCCGGACGCGGTTGTCGATCTCGGCCTGAAGCTGCCGCAACAGGGCGGCGTTCTGTCGCTGCATCTCCTGCATCGCGGACGCCACCTCGGCCGAACCGTCCGACGTGGCGGGACGCCCCGCCAGATCCCGCAGCTCCGCCTGCAATCGTCCGACATCGTCCTGCAAGCGGGCGTTCCGGCTTTCCAGATCGAGACGCTGCGCCTCGAGCGCGTCTTCGATGGGCCCCGGATCGAACTCGGGCGCCCGAGGCGCCGGCGCCTCGGCCGTCACCTGATCGACATCGACGCGCCCGATGGCCGACCCCCGCTCGCCCTGCTGAAACTCCTGCGGCTCGGACGTCTCCAGCGTCGGAACGATGCCCCGGCTCTCCAGAACCGGATAGAGCACGGCCGCCGTTCCGGCCCCGACGATCAGAGTCGCCGCGACGATCCGGCGTGGCCCGTTTCCGACGCGACGCGCGAAGCACCTTGTATCGGGGGCCTCCAGGCCCCGGCGGTTCGGATTCGTCGGTCATCTCAGAACTCCCTCGCTCTCAGAGCCTCGACCGTCGCGATGGCCGTCGTCGTGCCGCCCGTCACGCGCCGGATGCAGACGAACTCGTCGCCGATCCGGATCGTGTAGTCGTCGCGGACGCCGTTCACCTTCACGACGCTTCCGCGCGTCTGGCTGTTCTGGGTGATCTCGTAGCCTCGGGCGTCCAGAGCGAAGACGCTCGGCCGGACGGAGCCCGCGAACTCGAACCAGGTGTTGGTTCCGTCGTTCCAGACCTGCACCGGCCGGATCGAGCTGTTCCGCGAATACTGGTAGCCCGTGTCGCGCGGGCCGCCCGGCCGGACGGTCGACGCCGCCGGCCTGTTCCGCGGCATGTCGACGACGACCCTGAACGTCTGAGTGCGCGCGCGTCCTTCGGTCAGGTGGAAAGTGACGGCGCGACGGTCGGTGTAGATGATCATGTTCGTCGAGGCGCCCGCGATCACCGGCTTCACGGACACCGTGTTGCGGTTGGACAGCACCTCGACCTCGAAACTCTCGGAATCGCCGAGACAGCACCTGACCGATGCGCTCGCCGGCGCCCAGCTCGACCGCCGTGTTGACCCGCAGATGCGTGTCGACCCGGATCACGTCGCTGGTGCTGTAGGGCACGGACCGGACGCGGGCGTCCTGACCCATCGTGCGCGGAGTGCGTTCCGCCATCGCCGGCATCGCGACCGACAGACCGGCCGCGATCGCGACCGTCGAAATCGAGATCAGCCTCATTGACCCGCTCCCAATGTTTCGGCGTCGACCCGGTAGGCCGACACGATGAATCCAAGCGGATTTTCCCAGACGCGCTCCAGCGAACGCTCCCGCTGCGGATCGAACTTGAAAGACGCCGTCGCGACGAAAGGCTGCGTCACCGCCTCCTGATTTGGCCGCTTGAGCGTCTTGACGAAACGGATCTGCGCGACGGTCGGCTGGAGAAACGTGATGCTCTTCACCGACACGTCGATCTCGGCGTTGGGGCCGTACGTCGTCGGCGGATAATCGCGACTTCCCTTCGACCAAAGCTCCTGAAGAGACGACCGCGCGCCATCCGACGAGCGCCGATGGACGCTCTCCAGCCGCTCCTGGATGCCGGCGCGGAAGTAGGATTCGCGATCGGTGACGTACGACACCAGCAACGCCTCCTTGACCGCCTCCTGATCCGCGATGCCGGTCGGCTCGACCTCATAGATGCGCTCCGCCGCTCCCGTCGTGCTGTCGACGAGAACCGTGAAAACCTCCGTCCGCCGCAGCGGCAGCATCGCGATCAGCACGATGGCGAGCAGAGCGGCCATGACGATCGCGCAACTCGCCACGATCCACGCGATCCGCGCCGAACGGCGCGGGCCCATGACCAGATCGACATCGAAACCGCTCACCTGGCTCTCCCGCTCATCCGCGCTTCATCTTCGAGGCCAGCGCGATCGCCGCCTTCACTGACCGGGCCGAGTAGTTGCCGACCTTCGATGCCGAACTCGAACGCTCTGATACCCCGATGCCCGCCGCGCCGGCGCTCGCGCCCCGCACGAAACTGTCAGTGCCACGCGCCGCCGAACCGACGCTCACGCGAGGCGGCGCCAGGGTAGCCGGCGGATCTCGCGGCGATGGCGCCGATCCCGATGTTGGTCGCGGCGATGGAATTGGCGAACCCCGGCACCAGCGCCATGAGGCCCGCGCCGAGGATCATGACGACCACGAAACTGATCGCGTCGCTGATCGTCTCGACGGCCGCCAGATCGACAGGCGCGACGGCCGTGCCGGCGGCGATGGTGAACCCCGCCATCGTCGCGACCAGCAGCGGAACGAACGCGAATCCCAAGGCCAGCTTGACCCAGGCCTCGAAGATCGGCGCCGTCTGCTTGAACATGGTGCAGGCGATCACGACCGGGGACACCGCCAGAAGGATCGCCAGCATGATCTTCGCGGCGCCGAGAACGATGATCGTGATCGCCGCCATCGCGGCCGCCACGAGAAAGAGGGTCACGGCCGCCAAGGGGCCTGCGATGTAGCCCCCGCCCTCGCTGATGGCTTGGCCTATGTCCAGCGCCCGGACGTAAAGGCCGTCGAGACCGTCGTAGAGGTTGGTGACGGCCCCGCCAGAAAGCGCTGCCGAGAAAGCCCGCGCCGACCCGCGCGGGAGCGTCGACCAGCGCGGAATAGATCGGTTGGATGTTGTCCAGATCGAGAAAGACGTTGATCAGCACGATCCTGACGCCGAGACCAACCGCGGTGCGCGTGTTCAACGGGATCGTCTGCGTCGCGATGTTGAGCCCGACGAGGATCACCAGAAGAACGGAAGCGACACCGACCACCGGCGCCACGGCGTCCGAAATGCCCGCATAGGTGCCTGCGACGACCGTCCCGACGGTCGTGTCGATCATCTCCAGAACATCCGCGATGACCGCCATGATCACTCCCCGCAAGTCTGCGCTTTGAACGCCCTGTAAGCGGGCTCGACGACATCGCGCCGCTCCACCCAGAACATCGCTGAACTCTTTCACATCCGACGTCGTCGATATTTTCCGGAGACGTCCCCGCGACCTCTTCCGAGAAGTCCTCGAATGACAGAAGCTCGTAAGGACAGCCGCAATCGCCTGCCGCCATCGCCACTCGACCAGATCTCCATGTGATAGGCCCAGTTCACCGTCTCCGCGCAGGATCTCGTTGTCCAGACAGCCCAGTCTTCGGGACGGGACTCTCGCATTGCCGAACGTCCTCGAACATGAGCAGACCTCTGTCCCGGACCTCGCGCATGAGCGCCAGCAGGCGATCCGCCTCTCCGGTCTCGGTCACGACGACGATGTCGGACAGCAGCTCGTCATCGCGGAGATCGGCGGGTTCCTGCGCCGAGGCGGCCATGCCGACTCCAAGCAGCGCGCCGAGAAAAAGTCCTGACCGAACCATCACCGATCCCCCGAAAAGTCGAAAAAGGCGCGCTGCCGCGCCATGTCGGCGGCCACCGCCACCCCGTTGGCGCCGGCGGCCATGCCGGACGCGGCTTCCAGCCGCAGCATCTGTCCCATCATGTGGTTTCCTTCCGCGACCATGCGCGTGTTGAGATCCATGCTCTCCTTCAGCGTCGTCTGCCGTGCGATCTCCGCGACCAGGCCGTCCACCCGTTCGATGCTCTGGCCGGCCTCCTCGTAAGCGATCCGGGCGGAGCCGATGGCCGTCGCGTTCGCGGCGGCCGTGTCGGCGATCGCGGCGCCCTGCGGATTGCCCGGCGCGTTGAGCGCGGTCAGCCGCTCCGCCGTGAACCCGGCGTTCTCCAGCGTCTCGCGCATGGCCTCGGCCGCGCGCTTCTCGCCCATGGTCACGTCGCCATCGAGCAGATGATCGAGCAGGCCGTCCCAGTCTCCCAAGGCCACGCTGCGTCGAAACCCGTCCAGATCGGCGATCTTCGCCGCGCGGTTCCGCAGATCGATGACGCCGTTGTAGAGGTCGGAGATCTCGTTGAGCCCCGAGACGGACCCGAGAATCCCCTCCAGGTTGGTGATCGAGCGGATCTGCAACTCGACCTGCCGGCGCAGCTCCTCGATCTGGCTGATCTGGTTCTCGGCGTCGCGGAGCGCCGCCTGGACCTGTTCGACGCTCTGGGCGAGGTTGGACGTGTCCACGACGGGAATGCCCTGACCGCGCGCCTGCGCTCCGGCCACGACGATCGCGGCGACCACGCCCGCGCGGACGACGCGGCGGGAATTCTTCGGGAAACGCTTCATTCGGTGAACCTCCAGAATTCGCCGGTTTGCAGATCATCGGCCGCGAAGATCATCTCGGCGCCGGCATCGGCCATCACGCGCGTGGCTTTCCGGCGCAGGGAGAGCGCCAGAAGCCGCGTCCTCTCGGCCCGCATGTAGGTGTTCAGATCCATCGCCTGCTTGGCGTCGCGCGGCTCGGCGGCGCCGAGGATGCCGGCCGAGCGGCTCATCGCGGCCCGCATCCGGCCGTCGAGATGATCGCCATAGCCGATCGACGCGTCGGTCCAGTTGCCCGCCGCCGCGACCGCGCCGTCGACGCCGTCCAGCGACCCCACCATGTCCGGCGCTCCGATCGTCGCGGCGTATTCATCGAAATAGCCCGTGACGCGGACGACGTAGTTCCGCGTCTCCGTGAACGGAGGGATGCCGCCGTACCTGTCGACGTTGCCGGGGCCGGCGTTGTACGCCGCCAAGGCGAAATCCACGCGGCCGTACCTGTCGAGCTGCATGGCCAGATACCGCGCCCCGCCGTCGAGATTCTCCATCGGATCGTAGGGATCGACGCCGAGATCGGCCGCCGTGCCGGGCATGAGCTGCGTGAAACCGCGCGCGCCGGCCGGCGAGACGGCGGCGTTGTTGAACCGGCTCTCCTGCCTGATCAGCGACTGGAACAGAATCCGCCAACCGAGCGGATCGAGGCCCGCCTTCGCGACGCCCGGATGTCCTTCGTAACGCCGTGCAGTCGTGATGATCATCGCCTCGACGGACGCGTTTTCTCCGAACAGACGGTCGGCGTCCGGGTGATCGTCAACGACCGGATAGGTCTCGGCCGCCGGCGGAAGATCCGCGCCGCCCGCCTCGAACCCGCTCACGTCGGTCACGCCGGTCGTCTCCTCGAGGAACGTCTCGAACGCGTCGAGCCGATCCTGTTCGAGATCCGTGCCGCGGGACCGCTCCTCCAGCTTCGTCGCCTGCCTCCCGGCATCCCGAACGCTTTCCTCGATCCGCGCGATCGCCTGCGCCAGTTTCGACGCGTCGAACACGGGAATGCCCTGCGCGCCCGCGGCCGTCGCGCAAAGCAGGACGGCAGCCGCCGAGACGGCGACGCGGCGCTCAGAAATCGACGAAATCGCAGCCATCCTCATCCCCGTGCGCGCCCTCCGCCCCGGCCTGCGCCACGTCGATCGCCGGCGAGCGGGATGAAACCACGACCCCGCTCTCCGGACCGTAAGGACTGTTGGCGCTGCCACGCGCGAAACAGGGCGAACGCACCCCGGTGTTGGTCCCGGCGCAGGCCGAGACGACAAGCACGATCAGCAGCATCGACCCTTGAACTCTCATGGCATCTCTCTCCAGAATTCGGGCTTGGACCTCCAGCCGTGCGGGGCGCGCTCGTCGCCGGTCCTGCCCCCGCCAAGAACCGTGGTGAGCCCGCCGAGCCCGCCGAGATCCGTGTTGATGAAGACGCTGTCCGCGCCGGACCGCAGAAGGGCGAGCCGGGCGCCGCCGGTCGACTCCGTGAGAAACCCGGCCTCGCGATCGTTGAGGCGCAGAATGCCGTAATCGGCGGGATTGGCCCGCGGGTTGGGAAACAGGATCTGGGTCGCGACGCTCTCCGCGATGATCTGTCCCACGGGGCTCCGATCCAGATGCCCCGGCGTCTGCGTCAGCATCATCACCACGCAGTTGCGTTTGCGCATCGTGACGAGCCAATCGTGCAGCCGTTTGACGAACATGTCGTCCGCCAGCATCTTCCACGCCTCGTCGATGACGATCATCGTCGGCCGCCGATCCTCGATGAGACGTTCGATGCTGCGGAACAGATACGCCAGCAAGGCGCTCCGTTCGGCGTCGAGGTCCAGCAGCTCGGTCATGTCGATGCCGATCACGTCGTCGCCGATCCCCATGCGCGGCGATCCCGGTCGCGAGAAAAGCCAGCCGTAGCGACCGGAAGCGGTCCATTCCCGGACGCGGCCGACCAGATCCCCGTCGTCATCGGTGCTCGCGACGAGACTCTCGAGCCCGGAAAAGCTCCGAAGCGGCGTGTCGGCGATGGCGATCTGGCGCACCGCCTCCGTGAGCGCGACGGCCTGGACGACGTCCAGCGGACTTCCCCGGCTGAGAATGTCACCCAGCCAGTCGTTCAGCCAGGCCGCGCCGCGCGCGTCGGTCTCGGTCTCGATCGGGTTGAAGCCCGTCGGCTCGCCGATCCTGATCCCGCTGTAACTGCCCCCGAGCGCGCGGACGCACATCTCAAGGCCCTGATCCTTGTCGAAGACGATGATCCGCGCGCCCGCACGGCGGGCCTGCGCCATCAGGAACGCCGTTCCGATCGTCTTGCCGGATCCGGTCCGGCCCAACACCAGAGCGTGGCCGACGCTCGGCTCGTCGAACCGGGTGCCGCGCTCATGGAAGTTGAACCGGTACAGCCCCGACGTGACCGTCGGGAACGCGGTGATGTTGGTTCCCCACGGGCTCTGGTCATGCGGCCTGCCGCGGCTGCTCTTGTGGAACGCGGCGAGCTCCGCGAAATTCGCCGCCGAGACCATGCCGTCGCGGAACCTGTAGGCCCAGTTTCCGGGCGCCTGCGAAAAGTACGCCGCCCGGGCGGCGAACCGCTCGCGCACGAGCACGGCTCCGGCCTCCTGCCCCGCCCGCCAGATCTCCGCCGCCGCCTTCTCGAGCTCGGCCGGGCTGTCGGTGAAAACCTGCACCGTGCATTGATGATCGCCGAAAACCGTCCGACCGGACGCGACGTCGTCGGCGGCTTCGACGAGCTGCTCCGTCAGACTGACGCCCGCGTCCTCGGACGCCCCGCGCTGCCGTATGATCCTCTGGATCTTCTCCAGAGCCTCGTTGTCGCGGCGCGGAGTGAAGCTGTTCGTCAGCACGATGTCGTAGGGCAGATCCATCTGATCGAAGATCGTCGGCCAGGTTTTCGGCGGATGCGTCTTCACGCCGAAGATGGTGCCGTACCGACGGCCGACGGCATCCTCGTGGACTATGACCTTGTCCTGGAACGTCACGTCGAAATTCGTCATGACTTCGGCGAGGAGCTGTCCCGGCTCCGCGATGATCCGGCTGTACGTCTGACCGTGGATGGCCGACAGCAGCGCGAGCCATTCTCCGGATCTCACCGACAATCTGCGGAAGCCGTCCGAGGCGTACATGCCGGCGATGAGCCCCATGGCCTCCTCGAGCTGGACGACGCGCCGGGAGAGATCGGCTTCGAAATCCCGCCGCGCGCGGCCGCTCAGCCACGGCGCCCAGGACAGCCGATCCGTCAGCGACGGACGCATGAGAACCGTAAGAACGATCACGCGGCGCTTGAGGTCGCGTCGCTCAAGACTGGACCGCCACGCGACGTCCACCGCCGCCGCGAAGCCCGCCTCGTCGCAATCCCGCAGATCCACCTTTTCGGGCAGCGAAACCTTGTTGACGTGGAAGCCGAACCGCTCGCCCAGTTGACCGACGATCCGGGAAAAACTTCGGCTGACCTCTTCGATCCGCCCGTCATCGGCCGTGAAGCTGTCGATTCCCTCGACGACGGCCGACGCCATCACGTCGTTCTGCCGCGTGAGGATGACCTCGTCCGAGACGGCGGACATGTAAGGCAGGTGACGACCCATCCGCTCGTTCCTGAGGGCCTGATCGCCGATGACGTCCGTCACGGTCGCGTTGCCGAAGAAGCCGCGCGGCCTACCCGACATAGCGGTCACCGCCATCGAGCCTGTGGTTCCGCGTCCGCGGCGTCCGGGAGATCGTCACCCCGAGCATCCTGAACAGGTTCGGATGCCTGTCCGCGACGATCCACAGGACCGGATACGCGACCACGAAGACCAGCAGGAAGCGCATGTCGTCGAACGCCACGAAAGGGATCACCGACGCGCAGGAGAGGCTGATGAAGTAGCCGATCGGCAGGCCGAAGACCTTGGTCGGCCTGGTCAGTCCCAGAAAGAGCGGCGTCTCGCGCATGTCAGAAATTCCTCCGCTTGCGCCGGACCCCCGCAAGGCGGGGAGCCGGTCGGGTCCGGAAACGCGGCGTCAGGGCGCTCCGAAGCCGTCCACGATCGTCTCGGCCGAGAAGATCAGCACGACGCCGACGAGGATCGCGAGAAACACCGGCCAATTGAGCCGCCCGAAAAACATCATCAGACCGGCGCCGACGAGCGCCAGGACCGCGATGCCACGCCCGATCGGCCCGGTCAGCGCGGTGATGATGGTGTCCAGCATCGTCGACACCGGGCTCAGGTCCTGCGCCGGAGCGGGGTTCGCGATCGTGACGATCGCGAGCCCGATCACCAGCGCCCTTGAATACATGTCTCTCATGGAGGTCTCCTATGGGGTGTTGAATAGAGACATGACCTTGCGGACATGGCCGATGGTTTCGCGGTAGGGGGGTATTCCCGAGTGCTTCGCGACCGCCTCGGGTCCGGCGTTGTACGCGGCCAACGCCAGTTCCGCCGATCCGAACCTCTCCATCTGAGCCAGCAGGTAGCGCGCCGACCCATGAAGGTTCTGAACGGGATCGTGGGGGTTGACGCCCAGCCGGACGGCCGTGCCCGGCATGAGCTGTCCAAGGCCGATCGCGCCGACAGGCGACCGGGCATCGACCTTGAAGTCGCTTTCGATGGCGATGTTCGCGCGGAAAAGCCGCAGCCACTCGACGGCGCCGAGCCCTGCGCGCCGCAACGCGGGATGCCCCGCGTATCCGGCGCCGACTTCCGTGATCATCGCGTCGATCTCAGGACGCGCGATCGGCATCCGCCCGGCCGGCGCGCTTCGCGCGGCGACTACGACCGTCGGAGACTCCGGGACGGAAAGGTCGAAGGGCGTCGGGCGGTCGAAATCCAGAACGCCGGCCGTGACGCGTCCGCCGCGCGGCCCCGCGTCCAGATCGATGACCTCGGCGTTCGCGGCCAACGCGAGGCAGAACAGAGCTCCTGCCGAGAGCAGGCTGGCGAGCGTCTTACCCGTCGAATTTCCACACCGCGATCTCGCCTTCGACGAGCGGGAATTCGCACTTGTCCATGCCCAGATCCATCGCGAAGCGGGAGAGTCCGACGATGGTTTTGAAAGTCCGTGGCTGAAGCCCTCGGGTGGCGACGACGACCGCCCTCTCGACCTGATCGGACCCGCGCACGTGATCGCATACGAACGGCCGCCACAAGCCACGGTTCTGATTTCCGTCCCTGAAAGCGGTCTCCTCGCAATCGATCTCGATCCAGGCGCCATCACGAACGGCGTCCCCGATCTGAGAAACAAGGATCTGCGGTTTGCTTTCGTCTCTCATCCGACCTCCGAGCATGGCGTGTTCGCCGAAGGTATAGGCGGATCAGAGGGTAAAGCATAAGGCCCACCTGTGTTTTGGAGCGAGAATAATGAAACGTTTCAAAAGTGGTGAAACGCCGACTGTGTGGTGAACCATCACATAAGCAGTGAGTTGCCGCAAGGCGCAATTAACGTTGCGATTCCACCCTGACGTGCCGTACGGTATCCGAGTGGCGGAACTGATCGCATTCGTGGAAGACCGGAAAGCGTCCCTCAACGCAAAGGAGAAACGGGATTTGGAACGAATTTCATTGATCGAGGGGTTTTGGGACACCCTATGAGCGAATACGGCTACGTCCGCGGATCGGCCCGCGACCAGTGCACAAAAAGACAGGTTGACGAGCTTGAGGGTGATTCGCCGGGACTGCGAATGTACAGCGACGTCGCGAGTGGCGCGGACGGGTCGCGGCCCGGCCTGTCGAAGCTGATGGAAACGGTTCAGACCGGCGACACCGTTATCGTCGTCAGCCTCGACCGCCTCGGACGAACGCTGGCCGATCTCATCTCACGCATCGACACGCTGCATGAGAACGGCATCGGGTTCCGTTCCCTTCGGGAAAGCATCGACACCACGTCCTCGACGGGCAGGTCGATCCTCCACGTTTTCGCCGCGCTGGCGCTGTTCGAACGGGAACGCGCGCTGGAGCGGACCCGTGCCGGCCTCGCCGCCGCGCGCGCGGCCGGGCGACTTGGCGGGCGTCCGCGCAAGACGAACGAAGAGATTATCGCCAAGGCCAATCGTCTGATCGAAACCGGTCTGTCAAAGGAAGAGGTCGCGGGAGCCCTGAGGGTCAGCCGATCGACGATCTACCGCATCCTCAAGACGGACGTCGGGAGCGCCGAATGACGCGACTGGCGATCCTCGCCACGCTCGCGGCCACCTCGGGCGCCGTCGGTCAGACGACCTCGATGGACTGCGTGCCGCCGCTCCACCCGATGACCGACGCGTCACCGGACGACGTGCGGGATTTCGAGGACCTGATCCGCGCGGAGTTCTCAGCCTACTTCAACGAGGCTCAATCCTACCTGAACTGCCTCGCCGCCGCTCAAACCAGCGCGACCGAGGAGATCAATGAAGTGCTGGAAGCCCACCGACGAATGTTCCCCGGAGGATGACGGGATGTCGTTCCCGGCCGTCCGGCGCGTCGCCCTTCCCGAAGTCATGGGGCCATCGCGCGCGAACACGCCACGATTGGGACAGGCGTTCAGAGTCCGCGGCTCCGTCCGACAATCGAGCGAAACGAACAAAGGAGGCGAAGCGCCCCGCATAAACGGAAACCCCCGCAAGGCGGGCGCCAAACGGGGGGTTCTTCAGGGCCGAAGGGACGGCAATCCCTTGATCGACTGACTGGTCGAGAATGATCCTAGCACCCGCCCCACAGCACGATCAAGAAAAACAACGCATTCCGTGCGACCGGAGAAGTGCTGTCCGCGCGACGCCTTGCCTCACTCCAGATGAGGACAAGGACATGAGGACCACTGACCAGACGTTCTCCATCTACCACCACGATGGCGGAGACTTCCCGACGCTTCCCGGAGCCGTCCAGCGCGAGGCGATCTGCCGATGCCTTGACCGGCTCTCGACACGGCTCCGCCTGAGAGCCTCCGTCATCCGATCATTCCGCGTCATGATCGGGAAGACGAGACCGTCCGACTTCAAGGACCCCGAGCCGCGAGCCGTGCTGCTACGTCAGCCAGACGGAGCTGGCCCTGGAGATCGGCCTCTCCACGAAACAGTTGCGTACGCACGAGAAGGCCCTCATGGCGCGCGGCCTGATCGAGAAGCGCACGTTGGCCAATGGCGCGCGTTCCGGGCATCCGGAATGCGGGATATTCTTCAGCGCCGCGATCGCCATGTTCGACCGACTGCAATCGATGGCCGACACGGCGGAAAGAGAGCGAAAGGAGCACGCGCGGCTCAGGAGGTTGCGGAGCACCCACCTGCGGCACGTCAGATCGGCGCTCTGCGAGCTGGCCGCCATCGAGGCATCGGCCGCGATCGTCACGCCTGTCATGACCGCCGTCAGCGGCTGGCCCTCGAACGACAGGCTCAAAACCTTCTCGCTCGACGCGCTGCGAACCCACGAGACCGAAGCCCGCGCGCTGGCGCGCGACGTGACCGATCTCCTCTCGAAAATCGAAACAACTTCCGGCGAACCGCACCGAAACTTCCCCTCCCATATACAAGATTCAACGGAAGATTCTAATCTGTCCTGTAGCGAGGGCAGAGTTGAGCGGACCTCGGGTGAACCCTCGGAAGACTTTTCGGAAGACCCGGCCTCTGACGAGGCCAGGAAGGGCCGGGGAAAAAAGGATGCGAGGCCGGAGGCCGCGCGCAAGAACAAATTCATCGAAACCCTCACGCCCGAGCGTCTCTATGCGATCTGCCCCGAACCCCTCCGCTGGCAGCTCGACATCGAGCGTGGAGCCGGGCGGGACCTCACCGTGCACGATTTCGACTGCGCCGTTCAGGCCCTGCTCCCCATGCACGGGATCAGCGATGACGCCTATCGCGAGGCGTTCGAGACCATGGGACCGCAGCTCACCACGTTCTGCCTGGTTATCACCTACGCCCGAGCCGACAACCCGGATGATCCGCTGCGGGCTCCGGGCGGCTATCTCAGGTCGCTGACACGCGCCTGCAGAGCCGGAGAACTGAACATCGCGGCGTCAATTTTCGGCTTGGCGAACCGGAGCGCGTCGGAGACGCCGCGCAAGCTCGTTCCCCGGCCGCGCCGGCACGAAAATCCGGATTCTTCCACGCTCCAGCCTGTGTTAGATTTGATGCGCCGCAGCCTGCCAAGGAGCACTCTCCAATGAGGCCGACCCTTCGAACCGCCGCCGTCATCTCGGCTTTCCTGTCGTCGCTCGCGGCTTCGACCGCCCACGCCTCGACGATGGACTGCGAAGTCATCCTCTGCATGGCCGGCGGTTTCCCGTCTCCCGAGTGCTCGGACGCCTACGATCACATGGTGGATCGTGTCACCAGCTTCCCGCCCGAAACGCCGTTCGGGATCTGCACGATGAACGGCGGCGCGGAATATGAAGGCTACGACGTCTCGTTTCGCAGATATGAAAGCGGCGACCCCGAGCGATACATCTGCCCTGACGGCTCGCTCGTTCACATCAACACCGGCATCGACGATCCGATCCCCGGCCCGGCGACCTGCCACAACGGCATGTGGACCGAAACCCGCATGGACACGGATGGCGACATTCGGACGGAGACGAGGTTCGCCAATCCGCAACGGCCGGAAGGTCGGCTCGATTACATCATGCGGATAACCGTCGAACCCGGACAGGCGAACGAATACGCCTCTCCCGTGATGCGCGGAAGTTTCTCGGGCGGCATCCTGCCCGACTGAAAACTCGTCGAGATCAAGGAGTCCATTGCGGGAGAGTGCGGAAACCTTACGCTAAGCGGGAGAGCGGCCGTTCGTTGAAAAGGCCACGAACGACGGCACAGATGAAGATTTTCCGATGCGGGCCGGAGCGCGAGGCTGGTCGCTGGACCGACCGCGGCCTTCGCTGGCGCAGCAAGCCGGTCGCCCTGACCCATCCGAGCACCACGCCGCAGCGCAGCAACGAAAACGGCCATTCGCTGTGAGCGCAGCGAGGTTCAGGAAACCGATGACCGGGTCGCGTACAAAGCTGAACCTGCGCCTCTTGACGTGTCAGTAAGCAGATCAGGCTTGCATACAGTACCATATCGCACTAGTTGGTTTCATATCGTTGTTTTGGAGCCTGCCATGACCCTTTCCCGCCGCAAGACGCTCGCACTCATCGGAGGCGGCACGATCGTCGCGGCGACAGCCGCCTTCGGCTACGACATCACTCGACCGCCAACGACCGCGCAACTGCCGTGGGAGCGCGCCGGCAGCTATGACGACCCGCGGATGCGGGCGCTGAGCTGGGCGATCCTTGCTCCCAACCCGCACAATAGGCAGCCTTGGATGGTGGACCTTTCACGGCCGGATACGGCGACGCTCCACGTCGACACGACCCGACTTCTGCCTCACACCGATCCATTCAACCGCCAGATCACGATCGGCCTTGGCTGTTTCCTCGAGGTTCTGCGGATCGCGGCGCTCGAAGACGGGCTGGCGGTCGATACCGAACTCTTTCCGGAAGGCTCCGATCCCGACGCTCTCGATACGCGTCCGGTCGCCGTCTGCAGGTTCCGGCCGAGCGACACGGGACCCGACGCGCTCTTTGCGCAGGTTCCCCACCGACGCTCTCTCAAGGAGCCATTCGACACGACCCGCCCGCTGCAAGCAGCGGAACTGCAGACCCTCGAGGCGGCAGCGATCCACGGCACGATGGTCGGAACGACCATCGCGGAATCCGACATCACGGAACTGCGCGCATTGAGCCGTGAGGCGCTTCGGATCGAGATCGAGACCCCACGCACCTACCGGGAGAGCGTTGATCTGTTCCGCATCGGGCGACGTGAAGTCGATGCCAGCCCGGACGGCATCGACTTCACGGGCCCCGTGTTCGAAGGTCTGGCACGCGCTGGACTTTTCACGAGGGAGATCGCTCTCGATACCGGCTCGACCGCCTACCGGCAGGGCCTCGCCGCCGTTTACGCCAACACGGACACCGCCATGGGCTATGTCTGGCAAGTGACCGAGGGCAACACGCGCATGGACCAGCTCTCCGCGGGACGTGACTGGGTTCGGATCAATCTCGCCGCCACCGCGCTCGGGATCGGTACGCAGCCGCTGAGTCAGGCGCTCCAGGAGTATCCGGAGATGGGCGCGCTCCACCGCGACATCCATGGACGGCTGGCGCCCGATGGCGGGACCGTGCAAATGTGGGCGCGCCTTGGCTACGGACCTGATGTCGGCCCCGCACCCCGGTGGCCGCTGGAGGAAAAGATTGCCTGATCGCGACGACCCGCGTCTCTATTTCGAGTTCTTCAACGAGATCGGGATCATCGAGCAGCTGAGCCGCACCTTGTTCGAGGGCCGCCTGCCGCGCGGTGTTCTCGTTTCGCATTTCTCGATCCTCAACCACCTGATCCGTGTAGCCGACGGGCGCACTCCGCTGGAATTGGCGCGCGCTTTTCAGGTGCCGAAGACCACGATGAGCCATTCGCTGGGGCTCCTGACCAAACGGGGCTGGGTGGAAATGCGACCGAACCCTTCCGACGCGCGATCGAAGTGCGTGTGGATCACCCAGGCCGGGCGAAAGTTCCGGGAGGACGCGATAGGTCTCCTGGTTCCGGACATGGCGGATCTTGCCCGGTCCATCCCGGCTGAACGGATCGGGTCGCTCCTTCCAGGACTGCGCGACATTCGCGAGGTATTGGACGCCGCTCGGACGGAACCGGACCTTCGCGCACAGGAGGCAGCGGAAATCGCGGCGGCACGCGCCGCCGCGACTGCCTGAGTGAAGGTTCGACTTCGTGGCGCTCGCTGAGCGAGCTGCCGCGGTCTCTTCAATAAGTTCAAACGTTTGCTTCGGGCGCTCATCGGTCCACTGCGGTGCGGCGCGTTCGGATGCAGACGGCACACCGATAGCGGCCGTTCGCGCGATGTGTGGATTCCTGATTAAAGACAAAGGAATGGACCGCCGCCCGGCCGTTCGTTTATCGGAAGCGGGCTTCCAAGTGCTTCTGCCGGGACGGCAGCCCAGAGCCAAAGCTGCCGTATTGAAATCTCGGCCTTCGCTCATGCGGGAAGAAGATCGCTTGGCTGATTTCAGCATGATCGGCCGATTGAGGACCGCGCTCCGGCGGCGCGATGAGATCCGGCGTCTGGCCGACCAGATGGCATGGGACCTCGGATCGACCGCCGAGGCCATCGCGAAGCGACGGGCCGAAGATCCTCGGACGACCGAACAGGAAAGCGCGTTCTTCCACGCGGTCGCGCGCCGAGCCGGGCGCCGGCACCGCTACCTGGAAGGTCTGGACACGGCCACACGTTACCTCGAGGCCCCGCCAAGGCCCTCCGGACAGTCCTGACGCCGCCAGCCTGAGATCTCGCCGCCACCGCTCCGAACGAGAGGGAAAAGCGGGCTTTTTTCCGAGTGTCATTCACCCTGGAAGAAAGGCGCGACCAATGGCACGGACCGAGGAAAGATTCGACGCGGCCCAGGCTGTCACCGAGGAAATCATCGCTCTTCTCGAAAAGGGCACGATGCCTTGGCGGCAACCTTGGAAGATTGCAGGCGGCGGCGTGCCTCTGCGCAACAACGGAGAACCCTACAAAGGCATCAACGCGTTCCTTCTCGGCCTCCGAGCGGCTGTCAAAGGACACAGCGCGCCCACCTGGATGACGTTCCAGCAGGCCAAATCGCTCGGAGCCTGCGTCCGGAAGGGGGAGAAATCCAGCGTCGTCGTCTATTACGGCACCGGACGGACCGCGGCCCAATCAGACGACACCAACGAAGGCGTCGACGAGGGCGACGGCGCCACCGGCTACCGCTTTCTCAAGAACTACCGCGTGTTCAACGTCGAGCAGATCGACGGCCTCGACGCCGAGTGGTATCCGGAGCCCGAAAAACCGACGTCGGCAGGCCCGGAGCCAATTCCCGCATTCGAGGCGTTCTTCGACGCGATCGGCGCGGACGTCGTTTTCGCGGGAAACCGCGCCTGCTTCGTCCCGTCGCTCGACCGGATTCTCATGCCGCCGCTCGAACGCTTCGAGACCGCGACCCTGATGTATTCGACACTCGCCCATGAACACGTTCACTGGACGAAAACCGAATCCAGACTGAACAGGAGTTTCGGAACGTCCATATTTGGCAACAGTGCTTATGCGCAGGAAGAACTTGTTGCGGAAATCGCCTCCGCTTTGATGGGTCAGCGCATGGGATTCGTCTCGGAGCACATCGACAACCATGCCGCCTACATCGAATCGTGGTTGAAGACGCTGCGCGGCGACAGACGGTTCCTGTTCAAAGCCGCGGCCCACGCCCAGCGGGCCGTCGATTATCTAGTCGACGCGGCCGAGAAAGGCGCGCTCCGACAGGCCGACGCCGCAGCGGCCTGACCGGCACGCTCCGGCGATTCAGACGGAAAACCCAGAATGGAGCCGTCCGCACCATCCTCGACCGGGTGCCGTGAGCGGGAAGTCACCGCATCGAGAGCAGAAAGGCTGCCTTTCGGCGTGTTGGTCCCGGACAACAAGGAGAGAGACCATGAGCGATACCGTTTCGGAACTCGTCGCCGCCGTGCGCGCGCACGCACTGGAGAACTACCAGACAGATGGATGGGATTTCATCGTCGAGTGCTGGGATGACGCCGACATCGCGGAGGCGATCGGACCCGCTACGACCAGGAAGGGCGCAATCGAAGCCGTCCTCGAAACCACGCGCCTTCTCGAAGAGCGTCGGTCGGAGGTCCGCGCGGAGATCTTCTGACCACACCCTGCCCCACCGCTCCGGCCGCTCCGAGACATCGGGGCGGCCTCTTTTCGTCGTGGTCCCCAACAAGAAGGAGAGAGACCATGAACGACATCATCCACGCTCCGGACGCCGCGATCGTCGCTGCGCACAACGACGCCTTCAGACGCCATGTCTGTCTCGGCTCACCCTATCCCGACGACGTGCCCCGGCTGGAGGGAAAACTGGTCTGCACGGCCGCCGTGGCGGAAAAAGGGACGCTCTTCTTGGACACCTGCCGACGCACGGTCGGGTTTTTTTCCGATTTCTCGGAGGACAACGATCCGGACGGGCACCATGATTTCGGATCGATCCGCATTGGTGAAACGAAAGTCTGGTGGAAGATCGACGCCTACGACCGGAGCTACGAATACGGCTCCGAGGACCCCTCCGATCCGGCTCAGACCGCCCGCGTCCTGACGATCCTGTTTCCATCCGACTGGTGACGGCGGCGCGCCGATCGCTCGTCGCCCCCGACGGAAAAGCCCCCGATCCCGGAGAGAAAAAGGGGGCTTTTTTTCGGGTGTGGCCAATCCGGCCATGAGAGACATCGACATGACCCCCGACCTCACCGCGATCGACGTGGCGCTGAACGATCTGACGCCGCACGAGCTGAACGCCAGAGCCAACTCGCCGGACGCCTACGAGAGCGACGACATCGCCAATCTCGCCGCGTCCATCCGGACTCTCGGGCTCCTCAACCCGCTCATCGTCCAGAAGACCGGGAAGAAGTGGGGAGTGCTCGCCGGCGGGCGTCGGCTCGCGGCGCTGCGGCGTCTGGCCGAGGACAAAGCGACGAAGGGATGGACGCTCCGGACCAAAATCATGTGCCGGGTGATGGCGGAAGACATCGCCGCCGCCACAGCTTGGTTCACCACTTCATCGACCAACACGATCTCTGGAGCCTGGACGGATGGAGCGATGCGCAAGACGCCCTAATCGCGGCCTACGGACGGATCGACCACGACCTCGGGCGACTCCGGCAATGGGCTGAAGACATGGCGCGTGTTCAGCGGCTTGCCGTCGAGCGGCTTCAGTCGGACGAGGTCCGCGAATTCATTGTTAATGGCACTTCTCTGGATGGCACGGTGGATTGGGTGGGTTGCTTAGACTCAGGCATCGTACGCGTTTTGCGGGAAGCAGCCGGCGAGTTGGCAGTCGATGGATGGGTGCCTCTTACGCGGGCCGCCCAGTGGATTGCTCAGCGACATCCGGGCCAGATCCCCTCTAAGTATGGATGCCGCAAATGGCCGCAGGTCGTGCATGAGGCGCGTATCTTCGAGATTCGGTACTTCGAGAGGGATGGAGAGCGATCAGCGTGGTATCGGGAAAGAGCGAATTCGGCGAACTCGCGGTGAAATCCGTTTGCAGCGCAGGGTCTCTTTTGGGCACGGAGCGGCCAATTGGTAGACGCCCGCGCGTCGGATGTCAGAGGTGGCGGCCGACGTCCATGCTCTGGTGCAGGATGCGGACGACCTCGATGTGGTCGCCACCCTGTCGGAAGTAGATCATGTGCGAGCCGCAGACCGCCTTGCGGTAGCCGGGGCGGATGTCCTCGGCCGAGAGGCTGGACACGCGGTCTTCCGCGATCCCGGCGCAGGTCGCCTCGAGATCCCGGACATAGCGGTCCACCTGCGAAGGCCCCCACCGTTCCTTGCTGTAGTCCCAGATCTCATCGACGTCGGCCTCGGCCGCCGGCGACAGGCGGGCGAGAGGCACCCGTCAGCCGCCGTTCTTCCGCGCGATGAACGCCTCGACGTCGAACGGCCGCGCCGGACCGGACGTCTCGCCCTCGACGAGCGCGGACCGCAGGCGGTCGACCTTGCCCTCGTGCTCCTCAAGCAGACGCAAACCCGCGCGTACGACGTCGCTGGCGCTGCTGTAGCGGCCTGAACCGAGGCGCTCGTCGATGAAGCTGGAGAAGTGGTCCCCTAGGGACACGGACGTATTGCGTGGCATGGCAGGCCTCCTACGCGAAGGATACCAAGGATTGGTATCCTTGTGCAAGATGGTGGCGATGGTCGTCCATCTTCGCAGCCGACCGTCGTCAGCGGATAACCTTTGTCGGCAGTGCGGGACTTTCCGGCCCGAAGCCGACATTCGTGCCCGACCGCAGCAACCGAGGCTGATCAGCTCCCGGTAATGCGGACCATTTGCCATCAGGCTCCGGAAAACCTCCGATTGAATCAAGGTCCAGCATGCCTTCTGGCAGCCAGAGCAAGGGAAGGCGACGGCGATGCCTCGCCGTCGCCGTCGGTCAGAAGAAAGGACCAGGACCATTCTTCATGCAGGGTAGAAGCCGTCCCCATAGCCGGAAATTGAGACTGGGCGAAGACCATCGGACGTAAGCGTCTCAAACGCGCTCTGGTAGCCATCACCGTCAAGGCCGTGGAACGCCCGCCATTCGGACTGCGGGCTGCGATGCCAGATTGCGGCGAAGCGTGCGATACCCGTGTCCGAGTAGCCGCACACGGACACCAGCGAAAACCCGGCCGCCAAGTTCTTGTCGAAAGCGTCCTGGTACTGCAGAGATGTCAGACCGTGGCGACCGATCCACTCCAGACCGGGGCGGCGTTCCCAAAGGCCCGCGAACCGGACATCGACACCTACGCGATAGCCTGAGACCTGTACCGGGCTGAACCCGTCCGCGGCCATCTGATCGAACGTCTGCTGGTACTGGCTGCGCGACAGCCCGTGACGCCCGGCCCAGTCGGGCCCGTCCGTCTGCTCCCAGATCGCGGTATAGCGCGCTTCGCCGTTCCGGGCATAGCCGCTGACGCAACGCGGTCGGTAACCTTGTCGAGTGAGGTCGTCGAACTGGCGCTGATAGTCCTGGTCGGTCAGGTCGTGGCGCGCGACCCAAGCGGGCCCGCCGCGCAATTCCCAGATCGCATTGAACCGCGCGTCTATTCCCTCGGAGTAGCCGTTGACCCATGTCGGGCGGTAGCCCACCCTGGTTAGGGCATCGAAGGTCGCCTGGTATGTCGCAGCGTCGATCCGGTGCCGGGACACCCAGGGATCGGTCCCGGACCTGTCGAAGATCGCCGCAAACCGGGAGTTGAAGCGTGTCATCGACACCGGGAAATTCGAGAAACCGTTGGCGTTGTAGATGTCGTGGAGGTTCAGATCGACGTTGAATTGTTGACCGGTGGTGGCGCCTGGCTGGGTGGGAGCGGTCGAAGGCGCGATGTAGAACGTCAGATGGGCGCCGCCGTTGGCAAACTCGCCGTTCACATCGTGCGCACCGCCGGCCAGATAGGCCGTGCCCAAACGCGTCGCGGTGCCGGGGCTCGCGAAATCCTCGGACCGCCGCAGGAGCAGCCGGAACTCGCCCTCGGCCGTGGTCACGCGCCAGTTGCCCAGCCAGCAGGCCTGCGACTGGACGAAGGTCGGGTCGACGACATCGGTGATATACCAGCCCGAGTTGATCGACCAGTTGGGATCGTTGGCATAGGCGATCTCGATGAAGTCGTTCTCGACCCAGTGGTTCTTCGCGAAGAAGACCTTGCGGTTCCGGTCGAAGCCGATGATCAGCAGGACATGGCCGCCTGTGGTCGGTGTCTTGTGGGTCACGTCCGCGATGACCTCGCGGTCGCTCAGGATGACGTTCTCGATCGCGCTGACCGAGGGATTGTTGCCGATGGTTCCCCATCCCGAGGCGCGATAGCGGCAGTTCACCCGCGCCAGCAGCGGTATGTTCTGTTCGCAGAATTCCAGGGCGTCGAAATCGGTCTGGGAAACAACGCTGGCGATGCCGGGAAGGCCGATCTGGGGCAGGATCGCCTCGAGCGCCGACTGGCTGTCGATGTAGCCGGCGGGAATTTCGCCGCAGACGGCATTCTCGGACAGCTTCTTGGCAATGTCGCCCGACCCCTGGAACCCTGTCAGCGATGAATTGTTCTCGACCGGCGACGCGACGTTTCCGGCGGCATCGCGGTTAAGGGCAAAGGCTTTACCCATATGAAAGACGTATTGTTCAGAGACATTGATCAGCATGTTGTATTTCCGCAGGTAGGCTGCCTCCAGCGCGGCGGCACCGGCAAAGGCCCAACAGGTCCCGCGATTACCCTGGACCTTGAACGGACTCTGCCAGCGGGCAAGGGAATAGACGCCGTTGATGGCGGCGCGGTTGGCGACCGGTCCCGTGACCTCGACCCGGCCGGTACGCGTCGCCTCGCGCAGCGCCTCGGCGATCAGGTCGCCGTATTCGGCCAGATCCAGGGTCGGGGATTTGGCGACGACCGGTCTGGCAGGCTTACCCTTCGGTTTGGAGTGAAGCAGGGTCGACATGATGTCGGTTCCTTTCGATGAAACGGTGGGCGGATGCCGACCGGTTGGAGTGCATGAGGCCACGGGCGCGATCGCCGAACGTGGCGACGGCGCCTAGGGCAGGTACCCGAACAGAAGAACCGCGATCGGGATCGGGCTGACCGCAAGCAGAACGCACAGCGTGAACGCGGACGGCGACATGGTGCGGCTTGTCCCCGCGAGCAGCGCGAGGCCGCCACCGCCGCCGAGAATGGTGTTGCCGGGCAGATTGATCAGCAGGGCAAGTCCCAGGAACCGGTGCCGCAGCACCCAGGGCAACCAGCCCGTCGGCGCCACAGCGGCCAGATGCCTCAGCCGGCATCCCTCGTCCATGCCGCGAATGTCCGCTGCGAGCTTGGCCGCGCGGCGCAGGCCCACTCCCGCCAACAGGCGCGAGAGCTGGCGTTCCGGCACATGCCGTCCGACAAGGAAAGCGAGGACCAGCGCGGCGACCGTAGCCACGTAGACGACGGGAACGATGCGGGCGCCCAGCAGCATGATCAGCGTCAGCCCGATTTCGGCACCGGGCACGAAGGGTAGCGCGGTCGCGACGATGTAGGTGGCGACCGCGGCGACCAGCACGCCGGTCATCACCGGGTCATCCGGCGCGGGCAAGCGCGGGGACAGCAGCATGTCGGCACGTTGCGCCACCCAATGGCCGCCAAGGACGAGCCCGGAATAGGCGAGGCCCGCCAGTGCCAGCGCCGCGATCCGCCGTGCCGTCGGCCGGGGCCGCCGGGCCGCAGGCGTTCCCGTATCAAGTACAGGGCGACCGTTTGTCATTTGACACCTGTCGCCAGCAGTAGTTCGTTCGGCCCGTGCCAGCCGTCCGTTGTGGTGAAGGCGCCCAGCCGATCCTCGATCTCGGCCCAGGCCGTCGCGCGGGTCGCGGGGTCCAGCCGTTCGAGCAGGGCGACCACGGGCGCGCCGCTGTCACGGACGAAATCGGTGTAGTGCCGAAGGCTTGGCAGGACCATCGGCGCCGCCATCCGGGTCGCCACCACATGCGAGAACCCGGCGCGGCGGAAAAGATCGGGCAAGAGACCGGGTTTGCCAAGGCTGACGAGGCTGCCCGGCCGGTAGGGATCCGGTGGCGGCAGCGCGGCATGTGCGGTCGCCGCCCGCATCATGATCGCCAGACACGGGTTGCTGTCGATCCCGGAAAAGACCAGCGCCGACAGACGCCCGCCCGGTTTCAGCACGCGGCGGATTTCGCGCAGCGCCACCTCGGGCCGCGGCATCAGCATCAGGCCGAGGCGGCAGACCGCGGCATCGAACCCGGCATCCTCCAGCGGCAGGTCCTCGGCACTGGCGACGCGGGTCTCGACAGTGCCGAGCCCGGCCTTGGCCGCATTCGCGGCGGCAAGGGCAAGGATCTTTGGCGAGAGGTCGACCGCAAGCACGTTGCCATCCGGGCCGACGCGGGCGGCGACATCCAGGGTCTGGTCGCCCGCGCCGGCCGCCATGTCCAGCACTCGCATTCCGGGGCCTATGCCAGCCGACGATATCATCGCATCCGTGGCCAGCCGCAGCCAGGCGCGGATCAGCGGTGAGTGGGAGTTCCAGCCTGCGGCTGCCCGATCCCACTGCCGCGCCGTGTCGCCAGTGCCGGTATCGATGATTCTTGGTTCCATTCTAGTTCACCAGGTCGAGAAACGGCGTCGCGGGATCGCTGACATAGAACATGACGACATTTGCCGGGACGCTGGCGCTGGGATTTTCCCCGATCACCCCGATGCCGGGCGGTTCGACAAACGCTCCTCCAGCTGTCACCGTAACGGAGCCCCGGCCGGCCAGGGTGAAGGTCATCGCGCCGTCCAGCACGTAGGTGGTCACCGGGAAGCGGTGCGTATGGTGCACCGTGACCTGCGCCGGAAGCACCTCGGCCCTCAAGACGCGAAGCTCTTGCAGGGGCGCGGTCGGCATCCCGGACATTACGGTATCGATGATATTCGCGGGCAAGGGCGCAACCGCATCCTCAGCCAGTGCAAGTGCCGGAAGACATACAAGGGTTGCGGCAAGGAGGAGGGGTGTACCGAGCGACATGGCAATGGTCCTTTTCTCGAAAGAAGGTTTGCGAATTGAAGCTCCAACAGGGAGCATCAGGACCGGCGGGAACGAGACCTGGGAGACCGGCCGAAGAGCAGAGCGGCCAACCCTGTCAGCAGCAGCGGCAAGGACGCTGGAACCGGCACCGGAGAAAAGATTTGGGGCCCTGAGCGGTAGTCATGGCCGCTGACGGCGTCGACGAACGCATCCGGAGACGCGAAGTCTATGAACAGCCGGGCCGTGTTGCCGTAGTCGGCGAACTCGAAGGGATGACCTGGCACGGCATCGGCGAACACCTCGAGACCCAGCGACACGAAGATGTTGTCTCCAACGAACGAGTTGAATTCGTAACCGCCGTTCTCCGGCCGATCGATGTTGTAGAACGAGCCGCCGAAGTCCCCGGCCGCCGTGGTCCACGCGACGTTCAGATGCGGGTAGGCGGACCCCAGTCCGGCGTAACCCGTGTGCGTGCCGTCGATCTCCATTGTGACCATTCCATGGATCGGCGCACCAGGGAGCGCGCCTGGCAGCAGGATCGGCCCAAGGTCCGAAAACCCCGCGGCCGCGCGGTCGGAGGCGCTTGACGTCGCGTCCCCTCCGCCATCGCTCGCGAAGGCGGTCAGGCGCACCAAGCCGCCGCTGGCCGAGGCCGAGGCTTTGGCCTCGACGCCCACGCCCCCCGCCAGAACGCTCGACGCCGAAGGACCCGAGCTTGGGCCGCCCAGCGGCGGTGACGGGACGCCCACTGTGGCAACGCTGCCGCTGATTGTGACGGCGCTGACGCTGACGCAGGTGCCTGTAGCCGGAAAAGAGGTCGGAGCGTAGGGGAGGCAGGTAGCCGAGAGAGCGAGTTGGGGAAGGCTTGCTGCCAAAACGGCAGCGCCGACGATGTACCGAAACGACATGGCTTGGTTCCTCAGGTGAGGGTGTCAAGGCGCGCAAGGTCTGCTATCCTTGTCAAAAATCAAGATATTGCCCTTGCCCAATTCGCGGCAGCAGCGTTCTTGGATGGGATTTCGTCAGATCTGCATAAACCGGCCGCGCCATCCGCGGCTCTGCAAGGGGTCCGAGCCATGCTGGACTGGAATGACTTGCGCTACTTTCTGGCGGTTGCGCGAAACGGCAGCACGCTGGCCGCCGCCCGGGCGATGAAGAAAAGCCAGTCGACCGTGCACCGCCGCCTCGGAGAGCTTGAAACCTCGCTGGGAAGCCCGCTGGTCGTCCGCCACCCGACGGGGTATCGCCTGACGCCCTTCGGGCTGGCGCTTCTGCCCGACGCTGAGGCAATGGAACGCGCCGCGGACAACCTGGCGCAGCACCTAGAACGCATGGCGCACCAGGCCGGGAGCATCGTCCGCCTCACCTGTCCCGAGCCGATCATGTACCTGCTGACGAAGGCGGGGCTGATCGACAAGTTCGAGGACATCTATCCCGGTCTGCGGATCGAGTTCGTGCTCAGCGACAAGTACATGGACCTTTCCCATGGCGATGCTGACGTGGCCCTGCGGTCCGGCGACACCGACGATGGCGATCTGATCGGACGAAAGATTGCGGGATTCGCTCTGGGCCGTCTACGCCAGCCGTCAGTTCGTGGATTTAAACGGCCAGCCGGAAAACGTCGGCGCCATCCGGAACTTCCCCATCGTCGCGCTCGACGCCTCGATGGCGGGGCATCGCGTGACGCAATGGCTGGAAGACGTCGCTCCAAGGGCGGTGATCGCATCGCATGCCAGTTCGATCCTGGGCCTGATCAGTTCGGTCAGGGCGGGCGTGGGTATCGCCGCGTTGCCGATGGCACTGGGCGACAAGGAACCCGACCTCGTCCGCGTCCTCGGCCCGATTCCCGAGCTGACGCGACCCTGGCGCATCCTCGCCCACCCGGACGTTCGCAACACCCCCCGCGTCGCGGCCTTCTTCGATTTCATTGACGTCGAAACCGAGGCATTGCGGCCGATCCTGACCGGATAGCCCGGTCGGACGACGCCCGGAACCCCGAAGCCCTTGGCTCCGGCTAGGCGCGAAGGTCCACTTCGAACGATCAAACTTCTGGTCGTGGAAATGCAGCGAACTTCTGCTCTCCGCCCTTTGGATCTAATACCGTGCCTTGTCCGAAGGTCTCAAGAGGGCTCGAAGCCTTCGTTCGCCGCCGGTTCAGCGAACGGCCGCTCTCCCGCTAACGTAGGATTTCACACCGTCCCGCAATGGACCCCAAAATCAACAACGGAGGTTCGGAGAAACGCATAAAGCATCGACAATTCAGCGCCTAAATCCTATAAACAAAACAAGAACGCCAGCGAAAGGATTCAGGCGATGTACCAGATCCGAGACACCGATGCCGGGCTTTCACTTTCACTCGCCCGCGATCCCCATCCGAGGAATCCGAGGATCGCGGATGACAATCTGTTCCAGATCGTCACCTGGACGGAGGGTCTCGGCGACAGCCACGACTGGCCGTCGCGCTCGAAGTTCCAGGCGACCATCACGCCCGACATGGCGCTGATACTGCCCCTGCTCAAAACCAGGACCTCGAAAGGCGCGGTCCTCGTGCGCTCCTGGTGCGACGAGGACAGGATCGCGGGCTACGCCTTCGCGACCCATGAGCGCCTTCTGCTCGCTTTCGGCGCGGACGCCCTCTCCGACGGCAAACGTGACGAGACGATGGAGCAGGCCGAATACCGCTGTCTCGGCGAGCTGCAAGCCTACGACGATTTCGTCCAGGGCGACGTCTTCAGGCTCGAGGTCGTCGACGGACGCGGGAATTCGCTTGAGAAGCGCCGGGATCTCTACGGGGAAGAATACGCCCGTCACGTCGCGCAGACCGTCTTCGATCAGCACCTGAACAGCGTCTCGGTCAGAGACTGAGGCGCCCGCCCGGGCGATGAGATCCATCATACGACGCGGCGACGATCGCCTGTCTGACGCCGCCGCGTCGACCCTCGGCCGACACGGGGCCTCTGGCGACTCGCATGATGTTCACGCAATGTTCGCCCATGCCCTACGAGCCCGTCATCCTCGGCCCAAGATACGCGATCCGGCTCGAGGATCTCGGAGCGGCGGACGCGATCGACGCCGAGTGCATGGGCTGCGGAAAACGCTGGCGCATCGCCCCGCACAGGCTCCACGACCGCTATCAGGCGTACGTGCGGCTCCAGCAGATCGCGACGGAAATGCGGTGCGCCGTCTGCGACGGGGACTTCGTCGATCTCCTGGAAGATCGTCCGCGCCGCCCCTGACGGTCCTGGCTCCCGGCCCGCACCACGACAGCGCCACGGCGACTGACACCCGAACCCGCATCCCGGCACATCACCCGCCTGCAAAGGAGCAAGAGCCATGCCTTTCGAAAATGACACGAACCACTGCCGCGTCCTGAAAATGGTCGCGCTGCTTGAGGCTATCAGGAAATCGGCGGCTTCGAACCGTGCGGAGGCGCCGGACGTCGCGGAGCTTCCGCGTCCATTGACCGACGCGCTCGACATCCCTGAACGCGGCCCGGCACCCCGGCCCTGCCCCGCGCCGCAAGCCTTGCGACAGACGCCGCATTGGAGCAGCGTCCGCGTGATGGCGGAGACGGCCGACCTCGAGGACCTCACCGTCGCGATGGCCATATACCTCGACCGCATCCATGATCTCTTCAAGCCATGACCGTCGAATATCAGACGCCCGGAACGAAACGTCCCCATGGTCGACCTTGGGCGAATGGATCTCCTGGCCGGGCCGTGAAGCCCGCCACAAACGATCAGATCCCGTCAGCAACCATCTCCGCCATCACTCGACTACGCCGGATGCGACCGCCGCGTAGCGGTCAGACCGTCCTTCTCCCGTCCGCCGGAGCGCCGTGCGCGTCGACCAGATCACCGGGCGATCCTTGGCCCGTTTGATGACCTTCAGAAGATCGTCCCGTTCCAGAGGTTCGACAGCCGCCGTTTTCCCAGCGCGGCCTCGGCGGCGCCCGCAACCCGCGTGGCGCGGACTTCCCTCGCGCCATCCCGCCCCATCCGGAATTCCATGACGCCTGGTTCCCGGCGTCTCCTTTGACGTGTTTCTCAAACGGAACATCGCTCGACGGTCTCTTCGCGACCAGCCGGGGCGCGGGCCCGGGGCTCCAAAGAAGCAGAAAAACGGCTTCCGCCAGGCGGACCCTCCGTTTTTCGGCTTGATCGCATCGACCGTCGGCATGCCGTTTTTCACCGAAACACTTACAAAAGGAGACACCCGATGAGAACTGCTCGCGGAATTTCAGATCATGGGCCGGGTCGGCAAGGTCAGCAAGGAAGTCGGCACCACCCTCCGGGTCAGCATCGCGGCCGAGTACGGCCGCCGCGACGACAACGGCGACTTCCAGTCGAACCCCTATTGGAACGAGGTGACGATC